>NZ_BCUD01000066.1 GCF_001591105.1 Vibrio nereis NBRC 15637 | reverse complement strand
GTTGATGCTCACGAGTGGATGCTAGAGCCGAGAGAACCTTTTGAGGTTATCTGTCATGGTGACTTTACCCCATACAATGTTGCTCTTTCTGAGAGCACAGTTGTTGGTGTATTTGACTTCGATACTGCGCACCCAGCGCCAAGAATATGGGATTTAGCATACTCAATTTATTGCTGGTCGCCTTTTAAAACTGACAGTAATGATAAGTTAGGTACAATTTCTGAGCAGGTGGCTAGAGCTAAGTTGTTCTGTGATAGTTACGGTGCAACTGACTCCGAAAGAAGTCAATTAGCCAATGCAATGATTCAGCGATTACAGGCGTTAGTGTCGTTCATGCGCAGTGAAGCTGAAAATGGTAATGAGTCTTTTGCTGAAAACATAGAGCAAGGTCATCTTCAGGCTTACATAAATGACATAGAATATATCACTGAAAATAAACAAAAAATTCAGTGTGCATTGTGCAACTAACAAACAATTTAAGAGGGATTCCCAACGCTTGGCGTTT
>NZ_BCUD01000065.1 GCF_001591105.1 Vibrio nereis NBRC 15637 | reverse complement strand
GAGGCACGCAATACCAAAGCCGCAGCATACCGCCTTAATCACTAAAACCAACGCATAGTAAAAATGCCACGCGTGCCGAATCACTCTTAAATTGTTTGTTAGTTGCCTTTTAACCGAGCAACCTTTCTAAAGCTGATGAGATGAGCCCCTGAGCCTGGGCAGAAAGAAGCACAGTACCTATAGTTACTAAATCAGCAGATGTGCCTAACCACTGCAACAGTGATGATTTTTGCAAGCTATCAATTCGTTCATTACTTGGAAGGTCTTGATTGCCTTCTAGAATTTTCATAGCGTCGATTAGATACTCCGGTGGAGTATTTTCAGGTAAACCAAGTGACTTCATTAAATTTGGAGGATCGCGTAATTCGATGGCTTTTTGGGTGTTGGTTATTTCAAGGCCATCGGCATTTATATGCGCGTCTTTCGGAGCACTTATTCCGGTACCACATCTATCAATTTTTACGTTTTTTAGATTTAACATGTCCTTTCCTCCCTTCCCATTTTTTCGATAATTTGATTGGCAACTAACGCC
>NZ_BCUD01000064.1 GCF_001591105.1 Vibrio nereis NBRC 15637 | reverse complement strand
GGGCGTTAGTACTGGATTGGCATCAAAGGTAAATTTTTCGGGGTTTATCGGTTTCTTTTCCTAGCTTTACACCTGGTCAAATGTGCCTTTCACGTTCTTTCCGGTGGCACTATATGAGTTGTGTTCGCGTTGATTTCACCGTTTACGGTTTCTAACTTTCGGGCTATTTCTCTGGTGTGGCTTCTTTGGTGCTGGGAAATTCTCGTCAACACGGATTTTCTTTGGCGCTGCTGTTTAGTTCTGCAGCCTGTATCCTTTGCAAATTTGAAAGCGGTGAAATAGAGTAGCTTTGCATATTTTTCTTCTCGCCAACTTGCGTTTTGAGAGTGAGTTCTAGTTTGGCAGTTGCCCCTTTAGCTTCAGCATTTTAAGCCATAAGTTTCGTGCTATATTTCAATATCTTGGCGTGTGCCAAGGCTTCACGGGCAGCGTACTAACAAGTTGCTTAAGAGTGATTCGTAACGCGTGGCATTTTTTGTTATGCGGTGTCTTCAGTGATTAAGGCGTAGTGCGGTAGCTTTTGTATTGCGTTACTCACACCTTAGCAAAGCGTTAT
>NZ_BCUD01000063.1 GCF_001591105.1 Vibrio nereis NBRC 15637 | reverse complement strand
TTTTTGATGCAGTACGCGATCATCGCGCCTAATTCACGTTTGGCTTCTTGTTGTGTCATGCCATGCATATCGAGAAAAACATCGGGCACATACACGCCTCGGCGTAGTCGTTTGACTTCATACTGAGACACATCATCACGTGCATAACGAGTTGGGCCATCTTCGTTGAGCAGAGGCACAAACTCATCTGAGAAGTAAAACTCCGTATCGCTGGCTTCACGAGCACTACGCTTGATTTCTTTTTGCTTAGTATTTCTTTTTGGTTGCTGGACTATGGTATCCTGTCGCAACTTTTTTACGCCTTGTACTGCATCCCTAAAAAGGGCGAAATCATCATCGAAATCGGTGTCTTTTTTGCTCATCGGGTTATTAACTACGTAGAATAAAATGTTATTGGCAGTATTGTAGCGCTTTTCGGAGGCAATTTTGGATAAGATTTTTGTAGAAGAAGCGGTATCAGAGCTTCACACGCTTCAAGATATGATTCGTTGGACAGTGAGCCGTTTCAACGCCGCGAATCTTTTTTATGGTCACGGTACTGATAACGCATGGGATGAAGCTGTACAGCTAATCTTGCCAACACTGTACCTACCAATTGACGTGCCTCCGC
>NZ_BCUD01000062.1 GCF_001591105.1 Vibrio nereis NBRC 15637 | reverse complement strand
CCGAGTCCCCCACGTTTAGTAGACACTTTACTAAGTTAGATCTAGGGTCTAATTGAGAGGTGATTTATGGCTAAACATCGTAATCCAGCGTACACCGAAGAGTTCCGCAAAGAAGCAGTCCGCTTGGCCAGTCTTCCTGGCCGAACAGCCGTCTCCGTTGCCAAGGAGCTGGGCATCAGTGCCCAGCAGATCCGGAACTGGAAGCGCCAGTTCACACGCCTATCTGATAAACAGTTTAATACCTTAGACGGTGTCGATTATTCGAAGAAAGAGTCCGAAGAGCTTCGAGCGCTAAGGCGCGAGAACAAGCGGCTCAAAGATGAAATGGAATTCCTAAAAAAGGTCTCGGCGTACTTCGCGAAGCAGCAAGAGTGAAGTACGAGTTCATTGAAAGCTATGTCGGTGAGTACTCCATCAGCTTAATGTGCCGTACGTTAGAGGTGAGCCGAGGCGGTTACTATAAGTGGTGTCATTATACGCCGAGTGAGCGTTCAAAGCGGCGAGAGCGCTTTGAACAGTTAGTCATGTGTACCTTTGCCCAATATCGGGCACGTTACGGCTCAGTGCGAATAGCCGAAGAACTCAACGAAGCAGGCTATGCCTGCTGCGTGAATTATGTGGCTGATA
>NZ_BCUD01000061.1 GCF_001591105.1 Vibrio nereis NBRC 15637 | reverse complement strand
TTATGAAGGAAAAAGGTATCAGGGCACGCAATGGTAAAGGGTTTAAATACAGCAAGGATGTGGCTGCGATGACGAATGTTGCTGACAATTTACTGCGAAGAGACTTTGAGTCTGAGATGCCAAATCAGAAGTGGGTCACGGACATCACGTATATCTGGGTGAAGAGCCGTTGGCTCTTCTTGGCGACAGTGATGGACCTGCATTCAAGGCGCATCGTGGGTTGGTCGCTAGGGACAACGATGACCGTCGAGCTCATCACCAATGCTCTAAAAATGGCGTTTGAGTCACGTAAGCCGCCTAAGGGCGTCATCATCCATTCGGACCGTGGTGTACAATACAGAGCATATAAATATCAAGACTTCATGCGCAAGCATGGAGGTGTGCCGAGCATGAGTCGACAGGGCAACTGTTGGGATAATGCGGTAATGGAGTCGTTCTACAGTCGACTGAAAGTCGAACTGATATACGCAGAAGACTACCAAACTGTCGAAGAAGCCCGAATGGGCATCTTCGAATACATTGAGGTATTTTACAATCGCAAAAGAAGGCACTCAGCGTTGGGGCATGTCAGCCCAGTTGAGTACGAAAGTATGTAGTTATGTACTGTCTACTTTTTGTGGGGTACACCAGTG
>NZ_BCUD01000060.1 GCF_001591105.1 Vibrio nereis NBRC 15637 | reverse complement strand
TTTCAAGCTGGGGCTATAGCTCAGCTGGGAGAGCGCCTGCCTTGCACGCAGGAGGTCTGCGGTTCGATCCCGCATAGCTCCACCATCTTGAAATCTTCTTCCTATAAGAAGTAAAACTAATATGGGCGATTAGCTCAGTTGGGAGAGCACCTGCCTTACAAGCAGGGGGTCACTGGTTCGAGCCCGGTATCGCCCACCATTTTTAAGCACATTTACTTAAGTGTTCTTAAAAATGGTTTCGAAAGCTTTTATTAGCTAAAAAACTAGCTCTTTAACAATTTGGAAAGCTGACAAAACAACAATTTATTGTTGTTTGTAAAGTTCTCAATGTTTGTCTTTATGACAAACACCAATACAACACATTCAAGTGTTCTTGGAATTTGAGTCCGGCAAAATCGAGTCTGCATCATGTTTAAATAATGGCAGACAACTTTGGTTGTTTAAACAACATCCTCAAGATTCGCTCCGCGAAACTCTTTGGGGTTGTATGGTTAAGTGACTAAGCGTACACGGTGGATGCCTTGGCAGTCAGAGGCGATGAAGGACGTATTAACTTGCGATAAGCCCAGATTAGGCAGTAAAAGCCACTTGAGTCTGGGATTTCCGAATGGGGAAACCCAACTGCATAAGCAGTTATTGTTGCGTGAATACATAGCGTAACAAGGCA
>NZ_BCUD01000059.1 GCF_001591105.1 Vibrio nereis NBRC 15637 | reverse complement strand
AAAGAGTCGGCATTTATCGAGGCCACTTGTTCGTTCGTTGAAGAGCAAGTCGAGCAGATTGACTCATTCAAGCTAAAGGTCAAAGCGCTTTAGCGTACCTGAGCCATTCATGTTCTATACGACGCGGAAGAGAACTTGCCATGTTTAGCGGTTTTTTTAAGAACATAAAGATAAAACGGTTCGCGAAAAAGCTACCAGCCGATTTAAAAAAGCGATATGGAAAAAAGAGATACTATTCGCGGCTGCAAGTCGATCGCGCCATTCGGCGACAAAGGTTACGTAGATCGAATCAGAACCTATCAACTAATGATTACTATGCTTACGCTATGTATTGTTCCCCCCAAGAGTTTGCGCGGATATGTAGATCAGCCGATGTCGGTTGTGACTATTCGCAAATGAGACGGGATATTTCACAAGTGGTCTTTGCCGTGCAATCAGATTTTTCTTTTACAGCATTAGAGAGTGAATCGAATACTGGAAGCAATTGCGATAGCGGCGGCGGGCTTGGCGGTAGTGATAGCTCGGGGGGACTTATAGGTAAGAGCGCTTAACCTTGTAAAACGTGCAAAACGAAAGTGTTGGAAAATATGGGCAACGAGTTCGAGTAGACCTGAATTCGTAGCGGTAAGCACTCTAGTTTAATCGTGTATATTTGTGCGGTTTTGGTAGTTCATCGAAGCTTAATCACGAAAGCTTCGATGAACGTTGTGAGTAAGAGTGC
>NZ_BCUD01000058.1 GCF_001591105.1 Vibrio nereis NBRC 15637 | reverse complement strand
CGTTATATGTTTGAATTGACTAATGTACGAAAGGAAACAAAGAGTGTTTAAAGAACTCAAAAATAAGCATAAAAATCATGTATCTAGTTTAGAGGTGGCATACTCGGAATCTCAAAAGTTATCTTTATCCGCTGAGTTGCTTGAATATCGTGCGCTAGACAAGAATGACTTCAACAAATTATTTCAAATCGTGGACATGCTTCAAGCTCAGTTAGGCTATGACTATTTAGCTGGTGCATGTTTGCTAGTTCATTCAAACCTAAAAAATGCCTTTGCTAGATATGGCTACAAATCTGAAATAATCTTGGGTGATGCAATTGTTAATGGTACGCCATATATGTCTTGTAGCCTAGATGACTTGAAAAAGCAACTTGCAGATGGGGTTGTAAGTAAAGGTCAAAAAATACACAGCTGGTTGCTTTTAGAAAACGGACAGTTTTTTGATGCAACGATTGTTAGAGATCTGACTGATGGAAAAATGGCAGCAGAATTGTATTGTTTTGATGTACATAGTGACGACAATGGTAATGTTATCGAGTACAAACCTCTCTTAGTGGGCTCTGACTTTGTAGAGAGGACTAATCCAGTCTCTTACACACACATATAACAAAGCATTTAAGAGTGATTCCCAACGCTTGGCATTTTTCATTCCATCGTTGGGTTTAATGTTTACGGTGCTATGGTTAGGTTTCGTGGTCGCGTTGCTCACACCTTAATGCGGCGTTA
>NZ_BCUD01000057.1 GCF_001591105.1 Vibrio nereis NBRC 15637 | reverse complement strand
CGTTATATGCTTCAAGGAAAATAATGAAAAAAGTTGCACTTTCAATAGCGTGCTTAATGGCGTCCAGTCAGGCTAATGCCGACGTTAGGCTAGACTTTCCCTTCCTGAAAAAGTTTGAAGTGTATGAGATTAGCGGCAATAGTGTTGAAGAAATTGAACACTCTTTTAACTCTCGACCTGACTTTCTAGTAAATGAGGGCTTTGACGGGCACACCGCGTGGAAATATGACTTCCATACGAATGATGATTCTTGCGAAATTCATAAATTTGAGCTTGAAGTTACCTATACGCTTCCGAAGTTCGAAATGTCTAGGACTTCAGCTGAATCAGCTGAGGAGTTTCGCCCATATCTTGAGAAGCTCTATCGACATGAGCAGATTCATTGTGCGCTTGCAGTTAAGTCGATGCACGAAATGTATTTAGCCTTCAAACGTGGACAGCGTGGAGGGTGTAGTAGCGCAAATGAAAGAGTCATTGAGCTTGAAAGTGATTTGGTGGAAAGTAATGCTCTGTTTGACGTTTATACATCACATGGAGAAATTGAATTAGCAGAGTCTCCTTTTGGTGAGGGGCCTTACTTGAAAATATGCGAAATACCTTTCGCGCCACAGTCACCACGCATATAACAATCAATTTAAGAGTGATTCACAACGCTCGGCGCTCTCACTTCAATCTAGTTTAGTGTTTATGGCACAATGCTTTAGGTAGGGTGGTTAGCGTTGTTCACACCTTAATTGGGCGTTAGG
>NZ_BCUD01000056.1 GCF_001591105.1 Vibrio nereis NBRC 15637 | reverse complement strand
GCCGTCATGGTGCTTGCTATACTCAAAGTGATAGAATAGTATCACTATAGTATTCCTTTGGAGCAGCTCTCATGAAAGTAGAACTAGTTACATCACTTAAACGTCAAGCAACTAAGATCCTTGCCGATCTCCACGACACCAAAGAACCAGTGTTAATTACCGAGCATGGTAAGCCATCCGCGTATCTAGTTGATGTTGCTGATTACGAGTTTATGCAAAATCGTTTGGCTATTCTGGAGGGTATTGCACGAGGCGAACGCGCGCTAGCTGACGGTAAAGTGGTAAGTCATGATGAAGCCAAGGACAAAATGTCAAAATGGCTGAAATAATCTGGACTGAGCCAGCGTTATCTGACCTCAACGATATCGCTGAATACATCGCAGTTGAAAACATTGTTGCGGCAAAGCAGTTAGTACAAACGATCTTCTCCAAAGTTGCACGCCTACAAACTTTCCCAGAGTCAGGTCGTATTCCACCCGAACTAGAACATTTAAGTTATCGTGAAGTTGTCGTTAATCCATGTCGTGTTTTCTATAAGCAAGACGGTGACAAAGTGTTTATTCTGTTTGTTATGCGTGCTGAGAGAGATTTACGCAAATTCCTGTTGAATAAGCAATAACCGTTGGGAATGAGCGGCTAACAAACTGTTTAAGAGTGATTCGCAACGCGTAGCATTTTTACTATGCGTTGTGTTTGGTGTTTAAGGTAGTATGCGGCGGCTTTGGTATTGCGTTGCTCACACCTTAACA
>NZ_BCUD01000055.1 GCF_001591105.1 Vibrio nereis NBRC 15637 | reverse complement strand
AGCTATATACGAGGATAAAATGAATACAGTGGATGTAATGCGAGAGTACAATGAGTTTGAACGAAAGCGCATTAACTCGTTTAATGGTGTAAAGAAAACGGATAGTAATCTGACTAAGTTCGTATCAAATGATCGTCATGGTAGCTATATTTCATTTTTCAGCTTCGATGAAAGTCTCACTGAATCAATAGTTAAAGAGCAACTTGCATATTTTAACAAGCGCAATTTATGTTTTGAATGGAAAACGTACAGCACCGATAAACCAAGTAATATCGGCGACGTATTACTTGCTAATGGTTTTGCAAAAGAAGCTTCCGAATCATTTATGGTTTTGGATCTTTCAAAGGCCTCGGGTGAGTCCTTTGATGAATCTCAGATCACAGAAGTTTCTGACAGCGCAGGCATTCGTGACGCAATAAGGGTTCAAGAACAGGTTTGGGGTGGAGACTTCGATTGGCAATACAACTACCTAATGAGTCTCAAAGGACATTCGCCAGATTCAGTGTCCATTTATGTAGTGTATGTCAACGACCAACCGGTCACTTCTGCTTGGCTAACATTTAATGGAAGTAGTCCATTTGCAGGTATTTGGGGCGGAAGCACCATCGAAGAATTTCGGGGTAACGGTTATTATAGTTTGCTACTCAATAAGCGTATTGCTGAAGCAAAATCGAAAGGGGTTAAATATCTTATAATCGATGCCTCAGATATGAGTAAACCAATTGTATCAAAGCGTGGTTTTGAAATCGTAGCGACAACTACGGGGTACACTTCACCAAATAGCTAACAAGGCGTTTAAGAGGGATTCTCAACGCTTGGCACTTTCAGTTTGAATCAGTTTTAGTGTTTACGGCACAATAGGTTAAGCTCGGTGGTAGCGTTGTTCACCCCTTAACGC
>NZ_BCUD01000054.1 GCF_001591105.1 Vibrio nereis NBRC 15637 | reverse complement strand
GCAACATAACGCCGCGTTAAGTAGTGAGCAACGCTTACTCCTAACCTAAAGCATTACACCTTAAACACAAAATTCAATTTGAGCTGAGAATGCCACGCGTTGCGAATCTGCCTTAAACGCTTTGTTATAGCGGTCTTACAACACCTACAAAGCTTGTCGATGTTTCAGTCAAAGGCGTCTTTTCCCAATCCGCGTAATATTCTACTAGCTGCAAACCATTACGTTCTAACTCCTTAACTATCTCGTCCATTGAACGATACTTTAGTTCGATATAACTATGATACTGCTCACCATTTTCATATTCTCGTTTAACATAGTGCAACATCGTATCATTTAATTTTGGGTGCCTGCTGTCCAAGCCGGAGACATTGACGTTTTCACCTGTTGGACTTTTGTAAGAAGACCATTGTTCGTAACTACTTGTTGTTTCGAAATGTTCAGAACATGGAAGCCGAGAATCAAATACAAAAAGGCTTTCAGCATGCATATGACGATTAATGTTATTTAGCATCGATGAAAAGTCTGCGTCTGAAATAAATGCTTGAAAGGCATTACCCGTCATAACAATTAGATCAAAAACGGTTTCTAAGTTGAAATCTGCTGCGTCCATTTCGTAAAACGCAACATCGCAAATGCTTGATGACTTGTATTTAGCAAAATCAATCATTGAACGAGAAAAATCAATACCCACCACATGAGATAAATTACTTGTTAATGGGATTGTAACTAGACCAGTTCCGCAGCAGACATCTAGTAACGATGAAACCTTTTGATGAGATATAAGATCTTGAAAAAACGATATTTCACCTGCATAAGAATTACCGTACTGTGCGTCGTATTCCTCGCCTGACCAAAACTCACTCTTACTCTGTTTCAACGACTCTCCTCCTTGAGGTCGAATAAGCT
>NZ_BCUD01000052.1 GCF_001591105.1 Vibrio nereis NBRC 15637 | reverse complement strand
CGTTAGCTTTTTATCGCAATACTATCCAGTATAATAGCGGCATATAAAGAAAAAATAGAGATTAGATTGAATGAGTGATGACAGTAATTTTCAAGAGTACAAGCGTAATGCTGCTGACGAAATGGACTGGGCTGAAGTTGATCAACTTCATGAAGCGACGTTGAAAATTAGTCAAAACTGTTTCGAATTTAAAAAACTATGTGTTGCGGTAATCGGTATAGCAGCTGTCGCACTTGGAAAACTAACATCTGATACTCTAGACCCTTCATATTTTGTAGTTCCCTTTCTTGTTGCGTTTGGCTTTTGGGTTGCTGACTTTACTGCATATTATTATCAACGAGTTACCAGAAAACGAATGAATATAAGGCTTCAGGCAATAGCATCAAGAAACCAACTTTCAACCGATAATATCTCAATAGTAAATGTTAGTTGGGGTAACGCTATGTTTAATTTATCTATGTCGCTTTACTTCGTTCTAATGTCTTTGTCAGTAGTTGGATTTTTCTTGTTTTCTCAAGGTCGCATTGCGTAATGAACATTTTTATTAGCTATACCCTTCGAGATGAGATGATCACAGTTGATCATCTTAAGTTTATATCAGAGGTTGTCTCTGATTACGGCAAGCCATTTGTAGACATCATTGATAATGACGCAAAAGACAAACAAAAATTTGTCATTAAGCAACTAGATAATTCTGATCTGGTCGTGCTACTTAACACTGATTCTGTTTCAAAATCTAAGTGGGTTAGGTTGGAAATCGACCGAGCAAATAAAAACAATACGCCTGTAATTAGTATTCCGTTAAACGGAAATCAGTCAATCAACTTAAATTACATAAACAAATACTTACGTGCAGAACTAAAAAAAGCTAACAAAGCATTTAAGAGTGATTCGCAACGCTTGCCATTTTCGCTTCGCTCAAAGTATAGGCAAGCGCT
>NZ_BCUD01000051.1 GCF_001591105.1 Vibrio nereis NBRC 15637 | reverse complement strand
ACTTAGAGAGCCATTTAGCATGTTGAGTGACCCTCGTCAGTCAAAAAAGGTGAGTTATGACTTCTTTGAAGTTCTATTCCAGGTGGTGGTGTCTGTGCTGTGTGGCTATAAAACATGGGACGATATAGAATAATTCGGTCATCTGAATATAGAGTGGTTTCGTCAATACGGCGGCTTCGTCAATGGTGTTCCAAGTCATGATACCTTGGCTAGAATTGTTTCTTTAATTGACCCTGATGAGTTTTCACTGTGTTTTACTCGTTGGTGCAACGAGGTACGCAAAGAGCATGAGCTGGCGGATCATCATATTGCTATTGATGGTAAAGCGCTTCGCGGCACCTATGATAAGAGTAAAAACAAGTGCTTAGTGCAAATGGTGAACGCCTACTCTATCGACTCTCGACTGGTTCTAGGGCAAGTCAAAACGGACAGTAAAAGTAATGAAATTACGGCTATTCCAGAGTTGTTAAAGCTTATCGCAGTGAAAAATAAGGTGATTAGTTTAGATGCAATGGGATGCCAACGCAGTATAGCTAAGCAGATCACCGAGCGAGGTGGTGATTACTTGCTAGCGGTCAAAGAGAACCAGAAAGCCTTACATGCACTGTTTCAAGAGCACTTTCCTTTCTCAAAAATGTCGGAATAAGAAGCTCACAGTATAGAGTTAGAGGAGTCAGGCCAAATAGGCAGGCGGACGGTTCGTACTTATACCGTAGTGCCATTTACAGAAG
Organism: Vibrio nereis NBRC 15637; assembly: GCF_001591105.1. Lineage (GTDB taxonomy): Bacteria > Pseudomonadota > Gammaproteobacteria > Enterobacterales > Vibrionaceae > Vibrio > Vibrio nereis. The sequence continues at coordinate 233 of NZ_BCUD01000051.1, read as the reverse complement.
AGTTTGGTGACTTTGCGGTTGACTGGAGTGAGCTTAAAAGCCTGTGTATTGCGATGACTTACAAGCAAGAGGGAGATGAGGTAGCGGGCACCTTAGGTATACGTTACTTTATCTCATCAAAAGCTTTGACACCGGAAGAGTTTGGTCAGCTTTGTCGTGGACATTGGCAGATAGAAAGTATGCACTGGTGGTTAGATTCAGTGATGAGAGAAGATGACTGTCGCATCATGCTT
>NZ_BCUD01000050.1 GCF_001591105.1 Vibrio nereis NBRC 15637 | reverse complement strand
CCGCATTAAGGTGTGAACAACGCGACCACGAAACTTAACCATACCACCGTAAACACTGAACTCAACGATGGAATAAAAAATGCCAAGCGTTGAGAATCACTCTTAAATGCTTTGTTATGTGCGTGCTAATTTTTGTAGATTATTTAAATAGATAGACCAATGCTTCCAACACGACTCTGCAAGCTCTAGCACATCGATGACTTCATTTTGGGTAACAACCGAGAATTTACCCGAAATACCAGGAAAATCGGCATTACCATTACTTTGATATTGAGTGCCGGATAAGTGTGGTTTAACTTGTGACCACTGCTTTCTGGTTAGTTTACAATGCTTTGAACGATTAGCTAAATCTGCACAAATTTTAAGTGATTCGTGTGACTCGATAAACTGTTTTAAGTCTTTGTGCGAAATACCCACTACATTCAGGTTTGCGACCCATTCATGGAGATGATGGCAGTGAATAAAGAAAGACAGAATATCATCTTCAACTGATTTTCGATCATCCCACAAAATATGATTCTCACCAGAATAAACATTTCTGATTCTTTGTAGATAACGTTCTACTCGGTTGATTTGTTCCATATTTTCTCCAAGCACATAACGCCCGCTTAAGTGGTGAGCAACGCTACCACGACTTTCAATTATTGCACCGTAAACACACAAGCTAAATCAAACCAAAACCGCCGAGCGTTGCGAATCCGTCTTAAAGCGTTTGTTATGCGATTTTTCAAAGGTTGCTATTAAGTCTTTGATTAAGCTCCCACAAGGCTATTCTGTTTGAGTCATATTTCAAAAGTTCACTAGCCTCTTGAAAACCACACCAACGAAATTTTGTATGCTCATTTGATAGCTGAGGCTCAGTAGACACCCGAACCGAAAAAGAATACTCAGGCACAACAAACTGATGATTAGTCCAATTTTCATGACCAGCATAGTACACTTTGGGGAGCATACACATTGAGTCCAATTGCTGCCAATCACAGCCAATTAAACTAGTTTCTTCTTTAAGTTCACGCTTTGCTGCCTCGAGGATGGATTCACTATCTTCACCACCGCCTGAAATAGCTTGCCATACACCATTATCACTTCGTTTTCCGATTAAGTAACGAGGTTGTTCATTGAGTATTTGATACGGAAATACTAATACTTGAAATGGTGCTCTCATTGATTTTTCCTCTAATCGCATAACGCCGCATTAAGGGATGAACAACGCCACTACCCAACCTAAGCTATTGTGCCGTAAACACTT
>NZ_BCUD01000049.1 GCF_001591105.1 Vibrio nereis NBRC 15637 | reverse complement strand
GCCTCTTTTTCACTTAGTGCAAAAACTCATTCATATCCTGTTGATACGAGTTTTCCCTACTTCAAGTCATCTGAATTAGGCATATTTTGAAGTTATCCTTCACTGAACAATCTAATCTCTTAACTTATTGACTATAAATTGAAGTAATTGATTAAAGGCGGCATTATGTGAGGACTAAAAACGGCTATTAGCCTCCTAAGTAGCGTTATACCACAAGGAGTAATATGTGATTGTAGTAGCAAGGTTTTCTTTTCCTCATGAAGCTCACATTGCGAAAGCGAGCCTAGATAGTGCGGGAATAGAAAGTCACATCGCTGACGAGCACACGGTGAATACCCAGTGGCTTTATTCAAACGCCATGGGCGGTGTTCGTCTGATGGTGGCCGAGAGTGATGCGGAGGAAGCGAAACAAATACTTAGTAGTGACTTCTCAGAATCATTGGAAAAAGAAGTTGCCGTTGATGAAGCAAAAGATGTTTGCCCTAACTGTGGTAGCACAGAGTTATTTGCATTTACAAAAGGTAAGCGTCCAGCTTTCTTAGTATTTATTTTACTGGGTTTTCCACTGTTCTTTTACAAGCATGGTTACAAGTGTAAGCAGTGTGGCGAGTTCAGTGAAAAGCTTTGAGTAGTGGTATAACAAAGCGTTCAAGAGGGACTGTCAATGCTTGGCGAGTTTGGCTCAAACCTTGGCATCTGTGTTTTCGGCGATAAATTGAAGTTCAGTGGTAGCGCGTTGCTGCCCCTTAACGCGGTGTTATGTTCTTTTTGGAAATTTGGTGTTCTATGAAAATAAGAAAAATGAGTTCAGCTGACTTGTCAGCCTTATACGACATTTATACAGACAAAAGAAGTGGTGAATAATAATCGCTACTTAGCCGACATTAAACGGGAAGAATTTGACTCGATGTTCAATGACAATCAGCATAATTTTGTGGCGGTTGATACCAATGGAGAAATTTTGGGTCATTTGGCCATCATCACTACTGAAAAGCCAAGGCTAAAGCATTCAGCGTCTTTTGGCGTTGCAGTAGCGAAATCATCCCGTGGAAAAGGAGTTGGTCGTTTCTTAATGGAACACTCACTGTCCTATTGTGATAAAGAACTTGATTTATCACGCCTTGAATTGGAAGTACACGCTAATAATATAGCGGCACTGGCGTTGTATAAATCCTTTGGCTTTGAAATCGAAGGTACAAAGCGTAAGGCTGTGCTCGTCGAGAATGAGTTAATTGATATAGTCGTAATGTCGAGAGTACGAACATAAACAAGAGACTATGGCTTCAAGATATCTTTTCGAATCTAATAGGATTGAGTTAGCGCTATTGCACTAAGCAACTTCTGTCCAA
>NZ_BCUD01000048.1 GCF_001591105.1 Vibrio nereis NBRC 15637 | reverse complement strand
CCCAATTAAGGTGTGAAGCACGCATCCACAACTCTCAATTTGAACACCTTAATCACTAAACTTAACCCAAACCGAAAATGCCAAGCGTGCTGAATCACTCTTAAATTGCTTGTTATATGCACAGAATTTCGACTTGCTTGATGGCGTCAAAGAATACTTTATGGCACTTAAAATCGGGCTTACTTCCTAATTTATACCAGAAGAAATTGAACTCATGCCCACCGTCATCTTGAGTAAAGAAGCTCCAGTTATTCGGTGGTTCTTGGTCTATTTCGCAAAGCACAAAATGCCACAATTGATTTTGAAAACCACTTTCCCAGCTGCCAAGATAGTGAGTGCTTGATACACTGGATAACCCTGATTCCTCTTCCAATTCTCTCAAGGCGGCACTTTCGATAGAGATATCCGACTGTTCTAGTGTACCTTTAACTAGTTGAACATCAGCTAATGGATGTTCAAACAACAGTAACTCGCGATAGTTTCCTGATTTTCTGAGCACTACAGGGCAGACTTTGACTTCCCTTTTTCGGACTCTTTCTTCCACTGAACTCTCCCGTGCATATAACGCCCAATTAAGGTGTGAAGCACGCAATAACAGAGCTTCCGCATGGCACTTCAACACCAAAAACCACCGCATACCAAAAATGCCACGCGTGCTGAATCACGCTTGAATTGTTTGTTAGTACGCTGCCCTTGAAATATTTGGAACACACCAAGATGTTGAAATATAGCACGAAATTTATGGCGTAAAACACCAAACCCAAATGGACAACTACTAAACTAGAACTCAACCACAAAACGCAAGTTGGCTAGAAGAAAAACGTGCAAAACTGCCCCATTTTCACTGCTTTCAAATTAGAAAAGGATTCGGTCACTGGACTTAAACAAACACATTAAAGAACCAAATTTAAGGTGAATAATCAACCACGCAAAAGAAACCGCGCCAGAGAAATAGTCCAAAAGTTAGAAACCGTAAACGCTGCAATCAAAGCGAAAAACACACATCTAGTGCCACCGGAAAGAACGTGAAAGGTACACCCATACAAGTGAAAAACCGAGCATCGAAACCAATAAACACCGAAAATTTGACCTTTGATGCCAATCCAGTACTAACGCCGCGTTAAGTAGTGAGCAACGCAAACCACCAGACTTAAGGCATTGTTCCGTAAACACTAAATTCAAAGCAAACCGAAAATGCCGAGCGTTGGGAATCTGCCTTAAACGCTTTGTTAGCACACATTTGTAAGGGGATAATTATTTCAATTTCTCAAATCTGCTATTTGCTAGTGCTGACAATTGAACGCTGTCGATTCTCAATGAGAACTTTTCTAACTTTGATGTGTCTAGTAATTGGCATCCCATACTAACTCTCAGCTTGCTATCCTTTGACAACAGCCCATCATCTACTTCCATGAGCTTGCCAAACACTTTCTCTTCTCTTGTTTGAGCAACAAAATTGTACTTTTCAGTTAACGCTTGAGAATAACCTCGATAAAGAGCGAGACACTTTTCACGTGTCAGGCTTGTTCTGTCTGCTAGTACCGAATAAACCAATTGTTCTTCCAGCAAGATCTGCAATCGAACTGTATCAAAGTGCGATTCTTCGTCTGTCGACTGATCGTATTTAATAACTCGAGTGGGATAAGAAAAATCAAGTTTTAGTTCGTTACTATCAACCGTAGATTCGACTAAGGCAAGTAAAGGAATACTATTGACTACATCTGCTTCCATTATCTCGCTTTCATCGCTACAGGATGCACAAAAGAGAACTAGAGAGGCTATTCCTGCATTTCGAAATTTCATCTAATGTCCTTGAACCCACCGAGTGTGTGCTAACGCCGCGTTAAGTGGTGAACAACGCTAACCACTAAACTTAAACCATTGTACCTTAAACACTTAAGCTGACTTGAACTAAAATCGCCAAGCGTTGTGAATCCGCCTTAAACGCCTTGTTAGGCGAAGTTTCCCACCAGTGTTTAAGTTGGTTTGAAAGCAGATTACCCGAAACAAAATAAGCTACCAAACACCCACTGACTTTTTGTGATTCAAGAACCACAAATGTCACTATGTTTCAGCCAAAATTCCAACAACCACGAAATGCAGACTTTCAGCGATCAAGTTGCTTTTGAGGAAACGAAACGTAAAGCTACAAACTTAAAGCGAGAACAAAAGCCTCAATTAACTTGCCCTTCCCACACTTTGAGCCAGTGAAACTCACAACCAACCGACTAAGAAAACCAATGAGGCAACCCGCAAACCTTGGCATGTTTTACGGCCAGAGAGATTCAAGAATTTGAACCGACAATCTTGAATTGCCGACTTAGAAAAACGAATGCTCAAAGAGACCTAAGAAAATGAGAACAAAGAACTTTCCTGCCCGTCGCCTAACGCCC
>NZ_BCUD01000047.1 GCF_001591105.1 Vibrio nereis NBRC 15637 | reverse complement strand
GGCGTTAGGCGACGGGCAGGAAAGTTCTTTGTTCTCATCTTCTTAGGTCTCTTTGAGCATTCGTTTTTCTAAGTCGGCAATTCAACATTGTCGGCTTAAATTCTTGAACTTCTCCAACCGTAAAACATGCCAATGTTCGTGGGTTGCCTCATTGGTTTTCAGCGTTGGTTGATGGTGAATTTTATTGGTCCAAAGTGAGGCAAGGGCAAGTTAATCGCGGCTTTCGTTCTCGTTTTAAATTTGCAGCTTTACGTTTCGCTTCCTCAAAAGCAACTTGATCGCTGAAAGTCTGTATTTCGTGGTTGTCGAAATTTTGGCTGAAACATAGTGGCTTTTATGGTTCTTGAATCACAAAAAGTCAGTGGGTGTTTGGTTGCTTATAGGGTTTCGGTTAATCTGCTTTCAAACAAACTTAAACATTACTGGGAAACTTCGCCTAACAAAGCGTTTAAGGCGGATTCACAACGCTTGGCGATTTCAGTCCAAGTTGAATTTAGTGTTTAAGGCACAATGGCTTAGGTTTGGTGGTTGGCGTTGTTCACCACTTAACGCGGCGTTAGGCATACAATATTACCTTTAACTTATAGGTCAGAATTATGGGTTGGGCGAAAATAAAAACGATCATTATTATAGTTTTAGTCATCCTCGTATCAGAAGGAATTAGGATTTACACTGGGGTGCCTATAACAATACTTGATGTTGTGATACTACCTATAACATGTTCGCTAGTATATCTAATGAAATATTATAAATTTCCTTTTAGTAAAACATACAAAGATAGGCAGTCTCACCAAACACAAAATGCTTTTCAGCTAATTGGTTCCTTAGTTTTTACAGCTATTCTAGCGGTAATGGGTACGTGGGTAGCTTGGCTTGGAATTCAAGCCCCTCTGCAGTATTTCTCTGGTGTAAAAGTAGCTGCACATGGATATACGTTAATTCAAGTTGGTATTTTAATTACTTTATACAGTATATGGGGGGCACTTATTTTCCTATCCAGGTTAAGTAGGTTACGCCATAAGTCTGCCTAACAAACTGTTCAAGAGGGATTCCCAACGCTTGGCGGTTTGGTGTTAAATTTGGTAAAAGTGTTTACGGTGTTGTTTTTAAGCAAGGTGGTGGCGTTGCTCACCCCTTAACAGGGCGTTAGGTTTTAATACGGGTCACATTTTCCCAAAACTAGATAACTTCAATCTTGAATTTCCTCATTTGACCACAATAACAGTAGTGTTAATGCGTGTTTATGAGGAGGTATGCATATGACAAATCGAGGTTGGCCAAGAAACCAAAGTACAGGCCCACAAGGTGGTTTATCAACTGGTCCCGGTGGTGGTATGTCTACAGGCCCCAATGGTGGTATGTCCACAGGGCCAAACGGTGGCATGTCTACTGGCCCTGGGGGAGGTCTTTCGACAGGTCCTACTCCGTATTACAGTAATATTCCACCATGGCATATTTTTGTCCAAGAATTAGAGCGTCGAGGTTTGCATCAATACGCTCAAACTATTAGACGACATTTGCCGAACCTATAAACCTAACAAGGCGTTTAAGACAGATTCCCAACGCATGGCATTTTTCATTCCATCGTTGGGTTTTGTGTTTACGGTGGTATGGTTAGGTTCTGTAGTGGCGTTGCTCACTACTTAACGCGGCGTTAGCACTCAAATGCTTATTAAGGCTCAGCAGCTGTTTTTAGCATGAATTATATAGAGGTCGGAGTTAATCTAAAAATGAATACGATAGTAGTCCGTAAGGCGGAAATTGAAGATATTTCAAACATAATTGAGATTGAACAAGGTTCTGGAAATGTATTTTCTTCGATGCCCATAGACTTTTTATGCAGTTTACCTGAAGAGATGCCGTTGCATAGTTACGGGTTTTACGAAAGAACGATTGAATTAGATGGGCTTTTTGTTGCTGAGCTTGAAAAAAAGGTTGTTGGCTTTATATGTATCAGGGACATAAATGAAGAATTGACAATTCATATTTCAGAGTTTGCTGTTGATTATGCGTATCAAAAGCGAAGAATTGGATTTCAGTTAATAAACTTTGTTATCGAGCTAGCTAAGAAAAGTCGTAAGAGTATTACGTTAACAACTTTTTCTAATGTTCCTTGGAATGCACCGTTTTATGAAAAGCTAGGTTTCGTGATAGTGGACCGGAGCGAACTGAATGAACGTCTTGCTCTGCTACTAGCTCAAGAAGCTGATGTGGGCTTACCTAAAGAGCATCGTTGTGCTATGCGTCTGTGCATTAGTTAGAAGGAGTAAAGGTAGGGTTAGTTAACGTGCTAACAAACGCTTCAAGACGGATTCGCAACGCGTGGCATTTTTACCATGCGTTGATTTTAGTGATTTAGGTGGTATGCGGAAGCATCGTATTGCGTTGCTCACCACTTAAGCGGG
>NZ_BCUD01000046.1 GCF_001591105.1 Vibrio nereis NBRC 15637 | reverse complement strand
AACAACGCAAACCACCCACCTAAACCATTGTGCCGTAAACATTAAAGCTAATTCAAACCAAAACTGCCAAGCGTTGTGAATCCCTCTTGAATGCTTTGTTAGTTGCCAAGCCCAAGGCTAGGATTTGGAGTTTATTACCGCTTTGCCGACACTGTTTTTACGTGCTTTGAAAAACTAATATCAGGCGCAGATTCAAAGCACCTGTCACTGAAACCACTTGGGACATGCAGCGCCGTAGAAAACGGGCTAACAACACCAACAAGCTCCTTTGAACAGACAATGTCACAGAGCTAACTTTCAACAAATAAATCGCTTTCTGAAACAGTTAACCCAAACCACAAAAATAACCGAAGCGTGATTATAACAAACCCAAAAGCTTAAAACTGAAATACAAAGCCAGGGAAAACTCGTGGACAGTAGCATTAAACATTCTGGCTTTAGCTACGTTTAGCTCGTTGGCAACTAACGCCACGTTAAGGGGCAGCAACGCACTGCCACCAAACTTCAATTTACCACCGTAAACACAATTGCCAAGATTTAAACCAAAGTCGCCAAGCGTTGACTGTCCCTCTTGAACGCTTTGTTATGTTGCTGTTCTAAAGTACAATCGCCGACCTTACAACACGAGCGACCAACGATGCTATTTAACAACGATATCGATGAAATGATTAGCTATTTAGAACGTTTCTGTAAAGAACCGCATATAAAAGCACTAGATAACGTTTCAGACGAGCAAATTAACCTACTTCTCGATTTTTTAACGCTCGCCCACAAGTTAAAGTGCGATATCTACGCTACTAACAACCTGAACAGTTCTCACTTTATCGGGATTGGCGTCTTCGCTTTAACCCAAGACAGAGCTCCCCAGGGCAACTTATTTCTTAAAGTTGAATTCGACCGTATTTACCTTTCATTTGAATTAGATAACTGTAATAAAGAGAACCTTTTAACGCCCGTCCGAGTGATTGATGCACTCGTCTATCTCGCTGAAAAAGATGGCCACACTCTATTGCCTGAAAACTATAAGTAGTGGGCAACATAACGCCCTGTTAAGGTGTGAGCAACGCAATACCGATGCCGCTGCATACCACCTAAAACACTAAAACCAACGTATAGTAAAAATGCCACGCGTTGCGAATCACTCTTAAACAGTTTGTTAGGGCGGTACTAAATAAAAAACGACCATCCTGTAAATATTGTACCCAGCCCTCCAAGAAGGGGGTTTAGCTTAATCAGGAAAGCTCTAGCTTTAGCCACACGATTCAACCCTGTAGCCCTTAAATTCCCATTGATTATGCTATCTTCAATACAATCATTTAGATAGGAACGTTGACGCCACTCTCCAACTATACCGACTAAAATCATCAACACGCCGATTTGTCCTAGGCTGACTTGGTGTCCTAAACAATAGCCCCTGTAGTGGTTTAATGATCCCGGACACCAAATTAGGTGGTAAAGTCTCCACCGTAAATGAGGTGTTCAATGATAAAACGACAACGACGTACATTTTCTTCTGAGTTCAAAATGGATGCAGCAAGCTTGGTTCTCGATCAAGGCTACTCAATAACTGAGGCGGCACGCTCTCTAGATATTGGTGATACTGCTCTACGACGCTGGGTCGAGCAACTAAAAATTGAGCGTGGCGGGAAGACCCCAACCGTCAAAGCTCTTACACCTGAACAGCAGAAAATCCAAGAGTTAGAAGCTCGAATTAATCGCTTAGAAAGAGAAAAATCCATACTAAAAAAAGCTACAGCTCTCTTAATGTTGGACGAACTCGAACGTTCTCGCTAATTGACCAGTTAAGGGAGCACGAGCCGGTCAAAATGCTTTGTGGGTTGTTCGATGTGGCGTCTTCCTGTTACTACGAGTTTAAGCAGCGGAAGCCGGATGTCTGTCGCATTCGGTTAGCCAGCCGAACTAAGGAACTCTTTAACATGAGTCGTGGCTCTGCTGGTAGTCGAACTCTTGTTTCTATGCTGCGCTCTGAAGGCTTCGAAGTTGGTCGATTTAAAGTACGAAAGCTCATGCAAGAAGCAGGGCTAATGAGTAAACAACCTGGCTCGCATCGCTATAAGCAGGCTAAGTTAGAGCGACCAGATATCCCGAATCTGCTGAAGCGTGAGTTCTCTGTTGTTGCACCAAATGAAGTTTGGTGCGGTGATATTACTTACGTCTGGTCAGGTTCAAAGTGGAGTTATCTGGCTGTCGTACTAGACCTATTTAGCCGACGCGTAGTGGGATGGGCGCTATCAGACAAACCAAACGCTGAGTTGACTTGTAAAGCCTTAGATATGGCTTGGGAACAACGAGGGCGACCTAATCACATAATGTTCCACTCAGACCAAGGATGCCAATATAGTAGCCGTAAATACCGTCAAAGGCTTTGGCGATATCGCATAACTCAAAGTATGAGCCGTCGCGGTAACTGTTGGGATAATGCACCTATGGAAAGGCTATTTAGAAGCCTAAAAACTGAGTGGATACCAGCAACAGGTTACCTGACCCAAACTCAGGCTAAGAAAGACATCAGTTATTACTTGATGGACTACTACAATAGGCAACGACCTCACCAAGCAAATGATGGGTTGTCGCCAGTTAATGCCGAGAGTCGGCTTAAATCAGTGTCCGGAATTTGTTGACCACTACA
>NZ_BCUD01000045.1 GCF_001591105.1 Vibrio nereis NBRC 15637 | reverse complement strand
AATTAAGGTGTGAACCACGCGACCACAACACTCAAATTGAACACCGTAATCACTAAACTAAACCCAAACCAAAAATGCCAAGCGTGGTGAATCACTCTTAAATTGTTTGTTATGTTTTGGAGCCAAATACATCGTATGCTGTTATTGCCGCTGCCCCGACAGCTACAACTACCGCAAATATTGAAGCTACAAGCGAATGTTTATATCGTTGATGATCAGCTTTTAGATTCGCTACGGCTGATGCCAAAACCGGAAACTGTATACAGTGGCGTTGTTTATCCACTTCAAACTCAAACAATTTAACCTCGACGCCTTTGGATTGCTGATATTTATATACATTAGCCAAATGGTAGTACAATCGACCAAATACCAATTCTGGGTCAGCACGCAACTTTCCTGCAATAAGCTTGCAGTCTATAGGCACATATATTTTTCCATCTCTAATTGTTTCATCTGAATCATACAATTCAAACTCTGCTCGGTAGTGGTTATAAATACATTCAAGCAGTTCTAAATCAGTTGGATTTTTATACACTTATAGCTTCCTTCAAAAAAAACATAACGCCCAATTAAGGGGTGAACAACGCCGCCACCCAAACCTAAAGCATTGTGCCATAAACACTAAATTTGAAGTAAAACCAAAAATGCCGAGCGTTGTGAATCCCTCTTAAATTGCTTGTTAGTTTACCTTTCGCACAAATCGCACGATTTAATTATATTGACCATTTCATGCGACCAACTATAATCTTACTGTAATTCCAGATTTGGAGATTGATCATGCATACATTAACAGCAAATGATGCCAAACGTAATTTTGGTGAGCTACTCCTAAGCGCCCAACGTGAGCCTGTGAAGATTAGCAAGAACAGTAAAGATGCCGTAGTTGTAATGTCTATCAAGGACTATGAAGAACTAGAAGCAATGAAAGCCGATTACCTTAGACATTGCTTCGAGTCCGCAAAACAAGACTTAGCACAAGGTGATGTGGTTGATGGTGAAGACTTTTTAAACGCCTTATAACCCGATATGCAAAAGAACAAATACAAACTGAGTAAATTAGCTCAGGCTCATTTACGGAAAATTAAAAGCTATACAGTTAACAATTTCTCCGAAATGCAGTGGCGAAGCTATAAAGATACGTTACTAACTGGTTTTCAAATGCTTGCTGATAATCCGGCTGTTGGTCGAAGTTGTGATGAAATATACCCAAGCGGATTCTATTTCCCTGTAGGCAAGCATACCGCTTACTTTACAAAAGAGGATGGCTTTATTTTAGTTGTAGCTATACTCGGTCAATCACAACTTCCTCAGAACCACTTATAATCAAGGTTTCACCCTAGATTTGAATTTAGGGTGATGATCTTGATTAGTAAACTAACGCCGCATTAAGGTGTGAGCAACGCCACCACGAGACGTAACCTTACCGCCGTAAACACAAAACCCAACGACGGAATGAAAAATGCCAAGCGTTGGGAATCACTCTTAAATGCTTTGTTAGCTTAACGCAATCAATTATTTGACGTTGGACACCCGACATTTACATATTTCTTGCCTTCAATGAGTTGATAACAATAGCTTTTATCATGTATGACTCCCTGAGTGGGAGTAGTCAACGTAAAACGATAAGATGCTAATGAGGGCATTTGCTTCCCGGTAGGCATATACACTTTAAAATTCAAGCGCTGAGCCTCTCCTTTACCCAGGCCATATCCAAGTTCAATACTCCTGCGCTTACCCTTATTATCTCCATCCAACTCGAGCCAAAATTCATTTGAAGCAGCATAAAACTTATATGAACCTCGTTTTTCACCTTCGTTCTCAAATAAGTATGCCGTTTCTGCGGTATCCAAGATTTCTTGAATAGGGAAATACTCTGTTTGAACAAAATATGGGGAGAACTTTTCCTTCTCTAACTCTAACGAATCTTTCGCTACCAAGTACGTTAGAAACGTAACCACAATTAGTACGACTAACAAAATATCATTTAGAGTTACTTGAAAACTAATAATACTCGAGTTCCTTTCAGTCATTACCTTATCTCACTAAAAATTTCCACTATATCAATAAATTAACATAACATTCAATGCACTCAATGAATCAGTTAAGCTAACGCCGCATTAAGGGGTGAACAACGCCACCACTTAACCTAAACCATTGTGCCGTAAACACTTAAGCTAATTCAAACCAAAACTGCCAAGCGTTGTGAATCCCTCTTAAATGCTTTGTTATGTGACTAGCGCCTTTGATAGACAAATTGACCGTTTTACACCAACGTATTTTCCATATGCACCTGACTCTGAATAAGAGTTACGTTTATAGAAGTTCACCGCTTTTGAGTTAATTCTACGTGTAGACAGGACGGCTTTTTTATAACCTTTTTCAACCGCATAACATTCTAGTTGTTTGAGTAAATAACCACCTGCGCCAGGTTTGTTTGAGTACATTCGCTTTAATTCACACACTTCACTTTGATGGTGCCTAAATACCCCACACGCTACAGCAACTTTGTTTAGGTAGATCACAATACATCCATCTTTCGACGAATCGAAAGCATCAGATGAAAACGAGCTTTCACCAGAATCATTAGTAATCTGGCTGAGTGAATAGTTCAATTCAGCTACGAGAGCTTGAAAATCAATGTTGTTTGGTTCTACTTTCTTGTATTCGAATTTCATACCTGT
>NZ_BCUD01000044.1 GCF_001591105.1 Vibrio nereis NBRC 15637 | reverse complement strand
AACCGGGGGAACTGAAACATCTAAGTACCCCGAGGAAAAGAAATCAACCGAGATTCCGAAAGTAGCGGCGAGCGAAATTGGACTAGCCCTTAAGCTTTATATGCGTTAGACGAACAGCCTGGAAAGGCCGGCGATACAGGGTGATAGCCCCGTAGTCGACAACGCACATTCAGTGAAATCGAGTAGGGCGGGACACGTGATATCCTGTCTGAATATGGGGGGACCATCCTCCAAGGCTAAATACTACTGACTGACCGATAGTGAACCAGTACCGTGAGGGAAAGGCGAAAAGAACCCCTGTGAGGGGAGTGAAATAGAACCTGAAACCGTGTACGTACAAGCAGTAGGAGCACCTTCGTGGTGTGACTGCGTACCTTTTGTATAATGGGTCAGCGACTTATATTCAGTGGCAAGGTTAACCATCTAGGGGAGCCGTAGGGAAACCGAGTCTTAACTGGGCGCTCAGTCTCTGGATATAGACCCGAAACCAGGTGATCTAGCCATGGGCAGGTTGAAGATTGAGTAACATCAATTGGAGGACCGAACCGACTAATGTTGAAAAATTAGCGGATGACTTGTGGCTAGGGGTGAAAGGCCAATCAAACCTGGAGATAGCTGGTTCTCCCCGAAAGCTATTTAGGTAGCGCCTCGGACGAATACTACTGGGGGTAGAGCACTGTTAAGGCTAGGGGGTCATCCCGACTTACCAACCCTTTGCAAACTCCGAATACCAGTAAGTACTATCCGGGAGACACACGGCGGGTGCTAACGTCCGTCGTGGAGAGGGAAACAACCCAGACCGCCAGCTAAGGTCCCAAATTATTACTAAGTGGGAAACGATGTGGGAAGGCTTAGACAGCTAGGATGTTGGCTTAGAAGCAGCCATCATTTAAAGAAAGCGTAATAGCTCACTAGTCGAGTCGGCCTGCGCGGAAGATGTAACGGGGCTAAGTAATAAACCGAAGCTGCGGCAATGCAGTTTACTGCATTGGGTAGGGGAGCGTTCTGTAAGCCGTTGAAGGTGAGTTGTAAAGCTTGCTGGAGGTATCAGAAGTGCGAATGCTGACATGAGTAACGATAAAGGGGGTGAAAAACCCCCTCGCCGGAAGACCAAGGGTTCCTGTCCAACGTTAATCGGGGCAGGGTAAGTCGACCCCTAAGGCGAGGCTGAAAAGCGTAGTCGATGGGAAACGGGTTAATATTCCCGTACTTCTTACAATTGCGATGGGGGGACGGAGAAGGCTAGGTGGGCCTGGCGACGGTTGTCCAGGTTCAAGTGCGTAGGCTTGAGAGTTAGGTAAATCCGGCTCTCTATAAGGCTGAGACACGATGTCGAGCATCTACGGATGTGAAGTCATTGATGCCATGCTTCCAGGAAAAGCCTCTAAGCTTCAGATTGTAAGGAATCGTACCCCAAACCGACACAGGTGGTCGGGTAGAGAATACCAAGGCGCTTGAGAGAACTCGGGTGAAGGAACTAGGCAAAATGGTACCGTAACTTCGGGAGAAGGTACGCTCTTGACGGTGAAGTCCCTCGCGGATGGAGCTATTGAGAGTCGCAGATACCAGGTGGCTGCAACTGTTTATTAAAAACACAGCACTGTGCAAAATCGTAAGATGACGTATACGGTGTGACGCCTGCCCGGTGCCGGAAGGTTAATTGATGGGGTTAGACTTCGGTCGAAGCTCTTGATCGAAGCCCCGGTAAACGGCGGCCGTAACTATAACGGTCCTAAGGTAGCGAAATTCCTTGTCGGGTAAGTTCCGACCTGCACGAATGGCGTAATGATGGCCACGCTGTCTCCACCCGAGACTCAGTGAAATTGAAATCGCTGTGAAGATGCAGTGTACCCGCGGCTAGACGGAAAGACCCCGTGAACCTTTACTACAGCTTGGCACTGAACATTGACCCTACATGTGTAGGATAGGTGGGAGGCTTTGAAACCGGTACGCCAGTATCGGTGGAGCCGACCTTGAAATACCACCCTTGTAGTGTTGATGTTCTAACTTAGCCCCATTATCTGGGGTGAGGACAGTGCCTGGTGGGTAGTTTGACTGGGGCGGTCTCCTCCCAAAGAGTAACGGAGGAGCACGAAGGTGGGCTAAACACGGTTGGACATCGTGTGGTTAGTGCAATGGCATAAGCCCGCTTGACTGCGAGAATGACAATTCGAGCAGGTGCGAAAGCAGGTCATAGTGATCCGGTGGTTCTGAATGGAAGGGCCATCGCTCAACGGATAAAAGGTACTCCGGGGATAACAGGCTGATACCGCCCAAGAGTTCATATCGACGGCGGTGTTTGGCACCTCGATGTCGGCTCATCACATCCTGGGGCTGAAGTCGGTCCCAAGGGTATGGCTGTTCGCCATTTAAAGTGGTACGCGAGCTGGGTTTAGAACGTCGTGAGACAGTTCGGTCCCTATCTGCCGTGGGCGTTGGAAGATTGAAGGGGGCTGCTCCTAGTACGAGAGGACCGGAGTGGACGAACCTCTGGTGTTCGGGTTGTGTCGCCAGACGCATTGCCCGGTAGCTAAGTTCGGAATCGATAACCGCTGAAAGCATCTAAGCGGGAAGCGAGCCCTGAGATGAGTCTTCCCTGACCCCTTGAGGGTCCTAAAGGGTTGTTCGAGACTAGAACGTTGATAGGCAGGGTGTGTAAGCGTTGTGAGGCGTTGAGCTAACCTGTACTAATTGCCCGTGAGGCTTAACCATACAACACCCAAAGGGTTTTG
>NZ_BCUD01000043.1 GCF_001591105.1 Vibrio nereis NBRC 15637 | reverse complement strand
CCCTCTTGAATGCTTTGTTAGTTGCCAGACCTAACGATTTCATTTGAAGTGGATTGCCGCTTTGCCAACACTAGCTTTACGTGTTTTAAGAAACTTAAATCAGGCGCAGTTTCAAAGCGACTGTCACTGAAACCACTTGGAACACACAACGCCGTAGAAAACGGACTGTCAAACCTAAGAGCTCTTTTGGAAAAACAATGCCACAGAGCTAGCTTTCAACAAGTAAATCGGCTTCTGAAACAGAAAACCCAAACCACATAAGAAACCAAAGCACGATTTTCACAAACCCAAATCACTAGAAATTGAAATACGAAAATCTAGCTAAAAACACAAGGACATTAACCCTAAACATTCTGCTTTAAGTGGCGTTTTTCCCGTTGGCAACTAACGCCTTGCTAAGGTGTGAGTAACGCAATACAAAAGCTACCGCACGACGCCTTAATCACATAAGCCACCGCAAAGTAAAAATGCCACGCGTTACGAATCACTCTTAAGCAATTTGTTAGTACATGCGCTACTTCTATTTATGGACTCCAAGATATTGAAAAGTGGCATGATATGAAAGGCTTTGAACACTGAAGTGAGACGGGCAGCTACAAAACTTTACCGTCATTGAGAGACGAAAGTTGGCTAGAAGAAAAACGCACTGAACGCCCCTACTTTCACTCACTTCAAATTAGAAAAGGATTCGATCCTCGCACTTTGATGGCAACACTCAAAGAAAGATAGGATTCACTTCGGAAGTACAGCGGAAACGAAAAAGCGCCAAAGAAATCGGCTAAGAGTTAGAAGCCGTAAACGGTGAAATCAAAGCGAGCACTCCGCATATAGTGCCACCGGAAAGATCGTGAAAGGCGCTAACTGAAAGGTGTAAATACGAGCGCCAAAACAGATAAACACCAGAACTTATGACCTTTGATGTCAACCCCGTACTAACGCCGCATTAAGGTGTGAGCAACGCTACCACGAAACCCAACCATACCACCGTAAACACAAAACCCAACGATGGAATGAAAAATGCCATGCGTTGGGAATCACTCTTAAATGCTTTGTTATGAATACTTTACAAAGGTCTAACTAAAATTTTCAGCAATTCAGGTTGAACTTTAAGTCGAACATATTGCTCAGCATCTTCATTATCATTCACTGCGACATATACGACTTTGCCTGATTCAAGTAGCTGCTGAACTGCTTTGATTAATGAGTTTCTGCGAGACTGCATTTTTACCTGTCGATCATCAACAAATACTGCGTCACATTTTTCGTCATACGACAATATGCTTTTTGATACCCACGGCGAACCAATTTTATCTTTAATAATGGCAACAGAGCAGTTGCTAATAATACGTCTAATACTAGGGTTTACTTTTATTAAATTGAATTTATGCTTCTTCTTTTGGAAAACATATTCAACTTTACCTTCTTTAATATAATTGTTATTTACTCGACTCCAAGATGTTGCTCCCCCCCTTTCTCCTTTAAGAGCAGTCAACTCAAAGTCACTTCCACCATCATCAATTATGATATTTTTATCATTAAACGTAACTTCAACTTTGCTCGAGTCTGCATACTTGATAGAGTTTTGTATAACTTCCAGAATTAAATCACACATATGTTTAACAAAGCTACGTTCATATTCATCGCTTGTTACGTAATAATTAAGCTTATACTCAATTTGAGGTCCTATCACATCATTCAAGTAATCGTTTAAATTATTTGGAGTTAATTCCTCTATAGGTAGCTTTATTGTTTTCCCAAGCAATCTATCAACCAACATTAAATTTTCAGCTGTTGATGTATTTAAGGAAATTAAACCGTTATCAGCACAAATATCAACTATTTTAGCTACAGTATTTGAAGCTAGCTTCGCAGCCTCTGTCTGAAAATCTTGATTAAAATCATCATCGCCGTTATCAGATACAGACTTAACAACTAACCACGGTATGTGCGCCATAGATGGCACAAAAGCAAAAGCTTCCATTTCTCCACCTATTACCTCTGAATAACCAGAAAGCAGAATATCTCGCTTTTCTGTACTAGCATATAGGGTTTCAAGGCTAACTATATCTCCAAGCACAACATTATTTATAGAAGCTAAAATATCAGTACTAATTAAGTCCATTTGTATTGAACTTGTCGTGACATTGTCCTTAAACTGAACAGAATCCCCTTCGACTTTCTGGCTATTCAAAGAAATCACTTTTGAACTAACTAAGGTATCACCAACTTTAGATTTTTCTGGGTTACCCCAGCAAAATCCACAAAGAATCAGTTGAACTGGATTAGGAAATTTTTGATTTGAAATAAAAGAAATTATCAATCGAGAAATTGATTTTACTTTTCCTATACCACTCTCCCCAGAAAGGTGTATAACAAAGCGATTAGAAAGCAACCCAATCGAACACCCCGAAGTATTCAAATTTACTTCTAGTTCTCTTCTATTGGTAAGTAAATTATTTACAGCATCTTTTTCTACACTATTGGATGTACAAATTAAGATATAGTTTTCATTTAAAACATCATAATAATCGGTTATCTGAATTTTCATAGTCTAATACACTGCAAAAACCGTAATTGTAACATACTTAGTGCTTACGCTGTATTCATAACGCCGCATTAAGGTGTGAGCAACGCTGCCACCTACACTAAACCGTTGCGCCGTAAACACGAAACCCAACCTTGAACTGAAAATGCCAAGCGTTGAGAATCACGCTTAAATGCTTTGTTATGTTTGTTGAATTAGCAGCCGCATTATCTATTAGAAACGACATCTTATTTTTAGTTTCTTACCACTCACAGTAGTTTTTAGAATTAGGCTTGTCCGGATCAAGAATTTGAACACAGAAGTTGTTTGACAGTTTATATTCACCGATAGCTGCTCTTACAGCATCCGATGTAACAGCAGATGAAAAATCAAACAAAAATGGTAAAATATCTCTACTTTTATCCCATTCTTTAGACAAATCTTCCGCAACATCTAAACCCAAATTCCAATGCCCTTCATTCATGCTGGAAAAATCATATAACTTCCATGCTGCAATATCATCCAATGATGCGGAATCTCCAGATTCATAGAAAGAAACTTCTATCTTAGAGTGCCACGGAAACACCCCAATATCGATCAGATCAATTTCTTTATCTGACAACCTTTCAAGGTTTGAACGAAAATATTCGAGAAGGGCTTTCTCTATTTTATTTATACAATATTCCATTTTTTCCTCGGAGAAC
>NZ_BCUD01000042.1 GCF_001591105.1 Vibrio nereis NBRC 15637 | reverse complement strand
GGCGTTAGTTTGCAAGAGGAAAAATTCAGCTATATCGCAAGATCTAGTGGTAAAAGCTCAAAGTTTAAGTTGCCGTACAGGCTTTCAGTTTTAGTGTTAACTAGCGTGGTGAAAATCCAAAATTGGCATCGTTTCAACCGTTGATTTGTTCTTTGGTGCGGCGACTTTTGGGTTAACTGAGTTGAATTTTTTTGCTGAGACTCTGCTCGTTGAGTTTGCTGGTATAAAAGCCGATCTACTCGCTGAAGTGACGCTTTCTTTGGTGTGGCAAGTTCCACGTGGTTTCAGTGACTTTGTTGAAAGCCCGCATTGTGAGATTAGCTTTCCAAAAGCGCTTTTTGGTGTTGTGAGTTCGTTTTCTGCGGTGTTGTTTGTTCCAAGTGGTTTCATTGAGTAGCCGCTTTGAGACAACGCCTGACTTAAATGCATCAAAACACATAAAGCTTATTGTTTGCAAAGTTTAAAATAACGTAAAATCAACGCTTTGGGTTTGCAAACTAACAAACTGCTCAAGAGGGATTCGCAACGCGTGGCATTTTTACTATGCGTTGATTTTAGTGATTAAGGTGGTTTGCGGCGGCTTCGGTATTGCGTTGCTCACCCCTTAGCAGGGCGTTAGCCCTCAGGAGTAAATAGTGATATTTCGAATAGTAAATGTATTAGTATTATTTGGATGTGTGTATTGGTTTGCTACTGACGCTAGCCCTGAGCCCGTAATCGTATTTCTTGCTAGCATCGGCACATATTTCCGAGATGCTGTTCATGGAGTAATTGGCTCCCGCTTTATTTCTTTATCATCTCGTAATCCTTTGATTCGAACTTTTACAAATCAAAAATACTCTTTCATCTCTGATACTTACATCTCACCAGCAATCGTTGAAGATTTAAACGGCTGGTTATCAGATACAGGAGATCAGGTTGTAGCAGTTAACATCGCGGATTCAAATGGGAGTAATCGCTATTTTGGTGATATCACCGTTGAGAGTGTTGCTGATGGTTATCCTATTGTGCGATTTCAAGATAATGAAAAAACGATTGTGTACCAGTATGTTGGTTGCTCATTTAGTGGGGTTCATATTTTAAGGTTAACCTCAAATTATGGTGGCTCTGGGTCATTTAACTACCTTATGCTTCTTACTTTAACCACGGACTCTAGTGTTGATTTTGAAAGGGAAACGAAAGCCACCTCAAAAGATCGATTGGTAGTTAAAAAAGTTGGCTCAATCTCTTTAGGCGACCGATATAATGGTCATATTTCATATAAATGGGGTTTTCTTCATATATCTCCATCTGACAGTATGCAGTGCTTAAAAGATAAAAAAGAAAAGGTGTTTGTCTTGTAGTTGAGGGCTAACAAACTGTTCAAGAGGGATTCGCAACGCGTGGCATTTTTACTATGCGTTGCGTTTAGTGTTTAAGGTGGTATGCGGTGACATCGGTATTGCGTTGCTCACACCTTAACAGGGCGTTATATGCTTTAGGGATTTCTGAACAGGATGTTTTTGATACTAGCAATATTGGGTGCTATCTACCTGTTATTTAAGCTGTACTGGGAAGGCGAAGAGATAGGTTGGAATAGAATTTTAGTTACTATCTTTTTTGTCAGCTATTCAGCTCTGTATTTGTATGTTCCACCTTTCTTAGGCATGAATAACCAATATGCAGGTAAAATGTACGAATTAGTTCCAATCGGATGCTATTTCATGGCTTTACTTCCAGATATGGAAGAAGCAGAAACTGAGGTGAAAGCCTTCGTATTTTTCGCTTGGTGTGGTCTTATTCTCATAGCATCTTTCTTGGTTTACTTTAAGTTGCATGTGTGGTGATCGGTGCCAGTACGCATATAACAAACTGTTCAAGAGGGATTCACAACGCGTGGTATTTTCACTATGCGTTGGTTTAAGTGATTAAGGTGGTATGCGGCGGCATCGGTATTGCGTTGTTCACCCCTTAACAGGGCGTTAGGCGCAGTAAGAAATTTCTTGGTTCAAATCTCCAATTTCTCTTTGGCCATCTGTTCTGGTTTTTCGGCAATCTGGCTTTACCTTCCTAAGTTCTTGAATCACTCGACCCGTAAAACATGTCAAAGTTTGCGGGTTGCCTCATTAGGTTTTATCGCCGGTTTGTTGTTAGTTTCTTAGGCTCAAGCCGCTTCAACTTTATCTGTCTTAGAAACGCGTTTATTGGCTGAAACTTTGCTCTGAAAGTTAACCTTTTCAAATTTCATTTCTATGCGCTGACTTGCCAATTTCTTTGGTGTTTAAGGTGCAGTGGGTTTCAGAAACTTAGCTGCTTTAGCCTTTGGGTTTTAATTAAATTCAGTGGGTTACGTGGATTTATTTTTCCAAAAGGTGCTACTTTAAATCCAATTTAAACTATTTGCGTGAAGCGCCTAACAAAGCATTTAAGAGTGACTCACAACGCTTGGCGATCTCAGTTTAAACTTGGTTTTAGTGTTTAAGGTGCAATGGTTTGGGTTGGGTGTTTAGCGTTGTTCGCACCTTAATGCGGCGTTAGGCGAATAAATGGAATAGCTAATGGATGAGTTAAATTGGGTTGATTTCGCAGGTATATTCTTTGGTTTAATTGGTGCAATAACTGGTTGTACTGGTGCCATTGTATCCTATAAAAATTACAAGAAAGTACAGCAAGTAAAATCACTTGATCTGCGCATTGAGTTGAGAAGAACTATAAATGAGATTAGGGCATTGCTACTTGAAGCTGATATTTTACTACCTAAGGCATTTAAATCTCGGCTGGCTGTCCATTCGGCGACTGGGAAACTAAGATCGGGTGCAACAGCTAGCTGGCACACTGAACATAAAAAAGACTTAAAGTTTCTTGAAGAAATTGGCGAAAGGTTCAGCCGAGCAGAAAAATTCGTAAATACTGATAGTTATGAAACACTCGAACAAAAACTAGACTCAATAGATCAACTTAAGCGAGACATAGTTTCAATTGTCAGCAAGTACCAAGACTCATTAAAAGAAGACGACAAAGTTAGAGAAAGTATCAGAGAGCAACACGAAAAATTCGCCTAACAAAGCGTTTAAGACGGATTCCCAACGCTCGGCATTTTCGGTTTGCTTCGGCTTAAGTGTCTACGGCACAATACTTTAAGTTAAGTGGTCTGCGTTGCTCACCACTTAACGCGGCGTTATACAACATTCAAATTAGGAGCAGTGGATGTGATTGATACTTATCAAACCTTGATTGCGGGAGTAGTTGGTTTCGTAGGCGTGATCATTTCAATTCTTGCTAATGGTTTTTTTGCTAGAAAACAGCATGGGCAAGGTATCGCGCAGAGAAGAAAATCGATCATTTCAGCGATTAAAGCAGAGTTGCATGTCAATCTTAAAAGTTTTGAGGGGCGTGCGGAGATACTTAAAACTCCTTCAAATGGAAAGCGAACGGCATTTCCGGTCAAAGTATTTAATGATGTATATAAAGAGATGTTGGGTCAAATAGGCTATTTAACTGAAGAAGAATGTCGCTGTATTATAAATATCTATTTGTTACTTGAAGAGTTTCCCAATAGGGTAAAACTACTGCTGTCTGACTCAGAGTATTCGATTGATGATTTCATTGTTATAACGGACCCTAGCCATAGGTGTAGTCTACAAGATGCTCATGTGGAGTTCGTGAAAATGATAAATTCAGCAATAAAATCTTTGGGTTAGTTGCTAATGTTGTATAACAAAGCGTTTAAGACGG
>NZ_BCUD01000041.1 GCF_001591105.1 Vibrio nereis NBRC 15637 | reverse complement strand
GCGTTAAGGGGCAGCAACGCGCTACCACCAAAATTAAATTTACCACCGTAAACACCAATGCCAAGATTTGAACCAAATTCGCCACGCGTTGACTGTCCCTCTTGAACGCCTTGTTAACTTATTACTTTCAATACCTTAAGCCTGTTTACTGAGTGATTCTACAACTGAAAAGTGAAACTTTCCCTAGAACCACGCCAAACTTTGAACTGGCTTGAACTTGAACCATTAATGCCACCCTGAGAGTCTCACGCAAATTCACCCACCGATGCTTGGATTGGAATTGCTATTTTCGCCGCTCACCGTTGCCAATAGCGCCAACCCAGAACCCAGAGCCCAGAGCCCAGAGCCCAGAGCCCAGAGCCCAGAGCCCAGAGCCCAGAGCAGCTTTAACGACTTTTGAGGCGTTCGCAAGCGACTTAAGCAAGCACCTTGAATAATGTAAGAACCAGATTTCAGATTAGCCTTAACGCTTTGTTTTGTATGCAGTAAGTTAACGCCGCATTAAGGGGTGAACAACGCAAACCACCCAACCTAAACCATTGTGCCGTAAACACTAAAGCTAATTCAAACCAAAACTGCCAAGCGTTGTGAATCCCTCTTGAATGCTTTGTTAGTTGCCAAACCTAAAGCTTTGATTTGATGTTAATTGCCGCTTTGCCAACACTGTCTTTGCGTATTTTGGAGAACTCAAATCAGGCGCAGTTTCCAAGCGTCTGTCACTGAAACCACTTGGAACGTACAACGCCGTAGAAAACGAGCAAACGACACCAAAAAGCTCCTTTGGACAGACAATGCTACACAGCTAACTTTCAACAAATAAACCAGTTACTGAAACAGAAAATCCAACCACAAAAGAAACCAACGCACGATTTTACAAACCCCAATAACTTGAAATTGAAATACGAAAACCGAGCCAAAAACACACGGACCTTAGCCCTAAATATTTTGTTTTAGCTGTGTTTTTCTCGTTGGCAACTAACGCCGCATTAAGGTGTGAGCGACGCTTGGCTATACTTGAGCGAAGCGAAACTGCCAAACGTTGCGAATCACTCTTAAATGCTTTGTTAGGCTTATGATTCCAGCCTTTTTACTACTTGGTTCATTGTGTAATGGACGAACTGAGAGCCAAGCTCTGTAAGCTCATATTGCTTAGTATTTTCAAACGCTGACTCCATTGTGCTACTGCCAGAACCAGAACGTTTTGTTGTGCGAGTTTGTTTTACAAACTGCCCTTGCATATTTGTTGGTCTAAACTGCCGAATAACACTACCAGTACTTAAGTCTCTGATTAATAGTTTGAAAAGATCTGCCTCTGCACTATTTTCTCGAGGCACGATATCACTTACAGATTGCCAAATATCTAACCGTGTTATCCCAGGTTTCTGATAAATAGAACGAATAACCTTAAAGTGAATTTCATGATAAGTATCAAGCCAATCATTGAATAATCGAATCTGGTCATCAGGACAAATATTTGACGCGGCTGCGTTAGAGATCAAATTTACTACATATTGCCGTTTCTCTGCTGTATCAGAGGTATCCCAAGATCTAAACGCGCGACGAACTAAACCTAAATATTCTTCACTCTGGATTCTAGCTTCAAATTCTTCGGGTATAGACTCTAAGCGGTCGGTAACCTCGTCGAGCGACTTAGCCAACAGTTCAATCTTGGTTTTGTGTACTTGCAACCATTCTTCATAGAGTGCGTTTACTTGCCCTTGGCTTTTTTCACCATGAGCCGCGGCACCAGACGCTAGAATACTTCCGACCCAAGGTATAACACTCATTGCATTAGCCGTAACTCGGCAGTACTTTTTCCATTTATCACTATCGGTCAATACTGCTAAATCATGAATAATGAACTCTTCCGATCTTTCCAGTTTCTTATCAGTCACGATAATCTCCTATAAGCCTAACGCCCAATTAAGTAGCCCGAAACGCCCTGACTCACTTTCCGCATTGCTCGGCAACACAAAACCTGACGCAAACCAAAAGTGCCACGCGTTGAGGGTCTGCTTGAATTGTTTGTTATGTTTTACCACAAATGACTGATTTACTTGGCAAAGAACTGCGTTGTTAAACGTATTTCAAGAAGTAGATCACAAGCTCATACTCACTTGGCCGCCAGAAGCACGAAACACCAAACGCGTAATTCCACTTCCCTGCCCAATGAGGCAACCCGACAAACGTTCAACAAGCGCCCTCTCTTTCCAACCAAAGCGCAGAACAATGGCAAATTGCCGAGGCAACTGCCAAGCCGATATGCTGATTGGCAAATACGCTCAAAGCGACTTAGAGCCCGTGAAATTTGAAACCAACCGCCACGACCTGCAAATGAAGCAACCCGCGAACATTGACATATTTTACGGGCTGAGGAATTCACGAAATTAGGCCGACAATGCGGATTTGCTGAGGCAACTCGGACGAACTGCCAAAGGGGTAAAGAACATAGGTCGAAGAAGCTTTAAGCCACTGAAATACAAGTAAACATAACGCCGCATTAAGGTGTGAGCAGCGCTTGGCTATACTTGAGCGAAGCGAAACTGCCAAGCGTTGCGAATCACTCTTAAATGCTTTGTTAGGTTTGTTTTCCAATTTCACTTTGAGCCCTAAGCCTCTCAAATGCCGAAGGTTTCGAGTCTGACTCAATATACGCAATGATTTCTGATACACAAGCTTCTACGCCTAAACTTGATGTGTCTAATTCAAGGTCATAAGTACCATGACTATGTACGCGATTAAACTGAAAACGAGCTGCTCCTTGTTTGCGGTCCCCCCTCGACACTTCACGCGCTTCCAGCACTTCGAGAGGACAGTGCACACCGACGAAGAGCACAGGTAACCTCTCAAACGCCTTAACACAAGCGTCTAACCATTCTGGCTGCTGAAGTATGTAATCTACGATAACGTTATTTCCTGTACGCGCAATAGCTGCTGCTGATTCATGGAAACCATTGACGATATAAGGGAGTCGTTCTTCCATTAGTGAGGCATTATTTAGGTCACATTGAGCAATTTGAGACAAGTAAGTATCAACTGAAACATGTAGGTAAACATCAGCCAAAGCCTGTTGCAAGGCATTACTTAATGTCGTTTTTCCAGAGCTGGAAGTTCCATTTAAGAATATTACCAAACCATTAAACTCTTTCTTAAAATCAATATGATAGCGCTAAACTAATTGGTCGCAAGGAAAAAACCTAACGCCCAATTAAGGGGTGAACAACGCCTTCCCCCAAACCTAAAGCATTGTGCCATAAACACTAAATTTGAAGCAGAAGCAAAAGTGCCAAGCGTTGAGAATCCCTCTTAAATTGCTTGTTATGTTTACTTTTTCGCAAGTGCTTCCCGTACCGCTTTTTCAAGATGTGGAGGGCGAGTCACTGGGTAATGAACCTTTAATATATGAGTAACCGCCTGCCTTAAAACCCTAGCCAAATTGATTATGCCCGAGCCCATTGATTCGACGTTATTTGGCTCAAAAGTGTATCTAGCGTTCGTAAATACATTTCGGTGCCTTGTCAGCTCTGCTACTAGGTCCATGCCGGGAGAAACATATTCAATAGCGTCCAGAAGTACTAACTTCTTATGAGGATGAAGCTTTCTATAAAGTTTGGCTAGATCATGTGATTTGTGAACTGTTCCTTTAAATCTTGAGTAACCTTGAACTTGGTGTTCTGTAATCAAGAACGATTTCAGATAGATTTCTATTGCTAGCGAGGCATTGACACATGCTACCCAGAGGTTTCCATCACTGCTTGCAAGCACCGATGCAGCATCTTGATATTGATTACCAGATTGAACCACTATTGACTCTAAGATTCTGTATTTTGGTCTATTTTTCTTTCCCACCTTACTTCCTTTTTGTAAACATAACGCCGCATTAAGGGGTGAACAACGCCATCACCCAACCTAAGCTATTGTGCCGTAAACACT
>NZ_BCUD01000040.1 GCF_001591105.1 Vibrio nereis NBRC 15637 | reverse complement strand
CCCTCTTAAATGCTTTGTTATACGCGGGCTTTCGACCAAACTGCGAACTCATTACCACTTGGTTCTAGAAAATGAAAACGGCAACCACCAGGAAATTCGAATATAGGGCGAATGATTTCACCACCACTTTGAACGACTTTATTTAGAGTACTTTCAATGTCAGAGCTGTAGAATACTAAAAGTGCCCCACCGGTATTAGTTTGGCTGCAGCAATCAGCTTTGAAGAAACCACCGTCTAATCCCTGATTTGAAAAAGCTGTATATTCAGGTCCGTAGTCGACAAACTCCCAACCGAAAACTGAAGAGAAGAATGATTTTGTCGACTCTAAGTCTTTTGCGCCAAACTCAACATAATTAAGTTTTTCATGCTGATTCATTTCCTTGCTCCTTTTTGATTGCCCTGATAAGCGTATAACGCCGCGTTAAGGGGCAGCAACGCGCTGCCACCAAACTTCAATTTACCACCGTAAACACAAATACCAAGACTTAAGCCAAACTCGCCACGCGTTGACTGTCCCTCTTGAACGCCTTGTTAGCCGTTTTATGCCAAAGATAGCCCACCATCGACCACAAGCGTGTGACCAACGATGTAGCTAGCTTTGTCTGAGACCAGAAACTCAATGGCATTAACTATTTCGTCTGCATGACCAAAGCGTTTGATAGGCACAACTTCTGAAATGTCACTTCGAATGTTTGGTGAGTCCAATTGCTTGCTTTCCCACCGTGGTGTCCATGTCACACCTGGGGCGACCGCATTAAGACGAACTCCAGAGCCAATACATTCTAACGCAACCGAACGGGTTAACCCTTCAAGCGCGTGCTTGGACGCGCTGTACATTGAGGCATTAGGTGTCGGTCTTAGGCCATTCACAGAGCTGACGTTAACAATGGAGGAACCCGCATTCATCAGCTTTAACTCATGCCTTAAGCACAAGGCTTGAGACCAAAAATCGACATTCAATGTTTCCTGTAAAGAAGAAACGTCAACTTCTTTAAATTGACCACCGGATACCAAAGCCGGTGACGCATTATTCACTGCGATATCCAAAAAACCGTATTGATTCTTGATATGGTCGAAGAGCTTTTCAAGCTCGGACTCTGAGGAAATATCTACAATCTGATAGTCCACAACGCTTAATTGTGGAAATTCATTCACCGCCTCCAACCAAGACTGTTTAGAACGAGAGCAGGTTATCACCTGATAGCCCAAGTCCACGAATCGAAGAACAGTTTCCAGCCCTATTCCTTTAGAGCCTCCGGTTACCAATGCTACTTTCAATTTAGACTCCTTTCTTGTTTCACTGTCTGACGGCTAACGCCGCATTAAGGGGTGAGCAACGCATTCCACCCAAACTAAACCATTGTGCCGTAAACACTTAAGCTAATTCAAACCAAAACTGCCAAGCGTTGTGAATCCCTCTTGAATGCTTTGTTAGTTGCCAGACCTAAAGCTTTGATTTGAAGTTGACTACCTACTTTGCCAACACTAACTTTACGTACGTTGAAAAACTAAAATCAGGCGCAGATCCAAAGCGCCTGTCACTGAAACCACTTGGAACACACAACGCCGTAGAAAACGGACTAACAACACCAAAAAAATCTTTTGAGAAGACAATATTACAAAGCCGACTTTCAACAAGCAAATCGGTTTCTGAAACAGAAAATCCAACCACAAAAGAAACCTGAGAACGATTTTCACAAACTCAAACGATTCAAAATTGAAGTACGAAACGCCACCAAAAACACACTGATTTTAACTCTAAACATTCTGCTTTCGCTGCGTTTTCCTCATTGGCAACTAACGCCTTGCTAAGTTGCAGCTAACGTCCCCAAAATTTCAAACAAGGCCACCCTAATCACTAAACCCAACCAAACCAAAAATGCCAAGTGTTAGCTGTCGACTTGAGCAATTTGTTATGAGTCTACTTCATATTAATCGGCACTAGAATTGTACCATTGTATCGATAACTTTTTATTTCAGCACTTGCTGCATCAATTACTGATGGTTCAGGACCAGCATTGCCTCGATACCATTCATTAACGTAGTAGCTATACTCATCAATATAACCTTGATCAATACCTAAATGTTCAGGTGAGTAAATTCTACTTTCTAGCTCACATCTCTGTACATGATCTATTTCTCCACGTCGGTACATATCTTTAATAAGGTCCATACATTTGTAATAACTATGAACATTATCTGAATGTCGCAAACAGGTAAGTACATACCCATATTCACCTGTTAATATAGGTTTTATTATTTCACGGTATTCATTTCCTGTAATTGCTTTGACCTGAATTCCTGTTTCAATATTTGTTCCTACTATTGGGGCGACTTCGGGTTTCTGATGCTCTGAATTAATAGTAAAAAACTGGACATCTGATTTATGCGTTGAATTATGGAGTCCTGGATAAATATCTCTAGTTGATTTAAAGCCTCGGCCAAAAGCCTTATACTTGTCCAATTCACTACTTTTTACAGATTTTCTATTTGTGCACCAACCAAATGCCTTTTTACCGATAGTTTCTTTGTGATCATTTATAAGTCGAACAAGTAATGCTTCAAATACAAATCCTTTAAATGTACTGAGACTCTGCTTAGATGAAAAGGATAGGTTTTTTCTAGAATCAAACCTAAGATGACCCGTATCTAATCCATCCGCGATGAGTTGTTTTTCGTATCTTTCTTTGAGTACATGTTTTCGTTGTTCCAACGTAAGACGAGAGTCTCTTGGATCAAGCATTGACGAAGGTGCTTTTAAAACACTTTGAAGATCTCTATCATTCTCGAGATCATTCAATGTTAATATTATGTTTTCGCTCATCCCACCAAAACCTCTGAAACTTAGTTGCCACAATTGTCGCAATGAACATCCACACATTCAACTAGTTGATTAAACATAAATTTGACTCAGGGCTACTCGGACTCATAACGCCGCGTTAAGGCGTGACGTGATGCGTGCCAAACTGTGAGCGAAGCGAAACTGGCACGCGTTGCGGAATCGCTCTTGAACGCCTTGTTATATGCGTGTTTGAGTAGACAACGTAACCAGTTCATCACTGTCGTAAAGTTGATCACTGGACTCAAGCATACCCAATTTTTTAAGCAGACTTATTGATGCCCGGTTTTTAATTACAGCGACACCATGAACTTCAGAAACTATGCCAGTTTCTAGTGTGAAGTTTAAAACAGCCTTTGACGCTTCAAAAGCATAGCCTTTGCCTTGAAATTCAGGCAGTAAGCCGTACCTAATATCAGAAAATTTTGTATTAGGAATTTGCTCTACACCCGCATAACCGATTTTTACGGCCGGATCGTCTTTTAAGGAAATAATGAATGTCCCGAAACCTTTCTCCCAGTGACCAACTTTCTCAGGCACGTAATTCTCGATGTACTCTAAACTAAATGGCTTACCACCAGGTAAGTAACGAGTTGTTACTTCACACGTTAAAAGTTTTGTATATATTTCAATATCTTTTAAAGTTACAGGTGTAAGTTTTAACCTTTCTGTTTCGATCATTGAACCATCCATTTTCACCGAAAGCATATAACGCCGCGTTAAGGGGTGAACAACGCGATGCCACCCAACTTAAGCCATTGTTGCCAGAAACACAAAAGCTAAACTTTGAAACAAAACTGCCAAGCGTTGAGAATCCCTCTTAAACGCTTTGTTATGTGTGATTTATGCAGTTAATAGAATCTACATACTTTTGCAGTTCCCTAGCTTTATGATGAACAAGAAATGCAGAAACTAAGTACAAAAGTGATAAGGTGCCCCATAAAATGAGGCTTACAGAGTTTTCAAGTTTGACGCTAATACGCGCATTAAATGAAAAAGCAATAATTACAACAACATACCGCCAGTACTGTAACTTTAGTTCATACATATTCTGCTGTATGTTTCGAGTAATTAAGACTGGCATAGTTGCCCATGAAAGACGAATACTAATTCGGTTTGCTTCAGCTTTAGCCTTATATCCTTGCTTAATGAGCGCTTCCAATAAACTGTTCATCACTAATCTCCATACTCAACCAAACTAGTATGACAAGCCGGAGTGATGATATCTAAGAATTACTCTAAAACTGCGATTGAGATTAAA
>NZ_BCUD01000039.1 GCF_001591105.1 Vibrio nereis NBRC 15637 | reverse complement strand
CCCTGCTAAGGGGTGAGCAACGCAATACAAAAGCCGCCGAAAACCACCTTAATCAATAAATTCAACGCATAGAAAAAATGCCACGCGTTGCAAATCCCTCTTAAGCAGTTTGTTAGCTAACGTACTCAATTTATCCTTTGAAGTTCCAGCATCCAAGGTGCGTTCTCGTAACTTTTCTTTTCATCTAGATCTATTTTAAATATTGCCTTGTAGACTGAGTTAAGATCTACGATATATTGTCCTTTATCAAGCAACTCAATCTTTGACTGGATGCTTTTTCCATTGTAAGGCTTATTATCACCAATTATTATTCTATTAGGCTTTGGGTGAACAATTTCATCCCTAAGTCTGAAAATTTCTTTTATCAATTTAATGGCAGAGCCATCAAGACTTTTGTTCGTTTTTAGGTGTGGGTAAATCTTCCACTTATTTAGTGTCGAAAGGTTTTTCTCAAAGTCATTATGGAACGGAATATCATACCTAATTGCATAGAAGTTGATATACGCCTCTAGTGATAATGCACCATAAACTACTAAATTGTTCATGCTTAACCTGTTTTCATAAAGGATGTTAACTTCATGAACAGTTAGTTCTTTACCTTTGTTTAAAAGTGATTTTATTTTTGGTTCGTTGACCTGAAGCCTTTCAAAAGCCATTGCTGAGAATCTATAATATAACTCATGAGGAGTTTCTAAGACCGCTTTCTCTCCAGCATGTTCCACTATTACTCCAGTTAACATTTCCTACTCCTGACCTAATTAGTTGATAAGTTCACTGCACACATAGTTATGACTAGTTAGCTAACGCCGCGTTAAGGGGTGCCGGCACGCAATACAAAAGCTTCTGCAAAGCACCTTAAACACTAAACTCAATGCATGTTAAAAATGCCACGCGTGCCAAATCCCTCTTAAACGCTTTGTTAAGTGCAATTTTTACCCACTTCGGCTGAACAAGTGATATCGATCGTAGGGCTCAACATAAGACAAACATGACAATGCTTTTCCACCGCTTCTT
The DNA here is from genome assembly GCF_001591105.1 of Vibrio nereis NBRC 15637. GTDB lineage: Bacteria > Pseudomonadota > Gammaproteobacteria > Enterobacterales > Vibrionaceae > Vibrio > Vibrio nereis. Next base: position 3,238 of record NZ_BCUD01000039.1, on the reverse strand, counting down.
GAGCTGCTCGCAAAATGTCAGATTCCTTAAAACCACTGCCATTTACTGTAAAGTGTAAGTTTGCCGATTTATATAAACGAGGTTCTGATTCCGTTAGGGCAAAAGTAACCGTATTTTCTAGACCTTGAACTTCAAAACCTTGATCTTGTAGTAACAAGACGACATCCGTAGCACTACATGAACCTAAAGCCGACAATAGAACTTCCGTTGGACAAGGGGCTTTCTCACTTGTAGCGTCAACATTAAACGTAAAACCGCCTTCAGTTGACACTTTAAAGCGACAATCACCATCCCATTTTATATTAATGCTCATACTTCCCTACTTTTTTGATGTGACTCTCGCTGATTGCACTTAACGCCCAATTAAGGTGTGAGGCACGCAATACCGAAGCCGCCGCATGCCACCTTAACCGCTAAAGCCAATGCAAACCAAAAATGCCACGCGTGCCGAATCACTCTTAAATTGTTTGTTAGTACACTGTTCCTAAACCTTTTGGTTTGCACCAAGATATTGAAATATAGCACGAAACTTTAGGCAAAAACGGTAAAGTCAAACAGACAACTGCAAAACTAGAACTCAACCTCAAAACACAAGTTGGCGATAAGAAAAACACACCAAACTGCCCTATTTCGGCGATTTTCAAATTAGCAAAGGATTCGGTCACCGAACTTTGACAACCACACCAACGTACTGAGTTTAAGATTAAAAAACTAACCACACAAAAGAAGCCGCGCCAGAGAAATAGCCAAAAAGTTAGAAACCGTAAACGGTGAAGCCAAAGCGAAGACTCCACATATAGTGCCACCGAAAAGAACGTGAAAGGCACGCCCGGTCAAGTGCAAAGCTAGGAAACGAAACCAATAAACGCTGAATTTTTAACCTTCGATGCCCATCCCGTACTAACGCCGCGTTAAGGGGTGAACAACGCCAACCACCGAACTTAACCTATTGTGCCGTAAACACTAAAACTGATTCAAACTGAAAGTGCCAAGCGTTGAGAATCCCTCTTAAACGCCTTGTTAGCTATTTGGTGAAGTGTACCCCGTAGTTGTCGCTACGACTTCAAAACCACGCTTTGATACGATTGGTTTACTCATATCTGAGGCATCGATTATAAGATATTTAACCCCTTTCGATTTTGCTTCAGCAATACGCTTATTGAGTAGCAAACTATAATAACCGTTACCTCGAAATTCTTCGATTGTGCTTCCGCCCCAAATACCTGCAAATGGACTGCTTCCATTAAATGTTAGCCAAGCAGAAGTGACTGGTTGGTCGTTGACATACACTACATAAATGGACACTGAATCTGGAGAATATTCTTTGAGACTCATTAGGTAGTTGTATTGCCAATCGAAGTCTCCACCCCAAACTTGTTCTTGAACCCTTATTGCGTCACAAATGCCTGTGCTGTCAGAAACCTCTGTGATCTGAGATTCATCAAAGGACTCACCAATGGCCTTTGAAAGATCCAAAACCATAAATGATTCGGAGGCTTCTTTTTCAAAACCATTAGCAAGTAATACTTCGCCGATATTACTTGGTTTATCGGTACTGTACGTTTTCCATTCAAAGCATAAATTGCGCTTGTTAAAGTATACAAGTTGCTCTTTAACTATTGATTCAGTGAGACTTTCGTCGAAGCTGAAGAATGAAATATAGCTACCATGACGGTCATTTGATACGAACTTAGTCAGATTACTATCTGTTTTCTTTACACCATTAAACGAGTTAATGCGCTTTCGTTCAAACTCATTGTACTCTCGCATTACATCCACTGTATTCATTTTATCCTCGCATATAGCTAACGCCGCATTAAGGTGTGAGCAACGCTTCCACCGAACCTAAACCATTGAGCCGTAAACACGAAACTCAACATTGAACTGAAAATGCCAAGCGTTGTGAATCACTCTTAAATGCTTTGTTATGTGCGTACTAAATATTTACGTACAATCTCAGCATGTCTTTGTGTTGAATACCATTTTCATAGATTGGCTCGGGGTAGTTTAGCAAAAAATGGTCTTTGATAATTGAGTGTACTCGAAAGCCTAAACGCTGATAATAAGTCAGTTGATAGCCAAATGTACCCGTACCAAGCTCTACACGATTAATTCCCTTGCTTGGTAACTGAGATAGAACAAACTTTAGCAGCTTAGAGCCAATACCTTGACCTTGTAGCTCTGGAGATACAGATATATTAAATATCTCAGCAAGGCTGTTGGTCTGCGCTTTAACGATACAAGCAGCTAAAACTTGCTCATTGCCTAATGCAGCAAAGCACCATGAATCAGATAAATATGAAGCGATATTAGCTTCAGAAGGATCAGCTTCAAGCAATAAATCTAGTGGAATTTCGCTACTTTTGACTTCGATATATTGCATATTTCCTCCGAGCACATAACGCCGCATTAAGGTGTGAGCGACGCTTGGCTATACTTGAGCGAAGCGAAACTGCCAAGCGTTGCGAATCACTCTTAAATGCTTTGTTAGGTGAAATTATGACAAGTGTGCATATCTGGCTTCTAAGAACGCAAGAAGCTGCTTAATAGGTGCTTCAAAGCCTTTGATTTCTTCATAGTACTCGTCAACAAAGTCATCATCTAAGTACTCATGCGAAGATTTATTACGATTATCGAGCAAGTCTTGCCAAACAATTTCGTTACTTAACCATCCGGCAGCAAAACCTTGTTGCATTGTTTCACGTGGTGTCTGTGGATGAATACCCTCGTACTTAAGTCCACGCTTTAGCATTTTCCATACGAGTTCAACTACGGTTTCAAATCGCTGGATTGTTCCCTCAACAACTAATTCTCGATCTGGCTCAATCTGTAACGCTGATTCTAGCTTATCAAAAGCCTTTCGGAAGTTTTCGAGACTATCTAACAACTTTCGTGGATTAGGACTCATAAATTACTACTCCATTCTGACGTATGCGTTTTTTTAAACGCTCTGGGTTTGATACATAGTTAACTATTGATATCTTGAGTACCGTTCTAATATCGTGAATTGCTTGGGCATACAGCATAACCCATTCAGCTTTAGTAAACGTAGGAGCTACAACTGCGAGATCGACATCAGAGTATGTATCGTAATCACCACATGCTCTAGAACCAAAAACAATTAGTTCTTCAACTTTTGGATTATTTGCCAACTCTTCAAAAAATGAAATGACCTCATGATTTAGAGGACTTATTTTGTCTAAATTTATGATCAAGTTGATATTTCCTCTATTTCACC
>NZ_BCUD01000038.1 GCF_001591105.1 Vibrio nereis NBRC 15637 | reverse complement strand
CTTTGTTAAGGTGTGAGGCACGCAATACCGAAGCCGCCGCATAACACCTTAACCACTAAGACCAACGCATAGTAAAAATGCCACGCGTGCCGAATCACTCTTGAACAATTTGTTATAAGTCATTCACACAACCGACATTAGAACGACAAAAAGCATTGAACTTCCAGTCGGACACCGATAAACGCCAAGACCACCGAGCTTCTCTAAAGCGATTGCAGCCATTTCCCACCCTTCTTCCTCAGACGCCTCCCAGATAGGAGTATCAAAAATGTTCAGGCCAGATTCTTTTGCGAGCGTTTTGAGTGTTGATGACTCTTTTGTCAGGTGATGTGGTAGTGAAATATTAGCCCAAGCCCACTGTAAAGTACCCTTCGTTGTATCAGTTGAGCAAATCAATGCAATTTCAAATCTAACTGTTCGATGTGTATCGCTAAAGACTAAGCAACCATTTGGAACATCAAAATCAAATCTTTCAAAATGTCCCAAGCCATATTCTTTTTCTAATCTATCGTTCGCCAACACCATATTGCCGAAACACTTATTCACGAATGAGTCTATTTCTTCATCTGTCCACATAATTTCTCTTTGACTTATAATAACGCCGCGTTAAGTAGTGAGCAACGCTACCACTGAACCTAAACTATTGTGCCGTAAACACTAAAGCTGAATCAAACTGAAAATGCCACGCGTTGCGAATCTGCCTTAAACGCTTTGTTATGCGCCTTGCATCCAAGCCTAACTAGTACCATAATTAGGTATCTTTTGGTATTGAGGACTATGTTATGGCTAAGAACACTAGTATTACTTTAGGTGACCATTTTGATGGTTTTATTGCTAACCAAATCCAAAGCGGTCGCTATGGCTCTGCAAGTGAAGTCATTCGTTCAGCTTTACGTTTACTTGAAACTCAAGAAACTAAAATGAACACTTTACGCCAATTGCTTGTTGAAGGCGAAGAAAGTGGAGTTGCGGATTATGACCTTGATTCGTTTATCAATGAGTTAGATAGCGAAGAGAGAAAATGAGACCATTTCAGTTAACTAACAAGGCGAAATCTGATTTAAGAGATATAGCCTTGTTTACCTCTCGACGCTGGGGTCGTGAACAGCGAAATATTTATCTAAAACAGTTTGATGACTCATTTTGGTTGTTAGCCGAAAATCCTGACATTGGTAAAGCCTGTGACGAAATTCGCGATGGCTACAGAAAATTCCCACAAGGAAGCCACGTAATATTTTATCGTCAGATCGGCAGCCAAAATATTGAGATTATCCGTATCCTCCACAAAAGCATGGATGTGAATCCAATTTTCGGCGCATAACGCCAAATTAAGTAGTGAGCAACGCCACCACCTGACCTAAAGCATTGTGCCGTAAACACTAAAGTTGATTCAAACCAAAAATGCCAAGCGTTGCGAATCTGCTTGAATTTATTGTTATGCTCGTGCTCATAGAAATTGAAGGACTAAACAAGCAATAAACGCTGGCAGACCGGCTATGAAGAAAACTAAACCTGTCTGGTAGTTCATTCGATAGTGCTCACGTTCATCTTTGTCGAAATCATGCCCTTCTACCATTTTGTAGACTTTGTCTGTTCTAGGGTCATCTAACCGAGTCGTCTTACTATGGACTCCACCTTCCCACATTAGCTTCGCCAAAACCCATATGACTATGACAACAAAGAAAAGAAAATCGACCAACTGAGTGGTAGCAAAGAATGGAACAAACTGGGCTAGAGCGATCACAACAAGAGCCGCTGAGAGGTTAATTAGAACCACTTTTTTGAGTAAATCGAGCAAAATTACCTCCTAGAGCATAACGCCCAATTAAGGGGTGAGTAACGCAACACCGATGCCGCCGCAAACCACCTTAATCACGAAAATTAACGCATAGTAAAAATGCCACACGTTACGAATCCCTCTTAAATTGTTTGTTAGTACGCTGCCCTTAAAGCCTTTGAAACACACCAAGATATTGAAATATAGCACGAGACTTCTGGCTTAAAACGCTGAAGCTAAAGGGACAACCGCCAAACTAGAACTCAATCTCAAAACGCAAGTTGGCTAGAAGAAAAACTTGCCAAACTGCCCTCTTTTCACCGTTTTCAAATTAGCAAAGAATACGGGCTTCGCAACTGTACGGCAGCGCCAAAGAAACTCAGCTGTTGACGATGAGTCCCCAACACCAAAGAAGCCACACCAGAGAAATAGCCCGAAAGTTAGAAGCCGTAAACGGTACAGTCAAAGCGAACACAACTCATATAGTGCCACCGGAAAGAACGTGAAAGGCACATTTTCTCAGGTGTAAAGCTAGGAAAAGAAACCAATAAACACCGAAAACTATTACCTTTGATGCCAATCCAGTACTAACGCCGCATTAAGGTGTGAGCGGCGCTTGGCTATACTTGAGCGAAGCGAAAACGCCAAGCGTTGCGAATCACTCTTAAATGCTTTGTTAGCAGACTATTTTGAACATGATATTTTCAGTTCATTGTTCTCTTTTGCAATAATCGTTACCGAATACTTAGCACTTTCTAAGATATCAGAGACCTCGGAACTGGAGAGTTGGAAATAAGATATTGTCTGAAAAGCCCTCACACCACTTTCACCGCTTAATCCTTCAATATCTGATGATAGCTTTTCTTGGCACTTATCTTTGGAAAGTGACGCTACAGGCGCTGAATAGTATGCATTAAACACCAGATTGTTCTCTTGATCTATGTGAGCCTTGAAAACTCGTTAACGAACTCTTCACCATTGCTCTGAGACTTTTCTTTCATACTTTCCATTTTTGTAAGCATGAACATGTTCATATTGTTAGCCAAAAGCTGCAAATGACTTACTTCGGTCTTGGCCAATTTTTCATTCAAACTTTGAGCAAAAACCACATTAGATACAGAAGCCAGAATTAAGGTTGCCACTGCCAACTTTTTCATACATATCCCTGATTTTTATACCGATTAAACATACATTTAAGCTACAACGACAATAAATTTATCACAACCAGTTTTGTCATTTTCGTGAAGCTAGAGCTAATAGACTGCTAACGCCGCATTAAGGGGTGAACAACGCAAACCACCCGACCTAAAGCATTGTGCCGTAAACACTAAAGTTAATTCAAACCAAAACTGCCAAGCGTTGTGAATCCCTCTTGAATGCTTTGTTAGTTGCCAAACCTAAAGCTTTGATTTGAAGCTAATTGCCACTTTGCCAACACTAGCTTTATGTGTTTTGGTAGGCTCAAATCAGGCGTAGTTTTAAAGCGTTTCTCACTGAAACCACTTGAAACAAACAGCGCCGTAGAAAACGGGCTAACAACACCAAAAAGCTCATTTGAAAAGACAATATCACAGAGCTGACTCTCAACAAGCGATCGGCTTCTGAAACAGCAAACCAAAACCACGCTAATAAACATCGAACGCAACTTCAGCAAACTTACACCTAAACACAGAATCAGGAAAAAACAGCACTGACCATTAGCCCTAAATACTCTGCTTTAGCTGCGTTTTTCGCCTTGGCAACTAACGCCGCGTTAAGTAGTGAGCAACATCACCACTGAACCTAACCCATTGTGCCTTAAACACTAAAGCTGATTAAAACCAAAAATGCCACGCGTTGCGAATCTGCCTTAAACGCTTTGTTAGGTGCGTACTTCTAGCAGATTTGGACTTGCTTGATTTTATAAACAAACTCTGGCTCATTAACATATGCCATAGCTCTATCCCATAGAGGGTTTGTACGATCATTGAGGTTTCTAGCAAGTGCCTTTATTTCAGGAGGAGCATCTGCTCTGAAGTAGTTTTTGTTACCTCGATTTTTATCGTAACTTACCCCAGTTATTTTGAAGTTTATTGCCCTGACCCTTTTCTTTTTTTGTTGATCTATGTCTCTATGTGCTGTTTCCCATGTAATGGCTCGAATTGCCAGATAATATTCGCGCTCTTTGAACCTACCGTTAATCATAAAATCGGATTTTGGTGGATATTTTGGCTTTAACTTTCGTTTGTATAAGCCACCGTTCACAAATTTAAAATGCATGTCATCTTCGGACATTTCGTACCTGCGAAAATCAGATATATCAACCCAATGTCCTTTTGCTTTATTGAGATGTTTTTTCACAAATAGAACCGCTAGAGCTTCTTCTGTACCTGCGTATTCCAAATACTTGCTCAGTAATTTGTCATCCATAAATAAACTTACTTTTCCCTTCATTGATAGCTATTGATATTCTGCATGATGTAAATGTAGCACCTAACGCCGCGTTAAGGGGCGACATGCGCTTGCTAAACTTGAGCGAAGCGAAACCAGCAAGCGTATGGCGTCCCTCTTAAACGCTTTGTTATGTGGCTGCGTGCCAAACCATTATTGTCGTTTCAACCTGATTACTCGTAGATTGATGAAGTGAAGTGAAACCTTGCCCAAGATACAAACCTACGTTCTTACTTTCACATTGTAAGTAAAGGGCTTTTACCCCAAAGTCTACTGCCATTTTTTTAGCCTCACTCAACAGCTTTTTGGCAACGCCATTTCCACGATGTTCGGCTGGAACGTAGACACCACCTACCCAGTGTACATATTCAGGGTAATTTCTATTTTCCCGAAACTTAAGCTCTAGGGTTCCGACAAGGCTTCCATTTTCATGCGCAACAATACTTAAAGGCATTGCTTGGTTGGTCGCTTTATGTGCAATATCTTCTTGCACCATTTTTTCCGTGACATTAGGTACTTTCGATGCCCATTCTCGAAAATACCATCCAGCTATTTTTGACACTTCATGCTGATGTTCCGCTAATAATGAAATTTCCATACTTCCTCTTTGCCACATAACGCCCAATTAAGGTGT
>NZ_BCUD01000037.1 GCF_001591105.1 Vibrio nereis NBRC 15637 | reverse complement strand
GTACTGGAAAACACTAAAAACAGACGATGACGCTGAATTTGATGCGGTTGTAACATTGAACGCAGCGGACATTAAACCGCAGGTCACTTGGGGGACTAACCCAGGTCAGGTAATTTCAGTCGATGCTCCGATTCCTTCTCCAGAAAGCTTTGCCGATCCCGTAGAAAAAGCCTCAGCAGAAAAAGCCTTGGCGTACATGGGTCTGGAAGCAGGTAAATCTCTATCGGATTATAACGTCGATAAAGTGTTCGTGGGTTCTTGTACTAACTCGCGTATTGAAGACATGCGTGCTGCCGCTGAAGTAGCGAAAGGTCGCAAAGTCGCTTATCACGTTCAGGCGCTAATTGTACCGGGCTCAGAGCAAGTAAAAGCGCAAGCGGAAGCGGAAGGCCTAGACGTTATCTTTAAAGAAGCGGGATTTGAGTGGCGTTTACCAGGCTGCTCGATGTGTTTGGCGATGAACAACGACCGCTTAGGTCCTCATGAGCGCTGTGCATCAACGTCAAACCGTAACTTTGAAGGACGCCAAGGCCGTGATGGCCGTACACACTTGGTAAGCCCTGCGATGGCAGCCGCCGCTGCAATTGCTGGTCACTTTGTTGATATTCGTGAGTTGGACTAAGGAGAAACTAACATGTCAGGTTTTAAACAACACACAGGCTTGGTCGTTCCCTTAGACGCTGCAAACGTCGATACCGATGCGATCATTCCAAAGCAATTTCTACAAAAGGTTTCTCGCCTTGGTTTTGGTAAACACCTATTCCATGATTGGCGTTTCCTGGATGATGCTGGCGAACAGCCAAACCCAGAGTTTGTAATGAACGCACCACGTTATCAAGGCGCTTCTATTCTACTGGCGCGTGAAAATTTTGGCTGTGGTTCATCACGTGAACACGCTCCATGGGCGCTGGCTGACTATGGCATTAAAGCGATGATTGCACCAAGTTTTGCCGACATTTTTTACGGCAACTCGATCAACAACCAAATGGTACCCGTACGCTTAACCGAGCAGGAAGTTGATGAAATCTTCCAATTTGTTGAAGCAAACGAAGGTGCGCAGGTTGAAGTTGACCTTGAAGCGATGAAAGTGCGAGCCAACGGTAAAGAGTACTCGTTTGAGATCGATGAGTTCCGTCGTCATTGTTTACTGAACGGTTTAGACAATATCGGCTTAACGCTTCAGCACGAAGATAAGATCGCTGAGTACGAAAGTAAGATTCCCGCTTTCTTACAGTAAGCGAATTGATGCAGAGAAAGGTTGGCTTAGGCCAGCCTTTTTTATTTGAAACAAATCTTTGATTGGTTCGGTCTTATCTACATCAATCTCTTATGAATATTACGAAAATGAAAGCACTGTTACTACTTACCCTGTCTTTATTCTCATTGAGTACATTTGCTGCTCCTAAGGCCGAACTGTGGCAATATTGGAACTCATCGAACGAGAATGCAGTTATCAAGGTTAACCACCAAAATTGGCAAACAATATTGGATAATTACCTTGTTAGTGAGGGAGAGAACACGCTATTTCGCTACCGCAGTGTTTCTTCGTCTGATAAGCAGAACCTGAAAAGCTATATTCAAAAGCTCTCTTCCATCGACCCACTCAAACTAAGCAAAGCACAACAGTACGCGTATTGGGTTAACCTGTATAACGCCATCACGGTAGATTTGATTCTAGATGCCTATCCAGTTAAATCGATTACCAAACTTGGTGGATTGTTTAGCTTTGGACCGTGGGACGAAAAGGTAGTGGTGATAAACAATAAGAAGCTCACCCTGAACGACATTGAACACCGAATTTTAAGACCAATTTGGCAAGATCCAAGAACCCACTACGCAGTGAACTGCGCAAGCTTAGGTTGCCCGAACCTACAGAGCCAAGCATTCACCGCAAGCAATACCGAACAGTTACTGGAACAAGCTGCCACGTCCTTCATTAATAGTGAGAAAGGCGTAAAAATCACCGGTAAGCAAGTTCGCCTATCTTCGATCTACGAGTGGTTTGCGACAGACTTCGGTTCTCAATCCGATCTAATCAATCATCTAGCTCGATACCGCCCAGAACTAAGTTCTCTCAAAGGTGGCTTTGAGTATGACTACGATTGGACGCTGAATGAAAAGAAATAACGAGGATCCCGTGTACTTAAAAAACAAAATTATACAGCACACTCAATATCACTATGGATATAAACATGTTTACTGGTAAGTTAGAACAAAGCTGAGCGCATGCAATGCGCCCAGCTTTAAAGATTTATAACCATTACCTAAGCGACAGTATTTATTTACATAAACGAGGGTTGGTTGAGATAGACGGTAGTATCTGTTGAAAATGCTAAAATCAAATCAAGATCACCATCCTTATCGATATCACCAAATAAAGGTGTGTGGGCATCGGTAGCAAAATTTACGCTGCTTGATAGCGTAAAGCCCCCCTGCCCATTATTGAGGTACAGGTGATGTTGTTCTTTATCCGAACCCGTAATAACAAGATCTAAAAACCCATTACTATTTACATCTAAAAAAGCCGCCGCATTACCATTCTGACCAACAAATACATCAGACTCGACAAACTCACCTTCACCATCGTTGAGATATAGATAGTTTTGCTCCGTACCATGAAAATCCATATTGGTAATAATAAGGTCAGGAAGCCCATCACCATTCACATCGCCGGCGGCAACATTATATCTTTTCTCTTTGTTACTTCTGCCAAAACGCTGACCAGAGTCTAAAAAATGACCGAGTCCATCATTCAAATAGACCATATTACTCTTATCACCACCTGCATAAATAATGTCTAGATAACCATTACCATTAACATCAGCCAACACCACATTGGATGAGTGACTAGAGGCCGAATGATCGCTCAAGTACTCCTGACTGTTAGAAAATTGACCGTTGCCACGATTCAAGTAGATCAATGGGGCTTTATATTCTTGGCCGACCACAATATCTGGATGGTTGTCATTATTAAGATCGCCCACCGCAATTGACTGACTACTTCCTTCACCCAGTAATAAACCAGCATCCTTAAACCTTCCGTGACCATCATTAAAGAAAATTTGATCACCATCAGATGTCGCTCGAATAAGATCAGGCTTACCATCAGCGTTCAAGTCGGAAGCAGCAATGGCTTGGGTTCTGCGCTGATCACCAACAGCATATGGTGAAGTTTTAAACTTACCCATATCATCACCCGGATAAACTAAAATACTGTTCTGTCGACGAGAAGCAACCAAATCAAGGTGGCCATCCCCATTCACATCAATCAAGACAGTTGAATCGTGATATTTGTCTTCACTTGTTTCAAAACGGATAGTTTGATGTTGAACAAAATTACCGTCACCCACGTCAGAACGTTTTTTCAAATACAATACTTTATTGTTAACGGCTAACGGTTCCATCTGGATGCTCTCGACAGCAGATAAAATCCCTTCTTCAACCTTGATGGTATGCTCTCCGGCAACTAAATGAGCTTTGATTGAACCCGCACTGTATTGCTCTCCTGTCAGACCAATAAGCTTGCCATCAACATACACCTTCGCCCCCAAAACAGGTTGTAGATTTTGATCCAGTATACTGAGCATTAGAGTACCCAGAATACGACCACTAACTATACTTTCGCGTTCCAGGATCAGTTTACAGCCTAGAGTCTGGTTCCACTCAACGGTAATGGAAGTATTACAGCTAGAGAATGGAGGCACGCTAGCAAACTGTTCGGACTCCTCATCAAGCTTGTGGAACGCCAAATAAGCATCCACCGTCCCTTGGCCATAAGTTTCAAACAATCCACTTGCTTTATAGATGCCATTTTCATCATATACAGTCAGTACTTTTTCCTGAACAGGAACGTTGTCTCCACTTAGACGGACAATCAGCGCTAATTCCTGAGCTGAGCCCACTTCATGAATAATTTCAGTAGGAATTGTAAAAGAGAAAGTCCCAATATCCTTTAATGCAGACAAGCTAAGTGTTACATCGGCCTGAAGTGGGATAATGTCCATTTTGGCATCTTCGCCTTCAACAAAATTCACCGAGTCATTCTGATCATCACTCTTACCCACCATCAAGTCACCATCATAGAGGCGCATTGACAACTGATACTCTCCTGGCTCTACATTCATTATTAACTCAGCTATACCAGTATCTTTATTGATGGTATAAATTTGCTCGTCTTGGTCGGCAAATGACAAACCGAATTGCGGTTGATTCAGAGCAGCGAGTTCTTCTGCAGGCCATGCAAATTTTAGCGTAGAGACGTACTGCACCTCATCTATATTATTAATGGTATCCCCTAAATTAGGTAAGAGCACGAAATCAATTTCTGGTGTTTTGCCGTCTATAATTTCCTGGCCCAGAGCCTTGGCAACATACTGATGCTCATTTCGACTCAGGATCAAAGTAAAGTCATAATGACCCGGTTTTAGTGTCAATACGCGGTGAGATACCACCTCTCCATCCGCTTTTTGAGTAACAGGCCAATCGAATTGCTGCTCCTCACCGTTGAGGATATTAATAACTTTCATCTGACCGCTATAACGCAAATCAGTATTGACCGCTTTAACAGCACTTGAACGGGAGTAGCTAACAGGTAGAGCTTTCGGTGAAGAATCAGAGCCAATTGTCTGAAAATAAGTCGCGGAAAATTCCGTATTAACTGAAACTACATTATCAGCTTTAGCAATATTCTTTTGGCTAGCGTTATCATCTTCGCCACAGCCGACAAGAAGTAAGCTAAGTAACGAGTAACCTAGCCACAGTTTCTTAATATTATGCATAGATATTTTTGATCGTGATATATAACAATACGCAACAGCGCACAATAAAACAGAGCGCAAATCTATCACAATCAAATAAAAAACAATAGCTTAGAACAAAAATATACAGCCTAGCTCAGTTTACTAAGTGAAGAATTCACGACGAGAGAAAAATTTAGCGGTTAAAAGCAGTGACCACTAGTGGTCTAGTGGCAGATCGGCATCCCCAAAGGATTAATTGGTCTAAAAGCAAAGAACTTAATGAAAGCAGAAAGCCCCCCGACATTTCTACCAAAGCTTGGCATTAATGACAGGGCTTAGATGCCATCAGAATCGCGGGCAATTAGGATGCATTCCAGGAGGAAAATATGGGGGTATAAATGAAAAAAGCCTAGTCTTTCGACTAGGCTTTCTAAGAAGTGGCGGAGCGGACGGGACTCGAACCCGCGACCCCCGGCGTGACAGGCCGGTATTCTAACCAACTGAACTACCGCTCCGCACTGGTTAGACTCTTGAGTCTAAATTAGAACCTGGCGATGTCCTACTCTCACATGGGGAAGCCCCACACTACCATCGGCGCTACTTCGTTTCACTTCTGAGTTCGGCATGGAATCAGGTGGGTCCAAAGCGCTATGGTCGCCAAGTAAAATTCTTTATATTTTGGTTTAAGCTCTATATTAAAGCGTAAAACAAATAATAAATGGTGCTGATACCCAGAATCGAACTGGGGACCTCATCCTTACCAAGGATGCGCTCTACCGACTGAGCCATATCAGCATCTTTTATTTCTGTCCTTGAGGACTAAAAAAGCCCGTTTCAAAAACGGGCTCTTTCAACTATCATCTTCACCTTTTAAAAAGGTAAAAACTAAATTTGAG
>NZ_BCUD01000036.1 GCF_001591105.1 Vibrio nereis NBRC 15637 | reverse complement strand
CCACATAACGCCCTGCTAAGGGGTGAACAACGCAATACCGAAGTCGCTGCATACCGCCTTAATCACCAAAAATCAACGCATAGTAAAAATGCCACGCGTTGTGAATCCCTCTTGAGCAGTTTGTTAGTTTGCAGACCCAAAACGTTGAATTTACGTTATCTTAAACTTTGCGAACAACAAACTTTATGTGCTTTGATGCACTTAAGTCAGGCGTAGTCTCAAAGCGGCTAGTCAATGAAACCACTTGGAATAAACAACGCCGCAGAAAACGAACTCACAACACCAAAAAGCACTTTTGGAAAACCAATCTCACAATGCGGATTTTCAACAAAGTTACTGAAACCACGTGAGCTTACCACATCAGAGAAAACGTCATTTCAGCGAGTAAATCGGCTTTTGTACCAACAAACTCAACGAGCAGAGTTTCAGCAAAAAAGTTCAACTCAGTGAACCCAAAAGTCGCCGCACCAAAGAACAAATCTACCCTTGAAACGATGCCAATTTTGGATTTTTACCACGCTAATTAACACTGAAATTGAACGCCGATACGACAATTTCAACTTTGAGTTTTTACCACTAGATCTTGCGATATAGCTACGTTTTTCCTCTTGCAAACTAACGCCCTGTTAAGGGGTGAGCAACGCAATACAAAAGCCGCCGCAAACCACCTTAATCACCAAAATCAACGCATAGTGAAAATGCCACGCGTTGCGAATCCCTCTTGAACAGTTTGTTATGTGCGAACTTCTAGCTTGTAGATGACTGCTCAGCAACACTAACTTTAGGCTCTTTCTCTGGCGTCGACCATTTGATGATTGCTCTAAGGTTCATTGAGAAAAAGATGATATTTGCAATTATCATTGCCACACTGCCAGTAAGATAACCAACTGCTACCCAACTAGTGTTACCGCACATCATTAAAATAAAACCGATTTTGCTCTTATTTCCAATTTGCCAAATTGCAAGAAACGTAAGTACCATTGCAACCCAGTCGATTCCATAGTACTGAAAATACTCCATTTTTCCTCCAAGCACATAACGCCGCGTTAAGGGGCAGCAACGCACTGCCACCAAACTTCAATTTACCACCGTAAACACAAATACCAAGACTTGAACCAAACTCGCCACGCGTTGACTGTCCCTCTTGAACGCCTTGTTAATTTGCTGTTACCCACTGACTTTCAAGCCCAATAGTTTGGCTGTCAAAATCAATTGAAGCCTGAATGCCCAGAGGTGTAACCAGCATTGGATGCGTATGACAACTGTCGAAACCATAAAGTATAGGGACGTTTTTACCATTTAGCACTTCAAGCAAAACGTCAAGCGGCGTGCGCCCCGTCCCTTTGTCATTAAACAGTTCATGCTTGCCTAATACAATTGCACCAACCTTTTCAAACACACCGCAAGCCATTAAATGGGCAAAAGAACGTTCGACTGTTTCTATACCTTTGAGAGAGTCTTCAAGCAGGAGGATATCGCCTGGCTCTATCTTAGGCATATATTGGCTACCCCATATGCCTGCCATGGTATTCAGATTGCCACCAATTATACGACCACTAACTTGGCCATTACCTAAAAATTGCCATTCATTTGCGTAACTAGTTTTTGGAGAGTCTTGAGTTTCCCAGTCGTGCTTAACATCTGTCCACGACGAAGGCATTGTGTACTGATACGAGTCAGACTCCGAGCATAAGATTTCCAGAAAGGACTTAAGTGTTTCTTCAACTAAGGGTGGAAACTCACCAAATGATGCAACCAGTGAAGGACCATAAAAAGTAATAAGCCCTGTTTGAGCATAGATACCCAGTAGCAAAGCCGTTACATCAGAGTAACCAATGATAATCTTGGGATCGTTTCTGAGTGCTTCATAGTCGATGTAGGGCAATAGAGAATTACTATTGCTACCACCAATTGTAGACATGATACACCGTACATTAGGGTCACGGATTAATCGGTTAAACTCTTCTGCACGTTCTAGAATTGAGCCTGAGCGATATGAATCAGAACAGCCAGTGAGATGACCCTCCACTAGCTCAAAGCCTTGAGATTCCAGATAAGATTTTGCTCGCCTGAAGCGATTTGGCGCAAAAGCCGTTGCTGGAGATGATGGTGAAAAAAAGCCGATTTTATCACCAACTTTTAAAGCTTGTGGGACTATCACTTACCCTTATCCTCCATAATTCAAAAAGCAAAATAACGCCGCGTTAAGGGGCAGCAACGCACTGCCATCAAACTTTAATTTACCACCGTAAACACCAATACCAAGGTTTAAACCAATCTCGCCACGCGTTGACTGTCCCTCTTGAACGCTTTGTTAGCTCGGTGCGCTAAGACAATCTATGGTTCTATTACTATTGGAATTCATCGCCCTGATTTTCTATGGTTTTATGACCACACTTTTGACAAACCACATATCTGTCAATTAGGTCTAAAGATGCCCCTACAGGACTAGCTACACCACCAAAGAAACCTTCGAGAAAAGCCTTAAACTGTTCTTTCTTACTTTTACCGTACTTCGAAGGCTTTTGCTTTATTAGTTCCTTATGCTCGGTTTCCTTACCACACTTTTCACAAAATCTAATACTCACTCAGATACCTCTGACCGATTTACAACATAGGGTTAGATAATCATATAAAGGAATAACAAAGATTGAGCAGCTTCTAATAATAAGAAAACTCTGTATTCAATGACTGGTCAGTGTAATAGAGCTAACGCCCGCTTAAGTGGTGAGCAACGCAATGCGGTGTTTCCGCATACCAACTAAATCACTAAAAACAACGCATGATAAAAATGCCACGCGTTGCGAATCCGTCTTAAAGCGTTTGTTATGGGTACTTACTCCACAAAAGCGCAAAAGCACTTAAAGTAAATGAATCGGAGATAACCCCATCCCTAATTTTTTCACGAATAGTAATTTTAGGAATTTTTACCAAACCTTCAATTTCTTGCTCAGGTTTTCCAGTCAACTGACATTGAGAAATACGTGCATAAAACACGTCGACCATTGATGCTAAAATAGCTGAGTTAGGTTTTATCGCACCTAATTTTTCAAGCTGATTTATATCTATTGTATATCCAGTTTCTTCAAGTACTTCTCTTATCGCTGTATTATAACTACTTTCATTGACTTCACCGTAACCTCGAGGCGCTTCAATTTGCTCACTAAATGAATGAGCTGCTCTACGAATTAAAACAAAAACATAATTTTCTTCACATTCCACTAACACTACCGCGCCATTGTCGGAACCATTTTCTTTGATATAGTGAAATTCGCCATCTTTGATAACGCTAAACCAAGGGTTTTTATACTGCTCCATTATTTCAACTCCAACCCTAAAAACTGTTGCATTTTCGGGTACATACCAAACCAGTTTTTTCTAGTAAAAGTTCTTGCTGCACTTTCTTTACATTTATCTTCGATGTACCCCATCGCTTCATCAGTTATAAATTGTAATAAGTCTGTAGCCCCTAACGTAGTGATAATTTCAAAAGCTTTATACGGATATTGAACCAACTCTATCTCATTTTTTAATGATTTATATACAACGCCCACATCTAATATTTTTTCCGGTACATCTTTGAGTACCTTGATATCATCTAGCAAAAAACCTTCGCCTTTTGTTGCAAATAAGGAATTGTATGATGGATTTACCACCTCATTTTTAAAGCGTCTTGATTCAATAGGACTGATTTTACCAAAATAATCATCTGAAAAATTATACCAATCAGACCTAGAAAATATTTTTGATGTTTTCCTTTTAAATAGGATTCTATCACCATCATCCTTGAAATAATTACCTATTGCCAAATCATCGTTAATCCTTAAAAAAATCTCATCTTGTAGAGCGCTTTTTTCAAGTGCCACCTTTTCTGATTTATAAACTATGGCATTCAATGCTGCTTGAGTTTTACGTATACGTTCTAACAAACAAACTTGTTGATAATTTGTGAGCTTTCCTTTTTCCGGCGCTCCTTCGATGCTTGATAGAATAAAATTGCTAGGCAATTTTTCATAGTACTCCTCTAAGTCAAAACTGTTTTTTAAATTGAACCCTCTAATTACTAACTTTCCAGATCCTTCTTCATTCAAATATTTAACTAAATTTCTTTTTTTAAGAATTTCATCCATATTGTGGTTATCAACAAGAGTGTTCGGAGATAGGACTACACCATCCCCAAAAACCATACCCATTAGGAACCTTTTACGTAACTCTTCCAGTCTTAACTGACGAACTGAGTCGCAGTTTGACAATAATAGTTTTTCTTTAAATAACAATTATCGATCCTTATATGAATGAAGTCTATTCTGTACCCATAACGCCGCATTAAGTGGTGAGCAACGCAGACCACTGAACCTAAAGTATTGTGCCGTAAACACTAAATTCAAAGCAAACCAAAAATGCCGAGCGTTGGGAATCCGTCTTAAATGCTTTGTTATGTGCCCGAACTCATTGTGTACTCTGGGTGTCCCGTATGCTCGTCCAGTTGCTCACTGACGACTGCAAAACCTTGAGATAAATAGAATTGATAACTAGCCTGATTTTCCTTGTATACGGAAAGGCTCAATATCGCCCTTTGAGCTTTGGCATGACTTAATAATTGCTTACCGATGCCTTTACCCTGAAATTCAGGAAACAAGAATATAGCAGCCAAAGTACTTTCATAAAGTGCATAAAAACCAACTATTTTTGACTCGATTTCATAAACGAAAACTTCTGAAGCAGGAATATAAATATTACGCATGCTCTCAACTTGAGATTCCCAGAAGTCAGCCTGGACGAAATCATGGGCTTTAACAGAGGCTTCAAGCCAGATTCCAAGAACCGAATCTAAGTCATTTGAATTGTACTTTCTTATCATTTTCGAACTCTAGATTGTCAAATTTATCGGGGCAACATAACGCCGCATTAAGGTGTGAGCAACGCTATCACAAAACCTAACCTTACCACCGTAAACACAAAACCTAACGATTAACACCAAAAATGCCAAGCGTTGGGAATCACTCTTAAATGCTTTGTTATGATTGTTTTCAAACTACTTTCTTCAATATATTATCGTTATTTTTAAAATCTTTAGGGTTCGATTCACAACCTACTGCATAAAAAGTTGTTGTGTTGACTACTCCTTTTCCCTTTACATACCCGAAACCATTTACAGAGAATAGAACACTCTTAGTTGCTCGTCCCACATAACTTTTTATTTTACGTTTATGCTGTGCGACGTAAACTTTAAGCTTGTTGTAAAAATACTCTCTTAGTTGATTAACGCTTGAGTATTCATGGAGAACATCATCGACTATGACCAAGTCAGTAATGTCTAAAGCAATGAAGCCGATTTTATTTTTCTGTGAACTACCAATCCGACCTTTCAATTGCTTTTCTGCTTTTTTAAAACGTTTAAATAATTGAATTTCAGACTTTATACGTTTACATTCAATGAACACAGTATATTTTTCATATCGAACAATAACATCACAGCGCCCCTTAATATCAACACTTAAACCATTATCTTTAAATCTAGAAGCCATCGACAGCTCATGCAAATAATCTCGTGATCGATCAAGTTCTTCTTTTGCAGCTTGATAACGGAAATGTTGACCTGATAGAGCAGTTTCAATTTTACTCTTAACTTCAGGGTCAACTGAACCTATAAATGCACGAAACACCCTCAAAAGGTCATGAACTTCTCTTGCAATTAAAATGTACTGTCTAAAGTCATCAAGTGATTCTAATTTTTCTTTGCCCTGTAAGTAATCGATATACCGACCTAGCCGAGTACGACTATAATCTAGCTCAAGCTCTTCTGAAATCCATTTTCGTGCGGAATCTAGCTCTGCTTCAATCTCAAGCTTACTTTGTCTTGTAAATTCTGATTCTAAATAATAGAGCATATATTCCTCGCAAATCATAACGCC
>NZ_BCUD01000035.1 GCF_001591105.1 Vibrio nereis NBRC 15637 | reverse complement strand
TTGTTAAGGTGTGAGGTACGCAATACCGAAATTTCCGCATAACACCTTAACCACTAAACCCAACGCATAGTAAAAATGCCACGCGTGCCGAATCACTCTTGAACAATTTGTTATGTGCGAACTATTTTGTCCCAGCGTTCTAAGTGAGATTCAAAGCTAGGTCTAACAACATAACACCCTTTTTCTTTCGACTTTTGAGATACATATAACTTGGATTTGTTATCTCTGATATGGTCAACCTCACTTTTAGTCATTATATATGTCTTTGTTTCTCCGACATCTACCACGACTAAAACCAAATAGTCATAACCTTTATCAGTTATATCCGTTGCATTGTTAGTGCTATCATTTTGTAGGTTGGTGGATTTTACTTGAAGTCTTTTTACAACTAAATCTTTGAGAACAACTGTAATATCATAATTCTCTTGATTGCTTTTAATAGCTAGGTAAGACTCAATATTACGCCTCAAAAGCTCCGCAAGAACAAAATGCTCTCCGAATTTTCCTATAAATTCCAATGTACCTCCTAGCACATAACGCCCGCTTAAGTGGTGAGCAACGCAATACCGATGTTTCCGCATACCACCTAAATCACTAAATTGTCCGCAAACCACAAATGCCACGCGTTGCGAATCCGTCTTAAAGCGTTTGTTAGTTGCCTGACGATGAAGCCATTTAGTAGTGGTAACGACACGAAATTATTGTGATTGCTTGGTCATCTACGGCATAAACAAGCCTATTAGTGTCATCAATACGACGAGACCAAAAACCAGATAGGTTTTCCTTTAGTGGCTCAGGTTTACCAATGCCCTCAAATGGAGAGCGTTTAACATCGTTGATAAGCTTATTGATGCGTTTTAAGGTTTTCTTATCTTGAGTTTGCCAGTACAGGTAATCATCCCAAGCATCGTCAGTCCAAGATAGTAAACGTTGACTACTACTCATCAATTAACTCTCGTGCTGTTGTCTTACCAGCACGATACTGCGCTATTGAACGATTTAAATGCTCCGCATTTTGAGGTGAGCGAAGTAAGTGAACTGTTTCCATTAGGCTATTGTAATAGTCTAGGGACATAACAACTGCATCTTCAGAGTCACGGCGAGTAATTACGGTTGTGTCAGCATCATTCACGACACCATCTAAAACCGCTTTGAGACTATTTCTAGCTTCAGTAAAAGATACGATTCTCATAAGAACCTCCATATGTACAATTAATGGAACAAGTATAATCTAGCGACTTCAACTTGTACAGTTAGTTGAACATGCGATATTCACAAGGCAACTAACGCCGCGTTAAGGGGTGCAGGCACGCAATACAAAAGCTACCGCACAGCGCCGGAATCACTAGACCCAACGCAAACTAAAAATGCCACGCGTGCCAAATCCCTCTTAAACGCTTTGTTAGCGCGCTATTAAATTAAACAAGAAATTCTTTGGGGTCCTTTGACTTCCAGTCCTTTTTCCTCATTACCGTAATAACTATATTTTCTTGATGCTCATCACCATCAACGTGAATCTTATTAACAGCACAAGGCATATTTATATGCGAAACCGTACACCTAATATTAAAAGTATCATTGTGACTCAACTTCTTAAGCGCCCCTACATGTAATGCTGTTAACCTATTAAATATAGAGTTAAGCTCAGCAATCATTATCAATGGATTATTACGCGTGTCATTCATTCTATCTTTAACAAAGTGCTTAGATAACTTAAATGACATTTTATGGCGACGTAAAATCTCATTTACTGAACTTTCGAGCGCAGCTATTTGAGCTTGTGAAATCATGCTTACCCCTCCATAAAGCTACGATAAAGCTCTTCAAGCTTCGAGTTCAATTCAGAGTCACTTTTCGCAGAAATTGAGCCAATTAACTCTGATTCACTTATATTTCCTAGCCTCACATCAAAGTTTTCATTATCAAAACTATCAACGAAAATATAAATTTCACTCCCCTCATCAAAGAATGAAGCAAAGTTATCATTAACAGACATATTAAATTTCATCTTTTCCTCTTAATAATGTTTATAAATATCATGTCGACTTAGCGCGCTAACGCCGCATTAAGGTGTGAGCAACGCTACCACAAAACTTAACCATACCACCGTAAACACAAACCCAACGATGGAATGAGACATGCCAAGCGTTGGGAATCACTCTTAAATGCTTTGTTAGCTTTTATCTTGGTGTGTGATATAGCATGATCGCAAGCTTCACTGATCGGTTCCTATCGCCGTCAAGATGAAACTCGTAGTTAAGCCATGTTTCATCTTTTTCACCAACGTACTTGAGAAAGTTGGAGTGTCTTGGTGCTGCCTCTTTCGCAGTTTTAACAACACTACTAAAATCTTTATTTGGCACAAACATAATTACAGCAGCTTTTGAGTCCCGCCAGGTTAGATAGCCTAAAAGCTGAGTTATTGTAGATACAAAGCTTTTCTCGCCTTTCCAAAACTTACACTCACCAATAAATACATTTGTTCCTTCATGCCTGAGTAATATATCGGTTTTGCCAGTTTTATTGAATGTTTCTCCGGTAGCAGAACCTTCAAAATTTGGCTCTAACATCATTAAAAAATGATCTCTAAGATGCTCTTCTTCCTTACCCGCGTACAAGCTAGGCAACCGCTCAAACTCTTTTCCCACATCATGGATCAATTTCAATATATCTGTATATGTACTCTGGTCTAAGCTTGGTTCTGGTGTAAATCCAGCTTCCTTTACGCTTGGCTTGTTTAAAATAGTTTTTTTCCTCTTTTGAGGACTCGGAATAGAAAATGTTTCTGATGCAGCACTAGATTTCTTTATTGGAACACCTAATGACGCGAGTACCCCAGAGCTCTTTTGAATTCTCTGCTTTCGTGCATTAAATGCATTACGAATATGTTGCTGTAAACTAGCATTAGCTCTTTCTACTTCAGCTTTAACGTTGCCATACTGCTGCAATATATTTCTGATGTTTTCATCCTTTCTACGAACTATCTCATCCGCATCGTCTCTGAAGTTAATTATTTCAAAACAAAACTCATCACGACTAACTTCGATCTCCATCGTCCATAATATTCTAGAACTCGGGATACAATGGAGCAATTGAACATTTCCGCTTATTGGCACATGAAATTTGATAACATCTTTCTTATAAGACTTCCCTGAATAAACATGAAAATCGCGAGGAAAATACTCAGCTGGTATCATTTGCTCGCTAGAAGAAGCATAAATGTCGTCAATGTAAATTTCTAAACCTTCCACCGTTGCTTCTGACACTTTGTGAGCAACGTAATCATCTTCGTTTACGTTTAGAATGTAGTCATCCCTTTCGGATTCGATTGAGAAAGTAGCATTTGATTTACTTGCCTCAAGAAAATCCCCAAGATCCCTTTCTCCGAAAACTCTACTTTTTCTCATAACCGCTAAATTCTCCTTAAAAGCTAACGCCCTGTTAAGGTGTGAGCAACGCAATACCGAAGCCGCCGCATACCACCTTAAACACTAAAACCAACGCATAGTAAAAATGCCACGCGTTGCGAATCACTCTTAAACAGTTTGTTAGTCGCGAGGCACTGAGCGACAATTTTAAGCCGAACTAAACTTTGCGAACAACTAACTTTATGTGCTTTGATGCACTTAAGTCAGGCGTAGTTTCACCGCGGCTACTCAATGCAACCACTTGGAACAACCAACGCCGTAGAAAACGGACTGACAACACCCAAAAGCGCTTTTGGAAGAACTAATCTGGCAGTGCGGACTTTCAACAAAGTCACTGAAACCACGTGGAACTTACAACACCAGAGAAAACGTCCTTTCAGCAAGTAAATAAGCCTTTAAACCAAAAAACTCACCGAGCAGATTTGCAACCAAAAACAGATTTTCGATTGCCCCGCTCTATCACCACCAAAGAACGAAACAACCGCTTGGAAAATAGCAGTGCATTGATTTAGAGCCGATGAAACAAAGCTTTGACCGTCGAAGATGAAACTATGAACCAAACAACCAGTAGCCAAGCTTTGAGCTTAAAAACATGATTTTGACTGCTAGCTTTTTCTGGCGACTAACGCTTTGCTAAGGTGTGAGTAACGCAATACAAAAGCTACCGCACAGTGCCTTAAACACAAAAGTCACCGCATAGTAAAATTGCCACGCGTTACGAATCACTCTTAAGCAACTTGTTAGCTGAACTTTCTTTCGGTGTATCAGCTTGTTGAATGACTTCGTTGGTTTCAACTTTTGGTGCTTCAACACTTATCTTCGGGTTAGACATAGTCTCTTTTAGTTCTTGCAGAAGCTCGATCTGAGACTGCTCCCAACTACTACTAGAATCCATCGACGAATAAGAAACAAAAAGCGCCGCAAAAGACACGAGCAAAGATAAAATACTAATGAAAAGTGTCAATCTGAATACTTTCTTATTCTGCCGATTTTGTAACTCAGCTTGACCCAATTGTATTAACGGTACATATGCTGAAGTAAAATTTGTATTACCCCGAAACTTCACAATTTCATCGGAGTATTCTTTAATATGTTGCTCAATCTGCCTGTCGGTTAAACGACTTGGATAACCCTCAGTAATATATGCCGCCATATTTAAATAAACCTCCTGTTCAGCTAACGCCCAATTAAGGGGTGAACAACGCCTCCACCCAAACCTTAAGCATTGTGTCATAAACACTAAAACTGAAGTAGAAGCAAAAGTGCCAAGCGTTGTGAATCCCTCTTAAATTGCTTGTTAGAAATTATTGTTCGATCACTTCACTGCCATCAGAGTTTACACCCACTCCAATCATATAGTTGTATACCATCACGCGATTATCATAGGTCAAATCACACCAATGATTTTTCCAAGCCTTAAAAGCATGCCATGACAAACCCAGAGTTTGTTTTTTAGACATGTTATTAAAAGAGCGTTCTACAGCTTTTAAGTATGTCTCCTCAAGTGGAGTACCCGATATATCCATAATAGAACCGAGGTGAATAAGCCATTTTGCCAATTGAACATACTGATCCCAGGCTCCTGACTCTGTTGTGAACCCTCGCTTTCTTTCTAGTACATCAAGTAAAACTTCCATCACACTTTGGTGTGAGACAATGATTCCGTTCGACGATAAAAGCGCAAGAATTTCAAAAAATGAATCGCTCTTCTTAAGATAAGCATCAGTGAATTTTTTCTTCTTTTCCAACACTGGTAGCAACAGTGATTCGTATTTATCAACTCTCGGACTAATCTCACTATGCTTTTGGGATAGTGCCGTAAAGAACTCATCAACTTCAACACCATCTATTACTCTTAAGCCATATGAACGGTCATAGTAATCTTTGATGTGCTGATCTACGGAGCTCCTCGATAAATAAAATAAGTGTTGCCTATTTATATCGTGTTGACGATTGCTACGTAACTTATTCAATATTGATTTAAAGTTAATATCACCCAACGAATATCCAATAATTACTACTGTATTTTCTTCAAATAGAGTTTCAACTTTATGTGAAAAGTAATCAGGTCTGTTGATAAAACGATAGTAATCATCTGCTGTTACTATCATTTTTTTGGGGTACTTAACTGAACCGTGAACATGATAAACCTGTGTTCCTTTTGGCTGCCTATGTATAGGATAACCTATTGCATATGATGTGACAGGAAGTCCATCTAAAACTTGTTTTTCTAACAACAAATCATAATTTGTTGTCATAAACTTCAAACCATCATTGTTCTTTATAAACTCTATCGCTGGCTTATCAAAATTTGAAATTTTGATAGTATCAATGACCTTAGCAATTTCTGCATGCAAGCAAAGTCCTTTGGTGTGCATCTTTGCTTGTATAATGCTTGCACACTCTTCTAAAGGCATAATTGGCTTATCATCAGGAAATAACTGTTCAATTAGCTCATCGCCACCATCGATTTGTTTAGCACAATCTTTCAACAGGCTTAGCCAACTCGGAGCTGCACCATCTGTAAGGTACATAGAAAACCCAGTACCTACAAAAAAACTCAATGATTTCGACTCTAGAGCAAATGCTAATTCAAAATATGGTTCCACTGTACTTCCTATAATTTCTAACGCCGCGTTAAGGGGCAGCAACGCGCTACCACTAAACTTCAATTTAACACCGTAAACACAGATACCAAGATTTAAACCAAAGTCGCCACGCGTTGACTGTCCCTCTTGAACGCTTTGTTAGGCATAACTACTTGTTTGCCATATAGTTTGGATTACCAGCCAAATAGCTAGTATTGTCAAAGCTTGGTTTAGCACATCTTACTGCGCCATCTAACATTGCTAATTGCTGAAATTCCGAAGTAAGAAACAGCTTTATGTGGCAATGGAGGTCTTGGGATTCGTGCCTAAATACTGCAACCAAGTACTCTGGGCTACCGGCTTGTTCATAAACTTTGGTCAGATGACATTGATATTCGCTTAATACCGATTGTGATATAAGCGCGTCGCCCAAATTCACAGAAAACCACTCAAATGTAGAAATCATAATGTTCTG
>NZ_BCUD01000034.1 GCF_001591105.1 Vibrio nereis NBRC 15637 | reverse complement strand
GGCGCTTGGCTATACTTGAGCGAAGCGAAACTGCCAAGCGTTGCGAATCACTCTTAAATGCTTTGTTATGTTCAAAATGGTATGTCGAAATCTAAATCTGACTGTTGTTCTAAGGTTTTTAGCTCTTCTTCGATAAAGACGATAAAGCTCCAACTTTTATCAACTAGCTCTCGGATGGACTCAGCACCAATAACTAAGGGGTTCCCATCCTTATCATAACCAGCACGATGAACACAGTGATGCCTTGTACTTACAGCTTGGAATAACCACTTTATTTCACCAAAATCTACGCTCAACACTTCCTTGTACATGGGCTTAACTTTCTTAAGGTCATGGAATATCAAGTCTTTTAAGTACTTCGCTACTGTTTGCTTTAATTGGTTTTGTTTTTGAAATATTTCTTTAAGAGTGAATTTTTGCTGTGAAAACGTAGGATCAGTTTCTACTAGCTTTTGTATAAAATCACTATTGTTAGTGACCTTATGTATAAACGTTGATGCAAGATATGCCTCAACTGCGGCAACAACATGACCATGTAGCATTACATGCAAGCTAAAAGCTTGTTCTTCGGAAACTTCCGCTTCAAGAAGACCTTTTACGTTCTCTATTTGGCGTTCGAATACAGAAAACTGTTTGGAACTTTCAATAAACCAATCGAGATCGTCTTCACCTAAATCAGGATAATAAGGGACTGAATAATTTACATCGATTTCACCATTATCAATGCTACATTCAGCATATGAGAATGAGTTAGTTATGTAAGCCTCATACATATCACCGCACTTCTCACACTCAATTTCTTCCCAATGTTCACTGGTACTATCACGAGATTTTTCTGCCATGAAATCAGGATCAGGAACATATACAGTCGCTTCTATATGATGAGAGCATCTACACCCAAAGCTAATATCCATAAATAGACTCAAATTTTTCTCCTTTGAACATAACGCCCTGTTAAGGGGTGAGCAACGCAATACCAAAGCCGCCGCATACCACCTTAAACACTAAAACCAACGCATAGTGAAAATGCCACGCGTTGCGAATCCCTCTTGAACAGTTTGTTATGTGCGTGCTAATTGAGGTACTTTTGCCAATGTTGCTGCCCTGTCAAAACCACTCTGTAATCTTCGTAGTCCAATGAACTATAGAGCTTTTTAGCTGCAACATTATCATCACCGACCTCTAGTGTGATTTTGAGGTAATCATTATCACGACAATACTGTTCGATACCGTTCAGTTGCGCCTTGCCAACACCTTTACCACGAAAGTTGTCCGACACCATAAAATCATGGATATTCATTACTCTTTGGGCACGATAAGTTGAGAACGATTCAAAGCAAACCGCAAAACCAGCAGGCTTATTGTCGAAAAAACTGATAAATCCGTGGAAATAAGGCAACGCAAATAGCTGAGCAATTACTGAGAGATCTAGTTCAACTGAGGATCCAGATAAATACTCTTTGAACAGAGTCTCGAATATACTTTTGTCCTCAATGCTTTCTGTTTCGATACGTCTGATTGTGATTTCCATATTCATTTCCACTAAAGCACATAACGCCGCATTAAGTGGTGAGCAACGCCTGCTACCCAACCTAAATCATTGTGCCGTAAACACTAAAGTTAATTCAAACCGAAAATACCAAGCGTTGGGAATCCGTCTTAAATGCTTTGTTATAACTACATTTTCCTCAATGGTTGACATGCTAATAAAAAGAAGCAAACCGCAAATGTACTCCCTGCTGCCGCCAAATAATTGAGCTCCCCATAGTTTACCAGTAAAGACATAACTGTAGGGGCGATAAAGATCACCATATATATGAACAGCCTCACTGGTTTTAGTTCTTGTGAACAATTCTTACATATTATGTTCTTATCAAGGTTTATAGTTAACTTGGCACCAATCGAAATGGGGGCACTACAATTTGGACATTTAAACATATGCATTCTCACCGAGTCTCAATGTAATACCAAGTTAGCCATGTAGATCGAGCTGTGCAAAGAGCTTGGAAGATAATTCGATGGAGTTCAAACCTGACGGTAGTTATAACGCCCTGTTAAGGTGTGAGCAACGCAATACTGATGCCGCCGCAATCACCTTAAACACTAAACTCAACGCATAGTAAAAATGCCACGCGTTGCGAATCACTCTTAAACAGATTGTTATGCTGTACAAACCTCCATCACACCACATCAATCAGTTGTAAAGTCATGAATAATATGAATAATCCAGCTCACACCTAATCAAACCATGATTCTATTTATGAACAATATCGATCTTAGCTTTATTGAGCGCATTTTGCGCTTATTCTTTCCAAAATATAGGGCCGATAAAGCCTTAATTAGTGCGGGCACATTGCTATTAATTGCGGCCAATGCGGCACAATGGGCATTTTTGGCTAGCATAAACCTAGAAAATGCTACTATTCAGGCGAACTCCGTAGACAGCAGTCCGATAATACCTAATATCGTAGGAATTATGCTCATTGCTGCTGGAGTATTTTTATATGTCAAGAAAGAAGCCTCTCCACATTGTGATTTTGAAGAGTTGTATAGCGAAGATAAGCCATTAAGAAAGCAACGGCTTTTCAATAAAGTATATGGCGTTAAAGCTCCAGTTAGCTTAATAAACTTTATTCTTAGTCACGATAATGGTGAAGAGATCATTGAAAAGTACAAATCTTGTGACTATTCCGTGAATTTTCAAGATGGTATTTTTACGGAAGCATTTGAATTGGAGAAACGATATTGGAGGTTACTAATTAGTTTGATTCTGATTGCTATTGCATTCGTATGTTCTATTTTTAATTTCGCGGTAGGCAACTCCCAAGATGCCCTCAGTGCACTAATGTTTATACTAACTCTACTTCCTATTTCGTACGTATTTTTTCAAGAAAACGCTCGTAAATTCAGTCAAAAATGGCTAATTGAACTCACCTCAGAAAAAAAGAAGCAGGACGAAGAGCAGACTAAGTAGAGTTGCACTTTGAACCGGAAGTTTGCCAAATAGCCGGTAGCAATTTGGCAAACTTCCAGATTAAAGAGCAGCATAACGCCGCGTTAAGGGGCAGCAACGCGATATTACTAAACTTCCATTGACCACCATAAACACAGATACCAAAATTTGAGCCAAACTCACCACGCGTTTACTGTCCCTCTTAAACGCCTTGTTAGGTAATTACTGCACCGCGCTTGATGTCCACCCGATCGCTAACCTTGAATTGGTCAAACAAATCTAGCAATGCATCGATACCATTTTCAAACTTATACATTAATTCACCTTTATAGATTGGCACTACCGTTAAAAAGGCTGTGTTTTCTGAATCGGACTCTTTTCTAAGCACATAAGAAGATTCTCCCAGCGTTAATGAAGGTAACAACGTGCATGCACAGAAACCCGTATTTGGGGAATAGTTAGTTAGGCTATTTTCACTTTCTGAATTTGCAATAGTATGGCCAAAACCAAACCATATATTATTGTGATGAACGTAGCGAGCAAGATCTTTAAGCAATCTAATTGGCCAATAATGATTTTCATCATAAAAAGACATTTTGTCTAATGGCCACCCTTTAGGGAGAATAATTATTAACTCCATATATCGGGGCTCATCACTGTCTTCTGGCATCACCATAGGCTTTGCACTCATGCCCATTGTCACTAATACTTCGTACCGTCTAAAAAGCGACGACTTAACATGGCAAATATCTATATGGAGATCATCCGAAACTATCTCATGGAATATTTGATGTATTGACCCTATATTTTTACTAATATGATCAGATATCGCTTCTAAATCTATATGTTTTGTCATAATCATCCTTGTTACCTAACGCCCGCTTAAGTGGTGAGCAACGCAATACCGATACCGCTGCATACCACCTTAATCACTAAAATCAACGCACAGTAGAAATGCCACGCGTTGCGAATCCGTCTTGAAGCGTTTGTTATATTTAGCCCTAAATGCTACTCAACATCACTCTCACTAGGCTCACGAGATGGACGATTTCGGCGACGATCTGCTCTCAATGCACGGTATTCGAGATCTTTGCTTTCCATTTCTTGCTCATGCTTTACCATAGTATTTCTGTACTCTTTCTCAATAGTGTGGAGACTAGAAAGATAATCGAAGTAATACTGTAAAAGCTGTTTTTTTAACTCGGGCTCTTGTGTTTCTTTTATCTGCTCTTCATAAAAATCAAGCGCCTGCTCTTCGTGAGGCAACAAATCAAATTGCATATTAAATTCCCTTACAGCTAGAGTTAGTATTACCGCAGTTTTATATTGTTTTTTCTGCTTGCACAACAGAAAATTTGTACAGTATTTTAAAAAACCTCCGATAAATATAACGCCGCATTAAGGTGTGAGCGACGCTTGGCTATACTTGAGCGAAGCGAAACTGCCAAGCGTTGCGAATCACTCTTAAATGCTTTGTTAGCTGGTATATAGTGACTGACATTTTTGTGGTATAGTTCTCGATTACGTTAGTTACTACTGTATAAAAAAACAGCATTAGTCTATCGTCTTAGTACTAAAATTTAAGAGTTAGCAATCGACATGACAAGAAATTTCGTATCACTATTCAGTGGAGCAATGGGGCTAGACCTAGGCATTGAACAAGCTGGTTTTGAAGCTGCTGTGTGCGTAGAGATAGACAAAGCAGCTATTAAGACCATTAAGAAAAATCGCCCAAACCTACCCGTGATTGAAAAAAGTGTCGCAGAAGTATCTGGGGATGAAGTTAAAAACATCACAGGTATTGATGAAATCGACCTACTCGCTGGTGGTCCTCCGTGCCAAGCTTTCAGTGTCTTTGGTAACCGTTTAGGTATAGAAGACGCTAGAGGGCAATTGATTTTTGAATACTTAAGATTGGTAGAAGAACTCAAACCTAAAGTGTTTATTATGGAGAACGTTAGAGGATTGATGTCTATGTCTATTGTTCCAAACTCAAAGAAAACTAAAGAAAGTGACATTGATCCAAGCTATCTTGAGAAAGGCTCTTTATTGAACAAAGTTATCAATGATTTCAATGAAATAGGCTATCACGTAGATTGCTTCGTTGTTAATTCAGCAAACTACGGCGCACCTCAGATACGTGAGCGTGTAATCCTAATCGGTAACAGGTACGGTCATAAAGCAGACTTTCCTCAACCCACTTTTAGTAATCGCCCTGAAGACAACTTACCTCCATTTAAAACCCTCGGTGATGCCATCGGCCCTGGAAGCAATTTTATCGACCCTTGCCCTGAGGTAATGAACTTTTCACCAAGAAAACTTAAGTATTTAGCGCTAGTCCCTGAAGGTGGAAACTGGAGAAGTATGCCAGAAGACATTCAGAAGGAGTCTATGGGTAAAAGTTGGTACCTAAAAGGTGGTCGTAGTGCATACTGGAGAAAGTTATCTTACGCCTTCCCATCTCCGACTGTAGTGACCATGCCGAACCATGCAGGAACAAGCATGTGCCACCCTAAAGAACTTAGAGCTATTAGTGTCGGTGAAGCAGCAGCAATTCAGGAGTTTCCTCTTAACTGGGACTTTCAAGGTACTACAACTCAAAAATTCCGACAGATTGGAAACGCAGTACCTATACGCTTAGGTAAAGTTGCAGCGGAAACAGCGAAGAGAATACTTGAAAAAATAGAGCAAAGCGTGCCGCCTGAGTTTACACACCCTTCTAGGACTGAAGAACATATCAGACCTCATATTAGAACGAGAACTTTCTTTAAGAATGGTAAAGCTTTTAATGGTGACACCTCATACTATCAAGCAGAAGAAAGTAAATCATCCGAGCAAGGTGAGTTGTTTTCTTAACTCAAACTGAGTTGATCTAGATAGAATGAAGAGGAGCCTTGCTCCTCTTCATTCTGTTTTTTTAACCATTAATCATCTTTAATAGTTTTTTCCAATCTGCATCACCATTCTCATCCAATACGGTTTTATTATATTTATCAACAACATGAAGTTTAAACTCATCGATTAGTTTCTTGTTGGTTTGCTTGATATCAGCTTCGATCACTGCTTCCTCAATAGCTTCAATCACCCAATACTGCGTGTCGCTCTCACCATCATTAAGCCATGCCCAAAATTCATGTCCAGCATAAACTTGAACATGTTCAGTAAGATCAACAACATCGTGGTTTGCTCCAGTGTTGATTCCTCTTAAAATCCTATACTTATCTGTAAGATCCGAGTTTTGACCATAAAAAACTCCCACCACGATACTGTCGAATTTATCAGAATGGTGCGAAAGTATGTCGTTAAAAGAATGGTTTAACTGGACTGCCATTGTTAGCTGAATAGTCCATTTCCCTGCTTTTAGTGACAGCAGTTCTACATCACCGTTCTCACGTTTAACGATATGATCGATCTCATCAAAGCAAGATTGGTTATACGGTGGATTTTGTTCTCTGAATTTTTTATCTAACTTTTGAGCACCAAAAACGTTCGGTAGAATTTTCTCATCAATTAACTTACCAAACCCAGTATCATGCCCTGTCATTAAATGTTTGGAGATAATCATTTCGACAACTTCATCGAAATTCTGTAGAGAATGGTACTCGAAAAGAAATGGCATCATGAACGGGTTTATAGACATTGTGTCAGACATCAATTCTGTAAGCTTCTTCTGTCTCTGCTCTATCCACCAGTTTGTCCACTTCTTTACTTCAAGCTTTACGTCTTCCTTTTTCATGCTTATTTCTCTAAAAGCATGAATTCTAACTCAAAACTATAAGTTTCATACTAATTTAATACTTGAATGACTTTTTTTTGAAGCGGTAGTCACGAATTATACCTGCTAACGCCTTGTTAAGGTGTGAGGCACGCAATACCAAAGCCTCAGCATACCACCTTAACCGCTAAAACCGACGCATAGTAAAAATGCCACGCGTGCCGAATCACTCTTGAACAACTTGTTAGGTTTTGGGCTTATTCTCCCAATGACCCCCAATCTGTTAGATTTAATTGCTTACGTCTAATGTAGTAGAAGGTTGCCATAATAAAGCCAAACAAAGTGCCAGCAAGTAACGAGATGAAAACGGCTTCTAAAACTGGTTTACCTAGCTCGTTCCACACGAAAAACCATTGAAAGATCCCCCATACAGGAGCAAAGAAAGTCACACAAAGCATCACGTTTGCAAAATAACTTTGGTAATAAGGTGGCGGAAAACACATTCCAAGTTTACGTAACCACTTTACAATTGGTGGATTGTAGTTCGACTTCCAAACGCCTTTATCATTTAACTCTTTGTGAGCAAGTCGTAGCTTCGCTTCATAATCCATGATCTAAAATCCTCGAATTCGATGTTTCCCGCGGAGAAACCTAACGCCCAATTAAGGGGTGAACAACGCTACCACCCAAACCTAAAACATTGCACCGTAACCACTAAATTCGAAGTAGAAGCAAAAATGCCGAGCGT
Source organism: Vibrio nereis NBRC 15637 (assembly GCF_001591105.1). GTDB lineage: Bacteria > Pseudomonadota > Gammaproteobacteria > Enterobacterales > Vibrionaceae > Vibrio > Vibrio nereis. The sequence continues at coordinate 510 of NZ_BCUD01000034.1, read as the reverse complement.
TGTGAATCCCTCTTAAATTGCTTGTTAGGCTAATTTTGCCCACGGCCCTTGATTAAGTTCCTGCCCTTTTCGTAAACAAAATGCAGTGTGATACCAACAACTACAAACAGCGAAAAGTCGATAAGAGCTAGTTTCAAGCTGAATGGATCGGAAAATAAATTATAGGTGAACCCCATTTGAGACCCTATAACTTTAGACAGAACCACGGTAGCTATACACAGTAATATATTCATTTATTTCCCGCAGAATTAATGATTCGGTGGCACTTCATACCAATATTACTTTCGCTTATTTTTCAAGCAAACCTACGGTTCTCGATTTTCTTTGAAATGAGGGTGTAATTCTAATTTCAACCGGTTAGCCTAACGCCGCGTTAAGGGGCAGCAACGCGCTACCACCAAACTTCAATTTACCACCTTAAACACAAATACCAAGATTTGAGCCAAACTCGCCACGCGTTGACTGTCCCTCTTGAACGCTTTGTTATGTTGCTGTTCTAAAGTACAATCG
>NZ_BCUD01000033.1 GCF_001591105.1 Vibrio nereis NBRC 15637 | reverse complement strand
AATCCCTCTTGAATGCTTTGTTAGTTGCCAGACCTAACGCTTTCATTTGAAGTGGATTGCCGCTTTGCCAACACTAGCTTTACGTGTTTTAAGAAACTTAAATCAGGCGCAGTTTTAAAACGACTGTCACTGAAACCACTTGGAACACACAACGCCGTAAAAAACGGACTGTCAAACCTAAGAGCTCTTTTGGAAAAACAATGCTACAGAGCTAACTTTCAACAAGTAAATCGGCTTCTGAAACAGAAAACCCAAATCACTAGAAATTGAAATACGAAAATCTAGCCAAAAACACACGGACATTAACCCTAAATATTCTGCTTTAAGTGGCGTTTTTCCCGTTGGCAACTAACGCCCAGTTAAGGGGTGAACAACGCAATACCGAAGTTGATGCATACCGCCTTAAACACTAAAACCAACGCATAGTAAAAATGCCACGCGTTGTGAATCCCTCTTGAACTGTTTGTTAGCCCTATGGCTGATAGCGAATTTTAGGGACTATGGTTAAAAAATAGAACTCGGAATATAAAATAGCGCAAGCACGACAAAATGCATGTCTTGGATCTGTTATCTTTTCGTTTTGTATGCAAGACAATTGCATACAGCGGTCACTTATACTTGCGTTATTAAAAGACAACTCCTCAAGATTTTTGTCTGTCAACTTATGAGCAAACTCATTTCTAATTCTTCTTATTTTTTCCAAATCTTGGTACTGAGATTTATCAACGAGTTTCAGCATGTAAGACAAATCAATACAAGAAGAAAAGTCTGACAGTCGACCATTCTGAAAAAGTCGTTTATATACGACTTCATCATCTAATAAATTTGCTTTCAAAGCTGCCTTTAGTTCTTCTTCCACCCAAGCGGCACCAACGATTGCAGTACCTCGATCCGATTGCGATTCGATTTCTTGCAATAAAACCATCTGCCGCTTCATATCGTTCTCAGTAAAACTCATTTTATCTCCGAATAGGGCTAACGCCCTGCTAAGGGGTGAGCAACGCAATACCGAAGCCGCTGCATACCACCTCAATCACTAAAATCAACGCATAGTAAAAATGCCACGCGTTGTGAATCCCTCTTGAGCAGTTTGTTAGGCATTTTGTCACCACAAACTACTTGCCCGTTTTTACCCTCATTAACTTCCAAAATGAAAGCATGAAAATAGCCAACGAGAAAACAATATGAAGCGTTGGTATGCTTCTAGACAAGACGCCAGACTCTCCCAAATGAGAATCAAACTCTTTGCCACACAAATGATGACCTTCAATGGTTGTTTCAATTACAAAAGACGCCCAGACACTAGTTACCGATATAGCAACTAACAAAGCAATCAAGGGCGTAATCCATATAAATATTGAATCTCTATTTTCACGAAGAAGTTTGACTATGATGAGAATGAACAGTACTGAGCCATACATTATCGAAGCATAAAAGCGCCCATCATCTCCCTGCGTACAAGTCCCCGCAACTGCACCGAGTGAAACCAAAAGACCAAACAATACTATCAATATCGAACTGTACATTTGTAACCTTTGATGCCTAACGCCCAATTAAGGTGTGAGGCACGCAATACGGTGCTTCCGCATACCACCTTAACCACTAAAACCAACGCATAGTAAAAATGCCACGCGTGCCGAATCACTCTTAAATTGTTTGTTAGGTGCGTAGCTTAATCTTGCACTAATCTGACCCATTTTGCCCGCCATGCCTGTGCTTCCATTGGGTCTGGCCAGAACTCTTTTTGCTTACTTATTAAGCCATTTTCAACGGTATGAAAAGTTATAGCTCGTGCTTTTTGGACACTATCTGTAATTGATACATCAGTGACAACTGTTTCACCGTCGCAAACTACAGAGTGAATTGTAAACTCCCAAACACCATTCGCTGGGTAATAGGAATTGATAGCCGTAAAGTTATCTCGGCCAATAATAAGTTCACCAGACTGCGGCCAGAAACCCTCAAAGTCTGGGCTAAGCCACTCGCTTGCTTTGGCAAAGTCATTTGTTTTCATCGCATCCCAAAAAGCTAGGACGACTTCCTTTGAGTTCATGATTTTCTCCAAGCACCTAACGCCCTGTTAAGGTGTGAGCAACGCAATACCGATACCGCCGCATACCACCTTAATCACTTAAACCAACGCATAGCGAAAATGCCATGCGTTGCGAATCACTCTTGAACAGTTTGTTAGGGCTATGGTTTACACAATATGTGAGCTTGCACCCCAAAATCTTTACATGAACTTATAAACGTATTGATTAACCAGATTAATTGCACATAATGTGGCTTACATTTTTGACCTAAAGCCAATTTGTTTAATTCTACTGTCAACTTAGCCTTACTCAAAAAAGGTGTTGCAAGTACAATTTTCTTTATAGAGTTAGGATTTTGATTTACAGCATCGAGAGCTACTTCTAGATCTTGCCAATTCTGAGCCCCTGTGACTCTACTAATATTGGTACTCTCATAATTTTTGTACCATTCATTATCGTATTTATTTTTATATAATTGTTTTTCAGCTTGAGTTCGACCAATGTTTTTTAGTGCTTGAGCGACTACGTCGTGGAAAGCACTAGCGCCATACGTATCTTTATTAGTAAATTTTGAATGTATAAAAGAGATAGACGGAATATTACTATTGCTATCTATGGCAATATGATCAGCCCATTCGTCATTCATGTCATCACAGATAATAATATTATGAGGAGCACAATATTGTTCTTCAACTTTCCGAAATAGAGAGTTAACAGGGAATCTTGTTAAACTTCTTGCATGTGGTTTTTCTTTTTCACTGGAAACACCATTAAAATCATAACTATCATCAAATATATTAAGTATCGAATGAATATTATTCAGCAAATGCTTATCTTCAAAACATGACTTAGAATAATATGAGTAATTTGGAGAGTCGAACACAGCAGAAAATGGCTTTTCTTTATTTACATATTTACCAATAGTGTAACTATTCGTGCCATTTTCAGTAACTAAAATGTTATCGAGAACCTGATTTCTAATTGTAATTAAATTCTTTGAGTATGAAACCTTACCGGATAAAGCTGTACCTTTAACTTTCAATATGTCACCGTCAACTAAAACAGGAGATTTTAATTGATTAAAAATCCTATTTATTTCTCCGGAATTTAACTGACTACCATCAGTCTTACTTAGGGTAACTTGACCAGCCAGAAACTTAGTTTCTATTTCACTCAAATCAATAAGAATAGCCACAACCTTATGCCCCAAATCTATAATATCCTTCAAACAGATAGGGGAAGCAAAATTTCTAAGAAACTCACTTTGGTTTGTAGTTACCTTTATTTCATCTTTAATTTCAATAACCCAGTCGATTAATTCATCAAATGCTGACTTTTTATCTCTATGGCTAACTCTCGAAGTACTTGGAGTTAGAGTATATGAGTCTGCGCCGACTTTCATTCTGAAGTTGCTTGGGATTGATCGACTAGACGAATTGGATGAGACAATACCATTCAAGCTTTTAGCTTCTAATGAACGGGATCTGATAACAGCATTTGATATGCTCATGTTCTTCATGGTGACCCTTTCATATTCTGGGCTTTTATCACCATGAAAATGACAGAATTTTTGGTAATCAAATTCATCTATAAAAGAAGAAAAATACTTTTCTGGTGAATCAACATATTTCTTCAAAATAGCTAAGGCGTCATCACACTCTATTAATAACAAATAGGCATACTTTTGTTCTTTAACAGAAGTTCCCGCTAAAAATGAAGGCTCGGCTTCTATCTTGTATGCAACAACAGAGTATACAACTTGATTACCTGAAGCTGTTGTATAACTTCTTTTAGGCTCGTTTAGAAGGTAGTTACCTACACGCTCTTTAGAGATCTCTTTGAATGTATCTTCAATAGACTTCTTCGTAATTGCTTTTTTCAGCTCATAAAACTGAACATTCTTGCTTAGACTTAAATTTCCAATCATTTTAACCTAATCCCTTCATGTACGACTAAACTCGCAAAATAGCCCTAACGCCCTGTTAAGGTGTGAGCAACACAATACCGAAGTTACCGCATGCCGCCTTAAACACAAAACGCAACGCATAGCAAAAAATGCCAAGCGTTGCGAATCACTCTTAAACAGATTGTTATATGCCTAGGCTATAAAGTTGTCGATATTCATACCCGATTCTGGGATACCCATTGATTCCTTGTGACACAGTGGAAGATTAGAAAAAGAATCTACCTCATCGATAAAGTGCTGGATCCAATCTGAATTAGGGCCTATCTGTTGAATTAAGTACCAAATGACTGTGATCAAACCATATAGCTTCTTTCTACTATCTTCACTTAACGCAAAGCGATCGAAGTAAATACCATCATCTGTAGCACCTCCCTCAGGTACACCTATGGGGTTATTTGACGTTTGATTCCAGACCCTTGTATGGTGAGCACACCTATTTCGCAAAATGTTAATTTCTTGAAGCCAGCGAATTAGCAATGACGGATTACTAACACCTAAGCGTTGAGCGATAGCATTTTGATGCGAACGCTTCAAAAGTTCGAAGTACTTCGAAAGAGTACCAAATGACCATGCCTCAACAACAACCCAGATTGGCATAGATCTTTTAGATTTCTTATGCCAAACAATATACTCTTCTTTACTACGAGAGAGCTCCGAACGTTGACGACCGCTCCATTCGACCCAAGAGTTTTTAACTTGAGCTCCTTTATAATAGTAGTCTTCTAATTGAGCCGGGTTGATAAAGTCAGGATTTTGGTAGGCAAGTTCATCTATACGTCCTAACTCATGTGCAAGAACTGTTTTGAGGTTAATTTCGATACGCTCAATGGCATCAAGTAACAATAAGCGTAGACGCTTATCAAAAGTATAAAGCTTAAATATCTCGTCAAAACTTGTGTTAGGGAGAAATGTATCTAAGCGTTTAGGCTTTCTGTTTAACATAATGGCATTACCATCATCGTCAAACTCTATCATGCGACATGGATACCAAAAGCCGCTCAAACGATAATATCCGACTTGAGAAAGCTTCCGCTCAGCCCGCTCGGTATCAGGAATCAACATACCATTACCACTCAAGGAAATTACCAGTTCGTCGTATTCCTTAAATGGCTTCGCTTCGACAAGAGCCAAATTACTAACCTCCAGATATAAGAAGGCCTAGACGTAATACCAAGTAAAACTCGGTAACAGCGGTCTAGGCGCGATTGCCAACTATACTACTATTTTTTGACTTTGAGTCAATAGAATTTTCGATAAAGGCATATAACGCCGCATTAAGGGGTGAACAACGCAACCACCCAACCTAAACCATTGTGCCGAAAACACTAAAGCCAATTCAAACCAAAACTGCCAAGCGTTGTGAATCCCCCTTAAATGCTTTGTTATACGCGGGCTTCCGACCAAACTGCGAACTCATTACCACTTGGTTCTAGAAAATGAAAACGGCAACCGCCAGGAAATTCGAATATAGGACGAATGATTTCACCACCACTTTGAGCGACTTTCTTTAGAGTACCTTCAATGTCAGAGCTGTAGAATACTAAAAGTGCTCCACCGGTATTAGTTTGGTTGCAGCAATCAGCTTTGAAGAAACCACCGTCTAATCCCTGACTTGAAAAAGCTGTATATTCAGGTCCGTAGTCGACAAACTCCCAACCGAAAACTGAAGAGAAGAATGATTTTGTCGACTCTAAGTCTTTTGCGCCAAACTCAACATAATTAAGTTTTTCATGCTGATTCATTTCCTTGCTCCTTGTTGATTGTCCTGATAGGCGTATAACGCCCGCTTAAGTGGTGAGCAACGCAATGCGATGTTTCCGCACACCACCTAAATCACTAAATTTGCCGCAAACCACAAATGCCACGCGTTGCGAATCCGTCTTAAAGCGTTTGTTAGGTACGTTCTACAACTGTATAGAATTCTTGCAACACTGTAGACATCCATTTGATATTTGCAGTCTGATTAAGTGCTGTCTGAATAGTTGAGCCTACCGCAGTTCTATAAGTATCGCCTGTCGAAGAACCAATGCTTAGTGGATAGTCTGAAATTTCATCACCAATTATTGCTTTGGATAGTTTTCTTGCAGCTTTCTCATCCCATACCCCCGAATTGTGAACTAAACAGTTTCGAGTCTCCCTGATAGAGATAATATTAAAAAACAGTTCATCTGAAATATCTAAGCCCAGTTCCACGAGCTTATCCTTACCAAAGTAAATCACCTTCCCCTCGTACTTTTCAGGCTTGAGATAAATCATCGCTTCTCGAATAAAATGCTCAAAATTTGAGTACATTAACTGAACTGAAAACTCAAATATTTTCCTCGAACCTTCTTCCATCATGTACTGCTTCATATCAGCCTGATTGAGTTCGATCGCGGGTATTTCACCTTTTTCATAACCAGTTGGAGCTCGGTCCAAAATCCGAATGGGCATGTTACCGTGGATGTTCCTTGCTAGGTGAGGAGGTAAACCCTGAGCTAAATGCTGAGAAGAGTGAAACAATACTGCTGATTGATAAGACGCGAAAAACTTCTCGACTTCTTTTAATTTTTCACATGAATGTACTGCTAATTCTTTCATTATGACTCCTAAAGTACCTAACGCTGCGTTAAGGGGCGACAACGCAATACCACCCAAACTTAATTGTTGTGCCATAGACACTTAAGCTAAAATTTTAACCAAAACCGCCAAGCGTTGGGAGTCCCTCTTAAACGCTTTGTTATAAGTAATTTACGGAATACTTTGTTTGAATGTAATCATTAGGAAACACTGTTGCTGAAGCTTCTCGCAACTGAATAGCTTTTTCCAATTTACCAAAAAGTGGAATACCTCCACCAAGAATCACAGGAACTCTTGTTATTGTGACTTCATTGATCAATTGTTGATTTAAAAATGAGGTAATTGTAGAGCCACCATCAATATAAGCGTGCTTATAACCGTCTTGAGCAAGTTTACGCACTAAATCAGATAGGCCTCCAGAGTACATTTCAACTTTACCTGAAAGGTTTTCAGGCGCTGCTTTAAGTGTATTACTCAAGACATAAATTTTTATATCACCATAAGGCCACTGTTCAGAGGTCAGATTAAAACTAGAGATCGTTTCCATACATTTTCGCCCCATGACCATACAATCAACCGAATTTACATAATCAGCAAAGCCCATATCTGGATTTTCACTCATATCAGCACCCTGATTGCCTGATACATGAAGCCAATCCAAACCGCCATTTACATCTGCGATGTAACCGTCTGTACTGGTTGCAATAAACACTGAACACTTCATCTTTTAGTCCCTAGATCCGAAACTGACAATTACTTATAACGCCCTGTTAAGGTGTGAAGCACGCAATGACCAGGCCACTGCATGGCACTTCAACACAAAAATCACCGCATACTAAAAATGCCACGCGTGCTGAATCACTCTTAAACAGTTTGTTAGCTCTTGCCCACTATTTTAGAGTTATACTAAATATCTCACTGTTTACCCCACCAATAACTATCGGCGTTTCTATTTGCTCGCTCTGCACCAAAATTGTTGTATTTAACTCACGGCTTGATTTACGAGATTTACTTTTTCGAACGACTAACACATCTACTATGTAATCCGAGGAGTCCTTAGTTACTGAGCCTGAAAACTCAACATTTTCTTCGTCATTATCTTTTATGGTGTCAAACCTTCTATCTTGATGAATTTCAGCAGATATAGATGAATTATCATAGGTCAAAACCACTGATGTTGGTTCTACGTTTTGACTACCTGATGAACCAAACGCTGTAAAACACATTGTAAGTATAATTTTTGATTTGATTTTCATTCTCTGACTTCTATTTTTACGCAAAGAGAGCTAACGCCGCGTTAAGTAGTGAGCAACGCCAACCACCTAACCTAAACCTTTGCACCGTAAGCACTTAACCCAAATTTGAATGCAGAACGCCAAGCGTTGGGAATCTGCCTTAAACGCCTTGTTATGTTGCTGACGGCCATTCATGAAACTCGCCTTGTAATAGTTGCTCTTTGGACAATTCTGCCCCACCCACTATTAAGTAAACTTTTATAGAGCCTATGCCTAACCCAACCTCTTTAAATGCCCTTAGCTCAACATTGGTGTAACCACCTTCAGCCGTTGGTATCAGATGAATAAACAAAATTGGAGTTCGCAATAAAGGCTTTTTAGGCGCTAGCTTGTCAATTATATTCTGGAATGAACTCTCAATTAGAAAAAAGTCACCCATCAAAGTTCGAGGGTGACTTAGCCCCTCACAAAGTTCTACTGCACATTCACCGGTTTCAAGGTTTCGACCAGTAACTTTCCCTTTGACTACCTGGAAGTAAACATGTCTCTTACTAAACAACCGAATTCTCCTTTGACCTACTTGAAGCTACATAACGCCCTGTTAAGGGGTGAGCAACGTAATATATAAGCTACCGCACACCACCTTAAACACTAAAACCAACGCATAGTGAAAATGCCACGCGTTGCGAATCCCTCTTGAACAGATTGTTATGCGACTGGTGATGATAGCTTTGAATTTGCCATTCTTACGATCTGGCGGACGGGCTGCAAATGAATTTCAGCAATAATTGCGGATACAAAACCCATTATCACTACGGGAATGCCAACCGAAAAACTAAACCACATTGCGCCACTTAACTCTGGCTGTCCCCACTGACTAAAAAGCGACGATAGAATTGAAAAAAGTGCCAGCGTCAAAGCGATAAGCTGAGTCCAAGTATGAGTAGACACCACAAAAGTATTTGAATAGGCACTTTTCCGAATAATCGCCTTCCCCGTTAATGCCCCCATTTTCACTCGAATACTTGAATTGCTACCAGAGACTTCATAGCCCTGAGCAACTAACTGATCAATTATTTCTTCCACTCGAAACTCCTATTTCTGGGTCGCATAACGCCC
>NZ_BCUD01000032.1 GCF_001591105.1 Vibrio nereis NBRC 15637 | reverse complement strand
TTTCTTTGTGATGCCGTTTAATGCGATAAACACCATCTAAAATTTTGAGAAAGAAATGGAGGCGCCTCCCGGAGTCGAACCGAGGTCCACGGATTTGCAATCCGCTGCATAGCCACTCTGCCAAGGCGCCTTTTCTTTCAACGCTTTAGGTTACCCACCGTTGCGTTCGATGCATACTTTACGGATTGAGCGTTGAGAGTCAAACAAAAAATATTAAATATTTATTCGTTTGCCGAGAATTAAAGCAAATAGCTGCTTGTTTGATCTAAACAGCTAACTTTTATACAAGCGAATCACTCAGCCAAGCCCAGTGATACTCGCTCATACTTAGGTAGTTTACTCGCCACCAGTTTGTAAGACTGCTCTGATAGGTCACGAATTAATTCATCATCGACATCACCCGGATAGTAAATCGTAATCCAATGTCGTTTATTGGTGTGATAGCCAGGCGTAATATCGGCAAATTGAGAGGTAAGCACTTCACCATCTTCCGGCGTTATTTTCAAAGTCACGTATTCACGCCCTTCGCGCTGCGCCAAAATCGCAAACATTTTCCCTTTGACCTTAAAAACCAACGCCTCTGGCCCGAATGGAAAACCCGACTCTGAGCCGATGAATGTCTCTAGATACTTTTCAAGCTCTTGGTTTGTCACTTTTTCGCTCCTAGCTATCCATCAATGCAAAATTATTTGGCTGTTAACGCCTCAGCTTCAAAGTGCACTCCACCCCAACCCGACTTAATAAAGTTGCGGATATTGGCGTGATCGTCACCTTGAGGGTTTTGCAGTACGTCTTCGCGGTAAAACGCGCCAAAGCACGCTAATGTTTCTTCTTCAGATAAACCATTAAGCTTTGCAAACGCGAAAATCTTACAAGAACCGTTGTTTTGATTGGCTTCGTTAGCGGTATCGCCGTTGGTAAAGGCGGTTGGTGTAAAATCGTAGTTCGAGTCAATCGCTTCCATTGTGTGGCTGAATTCGATCTGTTGAGGGGTCGTTTTAAGTTGCGAGATAAACGTGTTCAATTCCATTTGCTAGGGTCTCTGTGTAATTAAGTTTGAGTCAGTCTATGACATTGATACACAGATAAAAAGAGCCAGACCTTGATTATCGGCCAAATCTCAAACCAGGCAGCGAATCACCGAACACAACTAGAAATGCATACCACCATCGATTTCGATTACCCGCGCGTTGACGTAATCATTTTCAAAAATGAATTTTGCTGTCTGTGCAATTTCGTCTGCCTCGCCTAAACGCCCTACAGGCACCATCTTTTCTAGGCGTTCTCTTGCCTCTGGCTTCATTTGTTCTGTCATGGCGGTTTTAATCACACCCGGTGCAATGGCTGCTGAGCGAATACCATAGCGTGCCAACTCTTTTCCCCAAGTGACCGCTAACGTCGCGACCGCAGCTTTAGATGCAGCATAATTGGTTTGACCAATATTGCCTGCTCGCGCGATACTGGAAATGTTAATGATCACCCCTTTTCTCTGAGTATTAATCATCTGAAGCGCCGCTTCGCGACCACATAAAAATGTGCCAGTCAGATTCACGTCAATCACCGCATTAAATTGCTCCAACGACATTTTTGTCATTTCGCCATCTTTAACTTTGACCAACAAACCGTCACGTAAAACACCAGCGTTATTGATCAGGCCATCAAGTTGACCAAAATCGGTGATGATATCTGCAAAGACCTGTTCAACTTGCTGTTCATTGGTAACATCAACCGGATAACAAAGTGCTTTCACACCCATCATATGGCACTGTTTTTCCGTCGATTCCAACGCTTGCTCATTCACATCGAGTAACGCAAGCTCTGCGCCTTCATGTGCCAGTGTTACTGCCATCATTTGGCCAAGTCCTTGCCCTGCGCCAGTTATGGCGATCACGCTCTGTTTCAAATCCATTGCTTGTCACCTCTTCCCGCTACATGACTATTTCTTGGTTTGATAAAATTCAAACAGACTAGAGAAATCCAAGGCTTCATTGCCGTTTGCATTATGGAACGCGTACAGGTTTCGAGCCAGCGCTCCCATAGGAACAGAAGATTGGCTTTTTGACGCCGCGTCCAGCCCAAGTCCTAAGTCTTTTAGCATGAGCTTACTCATAAACCCAGGTTGATAATTGTTACTCGCTGGCGCATTTTCCATGACGCCAGGGCAAGGGTTATACAACTCTAACGCCCAGTTGCGACCGGAACTTTGCAGCATGATGTTGGAGAGCACCTGAGGGTCAAGGCCGTTGTCGATGCCCAAATTCAATGCTTCGCATGTTCCCGACATCAAGATCCCCAACATGAGGTTGTTGCAAATCTTACCCATTTGTCCGTCGCCGGCTTTACCAGCGTGAAATACGTTCTTACCCATGTGTTTTAAGATTTGCTCTGCTTTAGTGAACGCGCTATCGGTACCACCAACGATAAATGTTAACGTTCCCGCTTTGGCACCAGCCACTCCCCCTGAAACGGGCGCATCGACAAACTCGAATCCTTTGTCTTCCGCGTAAGACGCCACAATGCGCGCGGACTCCGGGTCAATCGTTGAGGAATCAATCAGAAATGTGTTCTCTTCAATCAGGTTCAGTAAGCCAACCCCTCCGCTGTGGTCCCCCAAATAAACGGCCCTTACGTGTTCACCCGCAGGTAACATGGTGATGACGATTTGTGCTCCCTTTACGACTTGTTCGGTAGACTCTGCAGGCTGTGCACCCAATGACGCTAGCTTTGACACGGTCTCCTCAACTAAGTCAAACACCTGAACGGTAAAGCCTGCTTTTAGCAGGTTCTCTGCCATGGGTGCGCCCATATTCCCCAAACCAATAAATGCAATGGTAGTCATAGCTATCTTCCTTGTTGCTAGTAATGCCCAAGTTGCGCGAGTGGGTGCTCATCGTCACTCCACAGAGAGGTAAATAATTCGCCAATCACAGCGCTATCGACCTCTGCAACACTGGCATATTTCCAATTAGGACTGCCGTCTTTATCCACCAACCTTGCTCTAACGCCTTCTTGGAACTCACCAAGTAACGCGCACCGAACAGAAATAGAAAGCTCAAGCCGGAAACAATCCGCTAGTGAGGTATGATGGAAATCGTTTATCTGTCGATAGCATATATGCGCGGTAATTGGGCTACCGGTGCGTAAGTTCGTTTTAGCACGCTCTAGCCATTGACTATTGCCTTCGATCGCTAGAATGTTATCGACCACCTGAATCACACTGTCACCTTTGCACGCTTCTTGAATCGGCTCCATTACCGCAAGTAATTGGGGTTCAGGGATACCGTCTAGCACTTGCTCGGATAAGTTCTCTAGAATCTCCGTCACTACTTCATAGGCATCTTCTACGCTTTCCCACTCTGCAATTTGCAATTGCTCCAGTAGGGTCGATTTATGCTCTGCGAGCACTAGATGATCCGCGAGGTGTGTGCCGATAGCGTCCGTTGCATTGACGATCGCACCCGTAAGCCCTAGGAATAACCCGACCCCTTCATCGAGTCGATTTAAAAACCAAGTTCCTCCCACATCCGGGTATAAACCAATGCTGATTTCAGGCATCGCTATGCGAGATGACGGCGTGACCACTTTGTGGCTTGAGCCCATATAAAGCCCCATGCCACCGCCCATCACAATCCCGTCTCCCCACGCGATGATCGGTTTGTAATAGGTGTGCAGCAGAAAATCACACTCATACTCAACACCAAAAAAGTGACTACAGAACGCTTTTGTCTCGTCCGGCGTTGTATCTCGCATCACATCGTACATCGTTCGAACATCCCCACCAGCACAAAACGCTTTCTCTCCTTGGCCTTCGAGTAATATACAAACGATGTCATCGTCGTCTTGCCACTGTACAAACTTGTCCTTAATTAGTTGGAGCATATCGAGTGTAAGTGCGTTGAGTGCTGCTGCATTATCGAGTGTCGCAACACCAATTTTGTGTTCGCTGTCGCTACATGGCAGCTCTGAAAAGTGAACAGTGCCTGACATACTGCCTCCTAATTGAACTTATTTGTTCTTCCATTGTGGTTGACGCTTTGCGAGGAATGCGTTGACCCCTTCTTGCTGATCTTCGGTATCAAACAGCTGAATAAACAATTCGCGCTCTTTCACCAATCCAAATGCGATCGAGTGAGTCCGAGTATTCTGAATTAAACGCTTACAAGCCGTCACCGACTTAGGTGATTGATTGGCAACCTTTTCAGCCAGTTCTATTGCACCCTCTAATGCTTTCCCTTGGGGAACGACCTCTTCCACCAAGCTAATTTCGCGCGCTTTTTCGGCTGTCATTTGCTCACCACACAATATGATGCGTTTGGCCCAACCTTCCCCCACCAATGCGGTGAGGTTTTGCGTTCCGCCCGCGCATGGCAATAACCCGACTTTTGCTTCTGGTAGTGCTAATTTGGCTTGCTGCTCTGCGATGCGAATATCACACGCGAGCGCTACTTCTAAACCGCCACCCATCGCGTATCCATTGATTGCCGCAATCGAGACACCTCGAAATGAAGAAAGCGCTTCAAAGGCCTCACCAAAAATGCGCGACATATCCACCGCTACGCTTTTATCGCCTGAAGCGAACAGAGTGAGATCTGCTCCCGCAGAGAAGAATTTCTCTCCCTGTCCGGTAATCACCAAAGCATAAACGTCGTCATTACGATTGAGATCACTCACCAGATCTTTTAGATATTTTAGGCTCACGGCCGTCCAGGTGTTGGCTGGCGGGTTATTCATGGTGAGAACGGCCACATGATTTTTTATGTAATGGTCAATCCCATTGTGTTGTATTCCACTTGCAGACATAGCATCTTCCTTTAGAGCAGCTCTGCCCCTTCAGTTAACAACCGGCGCGCGACGATCAAACGCATAATCTCGTTGGTTCCTTCCAAGATCTGGTGAACTCGTACATCCCTAAAATAGCGCTCCATTGGGTATTCCTTGATATAACCATAGCCGCCATAGAGCTGAAGTGCCTGATCGCACACGTTAAAACCGACATCTGTTGCGAATCTTTTTGCCATAGCACAGTAAGCCGTGGCATCTGGCGATTGTTTGTCTAACTTGCTGGCCGCAAGCCTAACTAGCTGCCTTGCGGCCACAAGCTCGGTTGCCAAGTCCGCCAGTTTGAATTGCAATGACTGGAACTGAGACAGCGCTTTACCAAACTGCTTTCTTTCCTGAATGTACTGCGTTGCTTGATTCAGTGCTTGCTGAGCCGTACCGACCGAACAGGTTGCGATGTTGATTCGCCCTCCATCCAACCCTTTCATAGCAAAGACAAAGCCTTGACCTTCTTCGCCCAGCAGATGGCTTGCTGGTATCGCCACATTGTCGAACGTAATCGATCGAGTTGGTTGACTATTCCAGCCTAGTTTTGGCTCTTTTCTGCCATAGCTGATCCCTTTGCTATCAGCTGGAACAACGAAAGCAGAAATGCCTTTTGCACCTGAACCCTGAGTGCGAGCCATCACCACCAGCACATCTGTCTCACCCGCGCCCGATATGAACACTTTAGCGCCATTGATGATGTACTTGTCACCGTGCTTGACTGCGCTAGTCGTCAAAGATGCCGCATCTGAGCCTGCGTTAGGCTCAGTTAAACAGTAGGAGCCTAACCAGTCTCCGCCAATCAGTTTCGGACAATATGCCTGCTGCACTTCTTCGCGTGCGTAGCTGGCAATCATCCACGTCACCATATTATGGATAGTCATAAATGCAGTGGTCGAGGTGCAGCCCATCGCCAATTGTTCAAATACAATAGAAGCATCTAGCCTAGGTAAACCTAATCCGCCTTGCTTTTCTGGGGTGTACAAGCTCAAGAATCCCATTTCTCCCGCTTGCTTTAATACCTCTTTAGGAAAGGTTTGCTGCTCATCCCATTCTGCCGCCATGGGGGCTAGCTTTTCTTGAGCAAACTGACGAGCTGCATCTGAAAAAGCTTTTTGATCTTCGTTCAGTTCAAAGTCCATGCCTCCTCCTTATCTCAGGTGGATAGTGAGATTGGGGCCAGTTGGAATATCGTCGTCAAACCATCGCGCGGTCACGGTTTTTGTCTCGGTGTAAAAACGAACGGCTTGTTTGCCATAAGCGTGTAAGTCACCGTAAAAACTGCCACGCCAGCCTGTAAATGAAAAGAAAGGCAAAGGCACCGGAATAGGCACATTCACCCCAACCTGACCTACTTGGATCTCGTGCTGGTATTTGCGGGCTGCCGCGCCACTGGCGGTAAAAATGGAGGTACCGTTGCCATACGGGTTACTGTTGATAAGCTCTATGGCTTGTTCCAGTGTGTCTACCTCTATACACACCAACACCGGACCAAAGATTTCTTGCTTATAAATCGACATTTCAGTGCTCACACCACTAAAGAGTGTCGGCCCAACCCAGTTGCCATCAGGAAATCCTTCCACTTCACATTGGCTGCCATCCAATTCGCACACGGCACCTTGCGCTTTGCCCTCTGAGATTAAATTGAGCACTCGCGTTTTGGCTTGTTGGCTGATCAACGGACCGTAAGCGGCATCTTGATCATTCCACGCGCCCGGCTTCATCTTGGCCATTTCGGTTTTTAAATCGGCTATCCATTCTTTGGCGCTGCCTACAAATACCGCCACGGATATGGCCATGCAGCGCTGACCTGCTGCACCAACCGAAGAGCCAACAAGGTTGGTGAGCACTTGGTTTTTGTTTGCATCTGGCATCACCACCATATGGTTTTTCGCCCCTGCAAACGCCTGAACACGTTTGTTATGACTGGTTCCTGTGTGATAGATGTACTGCGCAACAGGGACAGAGCCGACAAAAGAGACGGTTCGAATCTTAGGATGCGCCAACAAGTAGTCCACTTGTTGCTTGCCACCATGCACAATTTGTAAAACCCCTTTTGGCGCGCCTGCTTGTTCAAACAGTTCGGCTAGGCGAATAGAGGTTAAAGGCACTTGTTCTGATGGCTTCAATACAAAGGTATTCCCCGCTGCAATGGCGATTGGGAACATCCAAAGCGGGATCATGGCAGGAAAATTAAATGGGGTTATGCCGCAACATACCCCCAGCGGTTGAATTAATGAGTAGGTATCGATATCCGTCGCCACATTTTCGACGGTTTCTCCCATCATATTGCTGGCGATGTTAGCGGCCTGCTCCACCACTTCAATACCACGCCAAACATCACCTTTCGCATCTAAGGTTATTTTCCCGGTCTCTTGAGAGAGGATTTCGGCCAGTTCATCATGATGCTCTTTAAGGAGTTGCTGGTAGTTGAGCATTACTCGCGCGCGGTCAGATACCGCAACGTGCTTCCAGCTCATAAAGGCTTTTTCTGCACTTTCGATGGCACGCTGCATTTCTTCATCTAACGTGCAGGGTAACTGAGCGATCGGTTTATTGGTGGCCGGATTCGTGACTTCTATCCAGTCATTCGACTGTGACTGACAAAATTCACCATCAATAAATAAAGGGACTGACTGAGTCATAGCGATTTCCTTTTCATTTACAACGGGATTTCGATGCCCACGGCGGTTGCCTCACCACCACCAATACAAATCGATGCGATACCGCGCACCACTTGTTTGTTATTGGTGTTCCCTTCCACACCCAAAGCTTGGAGCTGCCTTAAACTATGGATAAGGGTAACTAAGATGCGCGCGCCACTCGCGCCAATAGGATGACCCAACGCGCATGCACCACCTTTTATGTTGACTTTGTCGCTGTCTAAGCCGAGATGCTTAACGGCTATTTGAGCCACAACGGCAAACGCTTCATTAATTTCCCAAAGGTCAATATCATCTAATGTCCAATCAAGATCTGATAGGAGCTGCTCGACTGCATAAACAGGCGCTAGAGTAAATTCAGACGGCGTTCTAGCGTGGGTAGTATGGCCTTTAATGATAGCTATCGGTTTTAAACCAAGGTGGTGGGCGTATTCTGGCTCCATCAGCAACAAAGCGGCTGCGCCATCAGAAATTGCGCTGGAATTCGCCGCTGTCACTGCGCCGTTTTCCGAAAAGGCAGGTTTAAGTTTATGAATTTTATTGATATCAACCGATCTGGGATGCTCATCGTAATCCAGTGATTCGCCTGATTTGAGTGTGAGAGGCGCCATCTCTTCATCAAATAGATGGCGATTGTGCGCTTCTAATGCGCGATGAATCGACATACTCGCCCACTCATCCATTTGATCTCTAGAAAACGCTAATTTGTCGGCGATTTGTTCGGCATAAACGCCCATTAAGTTGCCTTCGTAGGCGTCTTGAAGACCATCAAGAAACATATGATCGTGGGTCGTTTTATGCCCCATTCTCATCCCTGTTCGAGCATCTTTTAGCAGGTAAGGTGCGTTAGTCATGCTTTCCATGCCACCAGCAATGGCACAGCGAAACGTGCCCACTTTGATCAGGTCGGTGGCGAGCATCACCGATTTCATTCCCGAACCACACACTTTGTTGATGGTGGTACACCCGGCAAAGTTGGGAATACCCGCCCCGATTGAGGCCTGACGCGCCGGCGCTTGCCCACACCCGGCAGGCAACACACACCCCATATACACTTCATCAACCTCTTTAGCAGACAAGCCCGAAGCACTCAGTGCTGCTTTGATGGCCGCCGCCCCAAGTTGAGGGGCAGAAAACTCAGAAAGCAGCCCTTGAAATCGTCCGATTGGCGTTCTCTTGGCTGCAACAACCCAGATACCTTTGTCTTGCATTGCGTCACCCTCTTGAGGAAACTCAACAGCTTTGACTCTGTTTATCCTTTGGATGTCTCAAACTGACATCGACCACTACAAGTGACAAGCTGCTGTTCAGTCTATGGCTAATTTCTTGACGTTTACGTAAGCATAGCACTAACCTTTAGTGAAACGTGAAGAAACGCTTTTAATACACCATTTATTGTAGTTTGAAGTCTTTGCCTTGCACTGTGGGCCTTGAAATAAGGAGTACTACTAGGTGGAAACGTTCAAGATTAGTGAGCTCGCTAAAGAGTTTGATATTACGACAAGAAGTATTCGTTTCTACGAAGATGTAGGGCTCATCCAACCTCAGCGTAGAGGCAACATGCGCGTCTATGTGCGTAGAGACAAAACCCGGCTAAAGCTTATTCTACGCGGTAAACGGCTGGGATTTTCATTGGCAGAAATCAAAGAGCTGTTCGCCCTGTACGATACGGATCAAAGTGATACCCAACTGATTAAAATGCTCCACATTATTGATGAAAAAGAAGCCATGCTAAAACGTCAACTGGAAGACATCGGCATCGTGTTGGAAGAGTTAAACTTGGCTCGTTTACGCTGTGAAGACGCATTAAAAAACACGAAGTCTTAATTACTATTGCAATGCTTGTGGCTTGAGCAAAACGCAATATGGGAGGCATCATGCTGTCTCAATACAAACCCCTGAATTTTGGGCTTGATGAGTCCATCGACATGCTGCGCGATCACGTCAATGCATTTGCTCGTGATCACATAGCAAACCTTGCCGATCAAATTGATAAAGACAATCAATTCCCCAATCACCTTTGGCCACTTTTGGGTGACATGGGATTACTCGGCGTCACAATTGGTGAGCCATACGGCGGAGCAGAAATGGGCTATCTGGCGCATGTTGTTGCCATGGAAGAAATCAGCCGAGCGTCCGCCTCTGTTGGCTTAAGCTATGGTGCCCACTCCAACCTTTGTGCAAACCAAATCTACAGAAA
>NZ_BCUD01000031.1 GCF_001591105.1 Vibrio nereis NBRC 15637 | reverse complement strand
TAACGCCGCGTTAAGTGGTGAACAACGCGACCACCAAACCTAAACCATTGTGCCGTAAACACTAAAGCTGATTCAAACCAAAAATGCCAAGCGTTGTGAATCCGTCTTAAACGCTTTGTTATGTGAATTTTTTCACGCGCCCAAAAGAGGCAAATCTTTACGCTGTTGATAGGTTAAAGCTAACTCTAAACAGGACTTGATTGCTGTTTTTGGTAACGCTTTCGATAAGGAGAGAACTATTGCTCTGTTTCCTTGAAACACCAGTTCTTCACCGTACAATTCTCGAAATGTATCGACTAACTTAGTTTGGCAATTAAAGAACAGGTAATAATTGTTAGGAGATTTTAGCTTCCAGTCCATTCTTAGCGGACTGCCTGTTTTTACACTATAACTAGGTTCACCCCACTTTAAAGTTTCATCGACTTCACCCAGATCCAAATCAGATGCGATTTGAAAGACTAGATTTCGTAGTTCCTCTAGCCTAATACGAGCATTTTCCGGATATTCATCGAAGCGTTCTTTGACTACTTTGTTCACTGGAGCCTCCTATTCACATAACGCCCAATTAAGGTGTGAAGCACGCAACTACGATACCTGATTTGACCACCGTAAACACAGAACTTAACGCAAACCAAAAGTGCCAAGCGTGCTGAATCACTCTTAAATTGTTTGTTATATGTAGATCAACCTCCAAACTCGATTTCACATGACGGGCAGTAGCCAACACCTGCAACCACGAACTCATTACAACCAGATCTACCACATTTTTCGACTAAAGTTTCCTCAATATTGTGGTGGTAAATATACTGTTGTTTTTCCGAAAGAGGTTTTTGTTCATCGCCCAAGACTTGTCTAATAATCCCGGCTTCTGCTCCATCCATATTTTCTAACTGATGTTCAAGAGCTTGAACCCTCTCTTCATCTGTAAGGCTTTTCGCAGCCTTTCTCCACTCACTATTCATAATGACTCCATATACATATAACGCCCTGTTAAGGTGTGAGCAACGCAATACCTACGCATCCGCATACCACCTTAAACACTAAACCCAACGCATAGTAAAAATGCCACGCGTTGCGAATCACTCTTGAACAGTTTGTTAGCACACAGTACTTTCGAGGTTCAGCGAATCTTCATATTGCTTTCTACGATTAGACGACTCTTCGCAAAGTGGCTTTACAATGTACTCATACGACGCACTGTTAAAGCCTTGTTTTTCTAACGCTGACAAACATTTGCTTTCGCCAAACTCAGCCAACATAGCCTCCAATACTTTCACCGCATCTTTTTTTGCTGTTTCTACAGTAGATTCTGCTTTCCATTCTTTAGATTCTAATTTTTGAGCAATCACTTCATCCACAACTGGTCTAAAACGATTTTTACTACGGTAAGACATTCAATCATTCTCTTATCAATTTATAAATTCACTACATATTGCATCTTGTACTGTTCCAGTTCAATTGCTTATGTGTGCTAACGCCCTGTTAAGGTGTGAGCAACGCAATACCGAAGCCACCGCATCCCACCTTAATCACTAAATTCAACGCATAGTAAAAATGCCACGCGTTGCGAATCACTCTTAAACAGTTTGTTAGGCAGGTTTAGGCTCAGTCCCTATAACCAAAGATATTGATACTTCGGCAGCTTCTTTTGAAGGCTCCACGTCCCCTCGAATACCGCTATTTATAGCCGCTAACATGCAGATGAATAGAATCAGTGCGCCTACGTAGATGTAATAACTTTTAAAGTAACTAAAATTATTTTGCTCGAAAAACTCATACCCAGCAAACTTGGCCATAAGAATTTTGGGGATAACTATGAAAACTGGGAAAAAAAGCGCTGCAAACACTGACCACCAAGGATAGATTGTCGGATTACCAAAACCGTACCATAGCCATAAACCAATAGGAGCTACAACAGCAACGACCCAATAAAACAATAGATTGGGCTTTACTTCATTACCATACCTTTCACTAATCTCGCGAAAAGCAACTTGCTGCCCTATAGCTTGAATACGCATGCCAGTTACAATACAAACAGAGGAAATAGTGGCTACATGAAGCTCTAACTCTGAATAGTGCAAACCTGCAATGGACGCTATAGATATCACAGGTTCTACAAAGAATGACTTGTAGAACTCTATACCAGACAGAATGAAACCTTTCCAAACTACGATTTTGCTAGATAATTCAGCTAAAGACGTCAAGGTCAGTATAAAGCCCATAACCATTGTCACTTTAGTCAATGCATTGCCTTTCTGAAAAGAACTCTTAAACTCGCCAATTTCTTTGTCAAAATTCATGCTCAATCTTACCCATCCTGCCTAACGCCGCGTTAAGTGGTGAACAACGCTAACCACCAAACCTAAACCATTGTAACTTCAACACTTAAGCTAACTTGAACTGAAATCGCCAAGCGTTGTGAATCCGCCTTAAACGCCTTGTTAGGCGAAGTTTTCCACCTGTGTTTAAATTGTTTTGAAAGCAGATTACCCGAAACCAAATAAGCAACCAAACACCCACCGACTTTTTGTGATTCAAGAACCACAAAACTCACGATGTTTCAGCCAAAATTCCAACGACTACGAAATGCGAATTTGCAGCGACTAAGTAGTTTTTGAACCTGAGAAACTAACAGCTACGAGCTAATAGCAAAAACGAAAGCTACGATTAACTTGCCCTTTCCACACTTTGAGCCAGTTAAACTCACAACCAAGCGACTGTGAAAACCAATGAGGCAACCAACGAATATTGGCATGTTTTACGGCTGGAGAGATTCAAGAGTTTGAGCCGACAATGTTGAATTGCCGACTTAGAAAAACGAATGCTCAAAGAGAACTAAGAAGATGAGAGCAAAGAGAACTAAGAAGATGAGAGCAAAGAACTTGACTCTGTAAATAATTCTGTGTAACTGTCTTGGTTACATATAATCTGTAAGTCTACCTTCGAACATAATCATAAAGCGGTTCAGGGCTTGTCGCCAGTTTCTGATGGGCATCGTCCACTTCTTGGAAGCATCCTGGATCGCTAAGAAGATCACTTTCCTTGCCGATTCATCCGTTGGGAACAGCTTACGTTTTTTGATGGCTTTTCTAATCACACTGTTCAAAGACTCGATGGCGTTGGTCGTGTAGATCGCTCTCCTGATGTCCTCAGGGTAATTAAACAAGGTATTGAGGTTATCCCAATGGGCTGTCCAGGAGCGGCTAATTTGAGGGTACTTGGCGTCCCATTTATCAGAGAACATTTCTAGCCCCAACAAGGCTTCATCTTCGGTCTTGGACTGGTAGATGGCCTTGAGATCAGCTGCGACCGCCTTGTAGTCTTTCCACGGCACATATTTCATCGAGTTACGCACCATATGGACGATGCAGAGCTGGATTTGGGTCTCAGGGAAGGCGGTGTTGATAGCGTCAGGAAAGCCCTTCAGCCCATCGACACAAGCAATGAGGATGTCTTTCACGCCCCGATTTTGTAGCTCCGTAAGTACATTAAGCCAGAACTTAGCACCCTCATTTTCAGATAACCACATACCAAGCAACTCTTTCTGACCATCCATATTGACGCCGAGTGCAAGATAAACCGACTTGTTGATGACTTGCTTATCCTGGCGGATTTTGACCACGATACAGTCAAGGTAAACAATAGGGTACACCTCATCCAGAGGACGAGACTGCCACTCGATAACTTGCTCAAGAACAGCGTCCGTGACTTTAGATATCAACGTGGGCGAGACATCGGCGTCGTACATTTCTTTGAACGTGGCGACGATTTCTCTGGTTGTCATTCCTTTAGCGTACAGGCTTAAGATCTTGTCATCCATGGACTGGAATCGAGTCTGGTGCTTACGAACCAGCTTGGGTTCAAAGCTCGCATCTCGGTCGCGCGGCACATCAATAGGAACCTCGCCATCATCAGTGATAATCGACTTAGATGAGTAGCCATTACGGGAGTTTGAGCTGGGTTTAGTAGCGTGCTTTTCGTAGCCAAGGTGATCATCAAGCTCAGCATTGAGCGCGGTTTCGATGGTCACTTTGGTTAACATTTTGCGGAAGTCATCAAGATCGGACTCTGTCTTGATTGATTTGGCAGCTTCACGAGCAAAAGCTTCAAGTGCTTTCTTATCCATGTTGTCTATCCTTAGCCTTTTTAAGGCTTAAGCTTAGACAATTACACAGAAATCAGGACAGTCTCAAGAACTTTCCTGCCCGTCGCCTAACGCCGCGTTAAGGGGTGCAGGCACGCAATACATAAGTTTCCGCAAAGCACCTTAAACACCAAACCAAACGCAAACTAAAAATGCCACGCGTGCCAAATCCCTCTTAAACGCTTTGTTATGTTTGGGGCTCAAACTGAGCATATATCCCGATTTTTTACTGAGTTTTCATAAGACTATAGTTAAGCCCACTTATTACATAGATTACCTATTCGTCGTTTTCTTATACCCGAGTATTACATCGTAAATCTTAAAAACTATACAATAGCTAAAATATTGTACTGGCCATAATTCTAGCCCTAAAATGCTTGTTGGATAATTCGCTAAATCCCTAAGCTTCAAATATAAAACGGCAGGCCACCAGATAATTCCCGCAACTATCATTTCAAACCTGTAATACCACTTGAGCTCTATAGCTCCATCACTAGCCATCCCTGCATGAAGGAAAAGAAAATACCCCAGAACCGAAAGAAAAGTAATCAAAGCCACTCGCTTTATCCAAATCACGCATTTCCTCCGAAAACATAACGCCCTGTTAAGGTGTGAGCAACGCAATACAAAAAGCCCCTGCAAACCACCTTAAACACTAAACGCAACGCATAGCAAAAATGCCACGCGTTGCGAATCACTCTTAAACAGTTTGTTATATTTTAAAACCCACCAAATTCAATTTGGTTTAAGTCGCTGGCTTCTAACAGCTTATTCAAGCCTTTGACTGCTTCAAAGCGCAAATTATTCAGCTTCTCAACTAGCTCATGATCACGAATTTCAATAACACATTCATGCTCAACAATTACACCTTCTGCTAATGCCGTTACCGCAAGGTCACGAGATTTTTGCAGCTTATTCGAGATAGCTTGTAGCCCTTTAGGTTTAGGGGTTGGAACTCGAACTTGATCTATTACTCGCCCTTCTCTATCGGATAAACAACCAGTTGCTATTGCTTGCTGGGTCGCGGAAATTGCAGATATAAAGTCTGTCGCTCTACTTTCGCAATAAAACGGAGTTCGAATTGCAGGTCTATCAAATGCCATGGAGAGCAAAAGTAGGTAATGTTTTAGGCTACTATATTCGCTACGAAACTTTAAAACATTTTCATAGTAACGATACATCAATTCTGGGTGGTCATTAAGAAAATCTACATAGTCGTCCCAAAACATAATTGAGACCTTGAGGTCACCACTTGCTTTATTTAGTTTTGCCACATGACTTTGAAGATGAGCATCACGAGGACCAGAAGTTGCAATGATAAAGCGATCTAGTTGATGTTCTGATTCTTTTACATTAGCTAATTCCTGATCTATTTCAGACTTCGTCAATGTATTCGAGGGAGATTCATGTGAAGGCTTACTTTTGAGTGCACGTTTTTTGCATTGTATTCCTGTATGCTCTTTTGCTACGTGATTATAACCATAAACATCGATGCCGCCTTGAGCTTGACCTTCTCGACCATGTCTTTCGGCATAGTCATCTTTCCATTTAATTTTTACAATATCTTGAGTTAATTTTTCGAAATCCTGCCAATAAGCGGGAGGAAATATATCTACTACTATGTTGCCCATATGTATCCTTAAAATATAACGCCGCATTAAGGTGTGAGCAACGCTAATCACCTAACCCAAACCAATACACCGTAAACACGAAACCCAACGCGGAGACGAAAATGCCAAGCGTTGGGAATCACTCTTAAATGCTTTGTTAGGCGTGCGGTGCATGAAACTGAATTTAACCTTGTCCCAATAACTTATTTTTTTGTTGTATAAATTCTTCTTCAGTTAAAATACCTTTTTCTCTTAGAACGCCTAGCCTTTCTAGTTGTTCAATTAAGTTGTTAGGGTGTTCTAAAGTTACACCCATATCAGTTAAACACTGGTGGCTACTACCATCATGCTGATACGGAATAATTTCTTTACAACAACTACACTTCATTACCTTGGCACCACAGGACTCACATATGTAGTTAGGAAATGCCCTTGTCTCAGTTGCCTCATTGAAGATTGTTTTAGCCGACTGTCTTTTTTTGGCCGTTCCACCAAAAAAAGCCCCGCCAAGAAAGTCCCCTACGGTACCCAGGTTTTCTGAAAAACTTAGCTTTCTAAACTGAGTGTTTTTTCTACAAAATGGGCAATCCCCAATAACTCTATCTTCAGACATCTCTTTTTCCTTTTTATTAGCCGCCTAACGCCCTGTTAAGGTGTGAGCAACGCAATACCGATGCCGCCGCATACCACCTTAGTCACTTACACCAACGCATGACGAAAATGCCACGCGTTGCGAATCGCTCTTGAACAGTTTGTTAGTATTCAGACCCAACCTATTACACCTAACTTAGAAAGAAGTCTTACTTATCAGTTCTCTACCGTCTTGATACCACAGTTTTCACAGATCGTATGTCGAGAAAACTCATCCATAGAAGCTAAAAATGGGCCAACTGCCCAACCTTTGATTAACCCTGCAATAAACTCTTTACGCTTTTGATGTTTTACACCAGCAAAAGGACTAGGGTTCCTAATCAATACGGTGATATGTTTGGATTTAATGTTGCAAGCAGAACACTGATATTTGTCTATCTGATGAAGCACTAATTTTCCTCCTGAATACTAACGCCGCATTAAGTGGTGAGCAACGCAGACCACCAAACTTAAAGTATTGTGCCGTAAACACTGAAGTTGAAGCAAACCCAAAATGCCGAGCGTTGGAATCCGTCTTAAATGCTTTGTTAAGCCCACCCTTTTAATGTCCATTAAAGACGAATTTAAACGCATTTTTTAGATTTTAATGGACACACAAAAGAATATTAATTATAGTAAATTTACATTGTCCAATAATGGTAATAAAAATGGAACAGATAGAAAAAAAAGCAAGTTTCCAAGGTGATCTTGATATTGGTCCTATTAAACTTAAATGTTTTGTAACCGAAGACGGTGAGCGGTTTATTTCGGGCAGGAGCATGACTGGCGCTATTGGAATGAAAGGGCGTGGCCAAGGTGTTGCCCGCTTGGTGTCCAATGCAAAGCTTGCGCCTTACATGAACCACTCTCTTAATATGGCGCTCCAGAATCCTGTAGTACTGACTGGCCAAACACCAAGACCCGTACACGGATTTCGTGGTGAAATCTTGGCTGACTTGTGTGATGTAATTCTCGAAGCCCGTAAAGATGGCGTGCTAACCACTGAACAGGATATTCGATACGCTGAATATGCAGAAACACTAATTCGTGGATTTGCGCGAGTTGGTATCGTTGCCCTGATTGATGAGGCCACTGGCTATCAAGAGGTTCGCGAGAAAAAAGCGCTGAGTGCAATACTAGAAAAATACATCCGTGATGAACCTAGGAGAAAATGGACTAAAACTTTCCCTGATGAATTTTGGTATAAACTTGTAAAAATTAAGGGCTACGACAGCTACATGGCTCTAAAAAGGCCAGCGTTTGTTGGCCATTGGGTCAACGACATAGTTTATTCACGCTTAGCTCCAGGGATAAAGAAAACGCTTCAGGAGAAAAACCCTCGAACAGATGCTGGCCATCGAAAAACTACTCATCACCAGTTACTCACTGAAGACTACGGGTTACCAGAACTAAAAGACCACCTAAGCAAAGTAATGCTTTTGATGGACGCTTCTAGTAATTCAAAGGAATTCGACAAGCTTCTCAATCGTGTAGCTCCTAAATATGGCGATACTCTCGAGCTACCTCTAGAAGATTAACTTATTCCCACGGGGTAACCTGTGGGTTTAACGCCCAATTAAGGTGTGAGGCACGCAATACCAATGCTTCCGCATACCACCTTAACCACTAAAACCAACGCATAGTAAAAATGCCACGCGTGCCGAATCACTCTTAAATTGTTTGTTATGTGCATTCTTGCCAGTTGTACTCCATTTGCCTCGCCACTGTCTCGGCAAACTGCTGACCGTAGTGTTTTGACACTATATGTAAGCTCATGTCGATACCCGCAGATATACCACCAGAAGTTGTGAATTTTTCAGAAGTTACCCAGCGTTGGTTATTAACAACATTTAAGTCTGGAAACTGAGTAGCTAAATCAGGAATATCTTCCCAATGGGTAGTCACTGTTAAGTTTTGGATTAAACCTGCTTGAGCTAAAAGAAACACACCAGTACAAACTGATGCAACTTCGGAAGCTAGAGGGACTACCGAAGCTAACCAAGTCATGATATTTGGCTTACACATTTCATCCGTGTGTACCCCACCCACAACAACCAGTAAATCTATTGGAGGATGATCCTGTAACGAATAATCAGGTAAAACTTTGAAACCACCACGAGCTACAACTGGCTTAGAGCTTTCTGAAACTAGAAATATGTTCAGACTCTCAGTACCAAGCCGTTTAGCTGTACTAAAAACTTCAAATGGACCCGAAAAATCAAGAACTTCTGCTTGATCGTAAATGTAGATACCTATGTTCATTGTGCCTCCATGCACATAACGCCCTGTTAAGGGGTGAGCAACGCAATACTAAAGCCGCTGCATACCGCCTTAATCACTTAAACCAACGCATAATGAAAATGCCACGCGTTGTGAATCCCTCTTGAACAGATTGTTAGCAATTAAATTGCAGACAAACCTTCAGCGTTTTTTCCATACGCAATTACCATCAACTCGAATAATTCTGGTATTTCAGTGATCTCAAGAAAAGGGAACACATAACTTGTCTTGCTGTACCCTATGAACTCATGATGATACTCGCTTCCGCTAGGCACTCCTGATATGAACACTTCAAAAAAGAACCCTAAGAACAAAAAGCATACTACTTGTACAGATTTATGATTAGCGTCCATATAAGTGCGCATAAAAGGGGAAATAATGCAATCACGTAAGTTTTTTCTAGAAAAGCCACCTTCAGTACTATCTATTAACTTAAAGCCCCTAACCGAAAAAGTTCGTTTCGATATCTCACTAGACGTATTAAGCGTAAACCGAAGTTTTTCATTCAGTTTGTCTGATAGAGTTATAGCTGCATAGTTTTTATGATCAGATATACTAACCCGCCATAAAATCGCTGCTACAAAACTCCTAATAATTTGCGTGTCTATATTTTGAAAGCTGACACCGGATTCTGTCCTTTCTGAGCCAAATTTGTTTCGCAACACTTTCTGGCTATAATCCTCATAATATGTATTTAGTTTCGACTCACACCTTTTACATAACTGCTTTGTAGCCCAACTATCCTGAGTTTTCTTAATCGGAACTCCATCAGCACCATCTAATAATATTGCTTGACCACTTCCAGCAGAAAAAATGCTCTTAAACAAGCTATCAGGAATAGCATGCGAGTTACACAATTCTGACGGAGTCCGACACAACTTGCATTTACTTCTCATAGTTATCCACTTAACTCCCTTTAATTGCTAACGCCCTGTTAAGGTGTGAGCAACGCAATACCGATGCCGCCGCATACCACCTTAACCACTAAAACCAACGCATAGTAAAAATGCCACGCGTTGCGAATCACTCTTAAACAGTTTGTTAGCCGCTCATTCCCAAAGGTTATTGCTTGCTCAGTAGGAACTTACGCAAGTCTCTCTCAGCACGCATAACAAACAGAATAAATACTTTGTCGCCGTCTTGTTTATAGAAAACGCGGCACGGATTAACTACAACTTCACGATAACTTAGATGTTCTAGTTCAGGCGGAATGCGACCCGATTCAGGGAAAGCCTCTAAGCGCTCGACTTTAGAAAAGATCGTTTGAACCAATTGTTTTGCAGCTACGATATTTGCAAGTGCGATGTATTCAGCGATATCATTGAGGTCGGATAGCGCTGGCTCAGTCCAGATTATTTCAGCCATTTTGACATTTTGTCCTTGGCTTCATCGTGACTCACCACTTTACCGTCCGCTAATGCACGTTCACCTCGTGCAATCCCCTCCAGAATCGCCAAACGATTTTGCATAAACTCGTAATCATCAACATCAACCAGATATGCCGATGGTTTACCATGTTCGGTAATTAACACTGGTTCCTTAGTGTCGTGGAGATCGGCAAGGATCTTTGTTGCTTGGCGTTTGAGTGATGTAACTAGTTCTACTTTCATGAGAGCTGCTCCAAAGGAATACTAAAGTGATACTATTCTATCACTTTGAGTATAGCAAGCTCCATGACGGCTAACGCCGCGTTAAGTAGTGAGCAACGCAAACCACCAAACTTAAACTATTGTGCCGTAAACACTAAATTCAAAGCAAACCGAAAATGCCGAGCGTTGCGAATCTGTCTTAAACGCTTTGTTATGTGATATTTTGCTTATCTGATAGTTTTCTATACCGCCACTCTCCTAGAAACCAAGAGATAACATTAAACGGAATACCAATTGCTAATAAAAACATCACCGTCGTAGGCAACTCAGTGAGAAACTCTCCCCATCGGTTTTGGTTAGTAAAAAGAGCAAAACCAGCAAACTTCCCGAGAAAAAGTCCCCCGCTAATGATTAAAGTTTGAGTGACTATGTAGTAAACAGCACCTTTTTGTCGTTTATTTGCCCAGTTTTTAAACCATTTATTTTGAGACTCTGTCATCTTGTTCCTTTCACTTTGATATCGGTCCTATCTAACCTAACCATATGAAACTAAGATACAATTTGATTGGAAACTTATACGAGCAATATCGCGATTTAGGCATATCACATAACGCCGCGTTAAGGGGTGAACAACGCTACCACCCTACCTAAACCATTGTGCCGTAAACACTAAAGCCAATTCAAACCAAAACTGCCAAGCGTTGTGAATCCCTCTTGAATGCTTTGTTAGTTGCCAAACCTAAAGCTTTGATTTGAAGTTAATTACCGCTTTGCCAACACTAGCTTTACGTGTTTTCGAAAACTCAAATCAGGCGCAGTTTCCAAGCGCCTGTCACTGAAACCACTTGGAACATACAACGCCGTAGAAAACGAGCTAACAACACCAAAAAGCGCCTTTGGACAAACAATGTTAGCTAACTTTCAACATATAAATCGGTTTCTGAAATAGAGAATACAACCACGAAAGAAACCAACGCACGATTTTACAAACCCAAATAACTAGAAATTGAAATACGAAAACCGAGCCAAAAACACACGAACATTAACCCTAAACATTCTGCTTTAGTTGCGTTTTTCTCGTTGGCAACTAACGCCGCGTTAAGTGGTGAGCAACGCTACCACTCGACCTAAACCATTGTGCCGTAAACACTAAAGCTGAATCAAATTGAAAATGCCAAGCGTTGGGAATCCGTCTTAAACGCCTTGTTAGTTACCTTGAGGTGAGCGCCAAACTCGAAGTCAGACGAGAAAAAGACGCTGCTACATTTGAAATTTCATTTTTATCTATTTAACGCATAGCTACGTACAAAGATGCTCTATTAGGTTAGAGCAATATATTTCAACTACTTACGCAGATTTCTTTTTACATGCCAAAATTAGAGACGCAATACCTTGACAGATATTACGAAAATCTTCAGATGACATACCAGAGATGATCTGAGCAGCAGCATCTAAAGTAAGGCTCAGCTGTAGACTGACCTCAATCAATAAATGTGCACCCATAATATGAGTCCTCATAGTACGGGTAGTTTACCTATCCACTACAAACTACGGTTAATCGGGTAGTAGTGCAGTTACTTGATTCTCCTAAACTTGGGTTACATGAAGCGACTCTTCTTAAATGGTTAAGTCTGTTGAAGTGCCAGTGCTCAAGATACGAATATCTCTACAGTTGAATATATCATTCGCTAGTATTTAATTTTGGGATCTATTTTGGTAAATGTGAGGCATGACGGGTAACTAACGCCCAATTAAGGGGTGAACAGCGCCACCACCCAACCTAACGCATTGTACCGTAAACACTATATTTGAAGTAGAAGCAAAAGTGCCAAGCGTTGTGAATCCCTCTTAAATTGCTTGTTATGTGCCGCAGATCAATGTCGTAAGCCAGACAAACTACGACAATTTAAGAACTCAACAGTTGAGAACACTAATCATGAAATACGCGACTATCATTGCCACTGCTGCACTTATTTTCTCTTCTATCGCATGTGCTTCTAATGAAAAGAAAGGTACTTTTAAAATCGGCGACAACGTCGATGATGTTCCTTGTACATGTGTTTTCAATAAAAACCGGATGTGGAACCCCGAAACCATAATGTGGAACAACGAAGAGTGGTACTGCTCAAATTATAATGAAGACGGTAC
Organism: Vibrio nereis NBRC 15637; assembly: GCF_001591105.1. GTDB lineage: Bacteria > Pseudomonadota > Gammaproteobacteria > Enterobacterales > Vibrionaceae > Vibrio > Vibrio nereis. The sequence goes on along the minus strand of NZ_BCUD01000031.1, from coordinate 308 downwards.
GTGCGCTTCAGTAGCACTAGTTAACCCTACCAAACTAGAAGCAATATGCGACAGCGACACTGTTCCACTTCATTGCATATTTAATCTAGAAAATGCGCCAAAAACCGTGACCATTGAGGGAAATTCTTGGGAGTGTGGGGCACGAAACCAACTTGATAATATGTGTATCAAAGCCGTTAAATCTCAATAGGCACATAACGCCGCATTAAGGGGTGAACAACGCAAACCACCCACCTAAACCATTGTGCCGTAAACATTAAAGCTAATTCAAACCAAAACTGCCAAGCGTTGTGAATCCCTCTTGAATG
>NZ_BCUD01000030.1 GCF_001591105.1 Vibrio nereis NBRC 15637 | reverse complement strand
TTGAGTTCTTTGTTGATGAGCGTGTATTAGTGCCACGTTCACCAATTGGTGAACTCATTCAAGCCGAGTTCCAACCATGGTTGGTGGAAGAGCCTGCGCGCATTATGGACATGTGTACGGGCAGTGGTTGTATTGCCATTGCGTGTGCTCACGCTTTCCCTGATGCGGAAGTGGATGCGATTGATATCTCAACAGACGCTCTTCAGGTGGCTGAACAAAACATTCAAGACCACGGTATGGAGCAACAGGTGTTCCCAATCCGTTCCGACCTGTTCCGCGATTTGCCTAAAGAAAAATACAACCTGATCGTCTCTAACCCACCTTATGTGGATCAGGAAGATATGGACAGCCTACCAGATGAGTTCACGCATGAGCCAGAGCTAGGCTTAGCAGCGGGTTCTGATGGTCTGAAATTGGTACGCCGTATTTTAGCTAACGCGCCAGATTACCTGACGGATAACGGTATCCTGATTTGTGAAGTGGGTAACTCAATGATCCATATGATGGAGCAGTACCCTCATATTCCATTTACTTGGATTGAATTCGAAAACGGCGGCCATGGCGTGTTCATGCTAACGCGCGAACAAATGCTAGAACACGCGGAAGAGTTTTCAATTTACAAGGACTAACCACCCTGCGGTAAATAAGAACGTACAGATGCCAGGCTTTATGCCTGGTTTTTTGTGCTGATGAAAAGCAAAATAGTTCGGCTTTAGGGGTTTACATCAAACCGTAATAGAGACACTATGAATTTACGAACAATTGCAGTGTAAAGCTCTATTTACGGAGCAAATAAAACTTGAGGAAGTAATGGCAGGAAACAGTATCGGACAACATTTCCGAGTGACTACATTCGGAGAGAGTCACGGTATCGCACTAGGATGTATCGTTGATGGATGCCCTCCAGGTTTAGAAATCACAGAAGCGGATATTCAAATTGACTTGGACCGTCGTCGTCCAGGCACCTCTCGTTATACTACCCAACGTCGCGAACCTGACGAAGTAAAAATTCTTTCTGGTGTCTTTGAAGGTAAAACCACAGGTACTTCTATTGGTCTATTAGTTGAAAATACAGACCAGCGCTCAAAAGACTATTCAGAAATCAAAGATAAGTTCCGTCCAGGTCACGCAGACTATACTTACCACCAAAAATACGGTGTTCGTGATTACCGCGGGGGAGGCCGTTCGTCTGCTCGTGAAACCGCGATGCGCGTAGCCGCTGGTTCGATTGCGAAAAAATACCTTAAACAGGAATTTGGCGTAGAAATTCGCGCCTACCTATCGCAAATGGGTGATGTATCGATCGACAAAGTCGATTGGGATGAAATTGAAAACAACGCGTTCTTTTGCCCTGATGTCGATAAAGTGGATGCGTTCGATCAACTGATCCGCGACCTGAAAAAACAAGGTGATTCTATTGGTGCCAAGCTGCAAGTTGTCGCCACTAATGTGCCTGTTGGTTTAGGCGAGCCCGTTTTTGACCGCTTAGATGCAGATATCGCGCATGCCTTAATGAGTATTAATGCGGTGAAGGGTGTTGAGATTGGTGATGGTTTTGATGTCGTGAGCCAAAAAGGCAGTGAGCATCGAGATACTCTGAATCCGGACGGTTTTGGCAGTAATCATGCTGGTGGCATTTTAGGTGGTATTTCGACAGGCCAAGATATTGTCGCCAATATCGCACTTAAACCGACTTCTAGTATTACGGTTCCCGGTGAAACGATCACTAAACAAGGTGAGCCCACTCAGTTGATCACCAAAGGTCGTCATGACCCGTGTGTTGGTATCCGAGCAGTGCCAATTGCTGAGGCTATGTTAGCGATTGTTCTGCTGGATCATCTGCTTCGTCACCGCGGTCAGAATCAAGGTGTCGTGACCGAAACCCCACAGATTTAATCGTATAACAAAAAACGCCAATCAAATGATTGGCGTTTTTTATAAACATATCTATTCGGCTAATTATTAGTGGAGCGAGTTTTCTGCTTCCAACTGGAATGACGGTAAGCGCCATTTAAATCGTACCGCTGCCATGCGGAGCATATAACCAATAACCAAGGTACTGATTGTTGCTGTGACATCATTGATGCCAAATTCAAGTAACGCAAGGTAAAGGCCCGATGCGATCAAAGCGACCGAAGCGTATAACTCTTCATGCAAAACAAGCGGAGTCTGGCGACAGATCAAGTCACGTAATAATCCACCAAACACACCAGTAACGAGTGCCGACACCATACAAATACCAGGGTGTAAACCCATGCCCAGTGCCACTTTAGTACCGATGATGCTAAAGACAATTAGGCCCAGCGCATCGAGCCTGATAAATAGACCTTTCAGCTTAATGACCCACTTTGCTAAGCCTGTTGTGAGTACGCCAGCTACACAAGTAATGGCGAGGAACTCAGGGTTTTTCACCCAGCCTAACGGGTAGTGGCCTAATAAAATATCGCGCACCGTACCACCACCGATAGCCGTTGCACTTGCCACAAGCATCACACCAAACCAGTCCATTTTTCTGCGCCCTGCACTCAATGCACCTGTCATGGCTTCTGCCGTGATACCAATGATATATAAAACACTCAGCAGCATAGAAATATCTCTATTTGTGACGCCGATATAAGGCGGCGGTATCATATGAATTAATGGGTGAGTGTAGTAGGAAATGTGATCTGTGACGAATGAGATTTTGTGATGGTGAAAACGTTTGGTGCATTAATATTTCTAATGTCTCGACTAATGCGTCTAAATTTGCATTCACTTATGAAAATAGCGAGAATGCCCCCGCAGTATATAAGCTTTTGATAAATCACCATGACCCACGCTTACCAAGACCTGATAAAGATTTTTAATGACACCTTCGTTGCCGACTATAACACCAAGTTAGAATTGGGAGGCGAAGAGCCTATCTACCTTCCTGCTGATGATGCGACCCCGTACCACCGCATTATTTTCGCCAGAGGCTTTTACGCGTCTGCGTTACACGAAATTGCGCATTGGTGTGTGGCGGGACCACAGCGCCGGTTATTAGAAGATTTTGGCTATTGGTATGAGCCGGACGGGCGAACAGAGCAAGTCCAAGCTGAATTCGAAAAGGTAGAAATTAGACCGCAAGCTTACGAATGGATCTTGTCTATGAGTGCGGGATTCCCTTTCACCGTCAGTTGCGACAATCTGAATGGCGATTTTGAACCGGATCGCGTAGCGTTTATGTATAAGGTGCATGCTGAAGTTACAACGATTTTCCAACAAGGCTTACCGCTGCGCGTTAAAATGTTATCTGATGCATTGAGAGCCTTTTATCAGGTTCCTGAACTGAGTCTTGATATGTTCGAAGTAAAATAGATAGTGATCGGTTAATAGAATAAACAGCAGTATTTGCGTTAATAAAAGCAATGTGAGAAGCTCAGCGCAGATTTAAAACGCAAACTGATTTAGGCGAATAAGCAACAATGATTATTGAATTTGAAGAGAAGCTACTTGAGCTAATTGACGCAAGAATTTCTACAGCGTCGGATGATGAACTCTTTGCTGGTGGCTATTTGCGTGGTCATATTTCTTTATCAGCGGCATCATGCGAAGAAGAAGGCGTAAATGATATTGAAGAGCTGAAAGTTCGTATTCAGAGCAGCCTAGATCAAGCAAGAGCTGAGCTTAGTCCAGCGGACCGTACCATTGTGAATGACCTTTGGACGGATCTGGTTAATCAAGCTTAAGTCCAGAATTCGACAGTATAAAAAACGCCTCATTTGAGGCGTTTTTTTATTTTAAAGCTCAGTAATCGCTTTTCCTTTCCTTAGTTTTCTTACCCACATTCGGCTAGGGTGCAATTGTTCTAGTACATCAACGGGAAGTGGTAGTGGGTCACCGCAGATTTGCGAAGCCAGTGTTTCCGCTAGTAATGGGGCAGAACTGAGGCCTCGGGAGCCGAGCCCTAACATACAGAATAGGTTTGGGTAATGAGGGACTTTCGCTGCATCTTGCTGTTTGGTCTTTTGCAGGTCTTTGTAAACCGCTTTGGTTTCTTCCAATACACCCACGTTCCCGATAAATGGCAAGTGGTCACGGCTTACGCAGCGGATGCCTTGTCGAGATTGATTGCCCGATGTATCTACCTCTTGTGTCCAAGCTTGGTTCGGAACACATTTACGCAGCTTATCGCCGTTGTCTTGTTGGGCGGCAGCGTCGAATTCATAGTTGAGATGATTGCGGTCATAGCTCGCGCCGATGCAATGCTGTCCATTGTTTGGGTTGACTGGCGTCATATAGCCGTCGTAGCACAGAACGGTTTTAAGCTGGCTCAGTTGTTCAGTGGTTGGAATATGACTGACCTGGCCTTTGACTTGCCCTAGTGGGATATCTGAAGTTTGTGCAATATCACCAAACTGATGGCCATTGGCCACAATCACTGTGTCGTGGTTAAAGGAGTGCCCGTTGGTCGTGACAGTCCATTGTTGATTGCTTTCACCCCATTTCAGTTCGTCGACTTTACTATTAAATCGAACAGAGAAAAATTCGCTTTCAGAAAGAGAGTCGATAAGACCTTGAGTCAACTGAGCAGGGCACAACCACCCTCCAAGCGGGTAATGCACGCTGCCTACGTCAATCGATAAACCAATTTTTTCACTGGTTTGATCGGCATCCAACTTGGTGATCAGTTCAGGGGCAAAGTTGCCAGACAGCATTCGCTCGAGTTTGGCTTGTGAGGTTTCATCCCACATCAACTGGGTCACACCACACCAGCTATGGTCAAAATCGACCGATTCTGCAGCTTGCTCTACGAACTGGCGCGCAAACAAAAATGCCGGCGCAAATACACGAGAGACACCAGAATGAGAGCCATTCAGTAAAGGGTACACCGCGCCTTGTCGGTTACCCGATGCCCCTTGTGCTGCTTGCTCATCTTGGCAGTATAGCGTTACGTGTTTACCACGACGTACCAGTGTTTTTGCTAAGGTTGCACTGGCGATGCCGCCGCCAACGATAGCGATTGATTCCGTAGAAGTGCTGCTTGAACGGTCAAACCAAGGCTTAAAATTGGTTAAAGGTAGGCGCTCTTTTAGTGTGCCAGCAATCATGTCTCGCTTAGTGCCAAATCCTTTGACCTTTTTCATCTCGAATCCAGCTTCGATTAATCCTCGGCGAACGAAGCCTGCGGCGGTAAATGTGGCACAAGTACATTCGGCTTTTGCCAGTTTCGCCATACCGTTAAACAGGTCCTGATTCCACATCTCAGGGTTTTTGCTTGGCGCAAAGCCATCTAGGAACCAAGCATCGATGATTCCTTGCTCTGCTACCGGGACGTTAGGCATGCAATCTTTAATATCACCAAACCAGAGATCCAATGTCACAGCGCCATCTTCCAGTACAATGCGGTGGCATTCTGGTACCGCAATCGGGTAGTGCTTTTGCAGTTTTTCTGCGTACTCAGCTAATTCTGGCCAAGCTTGATGTGCCTTGACTAAATCTTCTTTGCTTAACGGGTATTTCTCAAAGCTGACGAAATGGAGCTCTTTGAGTGGCGCATTCGGGTTTTGTTGTCTAAATTCGTTGAACCATTGCCAAACAGCCAGAAAATTAAGCCCGGTTCCAAACCCAGTTTCTCCAATGACAAAGCGGCGATCTTCATAATCTTGCCATCTCTGTGGGAGATGATTTTGGTGAAGGAACACGTAGCGAGTCTCTTCCAGACCGTTAACGTTTGAAAAGTAGACGTCATCGAACTGATCCGAAACTGGGGTTCCGGCGTCATTCCAGCCAAGTTGTGCGTTGGTAATCGAGGTCATAGTGTCTGAATTTATGTGATATGGGCGATAAACTTGGAGCGATTGTACGGTTTTATGGGAAAGCTGACCACTTTTGCGCAGTAACTTAGTTATTATCTAGCGGAACTTAGAATTATAGGAATGTCATAATGAAACGTGTCGTAATCACCGGTATGGGTATTGTTTCAAGTATCGGTAACAACGTCGAAGAAGTTTTAGCGTCTCTAAAAGAAGGTAAATCTGGTATTACTGCCTCTGAGCAGTTCAAAGAGAAAGGTCTTCGTTCTCAGGTTTGGGGTGATCTAAAAATCAATCCAGCAGAGCACATTGATCGCAAACAGATGCGCTTTATGGGTGATGCGGCTGCGTATGCATACCTATCTATGGAACAAGCGATTGCAGACGCAGGTTTAACTGAAGAGCAAGTATCTAACGACCGTACAGGTATCGTAGCAGGTTCTGGTGGTGCTTCTGCACTAAACCAAACTGTTGCAACTGATATCATGCGTGAGAAAGGCGTAAAACGTGTGGGTCCTTACATGGTTCCTCGTACGATGTCTTCAACGGTTTCTGCTTGTTTGGCAACTCCATTCAAAATCCGTGGCGTGAACTACTCAATGAGCTCTGCGTGTGCGACTTCTGCACACTGTATTGGCCACGCGATGGAACTTATCCAACTTGGTAAGCAAGACATCGTATTTGCTGGTGGTGGTGAAGAGCTAGATTGGTCTCAAACTATGATGTTTGATGCGATGGGTGCACTATCAACCAAATACAACGACACACCAGAAAAAGCTTCTCGTACTTACGATGCGGACCGTGACGGTTTCGTTATCTCTGGCGGCGGCGGTATGCTAGTGGTTGAAGAACTTGAGCACGCATTGGCTCGTGGCGCGAAAATCTACGGTGAGATCGTAGGCTACGGTGCAACTTCAGATGGTTACGACATGGTAGCGCCATCTGGTGAAGGTGCGGTTCGTTGTATGAAGATGGCAATGCAAGACGTTGACGGCGTGGATTACGTAAACACTCACGGCACATCAACACCAGTGGGTGACGTGAAAGAGCTAGGCGCTATCCAAGAACTCTTTGGTGACAACAGCCCAGCAATTTCTGCAACTAAAGCGATGACTGGTCACGCACTAGGTGCGGCAGGTGTTCACGAAGCCATCTACTCAACACTAATGCTGGACAACGGTTTCATCGCGCCAAGTATTAATATCGAGAATCTGGACGAAGCAGCACAAGGTCTGGATATCGTTACTGACGCTCGTGAAGTAGAATTGAACACTGTTATGTCAAACAGCTTTGGTTTTGGTGGTACAAACGCAACTCTAGTAATCAAAAAGTACCAAGGCTAACTGAATTTGCTGAGCACGATCTTGGCAAAACAGTTTCCAGAGCTGACTAACTCTATTGAGATTAGTCGAACAGACGCAGACTCTGACCCATGGAGAGCGGGTTAGGATCCTTTTGTTCTGGAACTTTGCCCGGCAATTTGCCGGGCATTTTTCTTTCTCAGCCGTGTTTATCTCGACAGGCTCTCTACTTTTCTGCACAATCGCTTTTATTCTCATTTCACAGATAACGACAGGTAAGTCGCACACTCACACCATGAAAATCCTAATCGATGAAAATATGCCTTATGCCGAACAACTTTTTAGCCAACTTGGTGATGTTGTTCTTAAATCAGGTCGTACACTAACAGCTGACGATTTGGTTGACGTTGATGCTTTAATGATCCGCTCGGTAACTAAAGTCAACGCAGAGCTAATAGCGAAAGCAAATAAATTGAAATTTGTCGGTACCGCAACGGCAGGGATGGACCATGTTGATCAAGCGTTGCTGAAAGAGAAAGACATTTTCTTTACCGCGGCACCTGGCTGCAACAAAGTGGGTGTGGCGGAGTACGCATTCAGTGTCATGATGGTTCTTGCTCAGCAGCACGGCTTCTCAGTATTTGATAAGACCGTTGGGATTATTGGTGCTGGTCAGGTAGGGAGCTACTTACAGCAGTGCTTAGAGGGCATTGGTATCAATGTGCTGATCAACGATCCGCCGAAGCAAGAGCAAGGCGATAAGCGTACATTTACTCCGCTTGATACTTTGGTAGAGCAAGCAGACATAATCACGCTGCATACGCCGATTACCCGTGGTGGTGATTATCCGACTCATCACATGTTTGATGAAAAGAGACTCAACAAACTCCGTGGCGATCAGATTTTAATTAACGCCGCGCGTGGCCCAATCGTTGATAATGCGGCGCTGAAAGCGAGACTATTGAAAAACGATGGCTTTATCGCCGCTTTAGATGTGTTTGAATTTGAACCAGAGGTTGATATGGAGCTCCTGCCTCTGCTAGCATTCGCCACCCCTCACGTAGCTGGCTATGGCCTTGAAGGCAAAGCTCGTGGCACGACCATGATCTTCAATAGCTACTGTGAGTTTTTAGGTAACAAATTACATGCGCATGCCAGTGAGCTACTGCCAACTGCGCCAGTGCCAAAGTTGGCATTGGACAGGGAGTGGGATGAAGCAACACTGCACAATATCACTCAGCTAGTTTATGATGTGCGCAAAGATGACGCCTTGTTCCGCCGCGAAATCAGTAAGCCAGGCTCCTTTGACCTGATGCGAAAAAATTACTGGGATCGCCGCGAGTACAGTGCTGTCACGCTAGCAGGAAGTGAGTCATGCAATCTCGCTCCGCTGGCAAAACTAGGTTTTCAGGTTGAGGTAAGTTAATGAGCCAACAATATAATGTTGCCGTTTTAGGTGCGACCGGTGCGGTCGGTGAAACTATTTTGGAAGTTCTTCAGGAACGTAAATTCCCAGTGGGTGAGCTTTACCTACTAGCGAGTGAGCGTAGCGAAGGTAAAACTTACCGCTTCAACGGCAAAACAGTAAAAGTTGAAAACGTAGAAAACTTTGACTGGTCGCAAGTTCATATCGCGCTGTTTTCAGCAGGCGGTGAGCTATCAGAAAAGTGGGCGCCAATTGCAGCAGATGAAGGTGTGGTTGTTATCGATAACACCTCTCACTTCCGCTATGACTATGATGTCCCACTTGTTGTACCAGAAGTGAACCCAGAAGCGATCGCGGAATTCCGTAACCGCAATATTATTGCCAACCCGAACTGCTCAACGATTCAAATGTTGGTTGCACTTAAGCCAATTCACGACGCAGTAGGCATTGAGCGTATTAACGTTTCGACATACCAATCTGTTTCAGGTGCAGGCAAATCAGGTATTGATGAGTTGGCGGGTCAAACGGCGAAGCTGCTGAACGGTCTACCTGCAGAAACCAATGAGTTCTCTCAGCAGATCGCGTTTAACTGTATTCCTCAAATCGATAAGTTCATGGAAAACGGTTACACCAAAGAAGAAATGAAGATGGTGTGGGAAACACAAAAAATCTTCAATGACCCTTCAATCACAGTGAACCCGACGTGTGTGCGCGTGCCTGTTTTCTATGGCCATGCGGAATCTGTGCACCTAGAAACGTGCGCGCCTATCGATGCGCAAGAAGTGACTAATCTTCTTGAGCAAACAGATGGCATCGAAGTGTTTCATGGTGACGACTTCCCAACACAAGTGCGTGACGCAGGCGGTAAAGATACAGCGATGGTTGGCCGTATTCGTAATGATATTAGTCACCACAGCGGTATCAACCTTTGGGTGGTTGCGGACAACGTACGTAAAGGTGCAGCAACGAACGCAGTGCAAATTGCAGAAGTACTTATCCGCGATTACTATTAAGCGCTTATTGATAGCAATGTTAAAGCCTCACCACTGTGTGAGGCTTTTTTAATCGATCCGAGAAAAGTAGGCTGAGATTAATACGATTATGGCGTGAGCCACACATTTTTTAGCTCAATGCCTATAGTTTTCCCCTCTATATCCGATATATTTAGCAGATCACCATATTTAACTTTATTGAGCACAAAGCTGAGCCTTATATGCGACGACTTTTACAGCGTCTACTATTGCCATTAGCAATGGTTGCCGTGACTCAAACATCATTTGTAAGCGCAGAAAGTATCCGCCTTAAAGGACCTAATGGCGAGATACAGGATTCCCCTCGATACGCAGAGCCACTGACGAACAATTTGCGTAGCGCAGAGCCTTCACGCTTTTATGGGCCGACATCAGAAAATGAGACGCTGTGGAGTATTGCGTCTAGTTTACGTCCATCGAGCTCCGTCTCAATACAACAAACCTTGTACGCGATTTATCAGCTGAACCCGCAAGCGTTTGACAACCAAAATATTCACGAGCTTGTTCCAAGAAGTACAATACGCGTCCCTTCACTCAACCAGATCAGTAGTGTATCGACTCAGGAAGCCGTACGTATATTAGACGCACACAAAGCGCGGCTTCAACAGGCCAGCTTGCCACAACGTCAACCTTCGCCAGAGCCTCGAATCAATCCGCCAGCACAGAAGGCCCCAGCCGTAAATGTAGCGTCAGTCGAGACTGCGCAGCCTAAAACTTCTGTCGAAAACAACGCCGATCTTGCTCAAATTGCCAAAGAGCAGAAACAGTCCACTGAAAATGCGTTGAAAAACCAGTTAGCGAGCTCTGAAAATGAGCTGGTGGCTTTGGAAGAGAAAAATCACAAGTTACGTCTGATGTTGGCACAAGTCCAATCAGAAGTGGATGTACTAAAAGATGAACTCGGTGACGAAAACCGTATTCGCAACGAAGTAGAAAAACTACTAGAAGCAGAGCGTCTGCGTTTAGCCGAAGAGCAGAAAAAAGCGCCGTCTGCGGTGGATTCATTGTTCTCAAATACATGGTTAGTTGCTGCTTTAGCCATCATTCCTGGTTTGCTAATTGGCCTGCTTGTTGTCATGTTGCTAGGACGTCGCAAGCAGCAAGAAGATGCCGCAGAGCAACCCCAGACAGAGACAGAGCCTCAGATCACACCTCCAGTGACGCCTGAGACGATGAACAACGATTTAGACGATGACTTGCTTCTAGATGATGATCTGTTTGGTGACACTACCGACACCGAAGAACTCCTTAAAGACGATAACCCGCTTGAGTTGGACAATAATGAAGAAGAAGATATTTTTGCGGGCCTCGACGATGACTTAGATTTCAATCTGGAGGATGAGAACGGGGAGGATCCATTTGCTGGTATTGGCGATGATGGTGATCTTGACCTAGACGACCCTCTGGCTGACGTGGATTTAAGTTCAAGTGACATTAGCGTAAATGGCAAAGATAAAGCCCTTGGCTTAGAAGAAATGGAGCGAGCGCTCGATGAAGTCGTTATCGATGACGAAAGCGACGAAGAGGAATTCGAGCTTTCTGATGACGGTTTAATGTCGCAAGATGACTTAGATGCGCTACTTAACGCTGGAATTGATGAGCAAGCGGCAGAACAACAACCACTTGACCAATCATCGTTAGATGACTTACTGGATGACGTTGGCAAGAGTGGCGTTGGCAATTCAGATGTCGATGATCTATTGAGTGAATCTAACGACGACTTTGATCTCAGCGATGACGATGATAGCCCACTGAGCGAGCCTAAGATTGCTTCTGATGATGATATCGACGACATCTTTGCCCAAATTGAAGCTCAAGCCGATCTGGATACGCTAGAAGCGAATTCCGTTGACGAAACGGCGCTACTCGATGAGCTGTTGGATGAGGAGTCGTTTGATCTAGATGAGAACAGTACAGATTTACTGGATGAACTCATCGACGACGAGGACGCTGAATCAACCGTACCAGACAGCAATGAGCGAGAAAGTGACCCGTTTGATGAGTTAATTGGCATTGACGATGAACAGGGCGTAGCTCCTGATGAGCCTAGCAATGAGCAGAGTGAAGGCTCAGAGCCTGACTTTGATTTAGATGCCGAGCTTGACGAGTTGATAGGTGAAGATAAGACCGCACCGAATGATACTCTAGAGTTGGACAGCTCAGATTTATTAGATGAATTGTTCGCGAGTCCAGACGCTCAACAAGACGATGAGTTTGGTGATGAAAGTACCGACCTATTTGAAGAACTTCTCGAAATAGAAAAGAGTGCTGAACTCCCACAAAGCGAAGAGGAAGTGCACCCCGAATTAAACCTTGAGGAAGATACGCCTGAATCATCCGATGAATTTTCAAGTGAGGAATTTATCGATGACATGATGAGCGTTGCGCCGCAAGCAGATGCACTATTTGATGAATACCAGGTAGATGAAGCGCAATCTCAAGAAAACCTGCAAAATGAGCAAGAAACTCTTGACTCGACCAGCAACCAAGCAGACTTTGCAGAGCCAGAGCCAGAGCCAGAGCCAGAGCCAGAGCCAGAGCCAGAGCCAGAGCCAGAGCCAGAGCCAGAGCCAGAGCCAGAGCCAGAGCCAGAGCCAGAGCCAGAGCCAGAGCCAGAGCCAGAGCCAGAGCCAGAGCCAGAGCCTCTTGAAGATGAAGATGATTGGTTAAGCTCAGCCATTGATGCGGTAGAAAACCCACAGCTGAACGACGATATTGAACCCAATATCGAGCCAGCGGCTGTCGAACAAGTCTCACCAGATGAAGAGCATGAGCTTACTGATGAAATGGAAGCCACTCTCCCAGAGAGTGAAGTCCAGGGTAATGCTCACGACAGGTTAAGCTCTGTTATTGAAGATGAGCAGCCGCAGCTTGAACCCAACACAGAAAACACTTTTGTTGAAGACGTTCAGGCCCCAGTTGACGAGGAGGCGAGGACGCCCCAAAGCAGTCAAACTGACATTGAACAAGAAGATCAATCAGCGCAGGCTGCTGCTCCAGAAGCTGTAGCCAATGAGTTTGGCATCCCACAAGATGATGATTGGTTACTTGATGAACCTGTTGAGGCTACTGAACCTGAAGAGTCATTCAATTTTGATGAATTAGAGCTTCCAGAATACAGTGAAGAAGACGCATTAGCTGATATGGCGTCAGAGCCAGAAGCTGAGCCACAAGCGCAGACTGCAGAATCTACTGAATCTGAAGAGTCATTTAATTTTGATGAATTAGAGCTTCCAGAGTACAGCGAAGAAGACGCATTAGCTGATATGGCATCAGAGCCAGAAACTGAGCCACAAACGCAGAATGCAGAATCTGCTGAATCTGAAGAGTCATTCAATTTTGATGAACTAGAT
>NZ_BCUD01000029.1 GCF_001591105.1 Vibrio nereis NBRC 15637 | reverse complement strand
GTCTGAAACTGCATCACTTATTACTCACCGCCAACACTAGGCAGTATAAGATCACAGTTAGGTAATAAAACAAAGCCTATTTAAAAATTTTATCCCGAGAAATTAAGAATAGGCGCGTTAATAACATGCGGGGACCCTGAAGACTATATTGATTGAGTTCTACCAAGTGACATTCAGAAAGAAACTGTATGGTGTAATGGGAGAGTTACAGAAAGATCTGGATAGACAACTACAACAATCATTGTACTTATCAAGGAAAATGTGCCGTGGTAGAACACTAAGACAAACGTTAGAGGATGGGAAATAAATCTGGGCTGAAAAGAATATAGCCCAGATATAACCTGACAGGCACCTAGTAGAAAAGAGAGTAACTGTCAGATAAGGTCTTAATGAGTAGAGTTAATCGAGAAATTTTCTACACCATATTTCAAAAGCCATTAAAGCTCTGATTTCTCTTGTATTATTTTCAACTCCCGTAAGATGATCATCAAAGATTTTTCTGATAAATTCATAGTCAAAAAAGCCTCTACTAGTTACTCTCTCACTAAATAGTAAATCTTCACACAAAGGTTTTAGTTTACCCTTAAACCATTCACCAATAGGAACGGTAAACATTTGTTTTTTTCTATAAGCTAAATGCTCGCCAATTAGTTCGGACACAGCTCTTTTATATATATACTTTGTTTCACCATTTTGTAACTTTAGTTTCCCAGGTATTTTAAAGGCTAATTCGACCATCCTGTAATCCAAAAATGGAGCTCTATTTTCAATAGACGCCGCCATACCTGTTCGGTCTGGCTTTACTAAATTATTTCCAGATAAAAGTAACATTGTATCTATGTACATAGCTTGGTTTATTCTATCCATATGCTTTGTTTCGTTAAATAATGGCTTAAGCCTTATTAAACTTATATCATCTTCACTATTTATCTTATCCTGAGTTTTTGTAGAAAATAATCGACTTCTACTACTCTGACTGAAGAGCGTCAAATTTTGTGCATATTGATTTTGAAACTCTTCATCACTGAGATACGAGCTTTCTTTTGTAAAGAACTTTTTATACTTATCGTATCCGGCAAATAGTTCGTCAGCTCCATCACCAGTTAATACCATTTTTACATCTTTAGATGCCATTTCTGCAACTTTATAAGTTGGCATAAATGAAACATCACCATGCGGTTGATCACAATGGTAAATTACTTTTTCCCACAGTTCCAACATGTCAGGATCAACTTTTTTTAGATTATGCTCGGTTCCAAACCTATCAGCAGCCTCTTGAGCAAAAGATGATTCATCATATCGCTTATCATCAAACCCTATACAGTATGTTTTAACCGGTTGATTCATATGACGACTCATTAAACCAACCACTGTACTAGAATCCACGCCTCCGGATAAAAATGCACCGAATGGAACATCTGATCGCAATCTAATGCGAACAGCGTCATCAAGTATTTCATTAAATTCTGAAATCCATTCTTCTTCAGATTTATCGATACACTCGAGATCACATAAAGCCCACCAACGATGCTCATATATACCTGAATCACTTATCTCAAGATAATGCCCTGGTTGAACATGAAACACATTTTCAAAAATAGTAAGTGGAGAAGGGATATAGTTGAAGGTAAAATATTGCTCAATAGCAGAGTAATTGACATTTGGTTTATCAATAAGCTTAAGTATTGATTTTATCTCAGAACCATAAACTAATTTATCTTCATCATAAAAATAATGTAGTGGCTTCTCACCAACCCTATCTCTAATCAAAAACATTTTTTTAAGATTTTTATCTAAGATTGAAATAGCAAACATACCATTTAACTTAGAAATACCTTGAATACCATCTCGCTCATAAAGCTTTAATATAACTTCAGTATCGCAGTGTGTCTCACATTCAAAACCATCACGCGATAAATCTTCAGCTAATTCAATATGATTGAAGATTTCTCCATTTTGAACAACAACAATATTCTTATCTTGAGAATAGAATGGCTGCTGACCATGTTCAATATCTAATATTGCCAATCTTTGGTTACCCAACGATATTTTAGATTCGTAGTGTATACCTTGCCCATCAGGACCACGATGTTCGATCACATTTCCCATATCGGCAATAGCACTTCTCTCTGGAGAAAAGTTACCTAAACTAAAATGACCAAAAATACCACACATATCAGTTGCCACCTTTAAAGAATACTTGTTTAAATGTTAGTAAAATAATGTAAAAGTCATAATGTAATGAAGACTTATTAACATACTCAATGTCGAGTTCGAACCTCTCTTGCCATGTCGCTTTTGAGCGAAGCGTCGCTTGGGCTAAGCCAGTAATTCCAGGTAGGACAGAATTACGTTTTTCCCATTGAAGCTTATCGTACTCTTCTCGTTGAGCGGGGACATTTGGTCTTGGGCCAACTAAACTCATATCGCCTTTCAAGACATTAAAAAGCTGAGGTAACTCATCTAAACTCGTTTTTCTAATTATTTTACCAATGTTTGTAATTCTCAGATCATTGCTTTGAGTAGAGTAACCACCTAATTGCTCCGCATTAATAATCATGCTTCTAAACTTAAATATTTCAAATTCTTTACCATGAAGGCCGACACGGACTTGTCTAAATAGTGCTGGTCCACCATCACTTCTTATTATAAATGATAATACTAATAGGATAGGAGATAGTAGAACCAGACCTATAATACTGAATAAGACATCAATAAATCTTTTCACTTTAATACGCCCTAACTTCACTCTGAAACCTGATCTACTCTTTGTTTAAAAATAGTAGCAAGTTGATTTAATTCATCAGTACTCATTTGTAACTGTTCAGCCTTTGCTTTATTGATTTTATCTAACTCGGCTTTAAAGTCTAATGATGCATTTAGCTCTTCAACGGTATTTGCCCCCATATGAAAAGCTCTGGATAAAATGACACCAGAAGACTTAAGTCTAACGTGTTGAGCCATAACCAACTCACCAGGGATTTTTCCCTGCCCAACTCTTGCGAGCCCCCCAATTCCGAATGGTTTAGTTAATTTTCTTGTCATTCTATCAACTGTACCATTTGCAATTAGTTCAAACATAAACTTCAATTTCATTTCTAAGTGCAAATCATTTAAACCGATATGGAGTTCATCTACACAATCAAGATCATGAATTTCATCAATATGCTCAGCGGCTGATATAGTTTCAACTAAAGGAATAAACTTTGCTCGCCCATCAATAAGCGCACCAAATTCACGAACTTCCTCGACTGAATTAAACATAGGTAACATTAATATATCGGCACCACATGAAATAGCTTGGTCAATCTCACCTTCAGAGCCTTCATACAATGGGTTCAGCCTAACTAATAGTTCAGATGTATTTAAGACACTTTTGATCTTAGAGATGTCCTCCATTGAATGACGACTAATCACAGTGTCTAAGTGCCCCTGACGACCTTCTTTTCCATTGATTTCCAAATCAACAAAGATACGTTGAACACCACAACTTTCTACATATTTTGCAATATCAGGTTTATTGGTAATAAATAAATAATTAAACATTATTTCTAACTCGCATGGTAACAATCTTTCTACCTAATGGATAGGATAAAAAACTAACGGTCAAGATAGTGAACAAAGAGGCAATTAAGTATAAGACTAAAAATAAAATAGAATTACTATTCGAAATGAAATTAACACCTAGGTATGAAATAACACCACAGAAAAATATCAAATTGAAATAAAATAACATTAGATTTCGATTTATAAGTTTACCCATAATCCACTGTCTGCATTTATAAAAATATAAAGAACAAAGAAAAATATAAGCGCTGACTAGATACCACATAAGATCTGTAATTCTTGCATGGCTTCCTTTTAAATTAAAAATTAAAATCAATAAAATTATAACTATGAAGTTTAGGACCATAGGTATCTTTGGCTTATTAGCTGCATTCAGTGCAGCTGTTAAAACTGTTATTATCCCTTGAAAGACTAAACATAACAAACCAATTCTAACTAACGGCAAAATTTGATTCGTTAAGCTAGAATCCAAAACTATACCAAAAACAATCTCTACATATCGATTAGTTATTGACGTTAGAACAATAGTCGAAAACAACCCCAATACGAGTATGCTGTGCAACGCGACAGATAGCTGACTTTCAAATTTATCACGATCCCTTGAAAAACTCTTTGACAGCTTCGGAAAAAAAATAACGGAAATAAATGTTACTGATATTAGCAATGGAAACTCAATTAGCCGCATAGCGTAGCTAAAGGATGCAATTGAACCTTCTCCATAATAGGATGAGAACGATCGTGTAACAACAGGAAATAAGAAAAAGGCTCCTCCGGCCAACATGGCTTGGATATATTTCTTAAGTAACGTTCTATCAATCAGCCATGGAGATAACATTCCAGAAAACCGAAATGTTGGTTTAACGGCAATTAGCTGTGACAAGTATCGAGCAAAACCGGCACAAAAAACAGCCGTTATAATCATTGATAATGAATAATCTACCCCATCTAAGTAAGTTAGAAATGCAATAACAACTGAGTTAAAAATCAAAGTACCGAGGCTAGGTACAGCAAATTGTTCTTTCGAATGAAGATATGAAGTCAAGACTCCAGTAATCACAAACACAGGTAAAATATAAAAAGTTAAACTAACAATTTCTTGAGCTTGAAGCGAAACTTCTCTGATAAGACCTGGTGCTATAGCTGTTACTACTAAATTTGAAATAGGTTGTAATAGAAAAGCAAAAAATAGGAATAACGAGAGTAAGGCTAACGATGCTTGAAAGGTGATTTTACGTGCATTTTCAGGATGTCGCGTCATGAGAGGAATTAATGCTGCTGATAAAGCTCCCCCAACAAGTATGTTTATTAATATATCAGGTAATGTCAACGCGATAATCGTTAAGTCCGCTTGATAACTAACACCATAGTTATTAGCAACAGTTAGCTCTCTTATAAAACCACTAAAGCGCCCAAGTAGTACACCGAAATTTAATATTAATGCAGATAACGCAAATTTTTTGATATCTATTTTATTCACTGATTAATTCTTCGATTATTTTACAGATATTATTTGTAGCTTTTCCTAATAAAGAGCCCTCACCCACTATAGATTTTCTATCTTCTAAAACAATAGAAAGTGAATCGCCAATATCGTTTAAATCAAAGATTGGCATTGATAAACCCACCTCATTATATGGGCCATCTTCATTAATCGTCGCACCTTCTATAGTAAGTAACCCTTTTCCTAGTAAGAGCCCTTCATAGCCAACGGTTGAACTAATTGTTATAACAACATCACATACATATAAAAGCTCATCTAACGAGAAGTCATTACCATCAATAATATTTTGATGTTGTTCATAGTCAATAATGTCATTTGGATGTGACCTTAAAATTATATCAAACTTGTCATCTAATGCAATTTTGACCAACTCTGCTTCAACCATTCTTGGTAAAAGTGGCTTTCCTTCTTTACCTGTAAAAGGATGTATATCGTGCTCACGTTGAGCAGCCCAAAGAATAACTTTCTTTTTTCCAGAAACACCTATTTTTTTAATCAAATCAAGTCTGTTATAATTCAAATTAGCTAAACGATCAAAAGCAGGATTTCCCGTAACTCTAATATCTAGTGTATCGTTTAAAATATTAATTTGATTAGCAACCCCTTTACTTATAACACAGGTTATATCTGGTTCAGTTTGAGCTACTCTTTTTGCACTATTATTATTTATAAAATCATTTATACAAACAGAAGGGATAGATAAGGCCTTTGCTGCTATTATAGCGGCCTGTTCAGCTCGTGGGGAAACTGTAGTTACTAGGACTCTTGGTGAGATTGATGATAAGAATTTAGTTAAAGCAACTTCAGGTAAAAAAGCTGCTCTGCCTTTTTTTTCTAGTAAACTATTAGCTTTATCCTCTCCATGAAGATTAACTAACTCAAAATAAGAAATCCCCATATAAGCGATAGACTCATTATAGTCGACAACTGAATTATTCTCAGCTAGCGCTCGACCATAATTAATAATTTGCTTTTGCTCTTCATTCGTAAATAGCGGCAAAATATCTTTGAAGCCAAAGGTATCAATACCATTTTCTTTGAAATATGCAGTAGCCGTAGTTAGAGCTAGAATATATATTTCATAATCAGCTTGCTTCTTAAGTGCCTTTACAATTGGCAAAATAATTTTTGCATGTCCACCACCATATGTTACAAATAGAATTTTATTTTTCATACTTCCTCACTATCAAAAAACTCATCATTAATATTACGTACGAGCCCACATAAGTATAAAAACTTTCCGAAAATTGAGATACTAGTAGGAAGCAAAATGGAATTTCTAAAGATAATGACGATAATTTACCTTTACGAATAAATGATTTTAAAAAAAACAAACTCAGTATCCCAAAAGCTATAATACCATTTTCAGCTATAAATCCGATTATAAAATTATTTGCAGCCTGGCCTTGCTCGATTAAACTATTTACTAGATATAGATGTTCGGGAAGTTTAGCTAATCCAATACCAGATAAAGGGTTTTCCATAATCAGGCTAAATGCTGCATCCCAAATTACATCCCTAAAATTAAGTTCAATATGGTCAGCAAGCATACCAAATAAGAAAGTAGTTGCAATTAACAAACTATATGTGATTAAAAAAACCAATCCATTTCTTAATTGACATAACACCAACCTTGGTGCTAACAGATAAAATATGGAAAGGACAAATACAGCTAATGACATTCTAGAACCAGAATATACAATACCGATAAGCAACAGACCCATTATTATTAAGAATTGAATTTTCTTAAAAAAATTATTTTTATAAAGAAAAACAGCAATGCTAGATACTATTGCTGTCATATTCCCAAATAAATTAGGGTTAGGATAAAATGAACCTACTTGTCCTTGAGATTCATAATATGGCGTTGGAATTATAAAAAAAAGTTTTGTTGCTAATTCATAAAGATGGTAGTTAAAAATTGCTGCAATTGACACTATACAGGAAAAAAACACAACCGATTTCAGAAATTCAATTAATGCATCCATCCTTTCAGTAGGTTCAAAGCATCCAAAATATAACAAAACACCCAAACTTAAAAGAAAGAAATTGAAGAAAAATATATAGCTACCACCATTTACAATTACACTTATTAAAATAGCTGATTGAAAACCAAAAAATAATGCACTACCACGAAGTAAATACACAGGTTTTTTATTAACCATACGCACTAATGGCAATATAAAAAGCAATAATATTGGAAATAGCTTTGTTAGAATTGAACTCCCATTCAATTCCAGTGGAAAATTAATAATGGAAAAAATATAGGCAAATGCTATAAAATTTATCTTTGTTTTAAACATTACGATTCTTACGCGTTACCTATCTTTAATATAGGTTTCAGCTTTGAAGCTACTTAGAAAATTAAGGATTTACCACATACCCTTACTATACTAAATACTTAAGCCACATTAAGAATAAAATATAATAGTAATTTGATTCTTTCGCTCACTATCTTTAGTAAACAAGAAGTGATAAACCCTTACATTCAGTTAAAAATTAAGAAAAATTTTCATACTAATATTTTCAATAATTCTTTCGTTTTTTCTTCCATCAATAATACATTTCCTTTTGATTCTAAGTTTAATCTTAGTAAAGGTTCAGTATTAGATTTTCTAAGATTAAAACGCCACTCTCCCATATCCAAACTGATACCATCGGTGTAATCGATATCTAAAGCACTAGCACCATAAAGTGCAAGCACCTTCTCAATTACAACATCCGCATCAATAACCTTTCGGTTAATTTCACCAGGTGATGGATAAGCTTGCATACGTTCTTTTACCGTTTCTGATAATTTTAATCCCTTTACTGATAGCAACTCAGTTACCAACAACCAGGGAATCATACCAGAGTCACAGTACGCAAAATCACGAAAATAGTGATGAGCACTCATCTCGCCACCATAAACCGCGTCTTCTTTTCTCATCCGTTCTTTGATAAACGCATGACCCGTTTTAGACATGATTGGTTTTCCACCAGCAGCTTTAACCACATCAGTCGTATTCCAGCTTAAACGAGGGTCATGAATAATCTTAGCTCCTGGCATTTTCTGTAGAAAAGCTTCGGCTAATAAACCAACAATATAATAGCCTTCAATAAAGTCACCATTTTCATCAAATAGAAAACACCGGTCAAAGTCTCCGTCCCATGCAATACCCATATCAGCTTTGTGCATAATAACAGCATTGGCCGTATCCTCTCGACACTCTGGCAACAGAGGATTAGGAATACCATTAGGAAAGTTACCATTGGCTTCATGATGAATTTTAATAAATTCTATTGGAATATCTAAAGCAATAAAACGAGCTTCTATCTCGTCAATGACATGACCTGCTGCACCATTACCTGAATTAACGACCAACTTCATTGGCTTAATTTTTTCTGGTGAAATGTAACTCATCAAGTGATCGATATAATCACTTAAGGTTGATTTCTGAGTCAACTCACCAGGATGAGACACTTCGGTGAAATCATTATTTTCAGCTAAGCGCTGAATTTCACGGAGCCCAGTATCGCCACTTATTGGCTTGGCACCTTCACGCACTAACTTCATGCCATTGTAATCCATTGGATTATGGCTTGCCGTTACTTCAATACCACCATCCACACCTAAATGTTTTGTAGCAAAGTAAATCTCTTCAGTACCTGTCATACCACAATCGATGACATTCACACCAGAATCCATTAACCCCTTAGCAACAGAAAGTTTCAACTCTTCTGATGTTAGGCGAACATCCCCGCCTACAACGACGTTTTTAGGTTTTAAATGCTCACCAAAAGCGCGACCAATTCGATAAGCAATATCAACATTTAGTTCGGTTCCTAGCTGACCACGTATATCATATGCTTTAAAGCATGTTAGTTGAGTCATTCTTAATTCCTACCGTAGCGGTCTTCGAAACGTACAATGTCATCTTCACCCAAGTAACTACCAGTCTGAATTTCAATTATTTCCAATGGAATTTTACCTGGGTTCTCGAGCGCATGAACCGTTCCGAGTGGAATATAAATTGATTGATCTTCTGTAACCAGAGTTGTTTGTTCACCATTGGTTACTTTGGCTGTACCAGCAACCACAACCCAATGCTCTGCGCGGTGGTGATGCATTTGAATAGATAGTTTTTCGCCAGGCTTAACCGTAATGCGCTTAACTTGATCTCGGGTACCAAGATCAATCGAGTCATATTTCCCCCAAGGTCTATATACTTCTCTGTGCACTCGATGTTCGGTACGGTTAGATTCTTTAAGATGATTAACCACTGATTTCACATCTTGAACTTGTTCTTTATCAGCGACCAAGATGGCATCTTTAGTCTCAACTACAATTAAGTTATCAATGCCAACAGTAGCAATTAACTTATTTTCTGCTAGAAGATAATTACTTTTTGAATTTACAGCAATAATATCGCCTTTAGTGACATTATCATCACTGTCTTTTTCACTAACTTCCCACAGAGCAGACCAAGAACCTACATCGCTCCATCCCGCATCCATAGCAACAACAGTAGCATTCTTTGTTTTTTCCATTACTGCATAGTCAATCGAATCATCTGGACAAGCTTCAAATAAGGCTTTATCAACACGAATAAAATCCATATCAGCTTGGGCTCCAATTAATGCACTTTTACAGGCGTCAAGTATAGCTGGGCAATGCTGCTTTAGTTCTTCTATATAGCGAGAAGCTTTAAACATAAACATCCCACTATTCCAATAGTATTCACCTGAATCTACATAAGCTTGTGCTTTAAATTTGTCAGGTTTTTCAACAAAACTATCGACATAGTGAGCATCTGATAAACTATTAGGAAAAGCCTTTACGCTACTTTTCGCTCCTCGCTTTATGTAACCGTAACCAGTTTCGGGAGCTGTTGGCACAATACCAAAAGTAACTAGTTTCCCATCAAGAGCATGTGGTAGTGCATTTTTTACAGACTGCTCAAATGCAGAAGTATTTTCTATCATATGATCTGCTGCAAGTACTAGTAAGATAGCATCTTCACCCTCTTGTTGGATCGCTTGCAAAGCTGCCAGAGCTATAGCTGGAGCCGTATTACGGCCTACAGGCTCAAGAATAATCCCTGAATGGCTAAAACCGCCTAAACGTACTTGCTCAGCTGCAATAAAGCGATGCTCTTCATTACAGATTAGTAAAGGAGCTTGATGTTCGATCCCTTTTAGGCGCATAAAAGTTTGTTGTAGCATCGATAGATCATTTGCAACAGTTAAAAACTGTTTAGGGTAAAGCTCACGAGATAAAGGCCAAAGGCGGCTACCAGTGCCACCAGCCATAATTACTGGTATAAGACTCATTACTTACCAACCCCTTCTAAAAACTCTAATGCTTGCCAAAAGCCTTCTCCACCATTTTTATGGCCTTGCCATACTTCAGGAATGAATTGTGTGCCTGAATTCACTTTATCCAACAACAACATTAGACGAGTAAAATCGACATCGCCTTGACCAACTTCAACCCCTTCTCCATCGACACCTTTAGCATCAACAATATGCATATGAATGTTGTACGGAGCGATTTTTTCCACAAAATCGTAAAGATCCCAACCGTAATAGTTACAAGACATCATGGAGTGTGATACATCTAAACAGATTTTAACTTTCTGATTTTGTTCGCAGAACTCTTTAATTTCTTCCGCGGAAACAAAAAGATTATGGTAACTCTGGCCACCAAAGTGCCAAGGGAATGGAGGCATAGTTTGAATAGCAATTGTTACACCGGAAGTATCGACCTTAGCCAGAGAATCACTAACAATCTGATATTTAATCTTTTTATCATCTTCCGAAATGAATCCTTTTGCATTCCAGCCACCAGCATTGACTACAATTACAGGGTTCGGTGTCTTAGGAAAAAAGGCTTTAAGCTGCCTAGTAATATCCACAACATCCTGCAGTAATGAAATCGACTTATTACGATATATTTCATCATCTGCGCATAAATCTAATATATGATCATTACCAAACAGTTCTGGACTGTGAACAGCAAAACCTATATTTTCATGCCCATCAAAATAATCGTTAAGATTAACTTCTAAATCTTTGTAAGATAAGTGGAACTCTACAAAGTCCAGATTTGTTCCTTCAATAATTTTTCGGTAATCATGATATCGTACAGGCACCCCCACTGGACGGTTGAAGTTATAATCTCTCTTTTCAATTTGACCATAAATATCAGTAAGATGGAAAAAGTCACCTTGAGAAATGTTGCGATTTGCAATCCGCCCAACTAGATCATTTAATCGATTTGGTTGCAAACCTTGCCCAGGACTCTTTATTTCTAATAGGTCTCGCGTAATCACTTGACCCACAGCGACATCAACTTTAGCGACAATACTTTTCGCTAGGTTTTCACGATTAATCAATTCACCCTGAGTTATTTCTCTTGCACTTTGGTCACACCCTAACCCTTCTTCTACGTTCCTGATCTGATTAACCATTTGGGTTAATTCATCAGGAAGTAAGCTAACTTTGTGATCAGTACCTTCCAGCGTAACATCAATTGTTAAGTGTTTTTCAATGACATTAGCACCTAGCGCTATCGACGCTATCGGTATACTAATCCCACGCTCATGACCAGAATAGCCAACAAGCTTATTCGTGATTTTTTTCAGTCGCGTAAGGTACTTAAGGTTGACATCTTTGTATGGTGTTGGGTAAGTTGAGTTACAATGAAGTAAAACATAGTTTGCATTTAAACCATCAAGAAACTTAACCGTTTCTTTAATTTCACTCTCACTTGACATACCTGTAGAACAGAAAAAAGGCTTACCCGTTTTAGCTATTGCTTCCAACAATTCGAAGTTAGTAAAGTCAGCAGAAGCAACTTTGTAAGCTCGCATACCATATTGTTCAAGAACTTGTAATGACCCAATATCCCAAGGAGTACATAACGGTTCTACACCTTTATATTTTGCATAATTAAAAACCTCGATGAGTTCATCATTGGAAAGTTGAAATTTAGAAAGTAGGTCTAATGTGTACTGTGCTCCAAGATCAACAGAATCATCATTCGAATCACCTGCATTTTTATATAATTTTTCCATGTTTCGCATTTGGAACTTCACACAGTCCACGCCTGCGTTGACAGCGTGATCCACTAATTCTTTTGCAAGTTCGATACTACCTTGATGATTATTTCCAATTTCAGCAATGATATACGATGGTGATTTTTCTGAAATTTCTCTCTGACCGATAAAGAAGCCTTCCTGTTGTTGAAATGCTAACTGAACCAAATGATCACTGCTATTAACCATAGGAACAACATCTATACCATTTCTAAACAGTTCTAATATGTCATTTCTATCTGTGCCTACTAAGACTTTTTGAACATTTTTGTTCATTACATCTTCAGCATTTACATTTAGGTTAAGATCATTAGAGTCAACAAGCCACCGACGAACATCGCCATCAGAAATACTGCCTAGAAGTTTGCCGTGTTCAGAAACAACAAAAATAATACGTGCTTTGTTATCACTGATTTTTTTTAGGGTATCGACAATACTATGCTCAGAGAAGCAAATGTACTTTTGTATTTCTGTTGATATTAACATTTTTAGCCTTTTTAAATTTTGGTATTAAGTAAGCATTCGCAGATAACAAAATCTACTTCAGAATCTATTTCAAAACTTTCGTCTTCACTCGTCTCAAATAGCCCGACCTTTCCACAAAGGCGATTTTTCGAACTCATTAGCTTATCGGTCTTCGTTATATAAAACGATCCAGTTTCAAGATACTCTTGATCTTCAGGCTTGATGTCTTGTCGTCTTGGGCGGTTATGATAATCATACGATGCTTCTGGATATTGAAAACTTTTCCAAGTAAAACGATGAGATTTTGAAACCGCTAATACACTGTCATATTGATACTCATTCATGAAATCAATCGCAGCATCAAGTTGACCTTGACTTCGTATTGGAGAAGTTGCTTGGAGAAGAAGAAAATTCTCGGGTAATTCACCAATTTCAAGAAGATATTCACAACAGTGTAACATTGCACTTTCCGTAGTTGCTGTGTCTCCAGAAATGCTATCAGGCCTAAGAAATGGAACTTCTGCACCATGCTCCTTAGCAACTTTAGCAATATCCGGACAATCTGTTGATACAATAACTCTATCAACATTTTGGGCAGCTAGAGCATGCTCAATGCTCCATACAATCAGAGGCTTTCCGGCTAAAACCTTTATGTTCTTCTTAGGTATACCTTTAGAGCCACCTCTAGCAGGTATAAATGCTATTGTAGACATAATTAAACCTATTCCAAATATAATTTACTAGATTTTAAATCAATCTGTTTTATCGTTTTAAATAAATATTCCAATATAATAGAGATTATCTCTTACTATCTCTGCTAGCCATGGAAACTGCATGGGCATTACCGTCATGTACAAGGCAAGATGACGAAGCCCCTTGCCCTGCAAGGACTGTTCAGTACCATATAGCGTATCAGGGTTCCCACATGAATGCTTTTTAACCACCAAATAAGATCTTTTCTCTATAACTCGTATCTAAAGCACACCTCATTTGTCGGCGTTTTAGAGTCCCTTTCTCTGGATAAAGCTTAATCATATTCAGACACATCTGACGAATGCGGAATAAGTTTTGTGCCGCTTGCTC
>NZ_BCUD01000028.1 GCF_001591105.1 Vibrio nereis NBRC 15637 | reverse complement strand
TTCTGCATCGAAACGCTTCGTATCAACAAAGTTGTGAATAACGGTAATTTTGTCACTAGGAACGTTATGAGCCTCTTGGATTTCGAGAGCACTTTTATGAGAATTGCTGATGACGTGGTAATAAGCACCTGGAGCCATCGCTCTACTTTCGATGATGTGGTTAATACGATCTTTAAAACGCATTGAGCGGTTTAATGAGCGAGACATATGTAAGCTGGTACCCGCACCAATACGGAGTACATCATGGGTCCAGGCATGCGCAAGACCATAGACTAAATCGTAATCCGATTGTTGTACGTGCTTTTCAACCGCTTTAGCAAACTTCCAAAGGCGATGAGTTTTTCCAATACTGAAGCCCCTAAGTTTTACAAATTTAACTGTTGGATGAGGCGGCTCTGCATCATGAGAGCGACAGATAATGGTGACGTCTTCACCTTTTTCGGCAAGGTAACGAGCCATCTGGTTGAGGTACAATTCAACACCACCAGAATAAGCGTGTCTTAAGTGGACTAGTGCGATCTTCATGAAGAAATACTCTTTCAAATAGCAATGTTGCCAGTTTACTACTTTTGCAACAGATTAATAGTTCGCTCAAGAGCCCCGCGGTTCTGCTCGACTAGCTGCAAAGCATTTGTAGCAAGATGATGCCCCTTTTCTAGATGAGCAAATAGGTCATTGATCTGTTCTGATAGTTGCTTACTGTCTCGACAAACTAAAATACCTTTTTGCTCGATTAATGCTTCAGTGATTTCTTTGAAATTGAAATAACTTGGCCCAGTAATGGTTGGTACATTAAGGGCCGCAGGCTCAAGTACGTTGTGGCCACCGGCTTTGTTTCCGATAAGGCTCCCACCCATGAAACATACATCTGAGGCTTTGAGTAATTGCAGCATTTCACCCATTGTATCAGCAAGGTAGACTTGAACTGATTCTGTTATTGGTTGAGCGGAAGTTCTGCGAATCGTTGTGAACCCCAAATCGATACAAAGCTCGTATACTGAGTTAAAACGCTCTGGATGCCTAGGAACCAAAATGAGCAGTGCGTTAGGGTGCTTGAGAAGTGCTTTCTTATGAGCGATTAATACTTGTTCATCCTCACCTTTATGCGTACTTGCTGCGATCCATATTGGTCGCTGTAGCCCTAATTCGGCTCGAATTTGCTCACCTTGCTGAACTACAGTTTGATCAACATTAATATCAAACTTAATCGAACCTGTTATCTCCACATTTTCTGGTTTGATACCTAGGTGTATAAACCTTTCGGCATCTGATTTTGACTGGCATAGCCACTGTGAGACAGTTCTAGAGATTGAGTTGAATAGTGGTTGCAACTTTGCATAGTTGCGACAAGATTTTTCCGATAGTCGAGCATTGATGACAGAGATATCTATACCTTGTTTGTTGACCTGATGAAGAGTGTTTGGCCAGAGTTCAGTCTCAATAATGATGAGCTTTTTGGGCTTAATCACTTTTAGAAATCGATATATAGCAAAGCCAAAATCGATTGGCATATAGCGGTGTTCGACTAAATCACCCAACTTAGCAACTTGCTCAGCTCCTGTACTCGTTGTGGTGGTAACAACAATTGGCTGGAGAGGGGTTTGTTGTTTTAATTGCTTTATAACGTTGGCTGCAAGTATTGACTCCCCCACAGACACTGCGTGAATCCAAATGGGTTGCTCTTTAGCTATTATCTTAGGAGTAAAACCAAAATGCTCTTTCCAGCGTGAACCAAAAGTAGGTTTGCCTGGTTTTTTTTTGTACAGGCTGAATAAAAGGAACGGAGCTACTAACAACAAAAGAAAAGTGTATATTTTACGAGCTATCATAATTTTCAAAGCTATGTGAGTCACGATAAACTACGAAAACACAATTTTATATGTGTTCACGACAGCCTCTATCTGTTTATCATTTTGATTATCATGAACATTTTTATTGTTGAGTGCCATGTCTTGGTTGGATTCCAGTGCAAGGAACCGTGAAGAGTAGCTTCTATCATCATGTACCTTCATCCTTTGAATGCCGTTGTGGATACACATCAAATTGACCCAAACATCATCGGCGCTAGGAGCCAAGGCCATAAAACTCTCTTCCTGACACAATGCTTGATAATTAAGTCCTGCTGGGAATAGTGTACCAGCACCTGTGGTGAGGAAGGTGTTCAGACCGTTTTTAGTATAAGAGGACTCGTATTCCCAGCGCTTATAAGGTCGAACTTTTCCGTTTTCAAAGGTTATTGTATGAGCTCGAGTTCCAATGATGTGGCCTGGGTAACTCGCTTTAGCTTTTGTTAACTGCTCAATCAGATCATGAGGATAAAGAAAATCGTCATCAATTGTGATGATATCCGCTTTAGGGAATTCTTTTAAGCTCGGAATGAGCTTTTTATAGGATCTTAAATCTTTACAGAATCGGACTTCTAGACCACGTTCGATTTGTTTTTGAAGCGATAGTGGGATGGTATCTAGATTAAACTCTTTCTCATCAAGCCATAAAACGATTTTACAAGCTTTAAGAGTTTGCAGTCCGATGGATTCTATCACTAAATAGACATCATGAATTCTTCGAGAGTAGGTTGTAAGGCTTACAACTGTGGGAGTTGCAGTGGGCACGGACGCAACTAAGCTATCTTGACTTGTCATTGCTCGAGAGTGGAAAAAACTTTTTTTCACTAAAGACTCTACGGTTAAGTCTAGCTTTCGTAACGCTCTTCTTTCTTGTTTGAAATTTCTTAGATGACGTTTAATAAACTTCATATCTTAAATTCATTCTTAGGCTAAAGGGGGGGCTGATTTGCTAGTGCTAGGTTTTGGCATAAAAAACAGAGAGCCAATAATAATACTGTGAATATATAAACCATACCCTTTGGTATTGAAAGACTCAAAGTTATTTATTATAAGCCAAAACAGTAGGAAGCAAACATAGAAAACTTTAGTACTATAGTCAGAATGCTTCATTATATTCTGACTAATGACTGTATAAAAACTGACTATAAAGAGCACGCCAACAAAACCAAATGCTACTAAAGTTTCTATATAGTAGTTGTGCAAATGGCCAAAGCCTCTTGTCCTTGCACTCGATTGAAACAACTCTGATGATTGAATAACTTGCCTTACTGCACTTTTACTTGCACCAATAATAGGGCTATCTTTAATCCAACTAGATGCTTCAACCCATGAGTTAAATCGAATCCCCCAACTAGTCATTGGAACATTTTCCCAGTCACCCTCTAAGATTTTTTCGATGGTACCGAGCTCAGGTGTAATTCTTTTCTGAAAAAAGTCAGTATTAACAATGCCTACGACCGAAACGAAAAGAATTAAGTAAAAGGCTAGATTATACTTAACCGATATATATTTCCTTAAAATTAACGGGATAGCAGCAATGATGATTAGAGAAGCCAACCAAACCTGTCGGCTTTGGCTAATAACTAAAACCCAAAGGGATAATAATATGATGGCTAATAAAACAACCACATAGGTGGTCTTATTTTTTTTTACTACCGATATTAAATATAAGCAAACCATAATAACAATAGCTGCAATCATACTTGTAAATTGGGCGTTGTATAATCCAAAGTCAACTCTTATCCATCTAATGGCTTGGTCAAACTGGTGATTGTATACTCCCTCGTAAAGTATTGTTAAAACAAACCCCGCAATGAGTGAAGAAAAAAGGATAATTCTTTTTTTTGGTCTGTTTCCAACCCAAAAAGCAATAAATACAAATAAAAACATGCTGGATAATAGTTTTAAATTAGGAGAGGAGTAAGCATATTCGGGAATAAGAAATAATGAATTAACCCAGCTTAATACTTGGATGACAATTGATGTGATAAAAAGCCAAATAATTCTTTTGTTGTGACTATTTTCTTTGAGATAATAATATAGAATAGGCAGGGTGCCGAATATAATAATGTTCTTTAGGATTCCACTCATTCCCAGATCTGGCATTGCTGTCATGGTATAAAGAACACAGCAAAGAAACATGAAAGCATCATACTTTTTTGATAATACAGCATCTTTAAAGTTAAAAATAAACATAGAGTTACTACATCTTTTCGAGAACATGGTTGGGGGATAATTCTTTTAAGCATTTTAGGTGCCCAAGTGGGCACTCACGCTTAAAGCATGGTCTACATTCAATATCAGTGCTGATAATGTCGACTGTATTAGATAGTGGGGGAGTGTAATCAGGAGATGTTGAACCGTAAACACCAATAACATGGCAACCCACGGCGGCGGCAATGTGCATTAGACCTGAATCATTACTCACAACAGTTTTGCAAGCAGCAAGCAGATCTAACGCTTCGATTAGAGATGTTTGACCCGCCAAAATATGAATATGCTGTTGATAGTCTCTTGCTACGAGTGATTGAATCTTATTGCATGTTTCGATATCTTTTTGTGAACCAAACAGCCAGACCTGCTTACCTTGACTGGCAGTGCTTTCAGCAACTTTTGCGTAATGCTCTTCGGGCCATTTTTTTGCTGGTCCAAACTCAGCGCCAGGGCATAGCCCTACTGCATCTCTGTCACTTGACAGTGAAAACTTATCAATAGTGAGTTGTTGTAGCTTTGAATTGATTGATAGGTTCGGTTTAGGCAGATTGACTAAACCTCCCAATGAGCCAGAATCTATCATTTCAGATTTTTTGTGGGCAAGTGCGGCATATCGCTCGGTCATATACTGAAACGCTTTTTTGTTTGAGCGTAAATCGTTGAGCAGACCATATCGAAACTCCCCCTTCCAACCAGTGCGTTTGGGGATATTGGCAAACCAAGGGATAAGAGCAGATTTAGCTGAGTTTGGTAATACAATTGCTTGAGTATATTTCTCTGTACGCAGGGTAAGTCCTATCTTAAGGCGAGTTGCTAGATTGAGTTCTCCGTGACCAATTGGCATTTCAATTGCGCGGTTAACTTCAGGCATTCGGTCCAAAATAGGCTTACACCAAGCTGGGGCGAGAACGTCGATGATAGTATTAGGATCAAGTTCTTTGATTAGGGTATACAGGGTCTGGGACATGACCATATCTCCAACCCAAGAGGGGCCAATGATTAGAATTTTATTCACTTTTTGCTCCTCTATTCATCCACTCTGAACTGTATTTTTCTTTAAACACATTGTAATAATTTAAGCCATCTTTTTGGCTGTAGAGTAAATTCAACACCCACATATACTGCTCTGGTTTCGGGCTAACAAACGTTTCTATAGCGATGTTCATAGCACGAGCGTCAGACTTATCATCACTTTGTAATTCAAGCGCGGGCAAGACTTCAAGCTGATATTTGCCCGTTTTAGTATTGGTTGAAGCAAATAAAGGGACAATTTTAGCACGAGAGAGCTTTGCCAGTTTGCTTAATCCCGGTAGCGTTGCTTTGGTCGTTGCAAAAAAGTTTACGAATTCACTAATTTCTGCACCGTGATCTTGGTCGGGTAGGTAATATCCTAAGTAACCATCTTTAACTGATTTAATGAAAGGCTTTATACCGCCTGAACGTTCATATACACGGCCACCATATTGCACTCGTTGGCGGTGCATCAGCCAATCGGCAAGGGCATTTTTTTGTTTTTTCGCCATCGCTGATACAGGTAAACCTTGAGATGCGAGTAGAATAGCTGGCACATCAATTGCCCATGAATGTGGAACTAACAAGATCACCTTTTCACCCTTGTTAGTATATTGAGTGAGGTGCTCTTTATTGACAAAATCACACTGTTCTTGCAGCCAAGATTTTGAACGTAGGCTCAGTAAGCTAAATCGTAGAACGAATATTGCTGCGGTATAGAGTGTGTTTTCAATGAGCGCTTCACGCTCCTCAAAGCTTTTTTCTGGGAAACATAACTCGAAATTAACGCGCGCACGGTGAGCCGGCCCCTTATTTGACTTTGTTAATTTTTTTGCAAGCTTGGCGGCGATCCATTGGTGAACTGTGAGGGGGAGTAACGCTATAGGAAGTAAAAGAATAACCAATATCCAAGTCCCCCAATATTTAGGTGCAAGAAAACCCCACTCAAAGGTCGGGTTATAGGCTTTTGGATCGTAATCGTTACGTTCTGTGGTCATATTGTTCTAAGTTCCTAGAGTTTTAACTTCTGACGGTTTGCCAATGAAAGTTAACTTAAATAGGAACAACTCCCCTAATCACTACCAAATAAGTCGCGAGTATATACTTTATCGGCTACATCCGCTAAATCTTCATTCATACGGTTAGAAACGATTAC
This sequence comes from Vibrio nereis NBRC 15637, assembly GCF_001591105.1. Taxonomy (GTDB): domain Bacteria; phylum Pseudomonadota; class Gammaproteobacteria; order Enterobacterales; family Vibrionaceae; genus Vibrio; species Vibrio nereis. The sequence goes on along the minus strand of NZ_BCUD01000028.1, from coordinate 10,003 downwards.
GTCAGCTTCAGCTTTAAAAGCTATGAAATCAGTAACGACTCGTGAGTTGAAAAAGTGCTCTTCTTTCAGTACCGGCTCATAAACAATGACTTCAACCCCTTTCGCTTTTAAACGTTTCATTATGCCTTGAATCGAAGAGGCGCGGAAGTTATCAGAGCCCGTTTTCATTATTAGCCGATTAATACCGACCACTTTAGGAGCGCGTTTAAGGATCGATTCTGCGATAAAGTCTTTTCGTGTCCTATTTGCATCGACAATTGCACCAATAATGTTGTTTGGAACATCTTTGTAATTAGCAAGCAGCTGTTTGGTATCTTTTGGCAGGCAGTAACCACCGTAACCAAAAGATGGATTGTTGTAATGATTACCAATGCGTGGGTCTAAACCTACACCTTGAATGATTTGACGAGCATCTAGTCCGAGTGATTCAGCGTAAGAGTCTAACTCGTTAAAGTATGCGACTCGCATTGCAAGGTAAGTGTTTGAGAAGAGTTTCACCGCTTCGGCTTCGGTAGAGTTGGTGAACAATACCTCGATATCTTGCTTTTCTGCGCCTTCAACCAACAGATTAGCAAACAATTCAGCACGTTCGCTCTGTTCACCTACTATAATACGAGAAGGGTGCAAATTATCGTAAAGCGCTTTGCCTTCCCGTAAAAACTCGGGAGAGAAAATGATATTATTGCAATTAAGCTCTTGCTTGATGCGTTCAGTATAGCCCACAGGAACTGTGGACTTAATGACCATTACAGCGTTAGGGTTAATGGTCATTACGTCACGGATAACAGCTTCTACTGATGATGTATTGAAATAGTTTGTATTAGGATCATAATCTGTCGGTGTTGCGATAACAACATACGTCGCATTCTCATAAGCTAGCTTCTTGTTAACGGTTGCAGTGAAGCTAATGTCTTTGTTGGTGAGAAAGTCCTGAATGTCGACATCTACGATTGGCGATTGTTTTTTATTCAGCATCTCTACTTTATTTTCGATGATATCAACCGCAACCACTTCATGATTTTGTGCTAATAACATCGCATTTGACAAGCCAACGTAGCCTGTACCCGCAACTGCAATTTTCAAAATGACTACCTTAATTTTTACGAATTTGAGTGTTGTGGACTTATAAACGATAGGAAAATAAAGTTCTACCTAAACTTCTCTGGTAGTGGCTTAATGTTATTAAAGCCAACCACAAGGCTAAACGGGGGAACAGTTGTAGTGACAACTGCGTTTGCACCAATAAAAGAGTTGTGGCCAATGGTAATTTTCCCTGCGATTACCGCCCCTGCAAAAATTTTCACGTTGTTTTCAATGGTAGGCATTGTCGTGTCATTGCCTTTTAGGTCTGCCCCGATACTTGAACCTATAGTGACATTTTGCAATATAGTGACGTTTTCTTTTACAGTCGCACCTCGACCAATAATAATCCCGAGAGCATGAGGGAAATGAACGGAGAGATCAACACAAGCGCCCGGCATAATGTGGCAGCTAAATGTAGACATGATTTTTTTCTCATAGTATCTAGCTAGTCTTCTATAGCCTTTACTATAAAACCAATTCATAACATCTATGTAGCAACGAAGCTTACTAGGCCCCAGTGACTTCAAGGCCCCCTTTACAATCTTGTTGATAATCATATTATTTATTGATTATATCCATGTATTCCGCAACGCCTTCGGCAACCGATTTAAACTCGTGGTCACATCCGGCAGCGCGCAGTTTGGTCAGGTCTGCCTGGGTAAACTCTTGGTATGCACCTTTAAGATGCTCTGGGAATGGAATAGTTTCCACTTCACCTTTACCATGGTGAGCAATCACGGCTTTTGCCACTTCGTTAAACGATTCCGCGTTACCTGTGCCTAGGTTAAAGATGCCTGACACACCGTTTTGCAAGAACCACAAGTTAACCGCTGCAACATCACCAACGTAAACAAAGTCACGTTTGAATTGTTCGCTGCCTGCAAATAATTTTGGATTTTCACCCGCATTCATTTGATTGTTTAGGTGGAATGCCACGGAAGCCATTGAGCCCTTATGTTGTTCACGAGGGCCATACACATTGAAGTAACGGAAACCCGTCACTTGAGACAGAGTTTCACCATGAGCTTGAGCGTCTTCCCACACGCGACGCACATAATTATCAAACTGCTGTTTAGAGTAACCGTATACGTTCAGTGCACCTTCATATTGCTTTTCTTCAATAAAGGTATCGGTTTCACCATAAGTGGCCGCAGAAGACGCGTAAAGGAATGGAATTTCACGGTCTAAACAGTAATGAAGCAGTTCTTTTGAATACTCATAGTTATTGAGCATCATGTATTTACCATCCCACTCAGTGGTGGCCGAGCACGCACCTTCGTGGAAAATAGCATCGATAGGGCCGAAGTTCTCACCGGACATGATCTGTACAAGGAAGTCATCACGGTCCATGTAGTCAGCGATATCTAAGTCGACTAAGTTTTGGAATTTTTTGCCATTTTTCAGGTTGTCTACGACCAAAATGTCGTTTATGCCTTGCTCGTTAAGCGCTTTAACGATGTTGCTGCCAATCATGCCAGCGCCGCCGGTTACGATGATCATGTAAGTACCTTGTGTAAAAACCATGGAGTTGATTTGAGTATATCATGGCTTATTTGGTGGAGCCACGAAGGAGAATATGTGCAGCTAAGCGATTTGGTAACAGAGATAGGAGTAATGTGGGAGAGTGTGATTAACGTATTGGTGCATCAATCGAAGTTGTGATCTCATACACACATCGCCTTTCCCCTTCGACAATATGCTCAGTCCGAGATACGACATATTCAGGCCCTAATAGCTTCTGAAATACATTGAGCTCCGATTGGCATAAAGAGCGGCAACGTGTCGCCGCTTTACAGATGGGGCAGTGATTCTCTATAAACAGGAAGCCGGACTCTATTTGTTGTAGTTCGGCCATGTACCCTTCAGCCGTTCTGAGTTCGACCAGCTTCGTCAGTTTTGCTTGCAAGTCAATGCAATCTGCCATTGCCGTTTGGTAGGATAGGTAGACACTGTTCTCGCGCTCCAACGCCACTTTTTCTAGGCCTTCCTGACCAAAAAGATGCTCAACTGCATCAATAACTTGGATAGTAAGATCGCGATGCCTGTCCGAGAATTGGTCGTGACCTTTTTGAGTCAGAGACCAATGGCGGTTAGGCCGACCAACCTTAGCTTTAATATCCTCAAACTGCAGCAGACCGTCTTCTTCTAGCGCCTGTAAATGCTGACGAGCCCCCATAGAGGTCATGCCAAACTCTTCAGAAAGTTGTTTGGCGGTTACCGCTCCATTGCGTTTGATAGATTCTAAGATTCGATTGGTCGTTTTCATCACTACACTCCATATGCCAGAAATATTATGGAGGAATGGCTTAATAAAGCAAAGATTTGATTAAGTACTTCGATTCGAATCAGTTATTGGCGCTTCGTAGTGAAATTTCGCCACCAATAAATGCCTCAATACCTTGGTTGGTTTCAAGTATCACAGCACCTTGTTCGTTGATCCCCCTCGCGATTCCTGTGATCTCTCTTGGCCCCATTATCAATTTTATTGGGCGACCCAAGAAATTGTCCAGTCGGTTCCAACGCTCAACAAAACCAGCCATACCATACAGTTCGTAGTCACTCAGTGCTTTGTGCAACGTATTAATCATGGTGATGGCTAGCTGATTGCGGTCGATAGAACGTTCATTGGCGACTTCAGACAAACTGGCCCATGGTTGAGTGATCCCTTCTGTTTGCTCAGACATCATCAGGTTCATTCCCATGCCAATTACAAGATTAGCGGCGCCTCCGGCCTGACCAGACATTTCCACCAAAATACCGGCCAGCTTTCTGTCTTGGTAATAAAGATCGTTTGGCCATTTGAGTTTAACCTCATTCAGGCCAAGCTCTTCAAGCGCCTCCACAATCGCCACACCGACAACTAAACTTAAGCCCATTGCCGCTGCCATGCCAGCATCCAGTCTCCAGAACATCGACATATAAAGGTTTGAACCAAAAGGAGAGACCCACTCCCGTCCGCGTCGACCTCTGCCCTTTGCTTGATACTCGGCAAGACAAACCGCACCAGACTCCAGTTCATCGACTCTATCAAGCAAATATTGGTTGGTTGAGTCGATGATAGGGATAAGCTCGACAGCGCATGTTAGCTGGCTTTTTAACACCGCTTCATCTAGCAACTGCAAGGGGTTCGATAATTGATAGCCTTTACCCTGAACGCGAAAAATATCGACGCCCCATGCTTGGATACCTTTGATGTGTTTACTGATCGCCGCGCGAGAAATACCGAACTGCTCACCCAGCTCTTCACCAGAGATAAAGTCACCACGAGACAACGCCTTTAGTATGGCCAGTTTGATAGTGTGCTCTTTCATTGGCGTTGCTCCAGAATTTTGGTCAAGTTGGTTTCTGCTTTTTCCCCGATAAATCGAACCTCGTGCTCTAGTTCAATCCCGTATTTTTCGAGAACTTGATTACGAACCAGGGCCGCAAGCTCGACGACATCATTGGCTGACGCGTTATCTCTATTGACTAATACTAGTGCCTGATTCGGGTGTACTTGTGCCCCGTTTACTGTCGTGCCTTTTAAGCCACACTGGTCAATTAGCCAGCCGGCGGCCACCTTGACGCCATCATTGGTTGGGTAAGCAACCAATTCAGGGTATTGAGCTTTGAGCTGTTCGTACTGGCTTTGAGAAATGACAGGGTTTTTGAAAAAACTGCCCGCATTTCCTGTCACTGATGGGTCTGGCAGTTTGTCCATACGGATTTGGCAGACGCGATCAAAGATCTCTCGTGCTGTCACAGAATGTGCGTCGAAGGATTTTAGTGGACCGTACTCAATGTTTGGCTGCCAATCTTTTGCCAACTTAAGACCAATCGCGATGACAACGGCTTTTTGATACCAGTCATGCTTAAAAATCGAGTCTCGATAGCCAAACTGGCACTCTTGCGCGCTTAGACGTTTGGTATTGAATGTATCTAAACAAAGGATGTCTACGTACTCACATACATCTTTTAGCTCAACGCCGTACGCACCGATATTTTGGATCGGGGCACTCCCCGCACAGCCCGGGATCAATGCTAAATTTTCCAGACCGGCATAGCCCTGAGTAATGCTCCACTCAACCAGCGATGGCCAATCTTCGCCAGCATTAACGTGCACATACCAGTGAGAGTCTGATTCTGAAACGCTTTTTCCTAACAGGCGGTTGATCACCACTACACCTTGGAAAGGTTGAGTAAAAAGCATATTACTTCCTTTGCCAAGCATGAGCTTTGGTAGAGTTTGCCACTGTGCGTGTTGATAAATAGAAATCAGATCGTGTACCGACTCCGCTTCTATTAGGTAGGCGCAAGTCTGTGAAATAGAAAAAGTGTGGTAAGCCGATAAGTCGGCATCAGTCATTATTTGCATCGGAGTCATCGGGTCAACTAAACTGCGGTCATTCTACATTAAATTACTCTCTTTCGATAATGAGCCAACTAACGTTCGAAATCTTGCCACCGATCAAATTGCCTCTCGTCAGTCGTCTTTATAAAGCGCACTATCCATCAGGAAAAGCAAAGAAAGATGAACTCACTGCGGTTGCTTATCAAGAGAGCAAAATGATCGCGGTGGTGCGCTTTCGTTCCATCGAACAGTTTCGTTTGCTGACCGGAATGTTAGTTATTCCAGAATTCAGGGAGCAAGGCGTTGGTCACAAACTGATGCACTATTGTCAGCAGCAGATCCTTAAAGAAGGCGACTTTTGTTTCGCGTATCAACATCTAGAGGCATTCTATGCTCAGCATAGTTTTGTCAGTGTCGAGCCTCAGCAACTGCCCAACTCTTTGAAAATGCTGTTTGAGCGCTATGTGAAAAGCGGTAAGAAATTAGTCGCGATGAAACATAGCCAGCCGCTTTGATTACTATCAATGACCCTCTAATCTTACTGACTCTTTCGTCATGCTGTGAGCTAGGGGCAATTCTTAGCCCGCAAGCCCCAAAACTCAGCCTGCAATTCTAGGCAAATTCAACCATATTTTGTTAATATCGCTCTCCACTTTAAGTAAAGGTAATGCATCCAACATGATGACCAATAGGAATATATTCGACCAACTGCCTACTCTGGCTCAAGATCCAGCTCAGTTTGAAACGCTGTACGCTGCGCGTGATTTCAGAGCTCGCTTAATTGAGGCGATTCAAAAGGCTAGTAAGCGAATTTACCTTGTTGCCCTTTATCTTGAAGATGATGAAGCCGGTCGTGAGATTTTGACGGAACTGTACGAAGCAAAGCAGCGAAATCCGGGATTAGATATTAATGTTTGCGTCGATTGGCACCGAGCTCAGCGAGGGTTGATTGGCGCAGCACCGGGTGAAACCAACGCAGCGATGTATAAAGCATTTTCAGATAAGTACGAGCATAAAGTACCTGTTTACGGGGTGCCTGTACGCGGAAGAGAAGTGTTCGGTGTATTGCACTTAAAAGGCTTTATCATTGATGACCAAGTGATTTACAGCGGTGCCAGCCTGAACAATATCTATCTAAACTACAAAGACCGCTACCGTTTCGACCGTTACCATATCCTTAATAATCAAGCGCTGGCTGACAGCATGGTAGAGCTGGTACAAAAAGAGATGATTGAGCATCCTGCAGTCAACGATCTCACTTGTCCTATGAAGCCTGAAACGAAAGAGATTAAAGTTCAAATTCGTCAGCTTCGTGCTTCTCTCGCTAAAGCGACTTATAACTTCCAGCACCAGGAAGTCACGCCGGAGCAAGTGGCCGTCACGCCCATTGTCGGCGTCGGCAAAAAACGCAATAAACTAAACCAAGGCATCAACCAACTGCTAGCGATGGCAAAAGATGAGGTATTCATCTGTACGCCTTACTTTAATTTTCCGCGTAGTGTGGCAAAAGAAGTGAAAAAAGCCATCAAACGTGGTGTGAAAGTCACGATTGTTGTCGGTGATAAAACCGCGAATGACTTTTATATCTCACCAGAAGAAGACTTTAGGACAATTGGTGGGCTGCCATACCTTTATGAACGCAACTTACGCTTATTTGCCAAAGTAAACGAAGCCAATATCGCCAGTCGTAAGCTGTCTATTCACCTATGGAAGCACGACGAGAACAGCTTCCACCTTAAAGGCATTTGGGTCGATAAGCGTTATATGCTGCTTACAGGAAACAACTTAAACCCTCGTGCTTGGAAGCTGGATCTAGAAAACGCAATTCTCATTCAGGATCACTACCATCACCTAACAGAGCAGTTTGAGCAAGAAGTAGAGAATATCTTGCAGCATACTCAACTGATTTGTACGTATAAGCAGTTAGAGAAGTTTGAAAATTACCCAGAGCCAGTACAAAGACTAATGCGTAAAATCACTCGAGTGAAAGCAGATAGAGTACTGAGGCAGATTTTGTAATCGGTGTGACGAAGAATAGAATGAGAAAGGGCAGAGTGGATACTCTGCCCGTTTCAGTTTAAGGGGTCATTAAATACTTAGAGAAAGCTTTGTAGTCCTGATGCTGTAGTTTGTCTTTATTATTCGCATTTTTTTGGTTGCTATTAACAACTGAAATGGTATCAATACCAGAAGTGGTTTGAAAAATATTGCTATCAGGAACTGAAGCTGCAGCATCAAAATGTGCAGAAGTTAATGCAGCTTGCACATCATTATTCTGGTTTGTTTCGAAGAGTGATGTTTCTAACTTACTTAAATCAGCGCTAGCCCAAACATTGTTAATGTTTGAATCTTCAAATTTCATCAATGGTTGTTCGACTTTTGGTGAAGCGTAAATAGTTTGGTGTACCTTGTTATTGTTGCTGTTCGATTTTGCGTAAAAGGTGCTGCGTTGTAAATCGATACTTCCTGAAACCGCACTACTATAACCATTTATACAATAACCCGTAGTTGAGGAAGGACAATTTTCTTCAAGGCTCAGAGTCGTCGTTGGTTCTGGTAAGTTCAAGGAACTTAAAGTGTCAAATTCATCGATTTCTTGATCTGCATCTTTTATGTTTTTGGTGTACTCAGTTGACCATGTTTTGTGCTCTGCGGAAATATTCAAGTAATAAAGGTCATCTAAGGCTGAAGCGTAACTGTAGGCTCCATCATTAAGAGGTAAGTTTTGCCAAAGAATGGCTCCAGTACCACTGCGGTAGATGCTCAACTTCGCTGATTCTAGCGTTGTATTGCTTGAGTCGAGTGTATACCAAGGTGTGGAAGGATTATTTACCTGAGTAAGAGTGACTCGCTCTTTGGTAGCATCTGCAGGTATAAACGCATACTCCATCAAGCTTTTTTCGTCGCAACTGGATGAGTTCCTGCATAAGCGCGCCGCTAGCACTTCTTTATTAGGAAGGCTGCTGTAGCTGATGGTGTTTGGTGACAATGCTTCTACTTCATCTGTAGTAGAACGAAAAACAAAGTAGCCGTTACCATCGCCTCCATCATCAATGTTTCCGGTGTAGTCTGAAGCTACCACGGTTGTTTCTTTAAGACATGATACGCGGTTATCCCAATTTATGAATGAATTGACAGTAAATCGCTCAGGAATAAAAGGTTTTTGAATCGTTAAAATGTCATACATGCCGCCACGTGATGTAGCAACTAAACTAATGTAACCATCTGAAGCAATTTTATTTTTCTGTACTTGGATTGAACCATTACTCGGTTGAGTTGAGCTTTTCCAGCTGCCATCACTGTTGTGGATATGGAGCTCAATGTCAGTACCTTGTGCTTTTTGTGCTATGTAAGACATCGTTTGACTTGCGTCTTGTCCATAGATGGCGCATCCATTCTCCTGTCCAGCAGGAACTTCTTTCAACGCGACAAAGTCGATTTTGTATTTGGGTGGTGTATATGTTGAACCACCACCACCGTCACTGCTTGCACCGCCGCAAGCTGTCAGAAACATAGGGGCTGAAAGTAAAAGAGCGTACTTTGCCGCGTTCATAGCTAAATCCCATCCAGTCGATAATTAAATTACACAAGTATGAGCAAAAAATGTGCCGACTTAGTAGTCGGAACTTACATATATGTATAAATATCGAAGACCATCAATAGAACCAGTGTGCAAACAAGAGTCCTTCCTGCAGCAAAGGCTTACGATCACACCAAGTTGCTGGCAAGAAACGACGTTTAGTTTAATGGAAGTGACTAGTGCGGCATATAGTGGCCGGGGTTGCCATTTAGCTTGTCTAACTCTTGATTTCACAACTATTCATGGCATACAACTCGGCTTCGAACTGGTTGGAGTACTGTATAAAGGTGATTAAACAGTCAAAGTCTATCTTTATACCTTAACAATTCGACGGTACAATCCTTGCCCGTTTGCTTAGGAATGAAAGCCACCCTAAACGCCATAGCTAGATGGGTGTTGAAAGGTCGTTTTTAAGTAGAAGTTTAAAATGGTGAGAGATACGTGGTTTGGTTCTAAAAACGCGACTCTCAAGAGTTTATTAGTCTCAATTACGAGAATTGGCAATAGAAGCCAAGTGATAATCATCCAAAACTTTTAGTAAAGCATTTGAACTATTCGATTACAGAAAAAGTTTAATGTATGATTACGCGCTGAAAATTATGGATAGTAATATCGGCTAATTGATTATTAAATCAATAGTTTAGCGTGGTGGGAGCGTAACCTAAGGGCGGTAGCGTGTTTAAACCACATGGCAAAATCATGAAAAAAACTTATAGAAAAGGGATAACTAAATTCCCTATCAATTTATATGTTGGAACCACATAAATTGCAATGAGACTTGGATCGTCTTGACGATCATTTGTGGGTGTGGTCATGTACTGATTTACACAGTGATGGTGCTGCGTAATAAATGGTTTTAGCCTCTTGGACCCAGGGTCCCCGCATGTTATTAACGCGCCTATTCTTAATTTCTCGGGATAAAATTTTTAAATAGGCTTTGTTTTATTACCTAACTGTGATCTTATACTGCCTAGTGTTGGCGGTGAGTAATAAGTGATGCAGTTTCAGAT
>NZ_BCUD01000027.1 GCF_001591105.1 Vibrio nereis NBRC 15637 | reverse complement strand
CCGTCATGGAGCTTGCTATACTCAAAGTGATAGAATAGTATCACTTTAGTATTCCTTTGGAGCAGCTCTCATGAAAGTAGAACTAGTTACATCACTTAAACGTCAAGCAACTAAGATCCTCGCCGATCTCCATGACACTAAAGAACCCGTGTTAATTACTGAGCATGGTAAGCCATCTGCGTATCTCGTTGATGTTGATGACTATGAATTTATGCAAAATCGTTTAGCTATTCTTGAGGGTATTGCAAGAGGTGAGCGTGCGCTAGCTGACGGTAAAGTGGTAAGTCACGATGAAGCCAAGGACAAAATGTCAAAATGGCTGAAGTAATCTGGACTGAACCAGCGTTATCTGACCTCAATGATATCGCTGAATATATCGCACTTGAAAATATCGTAGCTGCAAAGCAGTTAGTACAAACGATCTTCTCCAAAGTCGAACGCCTACAAACTTTCCCGGAGTCAGGTCGTATTCCACCTGAACTAGAGCATTTAAGTTATCGTGAAGTTGTCGTTAATCCATGTCGCGTTTTCTATAAACAAGACGGTGACAAAGTGTTTATTCTGTTTGTTATGCGTGCAGAGAGAGATTTGCGTAAGTTCTTGTTGAGTAAGCAGTAACCTTTGGGAATGAGCGGCTAACAAACTGTTTAAGAGTGATTCGCAACGCATGGCATTTTTGCTATGCGTTGTGTTTGGTGTTTAAGGTGGTATGCGGCGGCTTCCGTATTGCGTTGCTCACACCTTAACAGGGCGTTAGGCTCACTATAAGGAAATGAAATGGAACCAGTAATTATTTTAGGGAGCCGTGTCAAAGGCTTGATTGTTCTCTTATGTGGAATAGTAATGACGTTGTTGGGGTGTTATTTGATTTCTTTGGGGCACTGGTGGGGATGGGTAGCGATTCTCTTTTTCTCTTTGGGGATTGTTGCCACCGTTCTAATTCTATTGCCTTCAGTTACAGCATTAAAAATAAACTCTGAAGGGTTTGAAGTTAAAATAGGTTTCCGGAAGTGGTCCCTCTCTTGGGCAGAGGTTGAGTCTTTTTCTGTGGTAACAATTAGCAATAACAAGATGGTTTCGATAGCCCTTTCTCCTAAGTGTAAAAAATGGAGAGTTGTTCGAAAAACAGCTTTTGTTATTGGAGGTGCAGAGGCTTCTATTGCAAATGTATTCGAAATGAAACCATCGGAGCTTAGCTCTCTTCTTAACCAATATAAGCAGAAGTTTGCGCCGTAAGCCTAACAAACTGTTTAAGAGGGATTCGCAACGCGTGGCATTTTCACTATGCGTTGGTTTTAGTGTTTAAGGTGGTTTGCAGAGACTTTTGTATTGCGTTGCTCACCCCTTAACAGGGCGTTATGCCTTTTATCGAAAAGTGAGAGTATGAAGAAGCCTATTAATAAATTAGTCGTATGGGCGACGGTACCTTTGACCATATATGCTCTAATTGATATAGCATCTAATATCAGAGGATTACATGATAAATACGAAGACTACCTTTCTGGGTACTCGATTATTAGGGATCTATTGTATGTCTGGATTCCTAAGCTAGCAGAGTTACCTAATTGGTTTACAGCCTATATTGCAACGGGCTTTCTGTTCAAATTTGCGTTAGTTCTGTTAAAAATGCTTCACCCATATAGTAAACAGCCACGTTGGGGAGAGGTTCTGCTAACAGCAGTCCGTCATATACTAGCTTGGCCAATTGTACTAACTAACTTTGTAGGCATTGCATTTTTTGCATGGAAAAGAGGCGATCTCCAAAAATCTGAGCAAGAGCTTGGTAGCAAAAACTACAATGCTCTAGCTTATGTTAAGTCAATTTTCCAATATATAGGCGTTGTCTTGATAGGCTTTGTTATCATTTCAGTGGCAATTGGCGCGTGGTAGCACAGGCATAACAAAGCATTTAAGAGTGATTCGCAACGCTTGGCAGTTTCGCTTCGCTCAAGTATAGCCAAGCGTCGCTCACACCTTAATGCGGCGTTATGTTCATGGGAGAAAATTTGGAACAAGAGAATCTTCTAAAATGGCCGAAAGTGGTTTTTGTTCATCGTTCCATATTGTGGATATTTGAACGAGATAACGCAGTATTCGCATCTCTAATCGTCTTCTATTATTCGTATTTCTATGCTTCAGTGCTTGAAATGTCAGCTTTGTTCTCAAGTTCTGGTGCTATTGTGTCTGCTGTCGGGCTATTGCTCACCTTGAAACATAATTTTATTAGCATCGCTCAAAGTCCATATGAGGCGGTGGTGAAGCATCATCAAATGGGGCGCTTTGCTAGTGTCAATATGATGGAAAATCCTACCTATGTAAATCCTGCAATCATTGCTCTGAAAGACGAGTATGTAGGTATAATTTTGGTTCTTTTAGGTGGCTTTGTTAGTGGGTATGGAGGGTTTGTGCCGCTACTTGAACAATGAACATAACAAAGCGTTTAAGACAGATTCGCAACGCGTGGCATTTTTACTATGCGTTGCGTTTAGTGATTAAGGTTGTATGCGGCGGCTTCGGTATTGCGTTGCTCACACCTTAACAGGGCGTTATATGCTTGGGTGAAAAATGATGGAACATAATGAAATACATTGGCACGATTGTGAGTTGCTGTCGATGATTGAAGTACCGTCACAAGACGAATTGATATTAAGAGTTATGTACCCAGTAGATTGGGAAAATGACGAATATGAAGAAACTGATATTGTATTCAGCGGATTCCATTCTCTAAAGATCAACGAAATTCCTTTTGAAGGTAATCCAACACTCTTAGGACTAGAGTCTGTGAAAAGAGTGGATAGTGACTTATTCAAGTTGAGTTGGTTCAAGTTCAGCTTAAGTACAAATGCTGGTATTCGTGTGATCGAAGCCAAAAGTGTACACCCTAGAGAACGCATATAACAAAGCGTTCAAGGCGGATTCACAACGCTTAGCGATTTCAGTTCAGGTTAGGTTAAGTGTTTAAGGTACAATGGTTTAGGTTTGGTGGTTTGCGTTGTTCACCACTTAACGCGGCGTTATGTGCTTTTGAGGAAAATTGACATGGAAGTAGTAGAAGCGAGTCCAGATTTAGCTCCAATATTAGCAAGTTACGCGAAAGAATGTTTGGAGTCGGGTATCCCTAAATATTCCGGCGTTGAACAAGATCCTGAAGCTTATTTATCAGGTTTGGTTGAACGTTCTAAGGCAACTTCTGAGTTACCAAACGGTTATTTGCCCAGCACAACTTATTATTGCGTATCTGACTCTGAAATCTTAGGCGCTATTCGAGTTCGTAAAGGTACTAATGCCAACGTAGACAATGTCATTGGGCATGTAGGCTACGAAACTAGACCATCAGCTCGTGGTAAAGGTGTAGCTTCATTTCTCCTCGCTTGGGTGCGAGACCATATTGTCACTGACTCAGTTATTGTTACTTGTTCAATTGACAATCCAGCGTCCCAAAAGGTTATAGAAAACTGTGGCGGTGAGTATCTTGGTAACTACACAAGTGAAAACGAGGGCACTGTAAGGCGCTACCGTTTAGCACGCACATAACAAAGCGTTCAAGGGGGATTCTCAACGCTTGGCAGTTTTGGTTCAAAGTTTAGCTTTTGTGATTATGGCACAATGGTTTAGGTCAGGTGGTGACGTTGTTCACCCCTTAACGCGGCGTTAGTTTTCAATGGAGGGATTATGCAAAAAATCTTTTATGTGTCGTTTTTCTTATTTGTTATCCCGTGGGTTGGAAAGCAACACTATCCAGAAGTTTTTGGTGTGTGGTATGTGCAGTGGCCATCTATCATTCTCTCGATGGCACTTTTAGGTGTGGGATTTGCTCAAAGTATATGCCTTTTGCCCACCCTGAAAGATAAAACGTTGCACAAGCTTCTAGTTCCAATGAAGTTTTTAATTGTATTCGCTCTATTCTTAGGCTCTATGTCTTCAGGTTTAGCCACCTTAGGGTATATGGGTTTTTCTCTATCGGAACTCGAGACAGATTCTGACCGTGGCGTTAAGAATCTAATCGAAGCTTTGTATTCAGACGAACTCAAGAATAAAGAGAATGTGGCACGAGCAATTTACACTCAATTTGGGGTGGTGGTTAGTTACGATAGTGCGGAAGGCCGAGTTATTTTTAAACCGTCGGAAGGTGACGCTAGGCTCCATAGGGAGTATCTAAGTACGCTAGAAGCAACAGCATATACAAGGTCTAACTTAAAAAGTAGCGTTGTAGAAATTATTGCTTTGCTTATAAGTGGCTTACTTACATTTGTAATGGCAGTTCTTCTTGGACTGTATCGCGAACTGAAAACTAACAAGGCGTTTAAGAGTGATTCACAACGCTCGGCATTTTGAGTTCTAGTTGGGTTTAGTGGTTAGGGTGCAATGGTTTCAGTTATGTGGTTAGTGTTGTTCACACCTTAACGCAGCGTTAAGTTTCAGTAGAGTCCAGCGCAAACAAAAGGAATTTAAGATGGTAGGAAAGTTTGAGTTAGATCCTCTGGTTATAGATGAGTCATTAGCTAAAGGTGCGATGAAGCGTTTGGCGCGAGAATGCGTTGAGAATGTCAATAACATCCGTTTTGTTAGTAACGGTGGTTTAAAGAACATGCTGAAGAAAGCAAAGTCTTTATTCAAAGATGGCTCAGTTTCTGGATTTTATATTGGAGAACGTGATTGTCTAGCTATGTTGGTAATATATGACCAAGTAAAGGAAATGTTTGCTGGTGCATATTTGGCTAAAGTTAACGGTAAGTACTCTATATACGACAGTGACATGCGTTTCTCTAAACATGCAATACAGCGTTTAATTCAGCGGTTGAAGACGAAGAATCCAAGACTTGATGTTGCTAAAGCAATTCATGAGCAGACAAAATACGTGCTTACCAGAGATGCCCAAAAAATAATTAATATTCAAGAAAAGTGGCGAACTCCAGGACTAAACTCTGTAGATACGGCTCTACCTTATATTGATAATGGTGAACTACTAGGTATGTGGTTCACTGCGTCAACTAGTGATGTCAACTGCACATTCGTTGGGCGAATTGTCGCTAAGACTTTTGTCGATTCGGAAAAACTACGAGAGCCTCAATATGCTAAATGTATGGAAGCATATAATTCGCAGTTAGTTGCACAAGTTTCAGGTGAAAAAATGCCCTACTTTAGTTTGATAAATGAAACTTAACAAACTGTTTAAGAGTGATTCGCAACGCGTGGCATTTTTACTATGCGTTGGTTTAAGTGTTTAAGGTGGTATGCGGTGGTATTGGTATTGCGTTGCTCACCCCTTAACAGGGCGTTAGGCTCACTATAAGGAAATTGAATGGAACCAGTAATTATTTTAGGGAGCCGTGTCAAAGGCTTGATTGCTCTTTTATGTGGAATAGGAATGACCTTGTTGGGGTGTTATTTGATTTCTTTGGGGCACTGGTGGGGATGGGTCGTTACTCTCTTTTTCTCTTTGGGGATTGTTGCCACCGTTCTAATTCTATTGCCTTCAGCTACAGCATTAAAAATAAACTCAGAAGGGTTTGAAGTTAAAATAGGTTTCCGGAAATGGCCCCTCTCTTGGGCAGAGGTTGAGTCTTTTTCTGTGGTAACAATTAGCAATAACAAGATGGTTTCTATAGCCCTTTCTCCTAAGTGTAAAAAATGGAGAGTTGCTCGAAAAACAGCCTTTGTTATTGGAGGCGCAGAGGCTTCTATTGCAAATGTATTCGAAATGAAACCATCGGAACTTAGCTCTCTTCTTAACAAATATAAGCAGAAGTTTGCGCCGTAAGCCTAACAAACTGTTTAAGAGGGATTCCCAACGCTTAGCGGTTTAGTGTTAAATTTGGTCGACGTGTTTACGGTGCTGTTTTCAAGCAAGGTGGTAGCGTTGCTCACCCCTTAACAGGGCGTTAGGTGAATTAAGGATGAGTGGAAGTAAGTGAAGACAAACAAAATTTGCATTATTTGGCTTTGGGCTATATTTATTCTTGGTTGTGATACTGATGGATGGTCTGAGTTAAAACAAGACAATGGCTTAACTTGCTTTGATGAAGTCGTGAATTCAACTTATGATTTAAACAACTTACCTCCTGACATTGAATCACAAATCGTAGACTATCTATCTCTGGAACACCAAGAACAGTTTGATCCAAAAATGCTAAGTTATATTGGCGAGTTCACCGCATGTGGTAAGCCAGTTAAATTTTGGGGGTACGAATGTTCTTCAGAATGCTATGTAACTATTCAAGGTTGGCGCGACGGCTTTTTTAAAAGCATGTCATACCAGGAACCCAATTGAGTTATCACCTAACAAAGCGTTTAAGGCGGATTCACAACGCTTGGCGATCTCGGTTCAAGTTAGGTTAAGTGTTTAAGGTACAATGGTTTAGATTTGGTGGTTGGCGTTGTTCACCCCTTAACGCGGCGTTATGTGAATAGGAGGTTTTAGTGAACAAGGTAGTCAAAGAACGCTTCGATGAATATCCGGAAAATGCTCGTATTAAGCTTGAGGAGCTACGAAATCTAGTCTTTCAAATCGCATCTGATTTGGAGTTGGGTGAAGTCGATGAAACTCTAAAGTGGGGTGAACCTAGCTATAGTGTAAAAACAGGCAGCTCGCTAAGAATAGACTGGAAGCTGAAATCTCCTAACAATTATTACCTGTTCTTTAATTGCCAAACTAAGTTAGTCGATACATTTCGAGAATTGTATGGTGAAGAACTGGTGTTTCAGGGAAACAGAGCAATAGTTCTGTCCTTATCGAAAGCGTTACCAGAAACAGCAATCAAGTCCTGTTTAGAGTTAGCTTTAACCTATCAACAGCGTAAAAATTTGCCTCTTTTGGGCGCGTGAAAAAATTCACATAACAAAGCGTTCAAGAGGGATTCCCAACGCTCGGCATTTTGGGTTTGATTCAGCTTGAGTGATTACGGCACAATGGTTTAGGTTGGGTGGTCTGCGTTGCTCACCCCTTAACGCGGCGTTATGTTTACTTGTATTTCAAAGGCTAAAAATTTCTTCGATCTCTGTTCTTTGCCCCTTTGGCAGTTCGTCTGAGTTGTCTCAGCAAATCCGCATTGTCGGCCTAAATTCGTGAATTTCTCAGCCCGTAAAACATGTCAAAGTTCGTGGCGGCTGGTTACAAATTTCACTGGCTCAAAGTCGCTTTTAGTTTTTTTGCCAAGCAGTATTTCAATTTGGCAGTTGCCTCGGCAATTTGCCATTGTTCTGCGCTTTGGTTGGAAAGAGAGGGCGCTTGTTGAAGCTAACTCGGGTTGCCTCATTGGGCAGGGAAGTGGATTTACCCGTTTGGTGTTTCGTGCCTTTGGTGGCCAAGTGAGTTTTGGCGTGTGACTGACTTCTTGAAACAGGGTCAATAATGCAGTTCTTTGCCAAATAAATCAGTCATTTGTGATAAAACATAACAAACAATTCAAGCAGACCCTCAACGCGTGGCACTTTTGGTTTGCGTCGGGTTTTGTGTTTACGGCGTTATGCGGAAGGTGAACCAGTGCGTTTCGGGCTACTTAATTGGGCGTTAGGCGAGTAAGAAATTTCTTGGTTCAAATCTCTAAGTTCTCTTTGGCTATTTGTTCCAGTTTTTCGGCAATTTGGCCTTATCTACCCAAGTTCATGAATTACTCAACCCGTAAAACATGTCAAAGTTTGAGGGTTGCCTCACTAGGTTTTGTAGCTGGTTTATTGTTAGTCCCTTTGGTTCAAATCGCTACAATTTTATCTGTCCTCGAACCCCGTTTATTGGCTGAAACGTCGCTCTGAAAGTAAGTCTTTCCAAGTTCCATTTTAATGCGCTGATTTGCCAATTTCTTTGGTGTTGTGGTTACAGTGGGTTTCAGGTACTTAGCCGCTTTAGCATTTGGGTTTTAATCAAATTCAGTGGGCTACGTGTATTTCTTTCCAAAAAGGTGTTTTCTAAATCCAATTTCAACTATTTGCGTGAAGCGCCTAACAAAGCATTTAAGAGTGACTCACAACGCTTGGCGATCTCAGTTTAAACTTGTTTTCAGTGTTTAAGGTGCAGTGGTTTAGGTTGGGTGGTCTAGCGTTGTTCGCACCTTAATGCGGCGTTAGCATTATAGGAGAGTGTGGTGCGTATATTAATATTAGCTATTTTTATGCTTTTTAGCTCTTGTTTAAGCGCAAGTGAAAGTATTTGCTTCGGAACAACGTCAAATGGCAGGTTAGAGTATGGTGTCCAACTCCCTTCCAGTGGTAAAAATTTTACGTCATATAGTCTATTAGCCGAGTTGGCAGGTAGGACTTATGTACATTCTACTGTTTACGATATTGTTGTTTCGTCATACGAGCAGTTATCTGATGAACTACCTGAAAAGGTATACAAGTATGCAGAAACTGGTTTTGAATCTGGAGGTCGTTTCAGACCTCATAAAACTCACCGAAACGGACTTTCGGTTGATTTCATGACTCCTGTAATTGATAGCACAGGTAAATCTGTTCATTTGCCAACTCATCCATTCAATAAGTTTGGCTACAACATTGAATTTGATAAGAACGAAAAGTATGACGGTTTGAGTATTGACTATGATGCTATGGCTGCACATATTGTTGCATTGCATAAAGAAGCCCGAAAGAATGGTGTCAATCTATGGCGTGTAATATTTGACCCTCAGCTTCAGCCTAGTCTGTTTAAAACTAAGTACGGTGCTTATCTTAAAAAACACGTTCAATTTTCCAAAAAACGCTCATGGGTAAGGCATGATGATCACTATCATGTAGACTTTGCTGTACCGTGTCGAAAGTAATGCTAACAAACAATTTAAGAGTGATTCACAACGCTTGGCACTCTCAATTCTGGTTTGTTTTTGTGTTTATGGCACAACGGTTTAGTTAAGGTGGTAGCGTTGTTCACACCTTAATTGGGCGTTAGCTCTCAATTCAAAAATCTTGACAACACGGAAGAAAAGATGACAAAAAAAGAATTTACTTTTAGTGTATTGGCTTCAATTGTCGCTGCCGCGATCTTAGAAGTTTCGGGGGTGTTTAGTTCTCTTCATTATTTGAAGATTGATATAAGCATTCCATTATGGGCTATTCTCGTCTTCATCACTTCCCCAATATTGGGATCATTGTATTGGTTCAGGAACTCAATTACACCAGAGCACAAGCAAGTTTTAAAAGAACTAGATGCCGAACAAAAAGATAAAGCAAATGTACTTGCGCAACTAGAGGAGTCTAGAAATCATACTCGTTCTTTGGAGTTATTATTAAATGAGGTTAAGACGGATCTGGACGTTAAAGAAGATAAACTTCAACTTTGGGAGCAGCGAGGTGTAATGCTTTCTCTAGAGGATAGCCCTTCAGAAAAGGTTGTAAATAAAACCTTCGGGCCAGAAATAGTAACATTAGACAGTAAAGACTTTATCGGCTGCACGTTTGAGGGGACTATTTTAAAAATCATGGGAACTGGTCCTATTGGTTTACAGCATTGCAACTTCAACGATGTTCGTTGGGTTATGGATAAGCCAGCTTCGAATGCTTTTTCAGTTTTAAGCGCTTTTTATCAGTCGGGTAATCCAGATATGCAAAAAATAGTTGAGCATACATTTGATAACATTCGGAATGGTGCGCGAAAAGCGAGCTAACAAAGCATTTAAGAGTGATTCGCAACGCTTGGCGGTTTCGCTTCGCTCAAGTATAGCCAAGCGCTGCTCACACCTTAATGCGGCGTTAACTGGCAATCAGATTTGTGATTAAGGAGTTTGTTTTGGATATTGATTACGAATATATCAAGTCAATTTTGGAAGAAATAAAACTTAAACAATCGCCGTACGTGCGCTCTGGCGACCTGTTCAGTAAATATTTGGATGAAAATGGAGAGGGTGTCGAGCAATTTATATTTCATTGGCATTTGATTGTGGAAAATGGGCTGATATCAACCAATACAGCGCCTGTTTACGATCTTGAGGGCTCTGGACTAGTTCCTAGCTTACAAAATCCGATGAATTTTCTTATGAATAGTAAGTGGATTCGTTTAACAACCAATGGCATAGATTTCTTGCAATCTTTGCAAAAACCGAAAGTACTGGAAGTCATTCAAGATAAATTTAAAAATGAGGGCTTGTCCGCAGTCTTAGGTATTTCAAAAGAGTTAGCGACGAAACTTATAAATAAAAAACTAGAAAACATCAACTTATAGCTCAAGCCAGTTAACAAATTGTTCAAGAGTGATTCAGCACGCGTGGCATTTTTACTATGCGTTGATTTTAGTGATTAAGATAGTATGCGGAAGCTAAGGTATTGCGTGCTTCACACCTTAACAAGGCGTTATGTGCAAGGAGGCAATATGACCAAGGTGTACCTATTTGACTGGGGTGACACGCTGATGATCGATTTCCCAGAGCACAGCGGAAAAATGTGTGACTGGGTCCAGGTTCAGGCTGTTGATGGGGCTCTTGAAGTTCTTAGAAAGCTATCAATAAAAAATAAGGTCTACGTTGCCACAAATGCTTCAGATTCGTCAGAAGCTGATATCAAGGCTGCATTTGACCGAGTTGGTTTGTCTCAGTACATCTCAGGTTATTTCTGTAAAGCGAACCTTGGTATTGGTAAGGGAACGCCAGAGTTTTTCGAGAAGATAGTCGGGGTGTTAGGCATAGACCTTAAATCAGTTGTGATGGTTGGGGACAGCTACGATAAAGACATTGCGCCAGCAATCACAGCGGGCATTGATGTAATCTGGTTTAATCCGACAAAACAAAGCGTTAGTGCTGTCCAAAATGTAAAGCAAGTCAGTCATTTGTTGGAAATTTGCACATAACAAAGCATTTAAGAGTGATTCGCAACGCTTGGCAGTTTCGCTTCGCTCAAGTATAGCCAAGCGCCGCTCACACCTTAATGCGGCGTTATACGCTTTTGAGGAAATAATCCAATATGAACAAGGTAGTATTCAGAAATTGCGATGAAAATAGTGAGTATTGGGTTGCTCTAGAGAAGCTGTTTCAAACAGAATGGTCTGACTTTCTATTCGTAGATACCTATAAACCAGAATCTAATCTTCCACCGGTGATTGTCGCTCTCAGAGAAAATCAAGTTATCGGTGGTCTTGCTTACTCGCGCTTTAAAGAACCTCATGGTGACTCAGAAGTTATTTGGTTTAATGCTGTTTTTGTTTCACCAGAGTGGCGCGGTCAAGGTATTGCTAGTGAACTAATTAACCGAGGTGTTAGCCCTGTATCAGCAGCAACTCAAAGTAACCTGTATGCTTACACAAATGTACCATCGTTGTATGAGTCTTTAGGTTGGTTAGCGGTTGATATTGAAAGTGAGCCAAATCATAAGGTTATGAAAGTTCCGTTGTAGTGTCAGCACGCGTATAACAAACTGTTTAAGAGTGATTCGCAACGCGTGGCATTTTTACTATGCGTTGCGTTTAGTGTTTAAGGTTGTATGCGGTGGCATCGGTATTGCGTTGCTCACACCTTAACAGGGCGTTATGCTCTTAGGAGGAAGTTGTGTTTCTCAGGGAAAAAGAGAAAGCTTTGAATAAAGGTGCAATTTTAATCGGCACTATAGGTATTATCTGTATTTCTATTGCTTCAGGAAGCTTATTTGTAGCGCTAGGTTTGAGCTCAATAGCCGCAATTAGCTTATTACTACAGCAAAAATTTCCGGATAAAAGTGGTCTTTACAGCATCGAGGTACTAGGTGGGCGTATTACTCTTAAACTTGGCAACAGTACACTTTGGCATTTGAATGTATGTGATGTTGAATCTTCTGATATAAGTTACTCAAGGGACGGCACAGTGCTCAAAGAAATTACTTTAAAAACAGCGAACGACAGTTATGTATTACCAAAACTTGAGTGCTTTGAAACTAGCGAAGTTTCGCTGCTGGTAAGTTTTGTGCAAACCCTAAAAGAACGAGCATAACAAATTGTTCAAGAGTGATTCGGCACGCGTGGCATTTTTACTATGCGTTGGTTTTAGTGGTTAAGGTAGTATGCAGCGGCTTTTGTATTGCGTGCCTCACACCTTAACAAGGCGTTATGTTTACTTGTATTTCAGTGGCTTAAAAACTCTTCGACCTCTGTTCTTTGTCCCTTTGGCAATTCGTCCGAGTTGCCTCAGCAAATCCGCATTGTCGGGCTAAATTCGTGAACTTCTCAACCGGTAAAACATGTCAATGTTCGCGGGTTGCTTCATTTTCAGATCGTGGCGGCTGGTTTCAAATCTCACTGGCTTTAAGTCGCTTTCGGCGTATTTGCCAAGTAGCATGTCGGCTTGGCAGTTGCCTCGGCAATTTGCCATTGTTCTGCGCTTTGGTTGGAAAGAGAGGGCGCTTGTTGAAGCTAAGTCGGGTTGCCTCATTGGGCAGGGAAGTGGAATTACGCGCTTGGTGTTTCGTGCGTCTGGCGGCCAAGTGAGGTTAGGCTTGTGATTCACTTCTTGAAATACGTTTAATAAAGCAGTTCTTTGCCAATTAAATCAGTAATTTGTGGTAAAACATAACAAACAATTTAAGAGGGATTCCCAACGCTTGGCATTTTTACTTCTACTTCAAATTTAGTGGTTACGGCACAATGCGTTAGGTTGGGTGGTAGCGTTGCTCACCCCTTAATTGGGCGTTAGTTGCACAGGGAGGTTTCGTGGAAGAATTATCAGGCGGAAGAGAATCCGCAATATACCGAGATGGTGAAGTTGTCTATCGACCTCTTCAACCGTGGAGTCCTACAATTCACTTTATTTTGAAGCACCTTGAGCAGGCGAATCTGGCTGAATGCCCAAGATTCCTTGGCGTAAATCAAGATCAGGAAATCTTAAGTTTTGTCATCGGTAATACTTATAATTATCCGTTAGTCGGTGCAATCGCCACTGCTGATGCTCTCATTTCTGCGGGTAAATTATTACGTAAAATACATGACTCAACAGCGCTACTTTTGAAACAAATTAATGTTGATGCTCACGAGTGGATGCTAGAGCCGAGAGAACCTTTTGAGGTTATCTGTCATGGTGACTTTACCCCATACAATGTTGCTCTTTCTGAGAGCACAGTTGTTGGTGTATTTGACTTCGATACTGCGCACCCAGCGCCAAGAATATGGGATTTAGCATACTCAATTTATTGCTGGTCGCCTTTTAAAACTGACAGTAATGATAAGTTAGGTACAATTTCTGAGCAGGTGGCTAGAGCTAAGTTGTTCTGTGATAGTTACGGTGCAACTGACTCCGAAAGAAGTCAATTAGCCAATGCAATGATTCAGCGATTACAGGCGTTAGTGTCGTTCATGCGCAGTGAAGCTGAAAATGGTAATGAGTCTTTTGCTGAAAACATAGAGCAAGGTCATCTTCAGGCTTACATAAATGACATAGAATATATCACTGAAAATAAACAAAAAATTCAGTGTGCATTGTGCAACTAACAAACAATTTAAGAGGGATTCCCAACGCTTGGCGTTTTTGCTTCTACTTCAATTTTAGTGGTTACGGTACAATGCTTTAGGTTGAGTGGTAGCGTTGCTCACCCCTTAATTGGGCGTTATGTGGCATAAATAGGACTGAGAGTTTAGATGATAGCTATGAATCAATTTTGGAAAGAATTTCCACTAAAGTATGGGTGCTTAACTACAGTCAAAATAATCGTAGGACAAGAGCCATACAAGCAAGCTCTCGCTGGTATTAATTTCAGCGTAGAGTGTAAGAAATCTAAAGTACCTTTGTATCAAGATATTGGAAATATTGCTTTTTTGGTGAACGAATGGATAAAGGTTCAAGATTCGTTAGAAATGATCTTTAATCTCTTGTTCGGTAGAGAGAATTCACTCAAGGCACTTTCTTATCTGAGAATGCATGCAATTCCAGCAAATGTGTTTGCCGAACAACTTTGGAGTAAGGCAAAGGTTCTGCTTGTGAACAGATTTGTTGGTGGTGTAGACCAGAAGTCAAATATAGAAGAATTCATAAAGTCTAATGAAAGTGCTCGCATACATGTCCTCTTCGTCGGTAAAAAGGCTTATGAGAAACATAATATTGAAGGGAATTATCAGTATGCATTAGCTCTTCATCCTAGTGGAAATAATCTGCGTCTTTCTGAAAAATATGCCGATAATTGGTACTATTGCAAAGGGGAACAATTAAAGCCTAAAAGTGCAAATTTTTGCTATGAAATATTTCGGGTGTCTAGCCACATAACAAAGCATTTAAGAGTGATTCCCAACGCCTGGAATTCTCAGTTCAAAGTTGGCTTTCGTGTTTACGGTGTAATGGTTTAGGTTCGGTGGTAGCGTTGCTCACACCTTAATGCGGCGTTAGTTGCCAACGAGAAAATCGCAGCTAAAACAGAGTGTTTAGGTCTAATCGTTCGTGTGCTTTGCTCTATTTTGCACTTCGAACTTCGAACTTCGAACTTCGAACTTCGAACTTCGGGTTCTTGGTTCGCGGAAATTGAGCTTCGATCTTTTCCTAGTTTGGTTTGCCGTTTCAGAAGCCGATTCGCTTGTTGAGAGTCAGCTCTGTGATATTGTCTTTTCAAATGAGCTTTTTGGTGTTGTTAGCCCGTTTTCTACGGCGCTGTTTGTTCCAAGTGGTTTCAGTGAGAGACGCTTCAAAACTACGCCTGATTTGAGTTTTTCAAAGTACATAAAGCTAGCGTTGGCAAAGCGGTAATAAACTCCAAACCTAAGCCTTGGGTTTGGCAACTAACAAAGCATTCAAGAGGGATTCACAACGCTTGGCAGTTTTGGTTTGAATCGGCATTAGTGTTTACGGCACAATGGTTTAGTTTGGGTGGGATGCGTTGTTCACCCCTTAATGCGGCGTTATGTTTGCCAATGTTGGTAACAGCGAAAATACAATATGATATATAATAGGGAAATTAAGAGTATGAAAGTTGTGGCTACACATAATAACTGGCTTTTATATAGTGATGGGGAAAGTTATATCCTAAATTCAAGATGTGATTATGGCATTGGAGAGGAAACAGCTACTTTTTTATTAAAGGATGATGAAGTTTCTCGTTATTTAAAACTTGGAGAGGAAGTAATTCACGAACTTTCTGATTCGGCACGTAGTTCATCAGGAAAGCATTATTATGAGAAACAGCGCCCTGTCAGCGATAAGCTAATGAAAGAATACCATAAAGCAAAGAGTGAATATATTGATAAGTATATCCGAAAAAATGGGCAATGATATCTTTCTACTTTTGAACGTTGATGGTACAAACATAACAAACTGTTTAAGAGGGATTCGCAACGCGTGGCATTTTTATTATGCGTTGAGTTTGGTGGTTATGGTGGTATGCGGATACTTTTGTATTGCGTTGCTCACCCCTTAACAGGGCGTTAGTTTGCAAGAGGAAAAACGCGCCTATATCGCAAGACCTAGTGGTAAAAGCTTAAAGTCGAAATTGTCTTATCGGCATTCAATTTCAGTGTTAACTTGCGTGGTGTAAACTCAAAATTGGTATCGTTTCAACGGTTGATTTGTTCTTTGGTGCGGCGACTTTTGGGTTAACTGAGTTGAACTTTTTTGCTGAGACTCTGCTCATTGAGTTTGCTGGTATAAAAGCCGATCTACTCGCTGAAGTGACGCTTTCTTTGGTGTGGCAAGTTCCACGTGGTTTCAGTGGCTTTGTTGAAAGCCCGCATTGTGAGATTAGCTTTCCAAAAGCGCTTTTTGGTGTTGTGAGTTCGTTTTCTGCGGCGTTGTTTGTTCCAAGTGGCTTCATTTAGTAGCCGCTTTGAGATTACGCCTGACTTAAATGCATCAAAACACATAAGGCTTATTGTTTGCAAAGTTTAAAATAACGTAAAATCAACGCTTTGGGTTTGAAAACTAACAAACTGCTCAAGAGGGATTCGCAACGCGTGGCATTTTTACTATGCGTTGAATTTAGTGAATAAGGTGGTTTGCGGCGGCTTTTGTATTGTGTTGCTCACCCCTTAGCAGGGCGTTATGTGCTTTCTCGGAAAATCATAAAATAGCGTACAATCAGCGTTTTGAAATAGCGGAAATTGTCATGTCTAAAACTGTTCAGCAGCAAATTGGAAACATCGCTCTAGTCGTTGAAAATTACGACGATGCTATTGAGTTCTATACTCAAAAACTTCAATTCACATTGGTTGAAGATACTGACTTAGGTGGTGGTAAACGCTGGGTTCAAGTTTCTCCTCCAAATTCCAGTGGTACGAACCTGCTTTTGGCTCAAGCGAGTACACCAGAACAAATGCAAGCAGTAGGGAATCAAACGGGTGGTCGTGTGTTCTTGTTCTTACAAACTAACGATTTCTGGCGAGACTACGAATTAATGAAGACAAATGGCATTGTATTTAATGAAGAGCCACGAGTTGAAGAATACGGGACAGTGGTGGTATTCCAAGATCTCTATGGTAACAAATGGGATTTACTGCAACTGAACAGAGCAACCAAATAGCATGCACATAACAAAGCGTTCAAGAGGGATTCTCAACGCTTGGCGGTTTTGGCTCAAAGTTTAGTTTTTGTGTTTATGGCACAATGGTTTAAGTTGGGTGGTATAGCGTTGTTCACCCCTTAACGCGGCGTTATGCGACAAGGCAAAATTTTTAGGTTTCTCTAAATTTAATCTCTTTGGCAATACGTTTTTTCTCTTTCGGCAAATCAGCATTTTCGGCTCAAATTCTTGAATTACTCAACCCTTAAAACATGGCAAAGTTCGTGAAGTTGCCTCATTAAAAATCGCATTTGGTCGTGGAAAACTATCAGGCGCAAAGTGTGGAAAGGGCAAGTTTATGGAAAGCCAGTATTTTCTGAAATTTCGGATCGTTGAGTTTCTTACAAGTAAAAGCCAAATCTTCGCTTTAAAGCCGCGTTCCGCGCTTGTGGCGGCCTTTTTAGGAAATATTGAGTCCGTTGGTTCTTGAATCACAAAAAGTTATCTGCGCGTTTGTAGTTTGTCGTGTTTAAGGTAATGTTTTCGTTAGCCAATTTAGCATTGCAGAAAAATCGCATAACAAACAATTTAAGCAGATTCGCAACGCGTGGCAGTTTTGGTTTGCAGTGAGTTTTGTGTTTACGGTGCAATGCGGTAGCTTTTGTATTGCGTTGCTCACTACTTAATTGGGCGTTAGGCGACCTAGGTCGAGCAGTGCCAAGTAATAAAATAAAAGTCGCCAATTTGACGACTTTATGTAGTGTTTGAAGAGTCGTTACTCTGTGATCCAACCTTGTTGAATAGCATGTATTTTAGCTTTGCTAGTTAAAACAAAACCTTGAATTGAATCTCTGAATTGGATATGAACATAATCCTTTTCAATAAAGCCATCTTGTAGTAGTTCGCTGAGATAAACTTCAGCAAAAATCTTAGAGCAACCTAGTTTTCGGTGAAGCTCATCAAAAGTAAAGAACCCCTGACCTTGGTTGTAGCTCTCGACCCAACTTTTTAACAGTTCAGTTTTCTTATCAGCCACACTTTCTGCAGGCTTTTCAACAACAGATTCAAAGGGGTTATTTCCAACAGGGGGTTCTTTGAATAGTGGTGCTTTATGGATTTCACGAAGTAAATTATCAAACTGTAACTCAAACTCATCCTCACGAGAAAAATTGATGTGGAGGCGACTTTTAAGAAATGTCGGTACATTGTTAGTACCATGCTGACGAATCAAAGGAATAACCTTGTTACTATCAATCTTGGTCATATAGTCAGCAGTCATAATCATCTTCTCATAACCAACACCACCTAGTCCGTCATTTGCTTTAGTTACATAGGTGTCAGTACAAACCATAATGATACGATCTGATTCGGAAACACTCCTCTCCATAAAGCTACCTAAGTCATCACCAAGTCCTACACGGAACTGATCTAAAATAGCGTCAACGCCAGAGTTCCTGAGACGTTGGGCTAATTCTAAAACCCACTTTTTGTGTGCTTGATCATCATGAGAGTAAGAGATAAATACTTTAGGTACAGTCGTGCTCAAGAGTAACTCCTTATTATATGCTTATCGTTTTTTATATGGTGATAATGTTCTGAAATTTCAATAAGAACGCCTATAAAATATGAAGCTATACACATCTATAATCGCCTAACAAAGCATTTAAGACGGATTCCCAACGCTCGGCATTTTGGTTTGCTTCAACTTTAGTGTTTACGGCACAATACTTTAAGTTCTGTGGTCTGCGTTGCTCACCACTTAATGCGGCGTTAAGCTTCAATGAGAAAACTATGGATTACGAAGAACTAAAAAAGCAAGGAATCGAGAGTTTTCTTGCCGACGAAGAACATAATAAAGCCGATAGAATTGAACGTTTTGTTGAGTTAAATGAATTGTTTGGACCACAAGGTGACAAGTTGTTAACCGGTGGTATGCAATCACAACTTGCGTTGCATGAAGTAGCTAATAGCTATGTCAATGGAAACTACATGGCTGTTGTGCTCCTTGCTCAAGCGTTTATAGAGCACTCTCTATCTGGCGAATTTATAATGCGAGGTCAAAACACGATTGCAGAATCGTCATTTAAAAAGATTATCGATAACTCACTGAGCGAGAGCATTATAAGTGAAGGACTTTACGTTTCACTAGAAGTACTAAGGAAAATTAGAAATCCGTATGTGCATGCTAAAGCTGGTATCAAATCAGGCTCCCTTATAAAAAAGATGATCGATGGGCGCTTTGAGTCAGCTGAGCTTTTGGCCAAGTCTGATGCACTAGAATCACTGTCTATCCTTAAAGCCTTTATGGAACAAAAAGTAGTTATGTGGTTCTCTGAAGATGAAGCTTAACAAAGCGTTTAAGGCAGATTCGCAACGCTCGGCATTTTTTGTTCAAGTCGAGTTTTGGTGTTTACGGTGCAATGGTTTAGGTTAGGTGGTAGCGTTGCTCACTACTTAACGCGGCGTTAGCACACAAGGAGAAGGCTTTGAAATTCGCAAGAAAATTTGAATGTTCAAGTTTTGTGTTTACTCCAATAGAAATCGCTGATGCAGTGTATTTGTTAACCGCAGTGAACTCCGATTTATTTTCTGAGTCGCTTCCATTAGCAAACATTAAAACTCTAACTCAAGCTGAGAATTGGTGTTCAAATCGTATGTCAGAGTGGAATATGGGCAAATGTTATGTCTGGAGCTGTCGCCGATTGCACAATTCCCAAGTTATTGGTCAGGTCACATTGCTTCCTCAGGAAAATCGTTTGGCTTTAGCTTATTGGGTTAATCCGGAATTCTGGGGGCACGGTTTAGCGACGCAAATGTGCAAAGCTTTGCTATCACATGTTCGTAGTTCGGGTTATCAAGGTAGTATTTGGGCAGGTGTCCATTCTTGGAATAGTAGAAGCTCTTCGGTACTAAAGAAACTGGGTTTTGAACAGATAGTTTCTAATAGTGAAAATACAGCGGAGTACAGCTTGGAAATTGTGTGCTAACAAAGCGTTTAAGGCGGATTCACAACGCTTGGCATTTTGGGTTTGAATCAGTTTTAGTGTTTACGGCACGATTGTTTAGGTTGGGTGGTCGCGTTGTTCACCACTTAACGCGGCGTTATAAAGCCAATTTAGGTTCATATAAAAATAAGAGAAGCATATGGAAAATAAGCAATTTTTAAGTCAGTTGTTTTTGGAGAATAGTCAGTTCATTTTGGTTGGTTTGACTGGTAGAACTGGTTCTGGATGTACTACGACAGCAAATATTTTAGAAAGTAAGAAGCCAAGTTTCCCTTCACCGGAGCATTTAGATGGCTTTTATTCAGGTCTTGATGTTAATCGCTATAGAATAGTTAAAAAGTATGCGGAACAGCACTGGAATAATTTCTATTCTATAAAAGTTAGTGATTTGATCTCGACCTACCTCTTGAGCTTGTCTCCTGCTCATGCAGCTAAGTTTATTGTTAGTAATAGCCTTGCTAAGATTGATGAAAACGTAGTATACCAAAAACTGCTTAGCGGATCTTTTTCTAAAAATAGGTTAGTGACTAACTATAGTACTTTACTACATAACCTATTAGATCACTCAACGGAGCTTAATGTAACGGACAAAGAAGCAGATGACTTCATTCGTATCTTAACGTTGATTAGAAAATTTACTCGAGATTTCAAAGAAGAACTAGAAGATATAAGTCGTGGCTTATATGTTTCAACGTATCAAGCATGTGGTAATTCAATTCGAAAAACTGGCAGCGTTCAAAATAACTATGACAAGGCGAATTTTGACCCTGCATGTGTTTTCCACTTGCCGGAAACGATCAATCGAATTATAAAAATGATTCGTAAAGTAACAAAAAATAAGGCTTACATTGTAATTGATGCTATCAGGAACCCTTATGAAGCTAAGTTTTTTAAAGATCGGTATGCAGCATTCCACTTAGTCTCTATTAATGCTCCTGACGAGCACCGTAGCAAATATATGCAACAACTGCATAAGTTTTCTCCAGACCAAATAGATAATATTGAAAAAATCGAGTCCGGTAAATCCGAGGGTGATTACGTAAAGTTCACGACTCAAAATGTAAAAAAATGCATTGAGATATCGGATATCCATCTCTTCAACCCCAAGAATGAATTTGATAACAACAACATTTTAAAAGCTCAGATAGTTTGGTACGTTGCGCTAATGCAGCACCCGGGACTTATACCACCATCGTCAATGGAAAGGGTTATGCAGGTTGCATATACAATGAAAATGAACTCAGGTTGTATTTCAAGACAAGTCGGTGCCGTTGTTACTGATAAAAATAATTCAATAAAGTCAGTTGGTTGGAATGACGTTGCGAAAGGGCAAGTGCCATGTTCTATGCGTTCGCTTAATGGAGTAATAGAAGAGTTTGATCCGTTAACTTACAGTAACTATGAAAGAAACAACCAGAAATTCCGATCTAGAGCGAATGAGCAACTAATAAAAATTCGAGAAATAAACGCCAAAAACCAAGTTTTTGATGGGCATAACTTATCTTACTGCTTTAAAGATATCCACAATAGTTTAGATAAAAAAGGTAACCAAGTTCACACCCGAGCTCTACATGCTGAAGAAAATGCTTTTCTACAACTAACAAAGTATGGCAGTAGTGGTATTGAGGGGGGGAAGCTCTACACTACTGCAAGTCCTTGTGAATTATGTGCAAAGAAAGCTTATCAGTTAGGGATGTCTGAAATTGTTTACATTGACCCTTATCCAGGCATAGCTAAAGAACATATCATTAACATAGGAGACAATGTGCCGGAACTTGTTCAGTTTAGGGGAGCTGTTGGTAAAGCGTACCACCGACTCTATGAACAGATATTGCCTATTAAGGACGAAATTGGGCACATGATGGCTTTATAACAAACTGCTCAAGAGGGATTCACAACGCGTGGCATTTTTACTATGCGTTGAATTTAGTGATTAAGGTGGTTTGCAGCGGCTTCGGTATTGCGTTGCTCACCCCTTAGCA
>NZ_BCUD01000026.1 GCF_001591105.1 Vibrio nereis NBRC 15637 | reverse complement strand
TTTCGTTCTGAGCTTTGCTCAAAACGGACGGCCATTTTAGCGAGATAAAGTTTAGTGTCAACCACTTTTTTCAAACTTTCTTTAAGTCTTTCGACTTAGCTAATTGACCTGCTAACTCGTTGTCGTTTCTTACGAAGCGTTCCCGTGTCAGCGAGGGGGCATTATAGAGATCGGATTTATCTTGGCAACCCTTTTTGTGTATTTTTTTCTACTTTCTTATCGTTCGATTATTTATTAACCCGAACGCCTCAAAAATAGACATTTCAATTACAGTTCCATAAATTTTTTGGCAAAAGAACTGACTTTATTCCAGTTGGTGTACTCCACCTCTTTTGTGGTATCCGTTTCACCACCTGTCATGGTCATAATAAGTTTAATCATCATTTTGTCGAAGAAACCGTAGCGTGGGTAGTAAAGAGCCCCCGCGAATACACCTATCAGTTTAGGTTGCCATGGCGATTTCTGTAAAAACTTCTGAATGTATGCGCTACCTTCGGGTGTGTCTTTACCTTGTTCTTCTTTACGAGCAGTTAAGTTAACGCAGAAGAATGCCACTTTGTCACTGCTCTTAAGTTGATGAAGGTTCTTTTCTATAAACTGATAGAGCTTTTTATTGAGATGCCCATAACGAATAGAGGCTCCAATCAGAACGCGGTCATACTGCGCTAAATCTATTGTGTCTATTTCATGGAGATCGCGACACTCACAACTCAGCTCATCAAGCTCGTCTTTTATATAGTTAAGAATTTTCTTGGTTTGACCTTCACGTGAAGAGTATAGAAATAATGCTTTTTCCACTATTGCTCCTTAACTGCGCCAGAAGGTTGGCGTTAATAGTATGAGTAAGGTGAAGACTTCTAATCGACCGAATAGCATAGAGACAATCAGTACCCATTTAGCCTTGTCATTAATATCACCAAAGTGCAATGCAACCTCTCCTAAACCTGGGCCCAGGTTGTTGAGTGTCGCAGCGACTGCAGAGAATGCACTAAGCTCATCAATTCCTGTGGCAATCAAACCCAACATGCATACCACAAAGACCAAAGCATAAGCAGAGAAAAATCCCCACACTGCATCCACCACTCGCGGGGATAGGGCTGTTCCACCCACTTTAATCGTATATACGGCGCGAGGGTGTACCAATCGCTTCAGCTCTCGGACCCCTTGTAATGTCAGCAGTAATATACGTATCACTTTCATACCACCACCAGTTGAACCGGCGCACCCACCTATAAAAGAAGAGAACAGCAGTAAAACGGGTAAGAATAGTGGCCAATCTGCGAAACCGGTTGTGGTAAAACCTGCCGTCGTAGAGATAGAAACCGTTTGGAATAGCGCTTGATCAAAAGCATCGTAATAGGTGTCGTAAGAATGGTGGTTGAGTAGCATAACAAAGCACACAACCAACAATAGAAACTGTATAAAGAGGAATGCTCTAAACTCAGGGTCTTTCCAGTAATACTTGGGATGAACCCCACCTGAGGCAAAAGCCGCAAAATGGAGTGAGAAATTACACGCTGAAATGAGTAGGAACACAACGGTGATCAGGTTGACGGCATAGCTATCAAAATATCCCATACTGGCATCGTGAGTGGAAAATCCGCCAATCGCAATGGTCGAAAAACTATGGCCAATCGCATCAAAGGGCGTCATACCTGCAAACCAAAAAGCCAGCGCACACGCGATGGTCAAACTAAGGTAGATATACCAAAGCGCTTTCGCGGTTTCGGCAATTCGCGGTGTCATTTTGCTGTCTTTGACCGGACCAGGGATTTCCGCTCGGTATAACTGCATACCACCAATCCCCAGTACTGGTAATATTGCCACCGCTAGCACGATGATCCCCATACCACCAAACCATTGTAGAAACTGGCGATAAAACAAAATGGCCTTAGGGAGGTCATCTAACCCCACAATTACCGTAGCCCCTGTGGTGGTGAGAGCAGAAAACGACTCAAAAAACGCGTCGGTCACCGAAATATTGGGATTATCAGACAAGAGAAATGGTATGGAACCAGCACTGCCAAGTACCGTCCAAAACAGTACTACGATTAGAAAGCCATCTCTTGCTTTTAGTTCGTGTTTGAAGCGTCGATTTGGGAACCAACAGACGGCCCCGCAAAAAAGCAGAACAAAAAAGGTGGTAACAAAAGCCACCCCTGCGCCATCGCGATAGATTAGCGCCACCAGCGCCGGAGCCAACATTGAAACACTAAAAAGCGCGAGCAAAAGCCCGACGATACGGATAATTGAACGAAATTGCATTGATAGACTGACTAATGAAGCAGAGCTTCCGACTTCCTGAGTTTTAATTTCCGTTAAGAGGCGTAACGAGTGCCTTAGCACCACTTTTATTTATTACAGCCTGCGTAAAATCGCTGACTTGGCGAAGCTCAATGTCCACAACCAGCTTGACTTGGTCACTATAGACAGCGTCAATCTCTTTGGCTTCAAACTGCCCGATCAGAGACTGGATTATAGGCATAAACCCATAGTCTAACTCGACTTGCAACTGAGTGGTTATTTTTTTCTCAATTGTTTGAACCCGCTTGAGGGCTTGTTGTACTCCGCCTCCATATGCTTTCACCAAGCCACCTGTACCTAACTTGATCCCACCAGAATACCGAGTCACCACCGCCGTCAACTCTCCGATGCCAGATCCCGACAATTGCGCCAACATCGGTTTCCCAGCGGTTCCTGACGGTTCACCATCATCACTAAACCCCCACTTCATCGAGTCTTCCGCGCGACCAGCGACAAACGCCCAACAGTTATGGCGTGCATCGGCGTGCTTGGTCTTGATCTGTTCCACAAACGCTTTAGCACTACCAATCGACGGAGTATGAGCTAAATAAGTAATAAAGACGCTCTTTTTGATTTCTTCTTCAAATTGAACGGTATGAGCGGGGATCAGATAAGGCTGGTCATTCATAGCATTTGTAGGTGTTAAGTGGTGGAAAGAGTTTATCACGGGAAACAATCAAGCGTCGCCTAAGATCTGTCACAGCGCACAATGTTAAACACTTGTTTAAAAAATGTATTGAATTTAACCATGGGGGCGTCCACACTCAAAATACTGGTCAAACCAGGCTAAAAATATAACAACTTTCTGGTTATCCACCCTAGTACGTGAACACTTTCAGGATAGATAGACAAACACAATCCACGATTGTATGTCATGGAGATAGACAATGATTTACCAAGCCAACACCCTCACGGTAAAGGAACTTCAAGATGGAATTGCTGAACTCAGTTTCTGCTCTCCCAATTCCGTCAATAAACTCGATCTGGCAACTTTAGAGTCTCTTGATAAAGCCTTAGACACACTACAGACCCACCCAGGTTTGAAAGGGCTACTACTGACTTCAGATAAGGACACTTTTATCGTCGGTGCAGATATCACCGAGTTTTTAGGTTTGTTCGCGAAAACCGAAGCCGAGCTCGACACTTGGCTACAATTTGCCAATAGCATCTTCAATAAACTTGAAGATCTGCCAGTCCCAACCCTCGCAGTTCTTAAAGGTCACACTCTGGGCGGTGGATGTGAGTGTGTACTCGCTACCGACATGCGCGTTGGTGATAAAACCACCAGCATCGGACTACCAGAAACCAAACTGGGCATTATGCCAGGCTTTGGTGGTTGTGTGCGCCTGCCCCGTGTTATCGGCGCCGATAACGCAATGGAAATCATCACTCAGGGGAAAGCATGCCGCGCCAATGAAGCGCTTAAGCTTGGATTACTTGATGCCGTAGTGGAGTCAGATTCACTGTACGAATCTGCGTTAGCCACACTGACTCAAGCAATCAACGAGAAGGTCGATTGGCAAACACGCCGTAAACAAAAGACTTCAGCACTGACACTCAGCAAACTTGAGTCGATGATGAGCTTCACCATGGCAAAAGGCTTGGTGGCACAAAAAGCAGGCCCCCACTACCCTGCACCAATGGCCGCCGTAAACACCATCGAAGAAGGGGCTCGCTTTGCACGTAATGAAGCTCTAGACGTTGAACGTAAGTACTTTGTGAAACTGGCGAAATCTGAAGAAGCAAAATCATTGGTTGGTTTGTTCCTCAATGACCAGTACATCAAAGGCATCGCCAAGAAAGCAGCCAAAGCCGCCAACCAAGACACTCAACGAGCAGCGGTATTAGGCGCGGGTATTATGGGTGGCGGTATTGCCTACCAGTCTGCGTTAAAAGGTGTGCCAGTGGTAATGAAAGACATTGCCCAAGCGTCACTCGACCTCGGTATGACTGAAGCGTCTAAACTGCTCAACAAGCAATTAGAGCGTGGTCGTATTGATGGCTTCAAAATGGCGGGGATTCTGGCTTCTATCACACCAAGCCTTCACTACGCTGGCATCGAAAATTCAGACGTTATCGTCGAAGCGGTGGTTGAAAACCCGAAAGTGAAAGCGTCAGTGCTGAGCGAAGTCGAACAGCAAGTGGATGAGAATACGGTGATTACCTCAAACACCTCGACCATTCCAATCAACTTGCTGGCGAAATCACTCAAACGTCCAGAAAACTTCTGTGGTATGCACTTCTTTAACCCAGTACATCGCATGCCTTTGGTGGAGATTATCCGCGGCGAGCACACGTCTGACGAAACCATTAACCGTGTCGTGGCTTACGCAGCCAAAATGGGTAAATCTCCAATCGTGGTCAATGACTGCCCTGGATTCTTCGTCAACCGCGTACTATTCCCATACTTCGGCGGCTTTAGCCTATTACTACGCGACGGTGCGGACTTTACTCACATCGATAAAGTGATGGAACGTAAGTTTGGCTGGCCGATGGGTCCTGCTTACCTATTGGACGTAGTCGGTATCGACACTGCACACCACGCACAAGCAGTAATGGCGCAAGGCTTCCCTGAACGCATGGGTAAACAAGGTCGTGACGCGATTGACGCTCTGTATGACGCCAATAAATATGGTCAGAAAAACGGTAGTGGTTTCTATAACTACACCGTTGATAAAAAAGGCAAGCCGAAGAAACTTTACTCTGAAGACGTGCTGTCGGTATTTGCTGACGTATGTTCAGAGTCACAAACGTTCGATGACCAAACGATCATCCAACGTATGATGATTCCGATGATCAACGAAGTGGTGCTGTGTCTACAAGAGAAGATCATTGCCTCTCCGCAAGAAGCAGATATGGCATTAGTGTATGGCTTAGGCTTCCCTCCATTCCGTGGCGGTGTCTTCCGTTACCTAGATAGCCTCGGTATTGCTGAGTTTATTGAAATGGCGAAACAGTATGAGGATCTGGGTGCGATGTACCGCGTTCCACAAATGCTTATCGATATGGCGGCCAAAGGTGAAACCTTTTATGGCGCACAACAGCAAAGCTCTATCTAAGGAGGGATAGCAAATGACTTTAAATACAAGAAATGTTGTCGTTGTAGATTGTCTACGTACACCAATGGGTCGCTCTAAAGGCGGTGCATTTCGCCACACCCGTGCTGAAGACTTATCAGCACACCTAATGAAAGGGATTCTGGCGCGTAACCCGCAAGTCAACCCAAGTGAGATTGAAGATATTTACTGGGGCTGTGTTCAACAAACGCTAGAGCAAGGCTTTAACGTTGCACGCAATGCGGCGTTGCTGGCGGGGCTTCCGATTGAAGTTGGTGCAGTCACAGTCAACCGCCTGTGTGGTTCATCGATGCAAGCGCTGCACGATGGCACGAGAGCAATCATGACTGGTGACGCTGAAATCTGCCTGATCGGTGGCGTTGAGCACATGGGGCATGTACCTATGAACCACGGCGTCGATTTTCACCCAGGTATGGCGAAGAATGTCGCGAAGGCCGCGGGCATGATGGGCTTAACCGCAGAAATGCTTGGCAAGCTGCATGGTATTAGCCGCGAACAACAAGACGCATTTGCCGCACGTTCACACGCACGAGCACACGCAGCCACTGTTGAAGGCCGCTTTAAGAGCGAGATACTGCCTATTGAAGCTCACGCGGCAGACGGCACACTCTTTACCCTCGACTATGATGAAGTTATTCGTCCCGAAACCACGGTTGAAGGCTTATCGCAACTTCGTCCGGTCTTCGACCCTGCCAACGGTACAGTCACCGCGGGTTCTTCATCTGCGTTGTCAGACGGCGCATCCGCGATGCTGATCATGAGCGAAGAAAAAGCCAACGAGTTAGGCCTAACCATCCGTGCACGCATTAAGGGAATGGCGATCGCGGGTTGCGATCCATCCATCATGGGCTACGGACCAGTACCCGCAACGAAAAAAGCACTCAAGCGGGCAGGACTGTCTATCGAAGATATGGATGTCGTCGAGCTAAACGAAGCATTTGCAGCGCAGTCGCTTCCTTGCGCTAAAGATCTGGGCCTACTGGATGTCGTGGATGAAAAGGTGAACCTCAACGGTGGAGCGATCGCACTCGGTCACCCATTGGGTTGTTCGGGTTCACGTATCTCCACGACGCTGATCAACCTAATGGAAGCCAAAGACGCTAAATACGGCCTGGCGACCATGTGTATTGGTCTTGGTCAGGGGATCGCGACGGTATTTGAGCGTCCTTAACTAAACCCATAAAGTACAGACGCCAGCTTAATTGAGCTGGCGTTTTTGTTAGGACTGCAACCAGTCCTGATAGAGTTGCTCGCTCGAGCCCAAATAGTTCACCATCCATTCGATCATCTTATGGTTATCATCTTTACGCCAGACTAAACAACACTGACTGAGTGGCTTGTCTGCTGGCAAAATTTTTTCCACCAGCAATCCTTCAGCAATCAGTGGCTGCGCAATATGCCTTGGCATATAACCGACGCCTACCCCGTTTTTTAAACACTCGATTGCACTGTACCAATTGGGCAAAAGCAGTCGGCGCTGCTCTGGGTAATGCACGGTATGACGCTTTGGCAGCACGTTAGAGGTATCATCCAAACAGATAGACGGAAACTGGCTAACAAACTCTTCACTTAGGTTTTGCTCACGCACACAAGGATGGCTTGACGACATCACAAATGCCCAATCGAGGATCCCCATATCTTTAACCTCAAAGTCACCGCCAACCGGGATAGCCGAGGTTGCACCAACCACTATATCTGCGCGCCCTTGTGAGATCGCTTCCCATGAACCGTTGAACACTTCCATGTTGATTTGCAGCTCCGCGTGAGGGAATGTGGCATAAAAGTCTTCAATAAGAGGCTTTAAGCGCTCCAGTTTGACCACGTTGTCCAAAGTGATCTTAAGCGTCTTTTGCCAACCATGAGCGGCGCGGCGGGTTTGCGCTTTAACCTCTTCCATCTGGCGCAACATGGTTCTTGCCTGTTCAATGAACAACTCTCCCGCCGGGGTCAATTCCACCTTTCTTGGCAAACGACGAAACAACACCACATCAAGCTCTTGCTCTATCTGCCTAATGCTGTAACTAATAGCCGAAGGGACCTTATGCATCACTTCCGCTGCGGCAGTAAAACTGCCTAATCGGGAAACCGTGTCCACCAGCTCTAACGATGATTGGGAAAAAGAACTCACAAACAACCTTTCAAATTTTTTGATTGATAACTACAAATTTTAGCGTTTCATTTTATGAATTGCGAAAAATACAATGTCTAGGCTAATAAAAACGTTCAAACAAATGAACAACTATTAATCAATATTTTTGAATGGAATAACGATGAAGATTTCAAAATTACAGCTTTTCTATTTATCTGCGCTGTCAATGCTCGGCTTTATCGCAACGGATATGTACCTGCCAGCATTCAAGGCGATGGAAATTGACTTTGCAACTGGGCCAGAGCAAATCGCTTTATCGTTGACAGTTTTCCTTGTTGGTATGGCACTCGGGCAACTGTTGTGGGGCTTAGCTTCGGATAAATTTGGCCACCGCAATACCCTAGCAGCAGGCTTGTTACTGTTTACTGTGGCCTCGTTTGGTTTGGCATTTAGCGACCAAGTTTGGCAACTGCTAACGCTGCGCTTTGTGCAGGCCATTGGGGTATGTGCCCCAGCCGTGATTTGGCAAGCAATGGTGATCAAGCGTTACACCAGCAGCAGTCAGCAAATTTTTGCCACCATCATGCCGCTTGTGGCTCTGTCCCCTGCGCTGGCACCACAACTTGGCGTGTTACTGGCCGATAACTTTGGCTGGTACAGTATTTTTATCGCACTTACTGCGATGGGCGTATTGCTGGTCATGGCCACACTGGCACAAGCAAATGAAGTAGTGGAAGAAAAACAAACCAGTGTCGCTGCCGATATCAAGGCACTGATTGGCTCCAAGTCGTACCTAGGTAACGTTCTGATGTTTGCTACTGCTTCTGCGGCGTTCTTCGCTTACTTGACGGGTATGCCAGAAATCATGGCGCAGCTTGGTTATGAAGCCAAAGACATTGGTTTGAGTTTTATTCCACAAACCATCGCGTTCATGGTGGGTGGCTACTTAGGCAAAGTAGGTGTGAAAAAATATGGGGATGAGAAGGTACTGCGCCAGTTGATCGGACTATTCAGCGTCTCTTCACTGCTGATCTTTATCGCATCTCAATGGGATTTAACGTCTATTTGGCCGATCCTTGCGCCATTCTGCTTGATCGCAGTAGCAAACGGGGCACTTTACCCAATCGTGGTCAACCGTGCTTTAGCAAGCGCAAAACAGAGCCCAGCCACCGCGGCAGGCTTGCAAAATAGCCTACAGATCAGTGTCAGCAGCCTATCTAGCGCACTGGTAGCAGCGCTAGCAAGTCAGGCACAAGTGGTAACTGGTATCGCAATTGTACTGTGTATGGGCGGTCTATGGTTTGGTTATGTACTTTCCAACCGAGAGTTATCAGAACAATTCACAGTGCCAGATAACGCGCGCGTCGTCAGCGATGAGTAACTCAATCAAAAAGAGCCGCGATTGCGGCTCTTTAGTTATCAGTGCTAAAGGCTTTTCAGCCCCCACTTTTCGGCCGTCTGTTTAAAGAACCCCTGAGTTTTCTTTAATTCCACCCAGTGGTTGATGTAGTTGATCCACACTTGGTCATCTTGAGGGAGCAACATCGCGATCGGTGTCGGACGACGAGGCTCCTTCACTGGCACGATCGCCAATTGCTTGAATTTACCTACCAGCGTCGCCGCTTCCACATTTGACGTCACCGACACATCTGCGCGCTTGGCCAACAGCTCCTGGAAGTCTCTCGCTGGCGCCTCAATAACAATATGAGTTGCCGAAGGGAAAAACTCCTTCACCATTTTCTCTTGCACGGTCCCCAGCGTTGCGGCAACTTTTACTTGTGCGTTATCAAAATCGCTCCAGTCAGAGAACTTGGCTAAGTCTTTTTTCTGCACCACAGGGACAAAGGCGAGATAAAAATACGGCTGACTATAACCCGCTACTTTAGCGCGCGACATATTGAGTGACGCACTGCCCGTCACGTCATACTTACCCGCCGTGATGCCATTCACTAGCGTTTTCCAATCCGTTGCCACGTATTCGACTTTCACACCAAGATCTTTGGCCAACTCCGTCGTCACATCAATATCAAATCCCCGGTAACTATTGGTCGCCGGATCTTTCATCGTCATTGGATTCCAGTCCCCTGTGGTCCCGACGCGCAGTACACCCGCGTCCAAAATATCGTGCAGTCGACTCTTGGCATTGGCAAAACCGCTCACAGCAAGTAAAGAAAGCCCTAGCGCTAACAGAAGTTTTTTCATTGTTTTTCCTTAATATAAGTTCCGTTTAAGATTTAAAAACGCATCCTTGATAACATAGCAGCAACAAAGGACATTTTTTAGTCAGGTCAGGGAAAGAAGCGTGAATTGTCGATATCTATGGTTATTTTTGCCATTGCTCATCACAGGCTGTGCCGATTACCAGTGGGGCTGGTATGTACTCGATCCGACAACTCAGCAAGGCCAAACTAATCTGAAATTCCTTGTCGCCGGTTTCTCCGATACGATCATGGTCTCTTTGATTAGTATGCTGCTTGCGATAAGTATCGGCTTACTCATTGCTCTGCCTGCTTTATCCGGCTCGAAGCTTCTCTATGCATTCAATCGAATCTACGTTGAAAGTATTCGCTCTATTCCGGTCTTGGTCCTGCTACTTTGGGTTTACTACGGAATGCCAACGCTGCTCGATATCTCACTGAATCATTTCTGGGCGGGTGTTATTGCTCTCTCGATTGCTGAAAGTGCTTTTATGGCTGAGGTTTTCCGTGGTGGGATTCAGGCGATTGCGCGTGGTCAACACGAAGCAGCGGAATCGTTAGGATTAAACTACTGGCAAAAAATGCGCTTAGTGATTTTGCCACAAGCATTCAGGCAGATTTTACCACCGCTCGGGAATCAGTTTGTTTATATCCTCAAGATGAGCTCGCTCGTCAGTGTAATTGGTTTAAGCGATTTAACCCGACGCGCCAATGAGCTGGTGGTTAATGAGTACTTACCTTTGGAAATTTATACCTTTTTGGTCTTAGAATATTTGGTATTGATCCTATTGGTTTCGCAAGCAGTACGTTGGTTAGAGAGACGTATTGCTATACCTAGCCACTAGAAACAGCAAAGCCGCTCCCTCGGGAGCGGCTTTGTTTAATACAAGCTCACGATCAAATCGTTAGCGTTACTTCTGTTTTACTGGACGCTGCCAGCCTGTGATTTTGCGTTCTTTCACGCGAGTGATCACTAACTCACCTGCTTCAACATCTTTGGTCAAAGTGGTACCAGCACCGATGGTCGCACCATCCGCGATAGAAACTGGCGCCACCAGCTGGCTGTCAGAGCCAACGAATACATCATTACCAATCATGGTTTTAAACTTGTTCGCACCGTCATAGTTACAAGTAATAGTACCTGCGCCAATGTTGGTGCGCTGACCAATTTCAGCATCGCCTAAGTAAGTCAGGTGGTTGGCTTTTGAACCTTCGCCAATGCGGGCATTTTTCACTTCAACAAAGTTACCGACGTGAGCGTCGTTGCGCAGCTCTGCACCAGGGCGAAGACGAGTAAATGGACCAACCGTACACTCTTCACCAACGGTTGCTCCTTCAATCACACTGTATGGACGAACGATAGTGTTATCGTCGATTTCACAGTCTTTCAGCACACAGCCAGCACCGATCATCACGTTATCACCGAGAGTCACCTTGCCTTCGACAATCACGTTAGCATCGATTTCACAATCCATACCACACTGCAGTTCACCACGCAGATCAAAGCGAGCAGGATCACGCAGCATTACGCCTTGCTCAAGAAGCTTCTGAGCTTGCATCGCTTGAAAGGCACGCTCTAATCGAGCTAACTGTGCTCGGTCGTTTACCCCTTCCACTTCAATTGGAGTCACAGGGTGAACCGCTTCTACCGCACGGCCTTCTTCATGCGCCGCTGCAATCACGTCTGTCAGGTAGTACTCGCCTTGCGCATTGTTGTTGTTTAAGCCAGACAACCAACGCTTAAGATCACCACCCGTTGCGACCATCACTCCCGTGTTGATTTCTTTAATCTGCTTTTGTTCTTCTGTTGCGTCTTTCTGCTCAACAATTGCGACTACCGGGCCGTTTTTACGCACGATACGGCCGTAACCCATTGGGTTATCCAGTACAACGGTCAACAGCGCAATACCGCCCGTAGGCTGTGCATCAAGCAAGCTCTCAATAGTCTCCTCAGAGATTAATGGCACATCGCCGTAAAGCACTAAGATCTTCTCGTCGTCTTCAAATTTAGGCGATGCTTGGTCAACCGCATGGCCTGTCCCCAACTGATCCGCTTGAAGCACCCAGTTTACTGGCTCTTCAGCAAGAGTGGTTTGCATTTGGTCTCCACCGTGGCCATACACCAAATGGATATTTTGCGCACCTAAGCTCGAGCAAGTATCAATGACGTGCTTAGCCATTGGCTTACCTGCCAATGTGTGCAGGACTTTAGGTTTATTGGAATACATACGGGTGCCTTTACCCGCTGCGAGGATAACCGCGCTAAATTTCATAAGATTTGCCTTTGGACGTTGTAATTAAGCTGCTGAGTATTCTAGAGGTTGGAATAAGAATAGTTAATTATATTGGAAAAGTTTTTAATAAAAAATAAGCAAAAAGGCGGTCAAGTGACCGCCTTTATCATTTTTAAAACGCTACTAAAGGTTTAGCGACGTTTCTTTGTCAGCTCGATAACACGTAGCTGAGCAATGGCTTTCGCCAGCTCACTGGCCGCTTGAGCGAAGTCCATATCACCATGCTGATTCTGAATTTTCTCCTCAGCGCGGCGCTTGGCTTCTTCTGCCTTCGCTGCGTCTAGCTCTTCACCACGGATAGCTGTATCAGCCAGTACAGTTGCTGTACCCGGCTGAACTTCTACCATACCACCAGAAACATAAATGATTTCTTCGTGGCCGTGCTGTTTCACAATACGCACCATACCAGGCTTAATAGCGGTCAGTAACGGAGTGTGACCATGGAAAATACCAAGTTCACCTTCGCTACCGGTCACCTGAAATGTTTCTACGCGACCAGAGAAGATTTTCTTCTCAGCGCTAACAACATCTAGGTGAAAGGTTATTGGTGCCATATCGCCTCCTAGTTAGCCTTATAGCTTCTTAGCATTCTCAATAGCATCGTCAATTGTACCGCAGTACATGAACGCTTGCTCTGGAACGTCATCGTAATCACCAGCTAGTAGACCTTTGAAGCCACGTAGAGTCTCTTTAAGAGGTACGTAAACACCTGGGTCGCCAGTAAATACTTCCGCTACGTGGTAAGGCTGAGTTAGGAAACGTTCAATCTTACGTGCACGAGATACAACTTGCTTATCATCTTCAGATAGCTCGTCCATACCTAGGATAGCGATGATATCTTTCAGCTCTTTGTAGCGCTGAAGTGTCTGCTGAACACCACGAGCTACGTCGTAGTGATCTTGACCGACAACCAATGGATCAAGCATACGAGACGTTGAATCCAGTGGGTCAATCGCAGGGTATAGACCCATTGCTGCGATGTTACGGTTAAGTACAACCGTTGCATCTAAGTGTGCGAACGTGGTTGCTGGAGATGGGTCAGTCAAGTCATCCGCAGGTACGTATACCGCCTGTACAGACGTGATAGAACCTTGCTTAGTTGACGTGATACGTTCCTGAAGAACACCCATTTCCTCTGCTAGTGTAGGCTGGTAACCTACTGCAGACGGCATACGACCTAGCAGCGCTGATACTTCTGTACCTGCTAGTGTGTAACGGTAGATGTTATCTACGAACAGTAGAACGTCACGACCTTCGTCACGGAAACGCTCTGCCATTGTTAGGCCAGTCAGCGCAACACGTAGACGGTTACCCGGTGGCTCGTTCATCTGACCGTAAACCATTGCTACTTTAGATTCTTCAGGCTTCTCAACGTTTACAACGCCCGCTTCCTGCATC
This sequence comes from Vibrio nereis NBRC 15637, assembly GCF_001591105.1. Lineage (GTDB taxonomy): Bacteria > Pseudomonadota > Gammaproteobacteria > Enterobacterales > Vibrionaceae > Vibrio > Vibrio nereis. Next base: position 9,648 of record NZ_BCUD01000026.1, on the reverse strand, counting down.
TCAAAGTAGAAATCGTTACCTTCACGAGTACGCTCACCAACACCAGCAAATACTGACAGACCTGAGTGTTGTAGTGCGATGTTGTTGATAAGTTCCATCATGTTAACGGTCTTACCTACACCTGCACCACCGAATAGACCGATTTTACCACCCTTAGCGAATGGACAAATTAGGTCGATTACTTTAACGCCAGTCTCTAGTAGAGCTGTTTCATTAGATTGCTCTTCGTAGCTTGGTGCTTCACGGTGAATAGAGTAAGTCTCTTCTGCACCGATCTCACCACACTCATCAATCGCATCACCAAGTACGTTCATGATACGACCTAGGGTCTTAGTACCTACTGGTACTGAAATTGGAGCGCCAGTGTTTACAACTTCAACTCCACGACGTAAACCATCTGAGCTACCCATTACGATACAACGAACTACGCCACCGCCTAGCTGTTGCTGAACTTCAAGAACGAGACGCTCTTTTGAGTCCGTTACGTTTAGAGCGTCATATACACTAGGTACTTCGCTCTGTGGGAACTCTACGTCGACTACCGCACCGATGATCTGTACGATCTTACCTGTAGCCATCGTTAATCCTCTAAACTATTTCGTTTTACCTAAGCTTAAACCGCAGCAGCACCTGATACGATTTCCGACAGTTCTTGTGTGATCGCAGCCTGACGAGCTTTGTTGTACACAAGTTCTAAATCGTCAATCAAGTTGCTTGCGTTATCGGTTGCAGCCTTCATTGCAATCATTCGAGCCGCTTGCTCACAAGCAAGGTTCTCTACTACACCTTGGTAAACCTGAGACTCCACATAACGCACCAAAAGTGCATCCAGTAGAGGTTTTGGTTCAGGCTCATAGATGTAGTCCCATGAGTGCTCACGCTGCATCTCTTCGCTGTCCGATTTAGGCAAAGGTAGCAATTGATCGATCGTTGGTTCTTGAACCATAGTATTCACAAATTTGTTGAACACTACGTATAAACGGTCCAATTCACCTTCATCGTATTTCTTTAGCATTACGCTTACAGAACCGATTAGGTCTTCAAGACTTGGGCTATCGCCAAGGCCAGAAACCTGAGCAGCCACTTTTGCGCCGCTATTGTTGAAAAATGCTGTTGCTTTAGAGCCAACAACTGCTAGCTCTACTTCAGCACCTTTCTGTTTCCAAGCTTGCATGTCTGTGATGGCTTTCTTGAACACGTTAATGTTCAAACCACCACACAAGCCACGGTCTGTAGAAACGATGATGTAACCAACTCGCTTTGCTTCACGCTCTTCTAGATACGGATGACGATACTCTAGATTTGCGTTTGCTACGTGACCGATCACTTTACGCATTGTTTCAGCGTATGGACGAGAAGCTTCCATTGCATCTTGAGAACGACGCATTTTTGAAGCTGCTACCATTTCCATCGCTTTCGTAATTTTCTGCGTGCTTTTAACACTACCGATTTTATTACGTATCTCTTTTGCGCCGGCCATCGTTACTCTCCATTAGTTGGTGGCATTACTGCCACCGACCTATTACCAAGTTTGGGTTGCTACAAAGTCGTCTGTCAGCTTCTTAAGCTGCGCTTCAACTTCATCGTTGTATGCACCCGTCTTGTCGATCTCAGCTGCAAATTCAGCGTATTGACCGCGAGCGTACGATAGTAGAGCCGCTTCAAAATCTAGCAGTTTGTTTAGTTCAACATCTGCTAAATAGCCACGCTCTGCCGCGAAGATAGTTAGAGCTTGGTCAAATACAGACATAGGAGCATACTGCTTCTGCTTCATTAGTTCTGTCACTTTTTGACCGTGGTCTAGCTGCTTCTTCGTAGCTTCATCAAGATCAGACGAGAACTGTGCGAATGCCGCAAGTTCACGGTACTGAGCTAGTGCTGTACGGATACCGCCAGATAGCTTCTTGATGATTTTCGTTTGCGCTGAACCACCTACACGAGATACTGAGATACCTGGGTCAACCGCTGGACGTACACCTGCGTTGAATAGCTCAGTTTGTAGGAAGATCTGACCGTCGGTAATCGAGATTACGTTAGTCGGTACGAATGCTGAAACGTCACCTGCTTGAGTTTCGATGATAGGAAGAGCAGTCAAAGAACCAGTCTTACCTTTCACTTCACCGTTAGTGAACTTTTCTACATACTCTTCGCTTACACGAGCAGCACGCTCAAGTAGACGCGAGTGGAGGTAGAAGACATCACCCGGGAATGCTTCACGGCCCGGTGGACGTTTTAGTAGTAGAGAGATCTGACGGTAAGCTACCGCTTGTTTAGATAGATCATCATAAACAATCAGTGCGTCTTCGCCGCGATCGCGGAAGTATTCACCCATCGCACAACCTGCGTATGGCGCTAGGTATTGTAGCGCTGCAGATTCAGAAGCAGATGCAACTACCACGATAGTGTTTTGTAGTGCGCCGTGCTCTTCTAGTTTGCGAACTACGTTAGCGATAGTCGATGCTTTCTGACCGATTGCTACGTAGATTGAGAAAATACCAGAGTCTTTCTGGTTGATGATCGCGTCGATCGCCATTGCTGTTTTACCAGTCTGACGGTCACCGATTACAAGCTCACGCTGACCACGACCGATTGGGATCATTGAGTCAACTGACTTATAACCAGTTTGCACAGGTTGGTCTACCGATTTACGGTCGATTACACCTGGTGCGATCATTTCTACAGGCGAAGTCATTTTCGCTTCGATTGGACCTTTACCATCGATAGGCTCACCCAGCGTGTTTACAACACGACCAAGCATTTCAGGACCAACTGGCACTTCAAGAATACGACCAGTACCTGTAACTTTCATGCCTTCCTTAAGGTCAGCATATGGGCCCATTACAACCGCACCAACCGAGTCACGCTCAAGGTTAAGTGCTAGTGCATAACGGCCACCCGGTAATTCAATCATTTCACCTTGCATCACGTCCGCTAGGCCGTGAATGCGGATGATACCGTCGCTTACCGAAACGATAGTACCTTCATTGCGAGCTTCACTAACAACTTCGAAAGATTCGATACGCTGTTTGATCAGATCGCTGATTTCCGTGGAATTAAGTTGCATGTTCAATCCCCATTAAGACTGCAATGCATCGCTCAGACGGTCTAGTCGACCACGTGCTGAGTTATCGATGACTAAGTCTCCGGCTCGAATAATCACCCCACCAAGTAGGGCCTCATCTACACTGCAATTCAGCTTCACTTTGCGTTCTAGACGCTGCTCAAGCTTGCTACTGATGTCTGCGCGTTGTTCATCAGAAAGTTCGGTTGCTGAAAGTACTTCAGCTTCGATCTCTTTCTCATGCTCTTTCTTCAAAATGAAGAATTGTTCACAAACTTCAGGAAGGGCCGTTAAACGGCCATTCTCAGCCATTACCTTCAAAAGGTTTTGGCCATTTGCATTAACTTGCTCGCCACAAACGGCAACAAGGATCTCTGCTAGTTTGTCAGCAGAAACAGAACTGGTTAACAGCTCTTTCACTTGTGCATTGTTTGCAACTTCAGCAGCGAAAGACAACATTTGACCCCATTGGTCAAGTTCTCCTTTCTCTACAGCAAAGTCGAAGGCTGCTTTAGCATAGGGGCGTGCGATAGTAGTCAAATCAGACATATGCGCCCCCAGACTTAAAGTTTTGCAGTAATGTTGTCGAGAATATCTTTGTGCACATCTTTATCGATAGAACGCTCAAGGATTTTCTCAGCACCAGCTACAGCCAGAGTTGCAACTTGTTTGCGCAGGTCATCGCGCGCACGGTTGCGTTCAGCTTCAAGTTCTGCTTCAGCTTGAGTAAGGATTTTCTGACGTTCAGTCTGAGCTTCCTCACGTGCTTCATCTAGAATTTGAGCTTTACGCTTATTCGCTTGCTCGATGATCTCAGTTGCTGTGCGCTTCGCTTCTTTCAACTGATCAGAAGCGTTGGCTTGTGCTAGGTTCAAGTCTTTTGCAGCACGTTCTGCCGCTTGTAGACCGTCAGCAATTTTCTTCTGACGCTCTTCGATCGCTTGTATGATTAGTGGCCATATATATGTCATACAGAACCACACAAACAGTGCAAACGAAATTGCTTGACCTAGCAGAGTTGCGTTTATATTCACAACAGCTACCCCTCTATTTGGACTTAGTGTTAATCAGTGACAAACCAATGTTTGCCTTGAGTTAAAGGAGATTAACCTAGTTGACCAACGAATGGGTTTGCGAAAGTGAATAGTAGTGCGATTACGATACCGATCATTGGAACCGCATCCAATAGACCAGCGATGATGAACATCTTAACTTGCAGCATAGGAGCCATTTCTGGTTGACGTGCAGCACCTTCAAGGAATTTACCACCTAGAAGTGCGAAACCAATCGCTGTACCAAGAGAAGCAAGACCGACGATAATACCTACGGCGATTGCAGAAAAGCTCAGTAAAGTTTCCATTACTATCTCCAATTTATAGTTGTTGGCTAGTTGCCCAAATAAAAAGCTTTAAAAAAATTAATGATCACTGTCTTCGTGTGCCATTGACAGATAAACAATTGTCAACATCATAAACACGAAGGCTTGAATCGTAATAACCAAGATATGGAATATCGCCCATGGTAATGAGCCCATCCATTGTAAATACCATGGTAGCATTGCCGCACAAAGAATGAATACAACCTCACCCGCGAACATGTTACCGAATAGACGCATACCGAGTGATAGAGGTTTCGCAAGTAGCGATACCACTTCAATCAGAAGGTTAAACGGAATCATCACTGGGTGATTGAATGGATGTAGAGCCAATTCTTTAGCGAATCCACCTAGACCTTTCACTTTGATGCTGTAGTAAATCATCAGAGCGAAAACGCCTAGAGCCATAGCCATGGTGATATTCACATCAGCTGATGGTACAACCTTAAGGTAAGGAATACCGAGCCAATGCTCTGCTGGGTACGGTAAGAAGTCGATAGGAACTAAGTCCATCACGTTCATCAAAAATACCCAACAAAAGATAGTCAGTGCTAAAGGCGCGATCAGTGGGTTGCGTCCATGGAACGTGTCTTTGACGTTATCCGCGACAAATTCAACGATCATTTCTACAGCACACTGAAGCTTACCTGGTACACCCGCTGTTGCTCTCTTCGCTACTTTGTAAAAAATTCCGAGGAAAATTAAACCAGTAAACCAAGAAAAAAACAGGCTATCGATATGTACGTTCCAGAAACTTGCTTCATCCGCTACCAAACCTAATTTCGCAAGCGATAGGTTTGCCAAGTGGTGGGCAATGTATCCGGACGACGTTAGCGCTTCACCTGGCGCAGCCATAACTCATCCTATTTTTTGTTGTTAATGAATAGCACTGGCGCACAGATATTAATACCTAGAGCCAGCAAATAGGTTAGCTTGAGTGGAACGAGTTCCACCTGCATATACATGTAGGCAACGGTGAATAGAGCGACCGTGATGAGAATTTTCAGTGCTTCGCCTGTATAGAAAGAGGCCGTAATTTGCTTTGCAGCACGAGCTCCACTAAACATAAAAGCACACAGCGCAAAAACCGCATTAGCGATGACAAATATACCACCACCAATTAGCGCTGAAATTCCCCATTCAGCATTCACAGCTACAGCCATTCCTGCCGCCAATAGTGTAACCGCGCCAAACTGGATCATTAACAATTGCTTTGCAAGCTCTCGTCCTGGTCTAGCTAACGCAGCTACCATGTATTCGTACCTCTGTTAAAATCCACAGCTGTTACTACCTCAGTGCTGGGAAATTGGCGAAAATTATACGATGAGTGCACCCGAATGCAATGAAAACACGGGAAAAAGTTACAATTTTGTTTACAAACCGACAACTTTCGCACAAAAATTCGTTTTTTACATAATTGATTGAGATCAATTATGTCATTTAGCTCTCTAGCTTGGCAATTAGTTGCTCTAATTTGTGAGGCTCATCAAGACTAATTGTCATTTTTGACGCACCGTTCTTTGCTCGCACAATATTCACTTTTGCACCAAGCATTTCACTCAGTTTTTGTGACATTTGTTGTGCTACAGCGTCTTGAGACTCGTTTTTTTCCTCAGACTGTGGCTGGAGACACTTTTTAACAAATTGCTCGGTCTGACGAACGGTCATTTGCTTCTTAGCTACTTGCTGTGCCACTTCAACTTGCTGCTCACCTTCCAGTGACAATAGCGCGCGTGCATGCCCCATCTCTAACGCCTTATCAGCCACTAGAGCTTTGACTTCGCTCTCTAGCTGATTCAAACGGAGTAGGTTGCTGACGGTCGTGCGAGACTTACCAATCACATCCGCGACTTGTTGATGAGTCAACGAGAACTCACCTTGTAAGCGATCGAGAGCCTGAGCTTCTTCGATCACATTCAGATCTTCGCGCTGAATATTCTCGATCAAAGCCATGGCGATCGCCGCGCGATCTTCCACTTTCTTGATCACACAGGGCACTTGTTTCAAACCGGCTTTACGCGCTGCTCGCCAACGACGTTCGCCTGCGATGATTTCAAACCGCTCCGCATCAATTTGACGCACGACGATCGGTTGAATGATGCCTTGCGATTCAATGGAAGCCGCAAGTTCTTCTAATGCCTCTGGAGACATGTCTTTGCGCGGCTGATAAATCCCCGGTTTTAGGCTATTGATGTTTAAGTCTTTTAATTCACCGTCAGACGATAGCTCTTGGCTATGTAACGCGCTTTGCTGTTTTTCACGCGCGAGTGAGCTCGTCGAGAGCAGAGCATCAAGCCCTTTACCTAAACCACGTTTAGACATATGCCGGAGTTCCTTTGTTAGGTTTATGCAGGTACTTCTTCGCGGCGTAGCATTTCACCCGCTAAGGCTAGGTATGCTTTTGCGCCTGCAGAGTATTTGTCGTAGTACATGGCTGGTTTGCCATGACTTGGCGCTTCGGCCAAACGAACGTTACGAGGAATAACAGTGCGGTACACTTTGCTACCAAAGTGTTTTTTCAGCTGGTCAGAGACTTCGTTGGAAAGTCGATTTCGTGGGTCGTACATGGTACGAAGCAAACCTTCAATTTTAAGGTTTTCATTCACCACTGCAGCCAGCTTGCTGATTGTATCCATTAATGCTGTTAAACCTTCTAAGGCGAAATACTCACACTGCATTGGAACCAGAACAGAGTCTGCGGCAGCCATCGCATTGATTGTAAGAAGGTTTAGAGAGGGAGGACAATCGATAAAGATGAAATCATAGTTATCACGAACTGATGCCAATGCATGTTTGAGGCGAACTTCGCGGGCAAACACTTCCATCAATTTGATTTCAGCCGCGGTCACATCACCGTTGGCGGCGATCAAATCGTAGTTGCCAGACGTGCTTCGACAGACCACGTCATCAAATGCGACATCTTCGACTAACAATTCGTACGCCGTGGCGTCGACTTGGTATTTATCCACGCCACTGGCCATGGTTGCGTTCCCTTGTGGATCGAGATCAATCACCAAGACTTTACGCTTTGTGGCAGCCATGGAGGCCGCCAAGTTAATGCATGTTGTTGTCTTACCAACACCACCCTTCTGGTTGGCGATTGCTACGATTTTTCCCACAATGAACCTCGCTTTTATTCCTTGCGCGATAAGATTACTAGATGACGCTCACCTTCCAATTCAGGAACATTCAAAGCTTTGATGTCGCTCACAGAACACCACTCAGGTAATAGTTCAATCTCATCCTGTGGTAATTGTCCTTTTAGGGCGAGGAAAAGTCCTGTGTCCGATTTTGGCAAATGGTGACACCAATTGACCATATCTACCATAGAAGCAAACGCTCGGCTCAGTACCGCATCAAACTTTTCTTCTGGCTGGAACTCTTCCACGCGACTCTGAATCGGTGTCACATTTTCGATTTTCAGTTCATGAAGGACTTGTTTGATAAAGCGAATGCGCTTGCCAAGGCTATCAAGCAAATAGAACTCTTTATCTGGGTTCATGATCGCTAAAGGAATCCCAGGTAGCCCTGGCCCTGTCCCAACATCAATAAAACGCTCACCTTGTAAGTGAGTGCTGACAATGATGCTATCCAGAATATGTTTCACTAACATTTCCTGCGGATCGCGTACCGATGTTAGGTTGTAGGCTTTGTTCCACTTATCGAGCATTTCAACGTAGCCGATAAGCAGCTCGCGCTGCTGCTCTGAAACGTCTAAGCCTGCTTGGGCGATTAAGTCATCGAGTTTACTACGAAGTGAGCTCATTACGCGTCCTCGCCTTTTTTCAACATACCGTGCTTTTTCAAGTGCACAAGTAGAATGGAAATCGCTGCTGGTGTAATACCTGAAATACGAGAAGCAATACCAATCGATTCAGGTTTCGCTTCGTTCAGTTTGGCGATCACTTCATTGGAAAGCCCTTTCACTGCAGAGTAATCAAGATCCACAGGTAGTTTTGTATGCTCATGACGCAGCGATTTTTCAATCTCGTCTTGCTGACGCTTAATGTAACCTTCGTATTTCACCTGAATTTCAACTTGCTCTGCTGCCTGTTGATCTTCCAACGCAGGAGAAAATGCCTCTAACTGCGTTAATTGCTCGTAAGTCATTTCAGGACGACGCAATAGATCTTCACCGCTCGCCTCACGGATCATGGGTGTTTTCAGCAGAGCATTCAGATCATCAATACCTTCCGATTTTGGGTTCATCCAGACATCTTTCAGGCGTTGGCGTTCTTTCTCGATGTTATCGACTTTTTCGTTGAATCGCGCCCAGCGAGCATCATCAATCAGGCCGAGTTCACGCGCTTGTTCTGTCAGGCGTAGATCAGCATTGTCTTCACGCAATAACAAACGGTATTCAGCGCGAGAGGTAAACATGCGATATGGTTCTTTCGTGCCCATAGTGGATAGATCGTCAATCAGCACGCCCATGTACGCTTGGTCACGGCGCGGGCTCCAGCCCTCTTTGCCTTGGCTGTGTAAGCTGGCGTTTAGGCCGGCCATCAAGCCTTGTGCTGCTGCTTCCTCGTAACCCGTTGTGCCATTGATTTGTCCAGCAAAGAATAACCCATTAATAAATTTGGTCTCATACGTCTGTTTCAGATCGCGAGGGTCAAAGAAATCGTACTCGATAGCATAACCAGGACGCACAATATGCGCGTTTTCAAATCCTTTCATTGAACGTACGATTTGCACTTGAACGTCAAAAGGTAGGCTGGTGGAAATACCATTCGGGTACAACTCATGGGTCGTCAGCCCTTCAGGTTCGATAAAGATTTGGTGACTGTTTTTATCCGCAAAACGCATCACTTTATCTTCGATAGAAGGGCAGTAACGTGGGCCAATCCCTTCGATCACGCCAGCGTACATCGGGCTGCGATCAAGGTTGCTTCGAATGACATCGTGAGTTTGTTCGTTAGTGTGCGTGATGAAGCATGGGATTTGACGCGGATGCTGGCTACGCTCACCCAAGAAAGAAAATACTGGTGTTGGGTTGTCACCGTGTTGGGCTTCAAGCTGAGAAAAATCAACACTGCGTGCATCGATGCGAGGTGGGGTACCTGTTTTTAAACGATCCACTCTGAATGGCAAATCTCGCAGACGATCCGCCAGTGCGATCGACGGTGGATCTCCCGCCCGGCCACCAGAAAAGTTTTCCATGCCAATGTGGATCTTACCACCCAAGAAAGTACCCACTGTGAGTACCACG
>NZ_BCUD01000025.1 GCF_001591105.1 Vibrio nereis NBRC 15637 | reverse complement strand
ATCAGAAAGCCCTGCTAGAAATAGCAGGGCTTTTTTTGTTAACAATTATTGATCATTTCTGTAACTTCATTTCCACAAGTTAATGTTTTATAAAGGGTTTTCTAAGAAATATTAACTCTATCGCAGTATTATCACTGTTTTTCTACTAATGTCAGAAAAGCAGCAGTTATTTATCCTTACTTATACATATATTGCAGAGTTATGTGATTTGTATGACGTATTCAGCCTTAGATATGTGCATTATCATCAAGACTGCTTTAAACAAAATTGACAAAGTTTAACCATTCGCGATAATCCTAGGTCTCTTGTCGGGATTAAGACGTTCTTCCTGTACAAAACCAGCAAATAATCTGGAATCGATTGAGTAACTTGGTCACATTGACTACTCGTAGTTACCCAACGGTGCTGTCAGGATGACAAAGAAAGGATGCAAAAATGGAAAATGTTGGAAGCCTGCTAGTAGATGCAGCGGCCCTAATGCTTACAGGCATGGCTGTTGTATTTATATTCCTAACAATTCTTGTCTACCTCGTTCGGTTAATGTCCAAATTGGTACCTGAAGAAGTACCAGAGCCGATCTCTACCCCAAAACAGAATAATAAAGTTCAACCCAACACTTCTGCTGTTAGCCCGAAGGTAGTTGCGGCTATTTCTGCTGCGGTACATCAATATCGTACCTCTACTGCTAAATAGCAATTGAATGGATTAAAAGGAGTTAATGAGCATGTCTAAACCACTAGCTTTAACAGATGTGGTTCTTCGTGATGCCCACCAGTCGTTGTTCGCAACCCGTATGCGTCTTGAAGATATGTTACCTATCGCAGCTGAGCTCGATAAAATTGGTTACTGGTCTCTTGAAACTTGGGGCGGTGCAACGTTTGATTCGTGCATTCGATTCTTGGGAGAAGATCCTTGGGAGAGATTGCGTGAGCTTAAAAGAGCGATGCCGAATACCCCAATGCAAATGCTATTGCGTGGTCAGAACCTTTTGGGCTACAGACACTATGCTGATGACGTAGTAGAGAAGTTTGTTGAGCGTGCACACGCAAATGGTATGGATGTTTTCCGTATCTTTGATGCGATGAATGACGTACGTAACTTTGAGAAGGCGGTGAAAGCGGCGGTTGATGTCGGTGCTCATGCACAAGGCACTTTATCGTACACCACGAGCCCAGTGCACAACACAGATACGTGGGTAGACTTGGCGAAACGCCTCGAAGATCTTGGTTGTCACTCGTTGTGTATTAAAGATATGTCAGGTCTGCTTAAGCCATACGAAGCAGAGGAACTTATCACTCGTATTAAAGCATCGACAGACATTCCTTTGGCACTTCACTGTCATGCTACAACAGGATTGTCTACAGCGACTGCGGTTAAGGCGGTTGAAGCTGGTGTGGATATTCTTGATACGGCTATTTCTTCAATGAGCTGTACTTACGGCCACACGCCAACAGAGACGGTTGTGGCAATGCTGCAAGGCACCGAACGCGATACCAATCTCAATTTAGACCAACTTGAACCAATTGCGGCTTACTTCCGTGAAGTTCGTAAAAAATACGCTAAGTTTGAAGGTCAGCTGAAAGGTGTCGATTCGCGTATTCTTATTGCGCAGGTACCGGGCGGTATGTTGACCAATATGGAAGGCCAGTTAAAAGAGCAGGGTGCAGCCGATCGAATCGATGAGGTATTGGAGGAGATCCCTCGCGTTCGTAAAGATCTTGGCTACATTCCATTAGTAACACCGACTTCTCAGATTGTGGGAACACAGGCTGTCATCAACGTGCTGACAGGTGAGCGTTACAAGAGCATCACCAAAGAAACCGCTGGTGTTTTGAAAGGCGAATATGGTGCAGCGCCAGCAGAGCTCAACGCTGAGTTGCAGGCAAAAGTACTAGAAGGTGGTGAGCCGATCACGTGCCGTCCTGCTGATTTACTGGCGGCAGAAATGGAAACGCTGACGGAAGCTCTTCTTGCTAAAGCGAAATCAGAAGGCATTTCTTTAGCTGAAGATACCGTTGATGATGTGCTTACGTACGCATTATTCCCTCAGGTAGGACTTAAGTTCCTGAAAAACCGTCGTAACCCTGATGCGTTTGAACCTGCTCCGGGTAAAGAAGAAGCGGCACCTGCAGCCGTTGCTCAACCTGCGCAAGGTGGCATCGAAACTTATAGCGTTAAAGTTGATGGGCAAGTTTACGATGTGGAAGTGGGACCTCAAGGTCAATTGACCTCGGTTTCTCCAGCTAAATCAAGTCAACCACAAGCGGCTCCAGCAGCGCCTGCGGGTGACTCTGAAACCGTTCCTGCACCACTAGCCGGTAATATCTTCAAAGTGAATGTGCAAAGCGGTGTTCAAGTTGAAGAAGGTGACGTGCTGCTTATTCTTGAAGCGATGAAGATGGAAACGGAAGTTCGTGCTGCCCGTGGCGGTGTGGTTCAGGATCTGCACGTGAAAGAAGGCGATGCCGTGACTGTGGGTGCTCCACTGCTGAGTCTTGCATAAGGGAGTATCATGAACGGATTAATGACCCTTTGGTCAGAAACAGGTATTGCTAACTTCGAGTTTGGCCAGCTCTGTATGATTTTGGTTGGCTGCTTGCTACTGTTTTTAGCGATTCGTAAGGGCTTTGAGCCCTTACTGCTTTTGCCTATTGGCTTTGGTGCTATTCTGGCGAATATTCCCAATGCCGGCTTTACAGAGCCAGGTGGGCTGCTGTACTACGTTTACTACGTAGGCATTGAATCAGGTATTTTCCCGCTGCTCATCTTTATGGGTGTTGGTGCGATGACGGACTTCGGTGCTTTGATCGCTAACCCTAAAACACTATGGTTAGGTGCTGCCGCTCAGTTTGGTATTTTTGCTACTCTGTTTGGTGCGATCCTACTTAACTATGTGCCGGGTATGGAGTTCAGTATGGCTGATGCCGCGTCGATCGCGATCATTGGTGGTGCGGATGGTCCAACAGCCATCTTCCTGGCTAGTCAGCTTTCTCCTGATCTGCTTGGTGCGATCGCGGTAGCGGCATACAGCTATATGGCGCTTGTACCGATTATTCAGCCACCTATTATGAAGGCGCTGACGTCACCGGAAGAACGCAAGGTACAAATGGCTCAGTTGCGTCACGTTGGTAAAGCCGAGAAGGTACTTTTCCCTCTTGCTGTATTGATGATGACCATTCTGTTCTTGCCAGCAGCGACACCGCTTGTGGGTATGTTCTGTTTGGGTAACCTTATGCGTGAAGCGGGCGTTGTCGATCGATTGTCGAAAACAGCGCAAAATGAGCTGATCAACATCGTGACCATTTTCTTGGGCCTTGGCGTGGGCTCTAAGCTTCAAGCGGCAGAGTTCTTAAACTTAGAGACATTAGGTATCCTTGCCTTGGGTGCAGTGGCATTCAGCATTGGTACTGCTGGCGGTGTTTTGATGGCTAAACTGCTGAATAAGTTCTCGAAAGAAGACATTAACCCATTAATTGGTGCTGCTGGTGTATCGGCGGTACCGATGGCAGCTCGTGTGGTTAACAAAGTAGGTTTAGAAGCCAACCCACAAAACTTCTTGCTTATGCACGCAATGGGACCAAACGTTGCGGGTGTATTAGGCTCTGCGGTCGCGGCTGGTATTTTGTTAGCACTGGTAGGTTAACCGCTATTTTTAGAGTAAGTGGTTAACTTACCCAAAAGAATTGGTATATATTCAAGGGGATGCTTTGCATCCCTTTTTTTATCGATAGGGAAGAATTGAAATGGAAAACAAACAAATCGCAATTACTCAGTTTGGTGAACCCGACGTTCTCACCATTCAGTCATCTGACATTCCTGAGCCTAAACAGGGGGAAGTGTTAGTAAAAGTCGCATTTGCTGGCGTTAACCCTATCGATGTCAAAACCCGTGCAGGTCTTGGCTGGGCGGCTTCTCAGAACAAAGACAACCTGCCTTGGGTCCCTGGCTATGATATCTCTGGCCAAATTGTCACTTGTGGCTCACAAGCTGAAAGGTTTGATATCGGCGATAATGTCGCTGGCTTTGTCGGTTTTCCCACCCAGGGAGGCGGCTATAGCCAGTATATCTGCGTGCCAGAAAATGACCTTAGCTTGGTGCCTGATTCTGTCACCTTAGAAGCTGCGGCCGTCCTGCCTTTAGCGGGGCAAACTGCGGCACAAGCTTTGGATAAAGCGGGTGTGAAAGAAGGGCAACGCGTACTGATTCTGGCTGGTGCTGGTGGGGTTGGTCATATTGCGATTCAAATCGCGGTTGCAGCTAAAGCAGAAGTATTTACCACATGCAGTGAAGCGAATTTGGATTATATGGCCACATTGGGCGCGCATGCGGTGAACTATAAATTTGCCCCTGTCTCTGAACGAGTCGAAGAGGTAGATGTGCTTATCGACCTAGTTGGAGGTGACGCCGCGTTAGATGCGTTAAAGTGTCTAAAAGATGGTGCGAAAGTTGTCACGGTTCCTACCCTCAGCGCTGAACTCATTTGTGAAAAAGCAAAGCTGTTGGGCTTTGAGGCAACAGGCATGTTAGTCGACCCAGATCCAAAACAGCTAGACACGTTGCTTTATATGGTAAGCGTAGGCCTATTAAAAACTGAGATATTTAAGATTTATCCTATGGATCAGGTTGTTGCAGCCCATCAACAAATTGAAACCAGCCACACCAGGGGCAAAGTGTTGCTCGATATGCAATGCTAGAAGCGTTTAATGCCGGATTCGAAACGTTAGCGCTTTGGTTTTCTGATTCAGCTCATTGGGTACTATTCATGACTGGTTTTCTCAGTGCGACGTTGCTGCCGGGCGGCTCGGAAGCGGGATTGATTGCTACACTTAGCTTAGAGCAATACTCGGTGCTCACCCTTATTACGGTTGCGACGTTAGGCAATACGCTCGGTGGCTTAACCAACTATGGAATAGGTCTTTGGTTACCCAATCGAACTCAAAGCGAAAAGCATGGTCATAAAGCCATCCAGTGGTTAAGTAAATATGGCCATTGGTCCCTTTTTTTCAGCTGGTTACCTATCATTGGTGATCCGCTTTGTCTGGCGGCAGGCTGGCTGCGTATGCGATTCTTGCCTTGTTTGTGTCTCGTCTTTATCGGAAAGGCTTTAAGATACAGCTTACTTGCCGCGATTTATTTTGGTTTTTTCTAAGGAGATGTCATGAGAAAAATATGGCTTGGTGCGTTTTCTCTCGTAGCTCTTTACGGTTGTTCAAGTAGCAACATTTCATCAGTACCTCTATTTTCTTCCTTACCTTCGGGCGTCACTTTAATTGAACAAGTGAACGAACAACCGGGTAAGGCCATGATCCCATACTCTAAATATCAGTTAGATAATGGTCTGACGGTGATCCTATCGCCGGACGATTCAGACCCTTTGGTCCATGTTGATGTGACTTACCATGTTGGCTCTGCGCGAGAAGAGATTGGCAAGTCTGGCTTCGCGCATTTCTTTGAACATATGATGTTTCAGGGCAGTGAGCATGTCGGTGATCAAGAACACTTCAGGCTCATTACCGAAGCTGGTGGTACGCTGAACGGCACCACCAATCGAGATCGCACTAACTATTTTGAAACCGTGCCATCGAACCAGCTAGAAAAAATGCTGTGGTTAGAGTCTGACAGAATGGGCTTTTTGCTCGATGCGGTTTCACAAAGAAAATTCGAAATTCAGCGAGACACGGTGAAAAACGAGCGTGCGCAGAATTACGACAACCGCCCTTACGGTTTGATGTGGGAAAAGATGAGCGAGGCGATGTACCCTGAAGGCCATCCGTATTCCTGGCAGACGATTGGTTACGTTGAAGACCTTGATCGAGTGAATGTGAATGACCTTAAAGCTTTCTTCCTTCGTTGGTATGGCCCGAATAACGCCGTATTAACGATAGGTGGTGACATTGACGTCGAGCAAACCTTAGAGTGGGTGAACAAGTATTTTGGTTCTATTCCAACGGGGCCTGAAGTCAAAAAGGCACCCAAACAACCAGCTAAACTGGCGGAAGACCGTTACGTCACATTGGAAGACCGTATCCAGCAACCGATGGTGATGATTGGCTGGCCAACCACATATCGTGGTGAAGAGACTCAAGCATCGTTAAATGCATTGGCGAATATTTTTGGCAGCGGTGCCAATAGCTTGCTTTACCAAAAACTCGTGAAAACGGAAAAAGCCGTGGATGCTGGTGCATTCCATGATTGCGCCGAGCTTGCATGTAACTTTTACTTGTACGCGATGGCTCCTTCTGGCGAGCAAGGAAAGCTACAGCCTTTGTACCAAGAAATGATGCAAGTTATGCAGGACTTCGAGGCAAAAGGCGTTGAGCAGCAGAGACTCGATCAAATTACGGGTTCAGCTGAAGCAGGAGCGGTTTTCGCCCTACAAAGTGTCAAAGGCAAAGTGTCTCAACTGGCGTCTAACCAGACCTTTTATAACCAACCCGATCGATTGCAGACTCAACTTGAGCAAATCAGAGCCGTGTCACCTGAGTCGGTGATGCAGGCGTACAAAGATTATGTGAATGGACATAAGAAAGTCACGTTGAGTGTTGTACCAAAAGGAAAAACCGAGTTTTCGGTTGCACCAGCAACCTTTGAAACGCCTGAACGCACTTTGCCTGAGTATGTGAAAACGACCGAAGCTGATCTGGATTACCGTCGTGCAGAAGACAATTTTGATCGTGCTGTTGTGCCGAAAGTTGCGCAAGCAGTCAAAGCGCAAATGCCGCCACTGTACAAACTGTATTTTGACAATGGGGCAGAGTTGTTAGGTGCGGTGAGTTCAGAAACGCCAACCGTTCAGATTAACATTCGCCTGCCAGCGGGAGAGCGTTATGTTGCTGAAGGGCAAGAAGGGCTTGCAAACCTGACCGCCGCAATGATGCAGGAAGGTACGCTGGACTCAAGCGTGGAAGAACTGCAAGCAAGGCTGGATAAACTAGGAAGTACAGTTTCGGTCAGCGCGGAGAACTACACGACCAGTATCCGAATCTCCAGCCTAAAGAAAAACCTGACGCAAACATTGTCGATCGCGGAAGAGATCCTATTTACCCCTGCATTTAAAGAATCGGACTTTAAACGCAACAAAAAGCAAATGTTGGAAGGTATTGTCTACCAGCATCAGAAGCCGGGTTGGTTAGCTTCTCAAGCGACAAGACAGGTTCTGTTCTCTGGTTCGGTCTACCAGCGCTCAAATGATGGTAGCGCGGATTCGATTCGTGGGTTGACCCTCGAAGATATCAAAGCGTTTTATCAGCAGCACTATACTCCGCAAGGAGCGCAAATTGTGGTCGTGGGGGATATCTCTAAGCAGCAAATTAAAAAAGAGCTGGCTTTCTTTGAGAGTTGGAAAGGTGAGGAAGCTCCTTTATTGCGCCCACAACTCGTGAATGATTTAAGCGAACGCAAGGTTTATTTAGTCGACAAACCTGGAGCGCCCCAAAGTATCGTTCGCTTTGTTCGTCAGGGATTGCCCTTTGATGCGACGGGAGAAACCTATTTGACTCAGTTGGCCAATTTTAATTTGGCTGGCAACTTTAATAGTCGAATTAACCTGAACTTGCGCGAAGATAAAGGCTACACCTATGGTGCTAGGGGCTACTTGGCTAGCAATAAGGAAGTAGGGGCGATCGTGTTTGCCGCTCAGGTCAGAGCGGATGCGACCTTAGCGTCGATCAAAGAAATCGAAGCTGAGTTGGAAGCATTTAGCAAAAATGGCCTGACGGACAGAGAAATGAAATTTTTACGCCTGGCGGTCGGTCAACAAGATGCTTTGAAGTATGAAACTCCTTCACAGAAATCTTCGCTGATCAGCAGTATTCTAGCGTATAGCTTGGATGAGGATTACTTGAAGCAGCGTAACGAGATTGTCGAGAAAGTAAGTAAATCGACGTTGGATCAACTTGCTGCGAAGTGGTTCGTACCGCGAGATTATCAGATCATTGTAGTGGGCGATGCAAAAAGTCTTAAGCCTCAATTAGAAAGTTTGCAAATCCCCGTGGAAGAGCTTGAAATCATCCGTTAGAGTACACATAACATAAAGCAACGCAAAAGAGTGATGAAAGTCACTCTTTATTAATCTATTTAGCCTGGCTTGGGTTCTTCCGAGCCACTGACATAAGCGAACCACCGTTTTGACTGAATTTGCTGCGCGACTTGAGCGAGTTGCACAAAACCCAGACGTATTTAAATCCTTTGGTCGAGGTGTAGAGCGCGAAACTCTGCGCTACGAACTGGATGGAAACCTTGCAACAACCCCTCACCCTACCGAGTTGGGCTCTGCTTACGCGAATAACTGGATCACGACAGACTTTTCAGAGTCATTGTTGGAGTTCATTACCCCAGTATCTCAAGATATCGGTACACTCAAAGCGCAGTTGGAAGACATTCATCACTTCACTCAGATCAAATTGGGTGATGAGAAAATGTGGCCACTTTCAATGCCTTGTTATGTCGGCAGTGAAGACGATATTAACCTGGCACAATATGGCACATCTAACGCAGGTAAAATGAAGACTCTTTACCGTGAAGGCCTAAAGCGCCGCTACGGTAGCCTGATGCAAATTATCTCAGGGGTTCATTTTAACTTTTCGTTCCCGGAATCTTTCTGGGATCAGTTATACGGTGAGCAAACAGAACAACAGCGCCAAGATACCAAGTCAGAGGCTTATTTTGGTCTGATTCGCAACTATTACCGCTTTGGCTGGTTGATCCCATACTTCTTTGGCGCATCGCCAGCGTTGTGCTCTTCGTTCATTAAAGGCAGAGAAACCAAACTGCCCTTTGAGAGTATTGGCGGAACACTCTACCTGCCATACGCGACCTCACTGAGGTTGAGCGATCTTGGCTACACCAATAGTGCGCAGAGCTCATTAAAAATCGGCTTTAACAGCCTAGACGAATATCTAGAGGGCTTGAATACGGCGATCCGTACGCCTTCGGACGAGTTTGCTGAAATTGGTGTCAAAGTGGATGGTGAATACCGTCAATTGAACAGCAATGTTCTACAGATTGAGAACGAGCTTTATGCCCCTATCCGCCCTAAGCGTGTCGCACAGTCGGGTGAAAAGCCCTCTGAAGCGTTAGCTCGTGGTGGGGTTGAATATATTGAAGTACGCTCCCTTGACGTAAACCCATACAGCTCGATTGGTATTGAAGAAGATCAAGTACGTTTCTTAGATCTCTTCTTAACTTGGGCGGCACTCAGTGACTCTGAACCAATGGATTTTTGTGAGCAGTCTTGCTGGCGCGAGAACTGGAACAAAGTCATTCTTGAAGGTCGTAAGCCTGGGCTAGAGCTACAAATTGGCTGTAAGGGTGAGGTTTTAACCCTACAAGACTGGGCGAAACGCGTTTTTGTCGAACTGATCCAAATTGCAGAGATGATGGATGCAGCTAAGGGGAACGATGACTACCAACAAGTGTGCTTCAAGCTCATGTCATGGATAGATAACCCAGAGCAAACCATATCGGGCCAGTTGCTAGAAGACACAAAACGTTTAGGCGGTTTAGGTAAAGTTGGATGCGAATTTGGTAAACGCTACCGAGAACAGCATTTAAACCACCAGTATCGCACATACAGCAGTAGTGCGATGGAAGAGGAAGTAGTACGTTCGGTGAAAGCTCAATCTGAAGCAGAGCAGTCAGATGTACTTAATTTTGATGACTTTCTTGATGAGTATTTTGCGTACTTAAAAGCATAAGGATGGCATGTGACACGGACGTTAGCGATTGTTTTGAGTACGTTGATATTAGGTGGCTGTGCGACGCCACCACCTAAAAATCAGTCTAACTTATGTGACATCTTTCGTGAGAACCCCGATTGGTATGGTGATGCGAAAGAGATGCAAGAAGACTGGGGTACACCAATACAGATCGCGATGGCGTTTGTTAAACAAGAAAGTGCGTTTCGCCATGATGCTCGCCCACCGAAAGATTACATATTAGGGTTTATTCCATGGGGAAGAGTGAGCAGCGCCTATGGTTATGCTCAGGCGCAGGATCCTGCTTGGGAAGACTTTCAAAAAGCGACCAATCACGGCGGATCACGCACCAGTTTTGCTGATTCACTCGTCTTTATTGGTTGGTATACCAGCGAAACGCATAAACAACTAGGGATCTCTAAATGGGATCCTTACAATCAGTATTTGGCCTATCATGAGGGAAGAGGTGGCTATAAGCGTAAAACTTATCGATCTAAACCTTCACTGATTAACGTTGCTCGTAAAGTCGATCAACAAGCAAAGGATTACGGTTGGCAACTTAAGCAATGCCGACAAGAATTGGAAGATAACCAAAGCTGGTGGTTTTAATATCAGCTGGATAGGAGAGGGATTATGCCGTTATTAGATAGTTTTACAGTCGACCACACTCGAATGCATGCACCTGCCGTGCGCGTGGCGAAAACGATGACCACACCCAAAGGCGATACCATTACCGTTTTTGATTTGCGCTTTACTGCACCCAATAAAGATATTCTTTCTGAGAAGGGCATTCATACGTTAGAGCACCTTTATGCAGGCTTTATGCGCAATCATTTAAATGGCGAGAAGGTTGAAATCATTGATATTTCACCTATGGGCTGCCGTACGGGTTTTTACATGAGCTTGATTGGTACCCCAACGGAAACACAAGTCGCGGAGTCTTGGTTGGCAGCAATGCAAGATGTGCTTAAGGTCGAAAGCCAAAATAAAATTCCAGAGTTGAATGAATACCAATGTGGTACAGCAGCCATGCACTCTTTGGATGAAGCAAAACAGATTGCGCAGAATATTATTGATGCTGGGATCAGTGTTAATAAAAATGATGAGCTAGCACTACCAGAAGATATGCTGAAAGAGCTACGTGTGGACTAACCCATCATCAGGTAGAGAAGAGGAAGGCGTTCGCCTTCCTCTTTTTTTATCTTACTTTCGGTAATACAACCACTTGAGTTTTTGCCCAAATATCGTGGAACCCACGTTTTTGAGGATCAAAGGGCACTGTCAGGTTTGCTAAGCCAAATCCAGAAGTTGCCAAACGAATCAAAGCTTGAGTTGTGGATATCGGTGAACCATCAGCATTGCGAATTTGAATCTTCCAAGCTCGCATGCCCAACGTTTGGCCTGCACGGGTCCAGAAAAAGACAAAGAAGCACACCCACACTAAGGCTAAATAGAGTGTATAAATTGGGCTCCAAATAGGGTGGTTGGTCAACAGGTCGCTGACATCGGCGTACGGCGCTACACTGAAAACACCCATAGCCAAAAATGCGTGTAAAATCGCAATCACAATCCCAGCCGCCATCATTTCGATGGCAATAATAATGAGACTATCGTAAAAAAGTGCTCCTAGACGGCGCATCAAACCTGCTGGTGGCAGAGATTTGGTTGGTGACATAGTTTTTAACTTACCCAATTTTAAGAAGGCGTCAGAATAAAGCTTCGCTGTTGCTCTGAAAAGAGACCTCGCGCACAGCTTGGTGATTTACGGTCAGTTTATCAACAAACCGAGGGGATTTCAGTTTTTGGATTGGCATTGAAATGAGTGATTACGAGGATTGTCTTCGGTGCGGGCTGATTTGGTGCGCTAAATGTGAGAGCTGATGTTTTTCATCTTCAGTGTAGTGCTGAGCGACAGCTAACTCTAACGCTTTTGCGGATAACTTAAGAGCTGAAGAGTAAAAGCGTTCTGGATGCATGGTTGCTAAAGCAACCAAGGCTTTTTGTAGCCGTATTTGAACTTGTATTTGCCCGGCGCCATCATGCGCGATAGGAAGAAAAATATCTTCGAATAAGTCTTGGCAACTGAGTGCCGGAACAAAGACGTTTGGATACTGGACTTTTCTTGGAGACTGATCTAGCAATGTTCCCCATTGGGCTAATGCACGCACGGAGCGACCTATCACATCAATTGCTGTTCCACTGTCGTTGACGGCTGGGGATAATGCTCGCGAAGCAATTTCTGCTAATACGACCAAACCAAAGCGAGGATCTTGATCAAACGACCTCTCGGTGCGAATGGTAAAAGCAGCAGTAATATCGCTATCTTTTTCTAACTCTCCACAGATCCAAGCCAGCGGTTGACCCATGTACACAAAGCTTCCAGGTTGGCGATCAATATAGATAGTACACTGATGGCTTTCTGCAAGGTTGTTTAAGTGCAGCATATCTATGTGTTGCAGATAGCCAATTTCTTTACTGCATATTGGTTTACTGGATCTTGGCTTGTGTTTAGGATTGCTCCATGGGTTGGCCCCAAGCCATGGCTCCTCCCCACGTTTTTGAATGGCATTAAGCAGCGCTTGCTCCACATTTGAAGTGGTTTCGCTGACTCTGCCAAGAACTGAAAGATGCTGGATCCAGCGTATTAAAGTCAGCACTATCATGACGATCACGGCCATGGTGACGATGAATAGATAAATACGTGCTTGTTCATGGTAAGCACCCATACCCAACGCAATAATACCTACAAGGCTAAACAGGAAAGAACCAATAAAAGTTGCGAGGGCGTTTTGAGTTGTGCTGTCTTCCATTAAAAGCTTAGTCGCCCGTGGTGTTCCCTCCGCACTGGCGGCACTGTATGCAGAAACCATAATATTGAGAGAAAAGGTCGTCACTGCAAGCATCGTAGTTGCCAGTATATTTAATATATTGTCTAGCAGTTCACCACTGACATAGATGGCAGCGGGCAAAGTAATGACTTGGTTCAAAACAATGGAGATCAGAGCGGTAGCAACTGCGAGCAGAGCAAAAAGTGAGGTGCGAACCCACAGTTTGCGTGTCGTTTGCTTCAATAGCCACTGCCATTTGGACCCTGTCATTAGCGTTCTCCTATCGTAGGGTGAGCTAGAGTAGAGAGGCAAATACGTAAGAATATAAGTTCTTATAAAGCATAGATGAGATTTCTCAGCTCGAGTGATAGAGCAGAATCCCAGTTTAGGTGAGTCAAAGCCGTTTAAATTCAAAATTGTGGCGAATTTATCAGCAAACAATAGGCATTTCAGGCTTTTGCACTTGCGCGAATCATGTTGTTACGTATAATGCCAAACATCAAAGGACAGCAGTCCCAAGATGCCGGTGTGGTGAAATTGGTATACACGACGGATTCAAAATCCGTTGCCTTCGGGCGTGGCGGTTCAAGTCCGCCCACCGGTACCATACATAGAAAGGTCGCTTTTATAGCGGCCTTTCGTCGTTTTAGCCCATCTAAAATTTCTTCAATCGTCCGCTTTCCGATTCAACTTGCTCAGAAAATATTCATGGAAGCTGGTGGTTTACTCCGACTATTGACGCATTTCTACAATACGACGTGATAACCCTTGATTAATATCGCGGTGTCATCGAATTGGAGAATAAAAATGTCAGATATATTTAAAGCGGCGTTTATTTTTGCCGCACCAGAGGCGCAAGCATCAACACACGCATCTTGGGTTAAAACCAAAGAAGTCGAGGTTAAAACAGTTGCCGTATTAGGTTACCAAGAAGCTTGCGAATTGGTGGAACAGTTAATTTCTGAAGGGATACAAGCGATAGAGCTTTGTGCTGGATTTGGTCATATTGGTGTGGCCGAAGTGGTGAAAGCGGCCCGTGGGAGAGTTCCTGTTGGTGTCGTTCGTTTTGACAAACACCCTTGTTTAGACTTTGCCAGTGGCGATGACCTTTTTACTAGCCAGTAGAAAGTAACGTACGCTGTTTTCATTTGCCTACGATTTTTCAACATGATCACTAAAATATTCAGGCCGTCAGAGTGCCTCAAAGATTGCATTACGCAGTATTGGCTGTGGGAGTGTGATTCCCCGCTGGCTATTCCAGATATATTTCCAGGTACGGGTGTTGAGATGTTATTCAACTTAGGCGATACGCTGGAAATTGAAAGTCCTCAAATTGGGAGAATTGAACCATTTTCAGGGATATTGGTTTGTCCTAGGAAAAGCCGGTTTCGATTAAGAGCGACAGGAAAAACCAAAATAGTCTCTGTTCGATTTCGTTCATCAGGCTTTTTCAAGGTGTTTGGTATCCCTTTGACGGAGATAGCTGATCATATTATCGACGTGTCTGATGTATTTTCAGTCGAGAACAGTTTTTTTACGGCTGGATGTGACTCTGAATGGCTTGACGTTATTGAAGCGAGATTGCTTGAAAAATTGAGCGCGAGTTCTCATCTCTCTCATGGCATGGAGTGGGCGATTGATAAGATTTATTACCAGCGTTTCTCTCATATTGTCAGAGATGTAAAACAGCGAGTCGGTGTGAGCGAGAGAACATTTCAGCGCCAATTTAAAATGATCACGGGTGTCGATGCGAAATATTTCGAGCGCACTGCTCGATTCCAATCATGCCTCAGGCACCTTCTCAATCAGCCAATAGTGGATTACCAAGATACTATTTTTATGAATGGGTACTACGACCAATCTCATTTCATTAGGGACTTCAATGCATTTACGGGCTCAACGCCAAGCAAGTTCCTGACAGAAAAAAGTTATCACTTGAACCACTATAGCTAACCTATCTGCGTGAGCTTTGTACGCACCCTGTATGTTTTGTGATTCGCATCACAAGCGGTAAGCTCTGTTGCTTGCATGGGTTGCAATAGGTTTCGTCAATTCTAAGTTTAGTAGTATTAGTTTAATGAATAACGATGCTGTAATAGCAGGGCAAGCTGTTTACTCAAAACTATACCGCGTGTACATGAAAGTTTATCGTCACTTCATAAACCGATTGTATAAAAACAACAGGATAAATGCCCCCAATGTTGCTGTGATAATGCTACCCACATTTATGCCGTCAGCACCACCAAAGCCGAGAAAGCGACCAATAAAGCCACCTACAAAAGCACCTGCGATCCCTAGTAGCATCGTTGCTATCCAACCGCCACCATCTTTACCTGGCATCAGCCACTTAGCTAATGCGCCAGCAATTAACCCCAAAATAACCCACGAAATAACCCCCATACCTTCCCCTTTTTTGATTAGAAGACCTAATAAGAATAGTTAACAACGCCTGTCTCGCTCCTTTGGTTTTAGATGTTCTGTTTGTGGAAGGCATGATTCTTATATTTGAGATTAAGAGCCGAATCGCGTCTTGAGCGCGGTATAAGAAAAATCATGACATAGACTTAAACTTATGCGTTTTATACCGCAGTGGGGAGCATATGAATAACCAAGTGCTGGTGATTTTGGCGGAACAAAGCCTGAACAGTAGCCTCATCAAGCAGCAGTTGTCTTCTTTACAACTGCTCACTATTTATATTTGTACCCCTGACGAGCTGCTAAAACTCAGCCGCGAAAAAGTGGTCAACTTGGTTTTAGTAGACTATCAATATATGGAGGAAATGGATAAAAACAGTACCTTACCTAATTTTGAGGTGCTGGGGTTAAACCTACTTCTTCACAATGTGCCTGATACAGAATTAAGAGAAGAATTTGTCAATAGTACTTCCTTGAAGGGGCTGCTATTTCAAGATGTTTCTGTGGACCATCTAACCGAGAGTGTTATGCATGTTCTTAACGGTGGGCTCTGGTTGCCGCGAGGTTGGATGGAGAAAATGATCTTGTGTTACAGGGAATTAGGAGGTTACAAAAACTTCAGTTACAGCCTGCTAACGAACCGAGAGCGGCAAATTTTAGATCTGTTATCGCAAGGTAAGTCTAACAAAGATATGGCTGAGCAGTTGTTTCTCTCAGAAAGCACCATCAAAACTCATGTGTACAAGTTGTACAAAAAACTTGATGTCCACCGTCGTCAAGATGCGATTACCTTGCTAAAGAACGGTATCAGAAACACAAAGTGATTTATGTTTGTGTCGTCTATATTTCTAATGAAGTACTCAGTATCAGCGTAATAGAAGATTGAAAGTGGTTGGTAAAGGTTAACTTGATGGTCATGGTAAAGCGTCATTAATCTTTCTTAACCCCTTTTATCCCTTTGAGTTCTTTCTCTCAGAGGATTGCACCACCCATTTTTAGTGAACACCAGTCACCGTAAGGGGCCTTATATGTTAAGGAAAACAAAAGTACTATGCTCACTTGCTACTTTATGTGTATCAGCAAATGCAGCTGCAGCGGAGGAGGCGGAAGTCGCCAAGCGTCCTCAAACTGTACAAGACGTCATTGTGCGTTCCGGAGTATTAACACCGAAAGGGCAAGTCGCTCTTGATGCATCACTCAGCTTTACCCAGAACTCATCAAACAAAGTTTCAGTTGTTGGTTATACGGTTTTACCCGCCCTGTTGGTCGGTAGAATCGAGGTGTCCGACTCCGATAGGACCACGATTACAGCAAGCTTATCTATGCGGTATGGGCTTAGTGATGATACGGAGATCGAAGTGAGGTGGCCATATGTCTATCGCAGCGACCAAATTTCCACACGACCTATAGAAGACGGTGCTGAATCAGAAACCATCAATAAGTCATTGAGTGGTGGTGGGATGGGGGATATTGAATTCGCAATTCGCCATCAACTTAATTTTGATACCACGCCTTACTGGATTGCGAGTTTAACCGCGAAATCAGCTTACGGTAAGTCACCCTATGAAATTGATGTAAACCCTGATGACAATACGTATACCGATGTTCCGACTGGTTCAGGTTTTTGGAGTGTAGAGCCAGCTATCTCAATGTTGTACCCAACTGATCCGGCGGTATTGTTTGCAAGTTTCAGCTACATCTATAACTTTGAAGACAGTTTAGTTGTTAATGGTTCAAGAGTGGATATTGACCTAGGGGATACCATTTCTTTGGGGGCGGGGATTGGTTTTGCACTCAACCCTGATCTCTCTCTATCAATGGGTTTGGGTCATAAAACCATATTGGACAGTAAAATTAATGGTGCTAAACCAGACGACTCGAAACTCCTTCATTTAGATACATTAAATTTTGGTATTAACTACGCGTTTAGCCCTGAAACGTCGCTGAGTATTAATGCGCAAGCGGGCTTAACCGAAGATAGCCCGGATTTTCAGTTGACAATAAGAGTACCAGTTAACATTTGATGTTAGTAAAAGCTTGAAAGTATGGAGTCTTCGAGCTTTTTGTTCACCTGCATTTGCTTAATTACGCTGCTAACTTGCGCATCGATATTTAAAGCTGTGTTCAAATGAATAACCTTATTATTCAATGTATTTTGAATAATATGAGTAATAGAGTTCTCACCTATTATGGCTTCTGCGGCGTTTCCTGAACCGATCTGGAAGTCATTGCCTGAACCAACTTGAATGACATTGGCGATCGCGCTGGCTTCACTTGAGGTCACGGAAGCTCCTCTTAAATCCCCGTTCTCTATTTTAAGGTTTGCAATTTGAGTGTTAAAAATCTGCATACCATCAATTGTGGCGGTGATGCTTAATCCGATATTGATGATGTAGTTGTCACTTATCATGAAACCACCTCTATAGGATGAGAGGGTTTCTGCCGCTATTGGCGGTTGATGTATTAAGTGAGCGATACTGTCTGCACGATACCCTTCAGCACTGATTGATGCTGACGACAAGAGTAGCAGTATCCCGCTTATTGTTGTTTTGTATCCCATGCTCCATCTCCTTTAGCGCGAGCGCTAATACTCTCCTGCTTCAGGGAGTGATGTACTGAATAACCCCAGAGATTCTCTTCTAACGCCTGCCTCTAGAGGGGAATCATTATAAATGGCAAAATCATCGTTAGTGATAAAGTGAGCACGCCCAATATTGGCTCGATTCTTCACTAACAGAACGACATTTTGATAATAATGATTAAACTCTTCGTGACTCATTGTTATGGTTCCTCGTGAAGGATCTCCGATAATGACAGAGTCAGAGTTAATCCCTTTAATCACGACAAAATGCATATATCCATCAAAATTTACTAGGGTGATACCTGGTACGCCAATTTTGCGTATGGTACTTAACTCCATGCTAAAACCATCGGCTCTTAAACCAATTGAACCCAAGTAGTTTTTCATATCAAGCATTGAAAAGCCTTGTTCTTCAATGAGTTCTTTATTTCCATTATCAAACATGATTTGGAAAATGGTTTGCTCGGTTGATGGTTGTTCATAGTGATAAGTCAGCAAAGACGCTAACGCAGCAGAACCGCAACTAAAGTCATACTGCTGACGAAGTACATCACCAAACTGTATTTCTTTGATACTTTTCACCGGAACCGACAGTTGTCCGCGGTTAGGGAAAAATTCCAAAGAATGGGCAGATGCCGAAATCGCCAGCATTGCCCAAATTAAGTTACGAATATTTTTCATAATTACTTAAGCGTCAGGTTAACAACCGTTGAGTTTTGTATCAGCACATTGTTACCAGTGTTCTGAATAACGCTGTTCACACCAGTGATGCCCGTGAGTGCGCCAGACGAAATAACATTGTTACCTGTCATAGAATTATTGCCCACGGAACTGTTGGTAATCATCCCGTGTTGGTCAGAATCAGCTATGACAATGGACTTTTTGATGTATTGACCACCCCTGGAACTGTCCATTACGGCTTCAGACAGTTCCATATCAGTCAGAACAATATCATCGGCACTAGCGGATAGCGCAGCCATCGCACTCAACATGATTAGTGCAATACGCATTGCTTTCTCCTAATTGGCTAATGAATTATTTCGAGTTAATAGACACACTTTGTTGAGCCAGTGCATTACCACCCACGTTTTGAGCAACTGCTGTAATACCCGCTGCATTTTGGAAGCCATCCAAAGAGTTGGTATTTTTGACAGTTAAACCACCGCAGCAAGAGTCATTATGTCCATAACCACCACGACCACGTTTGCCGTAAGATTTACCTGAGCTTCCAGAGTTGTAACTAACAGATACGTCTTCTAGTTTGCCCATTACTTTACTTTTCGCTGTCATGATCGTCATATCAATGTCGGTATTGACCTCCATGCTCCAATCTTGATCATTACTCCAGTCGAAATCAGCAGTTTTTTTGGTGTAATTTTTGGTGTATGTATCATCATCCGAATAGTTTAATGTATCGTCATCTGAGTAATTTAAAGTTTTGTCATTAAAACTATCGTCGATATCAACATCATAACCAGGTGATTGGTGACCTCCGTGTCCATGACCACCATGACCATTACCATTGTTATGACCAGTATCGCTGCCATTTGCTAATGCAGCACCAGAAACAAACAACGAGCAAATGATGAGTGCTAGTGAAGAGTGTTTAAGTTCCATGATCTTATCTCCATGTATCCATGTCTAAAGTGAATTTACGCTGCCTTGAATAGACCTTTTTTACTTCAGGCAACGTGAGTATAGGTATTCAACAGAGTTGCAATGTCTCGGAATTAAGACGCGATCATCTTCGGGGCATGATGTCCTCAAACTAGCTCTAATAAAGATAAAAAAAATCAATAAAAACAAAGTAATAATAAGTATTGATATGAGGGTGATGACAAAAGTATGAATGTGAAAAAAAATCTAGTACTAGAAAGTAGTAGGTTGAACACTGTCGATTTCATACTTTTTTTATTATGTGTTCGATCTCGGTGAGATAAGTATGATATTAACGGGGAATATCGGATAAAAGTATCAATGTATAGCGTTTGCTTCTTATGGAACCTTAATGAATTTAATCTATAGGGGTTATTTTTATTTCTGGTCTTGGTACTATTTTTGCTGATTGCTTATTCTGATATCTATTAAGATCAGGATCTATGAATTAGAGCATTATCCTTATTACCTATCTATGTTTTACTTTCTATATAACTGATTGATTAAAATCAATTTGATATTTTTACCACTAATTCTATCCACTGTTTTATTTGTCTTTTTCTTAATTTTCGTCATGAAATGGGATTTTCTTCACGTTAACACAACCGGTTGCGCTTTTTTGTTTGGGTTAATCTTGATACAGTTTGTTTAGATTAAATGTTGAACAATGGAGTTGGGTTATGAAGAAGATACTTTTGTGTTGTAGTGCAGGTATGTCAACAAGCATGCTGGTTAGAAAGATGGAACAAGCCGCGCAATCACGTGGCATCGAATGTGAAATTGAAGCGATGGCCGTAAACGCATTTAATGATGCGATTCAAGAGTACGACGTATGCCTGCTTGGTCCGCAAGTACGATTCCAATTAGAAGAGCTTAAAAAAGTGGCCGATGAGCATGGAAAGAATATCGCGGCCATTTCCCCTCAAGACTACGGAATGATGAAAGGGGATGAAGTCCTGACGCAAGCATTAAGTTTGATAGATTAATCAAATTTAAAATAATTTCTTAATCATTCTATCTTAAGTAAAAATTAATAAAGTTTTCACCACGTATAAATATATGTGGTGTAGGGCTTTTTTGTTCAAAAATAAGGATGAACACTATGAAGCTTTATGACTCGATATTAAATTTTGTCGAAAAGCATATCGCACCAATTGCTATAAAAGTGGGGAATCAGCCTCATGTGCGTGCAATGCGAGACGGTTTTATCGTAGCAATGCCATTTATTATTGTAGGTAGTTTCCTTTTAATTTTTCGCTTTCCTCCATTCTCGCCAGAAACCGAGCTTGGTTTTGCGCGTGCGTGGTTAGATACCGCCGAGAAATATGACCAAATTATTATGATGCCCTTTAATATGACGATGGGGATCATGACCATTTTCGTAACAATCGGAGTGGGTTATAGCTTAGCCAAAGCCCATAAAATGGATGGGATCACGAGTGCAGCCCTGTCATTAATGAGTTACTTGTTGATAGCGGCACCATTGTCAGAGGGTGGATTACCCGCTGCAAACTTAGGTGGGACCGCGGTATTTACTGGTGTACTAAGTGCCTTCTTCTCGGTAGAGCTTTATCGCTTTATGAAAAAGCACAACATCACTATCCGTATGCCAGAGCAAGTGCCGCCAGCGATTGCGCGCTCATTTGAAGTGCTACTACCAGTATTGGCTGTGTTACTGACACTTTACCCTTTCAGTGTTTGGGTTCAAATGGAATACGGTATGCTGATCCCTGAGCTTATCTTAGCGGCATTCGCACCTTTCGTTAGTGCATCGAACTCTCTACCCGCTATTCTTGGGGCCTTGATTCTTTGTCAATTACTTTGGTTTGCGGGTATTCACGGCGCAGCCATCGTTGTTGGTCTGATGTCGCCATTCTTGCTGGCCAACCTGAGTGTCAACATTGACGCATTCGTGGCGGGTGAGCCAATTCCAAATGTATTTACTCAACCATTTTGGGATTTCTATATCTTCTTAGGCGGTTCGGGGGCAACTCTGGCGCTAGTTATCCTAATGGCATTTAGCCGCTCTGCACACCTCAAGAGTATCGGTCGCATGAGTATCGTTCCTGGCTTTTTCCAGATTAACGAACCTGTGATCTTCGGTACCCCAATGGTACTTAACCCAACGCTATTCCTTCCATTCCTATTGGTCCCTTGTATCAATGCAACGATTGCTTACTTTGCTGTTCACTCTGGTTTAGTGGGTATGGGGATCGCGACAACACCATGGACAACACCTGCAATTATCGGGGCTTCATGGGGTAGTGGTTGGACTCTTGCGCCATCGTTATTAGTAGTAGCACTACTTGTACTGGATATTTTCTTGTACTTACCTTTCTTCAAAATGTTCGAGAAAGAAGTCCTTGCAGGTCAAGAGGCGACTGAAGAAGAGAAACTAACGGAGCCAGAGCTGGCAAAGGCTTAATTCCATAAGTGTTTCATTTTTAGAGTAAGTAATTTGTAGACAGTTTTAATCGGGAGATCACATGGATCAAGAATTGGTAGTTATGGAAATCATCTGCAATGCAGGTGAAGCAAGAAGCCTGTGTTATGAGGCACTGCGTTTATCAAGAGAGAAAGACTTTTCGTCAGCAGAAGAGAAATTAGCGTTGGCAAAAGAGTGTTTGAACAAAGCGCACCTGATGCAAACGCAGTTAATTGAAGAAGATCAAGGTGAAGGCAAAGTCGCCATGACCTTGGTGATGGTGCACGCTCAAGATCACCTTATGACTACCATTCTAGCCCAAGAAATGGCGACAGAGATGGTGGCACTGCATAAGCAATTGTCGCAAGAGGGAGCGAAAAATGTCTAAAGGTTCTATTAAGCTGGCGATCATTGGTGGCGGTAGTAGTTACACTCCGGAACTCGTTGAGGGAGTATTAAAAAGGTTGGACTTTTTACCGGTAAGTACTATCCACTTTGTTGATATTGAAGAGGGCGAGGATAAGCTGGAAATCATTCGAGGCTTGTCGGAACGAATGATTAAAAAAGCAGGCGCAGATATTAAAGTTATCGCGGATTTTGATCGCCGCGCCGCGATAAAAGACGCCGATTTTGTGATGACTCAATTCCGCGTTGGTGGCTTGAATGCAAGGGCTAGGGATGAGCGAATTCCACTTAAATATGATGTCATTGGCCAAGAGACTACAGGGCCTGGTGGATTTGCCAAGGCGCTAAGAACAATCCCCGTCATCTTAGATATTTGTAAAGATATCGAAGAATTATCGCCAAACGCTTGGATGTTAAATTTCACCAACCCGGCTGGTCTAGTCACCGAAGCCGTAAGTAAATACACCAAAGTTAAGAGTATTGGCCTGTGTAATGTGCCTGTTTCTATGCAAATGATGATGGCTGAAATGATGGACTGCCAACCTGACGAGCTGCAATTAGAGTTTGCCGGGCTGAATCATTTAGTCTGGGTTCATAGAGCATGGCTAAAAGGGGAAGACATCACTCAGCAAGTGCTGACTAAAGTTGGAGACGGTGCCAATTTCAGTATGAAGAACATTTGGGAAGAACCATGGGACCCAAGCTTCTTGAAAGCACTTAATGCGATTCCATGCCCCTACCATCGTTACTTCTATCAGACAGACGCCATGCTCGCGGAAGAAAAACAAAGCGCAGCCGAACAAGGCACACGTGCAGAGCAAGTGATGAAGACAGAAGCAGAGTTGTTTGAATTATATAAACAACCTGAGCTGGATCATAAACCAGCACAGCTAGAAGAGAGAGGCGGAGCTTACTATTCAGATGCATCGCTGAATTTGGTTGATGCGATTTATAACAATAGAAACTCAATCCATGTTGTAAATGTCCAGAATAATGGCGCAATCAATACCTTGCCGGATAATGCTGTGATTGAATGTAGTGCTGTAGTAGGCAGTTGGGGAGCGAAACCGCTCTCAATCGGTGAACTGTCACCGAATGTTACTGGCTTGCTGCATCAAGTCAAAGCATACGAGCAACTTGCGATAGAAGCTGCGGTGCATGGTAGTTATGATCATGCTTTAATGGCCTTAGCAAATAATCCTCTCGTTCCAGATATTGGCCGCGCTAAGTCCATTCTGAATGATATTCTCCAGCAAAATAGTGAATTTTTACCGCAGTTTAAACTCACCAGCTTGTAAGGAATTAACGATGAAAGTCATTTTCAATGCGGATGATTTTGGGCTGACAGAAGGGGTTAATAACGGAATAGTCAAAGCCCATTTAGAAGGAGTCGTCAACTCTACCACTATGTTGGTAGGAATGGCGGCTGAGAAGCATGCTGTTTCTCTTGCCAACGATCTACCTACGCTTAAAGTGGGGTTGCATTTGCGTTTTACGCTAGGTCAACCGCTGACTGCTCACCGTTGCTTTGTGGATGAAAGTGGCGACTTCCTGAAATATCAAGATTTTTGGGAAACAAAAGCTTTTGATTCGACAGCAATCTATGAGGAGTGTATTGCGCAAGTTGAGCACTTTCTGAGGTTGGGCTTAAACCTAAGTCATTTAGACAGTCATCATCATGCGCATGTTCACCCGAGCCTTCTGCCGATTGTTCGAGAGGTGGCTGAGAAATATTCAGTCCCTTTACGAGGTGAGGAAGTGGCTAATCGTTCTCTAGGACAACCGCGTTATAAATTTACTCATGAGTTTTATGACCAAGGGGTCGACTTCAAGAAGTTGAGCCAACATTTACTCGAATTGAAGCAAGAGTATGATGTGGTTGAAGTGATGTGCCATCCCGCGGAAGTTGATCAGGCTCTACTGGACGGTAGTCGCTATGCGATACAAAGGGAAAAAGAACTCGCTATATTGACCGATGATAGGTTGGCTGTGCTTCTTGAACGACACGGTATAGAAGTCACGGATTATTCAGCCCTACATACCAATCGAACGTTCGCCGGAGTATGATAATTAAAGGCTGCCAAGACGCCCCCTAACGTTAGTCAATATGTCTTGGTAGCCTTATCTGTAGCGAGAAGTAAAGGAACTTATGGCAAGGATCAAAGACGTCGCAGAACTGGCGGGTGTTAATCGCTCAACGGTTTCACGCATAATTAACGGTGAAGGTAAATTCAAAGAAGAAACTCGACGTAAAGTTGAAGAGGCTATGAAAACCCTCAACTATAGGCCAAGTGCAATTGCACGTTCTTTGGCTACATCATCGACAAACATGGTGGGGCTGCTTGTTACGTATTATACCGGCGGCTTTTTTGGCACCATGATGGACCAAGTTCAAACCGAACTCGATCAACACGGTAAATTTTTAATCACCGCCCAAGGCCATCATTCCTCAGATGGTGAAAAAGAAGCGATTCAGCGATTTAATGATCTTCGCTGTGAAGGTTATGTCCTTCATAGTCGATATGTTTCAGACGAAGAACTTCGGACCCTTTCTAAAGCGCCTACGCCATTTGTTCTGCTAGATAGAGATGTACCTGGTCTTGAAGAGCGCTGTATTACATTCAACCATCTTAAAGCCAGTCAAATAGCGGTTGAGTTTCTACTGAATCAAGGCCATCGAAAAATCGCATGCATCACTGGCCCAGTGCATCGAGAGAACAGTCTACGGCGTAAGCAAGGTTATCTTGATGCCATGCACGATTCAGGTGTAGAAGTCATGGATAGCTGGCTAGCTGAAGGAGACTATGGAAGGGAGAGCGGATATTTAGCCGCAAAACAGTTGCTCCGTAATGATAGTGATTTTACAGCTTTGTATTCTTGTAGCGAAGAAATGACAGTTGGAGCGCTGCAATACCTTCATGAAGTAGGGATTCAAGTACCAGAACAGTTATCAATTGTCAGTTTTGACAGTATTGATCGGTGCGAAGATCTCTACCCAACGATTACATCTGTGCATTTCCCTATCAGTGAAATGGCTCGTTCAGCCGCATTAAAGCTCAACAACATGATCGCGAATAAGCAGGGTAATGTAGAAACACAATTTGAGCCACAGCTCAGAATTCGCCACTCGCACAAGAAAATTGACGTTTAAAATAAGGTTTTCTCTCGCTTTATCAAAAAGTTGTCTACCTTTTAAATATGAGAAAGGAGACGATTAATGTATAAGCTAACCCCTTACCTATTTTTTGCCGGACGTTGCGAAGAAGCATTGGATTTTTATTCGGCATGCTTTGGTGGTGTTGTTGTAACCAAACAGCTTTTCAAAGATGCCCCTCAAGTTATCGAGGGAGCAGAGCCTAACTGGGTAATGCATGCCGAGTTTGAAGCATTTGGGATGAAGCTGATGTTGTCTGATGGCGTCGTGGCAAAAGAACTGAAGGGAAACAATGTTGCACTGTCATTGGTTCTCGATAGTTTGGATGAGCAGGAAAGGCTTTTCGATAAACTGTCCGTTGATGGGCATGTCATGATGCCGATCGCCGATACGTTCTGGGGAGCGCGTTTTGGTAAAGTTGAGGATAAATTTGGCGTTCGTTGGATGTTGCACTGCAATATAGTTACTTAATCAGGAGTAATAAATAGGTCAACAGGCATCTCATTACTAAGTTGAGTAGGTGAATTCAACTTTGGATTCATCTAGACTTATAACTTGGTTAGTAAGTTAAAGACATCTACACAACGTGGCTAGTATCAAGATTACTGTAGACAGAATCCAACCTGGGTTGCATATCCGATTACCTGTTAAGTGGAATGAGCACCCCTTCTTATTCAACAGCTTTAAAGTGAAAGACGAAGACCAAATTCGCTTGATACGCCATTTGGGAATTAAACACGTCTTTATGAATCCCGATCAAAGTGATGCTCCTCCACTTCCGCCGAATAGCCACCCTCATGAAGAAAGTAGTCCTGAGCAGATAGACCTCGCTGATAAAGAAGCGGACAAGCTATGGAAAGAAAAGCAAGAAAGGATTGAAAAACTGAGTGCGTACCGCCGACGCGTCATCAATTGTGAAAAAGAGTTCGAACGCTCTTTATCGCGAATGCGTGCGGTGATGAACAAAATTCGTAATCGCCCAGAGCAAGCCGTAGAGGAAGCCAGCCAACTGGTGAATGATATCGTCGAAGAGCTACTCAGCGATGATAATGTGACACTGCATTTAATGAACGGTAAGAGTGAATTCGAAGATATTTACTTTCACTCTCTCAATGTTTCGGTCATCTCTATGATGATAGCAAAGGCAAGAGGCCTTACTGCAGAACAAATCAAACAAGTCGCCTTTGCCTCATTATTTCATGATATCGGCAAGATTAAAGTCCCTACGGCAATTGTTCGTAAGCAAGTCCCTTTGACTGAACCGGAAAAAAACTACTTAAAACTGCATACTAAATACGGTTTAGAGCTAGCGAATAATATAGAAGGGTTTCCTGAGTCGGCAAAGATGGTGATAGAGCAGCACCATGAGCTAAACGATGGCTCGGGCTATCCTGCGGGGTTAAAAGAAGCAGACATTGATGAGTTGACCCAAATAGTCAGCGTCGCGAATGCTTACGATAACCTGTGCCATCACAATGTTCCTTCCGAGCAGAAGATTCCATATGTGGCATTGTCTCATCTATACAAGAACTGCAAGCATCTTTATAACAAAGAAAACTTAAGCCTATTGATTAAGTTTATGGGGATATATCCTCCAGGCACAGTCGTTCAGTTATCTAATGATATGGTGGGCTTGGTAATCTCGGTCAATGCAAGTAATATCCTATACCCTAATGTGCTGATATATGATCCTTCGGTTCCTCGGACTCAAGCGCCTATTATTGACCTTGCAGAGAAAGAGCTGAAAATTGTTAGCGCGATTCTTCCACAAAAATTACCTGATAAAGTGAGAGAATATCTGAATCCGCGTTCAAGGGTTTCTTACTTCTTTGATTCAGATGACTAGTTATCCACAGTTTTTTGTGTGTAAAACCGGTATATCTTGAGGGTAACTTAACATTTGCTTGAAACGTGTTCGGTTGGTGTTTTTTATCCTAAAAAATGCCGATTTTTGCTTGCCAAAGAAAAGGAACTCCCTATAATGCGCTCCCACTGACACGGCAGACGCCACAAGGCTTCAGCGGTGTTAGAGAGGTAAAAATCTCTTGAGAAAATAAATTTGAAAAAGTGTTTGACTCTTCAAATTATCTCGCTAGAATTCACCTCCGCTTTGAGAGAAACGCTTCTCGAAAAGCCAAGCTCTTTAACAATATAAACCTATCAATCTGTGTGGGCACTCGTTGATGATAATCCAAATAGTTTCTTCGGAAACAATTT
>NZ_BCUD01000024.1 GCF_001591105.1 Vibrio nereis NBRC 15637 | reverse complement strand
CTTGATTTTTCAAGCAATTGCTTTTCTCTTAGATCAAGCTCTTCTTTTGGCGCAACTAATACCACGTTGCCTTCCACACGCTTGTCCAAACCTTTCACTTGTAAAATGATATCTAACACTTGCTGCCAAGGCACACCGTCTAAACGTAACGTCAGGTTACCTGATACAGAGTCAGACACCACTAGATTGAAGTCGTTGTAGTCCGCGATCAGCTGTAACACATTTCGTACTGGGATATCCTGAAAGTTAATTGAAATCTTTTTACCTTCCCCTTCTAGGATGCTCTTCTGTTTAGGCTTTTCGTCCTTGGAAGGCTTCTTTACAATTACTTCTAAGTAGTTGCCGTTTAGCGTGTAGTCATAGCTGTATTCGCCTTCAATACTCGCCACCAGCAAGGTACTTGGCTCTTTACGAAACACTTCTATTGACTCGACATTGGTCGCAAAGTCTTTGACATCCAGCAGGTATATTTTGTCATCTACCACATTGGTGTTGATCAGCTCAATACTCAGCCCTTCTTGCGCTTTCTGAACGTCTACGGCAACTCTTGGGTTGGCTAATTGCACAATGATCTGAGCGTTTTGCTCGCTATCTACTCGAAAGTCGATGTTTTCCAGTTGGTTGCTTACATCTTCCTGCGCGGCTACTGCAACAGAAAAAAGCATACCTATAACCAGAAATATGCCTTGGGAGGCAAGTCTAGCTAATTGTTTCATTCCTAGTTCCATGATTTCATCTCAATCTACGACATCTATTTAAGCGCTAACTTAACGTTACGTTTATTCCAACAACCTAACCCGTCTGGCAGGGTTTCCTTTATTTGTAAATACTTGTCAGTTACTCGGGTAACCTTACCGTTATTCAAGCCGATATAATGGCCAGCATTGACTCGAACCACATTTCCTTTTGGTGTTTGCACCAAAGCGGAAATTTGCCCGTTACCACTCATGATCCCTGTTAAGCGCAGCTTACTGAGAGGGAACTTTTCCAGCTTACCCGTTTTCCTTCTCTTCGCTGGTTGCCAGCAATCCTTCTTAGCCAAAGGCTGATTAAGAACCAGTGCTGCTTGTGGTAAAACAAACGGCTCACGCGTTTTATGAGCCGCATATTGGGAAATTTTAAAATCGACAACTGGCTCAAGATCCACAACATCTTTACGTGCTTTGAGTTCCACTTGGGCCACGTATTCATCTAGTGGTTCTTGATTGGCTTTACACCCCACGAGAAGCAGCATGAGAGAAAACGCCGCAAAGCTACTATTTTTCATCTTCGACCTCCGGCTTAAATTGGTAGGTATAGGCGCGAACACGGAAATGAAGCGTGCTACTCTCCTGACTGACTCGTTGCCAATCAATATCATCCAAGTTAATGATCCGCGGCAGTTCAGCGATCGCCTGAGTAAAGTCACCAATATTGTGGTAATCGCCCGTTAACTCGATGTTGAGCGGCAGCCGATAAAGAAATTCTTTATTTTGTCTATGACCCCAATCGATTCGAGTAAAAGTCAGTGAGTTTTTTAATCCAACTTCGTTCACCGATGCCAACATGCTCGCCAACTCTTTCTGCACTGGCAGCTGACGCGACAAGAAATCATAACGCTCTGATAACTCATCCAATTGCGCTTTCAGCTTCGGCAGCGTCGCCACCTTGTTCGCCTTGATACGGATGGTGGTTTTTAGGGTTTGCTCTTTCTGAACCAAGCCGTCTAGGCGCTCGATTTGCGGTTTTAAGTAAAACCAATAGCCAAGGCCCTGAAGAAACAAGCCTAAAACTACAATCAACACCAACTGAGGCAAAATTGGCCAATCTGCTATTTCTTCAATATCAAGTTCATTGTACTTAGCCATTCTGGACTCCTTCGCTGGTTACTGTGGTTTCTGGTGCAAAAGAGAACGAGACTTTAAACGTCTGGAATTTCTTACCAAACCTTGGCTTATCATGAACAATGGAGTGCATCTCAACATCACGTATCACAGGAGAGCTTTCTAGATTATCCAACATGGTCGCCAAACGAGACGTTGTGTCACTGATGCCAGAGATCCGGACATGTAACCCGTTCATTTTGATCTTGTCGACGTATACCCCCTCAGGAATCAAGCTTGGAACAACATTCATAAAATCAGTGGCTTTATTGCGCTTTTCTTGCAGCTTCTCAACCACACTTAAGCGCGTTAAAAGGGCTTTATGCTCTTGCTCCACTTTTTTGAGCGCTTCAATCTCACGATCTTGCTGAGCAATATAGGAATTTAAATACTGCAAGCGAGCCTGCTGAGCCTGCTCTTGTTTTTGAAAGTAAACCCCTATTCCCCATTGCAGAAAGACGGCAATAAAAACCCCTAACACCAACATGGAGATAAATCTTTGTTTGTGGCGTGCTCGTAACTCTTCACGCCAAGGAAGCAAATTGACACTATGCAGCATGAGATCGCTCCATCCAGTCCAATCCTCTTAGTGCCAGCCCCGCTGCGGTGGTAAAGATATGACCATTAGACAAATCGATACCTTTTTTCAGGCTTTGAGCGGCAAAGAGGTTTAAGGGGTTCAACAACTCACATTCAAGACTTAAGCGGCGATTAATTTCTTCGGCAACCATTGGCGTTAGGGCACCTCCCCCTGATAGCCAAATGCCTTGAATGTCGGCTCCGCTAACCGATGTCAGAAGCTGAATGTGCCTCTGTAGTTTGTCCACTAAACTTTGGATAAAACGTTCGGTGCTTCCGTGAACGCCATGGGCGACATTTTCATCGGCCTCGATAAACTGAGTACCTAATGCTATTTCCTTAGAAAATGGGGCTTTATCCTTAAAGTCCATACAAACCGATGACTGACTTAAACCGATATCGACGAGCAGCCAATCTGGCCTGTCATAGACCACCGAGGCAAGCTGCCAGATATGCACCAAGCTGTGGGCCTGTACATCTAATAAAACGGGTTTAAAGCCAGCTTTGCTTGCGGCGTTCACACGGCTTTCTACGACGTCGAGTTTGGTCGCATAAACTTGGTAGCCCGCCATGGACTGATTCGGCCCGGAGGTTTTGATCTCGACAAAATCAAGACTAAGTTCTTCGATGGGGAAAGGGGATTGATGCGAAAAAGCCTGAGCGATGGCAAACTCCCGCTCTTGACCTTCTAATCCGCTATCTATCTGTAATACTTTGCTTATTACCGCATTATCGGGAATAGCTAATGCAACATTTTGACTAAATAGTGGTAAAGACTTCCTTAGTTCTTTGAGTTTCTTTACAATTTTCTGATAATTTAACACATGGTTGTCAGAGATAATGTCCGCATCAATTCTGATCTCTTTGTAACCAACAAGATTAAATGTGCCCTTTGATGGCTTGAGCGCAACTGCTTTAATACTGTGGTGACCAATATCAATGCCAATAACTAGAGATTTACCCATACCGCATAGTTCCTTAATATTGCCTAGCTCTATGTACGTAAATCGAAGTTTTATTCGCACATTAACCAAGAGAGCTAAGTTTTTAGCTTAAAGTACAAGGGTTTGCTCAAAGTAGACCTAATCAATCAGGGATTCTCCGGTGAAGTTCATAAAGCGTTTGTTCATTTTTACATTGGTTTGCATGATTCTTGGAGTCGGTACAATTTTCGGCTTCTATCTTTATGTAAAACCAGAACTACCAGATGTAGCGACTATAAAAGAGGTCGAGCTACAAACACCGATGCAGGTGTTCACTCAAGACGGCAAGCTGATCTCTCAGTTTGGTGAAAAACGTCGCATTCCAGTGACGTATGAGGAGATTCCTCAACACTTGATTGAAGCTCTGATCGCGACAGAAGACAGCCGCTTTTACGATCACCCAGGCATCGACCCAATCGGTATTACCCGAGCGGCCATTGTCGTTGCTATGTCAGGTTCGGCGAAACAAGGGGCGAGTACGATTACTCAGCAGCTTGCACGTAACTTTTTCTTGTCTAATGAGAAAAAGATTATGCGTAAGATTAAAGAGATCTTTATTGCGATCCATATTGAACAACTTTTGACTAAGCAAGAGATCATGGAGCTTTACGTAAACAAGATCTTCTTGGGTTATCGTTCTTATGGTTTCGGTGCCGCAGCACGAGTTTATTTTGGTAAAGAGCTGCACGACCTCACGTTGAGTGAAATCGCAACGTTAGCAGGCATGCCAAAAGCCCCTTCGACACTCAACCCGATTTACTCTCTTGAGCGCGCGACCGACCGACGCAACGTCGTACTGAAGCGAATGCTTGAAGAAAACTACATTACGCAAGCCGAGTATGAACAAGCGAAATCAGAAGCGCTTCTATCTCGCTACCATGGCGCTGAAATCGAAGTAAGCGCTCCGTACATTGCTGAACTAGCTCGCGCTTGGATGGTCTCTCGCTACGGTGAAGATGTGTATACCTCGGGGATGAACATCTACACGACGGTCGATTCAAAGCTTCAAGAAGCGGCCAATCGCTCTGCCGTTAATAACCTGCTTGGTTATGATGAACGTCACGGCTACCGCGGCGCAGAAAAAGTGCTATGGGAAGCAGATCAAACACCGCTAGAAGAAAAACAGATCAACAAAGCGTTGGATAAAATGCCAACGTACGGTGAGCTATACCCAGCGGTTGTCACCCAAGTGAATCAAAAAGATGCCACTCTAATCGTGAAGCACCAAGGCAACCAAGTGCTTGAGTGGGATGGTATGAAGTGGGCGAGAAAGTTCATTTCGGATACGCGCCAAGGTTCAGCACCGAAAAAAGCGGGTGATATCCTAGCAGTTGGCGAGGTCATTTTTGTTCGTCAAGCAAACGCAGAAGCCGAAAACGTTCAGTGGCATTTGAGCCAAGTTCCTAGCGCCAACACCGCGTTTATTGCCATGAACCCAGAAAACGGCGCCATCATTTCTCTGGTAGGTGGATTTAACTTCGAGCACAATAAGTTTAACCGCGTAACTCAATCGGTTCGTCAGGTAGGGTCGAGCATTAAGCCGTTCATCTATTCAGCCGGGATCGATAGCGGTTTAACCCTCGCAAGCCTGATTAACGACGCACCTATCAACCATTGGGACGAAAGCCAAGGAACTGCGTGGCGTCCAAAAAATTCACCACCGACGTATGTTGGCCCTACTCGCTTAAAAATCGGCCTAGCCCAATCGAAAAACGTGATGGCGGTTCGTGTACTACGTGAAGTAGGCCTCGAAGAAACTCGCCAATATTTAACCCGCTTTGGTTTTAAGATTGATGAGCTACCGCACTCTGACACCATTGCTCTCGGCGCGGGCAGTTTAACGCCGATGCAAGTGGCACAAGGCTACTCTGTTTTTGCCAACGGTGGCTACTATGTAGAACCTTTCTACATCAGCAAAATTGAAGGCCCATACGGCGATTTAGAGTTCGAAGCTCAGCCAAAAACAATTTGTAAACAAGACTGCGCTGCTCCGGTCACCCCGGCAGAGAATGAGTTCCAAGAGCAAGATGTGGATGTAAATGAAGTAGAATCCCCATACGCGCCTCAAGTGATCTCAGAACAAACAGCATTCCTAGTACGCGAAATGATGTACAGCAACATCTGGGGTGGCGGTGACTGGCGCGCTGGATCGGGCTGGAATGGTACTGGTTGGCGAGCACGTGCACTTAAGCGACGTGACATTGGCGGTAAAACAGGTACCACGAACGACTCTAAAGACGCGTGGTATGCGGGCTATGCTCCGGGCGTTGTTGCCGTTTCTTGGGTCGGCTTTGATAGTCACAACCGTACCCTAGGGCGCACTCGCTACAACAGTAACTTAGGCAAAAAACAAATTACTGGCGGTGAAGCAGGCTCAAAAACAGCACAGCCAGTGTGGATTGACTTCATGCATACCGCTCTTGAAGGTGTGCCAGAAGAGCGTAAGCAGGCACCATCCAATATTGTCCGTGTTCGTATTGATAGAGAGTCGGGCTTACTGACAAAGAAAAAAGACAGTAGCTCGATGTTCGAATACTTCCTGCGCGGAACAGAACCGAGAGAATACGTATCGAGAGAAACACCAGACAGTATCTATATGTCTGAAGACGGCAGTGAAGAGCTCTTCTAAGCCGAAAGATACGAAAGGGGGCGATGTGAATGCATCGCCCCCTTTTCTATTTCTGTAGCGTTTATGCGACTAGCCGAGATTGAATAGCAGCAGCAAGTTTCTCAAAGCGCTCTCTCAGCGGAGAGCCGGGACGATAGGCAAGTACAAGTCGACGAGAAGGCACCGGATTGGTTGCCTTGACATAACACACTCCATCTTTTTCCTTTTCATCTGGTAAAGAGAGCTCTGGCAATAAGGTAATCCCCGCCCCTGCAGCGACCATATTCCTTAACGTTTCCAGGCTAGTGGCTTTAAAGCGCTCATCATCTTTTGCACCTGCGGCAAAACAAAAGCCCAGTGCTTGGTCTCGCAAGCAGTGGCCATCACCAAGCGCCAGTACCGTGCGCCCATTGAGCGCTAACATATCCACTTCATCGAGTGTCGCCCACTCGTGATCACTCGGCACCGCGACACGCATCGGTTCGTCATAGACGTCAATTTCTTTGAACGGTGCGGTTTCAGCAACAGAAGCCAGTACTAAGCAGTCCAACTTTCCTTCCTCCAACTGACTCACAAGCTGATGCGTTTGCGCTTCATGCAAAAACAGCTCTAAGTCCGGGAATTGCTCTTTCAGGGCAGGAACAATGCGCGGCAAAATGTACGGACCAACCGTCGGAATAAAACCGATATGCATTGGCCCTGTCATTTCACCACTTTGGCCATTGGCCATATCCTTAAATGTTTTCACTTCATTCAAGATACGTTTGGCCTGCTCTACTAACTGCAAACCCGAGTCTGTAAACAACACTCGGCGACTGCTGCGCTCTAAAAGCGTGCTGCCAAGCTCATCCTCCAATTTACGGATTTGACCACTCAACGTAGGTTGGCTGACAAAACAGGCTTCTGCGGCTTTACGAAAATGCTTATGTTCGGCCAAAGCAACCAGATATTCAAAGTCACGAATATTCATTTCACTTTCCACTCATAACAAAGATAGAAATTAACTATCAAAACCATAGCATCAAACGATTAGAGCTATCAAAGAATTTTTTCAATAATGGGCTCAACAAAACGAAACAGAGCGAACGAAAGCGTTAAGCTCTAAACGAATCATTTAAAAATTAAAAGGAAATCATTTATGTTCGAATC
The DNA here is from genome assembly GCF_001591105.1 of Vibrio nereis NBRC 15637. Lineage (GTDB taxonomy): Bacteria > Pseudomonadota > Gammaproteobacteria > Enterobacterales > Vibrionaceae > Vibrio > Vibrio nereis. The sequence goes on along the minus strand of NZ_BCUD01000024.1, from coordinate 39,132 downwards.
AAAAGAAGGCCAAAACGTCCCTCAAGTTACTTTCCCAACTCGTCAAGGAGATCAATGGGTGAACGTAACGACCGACGAACTATTCAAAGGTAAAACGGTCATCGTATTTAGTCTTCCAGGCGCATTTACGCCAACTTGTTCATCAAGCCATTTGCCTCGCTACAACGAGCTGTTCCCGGTATTTAAAGACCACGGCGTTGATGAAATTCTGTGTGTATCGGTCAACGACACCTTTGTCATGAACGCATGGAAAGAAGACCAAGAGGCCGAAAACATCACCTTCATTCCTGACGGTAACGGTGAGTTCACAGACGGCATGGGCATGCTGGTTGATAAGAACGACCTGGGCTTTGGTAAGCGCTCATGGCGTTACAGCATGCTAGTGAAAGACGGTGTGGTAGAGAAAATGTTCATCGAACCAAACGAACCAGGCGACCCGTTCAAAGTATCAGACGCGGACACTATGCTGGGTTACGTTGCACCAGATTACAAAACTCAAGAGTCGATTACTGTCTTCACTAAACCGGGCTGTCCGTTCTGTGCAAAAGCAAAACAGAACCTAATCGATAAAGGCCTTCAGTACGAAGAAGTTATCCTAGGTAAAGATGCAACCACTGTCAGCCTACGTGCTATCTCAGGTCGTACAACGGTTCCTCAAGTCTTCATCGGTGGTCAACACATCGGTGGTAGCGAAGAACTAGAAACATTCCTAGGCTAAAACTCTAAGGCTTCGTTCTTCCAGTTCAACATGGATCGGAAGAACGTCGTTCAAATCCTGATATCCAATTCACTCCTCCAAGCATTACGTCATGCGGCTTGGGAATACAACACGAGAGTCAAATATGAAGCAGTTAAACGTTGATGTAGCCGTTATTGGTGGTGGTACAGCCGGTCTTGGTGCTTACCGAACGGCAAAAGCACACACAGACAGTGTCGTTATGATCGAAGGTGGTCCATACGGAACAACCTGTGCTCGCGTGGGTTGCATGCCTTCAAAGCTACTGATTGCCGCCGCAGAAAGTGTTCACCAAATAGAAAAAGCGCCAGGCTTTGGCATACACCCTACAGGTGAGATTGAAATCAATGGCCGTGAGGTGATGGAGCGAGTCAAACGCGAACGTGATCGCTTTGTCGGCTTTGTTTTGGAAGGAGTGGATGAGATCCCTGCAGAAGACAAAATTGCAGGCTACGCGAAATTTGTCGACGACAATACGCTGATCGTTGACGACCATACACAAATCAAAGCAAAACGCGTCGTTATCGCGACTGGTTCTCGCCCTGCTTATCCAGCAGTATGGAATGAACTTGGCGATCGTCTCGTGATCAACGATGACGTGTTTGACTGGGATGACCTACCTGAGTCTGTCGCGGTATTTGGACCTGGGGTGATAGGCCTTGAACTTGGCCAAGCACTGCACCGCCTAGGGGTAAAAGTGAAGCTATTCGGTCTTGGGGGTCAAGTTGGACCACTGACTGACCCAGAAGTCATGGCTTATGCCAACAAAGCGTTCCAAGAGGAATTTTACTTGGATGCGGACGTGCAAGTTGAAAGTATGAAGCGCATAGAAGGCAGCGACAAGGTTGAAATCCAATTCATCAACCATGATGGAGAACTGGAAACGTTCGTCGTTGACTACGTGCTTGCAGCCACAGGCCGACGCCCAAATGTAGATAAGCTCGCAATTGAAAACACCAATATTGCGCTTGATGAACGCGGCGTCCCAACCGCAGATCACTTCACGCTGCAAACATCGGTCGAGAGTATCTTTATCGCGGGCGATGCCAGCAATCAGATGCCACTGCTCCACGAAGCGGCAGATCAAGGCAAAATCGCAGGTGACAACGCAGGTCGTTTCCCTGATATTCGAGCGGGGTTACGTCGTTCTCCCATCTCGGCCGTGTTCTCCGACCCACAAATTGCGATGGTCGGCGAAAGCTACCAACAACTGCAAACACGCTTCGGTGCTTGTGGCTGTTTCGAAACCGGTGAGGTATCGTTTGAAGGCCAAGGCCGCTCAAGGGTGATGCTAAGAAATAAAGGATTGCTTCACGTGTACGGTGAACATGGTACTGGTCGATTCTTGGGTGCCGAAATGATGGGGCCAAACGCAGAACACCTTGCTCACCTACTGGCTTGGGCACACCAAAACAAGATGACGGTTTCCGAAATGTTAGATATGCCGTTTTACCACCCGGTGATTGAAGAGGGTGTACGCACCGCACTACGCGACTTAAACGCGAAGCTGCACTTAGGGCCAGAAATGATCAAACACTGTTTAGACTGTGGTCCAGGCTGTTAAACCGCACCCAACCACAAATAAAAACGAGCCAACTATGTGGCTCGTTTTTTGTTTTACTTCTCGGCTGCAATCACAGAGATTTCAACCAATAGCGCATCACGTGCCATGTCAGCAGTGACACACGCACGCGCAGGTGCGTGGCCTTCCGGTACCCATGCATCCCAAACGGCATTCATTTCTTGGAAGTACTGCATATCTTTTAGATAAATAGTGGCAGACAGCATGTGCTCTTTGTCACTGCCCGCCTCTAGCAGTAGCTCTTCCACTTTATCCAGCATAGTTTGAGTTTGCTCTGTAATACCCTGCGTCGCATCAGCACACACTTGGCCACAAAGGTAGATCACACCATTGTGTTTGACGATACGGCTCATACGCTGTTTAGTTTGTTGACGTTCTATCATTTTTCTCACTTTCACGTTGGGTTACGATATTCTAAGACTGGGTATGTTACAGAATATTTAATCACCATGACATGTCATTACTGTGAGAAACATCATTGGTTTTGGGAAAAAATCGGCCGATGCCAGCGTTGCATTAACCAACTTACCGTACTTTCAGTGCTTTGCTGGCTTGTGTGGTGGTTTCTTTGCCAAGAAAACCCTAAAACGATTGAGTCTATTGCACTGATCTTTGCAGCATTCGCTTTTAACACGTTATTAGCACTCCACCTTTGGATGCGCTACATCTTACTGCCTTGGCGGCAAAGAATCGGAAAGCGTAGATAGAAAAAAGCCCCAAAACCAATTTCGGTTCCGGGGCTCTCTTAGATTTGTCTAAGAAAAAGCAGTGGTACCTCTATAGACCCTGCCTTTTATTGAAGGTTCCCCAAATAAACGATCTTTTTTGATCTTTTCTTGAGCACCTTGCAAGTCAGATAGTTACGCGACGTTTGAGCGCGTAATCGCTTTTTCAACTAAGTTTACTTCTAAGGCCACCTCATCGCACGCATGCTGACGTGGGCATTGTTCGCAATCCTTGAGTACCTTTTCTGGCAACAGCGACTTCGACGTTGGTAAGAAACTTTGCTTCATAAAGAATTCTGGTGTGCGAGTTAACACAAACACTTTCTTGATCGCCATCTGGCGCGCTTTTTCCACCAGATACTGCACAATCGCAGTACCTTGCCCTTGATGCTGCCAGCCAGCTTCAACGCCTAAAGAGCGAATTTCTGCCAAGCCAGAGTCATACATATACAGTGACGCACACCCTGTGACTTCACCATGATGCTCCGCCACGGCAAACGAACCAATATCACGCACGAGCTCGTTTCTAGAACGCGGTAGGTTCTCACCCAAGTTGGCCCAGTACGCCACCATACCTTCGAGTGCTTCAATATCGGTTAAACGCGCAGAACGGACTTTGACGGTAGAAGTATCGCGCTTAATCAAACGCGACTCGGCTTGGTCAACCGCATACGCGACTTGCTTAGGCGATACGCCCCCCAAGGCGCTACGTTTCTCGAGGCACGAGTCAATTGTCAGGATGTCATACACATCGGCTTCAATCACATCCGAGAATTCTTTCAGTTCAGCGATAGACAACTCTTCTAGTGCGCAACCCTTCGCAATCGCGCCCACAACCGCAACACCTACAATATGGTGCGCTTCACGGAATGGAATGCCTTTCGCCACGAGGTAGTCTGCCAGTTCCGTCGCGTTAGCATAACCTTGCTTCGCCGCTTCTAGAGTACGCTCACCGTTAACCTTGATGCCATCAAAGCACAGGGCGGCCATTTCCATACAGTCGTTCCATGTATCCAGCGCATCAAACAGGCCTTCTTTATCTTCCTGCATGTCTTTGTTGTATGCCAGCGGCAGGGCTTTCACCGTCATCATCATGCTGGATAGCGCACCATAAACACGGCCAGTTTTACCACGGATCAACTCAAGTGCATCTGGGTTTTTCTTCTGCGGCATGAGAGAAGAGCCAGATGTCACAGTATCCGCCAACTCGATAAAGTTTGATTCACCCGAGTTATAGAAAATCATATCTTCAGCAAGACGCGACAAGTGCAGCATAGAGATAGACGCCACTGACATCAGCTCCATCACGTGGTCACGGTCAGAGACTGAATCCAAAGAGTTACGAGTTGCACGGCGGAAACCTAAGTTATGCGCTAATGCCTCACGATCGATAGAATACGCCGTACCAGCCAATGCGCCCGAGCCGAGTGGGCAAGTATCTAAACGCTCAATCGCATCGTTTAAACGCGAGTAATCACGTTCAAACATCTCAACGTAAGCCAAACACCAATGAGCAAATGTGACTGGCTGAGCACGCTGCAAGTGTGTGTAGCCAGGCAGAACCGTTTCTTGGTGCACTTTTGCCACTGAAACCATCTGAGATTGCAGACGGTCAAGCGCTATCAATAACTGCTGGCCTTGTTGACGACACCACAGTTTTAAATCTGTCGCGACCTGATCGTTACGTGAACGGCCAGTGTGCAGTTTTTTGCCTAGGTCACCTACTTTGCTGATCAGTTGCTGCTCCACCCATGAATGAATATCCTCAGCATCAGAACGTAGGATTTGATGCGGATCTTCCATCACTTCAAGTTTCAGCTCATTCAGCGCCAGCTCAAGTTTTTGTTGCTCTTCTTCACTCAGCACATCTACAGACAGCAGTGCTTTAGACCATGCAATTGAGCCAACAATATCTTGCTCAGCCAATCGGTAATCGAAGCGCAATGAATCGTTGAATTCTTTGAATCTAGTATCTGCTGCTTGGGTAAATCTTCCGCCCCATAATGCCATCGCGTTTCTCCTGATTACCAGTGTTCGCTGCTGTTACTGACAGCGATGTTGACTATACAATCTCTGAATTGAATTCAGTATTTTTTGATGGTTCAAAGTTACGGCAATTTCAGACAAAAATAAAGTATTAATTCATTATTTTTACATATTTATTCATGACAAATTCGTTCAGTTTTCTGTACGCTAAAAATGACAAAGCCCACCTGAGAACAGGTGGGCTTGATCGAGTAGCAAGAAGTCAGTATTTACAGAGCGTTACTTCTTCTGACTGTTTAGCGCACGGATGCGGCTAGACAGTGAGTAAAGACGGATGAAACCACCCGCATGGCTGTGATCGTAAACATCATCATCACCGAACGTTGCAAACTCTTCTGAGTACAGGCTGTTGTCTGAACGTTTCTGAGTCACTGTCGCTTGGCCTTTGTAAAGTTTAACCACAACTTCACCGTTCACGTCTTTCGCCAGCTCTTCTGTTGCCGCTAGGATGGAGTTACATAGCGGTGTGAACCAACGACCATCGTACACGAGGTGCGAGGCTTTAACGCCCAACTCTTCACGGAATTCAAACGCCGACTTGTCCAGCACCAATTGCTCAACCGCACGCAGTGCTTCCATGATAATGGTGCCTCCCGGAGTTTCGTAACAACCGCGAGATTTCATGCCAACCAGACGGTTTTCTACGATATCGATACGACCAACACCGTGCTTCGAGCCTTTTTCATTTAGGTAAACCAGCGTGTTGTATGGCGTCATTTTCTCGCCATCAACCGCCACAACTTCACCTTGTTCTACTTGCAGAGTGACATACTCCGCTTCATTTGGTGCTTGCTCAGGATCCACCGTCCACACCCAGCAATCTTCGTTCGGCGCATTCCAAGTGTCTTCCAGAACGCCGCCTTCTGTAGAGATGTGCCATGCGTTCGCATCACGCGAGTAGATTTTGGTGAGTGACGCGCTACACGGGATGTTACGCTCCGCTAGGTAATCCAAACATTCTTCACGGCTTACTAGATCCCACTCACGCCAAGGAGCAATCACGTGTAAGTCAGGTGCAAGTGCTGCAAATGCACCTTCAAAACGAACCTGGTCGTTACCTTTACCTGTACAACCGTGACATAGTGCGTCTGCACCTACTTTACGCGCAACTTCTACTTGTGCTTTAGCGATGATTGGACGCGCCATCGACGTACCTAGCAGGTATTTACCTTCATAGTAAGCGCCTGTTTTTAAGGTCGGGTAGATGTAATCTGCCACCATCTCTTCTTTAAGGTCGACAACATAACACTCCGAAGCACCTGACGCTTTCGCTTTGTCTTCGATACCAATCAGCTCTTCATCGCCTTGGCCGACATCGGCAACAAACGCCACCACTTCACAGTCATAGTTCTCTTTCAGCCATGGAATGATTACTGAGGTATCCAGACCGCCAGAGTACGCGACAACTACTTTATTTACTTCAACTTTGCTCATGTTCTTTTCTCCAAAATCCCGGCGCTGCGCTTGGCGGTCAGTGCTACGGGTACATCCTATTTGTTTTATATTTATCTCTTAACGCTTACTGCGGTAAGAATTGAGTTCCAATACTTTGTCCAGCGAATAGCTCAGCGAGCTTCTCGGGGTAGCGCCATGTCGCGACTTCAATCGGGCGACCTAGGTCGTTTGCCGCTTCTAGCGCTGCATTCACTTTGACGATCATGCCGTCGGTAATCACGTGGCCTTTAATTAGGGCTTCCGCTTGCGAATGGTTGAGGCTTTTGATCAAATGGCCTTTGCCATCTAGCACACCGCTTACATCAGACAGTAAAACCAGTTCAGCATCCAAAGCCCCAGCAACGGCTACCGCCGCTTGGTCTGCGTTAACGTTCATCATTTGGCCATTGTCGGTTAGACCAATTGAGCTGATGATGGGCAACGCGCCTGTCGACAAAATAGCTTGCAAAACATCCGATTTACCCGGCGTTGCTTTACCGACCGCACCGAGCTCTGGGTCAAGCTCAGTCACCTGACACAAACCACCATCGGCAAGGCTCAGACCCACGGCGTTCAAACCATCTTTGATTGCTTGGCCTTGCAGCATTTTGTTTGCTGTCCCTGCTAGCGCTCCCGCAATGACACCAATTTGCTCGTAAGGTGTTACACGTAGACCATCTTTCTTCACTGTTTTCAGCTGAAGATTGTTCATTAGATCGTCCACCAGATAACCTCCTCCGTGGACGATCACAATTCGTCGCTGAGCCTGCTTTTGGTATTGCGCTACAGCGCCAAATACCTTGCTTAGAGTCTCAGTACACGACAGTGCAGCACCGCCTAATTTGATCACTAATGGAGTTTGATTGTTATCTGTCATCACTTTTTCCTTTGCCGGCTTGCTTATACAAGGGCAGTTAATTCTGGAAATCCGAAGTGGATGTTTAAACATTGCATCGCTTGACTCGATGCACCTTTTAGCAAGTTATCAATCGCAGACACTACGATGATGTGCTCGCCTTGAACCTTCCAGCCAATATCGCAGAAAGGTGTATTCTCAACGTTTTGAATCGTTGGCAGCTCATCACCTAGAAGGCGAACCGCAGGCTTACCTTGATAAGCCGATTCAAACGCCGCATTCACTTGTTGCTCTGTCGCACCTTGAGCCAACTTCATTGTGATAGTCGCTAAGATGCCGCGTTTAAAGTTGCCCAAATGTGGTGTGAAGATGACATCACAGCCCAGATGCGTCGCAATTTCTGGTTGATGGCGGTGGCTAAACACACCATATGGCTTCAGGCTGACTTCACAAAAACTGTTGTTCATTGTCGCCTTGCGCCCTGCACCACTCACACCGCTGGTCGCGTTAATGACAGGCCACTGCGCCGTGTCGATTAAGCCACTTTCTAACAACGGTTTAATGGCCAGTTGCGACGCGGTTGGGTAGCAACCTGGAACCGCGATTAATGGGCTTTGTTTGATACCCTCAGCGTTCCATTCCACCAAGCCGTATGCGGAGTTATCCAATAAAACGTCATACTTATGCGAAAAGCCGTAATATTTAGGGTAAAAACCTTCTTGCTTAACACGGAACGCACCTGACAAATCAAACACCTGACATTCCTGCTCTAAAAACTGTTGAGCTAAGTCGTGGCTAACTTCGTGAGCCGTCGCTAAAAACACTACGTCACTGCTTTTGGCTACTTGTTCAACATTCGTTAACGGCTGTACCGGCTCATCAACAAGCCCGGTCAGCTTACGATGAAGCTCAGAAATGCTTTTACCTGCATCGACACTGTTGGCGGAGACATACAAACCTGATAGCGTAAGTTCAGGGTGTTTGTGAACCATAAGAGCCAGTTCTGCTCCTGTGTATCCACTTGCGCCAATGATGGTGGTTTTTAGCATTTCAGACATCCGTTTTTTGTTGAAAAAAAGCCACCACTATAGTGACTACAAATTTACCAAAACACAGACTTAATGGTTTTTTATTCATTAAAACTGATTTATTATGTGTTTTACCTTCTTAATGAATTTATGTCAACAGGGAACGTGAACTAATTATGCAATTACCCAGTTTCAAAGAGGTCTATAGCGGCCTGATTTCTACCTCATCTATTAGCTCTACGGATCCAAGTTGGGATGAAGGGAACGCGCAAGTTATTGAAAAACTCGCCACTTGGCTGAAAGATGTCGGCTTTGAGGTTGAAGTAACGGAAGTCGAAGCGGGCAAACAAAACTTAGTTGCCAAGAAAGGCAGCGGTGAAGGTGGACTGCTGTTGGCGGGGCACAGTGATACGGTGCCATTTGATGAAGGACGCTGGAATTTTGATCCCCATGCCCTAACCGAAGCGGACAATCGCTTTTATGGCTTAGGCACCGCGGATATGAAGGGCTACTTTGCCTTTATCATTGAAGCAGTAAAAAAAGTGGATTGGAGCAAACAAACCAAGCCGCTTTATGTGTTGGCTACCTGCGATGAAGAAACCACCATGCTCGGCGCGCGTCATTTTACTCAAAATGCGCCTTTTAAACCGGACTACTGCATTATCGGTGAGCCCACCAGCTTAGTCCCAATTCGCGGCCACAAAGGCCACGTTGCCAATGCCATCCGCATTACGGGAAAATCTGGCCACTCATCTGATCCATCGCTGGGCGTCAACGCGATTGAGATCATGCATGAAGTGATGTTTGCGCTCATGCAGCTACGAGACAAGTTGATCAAAGAGTACCACCACCCGGGATTTGCGATCCCAAACCCTACGATGAACTTAGGTCATATTCATGGTGGAGATAGCCCTAACCGAATTTGTGGTTGCTGCGAGCTGCACTACGATGTTCGCCCACTGCCTGGGATCAGCTTAGATGGGTTAGACAATATGTTGAGAGGAGCACTCAAAGAAGTCGAAGCCAAGTGGCCAGGACGGGTCAAAGTCGTTCCGTTGCATGAAGCCATCCCAGGATTTGAGTGTCAGCACGACCACCCATTTATCGGTGGTGTCGAAGACATCTGTGGAACGGACTCACAAACCGTCAACTACTGTACGGAAGCGCCATTCCTACAGGAGCTGTGCCCAACACTGGTACTCGGGCCAGGCTCGATAGATCAAGCTCATCAGCCGGATGAGTTCTTAGCCTTTGAGTTTATTGACCCAACCATCAATATTCTTTCAAAAGCCATGTATAAGTACTGCTTTTAGTGCTCACCTTCAAGGGGGCCTCTCTTCGCCCCTCTTTTAATTTCTCCGCATTGGGGCAGCCACAACAGCATAATTAGTTCGACAACCAATCTATGGTTCAGCGTAACATCAGCTCTATTTAATTTTGTAATAAATTTTCAACATAATTTAGTCAAAACGGTGGCATATTTAAACCACTCCAAATTGAACAATATTTGCAAACTTTGCATGCGATAATTGACTCGGCGCGACATTTTTAGCTAGATTGGAGCATCAACAAAAGAACATTGGATGTAATTTTTTTACAAGGCAGGATGACAATGAATGAGAAATACTCTGCACTCAGAAGCAATGTGAGCATGCTTGGACATTTGCTCGGGAACACCATCAAGGACGCACATGGTGAAGAACTTCTAGAGAAGGTAGAAACGATTCGTAAACTTTCTAAATCCGCTCTCTCTGGAAATGAAGCCGACAGGGAGAGCTTAATTGAAGAAATTAAGCACCTGCCAAATGATCAACTGACCCCGGTTGCTCATGCTTTCAACCAATTTCTAAACCTGACCAACATGGCAGAGCAGTACCATACTATCTCTCGTCACTGCGATGCTCACGTCTGCGAACCAGATGCCATCAATTCTCTGTTTGCAAAATTAAGCGAAAATAAAATCAGCAAACTGGATACCGCACAAGCCGTCCGTGATCTCAATATTGAACTGGTTCTCACCGCACACCCAACCGAGATCACTCGACGTACCATGATCAACAAGCTGGTCAAAATCAATGAGTGCTTATCTAAACTGGAGCTGGGTGACCTGTCAGTCAAAGAACGTCAAAAGACGGAACGTCGCTTAGAACAGCTTATCGCTCAGGGGTGGCATTCCGACACCATTCGTAAGCAACGCCCAACCCCACTAGACGAAGCCAAATGGGGTTTCGCGGTGGTTGAAAACTCGCTGTGGGAAGCGGTACCTGACTTCCTGCGTGAAATGGATGGCCGCCTAAAAGACTACTTGGATGAAGGCCTACCGATCGATGCGCGCCCTGTTCACTTCTCATCATGGATGGGCGGTGACCGAGACGGCAACCCATTCGTCACACATACTGTGACCCGTGAAGTCATGCTGCTGTCGCGTTGGAAAGCGGCGGATCTTTATCTCAATGATGTGAATGAGCTGGTCAGCGAACTGTCAATGACGCGCTGCAACGAAGCAGTTCGCGCATTAGCTGGTGACAATGAGCACGAACCTTACCGCGCGGTATTAAAAGGGCTACGTTCTCTGCTGACAGAAACCAAAGAAATTCTGGACGCAAAAGTAAACGGACAAAAACTGGCAGTGAAAGCGCCTCTACAACGTGTAGAACAGTTGTGGGAACCGCTGTACGCATGTTACCAGTCTTTGCATGAGTGCGGCATGGGCATCATCGCCGATGGCTCACTGCTTGATACCCTGCGCCGAATTAAAGCGTTCGGTGTTCACCTGGTTCGCTTGGATATCCGTCAAGAAAGCACTCGTCATTCAGATGTACTGTCAGAGCTAACCCGCTACCTAGGCATTGGTGACTACGATCAGTGGAGCGAGCAAGACAAGATCGCCTTCTTAACCAATGAGCTGGCATCGAAGCGTCCACTGCTACCGCGTGATTGGGAACCATCAGAGCCGGTTAAAGAGGTTTTAGACACCTGTAAGATTATTGCTCTTCAGCCGCGCGAAGCCTTTGGTGCTTACGTGATTTCAATGGCTCGCACCGCGTCAGATGTGCTCGCAGTACACTTACTCCTACAAGAGTCAGGCTGCCCGTACCGCATGGACGTGTGTCCTCTGTTCGAAACCCTAGAAGACTTAAACAACGCAGAATCGGTGATCACGCAACTGATGAACATCGACCTATACCGTGGCTTTATTCAAAACCACCAGATGGTCATGATTGGCTATTCAGATTCAGCCAAAGATGCGGGCGTGATGTCGGCTGGTTGGGCGCAATACCACGCGATGGAATCGTTGGTGAATGTCGCGGAAGAAGCCGGCATTGAGCTGACCTTATTCCACGGTCGCGGCGGTACGATTGGTCGCGGCGGTGCTCCTGCCCACGCAGCCCTACTTTCTCAGCCACCGAAGAGCCTTAAAGGTGGTCTGCGCGTGACCGAACAAGGGGAAATGATCCGCTTTAAGCTTGGTCTACCTGAAGTAGCGGTGAACAGTTTCAACCTGTACGCGAGCGCCATCCTAGAGGCCAACCTATTGCCGCCACCAGAGCCAAAACAAGAATGGCGTAACCTGATGAATGTGCTGTCAGACGTCAGCTGTGAGGCCTACCGTAAGGTAGTGCGCGGCGAACCTGACTTCGTGCCTTATTTCCGCCAAGCTACACCGGAACTAGAGTTAGGTAAATTGCCTTTGGGTTCTCGTCCGGCCAAACGTAACCCTAAAGGGGGAGTGGAAAGCCTACGAGCTATCCCTTGGATTTTCTCATGGAGCCAAAACCGTCTTGTTCTGCCAGCATGGCTGGGGGCTGGCGAAGCCATTCAATACTCTGTTGACCAAGGCCAGCAAGCATTGCTGGAAGAAATGTGCCGTGAATGGCCATTCTTCTCGACTCGCCTAGGCATGCTCGAAATGGTGTATAGCAAGTGTAATATCGAGATTTCTCGTTACTACGATGAGCGCCTCGCCGATCCAGAACTGTTACCGCTGGGCGATCGTCTGCGCGCTCAACTACAGAAAGACATCAAAACGGTGCTGAATGTAGAAAACAACGAGAACTTGATGCAGAGCGACCCTTGGGGGCAGGAGTCTATCCGCCTACGTAATATTTACGTAGAGCCCTTGAACATGCTCCAGGCCGAACTCTTATACCGTACTCGCCAGACCGAAGAGACGTCTAATGAGCTCGAAGAAGCTTTAATGGTGACTATTGCAGGTATCGCGGCTGGTATGCGAAATACAGGTTAAGACTCCATTGAATCACCAAAAAGAAGGTTGGCCCCTGTGCCAACCTTCTTTTTATCCCACAACGCCCACACTTAAATTGTAGATACAATCACCACTAGTGGGACATAAAAAACCACAACATCGAACTTAATATCTAAAACATAAAAATATTAAGATAATTATAATTTTTTCGGTCTATTTTGTCCGTCTATTCTACTTTATGCTTATTATTTAGATATACTACTCGCCTGCTGTACCACTAATAACAAAACTCATAGTACAGCGCCTCGAGAAACATGAAGTCTCGATCTAGGTGATAAACGGCTTTTTAAGGTGACATGGCCAACATTGTTGGCACTGCTTAAAATTTTTTACTGATGACAAGTGCCATAGAAGCACAACAGTACCTAAGCAGATTTATTTGAAGTTTATTGACCAATTTGGATTGAAGACATGTCATTACCACACGTAATTCTAACCGTTCTGAGCACACGCGATGCAACTGGTTACGATATCACCAAAGAATTTTCTGCTACTATCGGTTACTTCTGGAAAGCCAGCCACCAGCAAGTGTATCGCGAGCTAAATAAGATGGCTCAGCATGACTTAGTCACTTGTGTGCTAGAACCTCAGGAAGGTAAACCAGACCGAAAAGTTTACTCAATTACTGACGCAGGCCGCACAGCTCTTGGTGAATGGTTTGATCAACCGACTGCGCACCCAACAGTTCGCGATGAGTTTTCTGCGAAATTGATGGCATGTGCTGTTCAACCATCAGAACCATACCGAGTGCAGCTAGCAGAGCTCGTAGAAGAATCTCGCAGATTAGTGGCGCATTACCAAGAAATTGAAAACGCGTACTACTCAACGCCAGCAACGTTAGACAAACAACAACGCTTTGAGCGACTCACACTTCGTCGTAACTTGTTGATTCGTCAAGCTTGGATTGAATGGGCGGAAGAAGTTCTAGCTGAGCTAGAAGCACTCGCATAAACATAAAATGAGTTATCGAAGTTGTCGTTAATGTAATCACTTCCTTAGCGAGGATAACTTCGAACCCCCCTAATATAAAAAGAGCTAACCCAAGGTTAGCTCTTTTTATTTCTGTTCTGTCTTGTTCTGAGCAATGGTTAAATGCCATCACCACCCATAAAGGTCTGAGATTTACCATTAAACTGCTGGTCCATATCCAAAGAAGGTTTGTCCGTTTTAGGACGCCCAACAATTTTCGCGGGAACACCAGCAACCGTAGTATGTTCAGGAACGGGTTGAAGCACAACCGAGCAAGAGCCAATTTTAGCACCCTCGCCCACTTCGATATTACCTAATATTTTAGCACCCGCACCGATCATCACGCCTTCACGGATTTTCGGGTGACGGTCACCGCATTCTTTACCAGTACCACCTAGGGTCACATCCTGAAGAATCGACACATCATTCCCGACGACGGCTGTTTCACCAATAACAATACCTGTTGCGTGGTCAAGCATAATGCCTCGGCCAATCTGAGCGGCGGGATGAATATCAACCTGACACGCCACGGAAATCTGATTTTGCAGATAGGTAGCCAGCGCAATACGCCCCTGACTCCAAAGCCAGTTCGCCACACGATAGCCTTGCAGGGCATGGTAACCCTTTAAGTATAGAAGCGGCATTGAATACATAGAAACGGCAGGATCTCGATTCACTGTAGCACAGATATCACAAGCTGCGGCCTCTGTGATTGTCGAGTCCGCATTAAAGGCTTCTTCTACCACCTCACGTACCGCCATTGCAGGCATTGATGGGGTTTTTAGCTTATTAGCAAGAATGTAACTCAGTGCTGAAGCTAGGCTATCATGTTTAATGATAGTCGCATGGTAGAAGCTCGCTAGCATGGGCTCTTGATCAGACAGCTCACGCGCTTCGCGAACAATGGCTTGCCAGACTTTCTGTTTTTCACAATGTTTCATTAAAGTTCCTAATCCCTAGATATTGTGTCAGCGAACTTATGCTTCCGCTTTCTTATCTCGCGCCAGCAGATCTTTTGCTGCCAGTCTTGCATCTTTTCCTTGATACAATACTTGATAAATTTGATCAACAATTGGCATCTCTACACCCATGCGCTGAGACAACAACCAAACCTCTTTGGTATTGCGATAGCCTTCAACCACCTGCCCAATTTCTGTCTGTGCGGTATCAACATCCTTACCTTGCCCCAACGCGAGCCCAAAGCGACGGTTGCGTGATTGGTTATCTGTACATGTTAGTACTAAATCACCCAAACCAGCCATACCCATAAAGGTTTCTGTTTGGGCGCCAAGAGCAGTACCAAGACGCGTCATTTCCGCCAAGCCACGAGTGATCAATGCCGTGCGCGCATTGGCACCAAAGCCAATACCGTCAGACATTCCCGCACCGATGGCGATAACGTTCTTCACCGCACCACCCAGCTGCATGCCGATAAAGTCGCTGTTGGCATACACACGGAACGTTTTACTGCAGTGGATTTTTTCTTGTAGGTCCGCCACAAACTGCGAATCAGGAGAGGCAACCGAAATCGCCGTTGGCATGCCCATCGCCAGTTCTTTTGCGAACGTAGGACCAGACAACACAGCCAGCGAATAACCTTCACCTAGCGCATCGTGAGCGACATCTTTGAGCAATCGACCAGTCTCAGGCTCTAGCCCTTTCGTTGCCCAGCATATGCGTGAATCTTGACGCAGGAATGGCTTAACATTGTTCAGGACAATGCCAAAAACATGACTGGGTACCACGACCAGCAGATCTCGGCTCGCTTGAACGGCTTTTTCTAGATCAGACTCAACAATCAGTGATTCCGGAAACTCAATCCCAGGCAAAAACTCATGATTCGCGCGATCAGACTCTAGACGCTCCATATGCTGTGGATCATGTCCCCAGATCACCACATTAGCACCATTACGCGCTAATGAAATCGCCAACGAGGTACCGTAAGAACCCGCGCCTAAAACGGTCATCGAAATCTCTTTACCGTAAGCATTATTGGTATTTTTATCTGTCATTGTTCCGCCTGATTGTCGTGTAATTGACTAGAATCCAGTTCTTATTGCCCTTCTTTAAGGACAGTAAGAATTAAGCTCTTGCCTATGTGTTGAAAACAAAAAATGCACATCGCATCAAAATAATAGATGCTCTGTGCATTTCTTCACTCTCTGAAGGCTCAGAGAAAGCGAATTAAGCCTCAGCTTGACCTTCGTCTTGCTGTGCTTGTTGCTGTAGGTAGTTCATAAACAGAGCGTCAAAGTTAACTGGTGCTAGGTTCAGTTGAGGGAACGTACCTTTAACCACTAGGCTAGAAATAGTTTCACGAGCATATGGGAATAGAATGTTCGGGCAGAATGCGCCTAGACAATGTGCTAGTTGGCCCGCTTCCATCTTCTCAGCCGTGAAAATACCGCCTTGTTGCACTTCGCATAGGAACGCTGTTTCTTCTGCGTTTTTCACTGTTACCGTTAGGCGCAGAATGACTTCGTATACACCTTCACCAAGCTCACGGCTTTGAGTATCAAGATCCAGTTTCACATCTGGGTTCCACTCTTTTTGGAACATAGCTGGTGAGTTTGGCGCTTCGAACGATACGTCTTTTAGGAAGATACGTTGAATTGCGAAGTTTTGAGCTTCTTGTTGCGGTGCTGCTTCAGCCATTTTAAAAATCCTTAAATCCTTGAATTAATAGTCTGTTTCGAGACTAACTGAGAGAGGGAACTAAGACTAGGATTCCACTAAAATTCGTGGAAGTGTTCACATCTCTCTAAGTTAAACGCTGACTTTTCAATCAGCGTTTCGAGTAATCTGCGAGTAAATTACTTTTTACCTTTTACCAGCGGTAGATTCGCTTCGTTCCAGGCAATCAGACCATTCTTAAGCACGCTTACTTTTTCAAAGCCAGCTTTTGCTAGAAGGTTCGCGCTCTCTTGAGCTGTCTGACCTGATTTGCATACCACAATGATTGGGTCAGATTTACGGCTTTCAAGGTTACCAAAGTTACCCGCTTTAATATCAGAAGGTAAAATGTGAACTGCATCGGTAATATGACCTTTGCGGAATTCTTCTTGAGTACGCGTATCAGCCACTACCCCGTTCTCACGGTTTAATAGTGTGGTGACTTCCGTTACCGAGATTTCTTTGTATGCAGCTGTGGCTGATTTCACGATGTTCGCGATAAGGGCAATCAATAGACCTACCCATACCAGAGAAAGAATCATGTTCTCTTGAAAAAATGCGATGTACTCTTGCATGTCCTGTGCTCTTCGATGATAGAGCTGCCGCTACACGCTTGGTATAAGACAGCCCTAGGCTAAAATTCAGATTGGGAGTATAACGAGGATAAAGACCCTGCGCGAGTCAAAAGCACTCAGAATAAGAATCTGTTGCACATTTCCTTACGCGATTGGGAACGGAAACGCCGTCACTTGATCAATATGATCACACTCCAGTGACAGCATTATCAAGCGATCGACCCCCAGCGCCACTCCTGCACATTGTGGTAAGCCAGACTCCAGCGCTGCGATAAGGTGATGATCAATCGGCTGAGTTGCTATCCCCATCTCGATTCGCTTGGCGTTGTCTTCTTCAAAGCGCTTCAGTTGCTCTTTCGGGTTATCCAGCTCGTGAAAACCATTAGCTAACTCAATACCTTTAAAGTAAACCTCAAACCTATCAGCAACACGAGGATCTTGCGCATTAATTTTGGCTAATGCCGCCTGAGAGGCAGGAAAGTCATACACAAACACGGGCACGCTCTGACCAACCTTCTCTTCCACACCGACACTAAATAACAGCTGTAGCAGTGTATCGCGATCGTCTTCAGGATCGGCAATATCACTTAAGCCTAGAGAGGCGGCGGCTGTCTTTAACTCAGCCATTGAGGCTTCCAGTGGGCAAACACCAAGTACCTTAAGAAAGGCTTGCTGGTAAGTCATTCGTTCTGCTTGACCACATTGTAAAACCAGTTGGAGCATGGCATCCATTTCATCCATCAGTTGGTGGTGGTCAAACCCCACTCGATACCACTCTAACATGGTGAATTCTGGGTTGTGATAGCGGCCATTTTCCTCATTGCGAAACGATTTACAGATCTGATAAATGCAGCCACTTCCGGCAGCCAACAGTCGTTTCATATGAAACTCAGGGCTTGTCATAAAGTACAGTTTTCGGCCATCAGCGTAACCTGGGCCCACAAATTCGGTTTGGAATGTATGCAAGTGAATATCCGTTACCGTGGCATGGCTCATCGCCGGGGTGTCGACTTCCATCACATTCCGCTGCGCAAAAAATTGGCGAATAGTCTGAACAATATCGGCTCTTTGCTTAAGCTGCTCAATCGTTGCTGTGGGTTGCCAGTTCATCTTTGTTCTCTACCTCAACCTTTCAAATTCCGGCAAAAATTACCACTATTTACACCCTTTGCAAGCAGAGTTTTCAAGACCACCAGCGCACTAAAAACGTACTACAGACAATAATTCACCTCCTGCCATATTGGCAATAACAATACCAAACCATCATCAGTAACAGCGCCGTAACACAAGCCGTTACTAGTAATTAAGTCCATTAAAACAGTCGCCGTGATAACTATCACATATCCTATATTTTCTATGCTCTTGCATGCATTTCCGCAGCAAAAACCTAAATACATCAATTTTTCTATAAAGTTGCTCTTCTACACTAGTTCTACCACTTTTGGGGAGTCTTGCCCCGAATTAACAATAACAAGCGGGCACCACCGCAATTTCACACTGGAGGATAACTGTGAAAACAATTACCACAGATATCGCAGTCATCGGCGCTGGCGGCGCTGGTCTTCGCACTGCTATTGCAGCAGCTGAAGCAAACCCTGAACTAGAAGTCGCACTGATTTCGAAAGTGTATCCTATGCGCTCCCATACGGTGGCCGCAGAAGGTGGCTCCGCAGCCGTTGTCAAAGAGGAAGATAGCCTAGATAACCACTTCAACGACACGGTTGGCGGTGGTGACTGGTTGTGTGAGCAAGATGTCGTTGAGTACTTCGTAGAAAACGCCACTCGTGAAATGATCCAAATGGAGCAATGGGGTTGCCCTTGGAGCCGTAAAGAAAATGGCGAGGTCAATGTGCGCCGCTTCGGTGGAATGAAGGTTGAACGCACTTGGTTTGCCGCGGACAAAACTGGCTTCCATATGCTTCACACCCTATTCCAAACTTCGATGAAGTACGACAACATCAAACGCTTTGACGAATACTTTGTGGTAGACCTAATCGTTGACGACGGTGAAGTACAAGGCCTTATCGCGATCCACATGTCTGAAGGTGAACTCATCACCATCAAAGCCAAATCGGTTGTGCTTGCTACCGGTGGCGCTGGCCGTGTTTATCACTGTAATACCAATGGCGGCATTGTGACTGGCGATGGTATGGCAATGGCGTACCGTCATGGTGTTCCGCTGCGTGACATGGAATTCGTTCAATACCACCCAACCGGTTTACCGGGAACGGGCATTCTGATGACCGAAGGTTGCCGTGGTGAAGGTGGTATCATCGTCAACAAAGATGGCTATCGTTACCTGCAAGACTATGGCATGGGTCCGGAAACGCCAGTGGGTGAGCCGAAGAACAAATACATGGAGCTGGGTCCTCGCGACAAAGTGTCACAAGCGTTCTGGCACGAACAGCAAAAAGGCAACACCATCAAACACCCACTCGGTGATGTGGTACATCTCGATCTTCGTCATTTGGGTGAAGAGTACCTGCAAGAACGCCTACCGTTCATCTGTGAACTGGCGAAAGCTTACGTCAACGTTGACCCAGCAAAAGAACCTATTCCAATCCGTCCGACGGTTCACTACACCATGGGCGGTATTGAAACCGACAAACAATGTGAAACGCGCATTAAAGGTCTGTTTGCGGTGGGCGAATGTGCCTCGGTTGGTTTGCACGGTGCGAACCGTTTGGGCTCAAACTCGTTGGCTGAATTCGTGGTATTTGGCCGCGTTGCAGGTGAGCAAGCGGTTCAACGTGCAGCGGAATTCAAAGGCTGGAACGAAGACGCCATTACTGCACAAGTCAAGGCGGTAGAAGAGCGTATCCAAGCATTGATGCAGCAAGAAGGCGACGAGAACTGGGCCGATATCCGCACTGAAATGGGCCATACCATGGAAGCTGGCTGTGGCATCTACCGTCAAGAAGACCTGATGCAAGCGACAATCGAAAAGCTCGCAGAGCTAAAAGAACGCTACAAACGCATCAGCATTAAAGACAAAGGCAAAGTGTTCAATACCGATCTGCTCTATGCCATCGAAGTCGGTTACGGTCTTGAGGTGGCTGAAGCCATGGTGCACTCGGCGATTTTGCGTAAAGAATCCCGTGGTGCGCACCAGCGCTTGGATGAGGGCTGCGCAGACCGTGATGACGAAAACTTCCTAAAACACTCGCTTGCTTTCTACCAACCAGAATCGGCTCCAAGCATCGACTACAGTAATGTCACTATCACTAAGTCACAGCCAAAAGCCCGCCTGTATGGTGAAGCGGCAGAAAAAGCGGCCGCAGAAGAAGCGGCACAAGCATCAGAAAATAATGCAGAGGAGCAAGCATAATGTCAGCAAATCGCATTCAAAAAGTCGACATCCTGCGTTATGACCCTGAGCACGATGCAGAACCACACCTACAAACGTTCGAAGTACCGTTTGACGAAACCATGTCGGTACTCGATGCCATTGGTTACATCAAAGATAACTTAGACAAAGATCTGTCTTATCGCTGGTCTTGCCGTATGGCGATCTGCGGATCGTGCGGTGTGATGGTCAATGGCGTACCCAAGCTAGCGTGTAAGAGTTTTCTGCGCGACTACCCTTCTGGCGTGAAGATCGAACCCTTGGCGAACTTCCCGATAGAAAAAGATCTGATCGTCGATATGACGCCGTTCATTGAACGCCTAGAAGCGATCAAGCCATACATCATCGGTAACGATCGTACACCAGAAGACGGCACCAACTTACAGACCCCAGAGCAAATGGCGAAGTACAAACAATTCGCTGGCTGCATTAACTGTGGTCTTTGTTACGCCGCCTGCCCTCAGTTTGGCCTCAACCCAGAGTTTATTGGCCCTGCAGCACTGACCCTTGCACATCGCTACAACTTAGATAGCCGTGACAACGGTAAAGATGAGCGAATGAAGTTGATTAACGGTGAAAACGGCGCTTGGGGCTGTACGTTCGTGGGTTACTGCTCTGAAGTATGCCCGAAAAACGTCGACCCAGCAGCAGCGGTCAACCAAGGCAAAGTGGAGTCCTCTATGGACTTTGTGATTGCGATGTTGAAGCCAGATGGCACCCCAGCCAAAGAGGAGGTATAAGGATGAGTAACCGCAAACCTTACGTTCGTGAAATGAAACGAACCTGGTGGAAAGATCACCCTTTTTATCGTTTCTATATGTTGCGTGAAGCCACTGTATTACCACTCGTTCTATTCACCATTTTCCTTACCTTTGGGTTAGGTTCATTGGTGAAAGGTCCTGAGGCATGGCAAGGCTGGCTAGCGTTCATGGCCAACCCTATTGTGGTCGCCATCAATATTGTCGCGCTAGCTGGAAGCCTGTTCCATGCTCAAACGTTTTTCAGCATGATGCCGCAAGTGATGCCTATCCGTTTTAAAGGCAAACTGATCGACAAGAAAGTGGTTGTGTTGACTCAGTGGGCAGCCGTGGCGTTTATCTCACTCATTGTCCTCATTGTGGTGTAAGGAGCTTTAACTATGAAACCGAATTACTCTGTAGATAGAGCGCCAAAACGTTCAGATGAACCAGTATGGTGGAGCCTATTTGGGGCAGGGGGCACTTGGTTTGCCATGATCACTCCCGTCACCATCTTAGTGTTGGGCGTACTTGTGCCACTGGGCATCATTGACGCTGAAGCGTTAAATTACGCGCGAGTGTCTGAATTCGCCACCAGCATTATTGGTGCGCTGTTTATCATCGGTACACTTGCCCTGCCAATGTGGCATGCCATGCACCGTGTTCACCACGGGATGCATGACTTGAAATTCCATACTGGTGTCGCGGGTAAAATCGCTTGTTATGCGCTGGCAGGATTCATCTCGGCTTTAGCTATCATCTTTATCTTAATGATATAAACTTCTGATTTTTAAATTAAAAAAGCTGGTTTGATACCAGCTTTTTTATTACCTAGACTTTTTGACCACCTATGATCCTTTTGCTTTTTAAGCATTTGACCACCAGTAGGCCTATTGCTGAACGACCTTCTTAGTTTGGTCCATTAACCCTAGCGCCCCAAAGCCGGTAATCACATCCAAGTTGGTTTTTAGGCCTGTTTCATCGCCACCCCCAATGTAGTTTTGTGGCATCTGTACTTGGAAGTTTTGCAGGTTGTTATACAAGGAGTTCGCGACCTCACGGTTAAGCTCAGCCAAATACACTTCTCGGTTTGCGCCAAGTGCCGCGTACTTCGCTTTTAAGACTTCGGCTTCTGCACGACCTTTTTCCAAGATGGCCTTCGCTTCAAATTCCGCAGACAAGGCGTTGGCTTTTTGAATTGCTAAGTTTGCTTCTGCAATCGCCAGCTCTTTCTCTTTTTCGACCTCGGCAAGTCGCTTGGTCTTTTCTACTTCAACGATTTCTCGTTCTGCGATCTGGCGGGCCACTTCCACTTCTTTTTGTTGTGAAATAATCGCCAGTTCTTTTTGACGCTGAGCATCTTGCACTTCACGAGTACGCTGAATCTCTTTACGAAGCTGCTCCGTCTCGGCTTGCGCTTTTGACGTTTCTTGCTCCTGAATCGCACGAATTCGGTCTGCTACCAAGCGTTTCTTGTCGGCGAGCAGTTGATCCAATTGCTTCTCTGGTTGCGGATCACCAATCGTTACCTGTGTCACCTGAATGCCATATTGCTGCAGAGGATTATCTTGGCGAATTGGCTGACCCGTATTGTCCACCACAGGAACCGTTTTCCATACCAGTTGATTGGTACGTTGCAACTGGTTGGCATTCGATTGTTCAATGCCGACGGGCGCTAGGTCTAACTGTTCCACTTCTACCTGTCTGCGCTCGGTGGTGTAAATGCCGTTTCGTAGCTGGTCTCCAAGCTTGGACTTGAATTGGTTTAACCCACCTTGGAAGAATTCTTCACCCGTGTATTGAGTCGCGGTAATGACAGTCACGTTACGTGCGTTCTTTACCAATAGAGCATCGATGAGGTTGCTGTTATTACGAAACTCTTTATGCATTTTTTCTACCGCTTCTGGATCATTGCTCAACTTAAAGCGGAAAGTGACCGGTATCTGGCCAATATAGGTATCAGCAAAACGCACCTGAACTGGGTCTAGGCGCTGATAGAAGTCTTCTCCTTTGCTGTTGCCAAACGATACGGTGATGACTTGGTCATACTGGGTGATTTTGGATAAAAACGGCATTCGGAAATGAATACCTGGTTCCGTGAACACATCAAGTTCACCAGTAATGTTGTTTTGATGTACGTAACTGTAGCCAGCATCTGTCATTAATACCGAGCTGTTCACTGTTAACCCTAATGCCAGCAAAGGAATACCATATACCGCTGCTTTTAAGCCTTGATGTAACACCTTACGTCGTTTGTCCACGTTTGAACCTTGTCCCAAGCCAATATCATTCATTGTTCTTTTCTCCTTTCTGCGTTGCATAAAATACTTAGAACAATAAAAACAGCGAGTTATAAGCATTCCATCAACCTGGAGAAATTTACCAGATTATTTGATCAAGAAGTAATCGAGCGATAAGTAATCCATATGAAATGTTTCTCAAATATCAGACTTTCTGCTAGTTATCTTTTAGGTATAAAAAAGCCGACCCTGAGGTCGGCTTAGTAACTGTTTTCTGGCAATTAAAGAATAAAGCGGCTTAAGTCTTCATCTTCGACAAACTCGCCTAAACGTTCTTGCACGTATGCCGCGTCGATGGTCAGTTTTGAACCTGACTTATCGGTCGCTTCAAAGGAAATATCATCCATTAGACGCTCCATCACGGTGTGAAGACGACGCGCACCGATATTCTCTGTGCTTTCGTTCACCGTCCATGCCGCTTCAGCAATCTGCTTAATACCGTCTTCGGTAAACTCCACATCCACTTCTTCGGTCTTCATTAAAGCAATGTACTGCTCGGTCAGAGACGCTTTAGGCTCCGTTAAGATACGGTTGAAGTCGTGGCTAGATAGCGCTTCAAGCTCAACTCGAATAGGCAGACGACCCTGAAGTTCAGGGATCAAATCCGATGGTTTTGCTACTTGGAACGCACCTGAAGTAATAAACAGGATGTGATCCGTTCTGACCATACCGTGCTTGGTAGATACGGTGCTGCCTTCAATCAGCGGTAGTAAGTCACGCTGAACACCTTCACGTGACACGTCCGGACCTGAGCTTTCACCGCGCTTACAGATCTTATCAATCTCATCAATAAACACGATGCCGTTGTTTTCTACGTTGTAGATCGCCTGCTCTTTGAGCTCTTCTTGGTTAACCAGTTTCGCCGCTTCTTCTTCCGTGATCGCTTTGAACGCGTCTTTAATTTTCAGCTTGCGTTTTTTCTTGGTATCGCCCGCTAAGTTCTGGAACATGCCTTGCAGCTGGTTGGTCATCTCTTCCATGCCAGGAGGAGCCATGATTTCCACACCCATTTGTGGCGCTGCTACATCGACTTCGATTTCTTTGTCGTCTAGCTTGCCTTCACGCAATTTTTTACGGAACACTTGGCGAGTGGTTGAGTTATCTTCTGCTTGCTCATTCTGCCCCCAAGCATCACGCGCTGGCGGTAGCAGAGCATCAAGAATGCGCTCTTCTGCTTGCTCTTCCGCGCGGAATTTTACTTTTTCCATTGCCTGTTGGTGCGTCATTTTTAGCGAGACGTCGGTTAGATCGCGGATGATCGTTTCTACTTCTTTACCAACATAACCGACTTCGGTAAATTTCGTTGCTTCAACTTTGATGAACGGCGCATTGGCCAACTTCGCCAAACGACGAGCAATCTCAGTCTTACCAACACCTGTCGGGCCAATCATCAGAATGTTTTTTGGGGTCACTTCCGCACGCAGACTTTCTTCAAGCTGCATACGACGCCAGCGGTTACGTAGCGCGATCGCCACAGAACGTTTTGCTTTCTCTTGACCAATGATATGGCGGTTCAGTTCATGCACGATTTCGCGCGGAGTCATTTCAGACATAATCAATTTCCTTTAAATCTTTAAGCCACTATCTTTGGTTTTATTCAGCAATTTTATCTGCTGGGATTTCTAGTTCTTCAATAGTGTGGTTATGGTTGGTGAATACACAGATATCGCCCGCAATTTTCAGTGATTTCTCTGCGATTTCACGCGCATCTAAGTCGGTATTTTCTAATAGCGCAGTTGCAGCAGCTTGGGCGAAGTTACCACCTGAGCCGATCGCAATCAGGTCATTCTCTGGCTGAACCACATCGCCGTTACCGGTAATAATCAGGGATGCCGTTTCGTCAGCGACGGCCAACAAGGCTTCCAACTTGCGCAGTGCACGATCACTTCGCCAGTCTTTTGCCAGCTCTACCGCGGCCTTGGTTAAATGGCCTTGGTGCATTTGCAGTTTGCTTTCAAAACGTTCAAACAGCGTAAAGGCATCAGCCGTACCACCAGCGAAGCCTGCCAGTACTTGGTTATTGTAGAGGCGACGCACTTTGCGCGCATTGCCCTTCATTACTGTGTTACCTAGAGATACTTGTCCATCACCAGCGATGACGACTTTGTTATTACGACGTACAGATACAATGGTAGTCACGAGTAGGGCCTCATAATTGTTTTAATCTCAGTGTTAAAAACTATATGAGGTTATCGGAGTGAGAATTCAAGGGGAGAAGGTGTAACAGAAAAACCCACGTTGCTAGTTGAACACCGTGGGCTTTAAAGTTTTCAATTTACTGTGTTTCTTTCCAGATTGCGCAAGGCTCTATTTTGGCGCGCTGGAGTTTATGCTTATCTCGCTCAGCATCACGCTTAAACTTATACGGGCCAAGTACCACGCGGTACCAACTGCTGCCTTCTTTCTTACGGATCTGGCTTTTTATGCCTTGGAAAGCAATATCCAGCTTACGGGCCTCGGCCTGCTGCGATGTTTTGTACGCGCCGCACTGCATGACGTACGGGATCGCCGACACCACTTGCTCTTTCGCTTTGACTTCAATCTCGCGATTAGGCAAAGATTCAACGTACCCCCACTTTTCCTGAGGCGGAGGTGGAAGCACTTTTTGCGTTTTAGGCTTGCTGGCTGGTTTGGTTTCTTTTACCACAGGTGCAGGTGGCTCAGGATCACTGCTTAACGTATACAGGCCATAGCCGAAGCCACTGACCAATAAGATAGCGAGTAAACCACTTCGCCATGGTTTTTTACGTGGGGCAGCTTTCTTCTTTGCAGAAGCTCGTCCGCTGTTCCCGTGACCACGTTTTACATAATCTCTGTTTGCCACTGTTGTACATCAATCATTTATTAGCACTGCCATAATGTTAATGCAGATCGTCATTGGATGACAGAGGAGAAATCAAAGCGATGCGTAAAAGCATCGCTAGATGAGGTGTTAAACAACGCGAGGTGGCGCGGCACTTTGTCGTACCACTAACTGAGTTTCCAGTAGACGGGAACCGGCTCGAACATCATGCCCACGTAGCAGCTCCAGCATCATCAACATCGCTTGGCGACCAATCTCGTAGCGAGGCTGAGAGATCGTCGTCAACGGTGGATCGCAGAACTGTGCAAACTGAATGTCATCGAATCCGACGACCGATAGGTCTTGTGGAATGCGTAAGCCAAGCTTTTTAGCTTGCTGCATCGCCCCTATTGCCATCGCGTCATTGTGACAGAACACAGCGGTTGGCGGTTCCGGTAAGGCTAATAACTGTCGAATCGCTGCTGAGCCCGCTTCAAAAGTAAAGTCACCGTAAGCGCTGTAGTTCGGGTTCATTGTGACACCAGCACGACGTAGCGCTTGCTGATAACCTTGCTGACGGAACTGACACAGCACCGCCGACTCCGGCCCCGAGATTTGCGCAATGCGTTTATGACCCATTTGTGTCAAATAATTTACCGCTTCGAAGGCAGATGTCAGGTTATCAATGTGGACCGTAGGTAGCTCTAACTCGGGCGCAAACTCGCAAGCCATAACCATCGGCGGCAAATTCTTTTGCTCAGGTTTACTCACATCAAACGGTAAATCCGTTCCTAATAAGAGCATACCATCCGCTTGTTTAGTAAAGACTAAGTTTACAAATGAACTCTCACGTTTATTGTGCTGGCCACTATCACCGAGCAACACAATATAACCATGCTCCATGGCAGCGTCTTCGATGCCACGGATGATCTCCGTATAATAGGGATCGCAGATATCTGGGATGATGGCAATGATGGTCTTAGATTCATTGCGACGCAGATTTCGCGCCAAAGAGTTTGGTGAATATCCAGCCTCTAAAACGGCATCTTCAACGCGTTTTCTCGTCGATGAAGACACTTTTTCCGGATTCATCAACGCTCTGGATACCGTCGCTGTCGAAACTCCCGCTAGCTGGGCAACATCCTTCATTGTCGCCATAAATTTATTACCCTCTTCAATTTCCAACAATGGTAGCCGTAGCCACCTAAACCTGAATAAACCGTACATTAAACGAAATAAAATGCACTACGATGATGGACTTAAGCCCATTCTTATCGATTACTCACACAGGCAAACGTTTAACCTTGCGTGAACACTAACGTTTATATAAATATGCAGTTCCTAGTTTATTCATTTCGTGGCACAAAGTTACGGGAGAATTAACAAAATTCACGGTCTTAACAAGATCTAATTCACAAATAAATGAAAAAAGTGTAATCAAGGCAAACAATACGCACGACAACGCTACTCCAGTGCACCAGATTACGATTCAAATACAGTTATTTAGCTGAGATCTTGTGGCTCTATATCCAGTGTCCAGCGTACTTTCTTAGCCGCGGGTAACATTTGAATCGCAGGCTTAGCACTGGAGAGTAACTTATGCATCGTCGAGCGGTGCTGTGTCTGAAGCAACAGTTGCCAGCGATATTTGCCTGCTCTTTTCGCCAACGGTGCGGGAGTCGGGCCCAATACCTGACAGTACTCATCAAACAGCGGATGAGCTTCAAGTGTATGACGAACCTGCCTTAAGAAATCTTCAACCTGCTCAGTGTGATTCGATTCGGCGCGAAACATGGTTAAGAATGAAAAAGGCGGCAACATCGCCAACTGACGCTCTTGCAGGGCGGTGTCGGCAAAATGACGATAGCTCTTGGTCAGCAAAGCTTGCAATAAACTGTGCTCCGGGTGGTGGGTTTGCAGGATCACTTCTCCGGGTTTACTTGCACGTCCCGCACGGCCAGCGACCTGAATAAACAGTTGAGCCAAGCGTTCGGAAGCACGGAAATCACTGCTATACAGGGAGCCGTCTACATCTAACAGTGCCACCAGCGTTACATCCGGGAAATGGTGCCCTTTTGCCAGCATTTGTGTACCAATCAAAATTTGGTATTCACCGTTTCTGATCGCCGATAGTGCATTCTCTAAACTGCCTTTTCGACGAGTACTATCGCGGTCAATGCGAATCGCTTTGAATTCGGGGAATAAGTCTGCCAGTTGTTTCTCCAACTGCTCGGTGCCGACCCCAACGGTGACCAAGTGTGTTGATCCACAACCTTGGCATTGATGAATAATGGGCTGTTGCGAGCCACAATGATGGCAGCGAATTTCATTGCTGTATTGATGATAGGTGTAATAGGCGTCACAGCGTTTACACTCGGCGATCCAGCCGCATTCATGGCACATTAACGCCGGAGAAAACCCCCTGCGATTGAGAAACAGCATCACCTGGTTGCCAGCTTGTAAGTGTCTACGCATTTCTGCAATCAACGGGGCTGACAATCCGCTCTCTAAGTACGCCCCTTTAATATCCAAAACCTTATTGGTGGTCGGTACCGCACTGCCGGCTCTTTGCGATAAAACAAGGTGATGGTATTTGCCCGCGAGTGCATTGTGCAGGGTTTCCAGCGCTGGTGTGGCCGAGCCAAGCACAATGGGGATCTGTTCTTTATTCGCTCGCATGACCGCCACATCACGGGCGTGATAGCGCAAACTGTCTTGCTGCTTATACGAGGAATCATGCTCTTCGTCGACAATGATAATGCCCAAGCTAGCAAAGGGCGTTAGTAACGCAGATCGTGTGCCAATCACGATGCCTGCAGCATTATCTCTGGCAGACAACCACGCATTGAGCCGTTCGGTATCATTTAAACCAGAGTGAATCACTTCCACTGGGACGTTAAAGCGTTTTTTAAAGCGGTTGATGGTTTGTGGAGTCAGGCCTATCTCTGGTACCAACACCAAAGCTTGCTGCCCACGCTCAAGAACTGGCTTGATCAGGTTGAGATACACCTCAGTTTTCCCCGAGCCCGTTACCCCCTCGAGTAAAAAACAGCCAAACCCGTCGGAGCTATTCACGCTCGCGATCGCCACCGCTTGCTCGGTATTTAGCTTCGGCTTATCGACACTGGCTTCAACATCATGACGCCAGTCGCGGATCACTGGCTTCTTCTCGACAGATTCGATCCAGCCTTTCTCTGACAGCGTTTTTAATACGCTTGAACCTACCTCTTCATCAATAAACGCTTGATGAGGCACTGAGCCCGCCTCCAACATATGCATCACTTTCGCTTGCTTTACGGCGCGGCCAAATCCAACCATCAGCTGATTGCGCCCTGCATCTGTCAGTTGCCACTCGACAAGCGCGGTAAAGTCAGCCTCTTTGCCTTTACGCAACGCACTCGGCATGGCGTTGAGTAAGGTCTCTCCCAATGGGTATTGATAAAACTGGCTACACCACTGCAACAGTTGGTAGAGACTCTCAGGCCATACTGGTTGATTATCTAATACCTGTTTGATGGATTTCAGCTGCTCTTGACTGAATTCAGAATGGTTCACTAAAGCCGTGACTACACCCACCAGCGTTTGCCTGCCAAACGGTACTGAAACACGACCACCAATAATTGGAAACAGATGGGGTGGTATCAAATAATCAAACTGTTTATCGAGTGGAACAGGCAAAGCCACTCGGGCAATCGTCGGTCGCATAAAAGCCATTAGAAGTGAGGAGAATCAACAGAATAAGTCTAAGGGAAAAGTAAGAGTCGGGAAAGCACGGGATAGATGGGATTCCCTTGCCCGCCTATCGACGTAAATCAGGTAAGAAACGCACAAAAAAGTACCAATTTATTGGGCAAATTGGTTGATCCGGACAAGCGTATTCATTACTATATCGCGCCTTAGTGATATGGCGGCGTTACGCGACGCGGTATCAAAGATAATTTTTTATTCACTACGTGTGGTGTCCGGCCAAGATTCGGATAGCGACACGGCCTATATTAGAGGTTCTCCCATGAAAGCTGGTATCCACCCAGAATACAAAGCAGTCAAAGCGACTTGTTCTTGCGGCAACTCTTTTGAGTTCAACTCAACTCTAACTAAAGAGTCTATCCACCTAGACGTATGTGACAAATGTCACCCATTCTACACTGGTAAGCAACGTATCGTTGATACAGGCGGCCGTGTTGATCGCTTCAACAAGCGTTTCGGTGCTCTATCAAGCAAGAAGTAATTTCTTCTTTGTAACCAAATATAAAAAGGACGCTACGGCGTCCTTTTTTATTTTAAGCCTTAAAACAGAGCTTTATCATTACAGAAAAGCCAATTAGCAGCGGTATATTTGCTAATCTGGTCTTATCTGCAGTGAATTCCTACATTTTGTGGTGATTGGTCGCATTACAACCTTTGCAGCTTGATTTAGTTACTCTAAAATGGGATCCCCCTTTCCTTATAATTATTAATGAGTACCCACATCCATGTCAGAAGACAATCGCCAAGAACTATCCCCTGAAGAACAATTCCGTCAGCAGGCGCTTGACTACCATGCATACCCAACGGCAGGTAAGATTTCCGTTGAGTTAACGACGCCAGCAGAAACTGCCCATGATCTTGCGCTCGCATACAGCCCTGGTGTTGCTGAGCCAGTACGTGAAATTGCACAAAACCCAGAGAACATCTACAAATACACCTCAAAAGGTAACATGGTCGCGGTTATCTCAAACGGTACGGCGATTCTTGGTCTAGGTAACTTAGGCCCAATGGCTTCAAAACCAGTCATGGAAGGTAAGGCGCTCCTGTTCAAGCGTTTTGCAGGTCTAGACTCTATCGATATCGAAGTCAAACACCGTACTATCGAAGAGTTTGTGGATACCGTAGCCAACATCGCGGACACTTTTGGTGGTATCAACCTAGAAGACATCAAAGCCCCTGATTGTTTTGAAATCGAAAAACAGCTTATCGAACGTTGTGACGTTCCTGTCTTCCACGATGACCAACACGGTACCGCGATCGTAACCGCAGCAGGCATGCTGAACGCGATTGAACTGCAAGGTAAGAAGCTAGAAGACGCAACCATTGTATGTTTGGGTGCAGGAGCAGCGGCTGTCGCATGTATGGAACTGCTGATTAAATGCGGTGCTATGCGTGAGAAAATCTACATGCTTGACCGTAAAGGTGTGATCCACACGCGCCGTGAAGACCTAAACGAATACAAACAGCTTTTCGCTAACAACACCGATAAGCGTACTCTTGAAGACGTTATCGAAGGCGCAGACCTATTCTTAGGTGTATCAGGCCCTAACCTGCTGTCACCAGAAGCACTGAAGCTAATGGCCGACAAACCAGTCGTGTTTGCGTGTTCAAACCCAGACCCAGAAATTAAACCAGCACTCGCACACGAAGTACGCGATGACCTAATCATGGGTACGGGTCGCAGTGATTACCCGAACCAAGTGAACAACGTACTTTGTTTCCCATTCATCTTCCGTGGTGCTTTGGACGTACGTGCAAGTGAAATCAATGATGAGATGAAACTGGCCGCAGTTGAAGCAATTCGCCAACTTGCGAAAGAAGAGGTACCAGCCGAAGTATTAGCAGCTGCTGGTGTCGATAGCCTGGAGTTTGGCCCTGGCTACATCATTCCAAAACCAATGGACTCACGCCTACTGCCTCGCGTAGCAAAAGCAGTCGCACAAGCCGCTGTCGATTCAGGTGTGGCTCGCATCGAAATGCCAGAAGGCTACATGGAAGCTTAATCCTAAAGCTTAATCCTAAAGCTCAAACAAAAGCCGCTGATCGTGATCAGCGGCTTTTTTGTTGAGCGGTAACCAGCATCAGCGAAATAATGGTGCGCTTGTTACTGTACCTTACCTCTCACGACAACACATCGTGAGCGATGATCACTCGTCGTCAAACGCTTCAAATTCAATGCCCATCTCCGTCATGATCTGCTTCGCTTCTGTCGGAATATCGTCTGGGCGGTCTTTACGCAAATCTTCATCGGTCGGCAACGGCTGACCTGTGTACGCATGCAGAAATGCTTCGCACAATAACTCACTATTTGTCGCATGGCGTAGATTGTTAATCTGGCGGCGTGTACGCTCGTCAGTGAGTACCTTTAATACTTTTAATGGAATAGAAACCGTAATTTTTTTTACTTGTTCGCTTTTCTTTCCATGCTCAGCGTATGGGCTAATGTATTCGCCATTCCAGTCTGCCATTGCGCACCTTTAATCTATTTTGAATGTTTAGAAATTGGAAAGCGCAATTTTAGCGGGATTTATGGCCACAAGCAAAGACATACAGACGTCTAGAAGTGTTGACGTCCTTAAAAATGAGAAGTAAAGTGGTTAACCATGGAATTAGAGTTACATATATCTAACATACTCAGGTATAGCGTACTCTCTAAAAGATGTCACCAACGTCCGGAAGGAAACACTTATGAGCGCCCGCAAACCAGCCACAATCGCGGTACGTACTGGTATTGAGTCAGACACTCAACACCACGCCGTTGTCCCACCCATTTATCTTTCGACTAACTATGGTTTCCCCGCTTTTGGAGAGGTACCGACCTATGACTACACGCGCTCCGGCAACCCGAATAGAGGCTTATTAGAGACCGCACTCTACGAATTAGAGTCTGGTAAAGGCGCCGTGGTGACAAATTGTGGTACCTCTGCCCTAAATCTTTGGGTGTCTGCTTTTCTCGGACCCGACGACCTGATTGTCGCCCCCCATGATTGCTATGGTGGCACATATCGCCTATTTAATACTCGCGCTCAAAAAGGGGACTTCAATGTTCTCTTCGTCGATCAATCAGACCAACAAGCCCTATCGCAAGCGCTGGCGAAAAAACCCAAGCTCATTTTATTAGAGACCCCTTCTAACCCATTAGTTCGCGTAGTAGACATCGAGAAAGTTTGTACAGAAGCCAAACAAGTGGGCGCACTGGTGGCCGTAGACAATACCTTTTTAACCCCCGTGTTCCAAAAGCCTTTAGAGCTTGGAGCGGATTTTGTTATCCACTCCACCACTAAGTACATCAATGGCCACTCCGATGTTATTGGCGGTGTCATCGTGACAAAAACAGAGCAGCACGCTGAAGAGCTAGCTTGGTGGGGAAACTGCATTGGTGCAACTGGCACACCGTTTGATAGCTACATGACCTTACGTGGCATACGCACACTGGGCGCACGGATGAAAGTACACGAAGAAAGCTCAGCGCAAATTTTGCGTTACCTCCAAGAGCAAAAGCTCGTCAGCACCATTTATCATCCTAGCTTGCCGGATCATCCTGGGCATGAGATCGCGAAAAAGCAGCAATCCGGCTTTGGTTCAATGCTCAGTTTTGAGCTCGCGGGTAGCTTTGAGCAACTGAAAGTCTTCGTTGGAGCACTAGAACTATTTTCTTTGGCTGAATCTTTAGGCGGCGTCGAAAGCCTGATTTGCCACCCCGCCTCCATGACGCACAGAGCAATGGGAGAAGCCGCCCTTGCTGAAGCAGGAGTATCCCAGCTACTTCTTCGTCTATCCGTCGGTTTAGAGGATACCGAAGACCTAATTTCTGATCTTGAACAAGCCTTCATCAAAGCTAAGGAGAGCATCTAATGCCAGCTTCACGTCAGCTGCACAAATTTGGTGGCAGCAGCTTAGCCAACTCTGACTGCTACCGCCGTGTGGTTAATATTCTGAAAGAGTATTCCGGCCCCGAAGACTTAATTGTTGTATCGGCTGCGGGCAAAACAACCAACCGCTTATTAGAGTTTTTAGATGCGCTATACAAAGACGGACGTGTCGCGCATGAAACGCTGCACTCTTTACGACAATTCCAACTATCGCTGATAGACGAATTAATCGGCGACGACGAAAAAACATCTCTGCTGGCTACATTAAGCGACGAGTTTTCTACGTTAGGTGAATTAACCGCACCTCTGACTGAGGCACAAAAAGCCGCGGTATTAGGACACGGTGAAATCTGGTCATCACGTCTGTTATCAGCCCTCCTGGTTCAAGAAGGACTCCCGGCCGTCGCTCAAGACTCACGAGCGTTCTTACGTGCAGAAGCAAACACACAGCCGGAAGTGGACCGTGGTGCTTCATACCCATTGGTTAAAGAGATACTGGCTCAACACGCTCACCACAGAGTGGTTATCACTGGCTTCATGGCCCAAAACCAACAAGGCCAAACCACGTTACTAGGACGTAATGGCTCAGATTACTCGGCAACCGTCATTGGTGCGCTCGCTGAGGTATCCAGAGTGACGATTTGGAGCGACGTGGCCGGGGTATTCAGCGCCGACCCGCGCATTGTGTCTGACGCCTGTTTATTGCCTCTACTTCGCCTTGATGAAGCCAGTGAGCTGGCGCGCTTGGCAGCTCCTGTGCTGCACAGCCGAACATTGCAACCTGTTGCTCAAAGCACCATGGATCTGCACCTACGCTGTAGCTACGAGCCAGAATCAGGCTCTAGCCGCATAGAAAGAGTTCTGGCTTCTGGTCGCGGCGCAAAAATCATTTCTTCTCTCGATGAAGTGCTGATCATCAAATTGATTTTTGCACCAGGGCATGACTTTCAACGTCTCGAAAAAGAGGTGCTGGAAAGCCTTAAAAGAGCACAGTTAGAGCCACTGACTTATGAACTCCAAAAAGACAAGCATAGCCTGAGATTGGTTTATACCGCAGAGATCGTGGGTGGAGCATTGGAATACTTGCAAGACGCGGCATTCGGAGCGGAGATTAAGCTTAAAGAGGGCTACTCACTTATCGCCGCTGTGGGGGCTGGGGTTACCAAGAATGCGAACCATTGCTACGGATTTTACCAAAAGCTCAAATCGGCACCCGTCGAGTTTGTATCTGAATCACACTCTGGATTGAGCTTAATCGCGGTCATCAGACGCTCTGATACCGCGCCTCTCGTTTCCTCGATCCACAGCCAACTGTTCCAAGCCCAAAAGCGCGTCGGCATCGCTTTGTGTGGCAAAGGGAATATCGGCGCTAGCTGGTTAACCTTGTTTGCTGAACAAAAAGCAGAGCTGGAAAAACGCCGAGGAATGAACTTTGAGCTCGTCGCTGTAGTCGATAGCCAGACTTACTGGTTTAACCCTGAAGGTATCGATGCCATCAGCGTCAGCGAGCATTTCGATGAAGAGTCTATCGCATACCAAGACGGTGAATGGATCCGCCAACTCGGTGCCATACAAGGCTTTGACGACGTTGTTGTTTTGGATGTGACAGCAAGTAAAGAACTCGCGTCAAAATACCTCCAAATCGCAGAACAAGGCATGCACCTTATTTCAGCCAATAAAGTGGCGGGCTCAGCCCCTAGCACTTATTACCACGAGGTACAGGATGCATTTGCCAAGATCAACCGCTATTGGCTCTATAACGCGACTGTTGGCGCAGGTCTACCAATTAATCATACCGTTCGCGACTTGCGGGAAAGTGGTGATGAAATTCAAGCGCTCTCGGGCATTTTCTCTGGAACTTTATCTTGGCTCTTTCAGCAGTACGATGGCTCCGTTCCTTTTGCTGAGTTGGTAGATTTAGCCTGGCAACAAGGGTTAACAGAGCCAGATCCACGCAGCGACTTGGACGGCTCAGATGTCATGCGTAAGCTGGTGATACTCGCGCGTGAAGCAGGCTTAGAGCTGGAGCCTGAATCCGTCAAAGTAGAGAGTTTAGTGCCAGCGGAATTAGCCGACCTATCCTTGGATGATTTCTTGGACAAAAGCCAATTACTCAGTGAACTGCTAGCCGAACGATTAGAGAAAGCCAAACGCGAAGAAAAGGTCTTACGCTATGTGGCTCGACTAGAGAAAAATGGCAAAGCGACCGTAGGCGTCGAAGCGCTCAATAAAGAACATGCTTTGGCCAACCTATTGCCGTGTGACAATATCTTCGCCATAGAGAGCAAATGGTATAAAGATAATCCACTCGTCATTCGCGGCCCTGGCGCGGGTAGAGAAGTGACCTCAGGCGCGATCCAGTCAGACTTAAACTTACTCTCTAGCTTCTTATAACACCGCTAATCCACTAAGAATAAAGGCTTAATACAACACAATCTGTATTAAGCCTTTTTTCAATAGCACACCTGAAAAATGATCTTCAATCTATCTCATACTAAACTTGAGAAATATTCATAATCGTAGTGTTGACATTAAATCGTATTCAATTCATTCTGTGGACATATAGACGTCTAAACGTCAATTCAGGGATTATGGAGTTTGTGGTCAAGGTCACCACAGGGAGAGAGTAAGATGGGATACACACACGCGAGTCATATTGATGCCTTAAACCAAAATATTGCCGATCTATCTGACAATATAAACGTGTCATTTGAGTTTTTTCCACCGAGCAGCGAAAAGATGGAAGAAACCCTTTGGAATTCAGTACACCGTCTTAAAACACTAAAGCCCAAATTTGTCTCTGTTACTTATGGAGCAAACTCTGGCGAGCGCGACCGTACTCACTCCATCATCAAGGAGATAAAAACGGAAACAGGATTAATCGCAGCCCCACACCTGACTTGTATTGACGCCACCCGTGAAGAACTTATCCAAATCGCAGATGATTATTGGCACAATGGTATTCAAAATATCGTCGCCCTACGTGGTGATATTCCAGCCGGAGGCGGCAAACCGGATATGTATGCTTCTGACCTAGTTCAACTGCTAAAAGCGCGTCATGACTTTGATATATCTGTCGCAGCTTTCCCTGAAGTGCACCCTGAAGCAAAAAGCGCCCAGTCCGATCTCCTGAACCTAAAACGTAAAGTTGATGCAGGAGCAAACCGAGCGATCACCCAGTTCTTTTTTGATGTGGAAAGCTACCTGAGATTTCGTGATCGTTGTGTTGCAGCAGGAATTGATGTGGAGATCGTGCCAGGAATCCTGCCTGTATCAAACTTCAAACAAGCCTCTCGCTTTGCCGCACAGAACAATGTCAAGGTACCAAGCTGGATGGCCAAACAATTTGAAGGTCTAGATGATGACCCAACAACGCGCCAATTGGTTGGGGCTAGCCAATCTATCGATATGATCCGTATCCTCAGTCGTGAAGGAGTGAAAGATTTCCACTTCTATACACTCAACCGCGCGGAAATGACGTACGCTCTTTGTCATACTCTAGGCATTCGTCCCTCTGCGGAATAAATGACAAAAGAAAAAGGTTGGCCAATGCCAACCTTTTTAATCTTCTAATAAGAGCATTGCTTTACTCTACTTCATCCATTTTACCCAGCAAGCTACGGATACGCTCTTGCCATGCAGAATGCTCTTGCTGCATTTGCTGCGCTTTTTGCTCTAGTTCTTCACGGTTTGAACGAAGCTCAGTTGCTTCTGCAGATAGCTTTTGTTTTTCTTCTTTTAGCTCTTCCACTTCCATTTGAAGAAGGGCAATCGTATCAACAGCAGTTTGGATTTTCGCTTCTAGTTGTTCTAGTACTTCAAAAGACATTGTCGCCTACCTTTAGTTATTCATTTAATGTGAAGGGCTCTCCACTCAATACCCTCATTCTACTCAGCCAGAGAATGATAGACACGTCCTATATTCGAAATTTTGCACCATTCGGTCAAAAAAACAGCACGCATTAACAATCCGCTGACGCAAACAAGTCGAGGTACAAGATTCCCTCAATTTATACACTGTTTTGATCGAGTTCAATTCAAACAATCTAAAATAGCAAACGTTTACTTCTCGTTGTGTTAGAATCCTGCCGTTTTCCTTTTTCTTACTTTGGAGTCATCATGAAACGCGATTTAGCAATGGCCTTTTCACGGGTAACAGAAGGTGCTGCACTGGCTGGCTATAAATGGCTAGGCAGGGGGGACAAGAACGCCGCCGACGGAGCAGCAGTAGAAGTTATGCGTACTTTGCTCAATAAAACTGAAATCAGCGGTGAAATTGTTATTGGTGAAGGTGAAATTGATGATGCACCGATGCTCTACATCGGAGAAAAAGTCGGCCTGAGCGGCGATGAGGTAGATATCGCAGTTGACCCAATTGAAGGTACACGCATGACAGCGATGGGGCAGTCTAATGCTCTTGCAGTCCTAGCCGCTGGTGAAAAGGGAAGCTTTCTCAAAGCACCCGACATGTATATGGAAAAGCTTGTTGTCGGTCCTGGAGCCAAAGGCTGTATCGATCTCAACAAACCACTGAAAGAAAATCTAGAGAATATCGCGACAGCGTTAAACAAGAGCCTAGATACGTTAGTGGTCATTACGCTAGCCAAACCCCGCCATGATCAAGTCATTGAAGAAATGCAAGCCATGGGGGTACGCGTATTTGCCGTGCCTGATGGCGATGTAGCAGCGTCCATCCTTACATGCATGCCAGATAGTGAAGTAGACGCCATGTACTGCATTGGTGGCGCTCCTGAAGGCGTTGTCTCTGCAGCGGTTATTCGCGCTCTAGACGGAGATATGCATGGCCGTCTTCTTCCACGTCATGAAGTCAAAGGCGATACAGAGGAAAACCGTATTTATGGTACCGCTGAGCTAAAACGTTGTGCAGAAATGGGCGTCGAAGCTAATGTAGTGCTTAAGATGGAAGATATGGCACGCAGCGACAATGTTATCTTCTCAGCAACTGGGATCACCAAAGGTGACTTACTTGAAGGCATCACACGCCAAGGCAATATTGCGACAACTGAAACGCTACTCATCCGTGGCCGTTGCCGCACGATTCGTCGCATCAAATCGATCCACTATTTAGATCGCAAAGACCCAGAAGTGAGAGAAAACATCCTCTAGTATCGTATATCTTCATTAAGGCCAGCAGAATGCTGGCCTTTTTTATATCTAAATATCTTTTATCGCTGTTTCCAAGCCCAGCGAAGATTATCGCTCTCCCAGAACAGCCGCTTTATAGTGATGAGTACAAGAAACCAACATCGCACTGACAACTTTACAGGTGTGAGTAAATGCCATTCTCTGCAATAGGCAAATACTAGGGGGAAGCAAACTTAGGTAAAATAATGACGTATACGAAAAAGCCCTAGCATTTCTGCCGGGACGCGTAGTTTAGGGCTTTGTCTAAATAAGTGGCTGACGGCGGGGACGCCTAGTTCGGGGTTGGGACAA
>NZ_BCUD01000023.1 GCF_001591105.1 Vibrio nereis NBRC 15637 | reverse complement strand
AGGGCTATACTGTCCACTTAGAAAGAAAGTGGAGCGACACACGAGGTTCGAACTCGTGACCTCAACCTTGGCAAGGTTGCGCTCTACCAACTGAGCTAGTGTCGCATAAACAACGTTTCCGTCGTTCAGGGCTGCGAATTATAAGAGCTTTATTTTGTGATGCAAGTCCTTCCTGCAAAAAAAAATCGATTTTTTCTCTTTTGATGAAAAAGCACACAGAATCGAACATTTTTCGTTCCAAAACGTTGCCTTAACAGACCAGCCCTATCTTTGAGAGGAGAACTTTAGATACTAAAAATTGTTTTTCGATAGTACTTTAACTCAGCAATAGACTCGCGAATATCATCCAACGCTAAATGACTGCCTGTTTTAGTAAAACCATCTAGTACCTCCGGCTTCCAACGGCGAGTAAGCTCTTTCAGAGTGCTGACATCAATATAGCGATAGTGAAAGTACTCTTCTAATTCAGGCATATGCTTGTATAAGAAGCGTCTGTCTTGACCTATGCTGTTACCACAAATTGGCGATTTACCTTTAGGCACCCACTTTTCTAAGAATTCAATGGTCTGGCGAATCGCCTCTTGCTCATCCACTTTGCTCTTACGAATACGTTCGACTAACCCACTCCCTGTATGCGTTGTGGTGCACCATTCATCCATTTTATCCAGTTCAGCTTCTGGTTGGTGTATTGCGAGTACCGGCCCTTCAGCTAAAATATTCAATTCACTATCGGTGACGATAGTCGCGATTTCGATAATTTTGTGAGTTTCAGGATCTAATCCTGTCATCTCTAAATCAATCCAAATTAAATTTTGATCGCTAAAGGACATAAATCGTTGCCTATTGGTTTTATGATAAAAAGGGTACTATACCCAAATTCTGATCCACTAGATAGCTATCTGATGGGTCCTAAGTAATGACAAATAGTTAAGTAGACAATTGTGGCAAAGAAAAAAAAGCTCACCAAAGGTCAAGTAAGACGAGTACGCAGCAACCAGAAGCGTAAGCTAAAAAAAGAAGAGTCCATTCAATGGGATGAATCGATGCTGGGCACAGCGCAGAAGGGGTTAGTGATCACTCGCTTTGGTCAACATGCCGATATCGAAGATCAGGAAAGCGGAGAAATTCATCGCTGCAACCTTCGACGCGGCATCGAGACTCTGGTCTCTGGTGACAAAGTCATTTGGCGTCCAGGCTTAGAGTCAATGGAAGGTATAAACGGCGTGGTTGAAGCCGTAGAGCCTCGTAGTTCTGTACTCACTCGACCTGATTATTACGACGGTCTTAAACCCGTCGCGGCTAACGTGGATCAAATGATCATCGTTTCATCCGTCCTGCCGGAATTGTCACTCAATATCATTGATCGTTACTTGATAGCTGCCGAAACATTACACATTGCGCCACTTATCGTACTGAACAAAATTGACTTGCTCGAAGAAGAACAATTAGAGCAATACAAAGAGTGGCTGAGTGATTACCAACGCATTGGCTACAAGGTCTTGCTGGTCAGTAAAGAAACCGGCGAAGGTATTCCAGAATTAGAGCAAGAGTTGAGTAACCGAATTAATATTTTTGTCGGTCAATCTGGCGTTGGTAAATCAAGTTTAGTCAATGCGCTCATGCCTGGCTTTGATATAGAAGAAGGCGCGGTTTCTACCAACTCTGGGCTCGGTCAACATACGACCACCGCTTCTCGTCTGTACCACATTCCATCAGGTGGTGACTTAATAGACTCACCAGGAGTACGAGAATTTGGTCTATGGCACCTGGAACCGGAAGAAATCACCAAGGCGTTCATCGAGTTCCAACCGTATCTTGGTGGCTGTAAATTCCGTGACTGCAAACACCTAGACGATCCAGGTTGCATCCTGATCAAAGCAGTTGAAGACGGCGAAATCAGCGAAGTAAGATTCGAAAACTACCATCGTATTCTTGAGAGCATGGCGGAGATGAAAGCCAACCGTCAGTATTCTCGTAATAAGAAAGCCGATCTGTAACGGCTTCTTGCATAATTCGCCATCAATTGATACTGACTTTTAGATTGAATTTGAGTAGTATCTCGCGCCCAAAAGTG
Source organism: Vibrio nereis NBRC 15637 (assembly GCF_001591105.1). Classification (GTDB taxonomy): domain Bacteria; phylum Pseudomonadota; class Gammaproteobacteria; order Enterobacterales; family Vibrionaceae; genus Vibrio; species Vibrio nereis. Next base: position 49,848 of record NZ_BCUD01000023.1, on the reverse strand, counting down.
AGCAACATACAGTTAACATTGGAAATGAAAACAATGGATAAAATTAAAGTTGGACTGCAATACTGGATCCCACAACACGGTTTAACCCGTTTTATGGGCAAACTAGCTTCAGCAAAAGCTGGCAGTCTAACAACAGCAGTTATTCGCTGGTTCATCAAACAGTACAACGTAAACATGGACGAAGCGAAGCACTCCGATCCTAAGCATTTTAAATCGTTCAATGAGTTTTTTGTGCGTGAGCTAAAAGAGGGCGTACGTCCAATTACCGAAGGCGACTCGGTAATAACACACCCAGCTGACGCGTGTGTTAGTCAATTTGGTCCAATTAAAGATGGCAAATTGATCCAGGCGAAAGGTCATAGTTTTACCGCCCAAGAACTGCTGGGTGGTGATGAAAAGCTCGCAGATGAATTCAAAGACGGTGAGTTTGCTACGCTTTACCTATCTCCTCGAGATTATCACCGTGTTCATATGCCATGCGATGGTGTGTTACGTCAGATGATTTATGTTCCAGGCGATTTATTCTCCGTAAACCCATTAACCGCTGAAAACGTACCTAACCTATTTGCCCGCAACGAGCGTGTGGTGTGTATCTTTGATACGGATTTTGGCCCTATGGCTCAAGTGCTTGTGGGCGCCACGATTGTGGGTAGTATTGAACAAGTTTGGGCTGGCACTGTCACACCGCCACGCGGTAACACTGTTTATAAGTGGGATTACCCGGCAGAAGGCGATAAAGCTGTAATCTTGAAGAAAGGTGAAGAGATGGGCCGCTTTAAGCTTGGTTCAACCGTCATCAACCTATTCACCAAAGATGCCATTACGTTTGACGATTCAATGGACAATGGCAAGTCAACGGTTATGGGTACGGCCTACGCTCACTTAAGCGAAAAATAAGCCTTATCTTACTAAAAAAAGCCTTGGTCATTCCAAGGCTTTTTTTTGACCAAAAGCAATACATTTGCAACATTCTTTAACGGCATTGCAAAACTCGAACCTTAGTCTAAGACCCTAATTTGTTTATTAATTATTCTTGAGCGCAGATTTCTGCTTTAAGGTAAAGAATGTATGCTGAAACTAGACCATAAAATTCTGGTCAAGCTATTGATTTGTTTTGGAATACCACTAGGTGTTCTGTTTATGCCGATCGATACGATCCCAATAGATGACCTGACCCTGATCCAGCACCGGCTGTTGGCTATTTTCTTATTAGCCGCCCTACTCTGGGTACTCGAGCCTGTTCCTGTTTTCGCCACTTCCATTTTGATCATCGCGCTTGAGCTCATTATGATCTCCGACAAAGGCCTGCACCTCTTCCGGACCCCACCCTCTGGGCACGATCTCGGCATATTAATGAACTATACCGATATTTTCAGCGCCTTTTCATCGCCTATTATCATCTTATTTATGGGCGGATTCGCGTTAGCCATTGCCGCATCAAAGTATGAGTTAGACAACAACCTAGCTCGAGTCTTACTGCGACCTTTTGGTCAACAGCCTAAATTTATCATGCTCGGCCTCATGCTGATCACGGCTGTTTTCTCGATGTTTATGTCTAATACAGCAACGACAGTGATGATGTTGGCTCTACTTGGCCCAATTGTCGCTTCAGCGCCTAAAGGTGACCTCGGCATCAAAGCACTGGTACTGTGTATTCCTATCGCGGCAAACACGGGCGGCATTGCAACGCCTATCGGTACTCCTCCAAATGCGATAGCCCTACAATACCTGACTGGTGAACACAGTATTAGCTTCTTAAATTGGATGATGATGGGTCTTCCATTTGTGATCATTCAACTCACCATCGCTTGGTTCTTATTACAAAAACTCTTTCCCTCTTCGCACCAGACGATGCAGTTAAAGTTGGATGGAACATTTCAAAAAAGCTGGCGTGCGATGGTGGTTTACGTCACGTTTGCGGCCACAATATTACTTTGGATGACCACCAGTCTGCACGGCATGAACACCTATGTTGTCTCCATTATCCCACTTGCCGTATTCACGCTCACAGGAATTATGGGCAAAACAGAACTCAAACAGATCAATTGGGACGTACTCTGGTTAGTGGCCGGGGGGATCGCGATTGGTATTGGTTTGGACAAGACGGGCTTAGCGGCAGCCCTGGCTCATGCCATTAACTATGAAGCGTTGTCTCCTGTCTCTGTCGTGATCACCATGTCGGTGGTGTGCTGGCTGATGGCAAACTTCATGTCCAACACCGCCACAGCTAACTTGTTGATGCCTATTGCGGCTGCCATTGGTGCCTCGATGGAAAGTCTCGCTTCTGTCGGCGGATTACAAGGTCTGCTGATTGTGGTGGCGTTCTCGGCGTCACTGGGGATGATTTTACCCGTCTCAACACCACCAAACTCGCTCGCTTACTCGACGGGGTTAATCGAAAGCCGAGATATGGCTAAAACAGGTGTCATCCTCGGCCTTATCGGCTTAATCATCGTCTATGCTGCCGCTCTTATATTGACCTAATCGAGTACTTTGTGACTTCTTGACCTAATTTAGAGCAAGAAGTCACAAAACCGGAAAAAGCCAGTTTTACTGAGAATTACACCAACTAAAGTTCTATTTGGATCAAAAATAACACTGCCAGTTTTGTATAACATCTAGCCATTGCAGCCGCCTCCCTGATCAATATCAGCACTCACATCTCGATCTTTACTGCTGGGAGGCAAATCACTTTGAGTCCACCTCATTTTTTGCTTGTTGTCTAAACAATGAAGGAAAGGCAATGAAAAATACCATAAAACTAAAGATACAAATCGCCATTGCAATCATTATTGCCGTGGTGAGTGGCGTCCAAGCCTGGATATCCGTAAGCCAGCTTAGGCAAGAGACTACCTCTGCGCTAAACAGCGAAATGGAAAATGTCAGTCAAGCGACCGCTCGTTATATTTCTGATTGGTTAGCTATCCGCAGCGACATGATGCTGGCTAACGAGAAAGTCATACTAGACTCCAGCGACGCTGACCGTGAAATGCTTGTGACCAAACGAGCTGGCGGATTCCTATCGGTATACGCAGGTTTCGAAGACGGTTCTATCGCTTACGGGGATAAAACCGAAGACTGGCCTGCCAACTACGACCCACGCACACGTCCTTGGTATCAAGACGCCATGTCGACTTCTGAACTGATTATCACAGAGCCTTATCAAGACTTCGACGGAAGTATTGTGATCAGTTTTGCCAAAGCCTTTACTGGCTCAGAGCAAGGGGTACTGGCCGCCGACCTGACTGTAACCAACATCATTGATGAGGTATTGAACGTCAGTTTAGACAACGATGGTTTTTCATTTCTCGTCGATGGCAACAACAACATCGTCGCTTATAAAGATGAGAAACTAAGCCAGCAACCACTGACGAAACTAAACCCTGAGTTAACCACCAATAAAATCACTGAGCTGATTAACGCTGGCGATATTTCCACGGTAAGTTGGCCATCTCAAGGTGACAAACTGATCTTCGTGGCAAACGTTCCGTCAACAGATTGGTCATTAGGCATTGTGGTGGATAAAGAGATGGCGTTTGCTTCCGTTTCTGAGCAAATTCAGTTTACGGCCCTTGCCTCTCTTGTCCTATACATTGTGATCGCCTCCATCAGTACCTATGTGGTAACTCAGTTGCTCAGACCTTTACAGACTTTGTCTGACGCACTATCTGCGCTGTCACAAGGAGAAGGTGACCTCACACAACGCATTGAGATCCGTCGTAAAGATGAAATTGGCGAAGTTGCGCAGCACGTCAACCAGTTCCTCAGCCAAATGCAAAAAATGTTAGCGAGCATTATTCAGCGTAGCCAGCAATTAGCGACGCAAGCGGAACAAGCGAACAAACTCTCCAGTGAATCTTCTCAGCAAGTTGAAGTCCAGCAGAACGATGTCAACCAAATCGCCACTGCCATTCATGAGATGTCAGCAACTGCGGCGGAAGTGGCCAGCCATGCCGAACTCACCGCGAGCGCATCACAAGGCTCGGCATCTGCATGTGACGATGGTAAACAAGTGATTGAGAAGAACCGTCAGTCCATTGTTGAACTCGCTGAGCAAGTCTCTGCTGCGTCTGGTGTGATTGCTGAACTTGAACACAACACACAAAGTATCAACCAAATTCTATCGACCATTCAGGGCATTGCTGAGCAAACCAATCTTCTCGCTCTAAATGCCGCCATCGAAGCTGCCCGAGCGGGTGACCAAGGGCGAGGCTTTGCAGTTGTCGCCGATGAAGTCAGGGTGTTGAGCCAAAGAACACATGGTTCAACGGAAGAAATTCGCCAAATGATAGAAACACTGCAAAGCAACACCAAGCTGGCGGTATCTAGCATGGAAAGCAGTACCGCCCTGGCCGATACCAGTGTCAACTACGCGCAGCAAGCGTCAGAAAGCCTCAACACCATTACTGCAGCGATCACTGAAATCAACGACATGGCGCTACAGATCGCCAGCGCGGCTGAAGAGCAAAGAGCGGTGAGTGAAGACATCAGCAGAAATACTCAAGGCATTAAAGATGCGTCTGACATTCTTGCAGATCAAGCCCTGCGCAGCAGCGAGAGTGCAACGGACATGTTCGACTCTGCGAACACGGTACGTAAAGAAGTGGAGCGCTTTAAAGTTTAGCGCTTTGTATAAGCAACCATTTGATGCATATTATCAGCCATTAACCTTTCAACGCTCACAAGGATGAGATAGCAATGGGATATGAATGGCTGGCGCTGGCGGCTGCTTTTCTCTGGGCAGTCGCCAGTTTACTTTCTGTCGTACCTGCTCAGCACTTAGGTACCTTTGCCTACAGCCGCTGGAGAATGGGGTGCACATCCGTCATTCTCGCCACCATGGCACTGCTTACTGGTGGCTGGGGTACAGTGGAAAGTGGTGCGATTTCTGCCATGGCTTTTTCTGGTCTGATCGGCATTTTTATTGGTGACACCGCACTTTTCGCTTGTCTTAATCGCATGGGGCCGCGTCAAGCTGGCTTACTGTTTTCTTGCCACGCGGTTTTCTCCGCTGTACTGGGGTACTTTCTCTTTCATGAAAGCATGACAGTGCTAGAGCTGATTGGAGCGGCTCTGGTGTTTTCTGGAGTACTGACCGCCATCTTTTTCGGCCGCAAAGGGCGAGCAAATAACCACTTAGAATCCATCAAAGGTAACGTTTGGATCAGCGTGGGGCTCGGACTGCTCGCGGCACTTTGCCAAGCTATGGGAGGCATCATTGCCAAACCCGTCATGCAAACGAGCATTGACCCTATCGCCGCCTCCGCCATACGCATGATGACGGCCTTTCTCGCGCATTGCTTATTTTTTGCTTCAGGAGCTAAGCTTGCTCGGGCGACACAACCAATGAACTTAAGAATCTTTTCCATTACGGCGGTGAATGGCTTCCTAGCCATGGCGGTAGGGATGACTTTGATACTTTATGCGCTGCGTGAAGGGAACGTCGGCATGGTCGCACTGCTCTCATCCACAACGCCCATCATGCTATTGCCTATACTTTGGATTTACACCAAACAGAGACCTAATCGCTATGCTTGGTTAGGGGCCTGCGTCGCAGTAACGGGAACAGGTATCCTAGTCAGTTAACTCAACCTTTATGCTATCAGACAAATAGAAATAACCGATTTTTCCTTTTAGGTTGAGAGTGAGAGAATACAGCACAATAAAAGGCAAAGTGAGCAATACGAACAACTTACACTGCACTGTATATGAAAGATAGTAACGGCACTTCACAAACAATATTTGATCTTGACCTACAGTTTTGGTTAAAAAGTGTAGTAAAATTACGCTAATTTTGTTTCCAAAGTTACTTTGAAATTTTAACGAGGACATCACTATGTCAGCTAAGAAGCCATTGGCTCTAGTTATTCTTGACGGTTACGGCCACCGTGAAGACACAGCAAGCAACGCAATTGCAAATGCAAAAACACCGGTATTGGATGCACTGCTTGCAAATAACCCAAACACGCTAATCTCAGCTTCAGGTATGGACGTAGGTCTACCTGATGGTCAGATGGGTAACTCAGAAGTTGGCCACACGAACATTGGTGCTGGTCGCGTTGTCTACCAAGACCTAACTCGCATCACTAAATCTATTGCTGACGGTGAGTTTGCTGAAACACCTGCACTGATTGAAGCCGTTGATGCAGCAGTAAAAGCGGAAAAAGCTGTACACATCATGGGTCTGATGTCTCCAGGTGGTGTTCACTCTCACGAAGACCACATCTACGCAGCGGTTGAGATGGCAGCAGCGCGTGGCGCAGAAAAAATCTACCTACACTGCTTCCTAGACGGCCGTGACACACCACCGCGCAGTGCAGAAAACTCACTGAAACGCTTTGACGAACTATTCGCTAAACTTGGTAAAGGCCGCGTAGCATCTCTTGTTGGTCGTTACTACGCGATGGACCGTGATAACAACTGGGAACGCGTTCAAGTTGCTTACGACCTTCTGACACAAGCAAAATCTGAGTTCACTTACGACTCTGCGGTAGCTGGTCTAGAAGCGGCTTACGCTCGTGAAGAAAATGACGAGTTCGTAAGAGCAACAGCAATCAAAGCAGAAGGCCAAGAAGACGCAATCATGCAAGATGGTGATGCGGTTATCTTCATGAACTACCGTGCTGACCGTGCGCGTCAAATCACACGTGCATTCGTTCCTGAGTTCAATGGTTTTGAACGTGCCGTATTCCCAGCAGTTAACTTCGTGATGTTGACTCAATACGCAGCAGATATTCCACTGGCAATTGCATTCCCACCGGCGTCACTAGAAAACACTTACGGTGAGTGGCTATCTAAACAAGGTCAAACTCAGCTACGTATCTCTGAAACAGAGAAATACGCACACGTCACTTTCTTCTTCAACGGTGGTGTTGAAAATGAATTTGATGGCGAGGAACGTCAGCTGGTTGCATCTCCAAAAGTAGCCACTTACGACCTACAGCCAGAAATGAGTTCAGCTGAGCTGACAGAAAAAATGGTTGCAGCGATAAAATCTGGTAAGTACAACACTATCATCTGTAACTACCCGAACGCAGATATGGTAGGTCACACGGGCGTGTACGAAGCAGCTGAGCAAGCAATCGAAGCTCTTGACGCAAGCGTCGGTAAAGTGGTTGAAGCAATCAACGAAGTGGGTGGTCAAATGCTGATCACTGCTGACCACGGCAACGCAGAGATGATGGTTGACCCAGTGACAGGCGGTACGCACACGGCTCACACTAACCTGCCTGTACCTCTAATCTACGTAGGTGATAAAGCGGTTGAGTTTAAAGAAGGCGGCAAACTGTCTGACTTAGCTCCAACGATGCTGACGCTTGCGGGCCTAGAAATCCCAGCAGAAATGACTGGCGAAGTGATCGTTAAATAATCCACGTCAGCACCAATGTTTAGCCCGGGCAATTGCTCGGGCTTTCTTATATCTAGGTCAACAAGTTTTGATATTCTCCTTCCTTCAGAGGAATGTGTTTAGGTATACTGACTTTCCCTCAAAACTCAGGATTGAATTCACCAATGGCAACACGACAACACGGACGACTCTGGGCTCTCCCTAAGCTATCTGCACTTGTGCTGGCTGTTGCTACAACATTCACCTTCCCTGCTTGGTCGGCTTCTCAGTCTGAGTTAAAAGGCGTTTCCAGCGAGATATCTCGACAAAAGAGTTCTCTGAGTGCTCAGCAAAAAAAACTGGACTCACTGCAAAAATCCCTTAAGCAGCAAGAAGTTGGCATTGCTCGCATAGAGAAAGACATTAAAGAAACAAAAACCTCGCTTAGCGCAACCAATCGCAACATTTCAGCATTAGAAGAAAAGGTCGCAACTCTAGAGGACGAGAAGCAACAACAGAGCGACAAGCTCGCTGAACTGCTGCAAACCTACTATGTAACGCAGCGCGCGAAAGACGCGTCTAACCTCCTCAATCAAGGCGTGGAAGAAGATCGTATTAGTCAGTATTTTCAGCACTTAGCGAAACAAAGAACGCAAACGATCAAAGAGCTGGAAAGCACAGTCCAAGAACTGGCCGATAGCCGAGCACAACTCAACGCGGAAAAAGCACAAATTTCGCGTCTACTGGCATCACAGACTGAAAAGCGAGATCAGCTCGCTAAAGTACAGTCAAAACGCAAAAGTACGCTGGGGACAATCAAAAAGAGCATTTCCAACGATCGCGTCTATCTTTCAGAATTGCAGCGAAACGAAACCCGCCTAAAAGCCGAGATAGCCAAAGCCGCTAAACGGAATGCGGTATTAATGGATGGCATCGCCAAGCGTAAGGGGAAACTGCCTTGGCCGCTGAAAGGCAAAGTGCTTCACCGATATGGTACGCGTCAAACGGGTCAACTGAACTGGAAAGGTATGGTGATTGATGCCAATTACGGCCAAGCAGTAAAAGCCGTTTATTCTGGCCGGGTGGTGTTTTCTGATTATCTAAGAGGTTATGGGTTAGTTGTCTTGCTTGACCATGGCAAGGGAGACATGACGCTCTACGGCTTTAATCAGAGCTTACTGAAAAAAGAAGGCGATAAAGTAAAAGCCAATGAGACCATTGCTCTTGCTGGAGATACTGGCGGTCAATCTCGGCCATCGCTCTATTTCGAAATTCGTCGTAATAGTAAAACACAAAACCCGACGCATTGGCTAAAACGCTAATACGCTAATACGCTAATACGCTAATACGCTATTCATTAACTAAGCCCATTAATATTCCAGGAGTAACACTACCTGGAACACATCGTTTAGCCGTAGTAGCGTTCAATCTCTTCAATTAATCGATTCAAATCGGCTCTCTCAAGTGTATTAATTCCCGCTGCTGCTGCCCTTCCGCCACCTGTTGCAAACTGAGAACAGATATCACCCGCCCCTTGTTTGTTGTTTAAAGGCGCACGTAAAGAGACGGTGTACGCCCCACCAGCATTGGCAGTCAACACGACATGGGCTGAATCAGGGGATTGGTTGGCGAGCAAGTTGCCATAAACGCCACTGACTCGACGAGAATAGGGTTCATCGGGGAGTTCAAACACACCTAAAAGTGGGCTTTGGTATTTAGCTTTGATGGACAGCGCTTGCGCCATATCCTCTTGATACGCGCGCTTCAATACATGATATGGGGATTCTTGGTCAGCGATCACAGCAAAAGGATCATCGTAGGCTAAAAGCTCGGTAAACAAGGTGGCTGGCGAAAAGTGCAAATCATCCAATTGCGCGCCATAGCCATTATAGTTAATCAAAGTGCCTAACTCTTTGAGCTGAGCTTTTTGCTCTGAGGTCAAATTGGCTTTGTCCGCCAGTTCATCCGCTCTTGAAATCAGATTATCTCCATACGCGGCGGTGATAGCCCAGAGATGGTACTGCCCACCAAGCAACCGATCAATAATAAGCGCCGTACAGACATTGGCATCCAAGTCGATATGAGCATCCAGAAGAGCACTTTCAGGTATCTGTCCTGCTTTATGATGATCGGCATAAAACACGTGTGCACCCGCACCTAAAGCCGCGTTGAGGCCATCCTTGTTTTTTTCCATCGATATGTCTAGCGCAGTAACCGTATCTCCAGCCTGAAGAGACAGCTTTTCCAGCAACTGAATATCGCGCTTCACGCCTGTGACTAATGTGGACTCTTTGGGCTCAGCCAGACGTAGCTGAAGTAGAGCGATAATGCCATCAGCATCACCATTAAAAACGTCGTAGTGCATAAATAAAAACCCATTAAAATACCTTGATGTACTTTAATGGGTTAGAAATAAACAAACAATTTTAATTAGTTATGACTAAGCATGAATCGCTTTAACGCCATCTTCTAAAAGTTGCAGTTGCTCCAAACCTTGTTCTGTTGCTTTGGGTTTGACCACAGCAATCATCTGCAACATACCTTGGTGGATAATTTGCTCGGTCACTTGTGTTTTTTGCGACATCGCCGCCTGATAACCCAGCCAACTAGAGGCAATTAAGTGCAAAGTCGTCACCAATGACTTCATTTCATCTTCTTCCACCTTTAGTAGTTCCAACTTAACAAACGCGCGCATGATGTTGATCAGGTTGGCTTGAAGCTTCTCTTGCACTTGAATGTAGTCTTCGTGCAAATGGTCATCACGCTGAAGAATTTCCGGCAAGTTGGCATAGAAAAAACGGTACTTCCACATTAAGGTGAAAATGGAGTCTAAATAGTGTTTGAGAAGTACTAAGCTTTCTTGCTGACCTTGAACGGGTGTAAAGCGCTCTAATAACTCATTGGAGTATAACGAGAAGATCTCCCGCACAATCTCTTGTTTGTTACGGAAATGGTAATAAAGGTTGCCCGGACTAATATCAATATGTGCCGCAATATGGTTCGTCGTGATATTACGTTCACCGTATTGATTAAAAAGTTCCAAGGCAGCAAGCACAATTTTGTCGCGTGTCTTCATTCGTTTTCCATATCCTCTTCCATTATTCTTGTCAGTATAGCGGCTAGTGTAACCCGAAACAAAAAAGCGCCTGGTCATATCAGGCGCTTTCACTAGAGTCATGGTACTGTTTGTTACTTGTGGTAAGGCTTAGACAGCTCATGTACCGCTTCAACAAATACACCTGCATTCTCTGGCGGCACGTCTAGGTGGATGCCATGACCCAGGTTAAAGACGTGACCCGTACCACCCTCACCAAAACCTTCTAGAATAGTGGCGACTTCTTCACGAATACGCTCAGGCTGAGCATAAAGCATAGATGGATCCATATTGCCTTGCAGCGCAACCTTATCGCCGATACGTGCTTTAGCATCTGCAATGTTGATTGTCCAATCTAGACCTACAGCATCACAACCTGTTGCTGCGATTTGCTCTAACCACATACCGCCGTTCTTAGTGAATAGCGTGACTGGCACACGACGACCGTCATTTTCACGAATTAGGCCATCCACAATTTTATGCATGTATTGCAGTGAGAATAGGTTGTAGTCACGAGGTGTTAGTACGCCACCCCATGTATCAAATACCATCACAGATTGTGCACCGGCTTTGATTTGCGCGTTTAAATACTCAATCACGCTGTCAGCTAGCTTATCAAGCAGAAGGTGCAGCGTTTGTGGCTCGGCATACATCATTTTCTTGATCTTAGTGAATGCTTTTGAGCTCCCACCTTCGATCATGTACGTAGCAAGAGTCCAAGGGCTGCCAGAGAAGCCGATCAGAGGCACTTCGCCTTGTAGATCTTTACGGATCTGACGCACAGCGTTCATTACGTACTGCAGTTCGCCTTCCGGATCAGGTAGACCAATCTTTTCTACATCCGCTTTACACGTGATTGGGTTATCAAATACTGGGCCTTCACCAGCAGCAAAACGCAAACCAAGCCCCATCGCATCTGGAATCGTTAAAATGTCAGAGAATAAGATCGCTGCATCAAGTGGAAAACGGCGTAATGGTTGAAGTGTCACTTCGGATGCTAATTCTGCATTTCGACACAAAGACATGAAATCACCCGCTTCTGCACGAGTCGCCTTGTATTCTGGTAGGTATCGACCAGCCTGACGCATCATCCATACTGGTGTGTAATCTACTGGTTCTTTTAATAACGCACGCAGGTAGCGATCATTTTTTAATTCAGTCATTCCGTTCTTCCGATTCATAAGACTTACTTTGAGTGGCCGCTATTCTAACATCGTTTTCCTCTCAAAAGCTGTGTGCTTTGCAACCTAGATCAAGTTATCAACTATAAAATCAGTGCTTAATTTGCACCCACTCTGTAACGGTGTTAAAAATTTGTTCGCTAGCGAAAACTACAATTATAAACTGGACACGTGAGTGTTCAGCATCTCATAACGACATCTTACTTACCCCCTCCCTCTCGGAGGGTTTTTTTTGCCTGTTTTTCAACGCATTAAAAAAGCCACCTCGCGGTGGCTTTCAGAAACTTACGATTCGCAGACTTTTTTCATTATTCCCTTAACATACCCTTTAGATAGATACGTAGGGCAAAGCGCTTGTCGAACCGATTGAGACTCAATAATGTAATTTTCAAAATTCTTCAGTGTCGTATTTGCACACCCGTTAATAGCGACATCTTTAGCCAAGTTGAAATTCACATTTTTTGGTCGGTCTAATGTATACAGTAAAGCATTGGCTACTGTTTCATTAGAGCAGTTCTGTGCTGAGTGATTAACGGCACTTGCAAAGAAAGGCACAGCTAACGACTTGGAGACGGCCTGGAAAACTTTGGTACCTTCTTCAAGGCTGAGTTCTCCTGATGGAGACAAAGTTACCATCAACTTTCCGTAGTTCTCGACACACCCTTCCATCGAGTATTGAATGCATGGCTGAGCAGCAGGGATTAGCTGTTTAGTAAACCCCTGAGTGAAAGATTGAGACTCACTCAGGAACGGATAAGTCGCTAGAAGGTGTTGTCCAAGGCCAAGCGCGTTATCTGTGGCACCTGCCGCAACATAACCATCAAAGGCACCAACCGCCCCTTTTTCAACCAAAACTTGCCAATCTTTGTTGCGCTGCGACGGGCGGATATCGCCGACATGAGCGAGTAACTCATTCCAATTTTTCGCATCACTCAGTGCTTGTAAGTCTTCCATTGTGTATTGCGTGTCACTACACCAAGCAGAAAAACTCACCGAAGCAATGCATAAAGGTAATAATGCTTTTTTCATTGCATTAGTTCCAGGCTTGTTTCAGGTACTTAAGTGTCGATGAGTCGTAAGCTGCGTTCGGATTTAATGCTACATTAAGAACACTACCGCCCTCAGCCAAAGCAAATTCTGCTTTACGAGCCTTCACAGATTCTTGGCCAACAAACTGAATTTTCTTAACCTTTTCAAACTCTGCTTTGTACAATGCAGCATGCTCAGTCGTTGTGCACAGTTTAACCATGTCATCATAAATGTAGTTAACTAGGCCACCTAACCAGCCTGTTGTTTTAACCTTATCAAGGCGCGCTTCTGCAAAGTCATAGTTATCCCAAGCAGACCAATCGAAATTTGTGTCTAATACTGGGTTACCACATGCCTGTTTAACCTTTGCAACATTCTCCGCCATCACGTTTTCCGTTAACATACGCTTCGCTTTAACTTCAATACTTGCATGCGCTGAAAGACTCATCATTGAGCATGATGCGATACCTAACACTAGCACTGACTTCAATTTCATTTTGAACACTCCTTTAACAATGAAAATATACAAACACACTCATATTCAGGAGTAGTCTATCAATAGTCATGTCTCAAAAATGATTCATTTACCCTTCTCTTTCTTATTTGGGGTAAAGACCTCAGTCTCCTTTTATGACAGTAATGGTATGCTCAATAAGAGCTCTGGCAATGGTGCCTTTTGGCGCTACGGGTGGCATCTCTTCAATAGAAAACCACTGAGCATCGGTGAGTTCGCTGTAATCTGGCTTTAAAATTCCAGATTCATACTCGGCCAGAAAGCCCATCATCATGCTAGAAGGGAAGGCCCAAGGCTGACTGCCGAAATATTGAATATTCTTAACCTCTATCCCGGTTTCTTCTTTGACTTCACGCGCCACACACTCCTCTAACGTTTCTCCCACTTCTAAGAATCCTGCAATGACGGTATACATACCGTTTCGATGCCGCGGATGCTGTGCTAATAGGATATGTTGCTCACTGCGCACAGCCACAATAATACATGGGAATATTCTTGGGTAATGAAGGGTACGACAATCACCACACTGCATAGCTAGCTGGTTGTGATTGAGGTGGTTTCGCCCACCACAAACTGGACAGAAGCGCATTGATTGGCTCATGTGGCCATATTGAACCGCTTTGCTCATTAGCATAAATAAGGACTCTGGGAAGTCTAAGCACTCCCTTAATGAGCAAAACTCTAACTCAGAATCTACATCTGAAGCGTTCAGCCAATACACAGGGTGGTGTTGATAATGACCAACTTGAATCGCTTTTTCTGCTGGTAGTGATAGATGCTGCGCATGACCAAAGGGGAGTTGATGATCAACCAGCCAAATATCACTTCCTGATACGACACACCAATAAGCATTTTTCGTACGGTTTGTGTCACTATTCTTTAACATTACCCATCCTCTTCGCTTGCAGTTCAACCATTTTACTGGCAATCTAAATTCATACCAGAGTTTGTAGTTAAGCAATTTTCTGGCTATAAATTCTAGTAAGGACAAGAGGTTGTATCTCTAGAATAGCTTTACTAAGTAAAGCCTAATGATCACCGGAGTGTGATCCGATCATGAGGGCATGGTCATGCTAAATAAATTCAAACAAACTCAAGAACAGTGGGGTGGCTCAAGTGAAGTCATCGATCATTGGCTAGAAACACGACAATCACTCATCGTTGAGTATTGTAAACTTGCAGCGTTGAAACCATCGACTGCAAAAGAATCACTTTCTACTCTTCCTACACCACAAGAACTTCAAATTTTCTGCCAGCACCTCGTTGACTACATCTCTGAAGGCCACTTTAAAATCTACGATATGGTCATGGATAAATGGCGTTCAACTGGTTTTGAAGCAACAGATGAAATTAATCAGACCTACGCACACATTGTTCTGACAACAGAACCATTGCTCAACTTTACCGATCGATATGCTGATGTCCCCGAGGATGATGATCTCGATAACTTCGATGAAGACTTATCATTAATTGGTGAGATTATTGAAGCGCGCTTTGAAGTGGAAGATGAACTCATCCAACTTATTGCGAACAGCCTTGCGGTTCCACCTGGAGCTTAAGTCGAGGCGTACAAGACGCACGTATACCTGTCGTGTCATATTTACATGGGCAGCCTAATTCCATCAACAAAGCCTTGTTGGTGGAACTGTCGTTCATTGGCCTTAAATTAGATTGAGACTCTGTGAGCGGGTTACGTTGCTGGGAGTTAATCATCTTATGCCCTCCAAATAACAAAAAAGCACCCTAGGGTGCCTTTTATTATCGACTCGATTCAATTCGTACGATTACTCGTCAGAAGAGAAACCAGCGTTTAGTAGTGCTGCAAGGTTATCTGTCGCTTGCTCAGCAGACGGACCATCTTGTTCTTCAGCACGCTTCGCTTGACGCTCTTGGTGGTAAGCGAAACCCGTACCTGCAGGGATTAGACGACCTACAATTACGTTTTCTTTCAGACCACGCAGTTCATCACGCTTACCAGAAACGGCAGCTTCTGTTAGTACGCGAGTTGTCTCCTGGAACGATGCCGCAGAGATGAACGATTCAGTTGCTAGCGATGCTTTCGTGATACCTAGTAGTTCACGTTCGAAGCGTGCTGGCTCTTTGCCTTCAGCTTCTAGGTTGCGGTTAGCAATCTTAACGTTCGCGTATTCTACTTGCTCGCCCGCTAGGAACTCAGAGTCACCAGCGTGAGTAATAGTACACTTACGTAGCATCTGACGAACGATAGTTTCGATGTGCTTATCGTTAATCTTAACGCCTTGCAGACGGTATACTTCTTGAACTTCGTTCGCGATGTATTGCGTCACAGCGTGTACGCCACGTAGACGTAGAATGTCGTGCGGAGACTCAGGACCATCTGCGATCACGTCACCACGTTCAACTTTCTCGCCTTCGAATACGTTAAGCTGACGATGCTTAGGAATCATCTCTTCGTATGTATCACCGCCTTCGCGAGTGATCACTAGACGACGCTTACCTTTGGTCTCTTTACCGAAGCTCACAGTACCTGTGTGCTCAGCAAGGATTGCAGGCTCTTTAGGCTTACGTGCTTCGAATAGGTCAGCAACGCGTGGAAGACCACCGGTGATATCTTTGTTACCGCCAGACTTCTGAGGAATACGTGAAAGTGTATCACCCACACCTACTTCTGCGCCGTCTTCGATGTTCACGATCGCTTTACCAGGTAGGAAGTAATGAGCTGGCATATCTGTACCAGGGATCGTTACATCGTTACCTTGCTCATCAACAAGTTTGATTGCTGGACGCATATCTTTACCTGCTGAAGGACGAGCTGCTGGATCAGTCACTTCGCTTGAAGATAGACCTGTTAGGTCATCTGTCTGACGAGATACTGTTACACCGTCGATCATGTCTACAAACTGGATGCGACCTGCCACTTCAGTGATGATTGGCATGGTGTGCGCTTCCCAGTTCGCTACTGTTTCGCCAGCTTCAACTGCGTCGTTGTCACCTTTGCTTAGTAGCGAGCCGTATGGCAGTTTGTGTTTCTCTTTCGTACGACCAAACTCATCGATGATGGTTAGTTCAGAAGCACGAGAAGTGATCACTAGCTTGCCATCTTTGTTCGTTACGAACTTAGCGTTGTGTAGCTTAACAGAACCGTTGTTCTTAGCTTGGATGCTGTTCTCTGCTGCTGCTGTCGATGCCGCACCACCGATGTGGAACGTACGCATCGTTAGCTGTGTACCTGGTTCACCGATTGACTGAGCCGCGATAACACCCACAGACTCACCTTGGTTAACTAGGTGACCGCGTGCTAGGTCACGACCGTAACACTGTGCACAACAACCGAAGTCTGTGTCACACGTTACGACAGAGCGTACGCGCATGCTGTCTACAGAGTTCTCTTCCATGATCTGACACCACTTCTCATCAATTAGAGTGTTACGTGGGATCAGAACATCTTCAGTGCCTGGTTTAAGCACGTCTTCTGCAACAACACGACCAAGAGCAAGTTCAGTAAGTGCTACCTTAACATCACCACCCTCGATGTGAGGCATCATGTCAACACCTTCGTGTGTACCACAATCGTGTTCAGTAACAACAACGTCTTGAGCAACGTCTACTAGACGACGAGTTAGGTAACCCGAGTTCGCTGTTTTCAGTGCCGTATCCGCAAGACCCTTACGAGCACCGTGCGTTGAGATAAAGTACTGAAGTACGTTTAGACCTTCTTTAAAGTTCGCAGTGATCGGCGTTTCGATGATTGAACCATCTGGACGCGCCATCAGACCACGCATACCGGCTAGCTGACGAATCTGTGCTGCAGAACCACGAGCGCCCGAGTCCGCCATCATGTAGATGCTGTTGAATGACTCTTGCTGCTCTTCTTCACCGTCACGGTTGATAACCGTTTCAGAAGATAGGTTTTCCATCATCGCTTTCGCAACGCGATCGTTGGTCGATGCCCAGATATCGATCACTTTGTTGTAGCGTTCGCCCGCTGTTACCAGACCAGATTGGTACTGTTCTTGGATTTCGCGAACTTCTTCTTCAGCTTCAGAGATCTCAGTGTACTTAGCTGCAGGTACAACCATATCGTCAATACCAACAGAAACACCAGATAGTGCCGCGTAAGCAAAACCTGTGTACATGATTTGGTCAGCGAAGATAACGGTGTCTTTAAGACCAAGTTTACGGTAAGCCTCGTTAAGTAGGTTAGAGATCTGTTTCTTACCTAGCTTTTGGTTAACGATGCTAAACGGCAGACCTTTCGGTACGATTTGCCACAACATTGCACGACCGATAGTAGTATCTACCATCTTAGTTTCAGTAGTGCTGTTGCCGTCTTCGTCTACAACTGTTTCTGTAATACGTACTTTCACGCGTGCGTGTAACTCAGCGCTCTTAGTGCGGTATGCCTTCTCAGCCTCTTCTGGGCCAGCAAGGTACATGCCTTCACCTTTCACGTTGATCTTGTCACGAGTCATGTAGTACAGACCCAATACAACGTCCTGAGAAGGTACGATGATCGGATCACCTGACGCTGGCGACAGAATGTTGTTTGTCGACATCATCAGAGTACGAGCTTCAAGCTGTGCCTCTAGAGTTAGAGGTACGTGAACCGCCATTTGGTCACCATCGAAGTCCGCGTTGTACGCCGCACACACAAGTGGGTGTAGCTGGATCGCTTTACCTTCGATTAGTACTGGTTCGAACGCCTGGATACCTAGACGGTGAAGTGTAGGTGCACGGTTCAACAGTACTGGGTGTTCACGGATTACTTCGTCTAGGATATCCCAAACAACCGCTTCTTCACGCTCTACCATTTTCTTAGCCGCTTTGATTGTAGTCGCAAGACCACGAGTCTCTAGCTTGCTGTAGATAAATGGTTTGAATAGCTCAAGTGCCATCTTCTTAGGAAGACCACACTGGTGCAGACGAAGGTATGGACCTACTGTGATTACAGAACGGCCAGAGTAGTCTACACGTTTACCTAGAAGGTTCTGACGGAAACGACCTTGTTTACCCTTGATCATATCAGCAAGAGATTTCAGAGGACGTTTGTTCGAACCTGTGATCGCACGACCGCGACGACCGTTATCTAGTAGCGCATCAACAGACTCTTGCAGCATACGTTTTTCGTTACGTACGATGATGTCCGGAGCCGCTAGCTCTAGAAGGCGCTTCAAACGGTTGTTACGGTTGATCACACGACGGTATAGATCGTTCAGATCTGAAGTCGCAAAACGACCGCCGTCTAGTGGTACTAGAGGACGTAGATCTGGCGGAAGTACCGGAAGCACAGTTAGGATCATCCACTCTGGGTTGTTACCCGATTGAACGAACGCTTCAACTAGCTTCAGACGCTTGGTGATTTTCTTACGCTTAGTCTCTGAGTTAGTAGACTGAAGCTCTTCACGCATTTCTTCGATTTCTGCAGGAAGATCCATCGCCGCTAGGAGATCTTTGATCGCTTCTGCACCCATCTTAGCCGTGAATTCATCACCCCACTCTTCTAGGCGGTCTAGATACTCTTCTTCAGTAAGCATCTGAGACTTTTCTAGATCAGTCATACCCGGTTCAGTTACTACGTACATTTCGAAGTAAAGAACACGCTCGATATCACGTAGTGGGATATCCATTAGTAGACCGATGCGAGACGGTAGTGATTTTAGGAACCAGATGTGAGCAACTGGTGAAGCAAGCTCGATGTGGCCCATACGGTCACGGCGAACTTTAGTTTGTGTAACTTCAACGCCACACTTCTCACAGATAACACCACGGTGTTTCAGACGCTTATATTTGCCACAAAGACATTCATAGTCTTTTACTGGACCAAAGATACGCGCACAGAAAAGACCATCGCGTTCAGGTTTGAACGTACGATAGTTGATCGTTTCAGGTTTTTTCACTTCACCGAAAGACCATGAACGGATCATGTCCGGTGAAGATAGACCGATTTTGATTGCATCAAATTCTTCGGTCTTATGCTGTGCTTTTAGAAAGTTTAATAAGTCTTTCACAATCAGCTCCTGTAAGGAGTTAAAAGGAGCTCACCCGCAAAAGTGAGCACCTTTCTACCAGATAATCGCTTTTATTTCTCTCGACCTTAATCAAGAGAGAAAGAGATTACTCTTCGTCTTCTAGCTCGATGTTGATACCTAGCGAGCGGATCTCTTTCAACAATACGTTGAACGATTCTGGCATGCCAGGTTCCATGCTGTGGTTACCGTCTACGATGTTCTTATACATCTTAGTACGGCCGTTAACGTCATCCGACTTAACCGTTAGCATTTCTTGTAGGGTGTAAGCTGCACCGTATGCTTCCAGTGCCCATACTTCCATCTCACCGAAACGCTGACCACCGAACTGAGCTTTACCACCAAGTGGTTGCTGAGTTACTAGGCTGTAAGAACCAGTTGAACGAGCGTGCATCTTGTCATCAACAAGGTGGTTCAGTTTCAGCATGTACATGTAACCAACCGTTACAGGACGCTCAAACGCATCACCTGTGCGACCATCAAACAGCGTTAGCTGACCAGATTCTGGTAGGTCACCTAGTTTTAGTAGCTCTTTGATTGATGTCTCATTCGCACCGTCAAATACTGGCGTTGCGATCGGTAGACCACCACGTAGGTTCTTGATCAGCGTGCGAACTTCATCATCAGATAGCGACGCGACGTCTACTTTCTGACGAGTCTCACCAAGATCGTAAACTTTCTGTAGGAAGTCACGGAACTTAGCTAGCTCTTGCTGCTCTTTCACCATCTGGTTGATCTTGTCACCGATACCTTTCGCTGCCAGACCTAAGTGTACTTCTAGGATCTGACCGATGTTCATACGCGAAGGTACACCCAGTGGGTTCAGTACGATATCAACAGGCTGACCTTTTTCATCGTAAGGCATGTCTTCAACAGGGTTGATCTTAGAGATTACACCCTTGTTACCGTGACGACCCGCCATCTTATCACCAGGCTGAATGCGACGTTTAACCGCTAGGTAAACCTTAACGATCTTCAGTACGCCCGGTGCTAGATCATCACCTTGTGTGATCTTACGACGCTTGGTTTCGAACTTCTTATCGAAGTCAGCTTTTAGCTCGTCCCACTGCTCAGCTAGTTGCTCAAGCTGAGTTTGTAGAGCGTCATCTTCAAGCGTTAGCTCTAGCCATTTCTTACGGTCGATAGAGTCTAGTTTCGCTTCAGTGTAGCCACCGTCGATCAATACAGCTTTCACGCGGTTTAGAAGGCCACCCTCAAGAATCTGGAATTCTTCAGTTAGGTCTTTCTTCGCTTCTTTCAGCTGCATCTGTTCAATTTCAAGTGCACGTTTGTCTTTTTCAACGCCGTCACGAGTAAATACTTGAACGTCGATGATAGTACCTGAAACTGAGTTTGGTACGCGTAGAGACGTGTCTTTAACGTCTGACGCTTTCTCACCGAAGATTGCACGTAGTAGCTTCTCTTCAGGAGTGAGCTGGGTTTCACCTTTAGGCGTTACTTTACCTACAAGGATGTCACCGCCTTTCACTTCAGCACCAATGTAAACGATACCTGACTCGTCCAGTTTAGACAGAGCAGACTCACCTACGTTTGGAATATCAGCTGTGATTTCTTCAGCACCAAGCTTAGTATCACGTGCCACACAAGATAGCTCTTGAATGTGGATAGTCGTGAAACGGTCTTCTTGAACTACGCGCTCAGATACTAAGATCGAGTCCTCGAAGTTGTAACCGTTCCAAGGCATGAATGCGATACGCATGTTCTGACCAAGCGCTAGCTCACCAAGGTCGGTTGAAGGACCGTCAGCAAGAACGTCGCCACGTAGTACTGGTTCACCTGGCATCACGCATGGACGCTGGTTGATACACGTGTTTTGGTTAGAACGAGTGTATTTAGTTAGGTTGTAGATATCGATGCCTGCTTCACCAGGGATCAGCTCGTCGTCGTTCACTTTCACAACGATACGAGAAGCATCTACAGACTGGATTACACCACCACGTTTCGCAACGGCAGTAACACCTGAGTCAACCGCGATGTTACGTTCAATACCAGTACCAACTAGAGGCTTGTCAGCTTTAAGAGTTGGAACTGCCTGACGTTGCATGTTCGCACCCATCAATGCACGGTTCGCATCATCGTGTTCTAGGAACGGGATAAGCGATGCAGCGATCGATACAACCTGGTTAGTTGCAACGTCCATGTATTGAGCGTGTTCACGTGGGTGAAGACCAGATTCACCTTTCTGACGAGCAGTGATTAGCTCATCAGCGAATGTGCCTTCTTCAGTCAGAACCGTGTTCGCCTGCGCGATAACGTACTGACCTTCTTGGATTGCAGATAGGTAATCTACTTCGTCTGTCACTACACCATCTACTACACGACGGTACGGGGTTTCTAGGAAACCGTACTCGTTACAACGCGCAAATGCAGATAGAGAGTTGATCAGACCGATGTTTGGACCTTCAGGCGTTTCGATCGGACATAAACGACCGTAGTGCGTTACGTGTACGTCTCGCACTTCGAAGCCAGCGCGTTCACGAGTTAGACCGCCAGGACCCAATGCAGAAATACGACGTTTGTGCGTTACTTCTGAAAGCGGGTTGTTTTGGTCCATGAACTGTGAAAGCTGAGAAGAACCAAAGAATTCTTTAACCGCAGCAGAGATAGGCTTAGCGTTGATCAGGTCTTGAGGCATGATAGCGTCAAGATCACCAAGGCTTAGGCGCTCTTTAACAGCACGTTCAACACGTACTAGACCTACACGGAACTGGTTTTCTGCCATTTCGCCAACAGAACGGATGCGACGGTTACCTAGGTGGTCGATATCGTCCACTTCACCGATGCCGTTACGGATAGCGATAAGCTTCTTCATCACTTCGATGATATCAGTTTCATCAAGTGTGCCCTGCTCTTGAGCATCTTCACGTTCGATAGAGCTGTTGAACTTCATACGACCAACAGTCGATAGATCGTAACGCTCTTCAGAGAAGAATAGGCTTTCGAATAGAGCTTCAGCAGCTTCTTTCGTTGGCGGCTCACCTGGGCGCATCATGCGGTAGATTTCTACCAATGCAGAAATACGATCAACAGTGCTGTCGATACGTACTGTCTCTGACATGAATGGACCGTGGTCTAGATCGTTCGTAAACAGAACTTCTAGCGCTTTGTGGCCTGCTTGAGAAAGGTTTGCTAGCGCTTCAAGACTAATTTCTTGGTTAGCACCAACAATGATCTCGCCCGTTGCTTCGTTGATGTAATCTTTCGATGCAACTTTACCTACGATGTACTCTACTGGTACCTCGATGTGGGCAACGCCATCTTTTTCAAGTTGACGGATGTGGCGTGCTGTAACACGACGACCTGTCTCAACGTACGTTTTACCATTCGCTTCAATATCGAATGACGCCGTTTCACCGCGTAAACGCTCAGGAACCAACTCCATCAATAGAGTTTGATCTTTAACCTGGAAGTTAATCTTCTCAAAGAAGATATCCAGAATCTCTTCTGTCGTCTTACCTAATGCGCGCAGAATGATCGATGCTGGAAGTTTACGACGGCGGTCAATACGTACGTATAGGTTATCCTTAGGGTCAAACTCGAAATCAAGCCATGAACCACGGTAAGGAATAACACGCGCATTGTAGAGAACTTTACCTGATGAGTGGGTCTTACCCTTATCGCTGTCGAAGAAAACGCCTGGGCTTCTGTGCAGCTGGGATACGATAACCCTCTCGGTACCATTGATTACGAAGGTACCATTGTCAGTCATGAGCGGGATTTCACCCATGTAGACTTCTTGTTCTTTAATGTCTTTTACAGTACCTGCTGGCGCGTCTTTATCAAAGATAACTAGGCGTAGTTTTACGCGCAGTGGCTTCGAATAAGTTACACCGCGGATTTGACATTCTTTAACGTCAAAAACTGGCTCACCAAGACGGTAGCTAACGTATTGCAGCTCGGAATTGCCGTTGTAGCTCTGAATAGGGAATACAGAACGGAAAGCAGCCTCAAGACCGTATTGCCCCTCAGGATCCTGTTCGATGAATTTTTCGAACGAATCGAGCTGGATCGATAGCAGGTATGGAATGTCCAAAACTTGTGGACGAGTACCAAAGTCCTTACGGATGCGCTTTTTCTCGGTATAAGAGTAAACCATGGGGTTCCTCAGCTCGCTGATAAGTGACCCAAACTGTCTCGGGTAGTATGAGACAGTGACTAAACAACTGTTTGACTGTAGTGGCGTTTCATTAAGGTGTAATGAAACGTTTTTTGCTCAGACATAGGTGACTAAACAGCGGAAAATTCACCTGTGCCCTACAGCGCAAAAAGGCCGGTGGTTAAAAAACCACCAGCCATTAGCCGTTAGGCTAAGAAACTATGCAATAATTACTTAACAGTAACACTTGCACCAGCTTCTTCTAGCTGAGCTTTAAGAGCTTCAGCTTCTGCTTTATCAACACCTTCTTTAAGAGGTGCTGGAGCGCCGTCTACAAGACCTTTAGCTTCTTTAAGGCCTAGACCAGTTGCGCCACGTACTGCTTTGATTACAGCAACTTTGTTACCGCCAGCAGATTCTAGGATTACGTCGAATTCAGTTTGCTCTTCAGCAGCTTCGCCGCCAGCAGCGCCGCCAGCTACAACAGCAGCTGCAGCAGAAACACCGAATTTCTCTTCCATTGCTTCGATTAGTTCAACAACTTGCATTACAGACATTTCTGCAACTGCATCTAGGATTTGCTCGTTAGTAATAGACATAACAATTCTCTTTTAAGTCAACAATAAGTTTATTAAGCAACCAGTAAAAAGCAAGGCTTATGCCGCTGCTTCTTCTTTTTGATCGCGGATAGCAGCGAACGTACGTGCCAGCTTGCCTGCAGAAGCTTCTTTCATGCACATCATTAGGCGTGCAATAGCTTCGTCGTAAGTTGGTAGTGTCGCTAGTACTTCAGCGTCAGTTAGCGCGCCTTCAAATGCAGCAGCTTTGATCTCGAAGTCTTTGTTCTCTTTAGCGAAGTCTTTGAAAAGACGCGCTGCAGCACCTGGGTGCTCGTTAGAGAATGCGATTAGAGTAGGACCAGTAAATGTCTCAGTTAGACATTCGTAGTCTGTACCTTCAACCGCACGACGCATAAGCGTGTTACGAACAACTCTAATGTAAACGCCCGCTTCACGAGCTTGTTTACGTAGAGAAGTCATCGCGCCTACTTCAACGCCACGAGAGTCAGCTACAACTGCAGAAAGTGCACCACTGGCAGCTTCGTTGACTTCAGCAACAATTGCTTTTTTGTCTTGAAGGTTTAAAGCCATCTTGGATTTACTCCTGGTTGTCGTTACACCACTCACTATTATCACAACAGTGAGAGCTATTGAGGTGCTTCCCAGAAGAAAGGTAACTATATTACATAGAGCTTTCTGTCAGTTCGGGCACCATCTACGTAGGTAAATTAAGCCTTCATTTATAAAATAAACTCAGACACCTACGGTCTTGGACGGAGACTGGGTCATAATTCACAATGAACTCTAGAAGAATTCAATGAACCAAAGTTCAGCCCCAACCACAAATATTAGGCGCAAAATTATACATATATTTCACGCCTAAGTAAATAAGTGTGCGGTAATATTTAATTACGCAACTGTGTTCAGGCTAGCCTGATCAACAGCAACACCAGCACCCATAGTAGTAGAGATGCTTACTTTCTTCAGGAAAGTACCTTTCGCTGAAGATGGTTTAGCTTTCTTAAGAGCAATTAGAAGAGACTCTAGGTTCTCTTTGATCTGCTCTGCAGAGAAGTTAGCTTTACCGATAGTAGTGTGGATGATGCCGTTTTTGTCGTTACGGTAACGAACCTGACCAGCTTTAGCGTTCTTAACCGCTTCAGCAACGTTAGGAGTTACAGTACCAACTTTAGGGTTTGGCATTAGACCGCGAGGACCTAGGATAGTACCTAGTTGACCTACAACGCGCATTGCATCTGGAGAAGCAACAACTACGTCAAAGTTCATTTCGCCTTTCTTCACTTGCTCAGCAAGATCTTCCATACCAACGATATCTGCGCCAGCTTCTTTAGCTGCTTCAGCGTTTGCACCTTGAGTGAACACTGCAACGCGGATTTCGCGGCCAGTACCGTGAGGCAGTACAGTTGCACCACGTACGTTCTGGTCAGATTTACGAGCATCGATGCCAAGGTTAACAGCAACGTCTACAGACTCAACGAATTTAGCAGTTGCTAGTTCTTGAAGAAGAGCTACAGCTTCGTTGATTTCGTATTCTTTAGTTACGTCAACTTTTTCGCGGATTACGCGCATGCGCTTAGTTAGTTTTGCCATGATCTTAACCCTCTACCACTAGGCCCATTGAACGAGCAGTACCAGCGATTGAGCGTTTCATCGCTTCGATGTCAGCACCAGTCATATCAGCAGCTTTAGTTTCTGCGATTTCTTGGATTTGAGCGTCAGTTACAGTACCAACTTTTTCAGTGTTTGGACGACCTGAACCAGACTTAACGCCAGCAGCTTTCTTCAGAAGAACAGCAGCAGGTGGAGTCTTAGTTACGAACGTGAAAGAACGGTCGTTGTATACAGTGATAACAACTGGAGTCGGTAGACCTTTCTCGATAGATTCTGTCTTCGCGTTAAACGCTTTACAGAATTCCATGATGTTCACACCGTGTTGACCTAGTGCAGGACCAACCGGTGGACTTGGGTTCGCCATACCAGCAGCAACTTGCAGCTTGATGTAAGCTTCAACTTTCTTAGCCATGATAATTCCTAAGTTTTGGGTTCAGACGCTAATCAACCGATCAGCTCCCCGTTTACGTAAATAACTTTTTACTTCACTAGAAGTAAAAAGGCGCGAAATTATAGTCATAATTCGCGCCTTATACAACCTTAAAAAGGTGTATTTTTAATCAAGTTTTTCAACCTGACCAAATTCAAGCTCAACTGGTGTTGCGCGACCAAAGATCGACACAGACACTTTCAGGCGGCTCTTCTCGTAATCCACTTCTTCAACTGTACCGTTGAAGTCAGCAAATGGACCGTCAGTAACACGTACCACTTCACCCGCTTCGTACATAGTACGTGGACGAGGTGCTTCGCTCGCTTTCTCAAGACGATTTAGAATCGCGTCAGCTTCCTTATCAGTGATAGGAGCTGGACGGTCAGAGGTACCACCAATGAAGCCCATGACACGCGGCACACTGCGTACTAAGTGCCATGATTCATCGTTCATGATCATCTGAACTAGGACGTAACCTGGGAAGAATTTACGCTCAGACTTACGACGTTGGCCTGCGCGCATTTCCACAACTTCTTCAGTTGGGACTAATACTTCACCAAATAGCTCTTCCATGCCATGCATCTTGATATGCTCGCGAAGAGACTGAGCTACACGACCTTCAAATCCAGAGAAGGCTTGAACCACATACCAGCGTTTTTTAGGAGCTTCACTCATGAATTACTACCCTCTATACCCCAGTTGCTAGAGACACAAGACGAACCATAATGCCGTCAATACCCCATAGCACTAGAGCCATTACAATACTTACAGCTAAAACAATCAGAGTCGTTTGCATAGTTTCTTGGCGAGTTGGCCAAACTACTTTGCGAACTTCCATACGCGATTCTTTAGCAAAACTGATCGACGCTTTACCCTTAGTTGTTGTTGCAGCGACACCAAGTGCAGCAGCAATCAAAACAACAACACCCGCAGCTCGAACCACTACAGACATCTCACCATACAGGTAATTACCCACAACAGCGGCAGCTAGCAGAACGAAAGTGACAATCCACTTAAAGATATCTGCGCCATTTGAGCTCTCAGGAGTTTCAGCATTATTTGCTTTCATAAAACCAACCTGTCACAAGTCTTAATATAGACGACAACAACCCCGCTGTTGCAGGGCAAATCCATAAACAACGGTCTGAATTAACCGTCGTACTCTTTCTTTGATAGAAAAGCCCGTCTTCTATCAAAAAATCCTGCTTAACGTCTGCTTGTACAACAAATCAGCAAACATTATTTTGAGTGCAGAAAAAGGGCATCAAATGATGCCCTTTTTGCTACTGGTTCGTCAAATCTTATTCAAAGATTTTTCAGAAGTCTTCGACAATTCTAAGAATTAGTCGAAGATCTTAGCAACAACACCAGCACCTACTGTACGGCCACCTTCACGGATCGCGAAACGTAGACCTTCGTCCATTGCGATTGGTGCGATTAGCTCTACAGTCATCTGTACGTTGTCACCTGGCATTACCATTTCTACGCCTTCTGGTAGCTGGATGTCGCCAGTTACGTCAGTTGTACGGAAGTAGAACTGTGGACGGTAGCCTTTGAAGAATGGAGTGTGACGACCACCTTCATCTTTAGACAGTACGTATACTTCTGATTCGAACTTAGTGTGTGGAGTGATTGAACCAGGCTTCGCTAGTACTTGACCACGTTCAACTTCGTCACGCTTAGTACCACGTAGAAGTGCACCAACGTTCTCACCAGCACGGCCTTCGTCTAGAAGCTTACGGAACATCTCAACACCAGTACATGTAGTTGTAGTAGTGTCTTTGATACCTACGATAGCAACTTCGTCACCTACTGTTAGGATACCACGCTCGATACGGCCAGTTACTACTGTACCACGACCTTGGATTGAGAATACGTCTTCGATAGGCATTAGGAATGGCTGATCTACTGCACGCTCTGGTTCTGGAATGTAGTTGTCTAGTGCTTCTGCTAGTTCAACGATTTTCGCTTCCCACTGCTCTTCGCCGTTTAGTGCGCCTAGTGCAGAACCTTGGATAACTGGTAGGTCATCACCTGGGAAATCGTATTCAGATAGAAGTTCACGTACTTCCATTTCTACTAGTTCTAGTAGCTCTTCATCATCAACCATGTCACATTTGTTCATGAATACGATGATGTAAGGGATACCAACCTGACGGCCTAGTAGGATGTGCTCACGAGTTTGTGGCATTGGGCCATCTGTCGCAGCAACTACAAGGATACCACCGTCCATCTGAGCAGCACCAGTGATCATGTTTTTAACGTAGTCCGCGTGTCCTGGACAGTCAACGTGTGCGTAGTGGCGAGTTGGAGTGTCGTACTCTACGTGAGAAGTAGCGATTGTGATACCGCGCTCACGCTCTTCTGGAGCGTTATCGATAGATGCGAAGTCTTTCGCGTCACCGCCGTAAACTTTAGCAAGAGTAGTACAGATTGCTGCAGTTAGAGTTGTTTTACCGTGGTCAACGTGGCCGATAGTACCAACGTTTACGTGCGGTTTCGTACGTTCAAATTTTTCTTTAGACATGAGTTGTCCCTCTAGGTACGGATTTAGGTGGCTTTGATGACCACGCAACCAAAAGTATTGGTGTTAAACTTACTCTCAAACACTAAACGTAGTTTAGTTAAAAGAAAGTATCAAAAGGAAAAGTTTGCTTGAGAGCTGGTGCTGATAGGCAGACTCGAACTGCCGACCTCATCCTTACCAAGGATGCGCTCTACCACCTGAGCTATATCAGCACTCTAAATGAGTGGAGCGGGCAGCGGGAATCGAACCCGCATCATCAGCTTGGAAGGCTGAGGTAATAGCCATTATACGATGCCCGCAACACGTAACTCTGTGAGCTATTTCCTAAAGAATATGGTGGAGGGGGACGGATTCGAACCATCGAAGGCAGTGCCGGCAGATTTACAGTCTGCTCCCTTTGGCCACTCGGGAACCCCTCCAAATTTTTAAGCCATTCTAACTACTAAAGGAAAGAATGGTGCCGACTACCGGAATCGAACTGGTGACCTACTGATTACAAGTCAGTTGCTCTACCTACTGAGCTAAGTCGGCATAAGTGGTGCGCATTCTATTGAATGATTTTCTGCCTTGCAAGAGTAAATTTAAAAAAAATCACCTTTTTGACCACTTTCTGTTTATTTGATGAAAATTCACACAAAATAGCAGACAAAAACCACTTTAAACCGCGCTTGTCATTTGCAAACAGGGCTTGTTGTTGTATTTTCGCAGCTCTTATCGCGAATTCTGGTTAGGAAGACTATGACTCCATTTCTCTCTTTTACTCGTCAGCAGTGGGCAGAGCTACGTAACTCTGTTCCGATGACCTTATCCAAAGAGGATCTAATTGAACTTCAAGGGGTCAATGAAAGTCTGACAATGGAAGAAGTGGTCGAAATTTACCTTCCCCTGGCACGATTATTAAATCTTTATGTTGCCGCTAGACAAAGCCGCAATACGGTCTTAAATAACTTCCTCAGTAACCAAGAGAGTCCTCCCCCTTTTATTATTGGGATTGCTGGTAGTGTCGCGGTCGGTAAAAGCACCACCGCACGCCTACTAAGAGCGCTGCTTGCTCGCTGGGAAAACCACCCTAAAGTTGAACTGGTCACCACAGACGGTTTTTTATACCCTAAAAAAGTGCTCAATGAACGTGGAATAATGCACCGAAAGGGCTTT
The DNA here is from genome assembly GCF_001591105.1 of Vibrio nereis NBRC 15637. Classification (GTDB taxonomy): domain Bacteria; phylum Pseudomonadota; class Gammaproteobacteria; order Enterobacterales; family Vibrionaceae; genus Vibrio; species Vibrio nereis. The sequence goes on along the minus strand of NZ_BCUD01000023.1, from coordinate 20,277 downwards.
CCAGAGTCTTACGATATTAAGCGTTTGGTTGAGTTTGTCTCAGATGTCAAAGCAGGTAAACCGAACTTAACGGTTCCGACCTATTCCCACATCACTTATGACATTACTGATGAAGTCAAAGTCGTCGACAGGCCAGATGTGCTCATCATTGAGGGATTAAACGTACTGCAAAGTGGCATGGACTACCCTCACGATCCACACCGAGTCTTCGTGTCCGATTTTTTAGATTTTTCTCTTTATGTAGATGCAAATAGTGAAGTGATTGAAAACTGGTATGTGGAACGTTTCCTTAAGTTTCGTCAGGGAGCGTTCACGCGTGCGGGGTCCTACTTTAGTCACTATACCAAGCTGACCGAGCCAGAAGCGATCAAGAAAGCCCACGACATCTGGCAATCGATCAACGGCATCAACCTCCAGCAAAATATTTTACCAACAAAGGGACGCGCGCAACTGGTGTTGAAAAAGGGTGCGGATCACAAAGTAGAAGAGATTCTACTGCGTAAGTAGTTGAATTATTAAGACTTCAGCAACCATGTTCGAAATTAGCGTGCTGAAGTCTAAAACCGTCATCGTGATTCTTTTCCTATTTAGGCTCTGGCCCGAATTGGTTTGCGCCTTCGTTTCCCTTCAAAAAACCACACTCAATTAAAATCCACCCGCCACAGATCAAAGCCGCAAGCGAGCTTACCAGCTGAACCGTGGTTGTTTGCGATGCTTGGGTAGGGTCTCCCATCGGAACGGTCATTCTGCCAATAACGAGGGGCAGATTTAGGAGTAACCACCAACTGGTTTTGTTTCTGTCGTGCCAACGTTTCGCGGTAATAGCCAGATCCGGAATAAGGATGACGAGAAGAAAAACAGGGAGTAACAGGTGTGCATAAACCGGAAATAACGCGTTAATTCCGGTCGCAAAACCAACGATTAACGCATAGTAAATCACGTTCCATACCCAGTAGGTTTTACGACCCACCCGACCCTGAAATGAAAACAACAGCTCTTTTATCGACATAACATTACCTAAAAATACAAAATAATAATCAAATTAGTTCAGTGCTTTTTGGAAGCACTCCTTATCCATGTCGCGAATATTCACCGTTAAACTTTGCACACTGCTTGCCTGGCATTGAAGTTCGGCCATTAACTGGCGAGAGAGTTCTCTTTTTTGTTCGGGAGTACGGCCATCCAACAGTTCAAAACTGATGTGTATAAAGTCGACACTATCTCCCTCCTCCCCTATCAGCCAGTGATCGCAGCGCAGTGACCTGGACTTTACCGATCCAATATCAAATAAACCACTTTGAAGCGCAACCTTATGTAAATCTTCCAAAAGCCCTTGGACATTGACCCTTTCATCCACCGAGTTGGAATATTCCATTACTAGATTTGGCATAGTTTTCCTTAACTGTAAGAGAGTTTCAATTGTGCGAATACCTGCTTATTCAGTATTAACAATTTCCATACTAATTTCCGAGTCAAATAGCGCTTTTCTGCTTATGAGATCACTGAACTGAACTAAGCTAAGATTGTTTATTCTGTAAGACACTCTTAACCCGGGGATGAGATCCGGTTAAGACATGATACTAGTCATGATCTGGCTTATTTTATCTGTTATATTCTTACGAAGATTTTTTACATTGATGTACTTGCTACATTGATAAACTTTTTATATTAAAGATAAGGGAGATATTCCTATGCGTCGTCCTGTAGTGATGGGTAACTGGAAACTTAACGGCAGCAAAGCGATGGTTAAAGAGCTGCTAACTGGTATCAACGCTGAGCTTGAAGGCGTTGAAGGTGTAGACGTAGCAGTCGCTCCACCAGCACTTTACATCGACCTAGCTGAGCGCGTAATCGCAGAAGGCGGTAACAAAGTAATCCTAGGTGCACAAAACACTGACCTAAACAACAGCGGTGCATTCACAGGCGATATGTCTCCTGAGATGCTAAAAGACTTCGGTGCAACTCACATCATCATCGGCCACTCTGAGCGCCGTGAGTACCACAACGAGTCTGACGAATTTGTTGCTAAGAAATTCGCATTCCTAAAAGAAAACGGCCTGAAACCAGTTTTCTGTATCGGTGAATCTGAAGCGCAAAACGAAGCTGGTGAAACAGAAGCAGTATGTGCACGTCAAATCAATGCTGTGATCGATGCTTACGGTGTTGAAGCACTAAACGGCGCAATCATCGCTTACGAACCAATCTGGGCGATCGGTACTGGTAAAGCAGCAACAGCAGACGATGCACAACGTATCCACGCATCTATCCGCGCAATGATTGCAGAAAAAGACGCAGCAGTTGCTGAGCAAGTGATCATCCAATACGGCGGCAGTGTTAAACCAGAAAACGCTGAAGCGTACTTCGCACAACCAGACATCGACGGCGCTCTAGTTGGCGGTGCATCTCTAGACGCGAAGAGCTTCGTGGCTATTGCAAAAGCAGCAGCAAAAGCGAAAGCTTAATTAAAGCAAACCTTCCAAGGCCAGCGACATGCTGGCCTTTTTTGTATCTCCCCATCGAATCAAGTATGCTACGTTTTTCCTCCGCTAGAGTAGCTATTCACGATGAAGGATAAGCATGGCCTACTAACCGGCTCTATTCCGACAGTCTTGCGCCAAATGACAGTGCCGATGATTTTCGGGCTGGTCGCGATTCTGATGTTTAACCTCGTCGACACGTTTTTCATCTCCCTACTCGGCACTCAAGCTCTTGCCGCTATCAGCTATACCTTTCCTGTCACATTTGGCGTTAACTGCATCACGATGGGCATTGGTATGGGCTTATCAACCAATATTGGCCGCCTGCTAGGACAGGGAGACGCGCAAGATGCTGCTCGTTTCTCTAGTCATGGCCTGATTCTCGCGGTCACACTCGTCGCCATGGCATGTGCGATCGGGTTAAGTACGATTGACCCTCTGTTTTTGTTACTAGGGGCTGAGGAGGAATTGCTGCCTCTCATCCATCAATACATGCAGATTTGGTATTTCACCATTCCGCTTCTGGTCATTCCGATGGCGGGCAATAGCGCAATTCGCGCCACTGGGGATACCAAAACACCGGCAAAAATCATGATGCTGGCCGGGTTCATTAACGGTGTGCTCGACCCACTACTCATCTTTGGTATCGGCCCTTTCCCTGAGTTAGGCATTCAAGGCGCGGCCATTGCCAGTGCTTTTAGCTGGCTGGGCGCGTTGATTGGCTCACTCTATGTGCTGGTCAAAAGAGAGAAATTACTCGCTCTCCCTTACCTGCCAAGGCTGCTGTCAGATTGGAAACTGATCCTTAAGATTGGAACACCTGCCGCTCTATCTAATGCGATGAACCCGATTTCCGGCGCGATTCTAATGATGATGTTATCGAGCCATGGTACCGCTGCCGTTGCCACTTACGGTGCCGCGCAGCGCATAGAGTCGATACTCATTTTAGTACTGATGTCTTTGACCTCCGCGCTAACCCCTTTTATCGCTCAAAATATTGGGGCTAATAACCCCGCACGCAGTTTTGCCGGCCTTTTCCTCAGCGTTCGATTTTCTGTGGTCTTCCAGTTGGGTATTTTTATCATGATGGTACCGCTCAGCATTCCACTGGCGGCTCTCTTCTCGCAGGAGAAAGAGGTCGAAAATCTATTGTGGCATTACCTGCTCGTTGTGCCGTTTAGTTATGGTTTCCAAGGCATTGTGATGATGCTAATTGCTGGGTTAAACGCCTTGCACCAGCCTTTAAAAGCGTTTCAGTGGAGCTTTATGCGCTTGTTCTGCTTTACTCTACCAGGAGCGTGGGTAGGTAGTTTGGTTTACGGCATCGAAGGGCTGTTTATCGGCATCGCATTAGGGAACATTTTGGGTGGGATATTTGGTTACTTCTATGCACTGAGGCTGAGAAAGGAATACTTATCTCCTCATTCTTGTCAGGCATAAATACAAAAACACCGGCTACTGCCGGTGTTTAGAGATTCATTTTAGCCATTGATGACTTCATCATCTTCTGCCACTTCAAGTTCCACATCAAGCGGCTCTTGGGACAGAATCACACCGGTATTATCGGCGTAGAGATAATCTTCAGGAAGGAAGGTAACGCCACCGAAGTTTACTGGGATATCGACATCACCAACACCTTGCGACACCGCACCAACGGGGATCGAGGCAAGCGCTTGGATACCAATACTCATATCTTCCAGCTCATCAACTTCACGAACACATCCATAGACAACAATACCTTCCCAGTCATTTTCTTCGGCTAGCGATGCTAATTCAGCATCGATCAAAGCACGACGCAGGGAACCACCACCATCGATCAGCAAAACTCGTCCTAAGCCATCTTGCTCTAGGACTTCACGGATGAGACCGTTATCCTCAAAACACTTCAAAGTCGTGAGCTGCCCGGCAAATGAAGCACAGCCGCCAAAATTACTGAACATAGGCTCAACAACATCTACTTGTTCAGAGTAAATGTCACATAAGGCAGACGTATTGTATTCCATCGTGTTCCTTCCCATAGCGTTCATTGTCTTCATCGAGTATATCGAGACATTAAGTCATTGCAATGACAAAGATAGATCAACTCACCAGAGTTTGAGCTATAACAACTCCAGCAAATAGGATGTTTGTCACTAGTGAGCACTTCACAATAACTGGCATCATAGGTGCAATGTGCGCTGGTTGCTCTGCAAGCCAAACAGCCCGAGCGTGTTTATAGGCCACTAACACGCTTAAGAAGAATGGCAAAGAAATCCACCAAGGGCCTGGGTGAAGCATTAAATACACGAGGAAAGCAACGAGTGCCCCCGCCAGCAAGACAGAGTGGTAGTACTTCGCTTTTTTTTGTCCAAGCCGAACCGCGACCGTCCGCTTACCGCACTCTTTGTCGTTTTCAATATCACGCATATTGTTGATATTGAGAACAGCCACTGCCAGTAACCCACACCCTACTGCGGGTAAGGTCAGTAGCGGCGCGACAACGCCCGTATGCAAAAAATATGTTCCCGCGACACCTAATAGGCCGAAGAAAATAAAGACAGAAATATCCCCCAAACCGACATATCCATACGGTTTATTACCCACGGTGTAAGCAATGGCGGCAATGATCGCCAATACGCCTAAGCCAATAAAAGCCAAAATGCTATTAAGGCTTTCTAACGCGTAAAACACAAGCACCAACCCTGATGCCATGGTCAGAATAATATTAATGACAATGGCCTGTTTCATATCACGCAGTGATACGCTGCCTGATTGAATAGCACGAACTGGCCCTAGTCGTTTTTCGTTGTCCGTCCCTTTGACCGCATCACCATAATCGTTGGCTAAATTGGAAAGGATTTGCAACAGTGTGGCAGTCAGAAACGCCAGTACGGCCACAATGAACGAAAACTGGTGGGTAGAATAGGCAAGTACGCTGCCCGTTAAAATCGAGACCAACGCCAGAGGTAGCGTTTTTGGTCGTGCGGCTTCAAGCCAAATACGTAAGGACTGTTTCATGATCATCAGTTTAACCACAGGGCACGAATTAAGAATTGTGGCACATCAAACACCAGACTGAAAAACAAAAAAGGCCACCGAAGTGACCTTTTTAGCAGTTTTGGCAAGCTGTACTTACTTCACTCGACCAACGTATTCGCCATTACGTGTATCTACTTTGATCACTTCGCCAATAGAGATAAACAGAGGAACACGAACAACTGCACCTGTAGTTAGAGTTGCAGGTTTACCGCCAGTACCCTGAGTATCACCTTTTAGGCCAGGGTCTGTGTCTGTCACTTCTAGCTCAACGAAGTTTGGTGGAGTCACAACGATTGGGTTGCCGTTCCATAGCGTCAGCATACAAGTGTCGTTTTCTACTAGCCATTTAGCGCTCTCACCTACCGCTTTCAGGTCCGCAGCGATTTGTTCAAATGTTTCGCTGTTCATGAAGTGGTAGAATTCACCGTCGTTGTATAGGTAATCTAGGTCGATATCCATTACGTCTGCCACTTCAACAGTGTCACCAGACTTAAATGTTTTCTCTAGAACTTTACCTGAAAGCAACTTACGGATTTTAACGCGGTTGAACGCCTGACCTTTGCCTGGTTTTACATACTCGTTTTCGAGAATGACACAAGGCTCATTATCAAGCATAATTTTAAGACCGCCTTTGAATTCATTCGTGCTAACAGTAGCCATTTTTTCCTCTTACCATTCTTCGAGTTAAAATTAATGCCGCACATAATAACCCGAAAAGTTGATTCTGTTGAGCAAAACTGGCTCAAACAGCTAGCGAATGGGATCTCCGATCCTCTAAAACTGCTAGAACAGCTAGAAATAGATCCCAAACCTTGGCAACACGGGTTTGAAGCACGCAAGCTTTTTGCACAGCGTGTGCCGCAAAGTTTTGTTGATAGAATGGAAAAAGGCAATCCATTTGATCCACTTTTGCGTCAGGTACTTCCCTTAACGGAAGAGTTTGAAGTACACCCAGGTTTCTCCAACGATCCGTTAGAAGAGCAAAATAACGCGATCCCAGGTTTGCTGCACAAATACCGAAACCGTACCCTGCTGATCGTAAAGGGTGGCTGTGCCATTAACTGCCGCTACTGCTTCCGCCGTCACTTCCCTTATCAAGACAATAAAGGGAACAAAGCCGCTTGGCAGCAGAGTCTGGACTACATTGCTCATCACCCAGAACTCAATGAAGTGATTCTTTCCGGTGGGGATCCTTTGATGGCGAAAGATGATGAGATCCAGTGGTTGGTCGATCATATTGCTGACATACCGCACATCAAAAGACTGCGCATTCACTCCCGTTTACCCGTCGTGATCCCAGCCCGCGTCACCGAGCAACTCATCAAAGTGTTGGCAGAGACTCGACTACAGGTGATTTTGGTCACCCATATCAATCATGCGCAAGAGATTAACCAAGAGCTGTCTATGTCACTGGGTAAATTGAAGCAAGTCGGTGTCACACTGCTGAACCAAGGCGTGATGCTCAAAGGTGTCAATGACAGTGTCGAGGCTCAAGTGGCACTCAGTGAGTCTCTGTTTGATGCGGGTATACTGCCTTACTACATGCACGTACTCGATAAAGTACAAGGCGCGGCTCACTTCTTTATCTCGGACGAGATGGCGAAAAGTATTATGGCTGGTGTCATTGAGCGTGTATCCGGTTACCTCGTTCCGAAGCTAACGCGTGAAATTGGAGGGCGTAGCAGTAAAACGCCGCTCGATCTGCATCTAGAATAATCATAGCAACAAGAAAGATTTGTTCGATAGCCGTCTTCATTGACCAACCAGCCACGCTGCTAACATACAAAAAAACCACCTAAGTTTAGGTGGTTTTTTATCACTTCAGACAAATCATCGTGTCTTAGAACAGCTCTTCTGCAACCTTGTACAGATCGTGGCGCACTGGACGCTTCATGTTCTCAATCGCATCGATGATGTCATGGTGAACCAGTTGCTCTTGCTGGATACCAACACAACGACCACCGTGACCTTCAAGAAGCAAATGCACCGCATAGTTACCCATGCGCGACGCTAAAACACGGTCAAACGCTGTCGGACGACCGCCACGCTGGATGTGACCAAGCACTGTAGCACGTGTTTCACGGCCAGTTGCGTCTTCAATTTCTTTCGCCAGCTCATTGGCATCCATCATTAGCTCAGTAAGCGCAATGATCGCATGCTTCTTACCTTTTTTGATGCCGTCTTTGATGTTGTTGACTAGTTTCTCTTTATCAAGGCCTGTTTCTGGTGTGATGATGTACTCACAACCACCAGCAATTGCCGACATAAGAGTAAGGTCGCCACAGTGGCGGCCCATGATTTCAACAATAGAAATACGTTGGTGTGATGAAGAAGTATCGCGTAGGCGGTCAATGGCATCGATAACAGTGTTCAGGGCGGTTAGGTAACCGATAGTGTAGTCGGTGCCGGCAATATCGTTATCGATGGTGCCAGGTAGACCAATACAAGGGTAACCCATTTCTGTCAGCTTTTTAGCACCCATGTAAGAACCGTCACCACCGACAACAACAAGTGCGTCAATGCCATGTTCTTTCAGGTTTTCGATCGCTTTTTCACGAACGGCTTCATCTCTAAACTCAGGGAAACGCGCAGAACCTAGGAAAGTACCACCTTTGTTGATCACGTCTGATACGCTTGAACGATCAAGCTTCTCGATACGGTTTTCGTAAAGGCCTAAGTAACCGTCTTTAACACCGTATACTTCCAAGCCTTCCGTTAGTGCAGTACGAACCACGCCACGTAGTGCTGCGTTCATGCCTGGTGCGTCACCGCCACTTGTCAAAACACCGATCTTCTTAATCATGCTCACCCTCGATTTTTGGAAATCTTATTTCAATTTTTACGTTGGAGGCTTACGAAAGCCTCTGACAAAATTCTATTAACTGCGCAATATGTTACCTTTCCCAACTAGGAATACTACTTTTATTTGCAGCTAATTATGTAACTTTTCTACTTATGTAAGAGTATTACAGTTTTGCAAATTAACTAATTTGATACACGTCAGGATCACAGTAAAAATTCTCAACGATGAAAAGATAGTCGATAACCATCACTTTGTCTCATGCTGCTTTTATTACCAACCTTGCGATTTCTGCTCTCTTTCTGGGCCAAAAACCACCGAATAGGGATCCTGATGAATTAAGACATCGGCGCCAGGAAAACGCTCAAGCAAACTGTCTTCAACCAAATCAGATATGCGATGTGCTTCAATCAATGGGATTTGATCTTCCAATTCCAGGTGAAGCTGGACAAAACGAGTGGGGCCAGACATTCGAGTCCTAAGCTGATGCACCCCAAGCACCCCTTCAACCGATAAACAACATTCACGTATCTCTTTGAGTTCGCTATCAGGCAACTTTCTATCAAGTAGGGTTTGCGTGGCTTCTTTGACCATTTTAAAGGCGCTGAAAAGAATGTAGCCACCGATACCAATCGCGAATACTGCGTCGGCCTGACCTATCCCAAACCAGCTTAAACCTAACGCCAACATGATCGCCGCATTCATGTAGAGATCCGATTCATAGTGCAAAGAGTCTGCTGCGATCGCTTGGCTACCGGTTCTTTTCACCACGTACTTTTGAAATCTAACCAGAGCGAATGTCACCGCTATTGCGAACAAACTGACGTAAACACCGTATTCAGGTGATTGAAGTGCATGGGGTCTGAAGAATCGGTCAACACCATTCAAGATAAGAAAGACGGCTGACCCTGAGATGAACATCGCCTGAGCAAGCGCCGCAAGTGACTCGGCTTTGCCGTGACCAAAGGTATGCTCTCTATCTGCAGGTTGCAACGAGTAGCGAACTACAACAAGGTTGACCAATGACGCGGCAATATCGAGCATTGAGTCGATCAATGATGCGAGTAGGCTTACCGAGCCAGTCACCCACCAAGCGCCAACTTTCACCACTAATAGAAGTGTTGCTACTATCGTTGCTGTCCAGGCAGCCATAGTAACCAAACGTGCATATTCTTGTTTCATAAAGCAATTCAGTTTCAAACGAATTCTTTAAGTATAACCTCTCAAAGATTGAATAAAAATGAAACAAGAAAGGCGACTGTTGCGTCGCCTTTTTATTACATGATATTTACTTATTTATCAGCATTCATACGGTTTTTCATTCTGTAGTCACACTCCCCGACGCGCTGGTTGTGCATCTCAACAAACTTCGCTTTCTGTTCTGGCGTTAAAATACTGAGCATCTGATGCTGCCTTTCCATCATTTGCACTCTGCGCTCACTTTGCTGCTCAACCATTTGCTTAGCCAGCTCATTAGCCGCCGCTTTATCAAAATCATCAGCGAGCATCAACGCGTGCATTTGATCGCGATGGGCCTGCATTTCTGCGCGCATGGCTTCATAATTGCCTTTAAAGTTATTCTTTCCGGCTCCACGCATTGCTCGTAGTTTTTCTTGCTGATCTGAAGTGAGATCAAGCTGGCGCATCATGCCACGTTCAAAACCTATACCACTGATACCACAGTCATCGTTCGGGCCTCGGTGATGGTTTTTTCCACCGTAAGCCAATGCGCTCGCCGTACCAAGCGTTAGTGGAAGAACAACAGCAGCCAATACCAATTTTTTTGCAGTTTTCATAATCATACCTTTCAAATTTCGTGATTGAATGGATCTATCTTTACAGCGCTTAACTATAGATTACGACTTCATATGTAAAGTGGCGTTGAGGAAGAGTAAATGAACGTAAAGAGTAAAAATTAAGCTAAATATGACTGGAGTTTCCCAGTACTATAAAAGGTATAGAACTTAATAGAGACGTTTTCATGGCACACATACTTTTAATTGATGATGATACAGAACTCACCAGCCTGTTAAACGAGGTGCTCTCTTATGAGGGCTTTATTGTATCTGAAGCCAATGATGGTGAAGCCGGGTTAGCCGCCCTGACTCCAGACATCGACCTCATTCTGCTGGATGTCATGATGCCAAAACTCAATGGCATGGAAACGCTAAAACGCTTACGAGAACAATGGGAAACCCCCGTCCTCATGTTGACGGCAAAAGGGGAAGAAATAGACCGCGTGATCGGATTAGAGTTAGGCGCGGACGATTATCTACCCAAACCGTTTAGTGACCGTGAACTACTGGCTCGTATCCGCGCTATTTTACGCCGAACTCAACACAGCACTCACACCAAACACAGTGATTACATCCAGTATCAAGATCTTAAAGTGTACCCTGGCAAATTAGAGGCATACTGCAACGATCAACTGCTCGATCTTACCACCACCGAATTTGCTCTACTCAATCACCTAGTACAGAATCCGGGTGAAACACTGACAAAAGAAACACTAAGCATGGATGTGTTAGGTAAACGACTATCAGCGTTTGACCGCGCTATCGACATGCATGTCTCGAACCTACGTAAGAAGTTGCCAGAAAGAGCGGATGGAAAGCCTCGAATAAAAACGCTCAGAGGACGTGGTTATCTTCTGGTTGAGGAGGATTAATGCGACTCCCCAAGATCAGCAGTCTATATGGGCGAATTTTTGCGATTTTCTGGTTCACCATGTTTTTGGTATTGCTGGCCGTGTTAGCACTGCCGCACCTAGATCCGCGTAAAGCACGCGATATTCCTCCAGAGCACTTCCAGCGCATGCTGGAAGCGAAAAAGAATATTGAACAACGTTATAAAAACAGTACCGATTTAGGTCGGATCATCTTTGAATTAGAAGGGGGCAATCGCTCTCATCGGGATGGTCGGCCTCGTTACTTTTTAACGGATGTAGAAGGTAATATTCTGACCACCCGCAGCCCGAAAGATTTTAAGTTAAAAGCACTGCGCAATTTCGTTACCACCATCGATGGTCCAGAAAGCCCAAAACAAAAACTCTATGGACGCTATTTGGTCGCGGGGCCGCTTCCCATCGTTTTGGCCAATCAAGATTTGCTGATCTATGTGGGTTTTAAGTGGAATGAGCCGCCACCATTTTTGTTAAGAATGTTCGATAGACCTTTCCAACTCTTACTGGCGGTCATGCTGGTCAGCACACCGCTGCTGCTCTGGCTGGCTTGGGCTTTAAGTCAGCCGGCACGAAAGTTAGAGCGCGCCGCGCAGCGAGTCGCAAAAGGCGAGTTTGCGGTGGATCCTGAGTTGGAAAAAGGCACCTCAGAATTCAGGCAAGCAGGAGCGAGCTTCAATCAGATGGTTGAAGCCGTCAATCAAATGATCTCTGGCCAACAACGTTTGCTGTCCGATATCTCACACGAGCTGAGATCGCCTTTAACCCGTCTACGCATGGCAACAGCGCTTGCGACTCGTAAACAAGGAGAAAGCCCAGAATTAACGCGTATCGACACAGAAGCGCAGCGACTCGAAAAAATGATCAGCGAACTGCTTGAATTGTCACGCATGCAAGTGGATAACCATATCAGCCGAGAAGAGCAGCCCATCGCCAGTTTATGGGAAGCGATACTGTCTGATGCTCAATTCGAAGCTGAGCAAATGCAGAAGACGCTCACGTATAACGAGATTCCAGAACGGAAGATATCTGGTAACCCTAAGCTCCTGATGAGTGCGCTCGATAACATTGTGCGGAATGCCATCTACTATGGGGAAGATGTCATTCAGATCACGATGACCGAATACGACGATCACCTCCTGATCACCGTCGATGATAATGGCGATGGGGTTCCGGAAGATGAACTGGAAGCGATTTTCAGGCCGTTTTATCGCGTCTCGACCGCCCGTGATCGACACAGCGGTGGAACAGGACTCGGTATGACTATTACTGAAAGTGCTGTTCGTCAGCATAGCGGAACCATTAAAGCGAAGCGCAGCGCACTGGGTGGTCTATGTGTGGAAGTCATCCTTCCATTGGTCATCGAATAATAACCTCACCAAAAATACAGTTGATAATAAATCTCATTATCATATAAAGTAAATCCTTCAATTATGGAGGATTTACTATGTCTCACGTTTTCCCAGACCTGCCCTACTCTTATGACGCACTTGAACCATATATCGATGCCAAAACCATGGAAGTGCACTATAGCAAGCATCACCGCACCTACTACGACAAATTCATCACCGCAATTAAGGGATCTGAGCTAGAGAAAACCCCTCTGAGTGATATCTTTAAGCATATTTCCAAACATCCACCAGCCGTCAGAAATAACGGTGGCGGTTATTACAACCACATTCTTTATTGGAACTGCATGTCACAGTATGGCGGCGGCGCACCCGACGGTGACTTGGCTGACGCTATCATTGAGCATTTTGGCAGCATTGCGCAATTCCAGCAGATGTTTGCTGAAGCCGCAGTCAATACCTTTGGCTCAGGATTTGTTTGGCTCATCGTTCAAGATGGCAAACTGGCGATTACTTCCACCAGTAATCAAGATAACCCTCTGATGGATGTCGTTGAAGCACAAGGCGAACCGATTCTTGCACTCGATGTGTGGGAACACGCATATTACATTAGCTACCAAAACCGCCGCCCTGAATACGTTGATGCATGGTGGAATGTGGTGAACTGGGATGCCGTCAGTGAAAACTACGCCGTTGCGCTAGCCCAGCATGCGTAACTGTATAAAAAGCCGGAACACAATCTAACAGTGTCAGACTTGGCGGCCTAAGCAAGCCGCCTTATACTTCTCGTCTCACATCCATCAGCAGATAAGACACTAACACTATGTTCGATATCGCCCTATACGAGCCAGAAATCGCACCCAACACCGGTAACATTATCCGCCTTTGTGCGAACTGCGGCGCTAACCTGCATTTGATTGAGCCACTAGGGTTTGATTTAGAAGAGAAGAAAGTACGCCGCGCCGGCTTGGACTACCATGATCTGGCCCGAGTTACTCGCCACAAAGACTACCAAGCCTTTATTGAGTATTTAGAAAACGAACGCAAAGACGGTTACCGTATTTTTGCTTGTACGACGAAAACGACGGGTCATCATGTTGATGCCAACTTCCGACAGGGAGATGTGTTGCTGTTTGGCCCAGAAACGCGCGGACTGCCTGCCGATTTGATTGACAGCATGCCGATGGAACAGCGTATTCGTATTCCAATGATGCCCGACGCGCGCAGCCTGAACCTTTCAAATGCAGTCGCCATCATTGCCTTTGAAGCTTGGCGTCAGATGGGCTTTGAAGGCGCCCAATAAACAGAGCGATAGAAACCAAAAATCCCGGCCATGACAGCCGGGATTTTTAATAGGACATTCGCGTATTACTTATGGACGACCCACAAAACCAACCGCTTTGTATACTTTCTCTAGCGTAATTGCTGCACGCGCTGAAGCTTTCTCTGCGCCTTGCTGCATGACTTCGTTCATGTAAGCGCGATCGGCACGAATACGGTGGAATTCAGATTGGATTGGTTCAAGCATTGCCACAACCGCTTCACCCACATCTTTCTTGAATGGACCGTACATTTCAACGCCTTTGTACTTCGCTTCAATCTCTTCAAAGCTCATACCCGTCGCCGCAGAATACAGGCCCATTAGGTTTGCGATACCGGCTTTGCTCTCAATATCATGGCGGATACTCGGTGGTGTTTCCGTATCAGTTTGAGCTTTATTGATCTTCTTGATGATCGATTTAGGGTCTTCCAACAGAGTGATCACGTTCTTACGGTTATCATCCGATTTCGACATTTTCTTCGTCGCATCCTGAAGACTCATGACACGAGCGTTCACCTTTGGAATGTAAGGTTCAGGAATCGTGAAAATTGGGTTCTCTGGTGAGTAAATGTTGTTAAAGCGAGTCGCGATATCACGCGCTAGCTCTAAGTGTTGCTTCTGATCATTACCCACTGGTACTTGGTTCGCTTGGTACAGCAGAATATCAGCCGCCATCAGCACTGGGTAACTGAATAGACCCGCGTTGACATCATTCGCGTAGCGAGCGGACTTGTCTTTAAACTGAGTCATACGGCTCAGTTCACCCATTTGGGTGTAGCAGTTAAGAAGCCAACCTAGCTGAGCATGCTCTGGTACGTGTGACTGAACAAATAGCGTGCTCTTTTGCGGATCAACACCAACTGCAAGGCAAATTGCGAGTGCGTCTAGTGTCGCTTCATGTAGTGCTTTCGGGTCCTGACGAACCGTAATCGCGTGAAGATCCACAACGCAGTACTGGCAATCATAATCATCTTGCATCTGCTGCCATTGACGTAGAGCACCCAAGTAGTTACCGATACTTAGTTCACCTGACGGTTGAACACCACTCAATACAATGGGTTTGCTCATGGGAATAATTCCTTTGACTTCTTAGCTTAATAAATGAAAAAAACCGTGTGAGTTCTCTTCACACGGTTTACTCAGTGTACTCATTAACAAGTATTTTGGAAGATCTTTTGTTGCAACTAAGCCGAAACCGCTACAACGTCGACCAAATCTGCGATGATGTCCGCGACAAAGTCTGGCTTAGACGCCGAAATTGGCTCACCGTGGTTATAACCGTAAGTCAGGCCAAACGAGTAACAACCCGCATTCTTCGCTGCCAAAATGTCGTTTTTAGAGTCACCGACCATCAGCATTTCTTGCGGCTGACAGTTATGTTTCTCCATCAACCAGTTTAACGCGACTGGGTTTGGTTTCTTCTCTGGGAACGCATCGCCACCCAAAACATCAACAAAGAACTTATCAATGCCATGTTGCTCTAGGATCTCTGGAACAAACTTAGACGGTTTATTGGTGACTAGCGCCAGCGTGAATCCAGCTTGTTGCAGCTCAGACAACGTCTCTTTCACTGCTGGATATAGATGGCTGAGTTTGTGACCACTTTTGTCATAAAAGTCATCAAACAGCTCGCGAGCTTTTACCAGCAATTCACTGCTCAGTGCCGGGTCGATGGTCATACTTTGACTTAATGCGCGACCGACAAGAACGTCTGCACCGTTACCAACATAATCACGCACTTTCTCTTCTGAAACGCCTGGGTAGCCTAGCGCTTGTACGGCTTGGTCTGCCGCAACAGCAAGATCGGGCACGCTATCTAAAAGAGTGCCATCAAGATCGAACGCGATCAGTTTAATATTGTTAGAAATCAATTAATTTACCTCTGCTAATTGTGCTCGCATTTGGTCAATCACTTCCTTGTAATCCGGCTGACCGAAAATCGCTGAGCCTGCGACGAACATATCCGCACCCGCTTCTGCGATTTCTCTGATGTTGTCTACCTTAACGCCACCATCGATTTCCAAGCGGATATCGCGGCCAGACTCGTCGATCATCTTACGCACTGCGCGTAACTTGTCTAATGTATTTGGAATAAACGACTGGCCACCAAAACCTGGGTTGACCGACATCAGCAGGATCATGTCCACTTTATCCATGATGTATTCCAAGTGCGCAAGCGGAGTCGCCGGGTTAAGAACCACACCCGCTTTACAGCCGTGCTCTTTGATGAGCTGAAGGGTACGGTCAACGTGATCGGACGCTTCGATGTGGAAGGTGATCATAGATGCGCCAGCTTTAGCGAAGTCAGGCACGATGCTGTCGACAGGTTTCACCATCAAGTGAACATCAATCGACGCGGTAATGCCGTAGTCACGCAGCGCTTTACACACTGGTGCACCGAAAGTCAGGTTTGGCACGTAGTGGTTGTCCATAACATCAAAGTGAACCACATCCGCACCGGCTGCGAGTACTTTTTCGACATCCTCGCCAAGGCGAGCAAAGTCTGCAGACAGAATCGATGGAGCGATAAGGAAATCTTTCATACCTGACCTCTAGAATTAATTGGCATCATTGCACTGGATAAGAGTTGAGCGCAATTCTACCTAAGCTAGCAGTCAGATGGTAGGTGAAGAAAGAGAAATGTGATTATACGTTATCGACAGGTTTGAAGAGGGCCAGCAGCTCATCCACTTTATTGCGCCCTGCGCCATTACGGCTGATGGTACGCTTTACCTTGACAACATTGAGGTCCGCGCCATGATACAAACGGCGTGTTAGCGTCGTATCGTGGTTAGAGATAAGCACCGGAATTCCACGTTCAGTGGCTGCTTTCTCCGCAATATCCGCTAGCGCAGCTTGGTCATCTAACGTAAAGCCGTTACCTGCATAGGAAGTGAAATTGGCGGTCGTTGAAAGTGGTGCGTAAGGTGGATCGCAATACACCACGCTGCCTTTACGTGCGCGTGAAAACGTTTCAGGATAACCTTCACAGACAAACGTGGCCTTTTTGGCCTTTTCCGCAAAAAACTCCAACTCAGCTTCTGGGAAGTAAGGCTTTTTGTATGAACCAAATGGGACGTTAAAGCCACCTTTTTTGTTATAACGGCATAACCCGTTAAAACCGAATCGGTTCATGTATAAAAAGGCCAAAGAGCGAAACATGACATCGTCTGTGGCATTAAACTCTGCACGGAAGTGCAAGTAGGCCTCTTTGCGGTTGTTTTCCGGCGTGAACCAACGTTTCGCTTCGACAATGTATTCTTCTGGCTTCTCTTTTAGCAAATTGTAGAGATTGATCAGATCGGGGTTAATATCCGCCAGCAAATATTGCTCGTAATTGGTATTAAGAAACACCGAACCAGCACCTACGAACGGTTCTACCAGCTTACGCCCTTCAGGCAAACAACGCTGAATATCTTCGACAAGTCCGTATTTACCACCCGCCCATTTCAGGAAGGCACGCTGCTTCTTCATCTATTGCTCTATCTATCAACCAAAAACAAGGCTGCGGAATGTAACATATTTTGCATTGAATCTCCGACTATTTTCCTTGCTCTATTTCACTCTGAACTTGGCTCAGCGATTTTGCCCAAGGATCTGCCTGCTGCAACGCTTTTGGCAGCGTAGCTACCGCATCACGCGCAGTTTGTATAGTTGGAAAGTTATCGTAGGTCACGATGTACCAATCAACGTCATCGCGAACTGTCGGATAAATATAAATTTTCTCCGTTAAGTCATATTCTTCAAGGAAGGCTTTTACTTCTTCTAGCGTAGTCACAGCCGCTAGTTGCAATGTGTAACTGCGCGGAGAAAACTGCGCTAATTGCTCGCTTGTAAAAGAAACTTGGGGGCTAGGTTTGGCAACCGACTGGACGATCTCTTTGTTAACTTCTGGCTCCACAACCTCAGCAGCTTGCTCAACCTCAGGCTTTGGAATAGAGTCTTCGACCACTTTATCAATTTTACTGGTATCGACAGAGTCCGCGCGACCTTCCAGCAAGGCATCAACGACTTCTGAGTTGATCACAACACGTTGCTGCTGAAGTTCAGAATCACCGACTGTGGACACTTCTTTGGTTACTGACGGCGGCAAAGCGTGTGAGTCATCTTCACTAGCAATATCGTCGAGATCGTCATTCTCAGGCAGTGTCGGAATCACAGTTTGTTCCACTGTGCTCGTGATTTGGCTGGCTTTATCATCAGGAGATGGCTGTGACATTAACCACCAATACCCGCCACCAATCAAAGCCAGCAAAGTGAGTACCACTAAAGCGATATTCAATGGCGAGCCGACGATCGATCGAATAATGATCCTTTTTTCCACGCTATAATCTCCCAAGGCCATGATCTCTCCGGGACGACGCGCAACAGAGCGGTAGGCATGGCGCACTCTTTTTTCCATGTCGTCCTCAACAAAGCGGATCACCAGTTGCTCAAAAAAACGGTCCGCTTCTTGTTCTCTAAACGTTTCTATCTCTAAGTTGATCGGCTTTTGTGCTTGACCGTAGCTAAAACGCGTTAATAGAGCATCGATCTTTGCTGCGGCTTTGGCCTGCACAAATAACAGGACATTAACCGTCCACAGCGGGTTTTGTTGCGCTTCCAGTACCAACACCCAAAGCTCAGAGATAAACGCATCTGAGAGCAAATGTGCGTCATCTATAGCAATAACTATATCGCAAGTTTTGCCCTCCATCAGGTGAACAAACGATTCAGCAATACTATCAGCAGGATTAAAAAGTGGTTCAGAGACGAGTTGGGAAAGGAGCATCACTCTGCGCTGCGAGTCATCCTGAGCCGCAAAGTTAATCAATAAGGCCTGGTTTTTCTCCGGAGCCCAAACTTCTAAATAACGCTGAGCCAGCCAAGTTTTACCCGCGCCTTTCTCTCCAGAGATGGTGACAAGGTTGGAGCTGAAGTGGGTCAGTAGTTGCAAACGTTCAAGCAATTCCGACTGAGAGTCTAACTCCAAAACATGTGAATTTAGCACCATACCCATGAGATCCTTGAAAAATAAATCGATAAACCAGCTTACGTGCCCTTTGCGCTTATATTAACAACGCCAGTAAGCTGGTTAACAGACAGCAAGATTATAAACCGCGACCAAAATCAATCGCTTGCTCAATGATGGATTCTGGAGTGCCCTTCACGACTTCGGCAGTCCCAATACTGGTTGGAAGCACCAATCTGAGTTCACCTGCCAACACTTTTTTGTCACGCATCATGTGCTTCATGAAATCGGCAAACATCATTTGTGCCGGAGTATGAACGGGCAGCTGAGCTTTTTTGAGTAAGTTGATCATTCTCTCGAGTTGTTGCTCTGAGATCAAACCTTGCAGGTGGGCCGTTTTTGCCGCCATCACCGTCCCGGCAGATACCGCTTCGCCATGTAGCCAGTTGCCGTAGCCAAGCTCCGCTTCAATCGCATGGCCAAATGTATGGCCAAGGTTAAGCAGAGCGCGAATGCCAGACTCTTTCTCATCTTGCGCGACCACTTCCGCTTTAATCTGACAGCATCGCGCGATGGCGTAAGTCAGGGCTTGTTCATCTAGGGCATAAAGCTTGTCTAGGTGTTCTTCTAGCCAAACGAAAAACGCTTCATCGTAGATGATGCCGTACTTAATGACTTCCGCAATACCCGCAGCAAACTCGCGTTTAGGCAATGTCGCTAAACAATCGGTATCGATAATAACCGACTTGGGCTGATAAAAGGCCCCTATCATGTTTTTACCGAGTTTGTGGTTAACCGCTGTTTTACCACCAACGGAAGAATCGACTTGTGATAGCAGCGTAGTCGGGATTTGGATGAAATCCACACCGCGTTGATAACAAGCCGCCGAGAATCCGACTAAATCGCCAATCACACCACCGCCAAGGGCAATGATCACAACATCACGGGCGTAGCTCCCTTCCAATAGGTAACTCATCACCGTATTGAAAGTATCCAGCGATTTGTATTGCTCTCCATCAGGCAGTTCAAGCAATGAGGCTTCACAACCTTGCTGTTCGAGAAGGTAAAGGATTTTATCAGCGTACAAAGGTGCGACAGTCACATTACTGATCACCACCACTTTTTGTTTGGCTGATTGTTGGAAATGATTAAGGAATGAAAGGTGGGCCGGATCATTAAATAATCCGGCGCCAATTGAAATGGGATAGCTACGTTCGCCTAAGCTGACCGTAATCCGTTCCATGGTGCGTCTCCAGTTGCTAAAAATTACGTCTTAACGTTCTTCTAGCATTTTTACAATCTGGTTGGCTACCACTTTTGCACTTTGATCGTCTGTACGTACCGTGTAATCTGCAATTTCTTCGTACAGTGGGTTACGCTCTTCTGCTAGACTTTCCAATACTTCACGTGGATTGTCAGTTTGCAGCAGAGGACGCTTCTTGTCACGGTTAGTTCGTGCAAGTTGCTTTTCGATAGTTGTTTCAAGGTACACAACAATACCGCGAGCAGATAAACGATTACGATTTTCTTTGCTCTTGATTGAGCCGCCGCCTGTCGCAAGTACGATACCTTGCTCATCAGTCAGATCGTTAATCACCTTCTCTTCGCGAACGCGGAAGCCTTCTTCACCTTCAACATCAAATACCCAAGCGATATCTGCACCTGTACGCTCTTCGATCAC
>NZ_BCUD01000022.1 GCF_001591105.1 Vibrio nereis NBRC 15637 | reverse complement strand
TCTCTTCTTTGTGACTTACATCACTTCGGAAGAGGCGGCCATTTTAGCGAGATAATATTTTGTGTCAAACACTTTTCTAAATTATTTCGTTTTTATTTCTGACCTTGTCGATTTGGCTTTAAACCCTTATGAGCCCTTGCCCTGTCGACGAGGAGGCATTATAGAGATCGCGCTCACATTGGCAAGCGCTATTTTGAAAATATTGCAAAAATAACGCTTAAGCGAGTAAGTTTCACTCAAACCTTTATTTATCCAACTTTACCCCATTATCGCCAACACAATACACACAGAGTTATCCACAATCTGTATTTTTAGCTAAAAGAAAAGGTCGCCTTAGCGACCTTTTTATCCTCTATATAGAAGCAACTTTAGAATTAGATGCCCGAACCATCCTGTTCGTTATCTTCTTCGTGCAGTCCACACTCTCTTTTTAGACCAAAGAAGCGTGTTTCCTCTTCTGACATTCCTGGTTCCCACTTTTTAGTGGTGTGAGTATCACCAACAGATAAATAGCCTTCATCCCAAAGTGGGTGGTAAGGAAGGTTGTTCTCTTCTAAGTAGTAGTGGATATCTTTGTTCGTCCAATCGATCACCGGAAGGAACTTAAACACACCATTCTGGATCGACAAGATCGGAAGGCCTGCACGAGACTTCGATTGCTCTCGGCGAAGTCCAGAGAACCAAGTGCCAACGTTAAGCTCATCCAGAGCTCGGCGCATCGGTTCGACTTTGTTGAGCTTGTTGTATTTCTCGATACCTTCAATCCCCTGCTCCCAAAGTTGCCCGTATCGCGCTTCTTGCCAGTTAGCACTTTCTTTAGCTCGGTACACTTTGAGGTTCAGAGTCAGTTGTTCACTTAATAAATCAATGAAACGGTATGTCTCTGGAAACAGATAGCCTGTATCCGTGAGGATAATAGGCGTATCCGGCTTTTGCGCTGTGACTAGATGAAGCATCACCGCAGCTTGGATACCAAAGCTTGATGATACAACATGCTCCCCTTCCAAGTTTTCAAGTGCCCAAGCAACTCGTTCTTGCGCTGACAACTGCTCAAGCTTCACGTTGATTTCTGCAAGACGGAGGATTTGCTGCGTCTTGGTGAGTTTGAGTAGTTCTGCCAGCTCCAATTTTGAAGCTACAGAATCAAGCATAGAAATCCCTCTTCGACACAAATACTTCTTCAATGATGCCAGCACGAATGGTGAAGTCACCGAAGCATTCGCCTTCTTCTCTTTCTTTTGCCCAGCGACCAACCAGTTGGTCAATCTCTTCTAGGATCTGTTTGTCGGTAATGTTCTCTTTATACATCTTCGGTACTCGCGTACCACCACGGTTGCCACCTAAGTGTAAGTTGTAGCGACCTGGCGCTTTACCGACTAGACCGATCTCAGCCAACATCGCACGACCACACCCGTTCGGGCAGCCAGTCACACGTAAGATGATGTTATCTTCCTTTGGCAAGCCGTGTTTGGCTAAGATAGCCTCGACATCAGTAACAAACTCAGGCAAGAAGCGTTCGGCTTCGGCCATTGCCAGCGGACAGGTTGGGAAAGCGACACAAGCCATTGAATTCTTGCGCTGCTCGCTCACAGACTCGTCCATCAAGCCGTGTTCAACGGCAATCTTCTCGATCTTCGCTTTTTGACCCTTAGCGACACCCGCCACAATCAGATTCTGGTTTGCAGTCATGCGGAAGTCGCCTTTGTGGATCTTCGCAATTTCAGCAACGCCAGTTTTAAGTGGTTTACCTGGATAATCCAGTAGTCGGCCGTTTTCAATGAACAATGTTAAGTGATGTTTGCCATCGATCCCTTCAACCCAACCAATGCGGTCACCACGTTCTGTAAACTCATAAGGGCGACTGGTTTCAAACGTAACGCCAGCACGTTTTTCAACTTCAGCTTTAAATACATCGCTACCAACACGGTCTAAGGTGTACTTGGTTTTCGCATTCTTACGGTTAGAACGGTTACCCCAATCACGTTGAGTGGTAACTACAGCCGCGGCAACATCAAGTGTTTTCTCTAGTGGGATAAAACCAAAGTCATCAGCGCGGCGCGGGTAAGTAGCAGTATCGCCGTGAGTCATTGCCAGGCCGCCGCCGACTAGGACATTAAAGCCCACCAGCTTGCCGTTTTCTGCAATTGCGACGAAGTTAAGGTCATTCGCGTGCACGTCAACATCGTTTTGCGGCGGAATGACTACTGTCGTCTTGAACTTACGTGGCAGGTAGTTGCTACCCAGAATTGGCTCTTCGTCAGTCGTTTCGACTTTTTCACCATCCAACCAGATTTCCGCGTACGCACGAGTCTTAGGCAGAAGATGCTCACTGATCTTCTTCGCCCACTCATAAGCTTCTTGGTGCAGCTCTGATTCTACTGGGTTAGTAGTACACAATACGTTACGGTTTACGTCACCCGCCGTTGCGATTGAGTCGATACCGATGCTGTTTAGCGTTTGGTGCATCAGCTTGATGTTTGGTTTCAATACGCCGTGGAACTGGAACGTTTGACGCGTCGTCAGACGAATACTTCCATACAGAGAGTGCTCTGTTGCAAACTTATCGATCGCCAACCATTGAGTTGGAGTGATGATGCCACCAGGCATACGAGCACGTAGCATAACGTTGTGCAGCGGCTCTAGCTTTTGTTTAGCACGTTCATTACGAATATCGCGGTCATCTTGCTGATACATTCCGTGGAAGCGGATCAGTTGGAAGTTATCCGCGGTAAAGCCACCCGTGATACGGTCTTGCAAGTCTTGCTCAATCGTACCGCGTAAAAAATTACTTTCTCTTTTTAGACGCTCGTTATCCGCAAGTGGTCCTAATTCTTCGCCCAATACAACCTGCTTATTATTTTCGATAGAAAAAGTCATTAGTACACATCCCTTTGGTAACGTTTAGCTTTGCGTAAGTCATTAATAAATTGTTCAGCATCATCGCGTGGCATCTTGCCTTCTTGCTCAGCAACGATAACCAAGGCATCGTGAACGTCTTTCGCCATACGAGTCGCATCACCACATACGTAGATGTAGGCACCTTCTTGAATCCACTGCCACACTTGCGCTGCGTTTTCTAGGATACGGTGTTGCACGTAAACTTTTTCTACTTGGTCACGGCTAAACGCGACATCAAGACGGCTCAATACCCCTGACTTAAGGTACTTTTGCCATTCAACCTGATACAAGAAGTCTTGAGTAAAGGTACGGTCGCCAAAGAACAACCAGTTTTTGCCTTCTGCGTCACGGTTATCGCGCTCTTGGATAAAGCTACGGAATGGCGCGATACCAGTACCAGGACCAACCATGATGATTGGCGTATTGTCGTCTTGAGGAAGTTTGAAGTTATTGTTGTTCTCAACAAATACTTTCACTTCACCGCCTTCTTCTAGACGCTGAGTCAAAAAGCTTGATGCGCCACCAAAGCGTTTTTCGTTGTCTTTGTCGTACTCAACCAAGCCAACGGTAAGGTGCACTTCTTCATCCACTTCTGTTTGGCTCGAAGCGATTGAATACAGACGTGGCGTCAAACGACGTAGTAAACCAATCAGCTCTTCAGCTGACAGCTTGGTTTTCTTCTCTGCGAGAACATCAACCACTTGGGTATTCGTCGCGTACTCACGTAGCTTGTCTTTATCTTCCACCAGCTTTTGTAACTTTTTGCTGCCTGATAGCTCGGCGAACTTAGTCACTAGCTGAGGATTAGACGCCGTGATCTCGAACTTGCTAACCAAAGCGCTATGAATAGAGATACTTTCGCCATCAACATCAACACTCTCGACACCGGAAAGACCGACTTTGCCAAGAATCGCGTTGGCCAGCTCAGAGCTGTTGTCGAACCAAACACCCAGCGCATCGCCTGGCTGATACGTTAAACCTGAGCCTTCAAGGTCGATTTCTACATGACGCACGTCTTTACCTGAATCTCGGCCAGTGATTTTCTGGCTGGTCAGTAACGTCGCCGTGTATGGATTTTGTTTGTTGTACTGAGAATGGCCAGACGTTTGACCAACGGGTAGTTGTACCACTTCAGCCTGAGGGCCAGCCGCTAGATCATCTTTTACTTTGTCTAGCGCTTTCGCTTTCCAATCTGATGCAGGTGCTTCGTAATCGACATCGCAATCTACGCGGTCAATAAATGGCGTCGCACCTAATTTAGATAAGTACGTATCAAAGTCTTTACCAGTTTGGCAGAAGAACTCGTAGCTCGAATCCCCTAAACCGATCACGCCGTATTTCAGGTTTGGTAGCTTAGGTGCTTTCTTCGATTGTAAAAACTCGTGAAGCTCGATGGCGTTATCTGGTGCTTCACCTTCGCCGTTAGTCGACGCCACGATGATCACGTGGGTCTCTTTCGCGAGGTTCTTGCCTTTGTAGTCACTAGCGTCAAACAGCGCAACGTCAATACCTTGTGCTTTGGCTTCTTGCTCCAGTGATTCTGCTACGCCCTTTGCGTTGCCCGTTTGCGAGGCAAAGATAATGGTTAGCTTACCTGCAGGTTGAGCTGCAACCGCAGCGGCCGCTTGCGTTAATGGCGCAGACGCCGCAGCCGTCTGAGGTTGAGACTGGGCTAAGCCCCAGAAATAACCACTCACCCAAGCGAGTTGTTGTGACGATAGACCTGCTACCGTTTGTTGTAATGAGCCAAGCTGCTGATCATTGAGAGGAGCAGCAATTGACGGTAATTCTTGTGAGGTGTTTCCTTGAGAGGGAACATTCTTGTTTAAAGACATGGTCACGACATCCCTATTCATTGCGTGAACATAGGTTAACCACTCTTTTTAATAACAAGAAAGAATAGAAGTGAATGTTTTATAACTTTTTGAAGTAAAGAGTGAGCAATAAATGCGCTCTATATTACTTAGCTTCAATTCGAACCTGTTTGAAGCCAACCGCCATTGCTGACTTAGAGGCCAAGTCAACATCCATATAGTGGCACTCTTCACCATGAGAGTCGGTGAGAAGAACAAATCCTCCTCGGGCGTGTCGAAACTCGACAATCCAAGTCCCTTCCTCTGCTGAAGGCTCAATAATGGCTTCAACCAACTGTTTTTCCCTAAATAGATTTCTTAGCTCAGTGATCGTCATGAGATTCCTTTCTCTGCCAGATATAAGGCTACCTATAAATGATGGGTCAAACAGAGAAAAGTGCTAAAGAAATATTTTATATATAATTAAAGGGTATAAAAAAACGCCGCTATATTTAGCAGCGATTATAAAAAGATTAAGGGTTACAAGCGGTATTCGGCTCCTAAGAACCAACCATCGGCAAACACAAACGGTTTACCCAACTCCGAACCTTCAGCGACCCGAAAATCATCCGACTCTAAATCAATAACACGGTATCCTGCCTTTACAAACCAGCGACTGTCCTGCCAATCCGGCTGATATTGTACGCCCGCCATCAAATCAGTACTTTTAATACCTCGACTATCCCCAAAGTTCATTTCGCCTATGACATCAAATGGGGTATCCGGCACGGCGATTTCTGCATACCCGTGCCAAGCCCATATCACACCATCGTAGTTGACTTGTGCATTCGTATCCGCATTGCGGTAGTGGCTATCATTCAGGTCACTCAAGGTGAAACCAGCATCGAAGCTCATCAAATCATGCTCGAAGATTTGGTAATACAAGGTAAGATCAATCTTATCGAACGCCATGTAATCCGCATCAACCGAAGAATAGCGCAACCGCACATCGGGTACGTACTTAACATAATGCTCAATAGTGGCATAAACATTAGGTGTCGTATCATTCTCACGATCAACTTCATTCACTTTGGTGTTTGGCCACCAGATTTCTGCTCCTAACTTGGTCGTCAAAGTTGACTCCGCGTAAGCTGATAATGACATAACCACACTGGATAGTAAGACCGCGGCTTTAAGGCCCATGAACGTTTTTCTCCGAATATTGGTAAGCCTCTTCTACTGCTCTAACCCAAGCAGCAGAAGAGCAAATGGATTAGACGAATTCTAGCATATACCGAATTGATGCCTATAAGCCTTTCGGGTACGTCGTCTATCTTGTATGGGCGACATGGGATTTAAAGAACCAAATACCAATTGCTATCACAATCAACCACGGTAGTAGCTTAAGCACCGCCCCTAGCATTCCGAGCAGAACCATGACGACGATAGCAAATGCCACTGCTGCAAATACCGTCAGCATAGTGACACCTGTTACCAGCAGGGTCGCAGTAAAGACTAAAATAAAGATTAACTCAAACATACGCATCTCCTTTGTTTAAGTTTATCTATCACGATACATGCCAACATAAACAACAAAATAACCAGTTGAATTAATTAAACAAAATAAAAAGGCGCTCTGAGTGAGCGCCTTTAATATTTTCAATTTGGTTTTTTTTACCATGTGCGTGGTGAGATTTACACATCTAATTCTTTGGGAATTTTCGCTAATGCTGCTTCTACCACTTCGATACCGGAACCTGGTTTATGAGCGTTTTCACTAATGTAACGACGCCATTGACGAGCACCCGGCATATTCTGAAATAAACCCAGCATATGACGCGTAATGTGGCCAAGGTATGCGCCTTTCTCTAGTTGTTGCTCGATGTATGGATACATCTCTTGCACGACTTGAGTGCGCTTCTTGATTGGCTTATCCAACCCGAAGATCTGCTGATCCACTTCCGCAAGGATATATGGATTTTGGTACGCCTCGCGACCCACCATCACGCCATCAAGGTGTTGCAAATGCTCTTTAGCTTCTTGCAACGTTTTGACTCCACCATTAACTGCAATAGATAGGTGAGAAAAGTCTTTCTTCAACTGATACGCGCGTGGGTAATCAAGCGGCGGAATTTCGCGATTCTCTTTTGGGCTTAAACCAGATAACCAGGCTTTACGCGCATGGATAGTAAATTGCTCGCAACCACCTTTTTCAGACACGGTAGACACAAAGTCGGTAAGAAACTCGTAAGAATCTTGATCATCAATGCCAATACGCGTTTTCACCGTAACAGGCACATCCACTACGTCTTTCATTGCTGCAATACAGTCCGCGACCAATTGCGGTTCAGCCATCAAACACGCACCAAAACGACCATTTTGCACGCGATCTGACGGACACCCCACATTGAGGTTAATTTCATCATAACCACGTTCAGCGGCTAACTTAGCACAAGTGGCTAAATCTTGCGGGTTCGACCCTCCCAGCTGCAACGCTACCGGATGCTCTTCTTCGTTATAGGCAAGAAAGTCTCCTTTGCCGTGGATAATCGCACCGGTGGTGACCATTTCCGTGTACAACAATGTTTCGCTCGTCAGCAGGCGATGGAAGTAGCGGCAATGGCGATCTGTCCAATCGAGCATGGGAGCGATAGAGAAACGCTGTAAGGCAAAGTCGTTTTTTACATTGGTGTTAGACACTGAGGATCCTCATAAAGTCTATGTTTGGTGAAACCTGAGCACAAAAGAGCGAACATGACAGATAACTAAGATCGACAAGTTTACTTATGTTTGCTGCAATTTTTTAAATTAATCGCGTATTATACACTACTGCGGAAGATCATTTACAGCGCATCGAGACCTAAAGATCGACTTTCAATTGCTCTGTATATTTTGTTTTTTGCAATCAATAAGATCAACACCATGTCTGTATCGCCAGTGGCGGCTATCAAGTCTGGGTTATCGTCAACACATTGAAGACGTCGTCAAAATTAGCCTGTTAAACAACGCTAAAATGCGAATCAATGATATATTGCCATGAACATCCATGAATAATGGTGACAGATTTGGACCATCAGTTAGTCAAACAAGTTGAAGAAATATGTGCCTCTCGAGGCGTGAGGTTAACCGCGCAAAGAAAAAGAGTCTTCGAATTAATTTGCACTAGCCCTAAAGCCTCTAGCGCTTATGAGCTTTTAGAGCAGTTACAAAAAGTTGAACCTCAAGCCAAGCCACCAACGGTGTATAGAGCATTAGATTTTTTACTGGAACAAGGTTTTATCCACCGCGTGGAGTCAACCAACAGCTATATTCAATGTTGTTCCTGTAACGCACACAAGCATTATTCACATCTTTTGATCTGTGATAAATGCGGTAATGTTATTGAACTGCAAGATGATAGTTTGGTAGCCTTGTTAGTTGAAAATGCAGATAAGCATGAATTTACAATCACCAATCACGTAATAGAAACACACGGGGTTTGTAAAAACTGTTGTTCTGAATAGCGAAATAAAGATATAGAAGAAAATTATGCGCGCTGAATTTGTAAACCCGTTTTTAGCTTCTTTAATGAACGTTCTGAAAACGATGGCTTCATTAGAATTGAAGCCACAGAAACCTCGTGTGAAGAAAGACGAAATTGCACGTGGTGATGTGTCAGGTTTGATAGGGATGGTTGGTCCGCAAACTCGCGGTTCTATGTCTATTACGTTTGACGAAAACCTCGCCCTTGAGATCATGAACAACATGCTTGGTGAACGACCAAACGGTCTGAATGATGAAGTCACAGACATGGTAGGTGAAATCACCAACATGGTAACGGGTGGTGCGAAGCGAATTCTTGCTGAAAGTGGATTCGATTTCGATATGGCCACGCCAGTTGTGGTATCCGGTAAAGGTCACACGATCCGGCACAAGTGTGAAGGCTCTATTATCATAATGCCTTTCACCTCTCAGTGGGGTAACGCATTTATCGAAATCTGTTTCGAGTAAAAATGCACTCAATGATGTCAAAAAGCTTCCGTTATGGAAGCTTTTGTCTTTTATAGAGCAATAATATTTCTCTGCTTTAATACTTCTAAGCAATCATCCACCAGCTCATCGATAGACTTATCGCCAGCGAGCAAATCAATTTCTGGTTTAAGCGGTGATTCGTATTCTGAATCAATCCCTGTGAAATTGCGTATCTCCCCTGCTCGCGCTTTTTTATACAACCCTTTAGGATCTCTTTGCTCACACACTTCGAGAGACGTATTCACATAAACTTCCAGGAACTCGCCTTCAGGCAACATTTCTCTTACCAACTGACGTTCAGCTCGATGAGGTGAAATGAAAGCGGAAAGAACAATAAGGCCAGCATCAGCCATTAACTTGGCCAATTCGCCAATGCGACGAATATTTTCTCTACGATCCTGCTCTGAGAAACCAAGGTCACTGCATAGACCATGGCGCACATTGTCACCGTCGAGCAAATAAGTATGATACCCCTGCTCTGCGAGTCTGTTTTCTAATGCCCCTGCAATTGTCGACTTACCCGCACCAGATAATCCGGTAAACCACAATACAACAGGCTTTTGCTGTTTGATCTTGGCTCTGAATTCTTTGTTAATTGCATGCTGGTGCCAAACAATATTTTCGTCTTTCGTTGGCGTTTCCGTTGTCATGATTGAATCCTTTTAAAATGGAAAAAAGTGAGGGATAAGCGTAAGGACTAATACCGAATAGACAATAGAGATTGGGATCCCCACTCGGATGTAATCCGCAAACTTGTAGTTGCCCACGCTATACACTAATAAGTTCGTTTGGTAACCGTAAGGCGAGATAAAGCTGGCACTCGCGCCAAACAATACCGCCATAATAAACGGCATGGGATCAACGCCATAACTGAGCGCCATACTGTAGCCTAAAGGAAAAGCCAGTGCCGCCGCCGCGTTATTCGTCACTAACTCGGTCAGTACTAACGTCAGTAGATATGTCGCCACTAGCGCCCCAAATACTCCCCAACCATTAAAGCTCTCCATAAACATTTGACCTAAAGCCTCTGAAAGGCCTGAAGACAGCATCAATTGAGCAATCGACAAAGCTGAGCCTACAATCACGACAATATCGACGGGAAAGCGTCGGCGGAGCTCACTCAACTGCACAACGCCACAGAACAACGCGGCAAGTAGAAAGACAGATAACCCTTTAATCAGCGGTACCCACCCCAATAATGCCAACGCGATGACAGAAGCAAACCCACCTAAAACCAAGGTAGACTTTCTGGAATCCAAACGGGCGCTTGAGTCCAAATCATTGACCACCACAAATTCTTTGCGGTGCGTTCGACGTTCTTGTTCAAAACGCTTGCCCGGAACCAATACCAGCGTATCACCAGCACTCAACGTGATATTGCCTAAGCCCCCTTGCAAGCGCTCATGGCCACGTCTGATCGCCACAACCACAGCGTCAAAACGGTCACGAAAATGACTCGATTTGAGTGTTTTATTACAAAAGCTGGCTGATGAGCTCACCACCACTTCAATAAAACGCTGACCGTTTAAGTGATGCTGGCCAAATAACGTTAACCCCTGAATATCTTGTAGCGTCGCGACACTTTCGACGTCCCCACAGAATAACAATCGATCTTTAGCTTCTAGCACAAAATTAGGCTCTACGGGCGCGATCGTTCGGGCATCGCGTACCACCTCGGCCAAAAACAGTTTACGCAATGCACGTAAGTTATTTTCGTTGATACTGCGCCCCACCAGCGGTGATCCCGGTTCGACTTTCGCTTCTAGGAAATACGAGAGTTCATCTTGGTTTTGATCTTCGTAGCTTGGCAGCAAATAGCTTAGCGGAATTAAGATCATTAGCCCCACAACCAGCACCGACAGACCGATCATCGTGGGCGTAAAGAACCCAAGGCTTGGCAGCCCAGCATCTTCCACAAAGCTGTTGATGATCAAGTTGGTTGACGTACCGATCAAAGTTAAAGTGCCGCCCAAAATCGCTGTATAAGATAACGGGATCAACAGCTTGGAAGGAGCGTGTTGCTGGTTACGCTTAATCGCACTGATCAGAGAAACCACAACAGCAGTATTATTCGTAAATGAGGATAAAAAGGCGGTGGAAAGCCCCAATTTGGCTACCACCGTGCCTAAACAACCGGTTGAGAGCGAGCGGCTCACCCAACTGATTAACAAGGTCTTTTCTAGTGCTGCAGACGCAACGATCAACAGCACCAGTGTCAGTAATGAAGAGTTGGTAAAGTTAGTGGCAACTTCACCGATGTCTATCATTCCCGCCATGAAAGCAATAAATGCTGCTCCAGCAAAAATGAAGCTCGGTTTAATGCGTGTTGTTAGCAGGCAGGTTACTGTTCCCAGTAACAACGCCAACACAAAACCTTGTTGCCACATAACTCTTCCTTGTCAGTAAGTGAGTACTTATTTAAGTAACTGACTGATGTCTTTCGCTTCCCAGTGTGGGAAGTGCTTGCGTACAAGCGCATTCAACTCAAGTTCAAACGCCGAGATATTACCCGTTTGCTGCTCAACTTGGGTCAGGCTTTCACGTACTAGGCCTGCACCAACCGTCACGTTAGACAGACGATCAATAACAATAAAACCACCTGTGTCCTGACACTCTAAATAGTGGTCGAGTGCGACCGATTCATTCAGCGTTAACTCACATAGGCCAATGCCATTCAGAGGTAATTCAACCGCTTCGTGCGTCGACAAGTTGTTAATGTCGTACTGGTGACGAATCGCTTCCACACGACCAACGGTCTTTTTACCCGCGATCTTAATGTCGTACTCACGACCCGGTTGCAATGGTTGCTCTGTCATCCAAACCATGTCAGCGAGCAGATGGTTGCTGGATTCAACTTTTGAATCTTCCAAC
This sequence comes from Vibrio nereis NBRC 15637, assembly GCF_001591105.1. GTDB lineage: Bacteria > Pseudomonadota > Gammaproteobacteria > Enterobacterales > Vibrionaceae > Vibrio > Vibrio nereis. The sequence continues at coordinate 47,669 of NZ_BCUD01000022.1, read as the reverse complement.
ACAATCAAGTCACCGCGGCTGATGTCGATTTCGTCTTCCAAAGTCAAAGTCACGGCAAGACCTGCCTGTGCTCGCTCTAAATCGCCATCGAATGTAACAATACGTGCCACAGTTGAAGTTTTACCCGATGGCAATGCCTTAATGCGGTCACCAACTTTCACTTCGCCGCCCGCTACCGTACCAGCGAAACCACGGAAATCGAGGTTCGGACGATTCACGTATTGCACCGGGAAACGGAATTCACCAACTTTCTTCTCGCGGTCTACATCGACATTTTCCAGTAGCTCAAGCAATGATGGCCCTTCAAACCAAGGCATGTTGGCACTCGCGTCTACTACGTTATCGCCTTCCAGTGCCGACAGTGGAATGATTTGAATGTCGGTCTCGCCTTGCAAGTGCTTAGAGAACTCTAAATACTCTTCACGAATCTCTTCAAAACGCTGCTGTGAGTAATCAACAAGATCCATCTTGTTGACTGCAACGATAAAGTGTTTCAAGCCAAGTAAGTTGGAGATGAATGAATGACGACGCGTTTGATCCAATACGCCTTTACGCGCGTCGATCAAGATCACCGCCAGATCACACGTCGAAGCACCTGTCGCCATATTGCGCGTGTACTGCTCGTGCCCCGGCGTGTCCGCAATGATGAACTTGCGCTTCTGGGTAGAGAAGTAACGGTACGCGACATCAATCGTGATCCCTTGTTCACGCTCGGCTTGTAGGCCGTCAACCAACAAGGCTAAATCAGGCTTCTCACCCGTCGTACCCACACGTTGGCTGTCTGAATGAACCGCTGCCAATTGATCTTCATAAATTTGCTTCGAGTCATGGAGCAAGCGACCGATCAAGGTACTTTTGCCATCATCCACCGAGCCACACGTTAGGAATCTAAGTAGTGACTTGTATTGGTGCTGTTTGAGGTAACCTTCGATACCTAGCTCTTCTAATTGAGCTTCTACTGCGCTATTCATTTTCTTTCCTTAGATCCTGTTTAGAAGTAACCCTGACGCTTTTTCAGCTCCATCGATCCGGACTGATCATGGTCGATCGCTCGCCCCTGTCGTTCACTCGATGTTGCAACCAGCATTTCTTCAATGATGCCTGTCAGCGTGTTGGCTTCTGATTCGATCGCACCGGTCAGTGGGTAGCAACCCAGCGTACGGAAACGAACGCTTTTCTCTTCAATTTTCTCGCCTGGCTGTAGCTTCATGCGCTCGTCGTCAACCATGATCAACATGCCGTCACGCTCTACTACCGGACGCTTGTCAGAGAGATAAAGCGGTACGATCTCGATATTTTCTAGGTAGATGTATTGCCAGATATCTAACTCTGTCCAGTTTGATAGAGGGAATACACGGATGCTTTCACCTTTATTAATTTGACCGTTGTAAGTACGCCAAAGCTCTGGACGCTGACTCTTGGGATCCCAGGTATGATTCTTGTCACGGAACGAATAAACACGCTCTTTTGCACGCGATTTTTCTTCATCACGGCGCGCGCCACCAAAAGCAGCATCAAAACCGTATTTGTTCAGCGCTTGCTTCAGACCTTGGGTTTTCATAATGTCCGTATGTTTTGACGAACCATGCTCGAACGGGCTAATCCCCATTGCCAGACCTTCTGGGTTCTTATGAACTAAAAGCTCAAAGCCGTATTTCTCTGCCGTACGATCACGGAACTCGATCATCTCTTTGAATTTCCAGTCCGTGTCTACGTGAAGCAGCGGAAAAGGGATCTTGCCTGGGTAAAATGCTTTACGCGCAAGATGCAGCATGACGGATGAGTCCTTACCGATGGAGTACATCATCACTGGGTTATCAAATTCGGCAGCAACTTCACGGATGATATGAATACTCTCCGCTTCCAGTTGCTTCAAATGGGTTAATCGTTCTTGGTCCATGTTAGGGCTTCCTTTACGACTCTTAATGAGCTTCTGACTAGTCAAAATTTGGTGTTAGGCGAATTGGCGTTGCTGCTCATCTGCCTGTTGTGAGGGTGAGAACCACGCCAGTTTCTCTGACAATGACACCACCTCACCGACCACAATCAGTGACGGTGACTGCGCGTCTTGGGCAAGTTCAGCAAGGTTCTCTAGCTGACCTTTAAACACCTTTTGGCTTGCTTGTGTCCCGCGCTCGATAATGGCGATCGGTGTGTTTGGGTTACGTCCGTGTTCAATTAACTGGGCTTGAATGTACTCAGACTTCATCAAACCCATGTAGATAACTAAGGTTTGGTTACCGCGAGCCAGCGTCGACCAATCCATTTGGTCGCTTTCAGCTTTCAAGTGTCCGGTAATAAACATTGCTGACTGAGCAAAATCACGATGGGTGAGCGGAATACCGGCATACGCCGTGGCACCGGCCGCCGCAGTAATCCCGGGGACAACGTGGAAGGAAATACCCGCATCGGCCAACACTTCGAGTTCTTCCCCACCACGACCAAAGATGAAAGGATCGCCGCCTTTAATGCGAACAACGCGGTGACCTTGTTTGGCAAATTCGACGAGTAACTGATTGGTTTTTTCTTGAGGGACACTATGATGACCCGCCTTCTTGCCAACACACACTAAAATGGTGTCGCTTGGCACTAAAGACATAATGTCGTCAGAAACAAGGTAGTCATACAGAACAACATCAGCTTGCTGTAAAAAGCGCAATGCTTTCAGCGTCAGTAATTCCACATCACCAGGGCCAGCGCCGACCAAAGCCACTTCGCCTTGCTCTAACAAGCTCTGGCCAACGGTATTTAAATTGGTTTGCTTGCCACGCTGTGTGTGCAGATTGCTCAGTGGAAACTGAGAAACCGTATCCTTGCTCGCCATTGTGTCATCCTCTCGTCGTTGATGATGGCATTATGGCGCTCAAGTCATATTACCTGAAATTCTAAAATTTCATTTTTTATATTAAATATTGATAAGGGACGAAAAGAGACCAGCCATTTGCCATAGCTTTTTGAGACGTTGGCAGCAGAACACTGTAAAGCGTTCACTATAGATCACACTTTAATATCGACTGAAATCATTGTTTCATATCATTTTGTTACATTAGTCGAAATCCTAACTAACGCTATTGGAGCTAAAAAATGAAAGTAGCAGTGAAACCTCTTTCTATTGCTGTCTTAGGTGGAATGCTGACCATGGCTGGTCCAGCAATGGCCGATACGATCAAACTGCGTATTGTCGAAACAACGGACATTCACACCAACGTGATGGACTATGACTATTACAAAGACAAACCAAGTCAGAAAATTGGCCTAACTCGAGCTGCTACTTTGGTTAAACAGGCCCGTGCAGAAGTCGAAAATAGCGTTCTAGTGGATAACGGTGACCTTATCCAAGGCAGCCCTATGGGAGACTATATGGCGGATAAAGGCATCAAAGTGGGGGAAATTCACCCTGTCTATAAGGCGATGAATACGCTGAACTACGACGTAGGTAATATCGGTAACCATGAGTTCAACTATGGTTTGGAGTTTCTAGCAGAAACCATCAACGACGCCGATTTCCCGTACGTTAACGCCAACGTATTTGACAAAAAAACTGGCAAACACTATTTCAAACCCTACATTATCAAATCCCATACGTTTAAAGATATCGATGGTGAAGCACATGAAATCAAAGTCGGCTACATCGGCTTTGTTCCGCCACAAATCATGGTGTGGGATAAGAAAAACCTAGAAGGTAAAGTGTTTGCTAAAGATATCAAAGAGTCTGCTGAAGCGCTTATCCCAGAAATGAAAGCCGAGGGTGCAGATGTAATTGTTGCTATCCCTCACTCAGGTGTCTCGTCTGACCCACATAAAGTAGGCGCGGAAAACTCTACCTATTATCTATCTGAAGTAGAAGGCATCGATGCGATTGCGTTTGGTCACTCCCATGCTGTATTCCCAGGTAAAGGTTTTGAGAGCATCCCAGGCGTTGATAACCAGAAAGGGACCATCAACGGCGTAGCGGCTGTCATGCCAGGACGTTGGGGAAGCCATGTTGGTGTCATTGACCTTGAGCTAAAAGAGCAAGATGGGAAATGGCAAGTGGTAACAGGCCAAACCGAAGCACGCCCTATCTACGATAAAATTGAGAAGAAAGCGTTAGTGGAAGCAGACGCAACGATCGTTAAAGCCCTTGAAGCTGACCACAAAGGCACCCGTGACTTTGTCAATCAGCCAATTGGTAAAGCAAATGACGTCATGTACAGCTTTTTAGCGCTGGTCCAAGATGATCCTACCGTGCAGATCGTCAACCTGGCGCAAAAAGATTATGTGGAGCGTTTTATCCAAGGCGACCCTGACTTAGCTGATATCCCGGTCTTGTCAGCAGCCGCACCATTTAAAGCGGGTGGCCGTAAAAACGATCCTGCCAACTTTACCGAAGTCGAATCCGGTCAGCTGACTTTCCGTAACGCCGCCGACCTTTATCTTTACCCGAACACCTTGGTTGCTATGAAGGTAACGGGTAAAGAAGTCAAAGAATGGTTAGAGTGTAGCGCGGGTCAATTCAATCAAATTGACGTGAACAGCACCGCGCCACAGAGCCTGATTGATTGGGACGGCTTCCGTACTTACAACTTTGATGTGATTGACGGCCTGACATACCAAATCGATGTGACTCAACCAGCGAAATACGATGGAAACTGTAAAGTGGTTCAGCCAAACGCCCAGCGCATCGTTGGTTTAACCTACCAAGGTAAGCCGATCGAAATGAGCCAAGACTTCATTATCGCGACCAATAACTACCGCGCGTATAGCAATAAGTTCCCAGGCACAGGTTCTGATTTTGTTGCGTTTGACTCTCCGGATGAAAACCGCTCTGTAGTTGCTGCATACATTACTCGTGTGAGCCAAGAGAATGGCGAGTTTGCACCAAGTGCTGATAACAACTGGTCATTTGCGCCAATTCAATCAGACAAAACGTTGGATATTCGCTTTGAAACTTCCCCAAGCGAAAAAGCAGCCAAGTTCATTAAGGATAAAGGTCAATATCCGATGAAACATGTCGCAACTGACGATGTCGGTTTCGCGGTCTACCAAATTGACCTGCAAAAGTAATCGACATTACTCTCCCTTCAAGCCGCGATAACCATCGCGGCTTTTTTGTCCGCTCTCTCAACAAAACTAAGGTAAAATCAGGGTATTGTTCTCCCTCAAACCATTGCGGACTATGTTTAAACACTTTCAACAGCAACTTACGGACAACGGGTTCAACCCAAATGAGATCGAACAACTGCTCGATTCTGCACAATTGATCGAACTTCCTACCCGCCACATTCTGCTGCACCAAGGACAAGTGGCTGAAGAGCTCTTCTTCTTGCTTGAGGGAATGTGCCATTCGGCATACCTGACCGATAAAGGCAAAGAGTTCAGTAAAGAGTTTTATTGGGAGAACGATTGGATCATTGGCTTTGAAAGCCTGATCAAACAGCAGGCTTCCCCTTATTTACTGGAATCACTCACACCATGTACCCTGGTTTCCTTGCCTGTCGAAACCTTAAGAGGTTGGAGAGAACAGAAACACAGTATTTACTTAAAGCTCTTAGAAACACAACTGATGTATAAAGAGAATAAAGAACGCTTTATGCTGCTGTATAGTCCAGAAGAACGCTACGAGCTATTTTGCCAGCATTACCCAGATCTCGTGAAACGTTTAAACGATTACCAGATCGCGGCGTATCTTGGCATTACATCCATCAGTCTCAGTCGAATCAAGAAACGGGCACAAAGTTAACAATTGTTAATGCCTTCATATTATTAGACTGGTAAGTTGCAGTGGCATTTATCCAATATTCCGAGAAAAACATGATCCACTGGCAACTTGTACCTTTTAACGACCTGACCACTCATCAACTATACCAAGTGCTTAAGCTTAGAGTGGACGTCTTCGTCGTTGAGCAAACCTGCCCTTACCCGGAGTTGGACAATAAAGATTGCCTCGAGGGTGTTCACCACCTGTTAGGTTATAAAGAGGACGAACTGATCGCCTGCGCCCGTCTGCTACCTTGTGGTGTCAGCTATCCGTCTGTCAGCATCGGTCGGGTGGCGACAAAAAAAGCACATCGTGGCGGTGGCTTAGGGCATCAATTACTACAACAAGCTTTGGCTGGCTGTGAACAGTTGTGGCCACGAACGGATATTGAAATTGGTGCTCAGGAACATCTCGCTGGCTTTTATGAGCAACACGGTTTTGTGGCAACCTCACAAATGTACCTCGAAGACGATATTCCCCATATCGATATGAAGTTATCTAAGTCAGTGTAAGTCGTGTCAGCGCAATACTTCGCCATCTTACTGTTAGTATTAGGGAACTTAGCGGCATCCTTATCTGATGTGGCGGTCAAAATTATCGATGACAGCGTGCCTGTATATCAATACGTATTTATCCGCCAATTGCTGTCTGCTTTGGTTGTCTTCCCACTGTGGTGGAGGCAAAAGCCCGTCAAACGGAGGTTGCATAAACCAGCCCTGAACTTTTTCCGTGCTCATATTCTCATTCTGGGCAGCGGATGCATGGTCATAGCGATCACTCACTTATCATTGGCAACCGCTAATGCCATCTTTTATGCCGCACCTTTACTCATGCTTCCTTTATCAGTCGTGCTACTCAAAGAAACGCCCCCATTGGGTAAAGTATTTGCAACACTCATTGGTTTCATAGGGGTGTTGGTTGTCTTAAGGCCTTCTGAATTCCACTGGGCGGCTATTTTTGCTCTTATCACGGCAATGACCATCGCGCTTTTCAATATCACCGCTCGGAAAATCCCCACGGAGCAAACCATTGTTAGCACACTTTTTTGGACAAGCCTTTTATCTTTGCCTTTAACGACTGTCGTCGCCATCATTAATTGGACACCAATCTCAGTGGAAGTCCTATTCTTGACTCTAGGGAGTGCGACGCTAATTTTGTTCTATAACGGACTTGCGGTAGCGGCTTATCAAAAGGCTCCCGCTGGCAACATTGCCGCAGCTGAAAACTCTGGACTACTGTTTGTGACTCTGTTCGGTGTAATGTGGTTTGATGAGCTGCCAGACTGGCTGACAGCTGTGGGAATTGTCATGATTGTCGCGCCTTTACTCCCTTGGAACGCCTTATTCTCTAGGAAAAAGGGACATTCAAAGGACTATTTGCTGCGTCCAAACCCACCGTCAGAAAGGCGGAAGAACATGACAGACTGATCGCTTTTCTCTAGCTGTAAAATGTCGAGCTTGCCATCTTCATCAAGCTTGTAGCGCACTAACTGGCCCTTCTTAATATAACTTAATGGTTTATCCGACCCTTCTACCTTAACTAAGGCATTTAAGTCAGACATAGGCAAACCACTGGTACGGAAGACCTGAGCTAAAGTATCACCGCTCTTAACTCTGTATTCTTGCCAATGGTTCTGGCTCTTAGGAGGGGAACTGTTGTCATCTGTACTTTGCTGCCCACTTAAGCCTGTCGCATTGATGTCTATTGCCACCCTCTGAGGCTTAGGATCCTTGGCTTCGGATTGCTGTTGAGGAAAAGGAATCACTAACAAGAGTAAAACCACTGGCACAACAACCATCAGCGCGCGCTGATGCAACTTGGGTAATACGTTCCACTGAGACACTACCTTCTCTTTCATACCCGACCAGTCAATCGAAGAATATTTCTCTTTCAACACACTAACGTAGTCTACGGATTGCGGCTTCTTTTTCTTTCTGCGATTCATCGCAATTCATCTCCAAGAGGGCTTCAGTTCAAGTATAAAAACCAAGCGCACATGAGTATAGGAAATTTCGCATCTCTGAGTTATCAGTAGGTCAAAATTCTGCGACGATTTTACGAAAGTAGATCCAAATCTCACATTGTTTAGTGTTAAAGCGTATCTAGAGGTGAACATTTCATCGTGCTGCTAATACTGGTATCCTTACGCTCTTAACACACCATACAAAGAGAGACATTATGTCTGAAGTAAAATTTGAGACTGTAGAGCAAAAAGCAAGCTACGGTATCGGTCTACAAATGGGTCAGCAACTAGCAGGTTCTGGTCTTGAAGGTCTAAACGTTGATGCAATTGCTGCTGGTATCGCAACAGCACTAGTTGGTGAAATGCCAGCGATCGAAATCGATGACATCAACCAAGCGCTTCAAGAACTACATCAACGCGCTGAAGCAGCACGTCAAGAAGCTGCTAAAGCTGCCGCTGCCGATGGTGAAGCGTTCCTAACTGATAACGCACTTCGCCCAGAAGTAACAGTTCTAGAGTCTGGTCTACAGTATGAAGTAATTACTGAAGGTACTGGCGAAATCCCAACAGAACAAAGCCAAGTACGTGTTCATTACCACGGTCAACTAACTGACGGTACTGTATTTGACAGCTCTGTGTCTCGCGGTCAACCAGCTGAATTCCCAGTAACTGGTGTTATCAAAGGTTGGGTTGAAGCACTACAATTAATGCCTGTAGGTTCTAAGTGGAAACTATACGTACCACAAGATCTTGCATACGGTGAGCGCGGTGCAGGTGCTGCAATCCCTCCATTTGCAGCATTAGTATTCGAAGTTGAACTACTAGATATCCTATAATCTCTTAGTAAAACTGGCTTCATAAAACGGCGGCCATTGTGCCGCCGTTTTTTTCACTATAAACGACAATAATAACGAGATATTGGAGAAAACATGAATAAGAAACTCGTACTGGCAGTGATAGCAAGTGCCGCTCTGATGGGTTGCCAAAGCACTTCTGACAGCTCAACAACTAACACTGCAACAAATACAGGCGGCAATGCTTATAGCTCTATCGCTAACGCTGCATTATTGGCAGCCGCACAATCATGGGGCCAACAAAACGAGAGTACTTCTGTTCTTGCTCAGGCAGTTCAACAGAATACAAATGTGACTTCAGAGCAAGCTATCGGCGGTGTAGGCTCACTATTGGCTCTAGCACAAAATTCATTGGGTCAAACGCAAAATAATGAACTAGCTGGTTTGATACCAGGCTATGACATGCTTCAGCAAACGGGGCTAACCTCAATGATTGCCAACAGTGAAATGGTTAAAAGCAGTTTCTCTGCACTAGGTATGGACCCATCATTGGTTTCTACGTTTGCACCGATCATCCTACAAGCGCTTCAGAGCCAAGGTGCAAGTACTGGCCTTCTGAGCAGCCTAGGCTCTATCTGGCAGTAAGAGTCAAACGAGAATTAGTTAAATCGCTAATGAATGGTTCAGTGTCCATCGTTGGCGATTTTTATATCTAAGGAATGGAAAAACTCTGAGGAATAATAGAGTGAGCAGCTCAAGGGTGACAATTTTTAGATACAAAAAAGCCGAGCTAATGCTCGGCTTTTCCGTTCATACGAACCTGATTACTCAGCAGCTTCTTCAGCAGCTGGGCGATCTACAAGCTCAATGTAAGCCATTGGAGCTTTATCACCAGCACGGAAGCCAGCTTTTAGGATACGAGTGTAACCGCCCTGACGAGCAGCAAAACGTGGACCTAGTTCGTTAAATAGTTTTGCAACTACTTCGTTGTCACGAGTACGTGCAAATGCTAGACGACGGTTAGCAACGCTGTCAGTCTTAGCTAGTGTAATCAAAGGCTCAACTACGCGACGTAGCTCTTTTGCTTTTGGCAGTGTAGTCTTGATAACTTCATGACGTACTAGAGAGCTAGCCATGTTGCTGAACATCGCTTTGCGATGTGAGCTGTTGCGGTTGAGTTGACGACCACTCTTACGATGGCGCATGACCTAATCCTTCTAACTAGTATCGATTAATCTTCAGCGATAGACGCTGGTGGCCAGTTTTCTAGGCGCATGCCCAGAGAAAGACCACGTGATGCAAGTACGTCTTTAATCTCTGTAAGAGATTTTTTACCAAGGTTAGGCGTTTTAAGTAGCTCAACCTCAGTACGCTGTACAAGATCACCGATGTAGTGAATCGCTTCTGCTTTCAAACAGTTAGCAGAGCGAACTGTTAGTTCAAGATCGTCTACAGGACGCAGTAGGATCGGATCGAATTCTGGCTTCTCTTCCTTCTCCTCAGGTACACGTACATCACGAAGATCTACGAACGCATCAAGTTGCTCAGCAAGAATAGTTGCTGCGCGACGAATTGCTTCCTCAGGGTCTAGAGTTCCGTTCGTCTCCATGTCGATAACAAGCTTGTCTAAGTCTGTACGCTGCTCTACACGAGCTGCTTCAACAGAGTAAGCAATCTTGTCTACTGGACTGTATGTAGCGTCAACCAGTAGGCGACCAATAGGACGCTCATCTTCTTCAGTATGGATGCGAGCAGAAGCTGGAACGTAACCACGACCACGTTCAACTTTGATACGCATAGCGATCTCAGCGTTGTCATCCGTTAGGTGACAAATAACGTGTTCTGGGTTAGCGATCTCTACATCACCATCATGGGTGATGTCACCTGCAACCACAGGGCCCGAGCCTGATTTATTCAGCGTAATAAACACTTCATCTTTGCCTTCGGCAACGCGCACAGCCAAACCTTTTAGGTTTAGAAGAACTTCAAGAATATCTTCCTGAACACCTTCTTTAGTGCTGTATTCGTGTAGAACGCCTTCAATCTCTACTTCTGTAACTGCGCAACCTGGCATAGAAGATAGAAGAATGCGGCGAAGTGCATTACCTAGAGTGTGACCAAAGCCACGCTCTAATGGCTCAAGAGTTACTTTTGCGTGAGTCGTGCTAACTTGTTCGATGTCAACAAGACGTGGCTTAAGAAATTCTGTTACAGAACCCTGCATTGTGTCCTCTCTTTATTTTAAACCTTACTTAGAGTAAAGCTCGACGATCAGTTGTTCGTTGATGTCAGCAGACAGATCTGAACGCTCAGGCAGACGCTTGAACGTACCTTCCATCTTGCCACCATCTACTTCAATCCAAGTTGGTTTCTCGCGTTGTTCAGCAACTTCTAGAGCCGCTTTAATACGAGATTGCTGTTTAGCTTTCTCGCGGATAGAAACAACGTCGTTAGCCGCAACTTTGAAAGAAGGAACGTTTACAACTTTACCGTTAACTAGGATAGCTTTGTGACTAACTAGCTGACGTGCTTCTGCGCGAGTTGCACCAAAGCCCATACGGTAAACTACGTTATCAAGACGACCTTCAAGAAGCTGAAGTAGGTTTTCACCAGTGTTGCCTTTAAGGCGAGCTGCTTCTTTGTAGTAGTTACGGAATTGTTTTTCTAGAACGCCGTACATACGACGAACTTTTTGCTTCTCACGAAGCTGAACGCCATACTCAGATAGACGACCGCGACGAGCGCCGTGTACACCTGGTGCGTTATCAATTTTACACTTGGTATCGATCGCGCGAACACCAGACTTAAGGAATAAGTCAGTGCCTTCACGACGGCTAAGCTTCAGCTTAGGACCCAAATATCTTGCCATGATTCTTCTCCAATTGTCCTAGAAACGTTATACGCGACGTTTCTTAGGTGGACGACAACCGTTATGAGGGATTGGTGTAGCATCAACGATGTTTGTGATGCGGAAACCAGCAGCGTTCAGTGCACGAACAGTAGATTCGCGACCTGGACCAGGACCCTTAACCATAACTTCCAAGTTCTTTAGGCCGTATTCTTTAGCCATTTCAGCACAACGTTCAGCAGCAACCTGTGCAGCGAACGGAGTAGACTTACGAGAACCGCGGAAACCAGAACCACCTGCAGTAGCCCATGCAAGAGCGTTACCTTGACGGTCAGTAATGGTTACGATTGTGTTATTGAAAGAAGCATGGATGTGCGCAACGCCATCTGCAACTTGCTTGCGTACGCGCTTACGAGCGCGAGTTGGTTGTTTAGCCATTGTACTCTACCTTCCCGATTATTTCTTGATCGGCTTACGCGGACCCTTACGGGTGCGAGCATTGGTTTTAGTACGCTGTCCACGTAGTGGTAGACTGCGACGATGACGAAGACCACGGTAACAGCCAAGGTCCATAAGACGCTTGATGTTCATAGATACTTCACGACGTAGATCACCTTCTACAGTGTACTTAGCTACACCATCACGCAGTTGATCGATCTGCTCTTCAGTTAGTTCACTGATCTTAACATTTTCAGCAATACCCACTTCAGCTAGGATAGCTTGAGAGCGAGTTTTACCGATGCCGAAAATCGCAGTAAGTGCGATTACAGCATGTTTCTGATCAGGAATGTTAATGCCTGCTATACGGGCCATTATTCACTCCTAAGTGTTTCTATAAAAGAATTAGCCGCAGCAAAGCCCGTGATGGATACGCTGCGGGATACTACTTCTTTTGCACGCAAAAGGTAGGCCGAGGAATATACTCGACCTATCCTTCATTTTCAAGTAAAAATTTCTGCTAATTAGCCTTGGCGCTGTTTGTGCTTTGGCTCACTGCAAATCACGCGAACGACACCGTTACGCTTGATTACTTTACAGTTACGGCAGATTTTTTTAACGGAAGCACGAACTTTCATTGCTAAACTCCGTAAATGAAACTGAGTCTACCGCCGGATTAACGGCCGTAGCCTTTCAGATTCGCTTTCTTCAACACAGAATCATACTGTTGAGACATCATATGAGTCTGTACCTGTGCCATAAAGTCCATGATAACAACCACTACAATAAGTAGTGATGTACCGCCAAAGTAGAAACGTACGTTCCACGCGACCATCATGAACTCCGGAATCAGACAGATAAAGGTAATGTAAAGCGCACCAGCTAGGGTTAAACGCGTCATTACTTTATCGATATACTTAGCTGTCTGCTCACCTGGGCGGATACCGGGTACGAATGCACCTGACTTCTTCAGGTTATCTGCTGTTTCACGCGGGTTGAAAACCAACGCCGTGTAAAAGAAACAGAAGAAAATAATCGCTGCTGCATAAAGCATTACATATAGCGGCTGACCTGGGCTAAGAGCCAAAGACACGTCAGTTAACCAACCGAACGCGCTGCTCTCACCGTTCTGACCGAACCACTGAGCCAATGTTCCTGGGAACAGGATAATGCTTGATGCAAAGATTGCCGGGATTACACCTGCCATATTTATTTTAAGTGGCAAATGAGTGCTTTGTGCAGCAAATACTTTGCGACCTTGTTGACGTTTTGCGTAGTTTACAACGATACGACGTTGACCACGCTCCATGAAAACAACAAAGTAAATAACTGCAAACGCTAATACCGCAATCAACAGCAGAAGAAGTACATGCAATTCACCTTGACGCGCTTGCTCGATTGTTTGACCGATTGCTGAAGGCAATCCAGCAACAATACCTGCAAAGATAAGTAACGAGATACCGTTACCAATTCCACGCTCAGTAATTTGTTCACCTAACCACATTAGGAACATGGTGCCGGTTACTAAACTTACGGTAGCAATTAGCGTAAACATGGTTTGGTTGATAACAACCAGATTGTCGACCATGTTTGGTAAGCCTGTTGCAATACCAATAGCCTGGAATGTCGCAAGTACAAGCGTGCCGTAGCGTGTGTATTGGCTGATCTTACGACGGCCTGCTTCACCCTCTTTTTTGAGTTCAGCTAACGCTGGATGAACTACAGTTAGCAGTTGGACAACAATAGATGCCGAAATATACGGCATGATGCCCAACGCTAATATAGATGCACGCTCAAGAGCACCACCGGAGAACATGTTAAACATTTCAACGATGGTACCTTTTTGCTGTTCGAACAAATCGGCAAGTACAGCAGCGTCAATACCAGGAATCGGCACAAAAGAGCCTGCTCGGAATACTAAAAGTGCACCAATTACGAATAACAAGCGCGACTTTAGTTCACTTAAGCCGCTCTGAGCACTACGAAAATCTTGTCCTGGTTTCTTAGCCATCTGTACCTCGTTCCTCGAGATTATTCCTCGATTTTACCGCCTGCAGCTTCGATTGCAGCTTTAGCGCCTTTAGTCACACGTAGACCTTTTACAGTCACTGCTTTGTTGATCTCACCAGAAAGAACAACTTTAACAAATTCGATGTTCTTAGTGATGATGTTAGCAGCTTTAAGGCTGTTTAGATCTACTACGTCACCTGTTACTTTCGCTAGCTCAGCTAGACGAACTTCAGCAGACACTAGGCTCTTACGAGAAGTGAAACCGAACTTAGGTAGACGTTGTTTTAGAGGCATCTGACCGCCTTCAAAACCTGGACGAACTGAACCGCCAGAGCGTGACTTTTGACCTTTGTGGCCACGACCACCGGTTTTACCAAGGCCAGAACCGATACCACGACCTACGCGCTTCGCAGAAGGCTTAGAACCCGCAGCCGGTGATAGAGTATTCAAACGCATTCTGATTACTCCTCAACTTTAACCATGTAGTAAACCTTGTTGATCATGCCGCGCACGCACGGAGTATCTTCAAGTTCTACTGTGTGGTTGATTTTACGAAGGCCCAGACCTTTAAGACACGCTTTGTGCTTTGGTAGGCGACCAATTGAGCTTTTAGTTTGAGTTACTTTAATAGTTGCCATGGTGTTCTTACTCCGAAATAGATTCAACAGTTAGACCACGTTTAGCAGCAACCATTTCTGGCGACTTCATGCTACCTAGCGCATCAATCGTTGCACGAACGATATTGATTGGGTTCGTTGAACCGTAAGCTTTAGATAGTACGTTATGTACGCCAGCAACTTCTAGTACTGCACGCATCGCACCACCTGCGATAACACCAGTACCTTCTGCAGCAGGCTGCATGTAAACTTTAGAGCCCGAGTGGCGACCTTTCACTGGGTGGTGAAGAGTGCCTTCGTTTAGAGCGATCGTAGTCATGTTACGACGCGCTTTTTCCATTGCTTTTTGAATCGCTGCAGGTACTTCACGAGCTTTGCCGTAACCGAAACCTACGCGACCGTTACCGTCACCAACTACAGTTAGTGCAGTAAAGCTCATGATTCGACCACCTTTAACCGTTTTAGAAACGCGGTTAACGGCGATTAGCTTTTCTTGCAAATCATTCGCTTGAACTTGTTGTTCTTTAGCCATCGTCCAACCCTACCTTAGAATTTCAGACCAGCTTCGCGAGCAGATTCTGCTAGCGCCGCTACTCGACCGTGGTATTGGAAACCAGAACGATCAAATGCAACTGACTCAACGCCTTTCTCAAGAGCGCGCTCAGCAACAGCTTTACCCACTGCTTTAGCTGCATCGATGTTACCAGTGTATTTCACTTGCTCACGGATCGCTTTTTCTACAGTAGAAGCTGCTGCGATAACCTCAGAGCCGTTAGCTGCAATAACCTGAGCGTACACGTGACGAGGAGTACGGTGTACTACTAGGCGAGTTGCACCCAGTTCTGCAATCTTACGACGTGCGCGTGTAGCACGACGGATGCGAGATGCTTTCTTATCCATAGTGTTACCTTACTTCTTCTTAGCTTCTTTAGTACGCACATTTTCATCTGCGTAACGAACACCTTTACCTTTGTAAGGCTCAGGCTCACGGTAAGAACGAATGTCAGCCGCAACCTGACCAACTAGTTGCTTGTCACAACCAGTGATCACGATTTCAGTTTGGCTTGGACACTCAGCTTTAATACCCGCTGGCAACTCGTGCTCAACTGGGTGAGAGAAGCCTAGTGTTAGGCCTACAGCGTTGCCTTTGATAGCAGCACGGTAACCAACACCTTTAAGAGTTAGCTTCTTAGTAAAGCCTTCAGTAACACCAACAACCATGTTGTTAACTAGAGCGCGAGCAGTACCTGCTTGTGCCCATGCGTTAGCAACACCTTCGCGTGGACCGAAAGTAAGATTGTTTTCTTCCTGAGCAACAACTACAGCGTTGTTAAGAACGCGTGATAGTTCGCCTTTCGCACCTTTTACAGTGATTTCTTGGCCGTTTAGTTTCACCTCTACGCCAGCTGGAATAGCGACAGGTGCTTTTGCAACACGAGACATAGTCTACTCCTTATTAAGCTACGTAAGCGATGATTTCACCACCAAGACCTGCTTTACGTGCAGCGCGGTCTGACATAAGACCCTTGGAAGTTGAAACGATAGCAACACCAAGACCACCCATTACAGAAGGAAGTTCATCTTTCTTCTTGTAAACACGTAGACCTGGACGAGAAACACGTTTAAGTTGCTCGATAACTGGTTTAGCTTGGAAGTACTTAAGAGTTACTTCTAGCTCAGGTTTTACTTCGCCTTCTACAGCGAAGTCAGTGATGTAACCTTCAGCTTTTAGTAGTGCAGCAATTGCAACTTTAAGCTTTGAAGAAGGCATTTTTACAGCAACTTTGTTTGCTGCCTGACCGTTACGAACGCGGGTCAGCATATCCGAAATCGGATCTTGCATGCTCATATGATTTACTCCAAATGATTAAGTGGCAATTACCAGCTAGCCTTACGAAGACCCGGAATCTCGCCTTTCATGCAAGCTTCACGAACCTTAATACGGCTTAGACCGAACTTACGTAGGTAACCGTGTGGACGACCAGTTTGGTTGCAACGGTTGCGCTGACGTGATGCACTTGAATCACGTGGAAAAGATTGCAGTGTAAGAACCGCGTTCCAACGATCTTCTTCAGATGCGTTTACATCGCTGATGATAGCTTTTAGCGCTGCACGCTTTTCAGCGAACTTAGCTACTAGCTTTGCACGTTTAGCTTCACGTGCTTTCATTGATTGTTTAGCCATAACAGTAACCCTTCACCTTACTTACGGAATGGGAAGTTAAAGGCAGCCAGCAGAGCACGGCCTTCCTCATCAGTACCAGCAGACGTCGTTACAGTGATGTCTAGACCGCGTACTCGATCAACTTTATCAAAGTCGATTTCCGGGAAGATGATTTGCTCGCGAACGCCCATGCTGTAGTTACCGCGACCGTCAAAAGACTTAGCGCTAACACCACGGAAGTCACGTACACGTGGAAGAGCGATATTAATTAAACGCTCAAGAAAATCCCACATACGTTCGCCACGCAAGGTTACTTTACAACCGATAGGGTAGCCTTCACGGATTTTGAAACCTGCAACAGATTTACGCGCTTTAGTGATAAGTGGCTTTTGACCAGAGATCGTTGCCATATCAGCAGCTGCGTTTTCTAGCAGTTTCTTATCGTTGATTGCTTCACCAACACCCATGTTTAGGGTGATTTTCTCGATTCTAGGGACTTGCATGACGCTTGTGTAACCGAACTGTTTGGTCAGTTCAGCGACTACAGACGACTTGTAGTAATCATGCAGTTTCGCCATAGTAGAACTCCAAATTACTTCTATTAGTTAGAAACGGTTTCGCCGTTAGACTTGAAGAAACGAACTTTCTTGCCATCTTCGAAACGGAAACCGATACGGTCAGCTTTACCAGTAGCTGCGTTAAAGATTGCAACGTTAGAAGCGTCAATAGCTGCTTCTTGTTCAACGATGCCACCTTGTTGACCTAGAGCCGGAACCGGCTTTTGGTGCTTCTTAACAAGGTTGATGCCTTCAACGATAACTTTACCAGTTGCTAGAACCTTAGTTACTTTACCTTTCTTGCCTTTATCTTTACCAGCAAGAACGATTACTTCGTCATTACGACGGATTTTAGCTGCCATCTTACGTGCTCCTTACAGAACTTCTGGAGCCAGTGAAACGATCTTCATGAACTTATCGCCACGAAGTTCGCGAGTCACAGGACCAAAGATACGTGTACCGATTGGTTGCTCAGTATTGTCATTTAACAGTACGCAAGCATTACGGTCGAAGCGAATGACAGAACCGTCTGGACGACGTACGCCTTTACGGGTGCGAACTACCACCGCCTTCAGAACGTCACCTTTCTTAACTTTACCGCGAGGAATTGCTTCCTTAACAGTAACTTTGATGACGTCACCGATATGTGCATAACGGCGGTGAGAGCCACCCAGAACCTTAATACACATTACGCTGCGAGCGCCTGAGTTATCAGCTGCGTCCAGCATACTTTGCATTTGGATCATGTTAGTGCTCCGCTAAATATATAAAAAAACTAGACCCTCACGGGTCGGGCTGCCTCTTTAAAAGGGACGCGAATTGTACCACCCTTTTTTATAATTGGGTAGTCAAAAAATAAGCGGCCCCAAAAAAAGTTTTTGGAGCCGCTTTCGTTATAGAAGAAAGAAGATTACATCTTCGCTTTTTCTACAACTTTTACCAATGTCCAAGACTTAGTCTTAGACAGTGGACGACACTCTGCGATTTCAACTTTGTCGCCTAGGCCACATTCGTTGTTCTCGTCATGTGCGTGTACTTTAGTCGTACGTTTAACGTATTTACCGTAAATTGGGTGTTTTACGAAACGTTCGATAGCAACAGTGATAGACTTGTCCATCTTGTCGCTAACTACACGACCTTGTTGAGTACGTTTTACTTCGCTCATTATGCGCCTGCCTTCTCAGTCAAAACAGTTTTCACACGTGCGATATCACGGCGTACAGCTTTCAGAGTATGAGTTTGCTGTAGCTGACCAGTTGCAGCTTGCATGCGCAAGTTGAACTGTTCACGTAGCAAATTCAATAGCTCAGCGTTAAGCTCTTCAACGCTTTTCTCGCGTAGATCTTGTGCTTTCATCACATCACCTGCTTAGTTACAAATGTAGTTTTGAATGGCAGTTTACGAGCCGCTAGGCGGAACGCTTCACGAGCCAATTCTTCAGGTACACCACCCATTTCGTACATAACCTTACCAGGTTGGATTTGGGCTACCCAGTACTCAACGTTACCTTTACCCTTACCTTGACGAACTTCAAGTGGTTTTTCTGTGATAGGTTTGTCTGGGAACACACGGATCCAGATTTTACCTTGACGCTTAACGTGACGTGTCATTGCACGACGTGCCGCTTCGATTTGACGAGCAGTTAGACGACCACGGCCAACAGCTTTAAGACCGAATTCGCCGAAGCTTACATCAGTACCTTTAGCTAGACCACGGTTACGACCAGTCTGAACCTTACGGAACTTAGTACGTTTAGGTTGTAGCATCTGTCGACTCCTTACTTACGGCCTTTACGCTGC
The DNA here is from genome assembly GCF_001591105.1 of Vibrio nereis NBRC 15637. Taxonomy (GTDB): domain Bacteria; phylum Pseudomonadota; class Gammaproteobacteria; order Enterobacterales; family Vibrionaceae; genus Vibrio; species Vibrio nereis. Next base: position 28,740 of record NZ_BCUD01000022.1, on the reverse strand, counting down.
TTCTTAGGCTTGTCGCCTTTAGGCTCTACAGCGTTAGCTGCTGGCATACCACCTAGGATTTCACCTTTGAAGATCCAAGTTTTAATGCCGATCACACCGTATTGAGTGTGAGCCGAAGAAGTTGCGTAATCAATGTCAGCACGTAGAGTGTGTAGAGGCACACGGCCTTCACGGTACCACTCTGAACGTGCGATTTCAGCGCCGCCTAGACGACCGCTTACTTCTACTTTGATACCTTTAGCACCTAGACGCATAGCGTTCTGTACCGCGCGCTTCATAGCACGACGGAACATAACACGACGCTCTAGCTGAGACGCGATGCTATCACCTACAAGCTGCGCGTCTAGCTCAGGTTTACGTACTTCAGCGATGTTAATTTGCGCTGGTACACCTGCGATTTTAGCTACAGCTGCGCGTAGTTTTTCTACGTCTTCACCTTTCTTACCGATTACTACGCCTGGACGAGCAGTGTGAATAGTCACACGGATGCTCTTAGCAGGACGCTCGATAACGATGCGTGAAAGTGATGCTTTTTTCAGTTCACTTGTAAGGAACTGACGTACCTTGAAGTCGCCGTCTAGGTTGTCAGCGAAATCTTTGGTGTTAGCAAACCATGTAGCATTCCAAGGCTTAACGATGCCTAGACGAATACCATTAGGATGTACTTTTTGACCCATTGCTTACTCTCCTAGTCTCTTAGCGATCTGCTACAACAACAGTGATGTGGCTTGAACGCTTCAAGATACGATCCGCACGACCTTTAGCACGAGGCATAATACGCTTCATGATCGGGCCTTCATCTACGAAGATTTTTGCGACATTTAGATCGTCAATATCTGCGCCTTCATTGTGCTCCGCGTTAGCGATAGCTGACTCAAGAACTTTCTTGATTAGGTCAGCAGCTTTTTTGTTGCTGAACGTCAAGATTTCTAGAGCTTGGTCTACAGATTTTCCACGAATTTGGTCCGCAACTAAGCGAGCTTTCTGAGGCGAAATGCGAGCAAAGTTATGTTTAGCTAGTGCTTCCATCATCTACTCCTTAACGCTTCTTAGCTTTCTTATCCACGACATGGCCGCGGTAAGTACGTGTTGGTGCGAATTCACCCAGTTTGTGACCGATCATTTCTTCGGTTACGAATACTGGTACGTGCTGACGACCATTATGGACAGCGATGGTCAAACCGATCATCGTAGGGATGATCATTGAACGACGGGACCAAGTCTTAATAGGCTTTTTGTCTCCGCTTTCCACCGCTTTCTCTACCTTCTTCAGCAAGTGTAGGTCAATAAAAGGACCTTTCTTGAGAGAACGTGGCATGGCGATTCCTCTTTATATAGATTACTTGTTACGACGACGTACGATGTACTTGTCAGTGCGTTTGTTCTTACGGGTCTTAAAGCCTTTAGTTGGCATACCCCAAGGAGATACTGGGTGACGACCACCAGAAGTACGACCTTCACCACCGCCGTGTGGGTGGTCAACCGGGTTCATTACCACACCGCGAACGGTTGGACGAACACCGCGCCAGCGGCTAGCACCAGCTTTACCTAGTTCACGTAGCATGTGCTCAGAGTTGCCTACTTCACCGATTGTTGCACGGCCTTCAGACAATACTTTACGCATTTCACCAGAACGTAGACGGATAGTTACGTATGCACCGTCGCGAGCAACGATTTGAGCATATGCACCAGCCGAACGAGCTAGCTGACCACCTTTACCAGGCTTAAGTTCAACGTTATGTACAGTTGAACCTACTGGGATGTTACGCATTGGTAGAGTGTTACCAGCTTTGATTGGTGCATCAACACCAGACTGGATTGCATCACCAGCTTTAACACCTTTAGGTGCTAGGATGTAACGACGCTCACCGTCTGCGTACAGAACTAGAGCGATGTTTGCGCTACGGTTTGGATCGTATTCTAGACGCTCAACTTTCGCTGGAATGCCATCTTTAGTACGTTTAAAATCAATTACACGGTAGTGGTGTTTGTGACCACCGCCGATGTGACGTACTGTGATACGACCGTTGTTGTTACGACCACCATTCTTAGAGTTTTTCTCTAGAAGAGGTGCGTAAGGCTTACCCTTGTGTAGGTCAGCGTTAACAACTTTAACAACGTGACGACGACCAGCCGAAGTCGGCTTACATTTAACAATAGCCATTTCTCAACTACTCCTGTTATTCCGCGCCGCCAACAAAGTCAAGATCTTGACCTTCTTTCAAAGTAACGTACGCTTTCTTAACGTCGCTGCGGCGACCTTGGCGTAGACCTTGACGTTTGGTCTTACCCTTATTAATAAGAGTATTTACAGACTTAACTTCAACTTCAAATAGCTTTTCTACAGCTGCTTTGATCTCTTTCTTAGTTGCATCGATAGATACTTTGAAAACGATAGTGTTCGCTTTCTCTGCAGCCATAGTTGCTTTTTCAGAGATGTGCGGTGCACGTAGAACTTTTAGGATACGCTCTTCAGTGATCATGCTAGCATCTCCTCAACTTGCTTAACTGCTTCTGCAGTCATTAGAACCTTGTCAAACGCGATTAGAGATACTGGATCAACACCAGCAACGTCACGTGCGTCAACTTTGTATAGGTTACGAGCAGCTAAGAATAGATTCTCGTCTACTTCGCCAGTAACGATTAGTACATCGTTAAGCTCAAGCTCTTTAAGCTTAGCTACTAGCTCTTTAGTTTTTGGTGCTTCTACTGAGAAGTTATCAACAACGATTAGACGCTCTTGACGAACAAGCTCAGAAAGAATGCTCTTCATAGCACCACGGTACATTTTTTTGTTTACTTTTTGGCTGTGATCTTGTGGTTTCGCAGCAAAAGTAACACCACCTGTACGCCAGATTGGGCTACGGATTGTACCAGCACGCGCACGGCCAGTACCTTTTTGACGCCATGGCTTAGCGCCACCGCCAGAAACTTCTGAACGTGTTTTTTGAGCACGAGTACCTTGACGAGCACCTGCTGCAAACGCAACAACTACTTGGTGTACAAGAGCTTCGTTAAACTCACGTCCGAAAGTAGTTTCGGAAACAGTTAGTGCGTCGGCACCTTTAACCATTAGTTCCATTACTTACTCCTGAGACGTTATGCTTTAACAGCTGGTTTAACGATCACGTTGCCGCCAGTTGAGCCAGGGACTGCACCTTTAATAAGAAGCAGGTTGCGCTCAGCGTCAACACGTACGATCTCTAGGTTTTGAGTCGTTACACGCTCAGCACCCATGTGACCTGCCATTTTCTTGCCTTTAAATACGCGACCTGGAGTCTGACATTGACCGATAGAACCAGGAGCACGGTGAGACAATGAGTTACCGTGAGTCATATCTTGAGTACGGAAGTTCCAACGCTTAACAGCGCCTTGGAAACCTTTACCCTTAGATGTACCAGTAACGTCTACTTTCTTAGTTTCGTTGAATAGTTCAACAGTTAGTTCTGAACCAACTTCGAACTCTTCGCCGTTTTCTAAACGGAATTCCCAAAGACCGCGACCAGCTTCAACGCCAGCTTTAGCAAAGTGACCTGCTTCAGCTTTGTTTACACGGTTAGCTTTCTTAGAACCAGCTGTAACCTGGATTGCTGCGTAGCCGTCAGTTTCAAGAGTTTTCACTTGAGAAACACGGTTAGCTTCAACCTCAACAACAGTTACTGGGATAGAAACGCCTTCTTCAGTAAATACGCGGGTCATGCCCACTTTACGACCGATTAGACCAATCATACTTCTAATCTCCCTTAACCTAGGCTAATTTGAACGTCAACGCCCGCAGCAAGGTCTAGACGCATTAGAGCATCAACAGTTTTGTCTGTTGGCTCAACGATGTCGATTAGACGCTTGTGAGTACGGATTTCGTACTGGTCACGTGCTTTCTTGTTAACGTGTGGAGAGATAAGAACTGTGAAACGCTCTTTACGAGTTGGCAGTGGGATTGGACCACGAACCTGTGCGCCAGTGCGCTTAGCTGTTTCAACGATTTCCGCTGTAGAAGCGTCGATTAGTTTGTAATCGAAAGCTTTTAGGCGGATACGGATACGTTGGTTCTGCATGAGACAGAGCTCCAATTATTATAAATTACACAAACAATATCGCCACTCAAACTCGTTAAGACGAGAGAATGCCGATTGATTTATGTGAAACCGTAGCCTCCAAGATTAGGAAGCATTGTCAGTTAATTTTCGATTAACTACCCCTACATACCAAAGTCACCTCTGGGGATAGTTTTTCCGAAGAAAAGATAGCTAATTGTATTAACCGCGAACATAAGCTGAGTCTACATTACCTGACAAATCAATAAGATAAGCCAGCTCCTCGCTGCTCATTGGTTCACAACTGGCTTAACCAGTGCGCTGCATTATACAGATCACAACTTTACTTGCAAGGGGTGTTTGAAAATTAAGCGAAATAAATTTCAGATAGACAAAAGCGCACAGGGACCAGCCAAGTGCGCTTAAAATAGACGATTTAAAACTGAGGATTAAGCTAGTCGCTGACGCACGGCTTCGAATAGGCATACGCCGGAAGCGACTGACACGTTTAAGCTCGATACGCTACCCGCCATTGGGATCTTAATCAGGTCATCGCAGGTCTCACGTGTTAGACGTCGCATGCCATCACCTTCAGCACCCATGACAATCGCCAGTGGTCCGGTCAACTTAGCTTGGTAGATATCTTGGGTCGCTTCACCCGCGGTACCGACAAACCAGATGCCCTGCTCTTGCAAAGAACGCATAGTGCGCGCCAGATTAGTTACACGAACTAGCGGTACAGTTTCCGCCGCACCACATGCCACTTTGCTGACTGTGGCGTTGATATTGGCTGATTTGTCTTTCGGGACAATCACTGCGGCAACACCTGCTGCATCAGCGTTACGCAAACACGCGCCAAGATTGTGTGGGTCTGTTACGCCATCTAAAACTAGCAGTAGTGGCGCTTCATGCTGAGCCAAAATATCATCAAGATCATGTTCATTTAATTGCTTCGCTGGTTTCACACGAGCCATAATACCTTGGTGATTAGCACCTCGCGCTTTGTCATCCAATGTCTTGCGCGTCATCTGCTGAACAGACACACCCACCTGTTGCAATTCATTAAGTATTGGCATTAAACGGTCGTCTTGACGACCTTTTAGAACAAACGCTTCAATAAAACGTTCTGGTTCACGCGCTAAAACCGCTTTAACTGCGTGAATACCGTAAATAAATTCATTACTCATTAACTAAACCTGTTTCGTTTACTGCGCTTTAGCTTTCTTGCTACTTCTAGCCTTCTTTGGCTTGCTGTTGGGCTTCTTCTTGCGTGCCTTAGTGACTTTAGGCTTTTTATCTGTACTGCCTGTACGCTCCGCTGACTCAGGACGCACCGTAGGCTCAATACTCGGTGACGCTTTACCATTACCTTTGGTTGCCGCGCGCTTTTTCGCCTTTGCTTTTTTCTGAGCTTCTGCCGCACGCTTCTTCGCAGTTTTGCCTTTTCCGCGTAGCTTACGACTTGTTTCAAGTAATTCAAAGTCAATTTGACGATCATCCAGGTTCACCGACAGTACTTTCACTTTCACTGAGTCACCTAAACGATAAATTGCACCAAAGCTTTCGCCGATAAGCCTCTGACCAATCGGATCAAACTGGTAGTAGTCGTTGGCTAGTGTTGAAATATGCACCAACCCATCGATGTGTAAGTCACTTAGGCGAACGAAGAAGCCGAAGCTGGTCACATTCGCTATCACGCCCTCAAGCTCTTCACCAACGTGATCTTGCATATATTCGCATTTGAGCCAATCCGCTACTTCACGAGTCGCATCATCCGCACGGCGTTCAGTCATTGAGCATTGCTCGCCGTAGAAGTCCATGTCATCAAACGAGTAGTGATAACCGCCTGTTGGCGTCCAGCGATCTTGGTTACGTCCTTCTTGTTTCGCAATTAGATATTTAATCGCACGGTGAAGGAGTAAGTCTGGGTAACGACGAATTGGTGAAGTAAAGTGCGCATAACGCTTTAGTGCTAAACCAAAGTGGCCCACATTATCGGCGTTATAAACAGCCTGCTTCATTGAGCGAAGCAGCATAGTTTGAATCAATTCTTGATCTGGGCGTTCTGAGATTTGGCGAGCAAGGTCGGCATAATCCATTGGTGATGGCTCTAAACCACCTTTCAGATCTAAACCTAATTCACTCAAGAAATCTCTAAAGCCCGTTAAGCGCTCTTCACCAGGAGACTCGTGAATACGATATAACGCTGGCTCTTTCGCTTTTTCGACCAAGGATGCTGACGCGATATTGGCTAGGATCATACATTCTTCAATGATTTTATGAGCATCGTTTCGAATGACAGGCTCAATGCTGTCAATCTTACGTTCGGCATTGAAGATAAATTTGGTTTCGATACTCTCAAACTCAATAGCACCGCGATGCTCACGCGCTTTCTTGAGAGCTTTATACATTTTATGCAGTTCTTCCAGGTGCGGAACCACCGCCTCATAGCGCTGGCGTAATTCTTCGTCACCTTCGAGAATGTCGTGAACTTTGTTGTAAGTCAGGCGAGCGTGTGAGTTCATCACCGCTTCATAGTGTTTGTAACCGGTCAACTTACCCGACTCAGACAAGGTCATTTCGCAGACCATACACAGTCGGTCAACTTGAGGGTTGAGAGAACACAAGCCGTTAGAGAGTACTTCCGGCAGCATTGGGACAACTTGTGAAGGGAAATAAACTGAGTTGCCTCGGTTAATCGCCTCTTTATCTAGCGCTGTATCTGGGCGCACGTAATAACTCACATCAGCAATTGCCACCCAAAGTTTCCACCCGCCATCGGGAATCGCTTCACAATATACAGCATCGTCAAAATCACGAGCGTCTTCACCATCAATCGTGACAAGCGGAAGCTCTCTCAGATCAACACGACCTTGTTTCGCTTCTTCCGGAACTTCCTCACCTAAACCTTCAATTTGCTTATCGACTTCGACTGGCCACTCGTGTGGGATTTGGTGAGTACGAATAGCAATTTGCGTTTCCATACCCGGCGCCATGCTCTCGCCAAGGACTTCAACCACCTTGCCCATCATGCCACGTGAGCGTGAGCCTCGGTCGGTGATTTCGATCACGACCACATTGCCCATGCGAGCGCCTGACTTCAACTCATTCGGGATCAAGATGTCTTGAGAAATGCGAGAATCGTCAGGTACAACGTATGAGTAGCCATATTCCATAAAGAATCGACCGACGATCTGCCCTGTTCTTTCTTCTAACACACGTACTAAACGGCCTTCCTTACGACCACGTTTAGAATTTTGTGTTGGCTGCACAAGGACAAAGTCACCATGGATGACGTTCTTCATCTGATGATGCGGTAATACGATGTCTTTATCTTTACCTACACTGCCTTCCGGACGAACCCATCCATGCCCATCTCTATGACCAATGACATAACCTTTCACCATCTCCAACTTTTCAGGTAGCGCATAGCACTGGCGGCGCGTAAACACCAATTGGCCATCTCTCTCCATCGCTCTTAAACGGCGACGCAGGCCTTCGTATTGGTCTTCACCTTGAAGTTGAAGTGCCTCAAACAGGTCATTCCGATTCATCGGTACGCCCGCCTGAGCCAAAAACTCTAGGATAAATTCTCGACTTGGGATTGGGTTTTCGTAGTTTTCCGATTCACGTTCTGCAAAAGGGTCGTTATTGATATTATCTGACATAGGCACGCCTAAATTTAGCAAGGAAGGGTTCTGAAACTAGTATATCTGAGTCCTGATAGAAGCTACAGGTAAAGCGAGTTAAAAACGGGGAATATCCGATTAGTTTTGATAACTTAGCGCTCGCACTCACACTGCTCTGGCGACTAATTGTCAGAAGAGTCGTTATCGTGCTTCAAGGTTGCTTAAATAAAGAGGAAGGTATGGATCGGAGTGAAATTGTAGAACCGAGATAAACCTGAGTGCAGTAAGGCTTATCTCAAATATCGGTCACCAGAAAGTATCACGCTTTTTCGCGCGTGCGATGATATTCATTGGCATGCGCTGCTCGAGTCCCTGACGTAAAATAGAGATACGCTTATGGGTCCGCTTGTCGGCAGTGGCTGAGTTATACAACCATCGATAAGCGTCTTCATAATCGAGAGGGCTACCATGATCTCTTAGTAGCAGCTCGGCTAAGTGAATTCGAGCATTGAGGTTGCCCATCGCCGCCGCTTCACGTAGATATGGAATGGCGCGCTCTTTATCTTGCTGAACCAAGGTGCCACGAGAGTAGTAGCGCCCAAGTTGCTCTAAGGCTGCAGGTAACCCCTGGTGCGCCGCATTTTCCATGTAGTAAAGACCAAGCTCAACGTCTTGCTCGACACACACTCCCCACGCCAGCATATCGCCGTAAAGAAATTCATAAGCGGGCAAGCTAATTCGGGTAGCACGCGCCACAATGTCTTCAACGAGTTGGCAGTTATCTGCTTTAATACGCGCGAGATGTTGGTTGTCGTTAACCAGTCTTATAAGCTCCGCTTCGGAGTAGATGGGTACTGGCTCGCCAATCTCCTGCAAACCATTTGCTTTCACGACAAAGGTGCTCGCTGCCAATACCACCGAAGCCGCTAATTGTTTTAGCTTCATTTTCTGCACTCTTAACTTCGATAATCGACTTTAGCTTTACGCCACAGCCGGATTTGCCATAAAAACGGCAAGTTTGATAGTTATATCGGCAAACGATGTTATCACTTTAATCAAATTTGCCGCTTTCAGGCAAAATGTTGCCATGCAGAGTATAGGCATTGATTGTATTACAGACATAAAAAAACCAGCGACAAAGCGCTGGTTTTCTAATTCACTGAGAACAATCAGGATTAAGATTCAAATGGGTGAACCTTGATGATTGTTTCGTTACGGTCAGGGCCAGTTGAGATAATGTCTACTGGAACGCCTGTTAGCTCTTCAATACGTTTGATGTAGTTTAGAGCCGCTTGTGGTAGGTCTTCTAGTGACTTAGCACCGAATGTGTTTTCAGACCAGCCTGGCATTGTTTCGTAGATTGGCGTTGCTTTTTCGAATGCTTCAGCAGCCATTGGCGATACTTCTAGTACAGAGCCATCTTCCATCTTGTAACCAGTACAGATTTTTAGCTCTTCCAGACCGTCTAGCACGTCTAGTTTAGTTAAGCAGAAACCTGTTACTGAGTTGATTTGGATAGCACGACGCATCGCAACCGCATCGAACCAACCTGTACGACGTAGACGACCCGTTGTTGCGCCAAACTCGTGGCCAACTTCACCTAGGTGTTTACCGATTGGGTCTTGCTTGTCTAGACCATCGTATAGCTCTGTTGGGAATGGGCCAGAACCCACACGTGTGCAGTATGCTTTAGCAATACCTAGGATGTAACCAAGGTAACGAGGGCCGAAGCCAGAACCTGCAGCAACACCACCAGCAGTCGTGTTAGAAGACGTTACGTATGGGTATGTACCGTGGTCAATATCTAGTAGCGTACCTTGCGCACCTTCGAACATGATCTTGTCGCCGCGCTTACGTGCTGCGTCTAGTTCGTCAGTTACGTCGATAACCATTGAAGTTAGTAGCTCAGCGTAGCCTTTTGCTTGCTCAAGTACTTCTTCGTAGCTTACTGCTTCAGCTTTGTAGAAGTTAACTAGTTGGAAGTTATGGAATTCCATGACTTCTTTTAGCTTATCTGCAAAAGCATCCATATCGAATAGATCGCCAACGCGTAGACCGCGACGAGCCACTTTATCTTCGTATGCTGGACCGATGCCACGACCAGTTGTGCCGATCGCTTTCTTACCACGAGCAAGTTCGCGAGCTTGGTCAAGCGCGATGTGGTAAGGAAGAATTAGAGGACATGCTTCAGAAATGAAAAGACGTTCGCGTACTGGAATACCGCGCTCTTCTAGAGGCTTCATTTCTTTAAGAAGTGCTTCAGGCGATAGTACTACACCGTTACCGATAACACATTTTACGTTATCGCGAAGGATGCCTGATGGAATTAAGTGAAGAACGGTTTTTTCACCGTCAATAACAAGAGTATGACCTGCATTGTGACCGCCTTGGTAGCGAACCACGTACTTTGCATCTTCAGTTAAAAGGTCAACAATTTTACCTTTACCTTCGTCACCCCATTGGGTGCCTAGAACGACTACGTTATTTCCCATCTTTCCAATTCTGTTGCTAATTAAAAATGGATTCTAGCACCGAATCACACTTCTTGCAGTTATTTTTTAGGCGCTCTTATGCCACACAATGCTAAATGTTTGTGCTTGGTGTTATTTATCACCATCAGCCGTTAAATTTCATCTGAATATATCTTAACTTCAATATTCCCTTGTGGGTCGACCCCTGCTCGGTACATCCCGGTACTATTCAAAGAAAAGTGGAGTTGACCTTGTGAATCGACAGCGATAAGCCCGCCCTCACCGCCCATTTGTTTTAAATCACCCTGAATCACGGCTTCGCAGGCGCTGCCAATCTCTTCTTTTAAGTAGCGCATTCTCGCGGCGACATCGCAGGCAACATTTTGGCGGATAAAGTACTCTCCCATCCCTGTTGTTGAGATAGCCACATTACCATTTTTGGCAAACGTGCCAGCCCCTATCAGGGCAGAATCACCTACTCGTCCGTACTGTTTATTGGTGATACCACCTGTACTGGTTGCGGCGGCCAAATTGCCTTGCTGATCCAAAGCCACAGCGCCCACCGTGCCATGCTTTTCGTCATCTGGGTATTTCGATTCAGAGAGAGCAAATTGACCTTTCGCTTTCATCGACTGCAATTGCTCATAGCGGCGGTCGGTGTAGAAGTAATCTTGTTCGGTATATTCGTACCCTTGTGTAAACGCAAACTCTTCAGCACCTTCTCCTATCAATAGTACGTGCTTGCTGTTTGTCATCACATCGCGCGCCAGCTCAATCGGGTTTTTGATATGCTTAACGCCCGCAACCGCACCAGCTTCCATTTCTTTGCCATGCATGACCGAAGCATCCATCTCCACCATTTCTTTGTTTGTCAGTACGGAGCCTTTGCCGGCATTGAAGTGAGGTGAATCTTCTAACACTTTGACGGCTTCAACGACTGCGTCTAGGGCGTCACCACCTTGCGCCAATATTCTATGCCCAGCCCGAACAGATTTTTTTAAGTCTGCTCTGATGCTCACTTCCAGCTCTGGTGTCATCTGTTCACGTAGGATCGTTCCTGCCCCGCCATGGATGGCTATAGAAAATGGTTTATTCACGATATTCCTTTTTGATATGTGTACTTATTTCTTTGCAAGATACAAAAAACGCAAGCCAATACCTAGCTTGCGTTTTTATCTTTAGCTCCCCGCTTCACATTATGCGGGCAATGGGATTCTCAAATTAGTGAGAACCGCAGCTACCGCCACCGCAGCAGCCGTCTTTTTTCTCTTCACCATGGTCGTGGCCTTCACCACCGCAACAACCACCTTCGTGATCGTGGTCATGGTCGTGACCACAGCCACCAGCTTGGTGTACATGGCCGTGTTCTACTTCTTCAGCCGTTGCTTCACGCAGTGAAACTACTTCAACATCGAAAGTTAGAGTCTGACCAGCAAGCATGTGGTTGCCGTCTACTACGACTTCGTCGCCGTCCACTTCTGTTACTTCTACAGGGATTGGACCTTGGTCAGTATCCGCTAGGAAACGCATACCCACTTCGATTTGGTCAACGCCTTGGAATACTTCAGCAGGAACGCGCTGAACTAGTGCATCGTTGTGCTCGCCGTACGCTTCTTCTGGAGTAACTGTTACAGAGAACTTAGCACCTGCTTCTTTACCTTCCAGCGCACTTTCAAGACCTGTGATCAGGTTGTTGTTACCATGAAGGTAATCTAGTGGCGCGTCTGATGTTGATTGATCAACAACAGCACCGTCTTCTAGTTTTACTTGGTAAGCAAGACTTACTACTACGTTCTTTTCAATTTTCATATTTACTCCAAGGAGATAGAGATACGGAGCAAAAAAAGCGCTCCGATTAGCAAAGTGACTATTCAGGTATTATGGGGGCTGATTATAGAAACTCAATTATTCCGGCTTAAAAATTCCGATCATTTCCTGATCATTGTGTTCAGTTTTTTCTACAGATTGTGGCTTACGCTGATCCGTATGCGAACACTCCACACACTCTACCAACTCTATATTGTTCTCTATCCACCAGCGTAACGTGTCTTGTGCAGAACACTTAGGGCAACTGGCACCAGCGATAAATCTTTTTTTCATTTCACGACTCTATTTCAATCAATCCCAGAAGTTTTTTGCTTGTTGGTCGCTTTCCATTTCACGGCCAAAGATTTCTTCCAGTTCTTTACGGGCTTCCTTGGCTCTTAGGGCCAATTGTTTGTCATCTTTGTGTTGCGGTAACAACTCTTTGAGCATGGCATTATCAAGCTTTCTGAAATGCGCTTCCGCTCTCTTGGCTTGATAAGGGTGCATTCCCATTTCAACCAATGCCTGACGGCCTAAGTCTAACGCACCTAAAAACGTTTCTCGCGAGTAGCTTTCAATTCCGTGACTGAGCAACTGATATGCCTCAACCCGGCTTCGAGCTCGCGCCAGTAACTTCAACCGTGGGAAGTGCTGCTGACACAATTCGACGATTTTCATGATTTCGTCTGGGGAATCAGTACAGATAATCATAGCTTCCGCTTTATCAGCCCCTGCCGCTCGGAGTAAATCAAGCTGGGTCGCATCACCAAAAAACACTTTGTAGCCATACTTTCTTAACAGCTGGATTTGGCTGGCATCGCTTTCCAGTACGGTCACTTTAATTTTGTTCGCGTACATCAGGCGACCGACAATCTGCCCGAAACGCCCGAAACCCGCAATGATCACTCTCGGCTGCTTGTTGACTACGTCACTACGCCGTGTTTTCGTCGCGCTCGCATTAAGCCGTCTTGCGTACCAACGGTTTTGGGCTGTCAGGAGCAAAGGTGTCGTTACCATCGACAAACTCACCACCACCAACAAGAAAGCAATTTGGTCTTGCGACAATAAACCTTCTGCGCTCGCGGCTGTAAATATGACGAATGCAAACTCACCACCCTGGCTAAGAATCGCCGCCATTTTACTGCGTGCCTTAGCGCGATTGCCCGACAAGTGACCGAGCAGGTAAAGAATGAGCCCTTTAATGACAACCAGCCCAAGCACCGAAAACAACACCATTAAAGGCTGTAACGCGAGCAAGCCTAAATTGACGGCCATGCCAACCGCGATGAAGAACAGCCCCAATAGCAGTCCTTTAAAAGGTTCAATGGCAATTTCTAATTCATGGCGATACTCACTTTCCGCCAACAGCACGCCAGCAAGAAAAGTCCCCAGCGCCATAGATAAACCGAGCTGTTTCATCAGCAGTGCAATACCAATCACCAGCAGCAAAGAGGCTACGGTAAACAGCTCGCGCACACCACTCATCACTACATAGCGGAACAACGGTCTTAATAAATAGTGGCCTCCTACCAATAGCCCACCAACGCCAGCAAACATCCACAGTAAGTCAAACCAATCGCCCGCCGTGTTGCCCGCCAATACGGGCAAGATAGCGAGCATCGGAATTACCGCGATGTCTTGGAATAGCAAAACCGCAAACCCCGATTGCCCGGCCTCGCTGCCTTCTAATCCTTGCTCTTCAATCACTTTGAGCGCAATGGCGGTAGAAGAAAGCGCCAGGCCCATGCCAATCACTAAACTTGTTTGCCAACTGGTCCCGATAAGATAAGCAAAACTCGCGAGCACCAAGGTGGTGATCACCACTTGAGCGCCGCCTAAGCCCAAAATGGGCCCTTTCATTTGCAGCAATTTTTTCGGGTTTAGCTCCAAGCCAATTAGAAACAGTAGCAACACCACGCCAAATTCAGCGAAGTGTAGAATCGACGTAACATCGCTAATCAGCCCAAGTCCCCAAGGACCAATGGCCACGCCAGCCAACAAATAACCGAGCACTGAGCCTAGACCTAAGCGCTGGGCAAGTGGCACCGCAACGACTGCTGCGGTCAGAAAAATCACACTGCTTTGTAGAAAGTCACCTTCCATCGCCATCTGGACCTCCTACCGTTTTTTCAGGAATGAGAGAGAGGTTCATCAACCATTGACGGTAACCTTCCGCGTGTTGGTAACGTTCCATCTCAGGCACTTTTCTCGCCCAATACAACACCAAAGGTTCAAGCCAATACATCTGGCAAAGCGCCGCCGTTAACTCAAATGGCTGCAAAATATCGGAGAGCGGGTACCGGTTATAGCCACTGGCGCCGAACGCTTCTTCTCGGCCTCCCGCAGTAATCACACTGCGCCAATACTTTCCTTTGAGCGCCTCTCCTGAGCCAAAGGCAAATCCTTTGCACAGCACTCTGTCCATCCACTCTTTTAACAATGCCGGACAAGAATACATATAAAGAGGGTGATGAAAGACAATCACATCGTGCTGCGTGAGCAATTGCTGCTCCGCTTTCACATCAATAAAAAAATCAGGATAACGTGCGTAAAGATCTCGCACAGTGACATGATCAAGCGATTCAATCTTCTTGATCATCATTTGGTTAGCGACTGAACTATCTGGCTCTGGGTGAGCATAAAGAACAAGCACTTTGGGCTTTTTTGCTAGTCGTGTCTGCATTCCTTGGACAGCAATCCTTTTCATCAATGCATCTGAGGGTTTAGATACAATTTTATCGTTATCAGATTGTTATACGTCTTTGTTACGGATAATACAATGATCGACATTTAATCTTATTCCCCCTACTATTCGTCGCGATATGAGCAAAGATAAAGCACAAGACTATGATTACCTTTTCTGACATCCAGCTTCTTCGTGGCGGCAAGCCGCTTCTGGACCAAACCTCTGCAACCATTCACCCTGGCGATAAAGTCGGCCTAGTGGGCAAAAACGGTTGTGGTAAATCCACCCTGTTCGCATTGATCAAAGACGAGTTGTCGATTGATGCTGGTAACTTTAGCAAACCTGCACATTGGGAGCTTGCTTGGGTGGCTCAGGAAACACCAGCACTAGAGCGAAGCGCATTGGAATACGTCATTGATGGCGATCGCGAATACCGTGCTTTGGAGCAGCAACTGGCTCAAGCAGAGCAAGCCGATAACGGCACACTGGTCGCTGAAATACATGGCAAAATCGAAACCATTGGCGGGTACAGCATTCGCGCCCGTGCCTCCGAGCTTTTGGATGGTTTAGGCTTTAGCCAAGAGCAAATGAGCTGGAACTTGACTCAGTTCTCAGGTGGTTGGCGTATGCGTCTAAACTTGGCTCAGGCGCTACTTTGCCGTTCTGACTTGCTCTTACTCGACGAACCGACCAACCACTTGGATCTGGATGCGGTCATGTGGTTAGAGCGCTGGTTGCAAAACTACCCAGGCACTTTGGTGTTGATCTCTCACGACCGAGATTTCCTCGACCCGATCGTTGGGCGCATCATTCATATCGAAAATCAGCAGTTGAACGAGTACACCGGGAACTACTCGTCGTTTGAAGATCAACGCGCGCAAAAGCTGATCTTGCAACAAGCCCAGTACCAAAAGCAGCAGAAACAGATGGCGCACATGCAAAGCTACATCGACCGTTTCCGCTACAAAGCCTCTAAAGCTCGCCAAGCGCAAAGCCGTATCAAAGCGTTGGAACGGATGGAGAAAGTGCTGCCTGCACAATTTGATAACCCGTTTAGCTTTGAATTTCGCGAACCTGAAGCCCTACCGAATCCAATCATTATGATGGACGAGGTATCAGCAGGCTATGGCGATAACCTGATCCTAGAAAAGATCCGTCTAAACCTTGTGCCTGGTAGCCGCATCGGTCTACTCGGTCGCAATGGTGCTGGTAAATCCACATTGATCAAACTGCTCTCTGGTGAGTTAAACGCCCAAGGCGGCGACCTGACCTATTCCCAAGGGGTGAAAATTGGCTATTTCGCTCAGCACCAGTTAGAAACGCTGCACCCTGAAGAAACCCCACTGCAACACATGATGCAGATCGCGCCTAAGCATACCGAGCAACAACTGCGTGACTACTTGGGCAGCTTCGGCTTCCAAGGTGACAAGGCATTAGAAAAAGTCGCCCCATTTTCTGGTGGTGAGAAAGCACGTTTGGTTCTGGCATTGATTGTGTGGCAAAAGCCGAACCTATTGCTGCTTGATGAACCGACTAACCACCTGGATCTGGATATGCGTCAAGCGCTGACATTGGCGCTACAAACGTTTGAAGGTGCAATGGTCATCGTCTCGCACGACCGCTATTTACTGCGTGCGACCACCGATGATCTTTACTTGGTTCACGACCGCCAAGTTGCCCCGTTTGATGGTGACTTGAACGATTACTATAAGTGGCTGACTGAACAACAAAAAGTACAGCGACGTGAAGCCCAAGCCGCGTTACCAGAAAAAAGCAGCATTAATAGTGCCGCCGCGAAAAAAGAGCAAAAACGTCGCGAAGCCGATTTCCGCAAACAAACGGCACCAATTCGCAAAACGCTGACAAAACTCGAAGCAAAAATGGATAAGTTAGGCGCGATTTTGGCAGATACAGAGACACAATTATCAAATAACTCACTGTATGATGCGGAAAATAAGACTAAACTTAACCAAGTGCTGGCTGATCAAGCCAACACTAAAAGCGAGCTTGAAGACGTAGAAATGGAATGGATGGCTCTGCAAGAAGAGCTTGAACAGATGGAGCAGGAGTTCACTAGCCAATGAATCCAGAACGCGTAACAGTTTCACTCACCCTAGAAAGACTCTGGCAATTTAGCTTGCAGTACTACAGTACGCGGGGTGTGAAAGACGCGTGTCTCAATCTACAAAATCAGTTCAAAGGAAACGTCAACTTGTTGCTGCTACTCAAATGGCTGGATGAGCAGCAAGTGTGTTTTCAAGATCAAGATTGGCTTAGGGTTGAAGAGTGTTTAGGGCACTCAGAAGCCCTACTGCACAACTACCGAGAAATCAGGCGAAAGCTCAAAGCACAGGTGTCTGATGCTCTTTACCGAGAAGCACTTCAATTTGAGCTGCAACTTGAAAGACAGCAGCAATCTGATCTGGTCGATTGCATTAGTAGCATCGAGCTACAACGCAATTTAGGGGCGCCGTTAACCCTTCGCTACTGCCGTCAGCTCGGTGCAGAGCATCTCCACAACGCTTTTTCGGCTCCCATGGAGCATATTGTCAACTTGTAGGGCTGCTTATGACTCAATTTGTCGCTGCCACAGGGCTCACCAACCCACACCTGCAAACTCTTGCACCGCGTTTTATTCGTAAAAAAGCACTGTTTGAGCCCATTTGGCACACACTCAACACACCGGACAATGACTTCCTCGACTTAGCTTGGAGTGAAGACTGGCAGGCAGAAACAGCCAGACAAAAACCGATTTTTGTCCTCTTCCATGGGCTCGAGGGCTGCTTTTATAGCCCTTACGCCAATGGCCTGATGCACGCGTTTGCAAACAATGGCTGGCTATCGGTCATGATGCACTTTCGTGGCTGCAGCGGTAAACCGAACAACCTAGCCAGAGCTTACCATTCAGGGGAAGTCGAGGATGCTCGCCTCTTCCTTGAACATTTAGACACGCTGTTTCCCAACCAAACCAAAATCGCCGTCGGCATTTCATTGG
Organism: Vibrio nereis NBRC 15637; assembly: GCF_001591105.1. GTDB lineage: Bacteria > Pseudomonadota > Gammaproteobacteria > Enterobacterales > Vibrionaceae > Vibrio > Vibrio nereis. Next base: position 11,119 of record NZ_BCUD01000022.1, on the reverse strand, counting down.
GCGGCAATATGCTGGCCAATTACTTAGCCCAATACAATGATCAGCCCCTGTTGGATGCTGCGACCATTGTCTCGGCCCCACTCGACCTGTCCGCATGCTCACAACGTATTGAGCAAGGCTTTTCGAAACTCTACAAAACCTATTTGCTTGCCTCGCTGAAGAGAAACGCGCTGAGAAAACACCACTTACTGAAAGGCGAGCTGGATCTTTCTTATCGCAGTATTAAACGCGTCACTAGGCTCTACGAGTTTGATGACTTGATCACTGCGCCACTCCACGGGTTCAAAGACGCTGAAGATTACTACCAGCGCTGCTCTGGGATAAACCGTTTAAAAGAGATCACCCTACCAACTCAGATCATTCATGCCAAAGACGATCCATTTATGACCGAAGCCGTCATCCCCAAATATGTGTTGCCTGACAACATTGACTACCGTCTGTTTGAGCAAGGTGGCCATGTGGGCTTTGTGACTGGCAGCGCGCTCAGGCCACGATTCTGGTTGGAAGAAGCTCTACCAGCCTACTATGAATGTTTATCCGTTTCGGCATAATACGCGTTCGTCATAAAATTCTGAGGTATTTATGATCATTCCATGGCAACAAATTGCGCCAGACACGCTAGAGAATCTCATCAAAGAGTTTGTGCTACGTGAAGGCACCGATTACGGCGAACAAGAAATTTCGCTACAAGATAAGATCGACCAAATCAAAGCCCAGCTGGAATCTGGCGAAGCCGTTGTGGTTTTTTCTGAGCTGCATGAAACTGTTGATATCCAGCTCAGACGACATTTTCAAGGGTAAGCGAATACGATGACCTGACCCGAAAGCGTGTTATAGTGGCATTGAATTACAGGTAAGTAACTAACAGACAAGGTTTGTCATGTCAGCAAAACACCCTATTATCGCTGTGACCGGCTCATCTGGTGCCGGCACAACCACTACATCTGAAGCGTTCCGTAAAATGTTCAATATGATGGACATTAAACCCGCCTGGGTTGAAGGGGACAGCTTCCATCGTTTTACTCGACCAGAAATGGATATCGAGATACGCAAAGCCCGAGATCAAGGGCGACACATCAGTTATTTCGGCCCTCAAGCCAACGATTTTCCAGCGTTGGCCGAGTTCTTCCGCCAGTTTGGTTGTGACGGCACTGGCCAAGTACGCCGCTACCTGCACACCTTTGACGAGGCGGTGCCTTATAACCAAATGCCGGGCACCTTTACCCCATGGCAAGATTTGCCTGAAAACTCGGACGTGCTCTTTTACGAAGGCTTACACGGCGGTGTGGTCGACGGTGACGTCAATGTCTCGCAGCATGTCGATTTTTTGATTGGGATGGTGCCGATCGTAAACTTAGAGTGGATTCAAAAGTTTGTACGCGATACCCGTGACAGAGGCCACTCACGAGAGGCTGTCATGGACTCCATCGTGCGCTCGATGGACGACTACCTCAACTACATTACACCGCAGTTTTCCCGCACCCACATCAACTTTCAGCGTGTCCCCACTGTCGATACATCTAACCCTCTTAACGCGAAAGGCATCCCAAGTTTGGATGAAAGTTTTGTGGTTATCCGGCTACGCGGTATAAAAAACGTGGACTTCCCTTACCTACTGGCAATGATTGATGGCTCTTTTATGTCCCGTCATAACACGCTGGTCGTACCGGGAGGCAAGATGAGTTTTGCCATGGAGTTAATCGTTAGGCCTATCCTGCAACAACTCATCGAAACAGGCAAAATTGGCTAATACAGGTACAAAAAGTACGATTACTTTTCATACCGTGATCATGTGCACATTTTTGCTTAGAAAATCGGCATCTGGACCCGATTAAAGTCAAGAAATCGGCTTCGAAAAAGGATACTATTTGAAACCGAAACACAAGATAGCTTGCAGCACTTATCAAGTGCTCTTATCCTAGCAAGTCTGATTCAAGGCTTAGCTAAAATATGGAAAGCGGCAAGCGTACCCTGCAGAGGAAGTGAGATATTATGGTTCTAGGTAAACCTCAAACCGACCCAACATTAGAGTGGTTCCTTTCACACTGTCATATTCATAAGTACCCATCAAAAAGCACGCTGATCCACGCGGGCGAGAAAGCAGAAACTTTGTACTACATCGTTAAAGGTTCTGTTGCAGTACTTATCAAAGACGAAGAAGGTAAGGAGATGATCCTTTCTTACCTAAACCAAGGCGACTTTATCGGTGAACTTGGTCTGTTCGAAGAAGATCAAGAACGTACAGCGTGGGTTCGTGCAAAATCTCCTTGTGAAGTAGCGGAAATCTCTTTCAAGAAATTCCGTCAGCTAATTCAAGTTAACCCAGACATCCTGATGCGCCTATCAGCACAGATGGCAAGCCGTCTACAAGTGACGAGCCAAAAAGTGGGTGACCTAGCGTTCCTAGACGTAACTGGTCGTATCGCGCAAACGCTACTAAACCTAGCGAAACAACCAGATGCGATGACACACCCAGACGGTATGCAAATCAAGATCACTCGTCAGGAAATTGGTCAAATCGTTGGCTGTTCTCGTGAAACAGTAGGCCGTATCTTGAAGATGCTTGAAGAGCAGAACCTAATTTCTGCACACGGTAAGACTATTGTTGTTTACGGTACGCGTTAATCACGATTGATTGCGTAAGAATAATGAAAGCCACCAAATGAGAATTTGGTGGCTTTTTTCTTTCTGGGTAGGGGTTCCATGACTTACTTATGATTGGCTCGTGATAAGTAAGTCATGGATTTGAGAGAGAACGTTAACCGTTCGTGCTCTCAAAAATCTTATCTGCTGACGCCGCTACGAACCCTGGATATAAATCACCATTGCTCATTGGGTAGCGCTTAGCAAACTCATAGAAGCCACCCGGCACAATTTCACTGCCTTCCGTAAACTGAACTGGCACTTTATCTGCCATGGTCGAGGATTGCTCTAGAAGTACCTCTGGTGAACCTTTCACTTCGCCACCAAATTCATTGATGCTAAAGCCTGATTCACGCAGATGATCATTCACGTCTTTCACTTCCGAGAATGCATTTATCTGATTCACGCTCACCGTAAAGTGGTTGGCACCATAACCGTGTGCCGCCAGCCATGACGCATATTCGCTTTCTTTTGCTAAAACTTGATAATCAGCAAAGCTCAGATCCCACAGACGACCACCATAAAGGAAATCAGGACCACTTAGCTTGTTGCTATCAACTTGCGCCACAAGCTTAGCGACAATCTCTTGAAGCTCATCAGAACATTCGTTGACCTTCAGCTCACTGATAAACACTTTTGGTTGCTTTGGATCTGGGTGCTCAAAATGTTTCGCGACCAGTTTTTTGCTTTCGAACTCATAGTCTCCACACGGTTTATAACCCGCATCAAGAAATGGCTGAGCCAAAGTCGCGATACCTAGCGGCGCAACATTAAAAGTGCGAAGTGCGATGTGGTCATTGATCAGCGGCTCATCTTCTTGAAGCAGGTGATGAACTTGTTCTGCAGAGGGACATAAGCGTTGAATATAGTCATTCCATAACGACTGGAATAAAACATCTGGCGTCATAACGCCTCCTTGTTTAAGGGTTATTTACGGTTATTGGATAATAAAAAAAGGCTACCTAACCAAGTGTCCAGAGGTGTGATTAGATAGCCTTCAACCTGTGACGTTCTATTTATTAATTCTTATAGCTCAACACCTGGGCTTAAAGTAGCAGGAAGCAGTGTTTCACCACCCTCCATTGAAGCCATTGGGTAAGCACAGTAGTCCGCCGCGTAGTACGCACTCGGACGTAAGTTACCCGACGCGCCCGGGCCACCAAACGGTGCATCACCACTCGCGCCCGTCAGCTGACGGTTACGGTTAACGATACCCGCGCGGATATGGTCAACAAAGTAGTCCCACTCACCGTCGTCGGTTGAAACCAAACCCGCAGACAGACCAAAGCGCGTATCGTTAGCGAGATCGACTGCTTTTTCCAAACCTTGGTAACGTACCACTTGCAGTAGCGGGCCGAAGTACTCTTCGTCTGGCAGTTCCGCGATTGGTGTTACGTCGATAATACCCGGTGTAACAAACGCCGCTTGACCACCTTTCGCTTCCAGCAAGCTCACGCCGCCCAAGCTTTGTAGATTCGTTTGTGCATCAAGGATGAACTTCGCTGCCGCTTCAGAAATTTGTGGTCCCATAAATGGCGCTGGTTCTGCAAATGGCTGATCCACACGAATCTTCTTCGTCGCTTCAACTAACTTCTCAACCAGTACATCACCCTTTTCACCTACAGGTACGTAAAGGCGACGTGCACACGTACAACGCTGACCCGCACTGATAAACGCAGATTGGATGATGGTGTAAACCGTGGCATCAAGTTCACCGTAGTTGTCCGTGATCACCATTGGGTTGTTGCCGCCCATTTCCAACGCCAGCATCTTACCCGGCTGACCCGCAAACTGGCGGTGTAGGATATGACCCGTGTTCGCGCTACCAGTGAACAGTAGACCGTCGATACCTTTAGAGTCAGCCAGAGCAATGCCCGTCTCTTTAGCACCTTGAACCAAGTTGATCACGCCCTTTGGCAAGCCTGCTTTTTCCCACAGTTTCATCGCTAACTCACCCGTCATTGGCGTTTGCTCTGACGGTTTGAACACGACCGTGTTACCCGCAAGTAATGCAGGAACAATGTGGCCATTAGGCAAGTGACCAGGGAAGTTATAAGGGCCAAAGACGGCCATCACGCCCAGTGGACGGTGACGTAAAACAATTTGGTTACCCGCCGCTTCACGCGTAGTTTCGCCTGTACGGTCATGATAAGCGCGGATAGAAATGGCAATCTTACCCGCCATCGCGCCTGCTTCGGTGCGCGTTTCCCAAATCGGTTTACCGGTTTCTTTCGCGATCACTTCTGCGATTTGCTCGCTGTGTTCTTTTACTTGCTCGGCAAACGCCAAAACAATCGCCTCACGCTCAGCAAAGCTCAGTTTCTTCCAGCTTACAAACGCCTGGCGAGCCGCACTGACCGCGGACTCAACCTGAGCGGGAGTTGCGCTCACGCCTTCCCAAACAACCTCATTGTTATATGGGCTTAGTGAATTCATTGGCTCGCCTTCTCCGGCAACCCATTCTCCTGCAATCCAATGTGTCATTTGTTTATCCTTTCCTTTACTGAGCCAACATACGAACGAATTCGCCTTCATTTACCTGCAGCGCTTCTGCAACCACTGGTGAAAGGATCACTGACTCAGATTCCTTGTCGTAAGCCGCTTTCGCCGCCGTTGCACGGAAGTTGTCAAAAGAGGTGTTCGAAATCAGGTAATCTTGCGAGCTAGAGTGCTCAGCAATCGTCACTTTCGCACGGAACGAGTGACGTACTGATTCAATATTGCGTAGGTCACATTCTACCGTTGGGCCACCATCGAAAATATCGACGTAGTTACGGCAGGTAAAACCTTCTTTCTCTAACAGACGTAGTGCTGGTTTGGTGTTTTCATGCACTTGGCCAATCACTTCTTGTGCTTCTTTACTCAGTAAGTTGATGTAAATTGGCAACTTCGGCATTAGGTCTGCGATGAAACCTTTGGCACCGATACCCGTCAGGTAATCAGCCATGGTGAAGTCAATCGAGAAAAAGTGTTCTTGCAGCCACTGCCAAAATGGTGAGTTACCGTTCTCATCTGATATACCACGCATTTCGGCAAAGATGGTTTTTGAGAAGCGATGTGGGTGTTCTGCCATCATTAGGAAGCGGCATTTTGACATCAAACGGCCATTCAGACCTTGGCGGAAGGTCGGGCGTAAAAATAACGTACAAATCTCACTACAGCCCGTGTAGTTGTTACCGAAAGTCAGTAGCTTAACCGTGTTGTTCACGCCTAGCTTTCTTGATGAGTGAACAACGGTACTGATGTGGTACGAGTAAAAAGGAACATCCCAGCCAATCGAGGCTTCGATACCTGTACAACCAGCAACTTCTCCAGTTTCACTTTCAAAGCCCACCATAAGGTAACCTTCATCCCCAGGTTGGGTAACGTCAGGTTTTGAGAAGCTGTATTCTGAGTGTGTGATTCGATTAGTTAACAGTTCTTCGTTAACCGGTAATGATGTAAATCCATGACCCGATTCCACCGCACAAGTGTGCAGCGCATCGTAATCCGACATTGCGATAGGGCGGACAACCAGCATCGATACTCCCTCCTGATGCTTGATACCACTGCCACCGGTCATCTATTCATTCTTGCTTGTTAAAATCGCTAATAACTGCGTTGTAGCTAGATTTTTGCAAGCATAGGGGGAGTTAGGCCCGCTAGCTCGCTGCAATCTACGCCTTGTTCTAAGCGATTTTTCCTAAGCAATACTTTGAACACATGACCAGTGGCAATGGTATGGAAGATCACTAGAATAAATAGATCTTCCTAGTGTTATATTTATTTTGTTAGTGTCGCTAGAGCTTTATCTAGTCGAGATAATCCTTCTTGGATTTCTTCTTTAGTGATGACCAGTGACGGAGTGAAACGAACCACGTTCGCCCCCGCAACCAGTACCATCAAACCTTCTTTACCCGCTGCAACCAGTACGTCGCGAGCGCGGCCTTGCCACTCTTCATTCAGAGCAGCACCCAGAAGTAAGCCTTTACCGCGCACTTCTGCAAAGATTTGGTATTTATCATTCAGTTTTGTTAGACCCTCACGGAACAGAGCTTCGCGCTCTGCGACACCTGCAAGAGTTTCAGGCTGGCTAACGATATCAACCACTGCCTCTGCAACCGCACACGCCAGTGGGTTACCGCCGTATGTCGAGCCGTGTGTACCAATTTTTAGATACTTGGCAAGCTCAGTTGTCGTTAGCATTGCACCGATTGGGAAACCACCACCCAGTGATTTCGCGGTACTTAGAATGTCTGGTGTGACACCTAGACCTTGGTACGCGTAGAAGTTACCCGTACGGCCGTTACCCGTTTGTACTTCATCAAAGATAAGCAGTGCGTTGTGTTTGTCACACAGCTCGCGTACGGTCTGAATGAATTCATCGGTTGGTGCGATGATGCCGCCCTCGCCTTGCAGCGGTTCCATCATGATGGCACAAGTACGATCCGAGATGTGCTCGCGTAGTGCGTCGACGTCGTTGTAAGGTAGGTGTGTCACATCGCCTGGCTTAGGGCCGAAACCATCTGAGTACGCTGCTTGACCACCCACAGTTACTGTGAAGAAAGTACGGCCGTGGAAGCCTTGTTTAAATGCGATGATTTCTGATTTTTCTGGGCCGAACTTATCAACCGCGTAACGACGCGCCAGTTTAAGCGCCGCTTCGTTCGCTTCTGCGCCCGAGTTCGCAAAGAAGACTTTTTCTGCAAAGCTCACTTCGGTCAGCTTCTTCGCTAAACGCAGTGCGGGCTCGTTAGTCATTACGTTACTAAGGTGCCAAAGCTTGTTGCCCTGCTCTGTTAATGCGTTAACCATTGCAGGATGACAATGACCCAAGCAGCTCACGGCAATACCACCAGCAAAGTCGATGTACTCTTTGCCTTCCTGATCCCAGACTCGCGCGCCTTCGCCCTTCACTGGAATCATTTCCATTGGGTTATAACAAGGTACCATTACCTCATCAAACAGACCGCGTTCTACTTTATTTTCAATTGTCATTGCACATTCCCTCTCGATACCGCATGCCAGGTAACTATTGCATCCTTGCTTTCAAAATATGAAAGCACACATTGTTTTGCATTTAAGCAATTACGGCATTGTATTTACAATTAATTAACTATTTCAATAGTGATTTATTCTTTTTGAAGACTGGAATTTAGACCAACCTTCACAATGTATGAGTATTTATGCATCAAGCGATTGCTTTTATGAAGCAATATATTCTTATGACACAGATAAGCTCTGGTTAAGCATAGGTATAGCAAGGGGCAAACGATAGGCACGACAACGGCTGCGAATATTATTTCACGAAATATCCACAATGGAGAATATGAAGAAAATGTTAAGAAAAGTGATCCCGATCAGGATTTAACGGCGTAGGAAGTTCGCTAAAAGCTCGTGACCTTGCTCTGTTTTGATCGATTCTGGGTGAAACTGCACCGCGTCAATAGGCAGAGACTTGTGCTGATAGCCCATGATTTCGTCCATTGAGCCATCTTCAAACTCCGTCCATGCGGTCAATTCAAAACAATCAGGCAGGGTGCCATTTTTGACCACCAACGAATGGTAACGGGTGACAGTCAGAGGGTTGTTTAAGCCTGTAAAGACACTTTGGTTAGTATGGCGAATCGGTGACGTTTTACCGTGCATCACTTGCCTTGCGCGCACCACTTCACCACCAAACACCTGTGCGATCGCTTGATGACCGAGACACACACCAAGGATCGGCAGTTTACCCGCAAAGTGTTCGATCGCTTGGAGCGAAATACCCGCTTCGTTTGGAGTACAAGGCCCCGGCGAAATCACCAAGTGGCTCGGGTTGAGCGCCTCAATGCCAGCAATATCAATCTCATCATTACGCACTACTTTGACCTCTGCCCCCAGTTCACAAAAGTACTGGTAGAGGTTGTAGGTGAAAGAATCATAGTTATCGATTATCAACAGCATAGGAGTACATCGCAGAAACCTTGAAAGCGAGTATTGTGCCGCCTTTTTGTCTAAACGCAAGTAGGATCGGTTATTCGACTTCGGCTTGCAGGAACTTACTTAGTAGGCTTTCCAACGCACCTCGTTCTGCTGGGTCGAGGCAAGCTAGATGTTTTTCCATGCTCGCAACATGTGCTTCAAGCACCTGATCTAGAAAGACAATCCCCTCTTCCGTCAGTGTCACTCGGTTACTTCTTCGGTCACTTTCACTCGCCACGCGGTGCACCCAACCTTTCTGTACTAACCCTTCTAAACGCGTACTCACCGCGCCGGAAGAGATCATCAGGGTTTTGTACAAAGTCGTTGGCGTGACAGGTTCGATGCTGCGTCTAAGTGTCGCCAGAATGTCGAACTCAATCGCGCTGATCCCCGCGTCGCCGCACACTTGTCCGTGCACCTGCTCCCAAAAGTTTGCCGCGCGACGAATGCGCCCCACCACGCCCATTGAAGAGCAATCTAAATCCGGGCGCGCTTGTTGCCACTGTCCAAGAATCTTATCGACACCGTCCATTCTACCTCCTCACGAATCTATTGATGTAAAAATCTTTTCAAAAAGATACTTGACCAAAAGAAAAAGTGCCATTACTTTTAAAAAACAATCTTTCACAAAAGATACTTTAAGGAAAAATATCATGACCCACACCGAAAGGATTCAAGCCATCTTACTCACTGCCATCGCGCCGATAGTTTGGGGCAGCACCTACATTGTCACCACAGAACTGTTACCCGCAGACAGCCCACTGCTCGCTTCAGCGATACGCGCACTGCCAGCAGGATTACTGCTCATCGCGTATACACGCTGCTTTCCGAACCAGCAATGGTGGGGAAAACTCGCTTGCCTTGGAACGCTCAACATCGGGCTGTTTTTCTACTGTTTATTTTTTGCGGCGAGCTACCTGCCCGGAGGAACGGCGGCATTGGTCATGTCGAGCCAACCGATCATCGTGATGCTGCTCAGTGGGCTAGTATTAAAAAGTAAGATCGCCTTGAGCCACTGCATCGCGGCCATTTTTGGTGTGCTTGGCGTGGCGCTTATCGTCATCAACGAAACGGTGCAGATCAGCGCGCAAGGAATTGTGTTAGCGGTATTGGGCACCTTAAGTATGGCGAGCGGCGTGGTGCTCACCAAATACTGGGGACGTCCGGAGAATATGTCGACATTGGCATTCACCGGCTGGCAACTCCTCGTCGGAGGCGTGCTTTTATTACCTGCAGCGCTATGGTTTGAAGGGCTACCAGACACTATTTCACTGAAAAACTTAGCCGGATACAGCTACCTGACCCTCGTGGGTGCAGTCATTGCTTACGTCCTGTGGTTCAAAGGCATTGAGCGCCTCCCGGCAACCAACGTTGCGTTTCTCGGATTTTTGAGTAGCGTCTCTGCCAGCGTTTTAGGCTACGTATTTTTAGATGAAATTCTCACACCACTGCAATTGTTGGGTGCGGCAGCAATACTGGTTTCTATCTTTTTGGCCTCCCATAGTCCTAAAGCTGCCAATGCATAACACCAATAAGCAAACATATTAAATTCAAAAGGAAATGATTATGAAACTCACCATTATCTCTGGCAGCCAAAGGGCAAATTCACAAAGCCTCAACGTGGCTCGTTTTCTCAAACAGCACGGTTTGCAAGAGTTCGACCAAGTGGAAATCCTCGACCTGCATGAGCTAAACCTTCCGTTTTGGAATGAAGGTGTTTGGCAAGGTAGCGAAGAGTGGGATGTCTGGACGCCAATCGCGCAAAAACTGAAAGAGTCTGACGCGTTTGTCTTTATCACACCAGAATGGCACGGGATGGCGACCCCTGCGCTGAAAAACTTCCTATTGCTGACGACAGCAAACGAGCTGGCACATAAACCAGCACTATTGGTGAGTGTCAGCGTGAGTATCAACGGTGTTTACCCGATCAGCGAATTGCGCATGACTGGCAGCAAAAATAACCACGTGTGCTTTTTGCCTGACCACCTCATTGTACGCAACAGTGATAAACTCATCGATCAAGATGCGCGCAGCGATGACAGTGATTTTGTCGCTCGCAGCCAATACACCTTGAAACTGCTCAGTTGCTACGCGAGCGCATTAGCACCCGTGCATCAGGACATGCTGCCGCTCGGTAAACCGTTCACCTATGGGATGTAATCGTCATTTAAGCCGCTCAGTGTTGGGCGGCTTTTAGTTTTACCTGCTCTCGCCAACTATTAGCAACGCTAATAGTTTCAGTAGTAATCCGGTTTGTTTGCCATGCGCCATTAGGATTTAATGTTCCTATCGAACAGAGGGAATTTTATGACTATTCAGGATGCGTTAACGCCTTGGCTAGCAGACGCCATTAACATTCGCCATGCGATCCATCGCCACCCAGAGCTCGGTTACGAAGAAACCAGTACTCAAGCCTTAGTGGTCGCCGAGCTCGAAAAGTACGGCGTCGATGAAATCTGTACTGATTTTGCCAAAACGGGCGTGGTGGGCGTGATTCACGGCTCACTCGGGGACGGAAAAAGCATCGGTCTGC
>NZ_BCUD01000021.1 GCF_001591105.1 Vibrio nereis NBRC 15637 | reverse complement strand
TTTTCTAACATCCGACTCGCTGTGTGACTTTCGTCTCACTCCGTGTCGGTGAGGCGGCATTATAGGGAGGTCCGATAGGAAGACAAGTGTTTTTTTGAATTAATTTTTCGTTCGCTCAAAAACACAGCAAATCGATTGAAATAGAATAAAATTTCAACATTTGAGTCATGTCACACCAATACGTTGGAAAAACTACAACCATATACGTAATATCTCTGTGTCTATTTTGTTAACAGGTAGACACTACTTTTTTGTAAACCAAAAGTTGTATTCCAATATGAATTCGAATAAATCGATCTTAGCGATTGTCGCCCTCGCTGTTTTGGGCGGAATTATCTTTTCGCAGATGCAGGATCTGATCAATCCTGCTATTAGTTTTGTTATAGGTGTTCTTGCTTGCGCTTTTATTACTAAACTTTTGAACACCACCCAAGTAAAAGAACAGCACACTGACCCTTCCACTAACACGCTTTACGTCGGCAATCTACCCTATAAAGCAAATGAGTCGAATGTTAAGGAGCTTTTTTCTAAACATGGGGAAGTTTTTGCGGTGCGCCTGATGAAGGATAAACGCACAGGTAAAAGACGTGGTTTTGGTTTTGTGGTGATGGCGGCAGACGATACACAGGCTGCCATCGACGCTTTAAATGAACATGAGTATATGCAAAGAACACTCAAGGTGCGTATTGCGAATGATCCTAAATCATCAGCGGACGGTACTGGACAGGACTAAACCCTAACTCGATTAACGCATGATTCAACGCTCCCTCTTCCCACGGGGGAGCCGTTGAATAAATTTCTCTTATTCCAGCACCTTCTCCGCTTTCTAACTCCAGCAACGTTTGTACTCGGCGAGCGATTGCTTCTCCTGAATCAACCAACACAACATGCTCACCCAAAATTTGCTGGATCTCTCTCTTTATAAGAGGAAAGTGTGTACAACCTAATACCGCCACATCGATATGCTGTGCCAATGGCCTCAAGACTTGCTTTAGTTCTAGTAGATCGACTGCCTTACCGCGAAGTTTTTCTTCCGCCATATCCACCAAGCGCGTTGAACCTAACATTTCAACAGGTTTACTTTGTGCAAAGTTACGTACTAAGTCGTGGGTGTATTCGCGAGTAACGGTCGCTGGCGTAGCTATAAGGCCCACAGCTTTATTCGCTAGATTGGAGGCAGGTTTGATCGCTGGCACTACACCGACAACTGGAATGGTGAGATTTTCCCTTAAGGTTGGGAGAACGATTGTGCTGGCGGTATTACACGCAATGACCACAAGATCGATATTGTTTTCAGCCACCAGCTGGGTAATTAACGTTTCTACTCTTTGAATGAGAGTGTCGTGCTCAAGCTCGCCATAAGGGTACGCTTCGTTATCAAAGATATAGGTGTAATTCAGTTGAGGCAGCCTCTCTGCTATCTCTTTATATACGGAAAGACCGCCGACACCGGAATCAAAGATAAGAACTTTTGCTTGATGAGACACTTGAGTAATCCACTTTATTTGATGTGGCAATCATACTCAGAACGACTCTTTTGGCAATCTCTTCGCGGTATAACGTTGATGAGAGAAACGCTCTCCACTTTCTCGCTGTGTAAGAGTCAGCTCAATTTTTCCATTAAAACTAGTCGTTTCCGTTACCAAGGTATGAAACTCACCATTCTCTCCACACGGATCAACAGTTGAAGGTAAACGGCGGATAAATTCATGGGTGTACCAATGCCCACAGTAATTTTGGCTAAGACTATGACCGTCTGTTGTTACGACCAATGTTTTTATTCCACGATGTAATATTTCATTAGCCAGTTTTTCGCTGCTTTCCCCCATCAAAGGGAAAACGCATTCCCAACCCGCTGGTTCTATATAGCTTTTTCTGTACTCTGCTATACCGTTGCAGAACATATCACCAAACGCGACCGCATCAATCCTCAAATCACTTTGCTTTAATGCGTTCACGATGGAGGACTGATAAATCTCGTTGCTAGGAAATACTTGTGGCAACTCGATTTTTATCAAAGGAAGTTCAAGCAGGAGAGCCTGGAGCTCTAACACTTCGATAGGCGTTGCCTGGAATGGGACTTCATCTTTTACATAAGTGGTGTAAAGTCCAATCACATTGTACTCATCGCTCTCCATCAGTCTTTCTAGAGTTAATGTAGAGTCTTTGCCACTTGACCAACTGATAATGACGTTCTTTTTCATAGTATATAGATAAGTAAAAACCGCCCGAAGGCGGTTTTAAGTGATTAGAATTGGTAACCTACATTCAGGTAATACGCACGCTCTGAAGCAGGGTAGCCAAGTGCCATTTCATATTCTTCATCGAATAGGTTATCGATTCGAGCACTGATTGTAGTCGATTCATTTGCGTAATAGGTTACAGCTGTATCAACCAGTGAGTATGATGGCAGTTCTACTCCTTGCGACGGCCAAACGTTGTAATCAACATCCGGACGTTTGCTAACATACAAATAACTAATTGACCAATCAATATCATCAAAACTCACCAAACCATTCCATTTGTACATTTCTTTGGCTCGGCGTTGGAGCTGCTTGCCGTCATCACCTTCTGCATCTTTATAGTCCGCACTTAGTTGGTGCTGAATAAACCCTGTAGCAAACTCTGCAACCAATTCTACGCCTTGAATATGAGTCTCACCATCAACGTTCTGATATTTATAAGTCGTAGGGTGATAATCAATAAGATTAGTAATCTTGTAGTCGTAGCCAGTTAGAGACCAGTATACATCTTGAACAACACCACTAAAGCTTACTTCCCATGCATCTGACTCTTCAGATTCCAAATTTTTCTCGCCATAATTAGGATCATATTGCTGAAAGAGATTTGGCGCTTTAAATGCAGTACCAAACGAAGCTTTCACCCCAAATTCTGGAATGAGTTGATAGCCCGCAGCTACGTTATAAGTAAATTCGCTACCAAACTCTTCATTATCATCTAGGCGAACACTTCCCTCTAATGTCGCGTCACTTAACTGTGTAGAGACTAAACCAAAGATAGCACCATTAGCGCGATCAAAAGTTTTATCTGCTGTCTTGTCGACATATGACTCATTACGCCAATCCATACCACCAGCAAGCACAACGTTCTCACTTAGCAAGTAGCTATTGGTCCATTGAACATTTTCCTGCTCAAGTTCATCTTCTGAACCAGAGTTCTTACCCGCAGACTTCTCATAGTTCCACGATTTTTGCTTTTGAGTTGTCAGTTGCAACTCAGACATTAAGCTGTCTGATTGATATTTAGCACCGACCGTTGCAGAGAAGTCATCCTTTTCGGATTCGTTGTAACCACGGCTACCGTAACTATTGTCATACTGATAAATATTTTCGTACGCACGTAAGTTCGCAAATGCTGACCATTGTTCATCAAAATTATGCACGTATCCTAAAAGACCATTCTGAGTTTCAAAGCCATGACGGTCACTGTCGTTGACACCTTTAACAGGTCGCACGTTATAACCATCATCACTTTCTTTACCTAGAGCGATATTCAACTGACCATGCTCACCAGCTTTGATACCAGAAGCAATACTCAGCTCTTGATATTCTAAACTCCCAAGACCGGCGCTAATTTTTGTATCTTCATTGTCTGAGCGTGCAATAGTAATGATATTGATGACGCCACCAATCGCTTCAGAACCATACAGCGAAGCACGAGCGCCACGTACATACTCTATTCGCTCAACGTAGGTCAATGGAATTTGGTTAAAGTCGACAGCCCCTTTCGCCGCTCGAGCAAAACGAACACCATCGACCAGGACGAGAACTTGGTCAGATCCGGTTCCGCGAACAAATAAAGACGCTAATTGACCGCGTCCACCATTTTGTGAAACCTGAATACCAGTTAAACGACGCAGTGCATCAGGTAGTGTTTTGGCTTGAGTTAATTCAATGTCTTGACGTGTGATAACTTCGACATCGGCTAAAGTACTTTGCGCTGATTGCTCAAATCGGTTAGCAGTCACCACCATCGTCTCATCAATAGAAACTTCTTGCGCTAAAGAATAGGTAGAAGGAAGCAGCGACGCCACGGCAATCGCTAAAATAGATCGGTTCATTGTGTTTGTCCTAAATCGCGTAAATCCTACCGAGCTTGAAGCGAAGGCTTCCAGTGATTGAGCTCAGTTGCTGGCAGGTATTCGGACTTAAGAGCTGTTAGCCTACTAACCCGACTTCCCGCACATTTCCATCATGCAGTGTCTTATGGGTGTTTGTTCTCTTTTACCGCTGCGCGTCAGTTCCGGATTCACACCGGATTCCCTTTTAGCCATCTACACTTCTAGATAGCACCAGCTTGTGGCTGATACTATTAAGCTATTGATAGTTTGTCTAGTTTAGATTGCTATAAGCTATCGTTTTTACAGCGAGCAACATAGTGAATACCAAGCAAGACTGGACATCAGGCGGGGATTGAATAAAATCTGCGCTCTTAAATAAAACGCGCTACGCACAGGCAACAACCCAAAGGTAATAATCATGGCGACTCTTGATGTAAATCCGCAACGCTACCAAGAACAACTGGCAGAGAAAGTTGGACGTCTTAACGAGATGTTCACTCAGTACAACGTGCCAGAATTGGAAGTGTTTGAATCTCCAGAGCAACATTACCGCATGCGCGCTGAGTTCCGCGTCTGGCATGAAGGTGAAGACCTGTACTACATCATGTTCAACCAAGAAACGCGTGAAAAATACCGCGTAGACCAGTTTCCTGCAGCAAGCCGTTTGATCAATGATTTAATGCCACTTCTTGTTGATGCGATGAAAGACAATGACTCACTGCGCCGCAAACTGTTCCAAGTGGACTTCTTATCGACGCTCAGCGGTGAGATTCTGGTTTCTCTACTTTACCATCGCCAGCTTGACGATGAGTGGACTAAAAACGCCAAAGCGCTTAAGCAGCGTTTGAATGACGAAGGGTTTAACCTCAACATCATCGGTCGTGCGCGCAAGATGAAGATTGTTCTAGACCGTGACTACGTGATCGAAAAGCTTGATGTTAACGGCCAGTCGTACATCTACCAGCAAGTAGAAAACAGCTTCACTCAACCGAACGGCAAAGTAGCGGAAAAAATGCTGGAATGGGCCATCGACTGCACTCAAGACAGCAAAGGCGACCTGCTGGAGCTTTACTGCGGTAACGGTAACTTCTCTTTGGCGCTGGCGCAGAACTTCGACCGCGTATTAGCGACCGAGCTGGCAAAACCTTCAGTAGAGTCTGCGCAATACAACATCGCTGCGAACAAGATTGATAACGTACAAATCCTGCGTCTGTCAGCAGAAGAGTTTACCCAAGCGATCGAAGGCAAGCGTGAATTCCGCCGTCTAAAAGATGCCGGTGTCGATTTGAAGAGCTATAACTGCAACACCATTTTTGTCGATCCACCACGTGCGGGTATGGATATCGATACCTGTAAAATGGTGCAAGGTTATGAGCGTATTCTGTACATCTCGTGTAACCCAGAGACGCTAAAAGAGAACCTAGACGTCTTGTGCGAAACTCATAACGTGACGCGCTTTGCGCTGTTTGACCAGTTCCCATACACCCACCACATGGAAGCGGGTGTGATGTTAGAACGCAAAGCGTAAACCGCGATTTTAATTTATAAAGCGCTCATGATGAGCGCTTTTTTATTGCAGTTGAACCAAAACGTTTTTAAACCCGTGGTTTTAGCTCCACCACGTTACCTTCTGGATCTTCAATATAGGCAGAGCGACCGAACCCTTGCGCACCGTAACGTTCAGCAAACTCTGTGACTGCAATATCGTGTTGAGTCAAATAATCCACCAGCTCTTGCTCGTCAAACGCCGCAATTTGTAGACAAAAGTGGTCGAGGTTGCGCCCATCCTGCTGTGGAGGTTTGCCGCCAAGTTTGCCTAGCTCACTATCAACCAACACTAAGTCGATGATCGACTCCCCTGCCCTTAATTGGGTTAAACCCAAATCTGGCAACTCCCTTTCAACCGGACAACCAAGCACCTGCTGGTAAAAATAAAGCATCGCCTCACGATTTGATGTTCGCAATACAATGTGATCAATGGCCTTTACTTCTATCATGCAGCTTCTCCTTTTAATGGCTATGCAACCTAGTATAAGCCGCATTACGCACGAAGAATCAAAGCGAATAGATAAAATCATTGAGCTAATTCGTGATATCTGATCCCAAATAAAGCCTTCTCTTTCAATCAAATGGATTTCTGGTATCTTCATTTGGTTTTTCAAAACGGTTAACGGTTATTTTTGATACCGTCCGTGCCACGCTGGGTTATGAGTATTTAAGAGGTACCAATGGCAACTATTTCAGATGTATCACGTATCGCTGGCGTATCGAAAGCGACCGTCTCACGCGTGATCAATGGCACGGGTCCAGTCAAGCAAAGTACCAGAGAGCTGGTCGAAGCCGTCATGAAGGAACTCAAATACAAACCGAGCTCAGTGGCACAAGCCCTAGCGACGAAAAGCGGCAACAGTGTAGGATTAGTACTGTCTGACTTCACCGGAAGTTACTTTGGTATTCTACTTAAGCAAGCCTCCGACAGTTCGGAAAAAATGGGAAAGCAGCTTCTCATTGCCGATGGTCATAACATAGCAGAGCGAGAGCTCGCCGCCGTACATTCGCTGGTCGAAAAACGCTGCGATGTCATCGTGCTCTATAGCCGCATGCTTTCAACCGACCAGATCATCGCCCTCAATCGTTCGATTGACATCCCACTTATCAATTTAGGTCGCCAGCTTCCCGAAGAAGCCGGTTACTCGATCGCCTTTGACCAACAACATGCCATCGCTCTCGCGGTGGAGCATTTGATTGCTCAGGGCCATCAAAAGCTACTCTATCTAGGGCCAGAAGCGACCACTCCGACATCAATCTCCCGTAAAGAGGGCTTTTTCCAAACAACGAGTAAATATCCTCAATTAGACGGCAAAGTACACCATGAACCTTGCGCATTTGGTTTCGTCGAAGGCTATGAATCCACTAAGCGATTAATAGAACGCGGATTCTGCTGTACCGCTATTGTGGCTGGCGCAGATGATATCGCGATTGGGTGTATCAAGGCGATGAATGAGAAAGGTATTGCTGTGCCAGAGACTGTCTCCGTCATTGGTATCGATAACGATCCATGTAGCCCATTTATTACCCCTTCACTCACAACAGTCGATAACCCAATCCAAACGATGATGGCCAGAGCAATGGAAGTCGCACAGAGTTTGGTAGCTGGTCATCCTGCGCCGACAGCAGAAATGATCAAGGGCGAGCTCATCATCCGAGACTCAACCAAAACACTCAGCTAAAACACTGCAAACAGCCTTGCCAACCATTTAGGTTGGCAATACAAAGTCGCACAAAAATTAATCACTTTTGTGCGAAAACTCGACGCATATAACACCAATAAGTAAAAACCTTTCATTTCATGTGATTTTACAAACATAAGTGTAACCGGTTACAGAAACCGGTTACACTTTGCTATATAGTTTTTTCATTGGCTAACAACTGTGAGAAAACGAATATGAAGATTTTTTTATGCTGTGCTGCGGGCATGTCAACAAGCATGCTGGTGAATAAGATGGAACAGGCCGCTCAAGAGAAAGGCATAGAGTGTTCCATTTCCGCCCACTCTGTCGCTGAGTTTGAAGATTGCATTCAGCAAAACGATGTATGCCTCGTTGCCCCTCAAGTGAAGTTTAAATATGAGGAGTTCAAACAACGCGCCAACGAAATAGGGAAAGGGTGCGGACTTATCGACATGATGAACTACGGCATGCTCAAAGGGGATGTTGTATTAGATCAAGCGGTGTCGCTGTACAACACAAACCAAGGCGTGGAGGCTTAGTTCTATGGCTTTTTTCGATAAAGTGTTGGGCTTCGTCGAGAACTACGTCGCCCCTTTTGCTGGAACATTATCAGCCCAGCGTCACGTCAATGCGATCAAAGATGGCTTTGTCTCCACTATGCCGTTTCTGATCGTCGGCTCGCTTCTTTTAGTACTTGCCTTCCCACCTTCCGAGGGCAACGCGTTTTTTGATGGCTGGCATGCGCTAATAGAAATCATTGGCAAAGACAACATCATGGCCCCCTTTCAACTAAGTATGGGGATTTTTGCCCTATACGCCGCATTCGGTATTGGTTTCAGTCTTGCTGAGTCTTACAAGCTAAGAGCGATGAACACCGGCATGCTATCCATGTTCGCCTTCTTATTGTCGGTTGCGCCAATGGCCAACACCGATATAGGCAGCGCTCTGCCAGGCGCATTTTTGGGGGGGACTGGTGCCTTCACAGCAATATTATGTGGTTTGCTCGTCCCTGAAATGCAGCGATTACTCATCAAATATAACATTCGCATCAATATGCCAGACGCGGTGCCACCTAAAATTTCGGCCTCGTTTGATTTGCTGATTCCGATTGTTTTCATCTCGTTCATTGTGATGACAATCAACGTGTTCTTAGCCGGATACGACCTGCAAATACCCACCGCCATCATGCAACTATTCCAACCTTTAGTTGTAGCTTCAGATAGTTTTATTGCCTGTCTTCTTGCGGTTTTGATCGTACAAATACTGTGGTTTAGCGGCATTCACGGCGCATCAGTTGTGGGTGGCATCATTGGTCCTATGTTGCTGATAAACCTAGGCATGAATCAAGATGCTTTAGCCGCAGGTGAACCCTTACCGGCAATATTCATCAACCCTGTGATGGACTTTTTCATCTTTGTCGGTGGTGCAGGGGGAACATGGGGATTGGTAGTCTTAATGATGCGCTCGAAAGCCACTCAGTTAAAGACCATCGGTAAAATGTCGATCATTCCCGGTACATTCAACATCAATGAGCCAGTTATTTTTGGCACCCCGATCGTGATGAACCCGATTTATTTCATTCCTTGGCTACTTGCCCCAACGATTAACACATCCATCGTTTGGTTAGCGTTTAAAGCGGGCTTTGTATCCAAAATCATTGCCATTCCACCATGGACAATGCCGGCCCCGATCGGCGCAATCATCTCCACCAATTCTGGCACCGCAGCACTGGTTGTACTGAGCAGTGTCTGTGTAAGCGCTTTGGTGTTCTATCCCTTCCTGAAAGTGCATGAGAAACAACTACTCGCGGAAGAGAGAGCAAAACAATCAGCAGCCAATGGGACGAAAAAAGAAACCGTATTAGAACAAGGAGTTGCTTAATGACGACTGAAATTAACTCAAGTGATGACATTACAGAAGAGTTCTTGATGACTCTGTTATGTCAGGTTGGCGAAGCCCGCGCGGCATTTATGGATGCCATGCAAGCGGCACGACGTGGCGATTTCAAACAATCGCAATCTTTGATGAAAGCTGGGGATGATGCTCTGGTCGCGGTGCACAAATCCCAAACATCATTGATCGGTTTTGACCAAGGGGAAGGCAAGGTCACCATGACCCTAATACTCACCCACATTCAAGACCACATCATGACCACCATGCTATGCCGTGAAATGGCCGAAGAAATTTCGGTTATCCACCAAAAACTACAAAAGGTATTAGACAGTGAAAAAGCGCATATTTGATTACACTTCTGAAGATGTCCACAAAGCGACACGCGAACAGGTCGTGGAAAGCATTCGTCTTTCGGAAGGCCGCACCTTAATGGTTGAGAACGTGGTCGCCATTGCACCGCCGATTGATGTGGTCTCTGGTGCTGAAATTGCAGCGGCCTTTGGCGCGGATATGATCACACTCAACTGCCTAGATGTAATGGATCCAAAAATCCGCATTCTTTCTGACAATCCGGACGAGTCCATGTCGATTGCAGAAATTAAACGTGTCACCGGGCGCCTAATCGGCTGCAACCTGGAGCCCGTCCCAGCTGGAGCACCACACATCGACATTGGCCGTACTGTCACCCAACAAACCGTCGAAAGAGCCGTCGAGCTCGGCTTAGATTACGTGATGCTGACGGGCAACCCTGGCAACTGCGTGACACAAGAAACAATCTTAGACGCAATTTCTCTGGTACGCAGCGTATCGCAAGAGATCATCATCGTCGCAGGGAAGATGCACGCAGGTGGTGTCGGCAATGACTACAACCTCTCGATTGTGCCTGCCTTTGCCGAAGCTGGGGCAGATATCATGATGTTCCCAGCCCCCTACACCACACCGGGTGTAGACCCGCAACTGGCAAAAGCAATGATGGCGGCGGTACATAACAGCGGCATGCTGGGTATGCTGGCGATTGGCACCTCACAGGAAGGCGCAACCGAGTCCTACATTGAGCAAGTGGCGATTGCGTCAAAAGCGGCAGGTGCTGACATCGTCCACATTGGTGACGGCGGCTACAGTGGCATTGCTCCGCCGGAGAACATTCTGCACTTAGGCATCACACTCAGAGGTCGAAGACACCAATACAAGCGCATGGCAAACAGGCGCTAACACCATAACAACGTTGGCTAGTCAAAAGCGCACGGTTTATTCTGTGCGCTTTTTTTCGTTTCACCAACCATCTGCAGACAAACAAAAAGGCCTGGCGATAAAGCCAGGCCCTTTCCTAATGATTTACCAGCAATGTGCTGAATTTATTCAGCCTGAGTTTGACGGTTCGTAAAACCCAGTTTTTTCGCAATCCACGCCAATAGACCAAGCGTAATAAAGATCGCTAACATGTTTGAGCCCGCTTCTGGGTACTGCGCTTTGATAAACGCAGAGTGGCCAAACGCGCCAACAAAGAAGCAAGCTAGACCAACCAGAGGGATATCCTCAGAGACTGGCTTACTTAGGTATTCTTGGTAAAGTGCTTGTACAGCAAGGACTAAAGCAATTAGTGGAAAAATTGAGAAAGAAACTTCGCTCATGGTCAGCCATGACAACATAGCGTCACCACAGATACCAGCAACAACAGCCAGTACTAGCGTTTTCTTCTCAGAACCACGATTAACTTGGTTTGTTTCGTTCGACATTAATCTATCCCACCTTTTAATCGGTTACGTTCACGTTCTTTGCGATACCAATAGGCCCCTTTGGCTATCATTCGCAATTGCATAATTAGACGTTCCGCGAGTTCATCGCGTGCTCGTCTTTCTAAATCTAAGGCTTCCGCACCAGAGCTGAAAACCAGAGTGACGGATGCTTCTGCTTGTGTAAACGCTTCTTCACGTGTCATCCCTGTCCCGATCAGATATTCGGTTAATTCCGCTGCAAAGTGTTGAATCTCTCTCGCTACTGCCGCACGAAACTCAGCCGATGTGCCTGAGCGCTCGCGCAGTAATAATCGAAATACATTAGGACTACTTTCGATGAATTCCATAAAAGTTTCAACCGAAGTCCGAATCACACTGCCCTCTTTGACAATGCGTTGACGAGCCTGACGCATTAACTGACGAAGGAGCAAGCCACCCTCATCAACCATGGTTAGACCCAGTTCGTCCATATCTTTAAAATGCCGATAAAATGAAGTTGGCGCAATCCCCGCTTCGCGTGCGACTTCTCGCAAACTCAGATTTGAGAAACTTCTATCAGCGCTTAACTGACTGAATGCAGCGTCAATCAATGTACGACGCGTTTTCTCTTTCTGCTGTGCACGGATTCCCATGGATTTCATATCAACTTTTCTACTGCTTATATCGGTAGCCCTAAATATACAACGATTAGCTTAGGTAGATAACCTAAAAATGCCCAGCTGTGACTACCGATGGGCAATTAAACCGAGTTAGCGTCAATTTTCAATCTTTTCGATTCTAATTAGAGACACACAGCATACCCTTTATTGTAATTAGATGATTCTGCGTGATCCGTTCGACTCTCTAGTGTGGTTTCCATTTACCGCCTTGACAAATCAGTTAAAATCTCGCTAAAGCAATGTTAAGACTATATAACAAGGATAGAACTATGGCGGAGAGTAACCACTTTGATGTAATCGTTATTGGTAGTGGCCCCGGAGGTGAAGGGGCGGCAATGGGATTAACCAAAGCCGGTCTCAACGTCGCGATTGTAGAAAAGGAGAGCAGCGTTGGTGGCGGTTGTACCCACTGGGGCACCATCCCATCAAAAGCGCTACGCCATGCCGTTAGCCGCATCATCGAATTCAACAGTAACCCGCTTTTCTGCAATAACAACACCAGCATTCATTCGACCTTCTCCAATATTTTGGGCCATGCAAAATCGGTGATTGATAAGCAAACGCGTCTGCGTCAAGGATTTTACGATCGTAACCACTGCAGCATGATTTCTGGTATCGCGCGTTTCACCGATAAATACACCATCGCAGTGACCCAAAGTGACGGCACCGAAGAATTGTACAGTGCAGACCGTTTTGTCATCGCGACTGGTTCACGACCTTACCAACCGAGTGATGTTGATTTTCTTCACGAACGCATTTATGACAGTGATTCCATCCTGAGCTTAAAGCATGACCCTCGCCACATCATCATTTACGGTGCGGGCGTGATCGGCTGTGAATACGCGTCGATTTTCCGCGGATTGGGCGTTAAAACGGACTTAATCAACACCCGCGATCGCCTACTGTCTTTCCTTGATAACGAAGTGTCAGATGCCCTGTCCTACCACTTTTGGAACAGCGGCGTGGTGATTCGCAACGATGAAACGTACGAGAAAATCGAAGGGACCGAAGACGGCGTGGTTGTCCACCTGCAATCAGGCAAAAAAATGAAAGCAGACTGTTTGCTGTATGCCAACGGCCGTACAGGTAACACAGATAGGCTCAACCTTGCTGCAGTTGGCTTAGAGGCAGATTCTCGCGGCCAACTCAAAGTCGACACAAATTACCAAACCGAAGTCGACCACATTTACGCAGTGGGTGACGTGATTGGCTACCCTAGCCTAGCGAGTGCTGCCTATGACCAAGGCCGTTTTGTGGCTCAGGCCATTAACAAAGGACAGGCCGATGGTCGTTTAATTGAAGACATTCCAACGGGTATCTACACCATTCCGGAAATCAGCTCCGTAGGTAAAACCGAGCAAGAGCTCACCGCAGCCAAAGTGCCTTATGAAGTCGGTCGATCGTCGTTCAAACACCTAGCGCGCGCTCAGATTGCAGGTAAAGACATCGGCAGCTTGAAGATTTTGTTCCACCGTGAGACTAAAGAGATCCTCGGTATTCACTGCTTTGGGGAACGAGCGGCGGAAATCATCCACATCGGTCAGGCGATCATGGAGCAGAAAGGCGAAGCGAACACCATCGAGTACTTCGTCAATACCACCTTCAACTACCCAACCATGGCCGAGGCGTATCGTGTAGCGGCGTTGAATGGTTTAAACCGTTTGTTCTGATAAACAACCAATAAAAAAACCGCAGCCAACGTGCTGCGGTTTTTTGTTTCTTGCCAGAGTCTACTTAGTGAGATGTTTAGCGTGAAACGCTAGGTGCTCATCGATAAAACTCGAAATAAAGAAGTAGCTGTGGTCGTAACCCGGCTGCATTCTCAGTTCTAGATCCGAACCATGCACTTGCGCTGCAGCAAGGAGCTCTTCCGGTTTCAACTGTTCGACTAAGAAACCATCTGCGTCACCTTGGTCAACCAAGATAGGCAGCTCCGCTTTGGCTTGCTTGAGCAACTCACTTGCGTCGTACTGCTGCCAAGTGGCAAAGTCGCTGCCCAAATACGCATTAAAGGCCTTTTGTCCCCAAGGACACTGCATCGGGTTACAAATCGGGCTGAAGGCCGAAATCGAGCGATACGCCGAGGCATTTTTCAGACCAATGGTCAGCGCCCCATGTCCGCCCATGCTGTGGCCAGAAATTGACTTCAGCTCAGATACCGGGAAGTTGGCTTCAATCAGGGCAGGCAGCTCTTGTGTCACGTAATCGTACATATGGTAATGACTAGCCCAAGGCTGCTGAGTGGCATTGAGGTAAAAACCCGCCCCCTTACCTAAGTCATAGCCTTCATCGTCCGCGACATCATCTCCGCGCGGGCTGGTGTCGGGTGCAACAATCGCAATGCCAAGCTCTGCCGCTTTGCGGAACGCACTGGCTTTCTGCATGAAATTTTCATCGGTACACGTTAAACCCGATAGCCAATACACTACCGGTACTGGAGTCGACTTCGTCGCGTTTGGCGGTAAAAAAATCGCAAATCGCATATTGCAGTTCAGCGTGGCTGAGTCGTGCGTATATTGTTTATGCCAGCCACCAAAGACTTTAGCCTGGCTAACGTTTTCAATCGTCATAAGTTGTCCTTTGAAGGTCAATAATCAAATACAGATTTGGCTCCCATCAGGGAGCCAAAGCGAATTATTTATCCATATGAACAACCGTGCGGATGCTCTTACCTTCGTGCATTAGGTCAAACGCTTTATTCACGTCTTCTAAGCCCATGGTATGAGTAATGAACTCTTGCAGGCCAAACTCACCGGCCATGTAACGGTTCACAATTTCTGGCAATTCAGAACGACCTTTTACGCCGCCGAACGCGCTACCACGCCATACACGACCAGTAACCAGTTGGAATGGACGGGTTGAGATCTCTTGACCCGCACCCGCAACACCAATGATCACGGATTCGCCCCAGCCTTTATGACAGCACTCTAGAGCTTGACGCATCACGTTGACGTTACCAATACACTCGAATGAGTAATCCACACCGCCATCGGTCATCTCAACGATCACTTCTTGGATTGGCTTATCAAATTGCTGTGGGTTGATTACGTCTGTCGCGCCTAGCTGTTTCGCCAGGTCAAACTTGCTCTCATTGATATCAATACCAATGATGCGGCTCGCGCCAGCCATGCGTGCACCGATGATCGCAGACAGACCAATACCACCCAGACCGAAGATAGCAACCGTGTCGCCTTTTTCTACTTTCGCTGTATTCAGTACTGCGCCCATACCAGTTGTGACACCACAGCCCAACAGACACACTTCTTCAAGTGGCGCTTCTTTGTTGACTTTCGCTAGAGAGATTTCTGGCAGCACCGTGTACTCAGAGAAAGTCGAGCAACCCATGTAGTGGAAGATGGTTTCGCCATTAATGGAGAAACGGCTAGTGCCATCTGGCATCAGCCCTTTGCCTTGTGTTTCACGCACGGCCTGACAAAGGTTCGTTTTGCCTGATTTACAGAACTTACACTCACCACACTCCGCGGTGTAAAGGGGAATAACGTGGTCGCCGACTTCAACGCTGGTCACGCCTTCGCCGACCATTTCAACGATACCACCACCTTCGTGGCCAAGAATCGCAGGGAAGATACCTTCTGGATCATCACCAGATAGGGTGAAGGCATCTGTGTGACAAACGCCCGTCGCAACGATGCGCACTAACACTTCGCCTTTCTTCGGCAGTTCGACATCCACTTCTTCCATTTTTAGTGGTTCGCCAGCTGCCCATGCAACCGCTGCTTTAGACTTAATCGACTTTTGACCCGGTTTAATATCAAGTGCCATTGGATTTTCCTTTCAACGTAGGGAGAGAATAAGAGGCAGCTATTAGCTCAACGCCTTATCTAAGTTGGTATAAGCGTAGATGACGATTTCATTCGTCGCTGCGTCGTTTTGTTGGTACCCATTCTAGACACTTTCAAATAGATGATAATCCCACCAAATTGAAAATGATTTTTACATATACGTAATAATAAAGCCCGAGCGGTCAATGGGCTCGGGCTTTTTCTGTCACGGTTACGCTAAAAACTCATCTCGCCGCCATTGACAGTAAAACATAACGGCTAAGGTGGCCCCACGCATTGCCATAAAACTCAACATCGCCATCCACAACGCATGATTTCCCCACCCTGAGGCGGCATAAAACACGGCAAAGAAACTGCAAGTAGAAATAAACATGCCGTTGCGCATTTCTGTCCCTTTGGTCGCACCGATAAATATGCCATCAAACAAAAAGCACCACATGGACACCAAGGGCATCACCACTAACCAGGGTAAGTACACCAGTGCTATCTCATGTACCGTCGGGATATCAGTGATCAAACCGATCAAAGACGATCCAAATAAACCAAACAGTACCGTCAGTACAGCGCAGATCACCAGACTCCAAAAGAATGTCCCTAGTAAGGATTGGCTCAATTGTTCTCTATCTTTGGCACCGATCGCTTTACCTACCATGGCTTCCATGGCGTACGCAAATCCATCCATACCGTAGGAAATCATCATCAAAAAACTCATAAGTACCGCATTGGCTGCCACAATGTCATCACCAAAACTCGCGCCCTGAAAGGTCATAAAGGTAAATGCGGCTTGTAAGCAAAGTGAACGCAGGAAGATGTCTCGATTCAGTTTTACAAAGCGACTCAAACCATGAGTGGTGTCTTTGAGCAATACCAGAGGTGAAGGTAATTGACGCTGAATCCACGTACGCCATACACACCATAGCCCAAAGCTCATGCCTGTGTAGTCGGCAATCACTGAAGCCAGTGCCGCCCCTTCCACTTTCCAACCCAAGCCAATCACAAACAAGATATCGAGCGCAATATTGGTCGAGTTTGAGATGATCACCATCCACATCGGCGCTTTGGCATTTTGTGTGCCGAGCAACCAACCCAGCAAAACAAAGTTGATTAGCGCTGCAGGAGCACTCCAGACTCGAACAAAAAAGTACTGCTCACCAAAATGCTTCACCTGCTCACTGGCATCGCTGAAACTAAAAACCCAATTCGCCACAAACGGATGGAGCAAAAGAAATAACGCGGCAAAGCCAAGCGCCATAGTGATGCCCTGGGTCAGCACCAGACCAAGTTGACGGTTATTGTCGGAACCATAAGACTGCGCTGTTAATCCCGTGGTCGACATGCGTAAAAAGCCAAGCAGCCAAAAGGAAACGCTGATCATTGTACTGCCCAGCGCAACACCACCCAGATACCAAGCATGTTCAAGGTGACCGATCACCGCGGCGTCAACTAACCCAAGTAGAGGGACGGTAATATTAGATAGCACCATAGGTATCGCGAGCATGAGTACTCGCTTGTGCAGTGCTTTATCGGAAAGAGTTTGAATTATGTGCACGTAACCACTCACTTTTTAGACTGAGCGGCAAGTGTAACGGGATCACCAACGAAGCTGAACAACCACTGGCGTTAATCTGTTTTTAACAAGGTGAATCTTGGTTAACCAGCGTTGCCAGAACTTCCAGCGACCGCACTGTTGAGCTAACGGGGAATAGGCTTTTACCCATCTTGCCCAAGGCAGGTATCCTAATACAGCGTCGCCTGGCGCTTGATAACCGTGAGCATACTGACCTGATCCCATTTTCTGACCAAGCTTAGAGTAGGTTAAGTCCCCCGCGAGCACCAAACACGCACGTGCACTTTCAAAATGACAACCCAATGCCTGGACAAACTTCGCGACTTGTCGCTCATCGCAGTCCAACAGTGCGAGCTCA
The DNA here is from genome assembly GCF_001591105.1 of Vibrio nereis NBRC 15637. GTDB lineage: Bacteria > Pseudomonadota > Gammaproteobacteria > Enterobacterales > Vibrionaceae > Vibrio > Vibrio nereis. Next base: position 42,811 of record NZ_BCUD01000021.1, on the reverse strand, counting down.
CAAACAATCATCACTGGCGCTTTATCCGGTATTGGTAAGGCATTGAGCCAATCCAACTCATTCACGCTGCCACACATATGGTGATACCGCTCACTTCGGTGGAACAGCTTCTGTCGCCAAAGTAAGTTTTCGGTCACGTCCAACTCAAGCCAATTACAGCGGCCGTTATCCACACGATAGAAACGCGTATCGAGCCCCGCCCCTACGTTGATGATCCAACCATCGGGATTACGTTTGATAAATTGAGAAATTTGCTGATCACAAAGTTGGGTAAGCGTGACATGCAGCAGCTGCTTTTGGTCAATATCACCAGACAAGCATTCCGGTGCTAGATGGCAGCGCTGACAGGCATTGGCGGCAATTGGGTCGTAAACTAAGCCGTTGTCGACTAAGCTTTCTCGACTACGAAGCCACAATGGCTGCAATAGGTTCGCAGGGATCTGATAGCGATGTAGAGGAGTTTTAGGAGCAGCGACCATTATCATCTTCCTTCCGTAGCGATGGAGAAAGATGATAATGAATATCAATTACAACATCAAGATAAATGAGAACTTATCTCATGTACTGCTGCATCGCATGTGGGTTACATCCAGTCGGTATTACGGATAATACCGACAGCGAGCCCTTCGATAGTGAGGTGTTGGCAGGTCAAATCGACTTTAATCGGTTCAAACTCTTCATTCTCTGCATGAAGAAGTACCGTTGAGCCTTTGCGCTCTAAACGTTTTACCGTGACGTCATCTTCTACACGCGCCACCACCACTTGGCCATCACGAACGTCTTGTGTCTTATGTACTGCCAGTAAGTCACCATCCATGATGCCGATATCTTTCATACTTTCGCCATTAACACGCAGCAGAAAATCAGCCTGAGGTTTGAACATCGCGGGATCCACTTGATAGTGAGTTTCGACATGTTCTTGAGCCAAGATCGGCTCACCCGCTGCCACCTGACCAATAAGCGGCAGGCCTTGTTCATCATTGGCGGCGGTGTCTTCGAGTAAAATACGAATACCGCGTGAAGCACCTGGGATAATTTCAATCGCTTGCTTACGCGCAAGCGCTTTTAGGTGCTCTTCCGCTGCGTTGGCAGAACGGAAGCCTAATTCACGAGCAATCTCAGCGCGTGTCGGTGGCATACCTGTGTCATCAATTTTACTTTTGATCAGATCGAATACTTGTTGCTGGCGTGGCGTTAACGGCTTCATAAGTCACCTGTCTTTTTATACAGTTAACTGTGAGTATATCCAGTAATCAATAAAATGAAAAGACAATTGCTGCTTTTTTGAATAGCAGCCTGTTTATGCTAAAGAATTAAGATTTCTAGCCATACATAACCCGCCAGTAACATCGTGACCATCACAGCGGCTGAGCCTATGTCTTTGGCTCGGCCAGACAGCTCATGTTGCTCAGCTCCGATACGGTCAACAACCGCTTCTACGGCACTATTCACTAACTCGGCAAAAAGCACTAACACTACCACCGCGATCAACAAGATTCGCTCGATCTGAGTGACATCCATCAGCAGCGCCGCAGGGATCATGATAAACGCAAGTAACACCTCTTCTCTAAATGCAGGTTCATTTTGAAAAGTCGCCTTTAGCCCTTGGCAAGAGTAGCGCGTCGCATTGAGTACGCGTTTAAAACCATGGAGTGATTTTTTGGCCACAAAAATTCTCTTCTAAGTGTAAGGGGTGAGTAAAATCAGACTATATTGATGCATTCATAGTCAATTATAAGTAAAAGGTTCGACCAGTTTCTGATATCCTTGCAAACTAAAAATACCTGCTTGAGTTCCATCCTGTTTCCACTTTGAACGGGTGGGGCTTTCTGCTGTTTATCTATTTTGAGGCTCAGAAGCTTTATGTCTTCCGGACAATCATTTTCTAGTTCACTACTAAAACTGCCGTTATCAATGCTGGTGAAAGGGACCGCCATACCAGCCAACCCAATTGACGACCTTAGTATTGATATCAATAAGCCTATTATTTACGCGCTTCCATACCGTTCTAATGTTGATTTAGTGACGCTACAAAAACAGGTGGTCGAGTTGGGTTTACCAGACCCTTTTGAGCCTGTTGAAATCAATGGTAAATCTTTTAAACGCTTTGTCTTTACGACTTCTCGCGAAACTGTGATGCGTAACGACCAAGACGTACCAAGCGAGTCGATTTCGCTGTTCTCTGATCTACTAGAGTTACATAAATTCGATTCAGAGCTTGATGTGCAAGTGATTCCGACCACTGTACTTTGGGGCCGTAAACCCGGCAAAGAGAGTCAGAATAAGCCATACCTGCAATCACTTAATGGCCCACAGAAAGCCAAAGCGGTGATCCTTTCTGGCCGCGACTGCCTAGTACGCATTAGCCCTGTGGTATCACTGCGCTACATGGCCGATTCGCACGGCACCGATGCATCCATTGCCCACAAGTTAGCTCGTGTGGCACGTATTCACTTCTCGCGTCAAAAACTGGCCGCGTCTGGCCCTAACCTGCCAAGCCGTCAGGCATTGTTCAAGCGCTTAATGAAGTCCAAAGCGATTGAGAAAGTCATCGAGGATGAAGCGAAAGCTAAAAACATCTCTATCGATAAAGCGCGCAAAGAAGCGCACGACATCATGGATGAGATTGCCGCAGACTTCTCTTACTCGTTGGTCAAAAATGGCGATCGCCTGCTTGGTTGGCTTTGGAACCGTATCTATCAAGGCCTGAATATCAACAACGCGTCTACCGTGCGTAAATTGGCGCAAGACGGCCACGAGATTGTTTATGTACCGTGTCACCGCAGTCACATGGATTACTTACTGCTGTCGTACGTGCTGTACCATGAGGGGATGGTGCCACCGCACATCGCAGCGGGTATCAACCTGAATTTCTTCCCGGCAGGCCCAATTTTCCGTCGCGGCGGTGCGTTCTTTATTCGTCGTAGCTTTAAAGGCAATAAACTCTACTCAACCATTTTCCGCGAGTACCTGGCCGAGCTGTTCGCCAAAGGCTATTCGGTGGAATACTTCAGTGAAGGCGGTCGTTCGCGTACTGGTCGTTTGCTGCAAGCCAAAACCGGTATGCTGGCAATGACCATTCAAGCCATGCTGCGTGGCCTAAACCGCCCGGTCACGTTAGTACCTGTTTACATCGGTTACGAACACGTGATGGAAGTGAGCACTTACGCCAAAGAGCTACGCGGCAAACGTAAAGAGAAAGAGAACGCAGGCTTGGTTTTACGTACCATTCGTAAACTGCGTAACTTTGGCCAAGGCTACGTGAACTTTGGTGAACCGATTCCGCTTAACCAATACCTTAACGAACATGCGCCAGAGTGGACAAAAGACATCGACCCAATGGGCAGCAGCAAGCCACAATGGTTAAACCCAGTAGTCAACGGCTTAGCAACCAAGATGATGACGCACATCAACGATGCGGCGGCGACCAACGCATTGACGCTCTGCGCCACCGCTCTATTGGCTTCTCGTCAACGCGCGTTATCTCGTGACAGCTTAATCCACCAAATCGACTGCTACCTGTCACTGCTGAAAAACGTTCCGTACTCTTCGACCTACACGGTGCCAGAAGAAGATGCGGAGTCACTGGTAAAACACGCGGAATCGCTTGATAAGTTTGTGATTGAGTCAGACAGCATGGGTGAAATTGTGTCTCTTGATCGCAACCAGTCGATCTTGATGACTTACTACCGCAACAACATCATCCATTTATTGGCTCTGCCATCGCTGATCGCACAAATGTTAGTTCGCCACCAGCAGCTATCACTGGAGCAAATCAAAGCGAACGTGGCACTGGTCTATCCGTTCCTCAAACAAGAGTTATTCCTAAGTATTGAAGAAAGCCAATTAGGTGAACTGACGGAAGCCTACATCGAAGAGCTGGCTCATCAAGGCGCGGTGACAATTGATGACCAAGAAAACGTGGCAATCAATCAAGCCAATACTCAAGTACTGGTGTTACTAGGTCGCACCATTACAGAGACGTTGCAGCGTTATTCAATAGCACTGAATCTACTGGTGAGCAATCCAGAGCTGGGTAAATCGGACCTTGAGAAAAAGAGCCAAGATATTGCTCAACGCCTGGGTCGTTTACACGGTATCAACGCGCCGGAGTTTTTCGATAAAGGGGTATTCTCAGCCATGTTTACCACTTTGAAGCAACAAGCCTACCTGGATGTAGACGGCAATTGCGACACAGAGAAAAGCGCTAAACTCGCGAATCTGCTTTACTCAATGCTCTACCCAGAAGTGCGCTTGACCATTAAAGAAAGTATTTGTCAGGCAACCGAGCCAGAAGCTAAAAGCTAGATAGTAAAAAGGGCATCCACTGGATGCCCTTTTCATTGTTCGCTCAATCACATAAAAGCGATTAACAACCCGACCGAAATCACCATACCCACATAGTTGTTATTCAGGAAGGCTCTGAAACACAGCTCTCGCTCTCGATGTCGAATCAAGTGCTGCTGAAACACAAACAACGCCCCAGCAACCAACAAGCTCCAATAGTAACTTGCGCCCAACTCATACCACATACCCAAGTAAATCAGCATGGCTAATGTGACCAACTGCAGTGCACCGACAATCATTTTATCGAAGCGACCAAATAGGATGGCTGTCGATTTAATGCCGATTTTTAGGTCGTCATCGCGATCCACCATGGCGTACAGAGTATCGTAGGCAATCGTCCACAAGGCGTTCACCACAAACACAAACCACACCATCATCGGCAATTCATTCGATTGTGCCGCCCAAGCCATTGGGATGGCCCAGCTAAATGCGAGGCCGAGAAACAGCTGCGGCAGATGGGTAAAACGCTTCATAAACGGATAAATAAACGCTAACACCATACCGGCAAATGAAAGCTGGATGGTCAGGGTATTCATCGTGAGCACTAATAGAAACGAGGAAATACCCAGTACCAAAAATAGTGCCACAGCTTCTTTAGACGTCACTCTGCCCGATGGCAGCGGTCTTTGAGCGGTACGTTTTACATGTCCATCGACTTTTCGGTCAGCAAAATCGTTAATCACGCACCCAGCCGCGCGCATAAAGATAACCCCAAGAATGAACACCACCAACACTTTGAGATCTGGCATGCCTTCCGCTGCCAGAATCAACGCCCAAAACGTTGGCCATAACAAAAGCAAAGTACCAATTGGCTTATCCATTCTCATTAATTGCCAATAAGCGCGTGCTTTGTCAGCGTTCATTCATGTTCTCCTTTTGTATACATAGGCGCAGTCGGCAAAAACAGCTCTGCCACCAGCATGGGTTTGTGGTTCATCCATAGTCGCGAACGACGCGCCAGCATCTTACCGTCTGGGGTTTCAGCCCACCCCACCTGCAGCGCATCGCGTTTAACGTTATCAGTACTGAACACCGTCAGGCCCAGCGGAATGTCCCCTTGTTGAGACAAATCGTGCTGCTGATCTTGCATGGAAGATTGAGGGATCAAAGTTCGTCCGAGCACCCACGCTTCGCCATCACCTTTCAGGACGACTTTGCGCAACAGGCAAGATTCATACGCGAGCAGATCAATTTCTTGTGGATTCAACTTCTCCGCTTTAACGGTTTTGTTGTGCACCAGATCCACCGTCAGATCTTGGCAGTAAGATTTTAGTAATCGCGACAACGACCCTTGCTCTTTCGCCCATTGCTCTGCAATAAGGCTTGGAAAGATAAAGTCAGCGGGATCTTGCCAACGTACTTGGCGTAGCGCCGATAAATAAAGCGCAATCAATTGGTTCATATTAATATTCAATAAGTCGCTCTATCGTCGTACAATAAAGCTTCGATCTGAAGTGTTAACCACCCCATCGAGTACTTAACGCATTTTGATTACAAATAGATGCTCTATTGTAACAAGACTATGGCGATTCGAGTATCGTGATTGGAAGAAAGAAAAGTTATAAATATGATTAAACGTTACCTAGCCCAAATATTTGTCGTTTGGGCAATGTTGATTAGCCTTCCATCCGTCGCGTTAGCAGAGGAAGAGCAAGCCCCAAAACTGGCCTATTTCACTCTTGAACCGGATCTGACGACCAACTTTTACACCAAGGGCAAACAACTCCGCTATATCCAAGTGCGTATTGATGTCATGGTTGCCAATGAAACTGACCTCTCCATCATTGAATTGCATCAGCCTTTGATTCGAGATGCCGTGATTGAGCTGTTGGGACAGCAATCTGAAGATACCATCACCTCTCTTGCCGGCCGTGAAGACCTACGAAAAACACTGGTTGAAACACTTAACGCCGCGCTGCTACCCGAGACAGGCAAAACCGTAATAGCAGACTTGCTGTTTACTAAGTATCTCTATCAATAAATGATGAAATAAAAACAGCGGCCTTAGCCGCTGTTTTTATTTGTATTTTGCTTTACTGGCGTCCATCAGTCCAAGCAGCACACCTGAGAGTAACCCAACCAAATGCGCAGTGTTAGCGATCGCCATAAATGGTTGGATAAACCCAAGAACAAGCCACACCAGCATAAAACCGATAATCGGTTTGGGTAGGCTTAATCCCAATTGAGGCGCTTTGTACCCAAGCATCCACAAGTAGCCAACAAGAGCATAAACCACGCCAGATAAACCGCCGAAGTTAGCCCCTTCGACCCAAAATTGCCCCGCTCCCGAAAAGGCGGCTGACACAACAAACAGCTGCAGCAATTTTTTTGAACCCAAGCCTTGCTCGATGTCCCCACCGAGTTGCCACCACCAAAGTAGGTTGAACGCAATGTGCATCACAGAGAAGTGAAGCACAGCGTGGCTTAGCCAACGCCATAGCTGCCATTGTTGTTCCGCTACGGCAGGAAAATGCAAAGCAGAAAATACCGCCTCCCCAGCCCCGATTTGTAGCAAAGTGAAAATCACCACACAAACCGTCATCACCGCGAGAGTAAAGGGTCCAGCTTTGGCCTTAACCATCGACATCATACTTGGGGAGTGATAACTAAAATTGCTAGTACGGCTGTCTGCCATATCCCAAGAGGCGGCTTGGTACTTGGTTGCCATCGGATCGGCTAAAAAATGTTTTAGCTCGGCTTCCACCTCAACCTTGTGCTGCTCATCACTGAGCCAAAGGACAAACTGACCACCGCCCTCGGGCATCATTTGGATATCAATATGACGAGAGGCCATATAGTCAATAAACGCTTGCGCCATACGAGGATTCGATAACGTGATCAGTCTTACCATACATACATCCTAAGGGGTGTTAGATTCAATCGGCAACTCGGCTCTCTGCCAAGCTTCAAAACCACCATCTACACTATACACCTGCTCAAAGCCCTGGTTAACCAAATATTGAGCTGCCCCTTGGCTGCTAATGCCGTGGTAACACATCACCAAAACTGGCTGCTCAAACTCGACCTCATTCATAAAGCCCACAATCGAATCATTGGTTAAATGAAATGCGGATACCGGATGCGCCACGGCAAAAGATTGTGGGTCACGAATATCCACTAGGCGCGCTTCACCTTGCTCAAGTAGTGCCTGTGCGGCAGTAACATCGATGTGTTGAAACTGGTCCATTTACTGTCTCTCTAGTACTTCATTATTTGTCGGCATTGTAACCTATCCAGTGCTCACAAAGTACACGGGGTTAATAAGGTTATCCACGAGAGTTTACTTTTTCACCATCTGTGGATAATTTTGTGGATAGCGTTGATAAAGTGTTTTTAGAATAATGGATCCACTATATGTAGTGATGATCCTTATTTTTTTGTGTGTAAGAAAGAAAATATCCCCACGGGTCAATCCGCTTCAACGCCTTTATTTGCCCTGCTTTCTGACAGATAGCAAAGAAATTTGTCACAGACTTACCCACAGGCTATCGAACAAAATACGATCCAAGAACGCGTCCATAAATAACGAATATCTGATCACAAATAAAAAAGCCGAGATCTAATGATCTCGGCTTTTTTAAAATTCACACTGTTGTAGGTGTTTAGAAATCGCCTACCGCAGTTTTCAATTTCTTCATCGCGTTCTTTTCAAGCTGGCGAATACGCTCTGCAGACACACCGTACATTTCTGCTAACTCTTGAAGTGTGGCTTTGGTATCGTCCAACCAACGTGAGCGTACAATGTGCTGGCTGCGCTCATCCAAACTAGCAAGCGCCAAGCTTAAACGATTATTGGTGTGCGCTTCCCAGTTTGCTGCTTCAACGCTCTCTGCTAGGTCTGAAGATTTATCTTCTAAATAGAGCATCGGCGCAGTATAAGATGACGCAGAGTCATCATCATCACTAGGCATCTCAAACGTGGCATCTTGAGCCGCTAAGCGCGATTCCATTTCTCGCACTTCCGAAGGTTCAACACCCAACTCTTTCGCTACGGTTTCAACTTCACCATTGTTGAACCAGCCTAGACGCTTCTTAGACTTACGAAGATTAAAGAACAGTTTGCGCTGAGCTTTGGTGGTGGCAATTTTAACAATACGCCAGTTACGGAGTACGTACTCATGGATCTCCGCTTTGATCCAGTGAACTGCGAACGAGACAAGACGTACACCCACTTCTGGGTTAAAGCGTTTTACCGCCTTCATCAGGCCTATGTTGCCTTCTTGAACTAAATCGGCCATTGGTAGGCCGTAACCAGAATAACCACGAGCAACATGCACAACAAAACGTAAGTGCGACAGGATTAAACCTTTAGCAGCTTCAATTTCACCGTCGTAATGTAGTCTTTCGGCAAGTCCACGTTCCTCATCAGCGGTCAGCATCGGATAGCTGTTCACTGTGCGGATATAGCTGTCTAAGCTATCTTGTGTCACTACTGCCATTGGATACGCTTGGTTAGCCATTCAATTCCTCATCAATCTCTGATCTGGAGTATTTTTAACCCATCAATCTTGAACCTAAAATGAACAAGATTCAAGCTGGGGAAACAATTATGCATAAACACTTGGTTTAAACAATACGAAAGTAGACTCTAACGTCTACTTTTTACACTGATAAGACAAACGCCATTTAAACTGGTTCAATTTCTTTTAAATGACGCTGCGCCGATACTTTGGCTGCCAAGCAACCAAGGAACGTACCTAGCATCAGCAGCAGTAAGCTTTCATCCCAGTTAAGGCCTATTAACCTGAAGCGGCTATCATAAAGTAATGCCAGCTGCTCAACACTGTTATTAAGCAGAACTGTGATTACCGCTGTAACAACCCACGCAAACAGCGCACCTAATAACCCAAACCACATACCTGAATACAGGTAAGGTCGTAGAATAAAGCTATTGGTCGCGCCAATCAGCTTCATGGTTTGTATTTCATCTTTGTTTGCCAACACGTTAAAACGCAGCGTATTACCCACGATCAAAAATACCGAGCCGAGCATCAATACCGACAACGCAATCACAATGCCACCGACCAGATTTTTGATCGCGTCTAAGCGCGTAAGCCAATCTTCGTCCAAACGTACATCGGTAATGTCATCTTCTGCTCGGATTTTGGTGGCCAACTGTTTGATCGCTAACTTGTCTTCAGAGCTAGGCGTAATCACCAACACGCCTGGCAGCGCATAATCATCAAGCAGGGAAATCGCCTGCTCAAAACCCGAGTATTGGCTTAAATCATCCAGACCTTGTTGGGGAGAGATGTACTCAACCTTTGCAACTTCCGGCATGGTTTCAAGGTTATCTTTGATCACCATGATTCTGGCTTCGGGCGTTTGCTCCGCAATATAGCCACTAATTTGAGAGGGGCTGGTCACATGAGATGAAGCGACGGATATATTTTTGCCCAACAAATACAGCACCGACGGCATAGCCAATGCCATAGAAATCACTGCGAGCGTAAGAAGGTTACCGACAGGTCTTTGCATTAAAGCAACGAGTGACTCTTTAGCCTGTTTAAAATGAACTTTCAAAAAGCTATCTCGTTTAACGCGGTTTGAAGTGCGTGCCTGCGCCGCTTTTCGGTTGCGTGCCTTATTGGCCATAGTCTTGCACCTCACTCAAAAAGCCTTGGTTCAGCTCTAGATGACGATACTGTGGGCGAGTGTTTACTAACCCAATATCGTGCGTGGCTAAAAGGATAGTGACCCCTGCTCGATTAAATTCTTCAAACAAATTGAGGACTCGAGTCGACAGCTCAGGATCTAAGTTACCCGTTGGTTCGTCCGCCAATAATAACGTTGGGCGGTTCACCACCGCACGGGCTATCCCCACCCGTTGCTGCTCACCGCCAGACAGCTGGCTCGGCAAGCACTTCGCTTTATCCAGCAAACCGGTTTTATCCAGCGCAGCAGATACACGGCGTTTGATTTCGTTCTCAGAGATCGACTCAATACGCATGGGTAACGCCACATTGTCGAAAACTGAGCGATCCATCAGTAAACGATGGTCTTGAAACACGATCCCAATGTTGCGGCGCAAGAATGGAATATCTTTGCTTGGAATACGGGTAATATCGTGATCGTTAAAGCTAATTTTACCGTCGGTTGGACGTTCAATCGCGCAAATTAGCTTAAGTAGAGTACTTTTACCTGCACCCGAGTGGCCCCCTAGAAAGGCCATTTCACCGCGCCTGAGATGAAAATCCACTTTTTGCAGAGCCTGGCGACCGCCTCGGTACGCTTTACTTACTTGCTGAAACTTTATCACCCGTGATTCCTCTTACTGAGCCGCAATTAGTCTTCGCGGCTAAACAGTGCGTCAATAAACTCTTTCGTTTCAAATGGGCGTAGGTCATCGATACCTTCACCGACACCGATGTAACGAATCGGGATCTGGAATTGATCAGCAAGCGCAAAAATAACACCACCTTTTGCAGTACCATCCAGCTTCGTCAGCGTGATACCCGTCAGCGGAGCCACATCACTAAACAGTTTCGCCTGGCTGATGGCGTTCTGACCCGTACCGGCATCAAGCGTTAGCATAATTTCATGCGGGGCTGAATCATCGACCTTCTGCATAACACGTACGATCTTACGCAGCTCTTCCATCAGGTTCGATTTATTCTGCAAACGGCCTGCTGTATCAGCAATCACCACATCCACGCCTTTGGCTTTCGCCGATTCAATTGCATCGTAAATAACGGATGCGCTGTCTGCGCCAGTGTGCTGCGCAACCACAGGAACATTGTTGCGGTCACCCCACACTTGCAGCTGCTCTACTGCGGCCGCACGGAATGTATCGCCCGCTGCCAGCATCACAGACTTACCTTCCGCTTGGAACTGCTTGGCTAACTTACCAATAGTGGTGGTTTTACCCACACCGTTCACACCCACCATTAAAATTACGTATGGCGTTTTTGTTGTATCCACGACAAGCGGCTGCTCCACTTGAGATAAAATGTCCGCCATTTCATCTTTCAGCAGTGCATACAGTGCTTCGCCATCTTTGAGCTGCTGGCGAGAGGCTTTTTCGGTTAAGTTTTCGATGATTTTCAGCGTGGTATCCATGCCTACATCGGCAATCAGCAGCTGTTCTTCTAGCTCTTCAAATAAGTCATCGTCAATCTGCTTGCCTTTAAACAGGCCGAAGAAGCCTGCACCGATGTTGGCTTTAGTACGCGCAAGGCTGCGCTTTAAGCGGGCAAAAAAGCTTTCGGTTGGCTTTTCTTGCTCAACCACACGTGGTTCTGGGGTTGGCTCGGGTTGCGGCTCTTCCTCAACAACTTCTGCTTCTGCTTCTGCTTCTGCTTCTGCTTCTGCTTCTGCTAATTGAGTGTCTTGTTCTTGCTCAGTGTCTTCAACTGATTGCGCCTCTTCAGCGACCTCTTCTACCTGATTTTTATCTTTTTCTTCAACCGGTTGCTTGGCTTGGTCTTCATCACCAAAACCAAGCCAAGAAAGTAATCCGCGCTTCTTTTTTTCCGTCATCTGGGGCTATCCTAGATTTTCTTATATTGACTCTGACCCTTTTCTAATAGAAGTGTCCATGTTTAGAAAAGAGAAATGACAACAGAGTGAAAAGTTTCCTGCGTAATAACGATGGTATACACTCTGTCATCAACGAAATTTGGGCTGTACTCAGGGCTTAATTGCTGAGCGACTGGGTATAGTATCACTTTATTAGCGGTCAAAAAATCTATGGTAAGACGTCGCCAGCAAAACACATCACAAAAAAAGCCATCCACCGGCTTTGTACGAATTATTAGCGGCTTATGGAGAGGTAGAAAACTTCCTGTTCATGATGCGGAAGGCCTACGCCCAACCACTGACCGAGTCAAAGAAACTTTGTTTAACTGGTTAGCTCAGGATGTGCCCAGAGCAAAGTGCTTGGATTTATTTGCCGGCTCTGGGGGTCTTGCCTTTGAAGCGGCCTCCCGCCAGGCAGAAATGGTGACCATGGTCGAACTCAATACGCAGGCTTTTAAACAAATCCAACAAAACATCACCGCGCTAAAGGCAACCAACCTCAAAGCACACAACACGGACGCGCTTACCTTCCTTAAACAGCAGGGAGAGCCGCAAAACGTTGTGTTTATTGACCCACCATTTCGTAAAGGACTGCTAGCTGAGACAGTCAACCTACTGGAAGAAAATGGCTGGCTAGCCGATGACGCATTGATTTATATTGAAACCGAAAAAGAGCTGGCTCTGGAAGGTATCCCGGCTCATTGGCATCTCCACCGAGAAAAAACGGCTGGACAGGTCTGCTACCGCCTATTTGAACGTCAAGACAACTGAGCAGGAAGTCGCAATGAAAGCACTACTCTTATTAGCAAAAGCCGCGATTGGCTTTGTATGGTTTATTCTTATTCTTAACATTTTCATGCCGTTCCCTGGTAAAGCAGCCATCGCGCTCTACATCATGGCGGCCTTCCTGTTTATCATGCACGGTTTACAGATGCTGATTTTTGTTGGCGCGTTTGGTGACAAAGTCAAAATGAGCAGCTGGGAGAAATGGTCTATTTTGATCTTTGGTATCTTCGCTTTATTGGATATCCGCCGTAAACACATGGTGTGACGACCAGTAAAGAACCATAAAAAACGCCGCTTCCATCAGCGGCGTTTTTGTTTTTCCGAGGTCGGATGGCTCTGTTAGCCAATGTAACTCTTCACCCCATCTAGGAACATTTGGGTCGAAATCATAATCAGTAACAATCCCATTAAACGCTCAACCGCTTTTAAGCCTCGCTCACCCAAAATGCGGTGGAAGAAACCGTAGAACATCAAAATCACAAACGTCGCTCCCCAAGCCAACAGCACGGCGGCAGACAACTCCATCAACTTATCTTGATGCTGAGTCGATAGTAGCAATAACGCCGCTAGGACCGAAGGACCGGCAATCATCGGAATCGCCATGGGTACGATAAATGGTTCTTCACCTGCGGCTAAGCCCGTAATGCTGCCCGCACTAGGGAAGATCATCTTAATCGCGATAATAAACAGAATGATACCACCCGAAATACTCAACGTTTCCGGCTGAACGTGCAGGAAGTTGAGGATACTTTTACCTGCAAACAGGAATAACATCAGGATCCCAAGAGCAAAAAATAGCTCACGGATCAAAACCATACGTCGGCGCTTTGGATCTAAGTGCTTTAAGATAGAAAGGACGATAGGAAGGTTGCCAAGCGGGTCCATGATAAGAAATAGCATGGTTGCGGCAGAAAGGATGTCCATGAATTAGCCTCCACAGCAGATAAACCAGACAAGTTGGATAGAAAACCGACGAAGTATAGCAATGCTACTGAGCAATTTGGAGGCAAATCAATAGCTAGTGATTACAAATTCTCGCCGCGTTAACGTGCCATTTCCCTTCTGCTTGAACAATCTTGTCGCGTTTAATAAAAAACGCCAGCAAAGCATCCAAGTCAAAGCCTGATAGTTTGCAAGTTCGAAAACGTACATCCTGCCCAAATTCATTGGTCACCGCGTGACGCAGCTCTGCCTCGCTCATTGGACACTCTTTCAGTAAATTCAGCACGGCATGGGCATGGATTTCAGATGACATAGCTATCTCCACTCATAGAATAATGTGTGGAGAATATAAATAACGCTAGGGTTTCGCCTTGATTTCAGATAATCAAAGTGGCGGTAATCAGAGAGTGCGCCAGTAGATAACTACCGCTAATGATATATCGACCATAAGCGATCGGATGGCGGTAGTCATGCACTGCCAGTAACCCGGCAGACAGCGTCAGTGTGAGAGTGCCGATAAAGCCGACTAAACTCGCCAACGTGTCAGAGAACAACCAGACTTCACCCGCAGCCCAGTTTAGTTGCAGCAACATCATACCCATGATCACGACAGGAAAGAGCAACTTATCGATTTTGGGCAACATCAAGAAAAACACCACAATGCCGATCGCTAACAGCATAGCGGGTAGCCACCACACAATTTCCCCTGACAATTGAGTCCAAAACGACGTGCTATAGCAAAGTTGACCGGCAATGTAAGACGCAAAACAGAGCTTTTTTTGCTTTTTGAATATGTAGAGATTATCCGCCAGCAAAGAGATCAAAAGACCAAGCGTGATCCACCAGGCAGAGAGTCCTAAAGCCACACCCTGACTCCATAACATCACTACCAGCATCAACATAGATAATGTTTTAAACGCGGCTGCTTGTTTCTTTTGATTGCTTTCACTAGCAGAAATACTAATAAAACCTGATAACGCGACTGAAAGCCAGCTCCACATGAGATCACCTCTTTTAAACTGAGCCGCCAGTGTAGGGAGGGCTTACAAGATGTCCAGAACCGGAAAGCAAAACTTGGATCTTGATTATGCTTCTGGCGAACGAACAAATGCTCCCTAATGCCTCACACTACTCTAACCTAAGCAAAGTCCTTTTTTCAGTAAAGTTAATACGTTTATAAGAATAAACAAGGTTATAAGCCACTGATATCTTCACAACAAAAAATCGCACAAAAACACAAACAACACCAAGAACCAGTAAAAATATTAACTTAAAAACAGTAGCTTACAATCACAAATAGAATTAACCACAAACATACCAGGTAAATGCAAAACGCTAAAAACCCAGCATCAACCACCATTTGTAAGAATCATTCTCAACTAATGAGAAATATAGAAATAAAAAGCCTAATGAATAAAAAAACAAACCAATAAACCACGCTAACCCTCAAAAATACAACAAACATAATCGCAACATTAACCAACTACAATTAATTTAAATCAAAAACAACAACTTATGTAAAAACAAAAAACAGATAGAGCATTATTCAATCAGAAAAAAGGCCAGCCAAAACAAGAAAACAAAGGCATTAAATGTCAAAACCACGTAATTAAAATGACATTTTCAAGCGTTATTCAAAGAAAAACTTGATCAAAGCACAAAAAGACTGCTATCCTAATTTACATAGAATCAAACATCACTTAAGAGGAGCAGAGTTATGATTACTTCTTCACAAAAACAAGGACTTGTAATGATCGCGGTTGTAGTTGGTCTAATGACTCTGCCGATGATGTACTAAGCAAATTCAAGAAAACAAAAAGGGACGCAAACGCGTCCCTTTTTGTTTTTTCGTATTTTTTTCGCACAGAACCTGTCTAAACCACCGACATAGCTCTAATTTTTACACAATGGAAGAAAGGCCGACTTTCTCTGCATTGATTAAAGGTGACTGGATAACACGTCCCAATGCGCATAATAAAAGAATAATGCCGCCATCGTGCTCAATAACATCAGTGCAATAGCAACGCGCCAAATAAAACGACTACTGCGTGGTGTCAGTTCTTTTTCACAATCGTCACACACAGCAAAGAAATCTCGCTTGCTGTCGAGTTTGTAGTCATCTTCATGGACTACCTTGTTTCGGATGGTCGCGATGAAACGGAGTTTACTGATAACATCATGCGGCAGGCGCTCCTCACAGCTAGTGATCAGCTGGTGTAATCCTCTACCTTCTGCGTGATACTGAGTTCGGAGTAATTTTTCGAGCTTACGTGTCCGAACAACCACTTTTTCGATATCAGACATGACTTACCTCCATCGCTAATAAGTTTAGGGGTAGGAGAAGCCTACTTCCAGCTTCCGTCACCAATCTCATTGCGTTTCGCATCCCTTTTACTTAATTGTCTGTTTTGTAATACCAAGTCTGCGTTGATGTCAGCTCGTTGGCAATGGCACCTTAAAGGTATTTAATCTATATGAATCAATAACTAGCTATATCAGCATACTGACAATTTTCCAAAACCCATGTGATTTGCCTCTAATAAACTCAATCAGGCTCATATTGAGTTGTCACACAGTCGCTCTGAGCGACATATCAAATAGAAATAAGCGCTAGAATCATTTTTACTCACAAGGAGGATCCACTATGCCAATTTCAATGGTTATTGCTATTTTGCTGTTTATTCTTGCTAGCGCTTGGGCATTCAGCCACTTTTTTCGCAAACACATTCAAGGACAAGGCGCGCCTGAACAAACCGTTGAAGTAGTGATATTAGATAAACAAGCTATCGATATTCCCGATGCGTCACCAGGACAGGATGAGCAAGAATTTTGGATCTATGTACAAAAAGGGCGAATTGGGCCCAAACGCGAATTTCAGGTTGGCGTTCATTACTTCCATGCGCTTAACCCAGGCGACAAAGGCAAACTCACTTACCAAGGCGATAAGTTTCTACACTTTGCCATGAACCGCTAAGGCAGTACCCAGCGCGTTTTTTCAGAACGGGAAAGCAACCAACTTGTTGCCAACGCACCAGCACCACTCAATACCACCCAAACAGGGATCACCCACGCTGGGTGGCCCTCATACCAGCCGTAGGCTTTCATCGGCCAGAGGAAAATCGGATGGAGCAAATAAATCCCAAGACTGTGCTGGCTAATGAAACTCACGATGCGGCTGGCGGATGGATTAAGCCTCTCTCCAACATGACGACAGACAATAAAAATCATACTGGCAGCCAATACCACATTGAGCGTTTTATACGATAGCCAACGCCCGACCGTGTACCTTTCTGCCGCCATACTATTACTGATCACCATCTCCGCCGTTAAGCCCAACGCCATCACGCCCAAAACGATAAAAACGACCAACGTCCACGCTGTTGGTGGCACCTTCTTCCACAGCAAATAGCCAAGCGGTAAATAGCCACTGTACAGCCACAATTCGACACTCCATGGCCCATCAAAACCAAACAAATAAAACGTTGTCGTGATAAGCCAACCAATCACGAAAATCACCAATGTCGTCTCATCACCGCTTTTGACCAACCATTGGAACATCGGAATCACAAAATAGAGAGGGATGAAATAATAGAAAAAGCCCAAGTGATAATACGTTTCGTGGGCAAATGCGTTCACCAGCGTTTCTCGCGCAATCTCACCATCAAAGCCAGTCGCACTCCAGCCCGACAAATACGCATAAAACAAAGACCAAAGCACAAAGGGAATCACAACCTTACCTAAGCGCCTTTTGACGTAATATTCCATATTAAACGGCCGGCGGTCATTCAGCATCAACGCGCCGGTAATCAGGATAAACACCGGAACCGCCCAACGAGTCACGCTGTTGGTGACCACTGCCGTCGCCCACTCACCAAAGGGAATATTACCGAGTTCATGTCGATAAGGTGCCAAGACATGAATCGCGATCACCGCCACGGCCGCAACACAGCGCAGCAGGTCAAAAAATAGGACTCGTTCTCTCATGTAGACACCTTTTTCTCTTTATCAAAAAGACTATAGCAATAAAAAAGCTGACTCAGGACGTCCCTAAGTCAGCTTTAAGTTATCAATATGTCTGTGAATATTAAGCAGTTGCGGGTTGGCTCACCTTAGGTAACTTGATTGAGATAAGCGTCGTCAGTGCTAAAAATGCAAACGAAACCCACAAACACGCAGCTAAGCCAGCGATTTGGAAAACCCAACCAGAGAGAATGGTGCCGATGAGTCGTCCCATTGCATTCGCCATGTAGTAGAAACCGACATCCAAAGAGACACCGTCGCCCTTGGCGTAGCTCACTATCAGATATGAGTGCAACGAAGAGTTCACCGCAAACACCGCACCAAAGATCATTAGCCCTACCACAATCACTAACTGTGGTTGCCAACCAATTTGCACCGCATAGGCAATACCTGCGGTAATGATCGCTAGTAACCCAGCCCACCACAACGCGGCACTGCCATCCGGTACTTTACCTTGCGCTTTGCCCGTGATTTTAGGTGCGATGCCCTGCACAAAACCGTAGGCCACGACCCAGCTAGCGAGAAAGCCACCGACCCAGAGGTGATCCCAGCCAAACACACTGCCGAGATAAACGGGCAACGCAACCACAAACCACACATCGCGAGCACCAAATAAGAACATGCGCGCTGCGGATAAGATATTAATCGAACTCGACTTGGAGAAGATCTGATGAAACTTAGGCTTGTTCTTGGCTTTACCCATATTGCTTTCAAGGCCCAGCACGCTGCCGATGAAGACTAAGGAGAGCACACCCGCCATCAGTAACACCGCATACTTAAAGCCCACCAGCGACAACAGCAAACCACCGATAAAGAAGCCCGCCCCTTTCAGTGCGTTTTTCGAGCCGGTTAAAATTGCCACCCATTTATAGAGTGCGCCTTGTTGTTCATCAGGCACTAGGGTCTTAATCGAGCTCTTGGCGCTCATCTTATTGAGATCTTTCGCAATCCCCGACAGAGCCTGCGCCGCCATCACCCAAGGAATGGTCAGCCAGACATTCGGTACCGCCAGCATCACCAGTGCGATAATTTGCATCGCCAGACCTAAGTTCATGGTCTTGTTCAACCCAAGACGCGCCCCCAGCCAGCCGCCAATCAGGTTGGTTACCACACCAAAAAATTCATAGAAAAGGAACAGTGAGGCGATTTCTAACGTGCTATAACCAAGGTCGTGGAAATACAGCACCACCAACATTCGCAGAGCCCCATCCGTGATGGTGAAGTTCCAATAATTAAACGTCACCAGCATGTATTGGCGAACACTTTTACTTAGATTTGAGAACATGATGTTCCTACCTGTTCAATATGCTTGTGCAGCTCTAAGAGCTTTTGGACACCCATGATCCAAAAGCTCTGGGTACTGCTACTTTTCCGCGACCTGTTGGATGTAATCCACCTGAACAGGCTTGGTAAACGCCCCCGGACGCAGTGCTTGCACTTCACGTACGATGTCGTCTAACTGCCATTCTTTTTCGAGTAGCAAATGCGCCGCCAGTAAGCCTGTTCGGCCAGAGCCACCCATACAATGCATCGCGACTTTGCCACCATTATCAATCACCTGATGCAGAGCCGGGCTTGCTTGTTGCCACTTAGCCATGAATTCGGCGCCAGGTGCACAGTCATCTTCGATCTCGATCTGAAACCACTGCATACCCAATTGCTGAGCTTTCTCACCCAGCTCAGAAACGCCTTTGCTCGCCAGCTCCTGCGTATCCAGTGCCGTCACGATCGCTTCGACCCCTTGCTGCTTAAGCTGAGTGAGCGCGGTCTCTAGGTCTACCTCTTTCGTGCCCGGGCACGGCGTCAGTACTAATGCGCCAGAATCAACGTTTAATTGCCATGTTGGATGTGTCATTGCGATGCTCCTTATGCCAAACCCACGTTACGAACCAGCTCAGCGGTGCGCGTTGCGTAGCCCATTTCGTTGTCGTACCAAGCGTAGATCTTCACCATACGGCTGCCTACGACCATGGTGGATTGTGCATCAACAATCGTTGAGCGCTGGTCGCCTTTGTAATCGATAGAGACCAGTGGACGCTCTTCAAAGCCCAGGATGCCTTTTAGCTCCCCTTCCGAGGCTTCTTTTAGTAACGCATTCACTTCTTCTGCTGTGGTATCACGCTTCACGTCGAAGATGATGTCCGTTAGAGACGCATTCGCCAGCGGTACGCGCACCGCGTGGCCGTTAATTCTATCTTTCAACTCAGGGAAAATTTCGACGATGGCTTTCGCGGAGCCTGTCGTGGTCGGAATCAGGCTCATGCCACACGCGCGAGCACGACGTAGGTCTTTATGCGGCGCATCCAGAATCATTTGGGTATTCGTTAGGTCATGAATGGTGGTAAATGACGATTGCTCAATACCCAGTTTTTCATGGATCACTTTCACGACTGGCGCGATACAGTTGGTGGTACAAGACGCGGCAGTGACAATTTTGTGGATAGCAGGGTCAAAGATATCGTCATTCACACCCACCACGATGTTTGCCACACCCTCTTCTTTCACCGGTGCCGACACCACCACACGCTTCACGCCTTGCTCTAAGTACTGGTTCAGGAGCGATGTTTTGCGGTGCACGCCGGTTGCTTCAATCACCACATCACAGCCCGACCAATCAATCGCACCAATCTCTTTCTCTTGCGTGGTTTTAATCACTTGACCGTTAATCACGATCTCGCTGCCTTCCGCTTTGACTTCGTGGTGCCAACGGCCTTGTACTGAATCGAACTCAAGCAGATGCGCAAGGGTCGCGGCATCCCCTGCCACGTCATTAATTTGCACAAACTCAAGCTCTTCCCAATCGAAAGCGGCGCGGAGTGCTAAACGGCCAATACGGCCAAAGCCATTAATACCTACTTTAATCGTCATAATTCTATCTCTTCCATTTCAAACTATTTGTTTCAATTAATTCATATCGAATTACTGACAGCACACAGGACGGGCCTGCATGGTATGAAGTCTTTCTATATCGAGCTGGTACTCGGTTTTCAGGCAGTTTGACGCCACCAAATCATCAATCAGTTTTCTCATCCAGCCGGGTAATCCACACGACAAACGATAAAACACCCACTGCCCCTGACGTACATCGGTCAAAATGCCGTTTGAGCGTAACTGAGCCAGATGACGGGAAATCTTTGGCTGACTTTCCTGCAGGGCTTCGGTGAGCTCTCCTACAGACAAACACTCTTCACGCACAATCAGCATCAAGCAGCGCACGCGCGTTTCGTCAGACAACAACTTAAAAAACTGGTGAGGCAACATAAAACATACTCATATATGGATATGCGTATATCTTTAAATAAGAGAGAGACGAAATCAATCCAAGCAGACTGATTGTCACAAAAGATTCATGAATTGCGAGGGAAAAGAAGTGAGCCTAAACGATGCTGTTGACGTCCTGACTCCAGCGCTGAGCTTGAGAGATTTTCAGCATCACTTCGTTGACACACAGGTCGAGTTGGTTACACGCCATTTGCATTCCTTGCCAGTCCGCGCGTTCATAGCACTCTTCAATGCAAAGCAGCACACCATAAGGCCCTTGACGTTCTAGCAGCGCCTGTTTAATGGCAGAGTTTAAAGGCAACTGAGCCACAACGTCGTTAATTGAAGTATCTAAAAGCGCATCCAGCATCGAGAAGAGACCGATCAAAAAGGCTTGATCACGGTACTGGCTAAAAGGGTTGTTTGCCGCCATCAGCTGACAAAACTGAGCACGTTGCAACGACAGGGTATAAAGCTCTTTCGGCTTTCGGCTTGAAATGAACGACGCAACCGCGAGAGAGACAAAAACCTTCAGCCTATCTTGGCCGAGATAAATCAACGCCTGGCGGAATGAGGAGATCGTCACTTCCAGCCGATCGGACATGGTATTCACAAAGCGCAGCAGCTTGTATGAGAGCGACACATCTTTCGCCACAATCGCTTCGACTTTTTCAAAATCGACGTCCGGCTTACACACCTCGCGGAACAGTTCCATCGCAATGACGTGCTCGGGGCTGAGGTAACTTTGTCGGCTGATTTCTGGCTTACTGAAAAAGTAGCCTTGGAAAAAGCTAAAGCCGGCTGAACGCGTCGCCAAGAATTCCTCTTCGGTTTCAACCCTTTCGGCCAAAAATTTGCGCTTAACTCCGCTAGAGAGACGCGCTTTGACTAAATCACACGCCGCCTCTAACCCCATCGCCATGATGTCGAGTTTCACTATTTGTACAAAAGGCAGGAATCGTTCCCAATCCGGACTATAAATAAAATCGTCCAGAGCGATCAGGTAGCCCGCTCGACTGATTTCTTTTACCGCTTCAAACAACTCATCGTTGGGCGTACAGGTCTCGAGTATTTCAATCACGACCTTATTCTTAGGCAGGATCATCGGCAGCCGACGGATAAGGCTTTCGTGCGGAAAGTTAATAAAGCAACGTGAGTTGTAGAGCGACGGGTTGGTACCAATCGACAAGAAATTTTCAACGATCAGGCGGTACGTCGCTCGATTGGACTCGATATGTGCAGGATAGGCGTTATTTTCGCCGTCACGAAACAGCAACTCATACCCTAAGGTTTGTCGCTTTGCGTTAAGAATAGGCTGCCTCGCGACATATGTTTCACGCATAAATTGCTGCATTATCGACCTTTTTACGAATTATGCTTTTGCTGACGCTAACAAAGCGCCGCAGCCAACAAACATGGAACCAAAGAGTTTGTTAATTTTGCTCATTACCTTTTCAGAGCGAATAAAACGGCCCATTTGTGACGCCAGCGAGGTGTAACCTAGCATCACCATCGCATCAATCAACACCGTTGTTATCCCCAATACCGCAAGCTGCGTCAGCTGATCTTTCGCTGGGTCGATGAACTGAGGAAACAGAGCCACCAAAAAGACAATAGATTTCGGGTTGGTCAGGTTAATCAATACGGCATTCTTCATCAAGGACAAACTCGATAAAGCTTGATCCGTCTCTGATGTCGATAGGCTTTCTTTATCACGCCACTTTTGTACACCTAGCCAAACCAAATAGGCCGCCCCGACCCACTTAATCACACTAAATGCCAATGCCGATTGGGCAACCAGTGCACCAATTCCCGCTCCCACCAACATGATATGAATGGCTAAGCCAATCTGCAGCCCTGCAATCGCCGCTAAAGACCGACGTGTACCATAACTCAGGCCGTTACTGATCGAGTTGACCGTACCCGATCCAGGGGCCAGGCTAAAAACAACGGCGGTGACCACATAAGCCAACCAAACATGTATATCCATAGTGTTTTCCTCTCGACTAACGCGTGTTGGGCACACATAATCTAGCTTAGTTAAAGAATAGAACTCTCTAGGCTATCCCTAATCATGAATACTCCGAGTTCCGTCAATACAGCTCCTTATACTCAAGAGTCAGATTTTGAGCAAGCGATCAATGGTCGAATAAGCGCACTCTGGCACTCACGAGAAGACGGTTATTTTAAAACTTTCGATAACACCAAGCTTTTCTGGATAAAACTCACCAACCCTGAACACCGCAAAGCCATAGTGATAGTGAATGGTCGTATTGAGTGTACCTGGAAATATCAGGAGTTGTTTTGCGATCTCTTTCAGCAGGGGTACGACATTTATTCTTACGATCACCGTGGCCAAGGGCTGTCGGATCGCCTTATCGAAGACAAAGAGATGGGCTACGTCGAAGAATTCGAAGACTATGTGAAGGATTTGAATTTACTGGTGAGGCATTTCGATGTAAGCCAATACGACAACTGTTATCTGCTTGGCCATTCCATGGGGGGAAATATTGCCACGCGCTATGTGCAAACCTACCCAGAGCACCCATTCAGTGCCATCGCCTTAAGCGCACCGATGTTTGGCGTGAACCTGCCTTGGCATCTAAAGCCTATTGCAACCTTTTTGGGCCAGCTGCTCACGGCTTACTACCCGAAACCGACTTTTGCACCAGGGCAAGAATCCTACTTCCCCAAACCTTTTGACGGCAATTTTTTAAGTCAAAGCTCTGTGCGCTATCACTGGTTCCGTGACTTATACGAACAAAGGCCAGAGCTCAAAATTGGCGGAGCCAGCACACGTTGGGTCTGGCAAGGGCTGATGTCTTCCAAGCAGTGCATTCTGATGACCAGACAACTCAAAATCCCGCTCCTGCTGCTGCAAGCGGGTGATGATCAGATTGTATCTAACGCCCATCAACTGCGTTTTATTAAGAAACTCGCCAAGACCAACCCCAAGTGTGCGATGCAAATTGTGTATGGTGCACGCCACGAGCTGCTATTTGAAACCGACGAGCATCGTAACCAAGCGCTGGATGCCATTATCCACTTCTTCGCGCAACGCCACGGTTAAAATAGGAAAAGAGAGAGGGTGATCTTTACCCTCTTTTTCCTCTTTATGTTCCAGTACACTACCCTTCAACCCTATTTGGGTCGAACTACGCATGATTACGAGGGTAATATGACCGAAACACGCAAAGAAACGCCATTCCGCATTGTTGCTTCTGACCTTGATGGCACGTTACTGGCCCCAAACCACCAGCTGAGTGACTTTTCCAAACAGACTCTCAAAGAGCTATACAATAAAGGGTATACCTTCATCTTTGCGACTGGACGTCATCATGTGGATGTGGCTGGGATCAGAGAAATTTCTGGTATTCCGGCGTATATGATCACCTCGAACGGCGCTCGCGTGCACGACCAAAATGATCAACTGATGTACAGCCGCAATGTCCCACAAGAGCTGGTTCAACCCGTGATCGATGTGATCAAAAACGATCCGAACATCTTTATCCACATGTATAAAGATGAGGAGTGGTTACTGGACCGTGAAGACGAAACACTGGCGAAACTCCACAGCGAATCGGGGTTTAGCTACACGCGTTTTAACGCTGATAACGCACCGGTAGAAGGTGTAGCCAAGGTGTTCTTTACTCACCCAGAGCAAGACCATGAACACTTGGTGACGTTTGAAAACAAGCTGCGTGAAGCCTTCGGTGACAAACTGAACATCGCGTTCTCTACACCATGGTGTTTAGAAGTGATGGCCGCCGAAGTCTCTAAAGGGGACGCGCTGAACGCAGTCGCGCAATCACTCAATCTTTCTCTCGAAAACTGCATTGCGTTTGGTGATGGCATGAACGATGTGGAAATGCTGTCGATGGCAGGTAAAGGGTTAGTGATGGGGACATCACACCATAAGGTGATGAACGCGCTACCAGACAACGAAGTGATCGGCAGTAACGAAGATGACGCCGTAGCTCATTACCTACACACACACTTATTTTAAGTACGACACATCATTGGGCAGCAAAGTGCTGCCCTTTTTGGTTATCGCTGGCTGGGGAGCTTTTCTTTCGTCAGGATCGTCTGCCACTCTTCTTCACTCACCGGCATGATCGAAAGTCGGTTACCACGTTTCACCAACGACATATTTTCCAGTTCCGGCATCGACTTTAATAGCGTAAGCGGGATCAGTCGCTCCGTTTTACGCACAAACTCGATGTCCACCATCACCCAGCGAGGGTTGTCCGGCGTCGATTTTGGGTCGTAATACTCACTGTCTGGATCAAACGCAAAGTGGTCGGGATACGCTTCTTTGATCACTCGAGCAATGCCCGCGACACCAATCTTCTTGCACGATGAATGATAAATGAGTACCAAGTCACCCTCTTTAACCTCATCACGCATCATGTTTCTTGCTTGATAGTTGCGCACTCCTTCCCAACAAGAGGTCGATTGTGTGCGAAGAGTGTCAATTGAGAAGGTGTCTGGTTCTGTTTTAAATAACCAATATGCCATAATGACTTCCGAGTGATTTTGAATGAGGAAGATATAACATGAAGGCGTTGCAAAACCCAGTCGCGCTGGCTACTTTGCTGGCTCTCCAGGCATGCTCCAATACCCCCGTGGTTGAAGAAACGCCGCCTGCGCAACCCCAAGCCACATTGGACAAACCCGCCTCGGTAAAACCGCAAACATTTGTGATGCGAGGTCAAATCGTGCTTGGTCACGAGGTTCGCACAATCACGCCATGTGGCAGCCAAAATCAATACTGGCTTGACCTTTCTCATGACCGTTTTCAGCAAGGTTTAGCGTTAGTTCATGCCCCTTATTCCCCCCTGTATGGTGAAGTGATTGGCCATTTAAAATCGGCAGAAAAAGATGGGTTCGCTTCTGACTACCGTGCTCAATTCGTTGTTGACCAAATCAATCTCCTCACCGCTGAAAACCCAGCCCGCTGCGACTTAGCAGCCAAACCAACCCGAGCGTTTGGTAACGAACCTTTCTGGTCGGTCAGTTTTGACCACGACCAATTGATGTTTAACCAGCCCGGCGAAAAACAGCGAGCCTTAACCCTAACATCCAGCCGCATTGAGCGAGACAAACGCCGTTATCAATTTGATGGTGGTCAGCTTGAACTCAAACAGCATAGCTGCGTAGACGGAATGAGCGACAG
The DNA here is from genome assembly GCF_001591105.1 of Vibrio nereis NBRC 15637. Lineage (GTDB taxonomy): Bacteria > Pseudomonadota > Gammaproteobacteria > Enterobacterales > Vibrionaceae > Vibrio > Vibrio nereis. The sequence goes on along the minus strand of NZ_BCUD01000021.1, from coordinate 16,761 downwards.
CCTCTATGGGTGGAAAGCCACTTTCACACTCAACGATAAGACGTACCAAGGCTGTGCCACTTTATCGAACCAGGATGCCACGCAAGATTGGGCAGCAAGTTATCAGGCCCAAGCCACAAAAGGCACACCTTTTAACGTGACTATGCAGTTAAAACCTGACCATACAGCCCAAACCACATACAGCTACCTGAGTGGCGAGGCCGATACGGTGGAAAAAGGTTTCTGGCAACAACTCAATCCAGACCAAGTTCAGGTGGTGGGTACACAGCTTCAAAGCCAACCGCTGAATTCAGAACGTATCTACACGCGTGATGGCTACCAACTGACAACAAAAAAAGAGAAAGTCGGTGACGTTGTGTATGACATCGCCGATGGCGGCATGACACTCTTTCAGTCTAAGCAGGCGCTTAGTTATGGTGATCAACCCATGCCAAATCGAGAGCTAACCGCGGCAAAGATCCCATCCAGTGCGGACTTTAATCCCAAGGTAGACCGCGCGATACGCGAATACTTTAGAATGCACAAGACCGATCCAACTGGCACACGCTACCGCTGGCTCACGTATGACCTCAATGGCGATGGCAACAAAGAACTGCTGGCACAACTGGATTGGTGTGGCTCCGGCGGTTGCACCCTGCTGATTTTCGAAAACCACGAGCAGAAGTGGCGCTTTAACAGCCGCATTACTTTAGTTCGTACCCCGATCAACTTAGGTAAGAATGCCAGTGAATCATGGCAAGACTTAGTGATGTTTGTCAGCGGTGGCGGCGCGACCCCAAACCAGCATATTTTGCAGCACAACGAAGTCAGTTACCCGCTGAACCCAAGTGTCGCACCTGTCGCGAACTACGATGAAATCAGCGAAGTTCAGCTGTTTTCTGACGGTTTAACACCGCATCAGGGTGGAGTTGCGCTATAAATGGGTAGTCAGACCCCATGCCCTACGTGTGGCCTGTCGTTTAACTGTGTGTGTCAGTGCGTGCCTAAACTCAGCATTGACGCACATGTCGCGCTACTGATGCACGAAAACGAACTCAACCGCGACACGAATACTGGCCGATGGCTACTCGCCGCCATGCCTTCATCTAGCCGACACATTTGGCAGCGCAAGGCACCTTGTACAGAGTTACTCAAATTACTCGACAACCCAAACTTGGTGCCCTACCTGCTTTTTCCTGGGGAAGAGAGCGTCTCGGTCAGCCGCGTCCATAGCGATACCGTCAAGATAAAGCAGAAAAAACCGCTCTTTATCGTCTTAGATGGGACATGGCAAGAAGCGAAAAAAATGCTACGAAAAAGTGCCTGGCTTCAGGCCTTGCCACTGGTACACATCACCCCGACCACCAGCTCGGTCTACCAGTTGCGTCGTAATCAAAATGAAGGCCATCTGTGCACATTGGAAGTCGGTGCTGAGGTGATCAGAGCATTAGGAGAGGAAGAGCAAGCCGATCGTTTAATGCAATTTTTTACCCATTACATGCAAGTGTTTCAGGCCGACAAAAGCGGCCATCCATACAAAAGTTAAAACAGGCGTGTCGGCTCCGCTAGGTAGAAGCCTTGCAGGTAGTCGACCCCTAATTCTTCCGCGACGCGACAGACTTCTTGGTTGTGCACAAACTCAGCCACCGTTTTGGCGTTCATCACCTTGCACAACTGCACCAATTGCCCAGTAATTTGGCGCTGCTTCTGGTCTTTGTCGATGGTCTTAATCAAGCTGCCATCAAGCTTAATCACATCGGGCTCCAGTCGCAAAATCTCATCAATGTTTGAGTACCCCGAACCAAAGTCATCCACCACAATCCGTACGCCCATTTTACTAAAGTGCCCACAGACTTCTTTCATGCGGGCAAAGTCTTTAATTTGTTCGGATTCCAGAACTTCAATGCCTAATCGGCGAGGATCATTCATTTTAAGCACCGCTTGCTCAAGCAGATACAAGGTTCTGTCACTCAGCATATCTTGAGGAGACAAATTGATTGAAAACGACTCTTGCCGATTGGCCATATAACCCAAAGTGGACTCCATCATATAGCGGCTTAAACGCGTGTACAGGTGAGTCCCTTCAATGATGGGCAGGAAACGGCCGGGAGAGATAATTTCTCCTTCGTCCTCAATCCGTACCAGACATTCTTGCGAAACCTGTTCTCGGCTATGGGCGGCAAAAATTGGCTGACTGAAGGTGATGATTCGCTGATTTAAAATCGCGCGGCTCACGATGCCCATCAGCTCCAACCGATCCTGGTATTCGTCTTTGGTCACCGCACAGTCTTTCGCGTTGGTAAAATGAGTATTGCGCACCTTTCCTTGTCGCCTTGCATCGATGGCCTTAAGTAGCAACTCATCACCGGAAATATCAGGAAAATCCGCGACGCTGGCGATACCACCAATAATAGAGACAGAAAGGTGATCAACTTCCGGTAACCCGTAGGGCTCAAAATTGATGTGTTCAATTTGGTCGACAAAGCGCGAGAACTCTCGCTTGATCAACTCGCTGCGCATATTGGAACGAAAAACGATGGCCCATTCGGCCGTGCCTATGTAGTAAAAGTTGTCTACGAATTCATTACCGCGCTTACGCTTCAGTCGTTCAACAAAATACTCACTCAAGTCATGGATGAGTTCATCCGCCACTTGATAACCGTACTTTTCGTTCACTTGATGGAAACTGGTCAGCTTCAAGGTAATGATGTGTTCCGATTTATCGACGGACTTGAGTCGCTCTTGCAAAGCAACGCGGTTTTTTAACCCGGTATGCTTGTCAATGCGATAGCTGTTAATCAGCTTTTCTGTCTGCTTGGCGAGCTTATTTTCCACGTCAATACGTTGGTCATTCAACTCGTCAATGGAGTGGCGAATTAGGTGAAACAGGGGCGAAATCGGGACATCTTTGTCAATATCAACGTCCAGTGCGGGCCTTGAGCTGTCTTCACTGAGTGCCACGTAAGTCATGCTGTGACTCAAAATACTTTGTTGCTGGTGGCGGTAGAGCTCCCCCTGACAAAAAGAGCCACAACACGAGTCAAACTTATCAAACAGCTTAATTTCCGTCGCACCTTCGATGAAGTTCAGGCGGGACTCACAGTTGTAGATAAAAATAGACTCAGGGTTGTGCTCTGCCAGCGTTTGCATATCATGGCGAACTTGCTCCAACGTCAGAGAGGGGTGGTTGTAGCACAGGCGCATTTCCTCACCCAGAGCGACCGGTTGATCGAACTCAATGCTGCCATCGGTACACAGGTTGGTCGGCAAACAAATTTGTTGGTTATCGCGCTGCAACGGAAAACTTTGGATTTGCTCTAGCGTCAGTGCGCGATTATCGGATAGACGAGCTTGGTATACAGACAAGGTCGGCTCATAGTTGATAGAGCGGATGAGATTGCCATGTGCCTCCGTAATACGCAGTGGCGTACCAATGGCATTCCATTCTGAAAAGGCATTACGCCACACTTGCAGAACGTCGCTATGTAAGGCAATAGCAACCGTGGCATTGTGATACAGCGTATCACCTTTTAGTAACCACGGTTTTCTGTCATCCACGCTGATCGCGAGCCCACCACACACGGGAATATCGTATTTTTCACCAAAGAGATTGTAGATATGGGATTCCCAGCTTGGGTTTAACTGAGAAAAACTGATCACCAGCTTAGTTGAGGGCTGAAGGTTAAGCTGCTCGGCGAGCGCCTGTACATCTTGTGAGGGAGAGTGATTTAACGCCACCACGGCAGAAGAAAGTTGCGTATGTTGGAATTGAGAAATCGCAATCAAACTGCTGTTGTCATGAATTTGTCCTTCAAAGATGACATGCCGAGTGCTGTGACCAATAATTTCGCTCTCTGGAAAATGCGCACTTAAAAGGGAAGCGTAGCCAGCCGCAACTTTTTCGGTCTGTGATGACAAGACCTGTATTAAGTATGAGCCGCCACTGTGCTTAGAGAATTGCTTTAAAAAGGTTATTAACTGTTGGTCATCCGATACCAACGTTGAGTAAGTGTGCATCCTGTTATCCTAAGGCATTGAAATGCCTAAAGAGTGATTTCGCTTATATCCCAATCTACATGCGAAAAGAGAGTGAGCATATAATCTAGCAGAATTGACTTATCTCTCAATGAAAAGTAACAAATCCTTCAAACATTTTACTTCTACATCTGGTAGAACCTTTGCTTTCGTTAGGTTGAAGATGTCTTCCTCGCCCTCATTAAACCAACAGGCGGAAAAACCACTGTTCTTAGCACCAAGCACATCCGTGACTAAGTGATCCCCGACATGAAGGATCGATTCATTGGGTAAGTTCAGGTGTTGAGCCGCTTTTTGAAACAAGTCAGGGTGCGGCTTTGCGTATCCATCGGGACCGGCTTTTAAGGTTAATGAGAAGTAAGGGTCGAGTCCGATTCTTTTCACATCCACATTGCCGTTGGTAATCGCCACTAAGGGGATTCGCTCGGCCAATTGTCCGAGAATGGAGTGCGCTTTTTGCGGTACGGTGAAATCACTGCGTAAACGCAAAACTTCCTCAATCGCGTCATTGGCGGCCTGTGTCGCTTGCTCGGGCTCATACCCCAACAGCGTTAAGCCATGTTCAATCTGCTTGAAGCGCCACAAGGTGACATCGTTAGGTAGCCAATCGTCTTCCTGAGCCACTTGGCGCTTGATGTGGTTCCACCAGCTGAGCGGCTTTATCGCAGAGATAGGATGATACTTATGCAGCCACGCCGCCATTTGTGCTTCTACCTGACGAATAACCGGACGGTTGTCATAGAGAGTGTCATCTAAGTCAAACGTCATGGCTTGAATAGGACCTAAGTGGCGATAAAACTGCATCAGTCTTTTCCTTTCTTTTTCGCTCTTGGGTGCGCTTGGTCGTACACCTCGGCTAAATGTTGGAAATCCAAGTGAGTATAGATCTGCGTGGTCGAAATATTCTCATGCCCTAGCAGCTCTTGCACAGCACGAAGGTTATTACTCGACTCTAGCACGTGTGTGGCAAATGAGTGACGCAGTTTGTGGGGGCTAATATGGCTGGCCACCGACTGCTTTTGTCCCCACTCGGCCATACGCTTCTGAACATTGCGATGCGAAATCCGCACACCAAGTTTAGAGACAAACAACGCGGGCTCACCCGGTTCGGCCAGCGCACCGCGGACTTTTAACCACTTGCCGACCCACTCTGCTGCCATGCCAGAAAACGGGACTTTGCGCTCTTTATCCCCTTTACCCACCACTCTCAGCTCACCAGACGACAACCGCACGTCTTTAACGTTAACGCTGACCATTTCGGCCAGTCGTAGTCCTGCGCCGTACATCAGCTCCATCATCGCCCGATCACGCACCGATAATGGGTCCGACTCATCGACTTCAAGCAGCTGACCAACTTCATCCACATCCAAGTTTTTTGGCAACGGCCGTTTTTTACGTGGTGCAGAGACCCCTTTCGCCGGGTTGGCACTGATCTCACCGCGCAAGATGAGGAAATCGAAAAAGCTACGCAGGGAAGACAATCGCGTCGCTAAGCTACTGGCTTTCATGCCATCGCGCATGCCTTTGCTGGCGAGTTGACGGACCCAACCGGCATCAACCTGAGACCACTCTTTGAGCCCTAGATGTACCAGATGCTGAGCCATGGTTTCTAACTGCTGCTTGTAGTTTCGTTGGGTATGTAAGCTCAACCCCTTTTCGCTTCTTAGGTATTCATAGAAACGTTCAAGGGGCTTTTGAAGGCTGTTAGGCAGAGGTACTGCTGATTCGTTTGTCTTCTTCATTCTGCCAAGGTAGGTATTGAATTAAGTGTGAAAGAACAAGTGCAAGGTGACGCAAAAATAAGGTATCCATATGTGGCTGGAAATGCCCACCATCGGTGCTTGAAAACGCTAAAATCCCTTGCGGAGATTTTCCGTATAGAGGTAGCACGACATAGGAGCCCATTTCGGGTGCATGGCTGTTGTCACCAAACAAGAGTTCACGGTCGACTTTACGCATACGGCCTAAGTAGGCATCTTTCCCATTGAGGTGATTGGTCGAAAAGCGTTGGAAAGAGTCTTTATTCAGCTGGTAGTAGCTCAATTCACTATCAAATAAACGCACATATGCCACTAAACCAAGCGACTTCGCCATTTCTTCAATCGCTTTCACCACCTCTAACAAAGCATCACATTTCAAGATCTGCTCTTGCAGCCCCATGAACTCATGAAACGTTCTGTCGTTGTTTTTGGCCAGAGACATAAGGACGGTAATCTCTTCCTCCAGCTCTTCGATGCGTTGACGCTGGCGATTCATTTGCACATGAACAAGCGAAACCGCGCCCTGCTCCTGAAGCGGTAACGCGAGGCGATCCACGAGTTCAGGTCGAGTTTTAAAAAAGTCAGGTCTATCACGCAAATACGCGGCGACCACCTCAGCGGTCAACGCGTCTTCTTCCACTTGGGATACTTCAATTTCTTTAGTCATTCTTGTTTAGCAACTTAACTGGCCATCAAATACATGCGTGGCTGGCCCCGTCATATACAGCGGCTTACCTGGTCCTTGCCAGCGGATATGCAATGAACCGCCAGGTAAATTAACCGTGACAGCCTCATCCAATAATCCTTGCAGGATCCCCACAGCCACAGCCCCACAGGCGCCACTCCCACAAGCTTGCGTTTCACCCGCACCACGTTCGTAAACCCGTAAGTTGACTTCATCGCGGCTAAGTACTTGCATAAAGCCAGCATTCACTCTTTCCGGGAAACGTTCGTGCGACTCAAGCAAAGGACCTAGAGTATCCACATCCGTTGTTGCCACATCATCGACCACGGTCACAACGTGGGGATTGCCCATGCTGACGGCACCACAGAAGAGGGTTTTATCTTCGGTACGGAGAATATACGTTTTCTCCATTTGCTTGGCTTTGAAAGGGATCTTACTTGGCTCAAATTCAGGCACACCCATATTAACGGTGATCTGATCATCATCTTCGATGCTGAGGACCATTTTCCCTTTCTTGGTACTAACGCTAACGCTGTACTTGTTGGTCAGCCCTTTCATTCGCACAAAACGGGCAAAACAACGCGCGCCGTTACCGCACTGTTCGACTTCACTGCCGTCTGCGTTGAAGATTCGATAGTGGAAATCGGTTTCAGGATCATAAGGAGCCTCAACCACCAACAGCTGGTCAAAACCCACCCCTTTATTGCGATCCGCCAAGCGGCGGATCAAATCAGGGGAAAAGAAGATGTTTTGGGTAATACAATCCACGACCATAAAGTCGTTACCCAAACCATGCATTTTTGAAAAGTGGAAATGCATAAAGCTCCCATTACTCCGGAAGGATGTTCTCTAACGCCCACAAGCTGGACAATTCTTCACGCTGACGTACTAAGTGGACTTTGTCGCCATCCACCATCACTTCCGCAACGCGGGTGCGCGTGTTGTAGTTTGACGACATCACAAAGCCGTATGCCCCAGCAGAGCGTACCGCTAACACATCATTTTGCTCCAGAACTAACGTACGGTCTTTACCTAGGAAGTCACCCGTTTCACAGATTGGGCCGACTAGGTCGTAAGTCACCGCCTCACCTTCACGCGGTTTAACTGGCACAATATCTTGCCATGCTTGATAAAGCGCCGGACGCATCAAGTCGTTCATCGCGGCATCGATAATCGCAAAATTTTTGTGCTCGGTATGCTTTAGGAACTCAACCTTGGTCAGCAGAACGCCCGCATTGGCAGCAATCGCTCGGCCAGGTTCGAAGATAAGTTCTAGATTTTGATGATTTTCCAAACGACCCAGTAGCGCTTTGGCGTACTCTGACGGTTCTGGTGGCAGTTCATCGCGGTAAACCACACCTAGGCCACCACCAACGTCCAAATGCTCGATGCTGATGCCTTGTGCTTGCAAGTCATCGATCAGCGCCAATAAACGGTCTGTCGCATCGATAAAGGGTTCAATGTCTGTTAGCTGAGAACCAATATGGCAATCAATACCTTTTACATTCAAGTTCTCTAGGCTGGAGGCAAATTTGTATACGGCAGGGGCTCGGTCAAATGCGATCCCAAACTTGTTGTCACGCAGACCAGTGGAAATATAAGGGTGAGTATTGGCGTCCACATCTGGGTTAATACGCAGTGAAATCGGTGCTTTAACACCCAGCTCTCCTGCGACCTTATTCAAGCGCTCTAACTCTGGCTCTGACTCGACATTAAAGCACTTAATGCCCATTTCCAGTGCACGCTTCATCTCTTCTTCGGTTTTACCCACACCAGAAAAGACCACTTTACTCGGATCACCACCAGCGGCCAGTACTCGTTCTAGCTCACCGCCAGAAACAATATCGAAACCAGATCCCAGGCGCGCCAGCGCATTTAATACACCCAGGTTTGAGTTCGCCTTCACGGCATAACAAACTAAGTGCGGATGCGCGCCAACAGACTTGTCAAACGCGTGCCAATGGCGCTCTAACGTGGCTCTTGAATAAACGTAAAGTGGCGTACCATATTGCTGCGCCAAATCAGATAATGCGACATTCTCGGCCCAGAGCTGGCCATCATCCTGATAGTTGAAGTAATCCAAAGTGCTTTCCCTTATATTCTGATATCACTGAATAGTTGTTATGACGGCTGCTCGTTCTGCGGTGTCTCTTCAGGCATGTACAATGGCCCTGTTTGGCCACAGCCAGCCAAGCCAAGTACCGAGACAATAAACAGAGCTAAGATTGATTTTTTCATCGGTTCTATCGTGATTATTTGTTCAATGCCCCCTATAATCGCACCACACTCAGGAAAAGCAATAGGATAGACAAGATGAACGATACTGAATTTCATCAGTTGGTTGATGTTCAAATGCAAATCATCGAAGAAATGATTGATGATTCAGGTGCGGACATCGATTACGAGGTAACTGGCAACGTTATGACGCTGGATTTTGAAGACCGCAGCCAGGTTATCATCAACCGCCAAGAACCAATGAAAGAGATTTGGCTTGCCTCAAAATCAGGCGGTTTCCATTTTGCTTTTGTCGATGAAAAGTGGATTTGTTCTAAAACGGGCGTTGAACTGATTGCGATGGTGAAGCAAGAATGTGAAAAGCACGCGGATGAAGAGATCGAGTGGCCGTAAGTCGGCGCTAAGACTCTCACTATCAAAAACAAAGAGGCCATCGTTTGATGGCCTCTTTGTTTATATGATGATAACGACTACGCGTTTACGATTTTATTGTGCTTGGAATACCCAGAGCTATCGCTGCGATAAGGCACAATGTACGCATCCCCTTCTTCTGGGTGGACAATTTGGTAGTACTGGGGCAGATTGAAGTTAATAAATTTAGACGACAGTTTGTTGTCATCTTGCACCGAGGTATAGAAGCTATTCACGCTGGCGATCATCTCGTCTTTCTCACCACTAAACTGGTGATACACTTCGACGCGGTTGGCTTCATCCAACACATAGATGTTAAAGCCCTGCTCACTGTCTTCAAAAAAGAACTGGATTAAGCCTTCACTGGCAAAACCATCCACCGCATCCGGCAGCTGATAGTCTTGCTCTTTATCCAACATAAGCAGCGGAGAGCCTTTCAGCTTGTTGGTTGAAATACTGCGGTAGAAGTCGACGGAGTTTTCGAGCATCTGCACCGAGACGCCACGCCGTTCGAAGAACAAGCCATACGTCTGCTGGCCAATGCGCATTGCTTTAAAACGGCGACGCTTTTCTTGCTCAATCGGCTTCAAACGCAAGTCGATACATTCCGCCAATAACTGGTAAACCATATTACGCATCACACCGCGTAAATTCTTGCAGTAGCAGAAAACGTCCACCGACTCCGGTGGCAACGCGTCTTGGTGCATTTTGCCTAAGATGGTTTTTAGCGCATCCAACATGGACGTTTCGCCTTTGAAGTGCAAAGTACGTACTTCTTGCCATGAGTTACGATAGACCAGATCCACGCTTCCCACTAGGCACTTTTGCTCTTGACCAAAGCTAAGAATGTCGGTGTTTTTCGGGTCCAATTTGAGCGTCTTCCCACTCAATTCAGCGGTAGGGTCATTCTCAAAGTTGATGAACATCGCCAACTGGCTAATTTCACACGGGCTCGCCAGCGCTTGCATCGTCGGACGACGTTTACGCAAAGAGAAGGTGTTACGCAAATCACTCACCATCTGATAGAACTTATCGATATCAAGGTGAGCATCACGCACAACGGAATGCAGTCGAGTCGATTCGGTGATCAAACCATTAAAGAATGACCATGCCACTAATTTACTCAGGTACTCGTTATGCTCTAACGGAGCACAACCGATAATTCGATGGGGTGTCAGCGGCTGCTTATAAAGATACCAACCCTGCTTGTTGGTTCTGCCTGGACGCACTTCAATAAAGGTTAAATCCGGCTCATGCAAATCGGGAGAGATTTGCGGGTTTAGCAAGGTAACTTTACCCGGCAAGATTTCAAACGCTGCGTAGAGCTTTCGAGCCAACACGCTAATATCTTGTGGGCTGATCGCCGAGGTAATATCGTTGCGACGAGCGAACTGAATAAGGTTACGGTAGCTTTGCATCAATGCATCTAACAACGCATGGTGCACCACCTTTACTTGCTCAACCTTCCAATTGCGACGGTCATCAAGCTCACGAATCACAGTGTCATCCCAATGCCACTGCTGAACAAGCTCACCCAGTGCTTCACGACGCCAGGCCACAGAACCAACGCTTGGTTCACGTGATAACTTCTCGTGGGTTTTTAAATAGAAGCAACGACGAACGAGATCCAGACGGGTGTCATCCCCAATACGTTCTAAATAGCGCGTGACTTTCTCTAACATCAAATAGTATGCATCCATACTATAAAGGTCAGGATCGTGAGCGAAGAAACGTCGTTTGGTATCGAGACTGAGTAATTGAGTGTTTGGGTACTCCCAAGAATAGGCTTCAAGTAAGATCGCTTTCAGTACCGATTTATACGGTGAATCGATACTTTTATACAGTTGCCAAAGGTTCGAACCAAAGTACTCTTCTGCCGGTATACGATTCAACTTTCCGAAATCAATCCACTGCGAACAATCGATATAACCATCATTACACAGATTCTGAACGTATTCGTCGTAACACTCTTCCATTTCTGGTGGCACAATTTGCCAAAGCAGGCGCTTACCCGCTAAACGGACAGCGGAGCGATAAAACTCATCCAGCAGTAACAAATGCTGTGACGAACCACAGTTGTCGCCCGTCATCTCTTCCGAATGGTTGGAACGAAAACGTTCTTCATCCATCAAGAAAAAGTTCGCTTCTACACCCTGCGTCTGTGCCCAATCGGTGATCAGCAAGCACTTATTGGTAAGCGATTCACGCTCACTTTGCGACATCATGGATGAAACACACACCCAAATATCTAAGTCACTGGAAGTACTCTGACCAATCGATGAGGTACTGCCCATAGTAAAAAGACCATGTATAGCAGGCGCTGGCGATGTATCTAATGGCTGCCCAATCGTCAGCTCGGTGTCTTCGACAAACTGACTTTGCACATCATTGAATTCGAACTCACAAATACCGTAAGGCACTTGCGAAGCATAATATCCAGGAATGGAGGGATGGTTGAAATGAAGAAGAGTAGGAATTAAGTGGAATACACGCTGACTTTGCAAATCCATAAGTGCCAGCGCACGATCTGTGCGTTGTTGATTCAGATTATCAAGTCTTTGAATTAAAGTCTTAGTGTAAGCCTGCAAGGTATAGTCCTTGTTAATTACCTGTTGCGCTCTGACGAAAAAGCAATCTAAAGCACCCATCAAACGTGATCAATCTAACACTTTTATTTTAATTGGTAAAGAATTGTACGATCGAATCCACATTATAGCCCGCCATACGAGAGGGTGCAGATAGTGTGATATGGAACCCATATTAATTATAATAGTCGATGATACAAACGAGAGCTTAATCACACTCTTTTGATGTACTCCGGTAACCTCAAGAAGAAGTATTCATCCTGAAGATATTGCAGTAATACTTTTTGATTCAGAATGGTACGATTGGGCCATTACGTTGAATCAACCAGTAGAACATCATGACTCAAACTTCCCCAATCCGTATCGCAACGCGTAAAAGTCCGCTTGCCCTATGGCAGGCCTATTTCGTTAAAGACGCCCTACAAGCTGCTCACCCTGGTCTAGAAGTCGAACTGGTGACAATGGTAACGAAAGGCGATGTTATTTTGGACACACCACTGGCGAAAGTGGGTGGTAAAGGCCTATTCGTTAAAGAATTAGAAGTCGCCATGCTTGAAGGACGTGCCGACCTCGCCGTTCACTCAATGAAAGATGTCCCGGTCGATTTCCCTGAAGGTCTGGGCTTGGTCACAATCTGTGAACGTGAAGACCCTCGTGATGCCTTTGTATCGAACACGTACAATAACATTGATGAACTACCCCAGGGCGCAGTGGTAGGGACATGCAGCTTACGCCGTCAATGTCAGCTAAAAGAATACCGTCCAGATATCATCATCAAAGAGCTACGTGGCAACGTCGGCACTCGCTTAGGCAAACTTGATGCCGGTGAATACGACGCGATCATCCTTGCAGCCGCAGGACTAAAACGCCTCAAGCTTGAAGAGCGTATTCGCAGCTTTATCGAACCAGAACAATCACTACCAGCGGTTGGACAAGGTGCCGTGGGTATTGAATGCCGACTGGATGATGAGCGTTTACTCAAGCTACTTGAACCATTAAACCACCAAGATACGGCCGATCGCGTTAAATGTGAACGAGCAATGAACTTAACGTTAGAAGGTGGGTGCCAGGTTCCTATTGGCAGTTACGCCTTACTTGACGGCGATGATATTTGGTTGCGCGCGCTGGTTGGTGAACCTGATGGCTCTAAAGTCGTTCGAGGTGAAATCAAAGGATCACGCGATCAAGCAGAATCGATGGGCGTTACACTAGCAAATCAGTTACTTGAAGATGGTGCCCGAGAGATTTTGACTAAGCTGTACGCTGATCACGAGTAATCCACATGGCAGTGTTGGTTACTAGACCTGATGAGCAAGGAAGCGCATTATGCCAACTGCTAATCGATGCCGGAATTGATGCCCTGCATCAACCTCTTATCTCTATCAAACCAGGGAGCTCTCTCTCTGGTATTGATAAAGAACTAGAACAATTCGACATCATCATTGCTGTCAGTCAGCACGCGGTGACTTTTACCCATCAAATGATGCTGGCGTCTTCCTCTCATTGGCCTAAAGCGGCGACTTACCTTGCCGTTGGTCAAAAATCTGCACATGTTTTAAGCAAAAACGCACAACAAAAAGTACACTACCCCGAAATTAGTGACAGTGAGCATCTACTTCGTTTGGATGTTTTGCAGCACGTGGCCAATAAACGCATTGTAATTTTACGCGGTAATGGCGGTAGAGACCTCATTTTTGACACTCTAATAAAACGTGGTGCCAAAGTTGAATATAGAGAAGTTTACAAACGAGAAAATATAGCTTTCCGCTCAGATTTACTCGTACCGTTATGGCAGGATAGAAAGGTTAACCAATTGGTCATCACCAGTTCGGGGCAATTGAACCACTTTGTTTCTCAGCTCTCTGAACTAGAGTTAGATTGGTTGTTTAAGCTAACGCTTTATGTGCCAAGTGAACGTATTGAGCAAGAAGCACTGCAGTTAGGTTTCAAAAAGGTAGTAAACACCTATAGCGCTTCAAATAAGGACTTGTTGACTGCTCTCCGGTCAACTGAAACAGGACAATAAATAATGACAAGTAAGAACAAAAACGGACAAATTGAACCTGAGAAAGAAAACAACTCCACAGTGGAAGAGACGGCTCAAGCCTCAACCGCTGACACTGCGGCAACCGACACTGAAAGCCCAAGCGCTGAAAATAAAGCGGCAGAAAGCAAAGTCGAAGACACACAAAAAAGTGATGTAAAGAAAGATCAGCAACCTGCTTTTGAAGAAAAACAAGGCAAACGCGGTGTCAAACTGGGTACGATCGCGATCATAATCTCTCTGCTATTTGGTGGTGGCCTCACTTTCCAAATGCAACAAAAAAACGCGGAATATCAGGCAAAAATAGAAGCACTACAGTCTCAGCTATCACAGACTGAAAGCTCACTTAAACAAGATCTAGAGGCGACTCAGCAAGCAACTGTGGCAAAGGCAACTGAAATTGCACACCGCGCGGATACCGTACTAGAGCAGCAACAAAAGAGCATCGAAAGCCTGCAAGTTGCTTTGGCTGACGTCAAAGGTCGTCGACCTAACGATTGGCTCTTAGCTGAAGCTGACTATCTGGTCAAACTGGCAGGACGTAAGCTGTTTTTAGAGCATGACGCTGTAAGCGCAACTGAACTCATGGAGAGTGCAGACCAACGTATCGCAGCACTTAACGATCCAAGTCTGGTTCCACTGCGCAAAGCGATGGCAAAAGACATCACGCAGCTGAAGACAATTCCGTTAGTTGATAGAGAAGGTTTGGTCCTTCGAATCACCGCTCTTCAGCAGCAAGTCGATTCATTACCTCTTGCCAACGCACTGCTGCCTGAAGCGGAGCAAGTCGAAGAGAAAGCCGTCTCTGAAGACCTGAATGACTGGCAAGACAACCTAATGACGTCTCTCAAAGACTTCTCTGAGAACTTCATTACCTTCCGTACACGAGATGGCAACGTAATCCCTCTCCTTTCGCCTCAGCAGCACTTTTATCTCAAAGAGAATATTAAAGCAAAATTAGAAACAGCAATTAAAGCCGTTTACGTAGAGCAACAAGATATCTATACCACAGCACTATCTACCGCAGATAAATGGTCCGGCTCTTTCTTTAATCAAGAATCGAACAGCGTAAAAGAGTTCAACAGCGCCCTTGCACTGCTAAGCAAGCAGAAGATCCAAGTTGAATATCCAGTAAAACTGGAAACTCAACAAGTCTTGTCAGACGTAATCCGAGATCGCCTACGCCGTGAAGTCACTACACTCATCACGGAGGAAAAATAATGTTTCGTATCATTTTTCTGTTCGTTGTATTAGGGGCAGGCTTGTTCGCGGGTACTCAGTATTCGGGTCAGCAAGGCTATGTTCTTATCTCCATCGCGGAGAAAACCATCGAAATGAGTGTAACAACGCTAGTGATCTTTATCATAGCCGCACTCGCTGCATTGTTTTTTCTAGAGTTTTTGGTCAAGAAAGCACTCTACGCAAGTAACTCCACCTGGAATTACTTCAGCGCACGTAAGAGCCGCCTCTCTCGTCGTTACACCGATGAAGGTATCGTCAAACTACTGGAAGGTGATTTCAAACAAGCAGAGAAGAAAGCCACTAAATGGGCGAAATACCACGATATGCCTCTTCTATGTTACTTAGTTGCTTCTGAAGCCGCGCAAGGCTTGGGTGATGCAACCAAGCGAGACCAATACCTAGAACTTGCCAGCAAAGAAACCAATGCACAGTTAGCGGTTGAATTAACCCGTGCTAAGCAGCAAGTCCGCCAAGCAGACTATGCTGCGGCCTTTGATACCCTTTCCAACCTCAAAGCGGCACACCCTCAAAACAGCATTGTGCTTAACTTACTGAAAACGGTCTACATTGAGCTTAAGTTATGGCAACCATTACTGGACCTGCTGCCAAACCTAAGCAAAGTGAGCAATCTGACGGAAGAAGAACAACTGCAACTAACGGAAAGAGCTCAGTGCGGCCTTTTGATTGAAATCGCAGAGCAAAAAGGCAGTGAAGGGTTAATTTCCCACTGGAATAGCTTACCAAGAAAGCTAAAAACAGATAGTAAACTTGTAGAGTGTTTCGCCAAACAGCTTATTGCCAGAAAAGCGGATAACGAAGCCTTCACGCTAGTAAAAGAAAACCTGAAGAAGCATCCAAATTCATCTCTGTATGCCCTATTGCCAGAAATGAACCTTGCTGATACTCACCCTGCAGTGGTATTCCTAGAGGACGCTCTGCGCAAAGATGGTAATAATGCTGAAGCACACAGTGCTATTGCTCAGTTCCACCTTCGCAATGAAAAATGGACAGAAGCGCAAGAGCATTTCGAGAAAGCACTCTCTGTGCGCTCGAACGTTTCTGACTATGCGTACCTAGCCGATGCCCTTGAGAAACAGAACTTAACCAAAGCAGCACATGAAGTGTCTCGTAAAGCGCTTACAATGATTCAAGAGTAACACGCTCTCACTCCCAAAGCCGGCTTTGCAAAGCCGGCTTTTTTACGTCTGTAAACTACCCTCGAATCCTATCTATTAGACTTACTACCAGTCCACAGTTTCATCTTCACTCTCAGTATGATCATGCCTAGAACCACTGACAAGACTATCGGTATAGCCTTTTCCCTATCAATAGACAATGAAACGATAAGCTAGAAGATGAGCTTCTGGTTTTCACCAAAAAGCATAGAAAACAATGCTGTTCATCGGCCCTTGGTAACAACGCTGTGACGAACATAGCTTTGAGTCATTACCTTTACCTACAAATACATAGATTAGAGGTATCGTTGGTAACAGCTGTTAATACTGAACCCCCTAAGCGTCATGGTTAGGAATGCACTCTCTTACGTCTCACAGCAAAAGAGAAGTGGTATTCTATTTACGGACAACGAAACGATATGAGAAAGCGCCGAGAAAATGAAGAAGATGATGATCGTTCAGTACTATGCATCATTTATAAGCAATAAATGGCAAATACGACAAAGCCCTAGCATTTATGCCGGGACGCGTAGTTTAGGGCTTTGTCTGAATAAATGGCGGACGGCGGGGACGCCTAGTTCGGGGGTGTGGTCAACGGGCAAATCTTTTG
>NZ_BCUD01000020.1 GCF_001591105.1 Vibrio nereis NBRC 15637 | reverse complement strand
TTTCTTCTTTGTGACTCACATCACTTCGGAAGAGGCGGTCATTTTAGCGAGATAAAGTTTAGTGTCAACCACTTTTTTCAAACTTTTTTAAGTCTTTCGACTTAGCTAATTAACCTGCTAACTCGTTGTCGTTTCTTAAGAAGCGTTCCCGTGTCAGCGAGGGGGCATTATAGAGATCACCATCACGTTGGCAAGCCCTTTTTTCAGTTTTTTTTGATTTTTTTGCTGTTTGGGTATTTTCTATTCAAAACACCCTGTTTTGGGCACTCTTCTAGTGCTTGTTAGCCCAAAATCACCCTAGATAAGGAGAAAATATGAACGCTTTACGGAGTTACAAAGGAATTAGCCCTCAGATTGGTCAGCGTGTCTATATAGATAATAGTTCAGTTTTAGTGGGTGATATAAAAATTGGCGACGATTCTAGTATCTGGCCACTGGTTGCTGCTCGTGGCGATGTGAATCATATTCATATTGGCGAACGAACAAATATACAAGATGGTAGCGTTTTGCACGTTACTCATAAAAATAAAGAGAACCCTGATGGTTACCCGCTCATTATCGGCAACGATGTCACGGTCGGCCACAAGGTCATGCTGCATGGATGTACGATCAAAGACAGAGTTCTGGTTGGAATGGGCGCGATTGTTTTAGATGCCGTGGTAATAGAAGAAGAGGTCATGATTGGTGCTGGCAGTCTGGTTCCTCCCGGTAAGATACTTGAGAGTGGTTTCCTTTATGTGGGCAGCCCGGTTAAACAGGCACGCCCTCTAAATGACAAAGAACGCGCCTTCTTACAAAAATCGGCGGACAACTATGTGCAAAATAAAGAGGACTATTTGCATCAGGTGGAAGAGGTTAGCTAACCACCTCGATCTGACCAAGAGTATTAAACTCTTCCTCTTCAATTAATTCTTCAGCAAGCTCTTCTAATTCAAAACGACTGCGAGAAAAAGCGTCAAGAGCTTGCTGCTCTCCCTCAATGACACTTCCTGAGATTTTTTCTAGTTCCGCCTTACGAATAAAGCACTCGATTAGCGCCCCTGCCTGCTGAGCAGGAAACGTCACGACTTGTTGTTCTTCATCCCAAGTTTGAATGTCGGGAAATAGAATCGATTGATTCATTATGCGCCTTCTAAGTTTTTTCTAAGTTCACGTAAGATTTGTTTTGTACCCGGCCTTAGACCACGCCACAACATAAAGCTTTCCGCGGCTTGCCCTACTAACATGCCCAGTCCGTCATACGCTGCGGCGACGCCATTATCAATCGCCCATTGGTTGAATGCCGTGTTACCCGAGCCATACATCATATCGTACGCGTAGGTATGAGGAGTAAAGATAGCAGGAGATATCGTGGGCAGTTCACCCGATAGACTTGCGGAGGTCGAGTTGATAACGACATCGAAGGCTTGGTTGATTTCGTTCATTGCCAGCGCTTTAATCTCGCCATACGGTGAGAATAGCTCCGCTAATTGTTCGGCTTTCGATAAGGTGCGGTTGGTAATGATGATTGCTGCTGGGTTTTGATCGAGCAATGGTTTAATGACACCACGAGCAGCACCCCCAGCACCAATCAGTAGAATACGAGCCCCTGCTAATGGCACTTGGTATTGAAGCAAGTCTTGAACTAAACCTTCACCATCGGTGTTATCACCAATAATGTCACCATCGTCCAATTTTTTCAGCGTGTTGACCGCCCCCGCTAACTTAGCACGTTCGGTTAGCCGAGTAGCAAATTGATACGCCTCTTCTTTAAACGGGACAGTGATGTTACACCCCTTGCCGCCGGACGCGAAAAACACTTTGGCAGCAGGGACAAATCCATCAACAGGAGCGAGTTCTGCGGTATAGGTTAACGACTGATTCGTCTGGCGAGCAAATAGCGTATGAATAAAGGGCGATTTACTGTGTCCGATGGGATTGCCAAAAACGGCGTAACGATCAGTTTGCTGTGTCATATCCTTACCTACAGAAAAATAAAGGGTCAATGCCTAAGCAATGACCCTATCACTATCTATATAAGGAGAAAAGCTTTACCACTCTCTTGGTTTAAGGAAGCGATCGTATAGCTCTGCCTCTGGTGAGCCCGGCTCAACCTGGTAACTGTATTCCCAACGCGCCAAGGGTGGCATCGACATTAAGATGGATTCCGTACGGCCACCACTTTGCAGACCAAATAAGGTACCTCGGTCAAAAACTAGGTTGAACTCAACGTAGCGACCGCGTCGGTAAAGCTGGAACTGGCGCTCTCGGTCACCATACTCAATGTCTTTACGGCGTTCGACGATAGGAAGATACGCTTGGGTGTATCCCTCTCCCACTGCTTTAATATAATCAAAGCACTTATCAAATTCCCATTGATTCAAATCGTCGAAGAATAGGCCACCAACACCACGCGTTTCATCACGGTGTGGAAGATAAAAGTACTTATCACACCAAGCTTTGTGCTCTGCATATACCTCGCTACCAAACGGCGCGCAAAGCTCTTTTGCAACATCATGCCAGTACTGGGCATCCTCTTCGAATGGATAAAAAGGGGTTAAGTCAAAGCCACCGCCAAACCACCAAATCGGCTCTTCGCCCTCTTTTTCGGCAATAAAGAAGCGCACATTAGCATGAGAGGTTGGCACATATGGGTTATTAGGATGCATCACCAGAGAAACGCCCATCGCTTCAAAATGACGACCCGCTAGTTCAGAACGATGTGCCGTGGCCGAAGCGGGCATTTCTTTCCCTTGAACGTGTGAGAAATTTACCCCTCCTTGTTCAAACACCGCGCCATCTTTCATCACTCGCGTACGACCACCGCCGCCGAGCCTTTCGCCAGGCTCACGATGCCAAGCGTCTTCAATAAACTCGGCCTGACCATCGACTTGTTCCAGCTGCTGACAAATGGAATCTTGCAGCTCCATTAAGAACTGTTTAACCGCTTCTTTATTTATGGCTGACATCTTTCTTCCTGTTAACCCTTTCTTAAGACTTGTGAGGTTTTAGCATCGCGGATCTCACTGGGCTTCTCTCGGCCCCCCGTTTCTCCTTCCAAAATGGCCACCAGACGATCACCTAGCTGGTGCTTGACTTCGGCGGTGGTCATACACGATGGCCGGCCCGTGAGATTGGCGCTGGTAGAGGTTAACGGCTTTCCAAACGCATTACACATCTTTTGTACTAAAGGATGATCGGTAACACGCACCGCAATCGAATCAAACTGCCCACAGACCCAGTGAGAGACTTTGTCGCTGCACGGCATGATCCAGGTAACAGGACCGGGCCAAGATTGGTGGATTTTCTCTAACTGCTGCGGGGTTAACTGGGATTCATCGATATAAGGAAGAAGCTGTTCATAATTAGCAGCAATAAGAATAAGCCCTTTTTCGACCGGCCTTTGCTTAAGGGCTAACAGTTTTTTGATTGCATCCGCGTTATCCGGATCGCAGCCGACACCAAACACCCCTTCAGTTGGGTAGGCAATCACTTCCCCACTTTTCAGAGCGTTAAGCGCTTGATTAAAGTTGTCCACGACACACTTCCTATTGAATTTTTTCTTTCTCTTGCCAAGTGTACAAAGAATACGGAAAGCTGACTAAAGCTATTTCTTTTAAGATAATCACCTTGGTACTTCAAACACCGCGCAAACGTTTGCTTCAGATAAAAAACCCCGTATAATGCGCACAAAATGATCCTCACCTATTTAGTGCAGCGTTTAAGGAGTTTGAGATGAAAGTCGGTATCATCATGGGTTCAAAATCGGATTGGCCAACCATGAAACTTGCAGCAGAGATGCTCGACAAGTTTGGTGTAGAGTATGAAACAAAAGTGGTCTCCGCTCACCGTACTCCTCAGCTACTGGCTGATTACGCAAACAGCGCCAAAGAACGCGGACTAAAAGTGATCATTGCGGGTGCGGGCGGTGCAGCCCACTTACCAGGTATGGCGGCGGCGTTTACTAGCTTACCCGTGCTGGGCGTACCCGTTCAGTCGCGCGCTCTAAAAGGTATGGATTCACTGTTATCTATCGTACAAATGCCAAAAGGCATTGCTGTCGGCACGCTGGCGATTGGCGAAGCGGGCGCCGCAAACGCGGGTATTCTCGCAGCGCAAATCATCGGGACGCACGATGAAGAAGTCATGAGTAAAGTCGAAGCATTCCGCAACGAGCAGACAGAAACTGTTCTAGCGAATCCAAACCCAGCAGAGGACTAATTCCATGCACGTACTAGTGTTAGGTGCCGGCCAACTGGCTCGAATGATGTCGCTTGCTGGTGCTCCACTGAATATTGATATTTCAGCGTACGATGTCGGCAGCGAAAACATTGTTCACCCTTTGACTCAAACCGTGATTGGAAAAGGACTGGGTAACGCGATAGCTAACGCAGACGTGATTACGGCAGAGTTTGAGCATATTCCACACGATATCCTTGAAACCTGCCAACAGAGTGGAAAATTTCTCCCTTCTGCACAAGCGATTAAAGCCGGTGGTGACCGTCGTATCGAAAAAGCCTTACTCGACGATGCTGGCGTACGCAACGCCAAATACTACGTGATTAAAACTCGCGAAGACTTTGACCTTGCCATTGAACACGTTGGCATTCCGCTGGTACTGAAAAGTGCACTGGGTGGGTATGACGGCAAAGGCCAATGGCGCTTAAAGAACGCAAGTCAAGCCGATGCGATCTGGGCCGAAATGGCGGAGTGCATTGCCGCAACCGACAACCAAGCTATTGTCGCAGAAGAGTTTGTACCATTTGGTCGCGAAGTGTCTCTTGTCGGCGCACGTGGCAAAGATGGCTCTGTCGCGGTATACCCTTTAGCGGAAAACGTTCATACCGATGGCGTCTTGAGCTTATCGACTGCGATCTCTGACCTAGCCCTGCAAGCCCAAGCCAAAGAGATGTTTGCAGCCGTGGCGAATACTCTGAATTATGTGGGCGTATTGTCTCTAGAGTTTTTCGATGTTGATGGCACGCTCTTGGTCAATGAAATTGCGCCACGCGTTCATAACTCCGGTCACTGGACCCAACAAGGCGCGGAGACTTGCCAGTTTGAGAACCATTTGCGCGCAGTGTGTGGGATGCCACTTGGCAGCACAAAACTGGTGCGTGAAACCTCGATGATCAACATCTTAGGTGAAGACACGTTACCACCAGCCGTTTTAGAAATGGAAGGTTGCCACGTTCACTGGTACGGCAAAGAAAAGCGACAAGGGCGTAAAATGGGCCACATTAATGTCTGTGGTGATTACTCTGGGGAGCTGCAAAGAAGGTTGTGTGCACTCGCAACCGTGTTGGACAGGACGGCTTTCCCCGCGGTGCATGAGTTTGCTGAAAACTTCTCCGCGAATAAGTAATCCACATCAAAAACGGCGCTCAAGGCGCCGTTTTTATTTATGATTCTGATTGGGTATGGTGACACTTTCTATCCGCACACTGCGTTTTACTGCCACTGACCAATTTCTTTTCTACCAACAGCGGAAAGCCACATTTTTCACACTTACCAACTACGGGGGGCTGATTCACCGCAAACTTACACTTCGGGTAGTTATCGCACGCATAAAACACTTTACCAAACCGGGTCTTACGCTCGACCAAGTGCCCTTTGTCACACTCAGGGCATTCAAACTTAACGTCTTCCTTATCATCATGCGCGTCGAAGGATTCAATATGATGGCATTGCGGGTAATTGCTGCACCCGATAAACATGCCATAACGCCCCTGACGAAGGACCAGTTCGCTGGCACATTCAGGACAAGGAACGCCTAACTCTTTGACAATATGACCATCATTTTGATGCAGCGGTTTGATAAAGTCGCAATCAGGATACAGGTTACAACCGAGAAAAGGGCCGTGTTTCCCGTGACGAAGCTGAAGTTCACCCTGACGACCTTCAGAGGAGCACTTAGGGCACGCTTGGTGTTCCAAAGCGTGCTCATGTGCGGAAAATAGCTGGTGATCGATCTTACTGCTCATAAAAGGTATGAAAGTGAATTAATGGAGAACACCTTGTTCTTTGGTATACAGCAACTCTTCCATTAGCGTATAAGCGTTTTCATTGCCTGGTACATTAAATAGCACCATAAGCACAATCCATTTCAAATCATCCAGTTCGAAATCATCTGTTTCGAGCCCCATGATACGGTCAATCACCATCTCACGAGTTTCGGTTGTCAGCACGTTGACCTGCTCTAGAAAAGTCAGAAAACCACGGCATTCCAGGCTTAAGCGTTCACACTCTTTCGCGGTGTAAATTCGGGTCGAGGTAGATGCACTACATACCGAAATCGCGGAATGAGCCTCGCTTTGCTGCAATGCTGCTAACTCTTCCAGCCAGACAAGGGCCTTGTAGATGTCTTTTTGCTGAAAACCAGCACGAAGAAGCTCTTCTTCTAGCTCATCTTGATTGACCTGTAACTCTGCATCGCTATGGATGTAAGTCTCGAACAGATACATTAAAATATCCATCATCATAGCTAGCCCCTCCCCTTTCGAATATAGCCACCTGAAACTGCAACAACATGCCCTGAAAGCTCAAGCTCCAAGAGCTGCATCATGACTTCCTGCACAGGTATATTGGTCCTGTTTGCCAGAATATCAACTGGTGTAGCCTCATTTCCTACGTTAGCTAACAGCAAAGGAAATGGCAATCCTTCTTTACTATCAATTTGTTCAAAAAGATCGCCTTGTTGCTGAGGCCTATTAAGATCAGACCAACGAATCAGAACATCTATTTCATCCAAAATATCTGAGGTTTGCTGAACAAGGCAGGCTCCTTGTTTAATCAACAAGTTACAACCACGTCCACTGGCTTGATGAATTGAGCTGGGAATGGCAAATACGTCTCTGCCTTGTTCTGCGGCATAACGAGCCGTAATGAGTGAGCCGCTCTTCTCTGCCGCCTCAACCACTAACACGCCCGCAGAGAGGCCACTGATGATTCGGTTACGTCTAGGGAAATGGTCGGCTTTAGGTTTCGCCGTCGGGTGAAACTCAGAAACAAGAGCACCACTTTCAATGATTCGTTTTGCTAGGGATCGGTGACGTGCGGGATAAATCGTGTTTAAACCACAGCCAAGCACGGCAATGGTTTGACCGCCGCCTTTCAGTGCGCCATCGTGCGCATAGCCATCCACCCCCAGAGCTAAACCACTCGTGATCACTAAATCGTGAGCGACTAACTCTTTGGCAAAGCTGCGGGCCGAGTTGAGCCCATCAATACTTGCGTTGCGGCTCCCAACGATCGCCAGTTGCTGCCGTGCAAGGCAATCCACATCGCCTTCAATGAACAAAACCGCAGGGGCACTGCCTGTCTGTTTCAGTAAAGCGGGGTAGTTATCACTCTCAAGGGTAACGATATGACGTAAGTCGGATGCCGCGCGCCACTCAAGACACGCGTCCACATCCCGAGGGGCACTTTGCTGTAAATATTGGATCTGTGCATCGGTAAAACCGACCGAACGCAATGTGTCAGGTGCTGACTCGATTAATGCACGGGGAGTATCAATCGCAATCAGCTTATTAAATGTCTTCGGCCCAATCCTAGGCGTAAAGTAGAGCGCCAGCCAAGCCGATAGCTCTGCGTCGCTCATTGAGCCATATTAACCAAAGGTGATTTCAGCAATGTCTTCTGACTGACGGGTTCCGAACTCTCAGTCACCAAAGCCAAACTAAAGTGCGCGTAAGGACGAATAACCATCAGGTGACCGATGCGCGTATCAGGCAAATACGTCTCATCACTTTCAGCACCCTCAATGTCGACAGAGACACCTTGCTTGTACAGCTCAAACATCGAACCCTGACGCAACTGGTCAACGGCCCCGCGGTCAATCACGACAACCTGATTTTGACCAACAAACTGACTGCCTTCGATAGAACCGAGGATATTGGCCACACTTTCCTGTGGGGATGGGGCTGGATAAAAGGTCGTGGACAACGCGCTAAGGTCCATATCGACTTCAGGCAGCGCAATATCATCCACCAAGATTTCTTGTGTTTGTGTCACCACACTCAAACCACTGAACTCAGACTTGGTTTCAGCAAGCTCAGCCGTCGCAATCTGTTTCAACACGACCATTTGATGATCATCTCGAGTGTACTTTTTTAGTGGGCGGTAAATCGTCCACGACTTCACTTTATGCTCGCCTGTGATGTACAGCAAACCTTGGTTGGAGAGGAAGGTTTTACCGTCGCTTGAGCCAAGCACCCGCGGGCTCACCGCAATGTCGGACTCACTCAATAAACGATCCGATTCAATGTAAGGAAGAACCAAACCCTCGTTGACGGTCGATAACGCTTCTTTTTCTAACACACGCACTTTCGGGCTCAGCTTCATCATAGGTTTTAAGCTCAGCACCGGATGTCCATTGCGCCATATAAGGCTGAGCCTGTCACCCGGGTAAATAAGGTGTGGGTTATCAATTTCTGGGTTTACCTGCCAGAGTCTCGGCCAAAGCCAAGGGCTATCCAAATACATGGCGGAGATATCCCATAACGTATCACCTTTAACAACAGTGTAAGTCGTGGGTGCATCCTTTTTTACTGTCAGTGGTTCTTCTTCAGCAAAAGAGGGAAAGGCAAGACTTAAAGACAATAACGCACCGATAGAGAACCCTAAGTGACGTGGCATAACGATCATCCTGATAACAAATAAAAGAACAGAGTTGCTGTTCGTATAAACTCTTTAGAAACGCGTCAAAAACGCAATGATGCTGTCATTTAGGCCATAAAATGTCTAGAATTGAGCCAACGAGGTTTATCCTGATTCGGCACAGTTCAACATTTCGAGTGTATATGTCTGTATTACAAGTTCTAACATTCCCAGATGATCGTCTTCGCACAGTCGCTAAGCCTGTCGAAGAGGTGACGCCTGAGATTCAAAAATTCGTTGATGACATGATTGAAACCATGTACGACGAAGAAGGTATTGGCCTGGCTGCGACCCAGGTAGATTTCCACCAGCGTATTGTTGTTATCGATATTTCTGAAACACGTGACCAGCCTATGGTGCTGATCAACCCAGAAATCACCGAAAAACGTGGCGAAGATGGCATTGAAGAAGGCTGTCTGTCTGTACCAGGTGCACGCGCACTGGTTCCACGTGCCGCAGAAGTGTCTGTGAAAGCGCTCAACCGTGATGGTGAAGAGTTCACATTTGAAGCAGACGACCTACTGGCGATCTGTGTTCAACATGAATTGGATCACCTAGAAGGCAAACTGTTTGTTGACTACCTTTCACCTTTGAAACGTAAGCGTATTCAAGACAAGCTGGCTAAAATTAAACGTTTCAACGAGAAGAACGCCAGCCAAGCCTAACTGCTAATTAATTGAAGGAACGTACCTTGAGCAAACCTTTAAAAATCGTTTTCGCAGGTACTCCGGACTTCGCCGCCCGTCACTTGGCGGCGTTGTTGTCTTCGGAGCACGATGTTATTGCTGTGTACACTAACCCTGACCGCCCAGCGGGTCGTGGTAAAAAACTCACCGCCAGCGCAGTAAAAAACCTCGCGGTTGAGCACAATGTCCCTGTTTACCAGCCTGAGAACTTTAAGTCTGATGAAGCCAAACAAGAGCTTGCGGACCTAAACGCGGACATCATGGTCGTTGTTGCTTACGGCATGCTACTGCCAAAAGCGGTGCTCGATACCCCTAAACTAGGTTGTATCAACGTACACGGCTCAATTCTGCCACGTTGGCGCGGTGCCGCGCCGATCCAACGCTCTATTTGGGCGGGTGATAAAGAAGCGGGTGTAACCATCATGCAGATGGACGTCGGCCTAGACACAGGTGACATGCTGAAAATCGCCACTCTGCCGATTGAAGCGACCGACACCAGTGCCTCAATGTACGAGAAGCTGGCAGAACTTGGCCCACAAGCTTTGGTCGAGTGCCTCACTGATATCGCTAATGGTGATGCTGTCCCTGTCAAACAGGATGACGAGCAAGCCAACTACGCGAAAAAACTCAGTAAAGAAGAAGCGCGTATCAACTGGAGTGATGACGCGGCGCACATCGAACGTTGTGTTCGCGCCTTCAACCCATGGCCGATGAGCCACTTTGAAGCGTTAGAAAACAGCATCAAAGTGTGGCAGAGTCGAATCGACGAGCAAACCAGCGACAAACCAGCAGGCACTATCTTGCAAGCAGACAAAACGGGTATCTACGTTGCGACTGGCAACGGCGTACTGGTTCTAGAACAGCTACAAGTCCCAGGCAAAAAAGCGATGGCAGTACAGGACATTCTGAACGCTCGCGCCAACTGGTTTGAAGTCGGTAGCGTATTAAGCTAATCCGAGAAACATGAGCCAAGCCAACGTTCTGGGCTTGGCTCACTATTAAGAACTTTTCGAGATCAGAGATGGTCTCGCTCCATTAAGGTATTCATCATGAATGTTCGTGCTGCTGCTGCTAACGTCCTATTCCTCGTGGTCGATAAAGGTCACTCCCTCTCAAGCGCACTCCCTGCGGCTCAACAAAAAGTAAGACCCCGTGACCATGCTCTGCTGCAAGAGATTTGTTTTGGCGCACTTCGTTACCTACCTCGCTTAGAGTCCATTGCCAATGAGCTGATGGATAAACCGCTTAAAGGCAAACAACGTGTATTCCACCACTTGATCTTGGTGGGCATCTACCAGCTGAGCTTTATGCGTATTCCCGCGCATGCCGCGGTGGGTGAAACAGTTGAAGGCACTAAAGAGCTCAAAGGCCCTCGCCTGCGTGGTTTGATTAACGCGGTACTGCGTAACTATCAACGCAACCAAGAAGAACTGGACGCGATGGCGGTCAGCCACGATGCGGGCAAATACGGCCACCCAAGCTGGCTGCTAAAGCTGCTTAAATCGAGCTACCCAGAACAATGGGAAAGCATTGTAGAAGCCAACAACAACAAAGCACCAATGTGGCTGCGCGTGAACCACCAGCACCACACTAGAGATGAATACCAAACGCTACTCAAAAATGAAAACATTGATAGCACCGCTCACAGCGAAGCTAATGACGCTCTAAGATTGGCAGCGCCGTGTGACGTTACTCTGTTACCAGGCTTTGATAAAGGCTGGGTAAGTGTTCAAGATGCCGCTGCGCAACTGTCGATCAATTACCTAACCCCCCAAGATGGCGAGCTAATTTTAGATTGCTGTGCGGCGCCGGGGGGTAAAACTGCTCACATTCTAGAGCGCACTCAAGGCTGCGACGTCGTTGCGATTGATTGTGATGAAACACGTCTTAAACGAGTACACGAAAACCTAGAGCGCCTAAAACTTCAGGCAAAAGTTATTTGCGGCGATGCCCGTAATCCGCAAGACTGGTGGCAAGGAGAGCAATTTGATCGCATTCTGCTTGATGCGCCATGCTCTGCAACTGGCGTTATTCGTCGCCACCCAGACATCAAGTGGCTGCGACGTGGTGAAGACATCGCGGCACTCGCAGAATTGCAAAGTGAGATTCTGGATGCGATGTGGCAACAGCTGAAACCTGGCGGTACGCTGGTGTACGCAACATGCTCAATTACTCCTCAAGAGAACAAAGAGCAGGTAAAAGCTTTTCTTACTCGCACTACAGATGCACAGTTAGAAGGCTCTGACGCTGAAAACCCAGGCCGTCAGATTTTACCAGGTGAAGAGGGAATGGATGGCTTCTACTACGCCATTCTGAAGAAAAACGCGTAATTTAGACGGGCGGTGAAGGCGATTTCACCGCCCGATTTATTAGTTATACGAGAACAATGTATGAAAATCATCATTCTTGGCGCAGGTCAGGTAGGCGGTACTCTGGCAGAAAACCTCGTCGGTGAAAACAACGACATTACCATCGTTGACCGAGATAATGACAGACTGCGAGAGCTGCAAGACAAATACGATTTGCGCGTCGTACACGGACATGCCAGTCATCCGGATGCGCTGCGAGAAGCGGGTGCTCAAGATGCCGATATGTTGGTCGCTGTAACCAACACAGACGAAACCAACATGGCTGCGTGTCAGGTGGCGTTTTCCTTGTTTAACACGCCCAATCGAATCGCGCGTATTCGCTCGCCTCAGTACCTTGCCGAGAAAGAAGCCCTATTCCAATCAGGGGCAGTGCCCGTCGATCACCTGATCGCACCGGAAGAGCTAGTGACCAGCTACATTGAACGCCTTATCCAATACCCGGGGGCGCTACAGGTCGTCAGCTTCGCGGATCAGAAAGTCAGCCTGGTGGCAGTAAAAGCCTACTATGGCGGTCCTCTGGTGGGTAATGCGCTTTCCACCCTGCGCGAGCATATGCCGCACATCGATACCCGCGTGGCAGCTATCTTTCGTCAAGGTCGACCGATTCGTCCACAAGGCACCACCATTATCGAAGCCGATGATGAAGTGTTCTTCGTCGCCGCAAGCAACCATATTCGCTCGGTCATGAGTGAGCTGCAACGGTTGGAAAAACCGTATCGCCGCGTGATGATTGTCGGTGGGGGTAATATCGGTGCCAGTCTGGCTAAGCGCTTGGAACAAACTTACAGCGTGAAACTGATCGAACGCGGTTACCAACGCGCCGAGAAGCTGTCTGAAGAACTCGAGAACACCATCGTATTCTGTGGCGATGCAGCCGATCAGGAACTGCTGAGCGAAGAGAACATCGACCAAGTAGACGTCTTCATCGCACTGACCAACGAAGATGAAACCAACATCATGTCGGCGATGCTGGCAAAACGCATGGGCGCGAAAAAGGTGATGGTGTTGATCCAACGTGGTGCCTATGTCGACCTTGTGCAAGGTGGCGTCATTGATGTGGCGATCTCTCCTCAACAGGCCACCATTTCAGCTCTACTGACACACGTGCGCCGTGCCGATATCGTTAACGTATCGTCACTACGCCGAGGCGCTGCAGAAGCGATTGAAGCCATTGCTCACGGCGACGAAACCACCTCGAAAGTGGTTGGCCGAGCGATCGGAGACATTAAACTGCCCCCGGGTACCACCATTGGTGCTATCGTACGTGGCGAAGAAGTTCTGATTGCCCACGACCGCACCGTGATTGAACAGGATGACCATGTCGTCATGTTCTTAGTCGATAAGAAATACGTTCCCGACGTAGAAACACTATTCCAACCGAGCCCATTCTTCCTATAAGGTCACGGTAATGGTCAATTTCCGTCCCGTACTGTTTGTGATCGGGCTAGTTTTATCCAAACTGGCCCTGTTCATGTACGTTCCAACTCTGGTCGCTTTTTTTACCGGTAGCGCCGGTTTTATCGAGTTTGGCCAAGCCGTTATCATCACGCATGTCGTCGCGTTTGCCTGTTTAACCATTGGTCGAACAGCTAGGTTTAAGTTAAGTGTGCGCGATATGTTCCTCATCACCAGTTTGGTGTGGACGATCGCCAGCACCTTCGCCGCACTCCCCTTCATGTTCATTAACCACATCAGTTTCACTGACGCCTATTTTGAAACCATGTCGGGGATCACGACCACCGGGTCAACCGTGCTGAGCGGCCTCGATGATATGGCACCCAGCATCCTATTGTGGCGTTCCATATTGCAATGGCTGGGAGGCATAGGTTTTATTGTGATGGCGGTGGCCGTACTGCCGATGCTGAATGTCGGTGGTATGAAGCTGTTCCATACTGAGTCATCCGATTGGTCGGATAAAAGCAGCCCAAGAGCCAAAACCGTGGCCAAAAACATCATGACGGTTTACTTGGTTCTGACTGGTCTGTGCTTGATTGGCTACATGATGACCGGAATGAATCTATTTGACGCCATCAACCACT
Organism: Vibrio nereis NBRC 15637; assembly: GCF_001591105.1. GTDB lineage: Bacteria > Pseudomonadota > Gammaproteobacteria > Enterobacterales > Vibrionaceae > Vibrio > Vibrio nereis. The sequence continues at coordinate 47,062 of NZ_BCUD01000020.1, read as the reverse complement.
CGTTTACTACTCTCTCGACGGGTGGCTACTCTACCTCTGACGGTTCAATGAATCACTTTTCGCATGGTGCTCACTGGGTTGCGACGCTGTTTATGTTTTTGGGCGGTTTGCCGTTTTTGCTGTTTGTCTCAGCCCTGCGTAAACGTCGCTTGGATGAGTTGCTGGAAGATGCGCAAGTGCGAGGGTTTGCGGCCTTATTTCTTGGATCCAGTCTCGTTATCGCCGCGTGGTTGGTGATTCGCGACGGCTACAGCATCCTGGATGCGTTACGCGTCTCTATGTTCAATATTGTTTCTGTCGTCACCACCACTGGCTTCGGCTTAGAAGATTTTACCGCCTGGGGCGCTCTGCCTACCACACTGTTTGCTTTCTTGATGATGGCTGGCGCATGCTCAGGCTCGACCTCGGGCGGAATAAAAATCTTCCGTTTTCAAATCGCCATGACGTTACTGAACAAACAGATGATGAAACTCATTCATCCATCTGGGGTGTTTGTTCAGCGCTACAATAGACGTCCGGTTAATGACGATATTGTCCGCTCTATCGTCGCCTTCGGTCTGACCTTTTTTATCACCATTATCATAGTCGCAGGGGCGTTAAGTGCCATGGGGCTCGACCCGATCACCAGTATCTCGGGTGCGATAACGGCGGTGGCGAATGTCGGCCCGGGGATGGGTTCGGTCATCGGCCCAACGGGTAATTTTGCCCCTTTACCCGATGCGGCCAAATGGATATTGAGTATTGGTATGTTGATGGGACGGCTAGAAATATTGACCTTAATTGTGCTGTTCTTCCCTGCCTTTTGGCGTCGGTAACAGCGACTCTGGAGTAAAAGGAAGGCTCCAGAGTCAAAAGCGTTAAGTCGTTAGGAATGTTCATCCAGATAGGTCAGCACTTTCTGCCCAGCATCTTCAGGCGACGTATCCAATGGAATCGTCAATTGTCGCTTAAGCTGGCCAATACCCAGTAAACTCGCCAGCATACCTTTTGCCCCTTCTCGGTGACGATCGATTTCGAACCACATTTGCAGCTCGTCGTCCGTTCGGTAAGCAACCATTTCTAGCTCGCGCCAGCGGCCGTGAAATGGGCCAGTGGTAGGCACAAACTCAAACTCTTGTACAAAAGGCAAAGCAAAACCATCCACCGCTTCACATTCCACTTGCCTTATTCTTAGGCCTTGCTCTTCAAGCGCAGTGAAGATGCCATCCAATAATTCATCTGGGCGAACCGTAAGAATATCGGTATCACTTGGGTCTTTTGCCATCGCGATATCCAGCCCGGTCTCCAACCACACTTTGGAATCCCCAATCGTCACGGGCGTATTCCACGGCACATCCAAGTCGACGTTAAATTCACGCTCTTCACCGGGATCTATGGTAAACGCATAAGGCAGTTTCCACTGCGCCAGCACGTAACTGGTCGGCACGCGGCGCATGCGGCCGCCGTCTTGATGATTTTTATCATGATCGGCAGGCACTTCTTTGATATATCGGCAATACAATTTCAAGTCGATATTATCGATTTCTTGTGCTGTCGACCCTCCGTACACATGGATCGTAATATTCACTTTCTGCCCGGCATACAGCACTTCTTGCTTCAGGACAGAGTCCACTTGCGCTGAACCTATACCAAAGCTAGCAAGCGTTTTTTTGAATAACGACATACACTCCTCCTTCGCAATCTTAAAACCAATCAATATGCCTATAGCTCCATACTAATCGCCTAGGCTGTCTTACTACTAGTACGTTTCTCACATAATTGTAGTGTTTGAATGCATCTCAAAGCGATCATATATCGACCAAATAAAAAGTTGGTGCTAATCTAGTATTGATATGCATGCATATCATTATTCCTGATGGATTATTTGGATTGGCGAAAGCCAGAGAGCCACCCTTCAGCAATGAAGCTCAACTCATAATTTATCAGGCCATTACATTGGCAATGGATATGCCTGGCAGTTAGGTAACTTAATGCGCCCAACAACCGTCAGGTTTTCGCACACGAATACGAGTGCGATGCGTCGTCGCAGTGGCTTTGTTGCTGCACCAACGGCGAAAAAAGCAGCGCCTGCAATGACTTTGGTAGAAAAGACCGCTCTATTAACGTCTGCACCTGCAAAAGTAGTGAAGGCAGCTTAATTAAAAAGCGCAGTGTGAGCTGCGCTTTTTTCTTATCTTCATCGGTTCAATTTGATACCTTTACAGAAATTCATTACAAACTCTGTGGAGAAAGAAGATGAAATGCCATCGCATTGAAGAGCTGATTGAGCTATTAGAACCAGAATGGCAAAACGATCAGGAGCTGAATTTACTCCAATTCATTGTCAAACTTGCGAGTGAAGCAGGTTACCAAGGCCAATTGGAAGATCTCACTGACGATGTCCTGATCTATCATCTGAAAATGCGCAACAGCGCGAGTGATGAAATGATTCCTGGCCTGAAAAAAGATCAAGAAGACGATTTTAAAACCGCTATTTTGCGCGCGCGTGGGATCATTGAATAAAGAACAACTTAGCGAACGAGCGACCTTTGGGTCGCTCTTTTTATATCAAAATCATATAGCGGCTTAAGACTGTTAGGTTATTTATTCATATAACTGTACTGACCTTTGTTGTTAAAGGTTGATAGCCTTAAAGAAAAGAATTTTTTATTGCGTATATAATCGCCATCCATCAGAGATTACTAAAATAACAGACCGCAATGTCTAAAAGAGTGCGAAGTTTATAAATCGCACCATTCAGCCTAAGAAGGAAGCGTCATGAGTCAGGACAAAATCGATATCAAAGATGTGACTCCCAAAACTTATAACCCCAAAACCCACAAAACCGACGGTGACCGATTCAACCCGAGCAATCGCATATACGTACGCGAAAGCAAAGGGACGTTTCAAAAGCTACGTCGCTACGGCGGCTGGTTCTTACTCGTACTGTTTGCGATGGTACCGTGGATTCCTTACGGGGATCGACAAGCCATTTTGCTGGATATCGGTCAGCAGCAGTTCAACTTTTTTGGCACCACCCTTTACCCGCAAGATCTGACGCTACTCGCGCTGCTGTTCATGATTTCAGCCTTTGGCCTGTTTTTTCTTACCACCTTCTTGGGGCGTGTTTGGTGTGGCTATCTTTGCCCACAAACCGTCTGGACCTTTATGTACATTTGGTTTGAAGAAAAGCTCGAAGGCAGTGCCAACAAGCGTCGCAAGCAAGACTCAGGAAAACTGACGGCCAACTTAGCCATGCGTAAAGGGTTAAAACACCTTGCTTGGTGGGCGATCGCGTTGGCTACCGGCTTCACTTTTGCCGGCTATTTTGTTCCCATTCGTGACCTAGTGGTCGACTTCTTTACCTTTAACGCCGATTTCTGGCCAGTGTTCTGGGTGCTGTTCTTTGCTGCATGTACGTACGGCAACGCAGGTTGGATGCGCTCAATTATGTGTGTTCACATGTGTCCTTACGCACGCTTCCAGTCAGCGATGTTCGACAAAGACACCTTTATCGTCGGCTATGACACGAAGCGCGGTGAAAAACGCGGTCCTCGCTCTCGTAAAGCAGACCATAAAGCACTTGGTTTAGGCGATTGTATCGATTGTGATTTATGTGTGCAGGTGTGCCCAACGGGTATCGATATTCGTGACGGACTTCAGTATGAATGTATCAACTGTGGCGCATGTATCGACGCCTGTGATAATACCATGGAGCGGATGGGATACGAGAAAGGCCTGATCAGCTACACCACCGAACACCGCCTATCAGGTAAGCATACGAAAATCATGCGACCTAAATTACTGGGCTACGGTGCCGTACTGCTGGTGATGACCGCACTGTTCTTCGCCCAAGTGGCCGCGGTCGATCCTGCTGGTATGAGTGTACTGCGTGACCGTAACCAACTATTCCGCACCAATAGCTCTGGCGAAGTCGAGAACACTTATACGTTGAAGATCATCAACAAAACCCAGCAAATCCAAACTTATAACCTGGATGTTGAAGGTCTCAGTGACGTTTCTTGGTACGGTAAACAAACGGTTCAAGTTGAGCCGGGCGAAGTCCTTAACCTACCCATGAGTTTGGGCGTAAACCCTGACAATCTAAACTCTTCTGTTTCAACGATTCAGTTTATACTGTCTGATAGCGAAGACTTTACGATTGAAGTAGAGAGCCGTTTCATCAAGAAACTGTAACCCTCTCTACCTACCTTAAACAGGATGGAAAAAGGCTCAGCAATGAGCCTTTTTTATTTTATGACACAGCAAGCCTTTAACTTTGACGCACTGACCCCAGACTTTATGTGGTATGCACTAGAAAGCATCGGTATTCGTGCAGAGTCAGGCCTTTTGCCGCTCAATAGCTACGAAAACCGCGTATACCAATTTACCGACGAAGAACGTCAGCGCTACGTGGTGAAATTTTATCGCCCAGAGCGCTGGAGCCGAGAGCAAATCCAAGAAGAACACGACTTCACTCTCGAGCTGATTGAATCGGACATTCCGGTGGCGCCGCCAATTCGACTTAACGGCCAGACATTACACCACTATCAGGGCTATTGGTTTGCACTGTTTGCCAGCGTTGGCGGCCGACAATTTGAAGTCGACAACCTGGATCAGTTGGAAGGGGTCGGTCGATTTTTAGGCCGAATCCATAAAGTCGGCGCTCGAGTGCCATTTCAGCACCGCCCGACAATAAGCTTGCAGGAATACCTCTACCAGCCGCGTGAGCTGCTTCAGCAGTCTCCATTTGTTCCAATGCATCTAGAAAACGCCTTTTTTAACGATTTAGATTTGCTGATCAAATCGCTGGAAGAACATTGGAGTGACTCCGCAAACATTATCCGTCTCCACGGTGATTGCCACCCTGGAAACATATTGTGGCGAGACGGGCCCATGTTTGTCGATCTAGATGACTCACGCAACGGCCCTGCGATACAAGATTTGTGGATGATGCTGAGTGGGGATCGCTCCGAGAAGGTCATGCAACTCGATACTCTCTTAGAAGCGTACCAAGAATTTAATGATTTTAATGTTAACGAATTGAAACTTATTGAACCTTTACGTGGTCTACGTATGGTGCACTATATGGCATGGTTAGCAAAACGATGGCAGGATCCAGCTTTCCCTGTCGCTTTTCCTTGGTTTGATGATCCAAAATATTGGGAAAGCCAAGTACTGGCATTTAAAGAACAAATTTCAGCACTCAATGAACCACCGCTATCGCTCATGCCGCAGTGGTAGTACAATTATTTAAAAGAAAATGGAGTCAACAATGAAGAAGTTGTTTGCACTAGTCGCAACACTGATGCTGAGCGTTACTGCTCATGCTGCGCAGTTTAAAGAAGGCCAGCATTTTAAAGTTCTGGATCTGGAACCCTCATCAAAACCAACCGTGACTGAATTCTTTTCATTCTACTGCCCACATTGCCATTCGTTTGAGCCAATCATTCAGAAACTGAAAGCTCAATTACCAGACAACGCCAAGCTACAAAAAAACCATGTATCGTTTATGGGTGGCAAAATGGGCGAGTCGATGAGCAAAGCCTACGCGACAATGGTCGCGCTAAAGGTAGAAGACAAAATGGTGCCTGTGATGTTTAACCGCATTCACAACATGCGTAAAGCGCCAAAAAGCGATACCGAACTGCGTCAGATTTTTATTGATGAAGGCGTTGATGGCAAAAAATTCGACGCGGCATTTAAAGGCTTCGCAGTAGACTCTATGGTGCGCCGTTTTGACAAGCAGTTTAAAGACAGCGGCCTATCAGGCGTTCCTGCTGTTGTTGTGAACAACAAATACTTGGTTCAAGCTCAAAGCATCAAAACAACCGATGAGTACTTTGACTTGATCAACTACTTGCTGACCAAATAGCCACAAGAAGCATAAACAAAAAGGGAGCGGTCAGCTCCCTTTTTTCCGTCTTTTGTTCGTAGTTACTGGCTACGGTGAATATCTTGCAACAGCTTATCTTTCTCTTGCCAAACGCCCGTCAGCCATTGCTGGAACTGGCGCTTAAACGGCTTATCGTTGAAGTAATCACCCAGCACTTTTTCATCGACAGGCAGTACATTGATACGAACCACAATTTTGCTCATTTTGCCCATCAGCATATCTTTAAAAGGGCTCTCTGTGTTTTCAGGGTAAGCCAACGTCACGTCGATAATATTCTCAAACTGCTCACCCATCGCGGCCAATGTATAAGCAATACCACCCGTTTTAGGTTGCAGTAAGTGCTCGTAACCCGCTTTGCTTTTGCGCTGTTTTTCCGGCGTAAATCGCGTGCCTTCCACATAGTTCACCACCGTGGTTGGCGAATATTTGAATTTCTCACACGAACGGCGAGTGGTGGCTAAGTCTTGTCCGCGCTTTTCTGGATGGCGCAACAAATACTCACGCGAGTAACGACGCATAAACGGCATATCCAATGCCCAGCACGCCATCCCAATGAAAGGAACATACAGGAGCTGGTGCTTGAGGAAGAACTTTGGCATCGGGATACGGTCTTTAAACACACAGCACAGCACGACAATGTCCGTCCAACTGAGGTGGTTACTGATCAGTAAATACCAGCCGTTTTTATGTAACTCCTCACCGCCTTCAATTTCCCACTCTACCCGGTTGGAGAGGGACATAATCAGCGCGTTTACTGTCGCCCATAACCACATCACTTGATTAGCAAGCGCAGTCCCTTTGGCTTTCATCTGATGAGTGGGCAATAGCATCTTGAGTAGAGCAATAAAGCAAATCAAGATAGAACAGATTGCTGAGTTAACAATGACCAGAGCCACATTCAACACAAGTAGTAAATACGCCAACATAACACTATCTAACCGAGAAACTGGAAAATCCAAACACATCATAGTGATGAACAATAAAGCAGCGTGTGATTATACAAGGCAACCCAAAGTTTGGAATCGTTCTCATGATGGTCAGATTAGTAGAAACACTCTATTTGGCAGTCACATAGCCTATCTTCAACAATGTGTGCCACGAGCATAATATTCACACTGGGATGCAAAAAGAAAAGCCACCGGATACGGTGGCTTCAGCAATACACATTTTTACGCAGATAAATGATGGCTATCGGTAGGTCATCAGTTGAACGTCTTCAAACCACTTCATGAGTTCCGGTTTAGACATATGCGCCGTCTCTTCAATCACAGAGCGGGTTAAGTGCGGGGCAAACTTCTCGATAAAGTCGTACATGTAACGCTGCAAATAAATATTTTTGCTGTAGCACAGCCATGCATAACAATCTGGCACCAACCCTTCCAACGAGCGAACGGTGATCGAATCGTTGATCGAGTGGGTCGCGACGGAAGCAATAATGCCAATCCCCACGCCAAGGCTGACGTACTCTTTGATCACGTCCACATCCATGGCTGTCACAATGTACTGCGGGTTCAACCCCTGCTGCGCAAACGCGTTATCAATCGCAATACGGCCGGTCGATTTGAGTTCATAACTGATCAGTTTTTCTTGCGCAATATCTTCCAGTGTCACGGTTTCAGCCGTTGCGAGCGGATGATCGGAAGGCACAATTAAACTCAATGACCACTTGTACGCAGGTAACATCGCCAGATCCATCTGCTCATCGACATCTTGCGCGACAATAGAAAAATCATACGGCCCTGTCGGTAGTGTGTTTCCACGGGTGTCTGGTTCAATCGTCCCCATATGAAGCGACACTTTAGGGTAACGGTTCATAAAGTAGCGAACGCTTTCAGGCAGTAAGAACTTCGCAATCGCATTAGTGGTGTATATGTTCAACCGACCCTGCTCAGGGGACGCGACACTGGCAGAAATCGCCTTGATTCTCTCTTCAATCTCCAACATTTGGCTGGCTTCATGGATGATCTGTTTACCAATTTCGGTCGGCCCAGATAAGTGCTTGCCGTGCCTTTCAAAAATTTGCACACCAAGCTCATCCTCAAGCAACGAGACTTGCTTGCTTATCCCTGGTTGAGAGGTAAATAATTTTTGAGAAGTGAGAGAGATATTGTATCCATTTCGCTGTATCTCACGAATATAGCGAAGTTGCTGCAGCTTCATTGTCTATTCCTCGTCGCGTACATGATTGCACAACAACCACTGATAAATAATCCATTGTTATAGCAATACTACCCTAGGCAAGACAAGTACACACCCCAACGAACACACTTATGAGAAACAGATTAACAACTAACCAGCTTGTGAGGCATTGAAGGCACACATGTGATTGATAATGCATGACTTCATTTCCTTAATCGCTCCGTTTTGCAGTCGACCTTTGCGCATCACAAGATCGACAGAGGTATCAAGCGTGTGCATGCCCTCAACCGGAATAGCGACAAAGCAATGATGGTACAGCTCTTTGGTGACGCAAACTTTAGGGAGCAAGGTGCCTCCTAAGCCGGCCTCCACAAAGTTTTTCAAAGCCTCAAAGGAGTTACACTCCATCAGAGATTTGAGTCGAATTTGCTGACGGGCTTCGTACAAATTAACCGCTCGACGAATGCTGAAAGACTCCGCGAGCAGCGCCAGCGGGATCTCAGACAATTGCGCGGGAGTGCACACTTCCAATCTGGCCCACGGACTCTGGTTGGGCACCAACAAGCTCAACTCTTGAAACGCGCAGGAATACAACACATCCACTTTGGGGTCTTGCTTGGCGTTAAGCAGTAAGCCGATATCCGACTCTTCATTCTTGATACTATCGATGACATCGTCGCCGCCCCCCACTTGCAACACCAGTTTCACCCCAGGATGAAGGCGTGAGAATTGCGTGATGGCATTGTTGAGCAAATCAGGGATAAAGCCACCGCCGATCGAGATACGCAGAGTCCCCGATTGCAGGTGCTCGATTTCCGACAGTTGTGAGATAAAGTCATTCTTGCGCTGATTGATATCTTGAATGTACTCGGTCAGACGCAGGCCCGACTCGGTTAGGTTGACTCCACGGCCGACCCGATCCAATAACTGCACATCGAGTTGCGACTCAAGTTGAGCCACTTTACGACTGATGGCCGATGGCGAAACGTGCAGAATCTCTGACGCTGCACGAATACTTCTGGTTTTAGCGACCACCTCGAAATATCTTAAGGCTCTATCATCCATCGGTCTGGTACTGCTACTCCGTTATTTCGCCAGTAAATGCTGTACGAGTCTTACCCAGAAGTTTGCGCCTATTGGCAAAACATCGTCATTGAAGTCATAGTTCGGGCTATGCAGGTTGTGGGTATGCTCTTGGCTACCGTTACCCAGCCAGATATACGCACCCGGGCGTTGCTCCAGCATAAAGGCAAAGTCTTCCCCACCCATACTTGCTGGCGGGTTAAGGTGTAAGCGCGAGATCTCCGGCATTTGTTCCAACACGGAACGACATTTAGCCGCTTCCTCTGGCGTGTTGATCGTCGCGGGATAGCGTCGAGTATAGACAATTTCCGCTTTGCATCCTTGTGCATGCGCAATGTTGGTCACCATCTCCTTCATTCGCGATTCGATCAAGTCACGGACCTGAGGACAAAACGAGCGAGTTGTGCCTGAGAATACCACTTCTTCAGGGATTACGTTGTAAGCATGGCCGCCGTTGATTTGCGTTACGCTGATCACCCCAGACTTTTGTGGGTCGAGATTACGGCTAATCACGCTTTGTAACGCATTGATGATCAAACTGGCGGTATAGACGGGGTCGATGGTGTCGTGTGGCATTGCGCCGTGTCCACCCGCGCCGACGATTTTGATATCAAAAGTGTCAAACGCGGCCATCACCGCACCATCATGCACCGCCGCTTCACCAGCAGGTAACGCTGGCCAGTTGTGCAGACCGTACACTTCTTTAACCGGAAAACGTTCAAACAGACCGTCTTCAATCATCGCTTTTGCGCCAGCTTCATTCTCTTCTGCGGGTTGGAAAATAAAATGTACCGTCCCTTTAAACTGGGGGTTTTTCGCCAACATTACCGCGGCGCCCAGTAGCATGGTGGTGTGGCCGTCGTGGCCACACGCGTGCATTTTTCCTTGGTGGGTAGAGCAGTGCGCAAAAGTGTTCAGCTCATCAAGGTGAAGCGCGTCCATATCGGCGCGTAGGCCGATGCTTTCACCCGCGCCTAAACTGCCGTGTAAGGTGGCAACCACCCCGGTCCCCCCTAGGCCACGATGCACCTCTAAACCTAAACTGGTGAGAATATCAGCGACGATTTCCGAGGTCCGAAACTCCTCATAAGCGGTTTCAGGGTGGGCATGGATATCACGTCGCCATTGTACGAGCTGAGCATGCTCTTCGGAGTGATGTTTGATGTATTCTGTCATAACCTTTTTCTAGCTGTTTTATTGTTTTGATTCACTTTAGCCAGCACTGGATCAACGCGCTTACAACAGCGCGTTAGCAACCAATACCGAACCAATATACGTTCCGGTAAACACTAGCGTAGCAATCAGTACAATCTTGCCACCGGCCGATTTGAAGGTCGTGACTTCTTGTTTGCTGATCGCCAGCCCCGCGTAAGCAAGCACCGGTGTTACTAGGCTCAAAAAGTTAATCTCTTTGACATAGCCTAAAATCGGCTCAGCCAATGGCGACGCCGGAATAGTCAGTAACACACTCACCAGCGACAACCAGGCCACCGATGGTAGATAAAACGGCATCACTTTCGCGAGCACCAGCCCTACCATCACCATGGCAAAAATGATCGCCATACCCGGCAGGGCGGAAAGTGGCGTCACACCGGTACCAGTCCAGTTACTGATCAGCGCGACAACACACACAATCGCTAGCACCATTGCGTAATCGATCAGGTTGATATTGGCATTTACATTCTTTTTCGTTGCTGCATTAGACATTTAGATCACTCCCTGGCTGCTGTGCTTGTTGCTCCGTCTTATTGCCCGCCAGTAAGCGGTAGAGTTTTTCGGTCAAAGGTAAGGCGATAAATAGCCCAACAAACAGACCCGTCGCGTTGGTTAACAAGTTACTCGCGCCAGCTAATGCGAGAATTTCCTCTTTCATCGCTGGTACGCTCTCACCCAGCGCAGCCGAACACGCGGCGGTCATACTGCCACTGCCCACACCACAAGCCATCGCCAATGCGCGTACGTCAAACCATTCTGTCGACGCCAGTAAAGAGGCCAAAATCGCAAAATACAGCGTACCGAACATGGTGCCCATGACGTACACACCCATAACGCCGATCCCTTCAGGGCTCTTCAAGCCATACTTGTCTGAGATCAGAGCGATATTCGGCTCACGTGCAATAGAGAAACACGCACCAATCGACTCGCGACCCATTTTCAACAGCAGTATCGCAACAGGCATGGCGATCAAGATGGTGCCGAGGTTTCCGAGTTCCTGAAAGATCATTGCAGGACCAATCGCCAAGATTTTATTCAGAGAAGGACCGATAAGCGTGCCGAATTTCGCCAAGAAAGGAAGAACGGAAATAATGATGATTGGCGTGGCTTTTTCAGCCTGTTTCGAGCTCAGCACCCGTTTAGCGGCGCCGACTACATTGGGGTTAAAAATCAGCCCGATGATAAATGCGTAGAAAAGTGGAAGCAGTACCATACTGCTGCTGCCTAACGGCACTTTGATGACCCCGATAAGCTCGGCTATCACCGCGATAGCGATCACCAAGAGGTGAAGTCGCCAGCTCTCTAACTGGCCTTTCAAGCTGTTCATATTTCGCTTCCTTGTTGGTTATATATCATTCCATTTGCTTATGTAGCCAATTGATTAAATCATAATTACCACACTGGAACTAATGCTATATAACCAACGCTTTGTTCTAATAAAAGCAACGAAAAACATAATAACGTTGCATTAAATGAACACGGAAACGTTTACGCCAACCAAAACAACAATTAGCAGATTTAACTGCGGTTGAACCAGATACCAAGGAGTTTGTTCTGTTACACCGCTTGTGCTGTCAACTGCTTGAGTAAACGATCCATCGCACGGTAGCCAAGTGCCTCGGCCAGATGTGCGCGTTCGATATCCACCTTCCCTTCCAAGTCAGCGATGGTACGCGCGACTTTAATGATGCGGTGATAAGCACGAATCGATAACCCTAAACGGTGCAACGCGCTTTCTAAAAACTGGGCGTCCTTCTTATCCAACGGGCAGAATTGTTCGATCTCACGGCTACCGAGCAATGCGTTTGATTTGCTTGCTCGGTGCTGCATTCGCTCCCGAGCTTCCAGCACGCGCTCCCGGACCACCGATGTGGGCTCGCCTCGCTCTCCCCCCTCGGCCAAAGTGCCTTTGGGCAGTGAGGGTATTTCAATCGACATATCAAAGCGGTCAAGCAACGGACCTGACAGACGACTGAGATAACGCAAGATCGACTGCGGATTGACGCGCGATTGGTTGCCTTCATAGTAACCGGTTGGGCTTGGGTTCAGCGCCCCCACCAGTTGAAATCGGGCGGGAAATCGAGTTTTGCCTTGCGCTCGAGAAATAATGATTTCGCCCGACTCCAGCGGCTCACGTAGAGAATCGAGCACTTTTCTCTCAAACTCGGGCATTTCATCGAGAAACAGTAGGCCATTGTGGGCGAGCGAGATTTCACCCGGACGCGGAATGCTTCCCCCACCCACCAGCGCGGCCATCGAGCTAGAATGGTGCGGCGATCTAAACGGTCGCTGCTTCCAGTTGTGGATATTAATTTCTTGCTGCGTGAGTGAAGCCACCGATGCGGTTTCCATCGCTTCCTCGTCGTTCATTTCCGGCAGTAAGTCACACAGCCGAGATGCCAGCATAGTTTTGCCTGTGCCGGGAGGACCAAGAAAAAGTAAATTGTGATTGCCCGCCGCAGCAATCTCTAGTGCGCGTTTTCCCTGTTGTTGGCCAATAATATCTTGCAGATCTCGCCCGCTCGACACATGTCGGACACTATTATTGGTTTGATAAAGGCTTAAAGATTGTTGACCACAAAGATCGGCACACACTTCCAATAAGCTTTGCGCCGACTTATGAGTGTGCTTACCCACCAGTGCGGCTTGGTCACCATTTTGCTGCGGTACCACCAAACAGCGCTCGGCCCGATTGGCGGCAAGCGCAGCGGGCAACACCCCTTTGACGGAACGCAGCTCTCCGGAAAGTGCCAACTCACCAAGAAATTCTTTGTTATTGAGTTCTGTCATCGGTATCTGTTCAGAGGCGGCCAATATTCCCAATGCGATAGGCAAATCGAATCGCCCACCCTCTTTGGGGAGATCCGCTGGTGCCAAATTGACCGTGATCCGTTTGGCCGGAAACTCAAAGCGCGAATTAATGATCGCACTGCGCACCCGATCGCGTGACTCTTTTACCGTGGTCTCAGGCAGCCCCACCAAAGTAAATCCCGGCATACCATTACTGATGTGTACTTCGACCGTCACATTCGGCGCTTCGACACCCACGGAAGCACGACTATGGATAATAGCTAATCCCATAGTTTGCCTACTTTATTACCATCCACTATTTATCTCCTTGATAAGCTGTATAAATCATCACCATGCTTGTTATATAGCCTGAACAGTTGCTGATAAAATGTGAAAAAAGTATGAGTTTTTGCTTGTCATTTAACGGATAGGTGTGATACCACTAGAGACGCAAACAAATTCGTACCATATTGCCTAAACACAACATTAGATTTAGAAAGATGAACTTTACCGCCCGCACTAACGCACTGATTACCCTGATTATCGTGGTCCTTATTGATTCCACGCGGGGGCTGGTGGGCGAAAGATAACCACAAATTCTAAAAAACCCCCGCACTGAAAAGTCCGGGGGTTTTTTGCAACTTAGAAGCCGAAAAATTAAAAAACACGGTTCATCCTGACCAAAGTCGTTCAAAGGTCAGAATTGACAGGAAGAATGGGAGCGCACATGAAGTGCAAAGCAAATAAAAGTCGCACGAGCGATACACAGGGAGGCTTACGATGACAGGTGCAGAATTAGTCGTAGCCGCATTGCAGCAGCAAGGTATCAAAACCGTTTTTGGTTACCCAGGTGGTGCAATCATGCCAATCTACGACGCATTATACGATGGCGGTGTTGAGCATATACTGTGTCGTCACGAACAGGGCGCAGCAATGGCAGCCATCGGCATGGCCCGAGCCACCCAAGATGTCGCCGTATGTATGGCCACATCCGGACCGGGAGCCACTAACCTAGTGACAGGTTTAGCCGATGCCTTTATGGATTCGATCCCGCTCGTGGCGATCACCGGTCAGGTAGCCAGTTCCCATATCGGTACCGATGCGTTTCAGGAGATGGATGTGATCGGCATGTCTCTGTCCTGTACCAAGCACAGCTACTTAGTTACCGATATCAATGAACTCGCGCCAACCATGGCCGAAGCGTTCGAAGTAGCAAAAACGGGGCGTCCTGGCCCAGTTATCGTTGATATCGCTAAAGATGTACAGCTCGCCCAAGCGCCTGTTGAAGTGCTTCCTCCTTTTACTCCCCCGCCAATGCCCGTTGCCAGCTCTGAAGCAATAACGAAAGCGCAAGCGCTGCTATCACAAAGTTCTCGCCCTGTTTTATACGTGGGTGGTGGTGTGCAGTTAGGCCATGCCACTGGTGCAGTGCGTGAGTTCCTAAGATTAAATCCTATGCCGTCGGTGAGCACATTGAAAGGGTTGGGCACTATCGAGCGCCATGACCCGCACTACCTAGGCATGCTAGGGATGCACGGGACTAAGGCAGCAAACTTAGTGGTGCAAGAGTGTGACCTGTTAATTGCCGTGGGCGCACGCTTTGATGACCGAGTGACTGGCAAATTGGATACCTTTGCCCCTAACGCGAAAGTGATCCATATCGATATCGATGCGGCAGAAATCCACAAACTTCGTCAAGCCAACGCTCCCGTGCGTGGCGAGATACCACAAAGCCTGGCTCAGCTAGAGCTGACTCAAGACATCACTCCTTGGGTGAAACACAGTGAAAGTCTGCGCAGTGGTTTTAAGTGGCGATACGATCACCCAGGTGAACTTATCTACGCGCCAGGGCTGTTAAAACAGCTGTCCGACATGATGCCAGACAGCGCGATCGTTTCGACCGACGTGGGTCAGCACCAGATGTGGTCAGCCCAGCATATTCAGCCGCGTGACCCACAAAACTTCATCACTTCAGCCGGTCTTGGCACTATGGGCTTTGGTCTGCCAGCCGCAATGGGCGCAGCAGTCGCAAGACCAGGCGACCAGTCTATCCTTATTACTGGGGATGGCTCATTCATGATGAACGTTCAAGAACTAGGCACACTAAAACGTCGCCAAATTCCGGTCAAAATCGTGCTGCTGAATAACCAACGTTTGGGCATGGTTCGCCAATGGCAGTCACTCTTTTTTGATGGTCGCCACAGTGAAACCATCCTTGATGACAACCCTGATTTCGTCATGCTAGCAAAAGCGTTTGATATCCCAGGTAAAACCATCACCAGGAAGGAAGAGGTCGAGCCGGCATTAAAAGAGATGCTAGAGAGTGAAACGTCATACATGCTTCATGTCCTGATCGACGAAGAAGAGAACGTTTGGCCACTAGTACCACCAGGTGCTTCAAACAATGACATGCTGGAGAACACGTAACATGGAAAGATACCTATTAGACATCAAAGCGGATGATAAACCCGTTCTTTTGGAACGTGTTCTTCGAGTCGTGCGCCACCGTGGATTTATCATCAAACAGGTAGCGGCAACACAAAATCATGCCAGCAAAGTAGCGAGTGTAGAAATTATCGTAGATAGTGATCGTCCTATCTCTTTCATTACTAATCAGATAGAGAAACTCTGGGATGTTCGCACTGTCGAGGTGACGCAAATCGCGAACGACGAATTACCAAATAACAACTTACAACAAAAGATTTGTGCATAAGGAAGGCAACAATGGCTACAAAAACTGCAGATTACATTTGGTTTAACGGTGAAATGGTTCCATGGGCAGACGCGAACGTTCACGTACTGACCCACGCAATGCATTACGGTACATCCGTGTTTGAGGGCGTGCGCTGCTACAACACACCAAAAGGTCCAATTGTCTTCCGTCACCATGAGCACGCACAGCGTCTTAAAGATTCAGCGAAGATTTACCGTTTCCCGATCCCGTACTCCATCGACGAAATCATGGAAGCCACGCGCGAAACTATCCGTCAAAATAAACTCGACAGCGCGTACATTCGCCCACTGGGTTTTGTGGGTAACGTCGGTCTGGGTGTGTGCCCGCCAGTGGGGACCGAAATGGATCTTATTATTGCTGCCTTCCCGTGGGGTTCTTACCTTGGCGAAGAGGCACTTGAGCAAGGCGTTAGCGCCATGGTTTCTAGCTGGAACCGTGCGGCACCAAACACGATCCCAACCGCTGCTAAAGCGGGTGGTAACTACCTATCTTCTCTACTCGTTGGCGGTGAAGCTCGTCGCCACGGCTATGACGAAGGTATCGCGCTCAGTGTGGACGGCTACCTATCTGAAGGTGCGGGTGAAAACATCTTCGTGATCAAAAATGGCGTGATCACCACGCCACCAGCGACCAGCGCAATCTTACCGGGCATTACACGTGATTCGATCATGACGCTAGCACGTGACAAAGGCTACGAAGTTCGTGAAGCAAACATCGCTCGTGAAGCGCTGTACTTAGCCGACGAAGTCTTTATGACGGGGACAGCGGCAGAAGTCGTTCCAGTCGCCACTATCGATCAGATTGAAGTTGGCAGCGGTAAACGCGGCCCAATCACCAAAGAGCTACAAGAAGCGTACTTTGGTCTATTCAACGGCACCACGGAAGATAAGTGGGGCTGGTTGGATTACGTTTACCCACAAGATGCAGAATAAGGATGTAGCACAATGCCAAAATACAGATCAGCAACCACCACTCACGGACGCAACATGGCAGGTGCTCGTGCCTTATGGCGCGCAACTGGCGTAAAAGATGAAGATTTCGGTAAACCCATCATTGCAGTAGTGAACTCATTTACCCAGTTTGTTCCGGGCCACGTACACCTAAAAGATATGGGCCAGTTGGTAGCGGGAGAAATTGAAAAAGCGGGTGGTATTGCCAAAGAGTTCAACACCATTGCCGTCGATGACGGTATCGCGATGGGCCATGGCGGTATGCTTTACTCACTGCCTTCGCGTGAGCTAATCGCAGACTCGGTCGAATACATGGTTAATGCTCACTGTGCGGACGCGATGGTGTGTATCTCTAACTGTGACAAAATCACCCCGGGAATGATGATGGCCGCGATGCGCCTCAACATTCCGGTTATTTTTGTTTCTGGTGGCCCAATGGAAGCGGGTAAAACCAAGCTTTCGGAACAACTGATCAAACTCGACCTTGTGGATGCGATGATTCAAGGAGCCGATCCCACCGTATCAGATGAGCAGAGTGAGCAAATTGAACGTTCAGCGTGTCCAACTTGTGGTTCATGTTCAGGCATGTTTACCGCCAACTCGATGAACTGCCTAACCGAAGCACTGGGTTTATCTCAACCAGGTAATGGTTCGATGCTGGCCACTCACGCAGACCGCGAGCAGCTATTCATCAATGCAGGTAAGCGTGTGGTTGAATTGACCAAACGTTACTACCAACAGGATGATGCCTCTGCTCTGCCACGCAACATTGCTAACCGCGCCGCGTTTGAAAATGCGATGGCTCTCGATATCGCCATGGGCGGGTCAAGTAACACGGTTCTGCACCTATTGGCCGCGGCACAAGAAGGTGACATCGATTTCGACATGAATGATATCGACGAAATGTCTCGCCGCGTACCACACCTATGTAAAGTGGCACCGTCAACGCAAAAGTACCACATGGAAGACGTACACCGAGCTGGTGGTGTTATGGCGATCCTCGGTGAACTTGATCGCGCTGGCCTACTCAACGGCGATACCCGCACAGTGCTGGGTATGTCGATGAAAGAGCAGCTTGCTCAATACGACATCTTGCAAACAGAAGATGAAGAGGTTCTAAAATTCTTCCGCGCAGGCCCTGCTGGCATCCGCACCACGAAAGCCTTCTCTCAGGACTGTCGTTGGGATCGCCTTGATGATGATCGTAAAGAAGGCTGTATCCGCGCTCAAGAGCATGCCTTTAGCCAAGAAGGTGGCCTAGCGGTACTTTCGGGCAACATCGCTGTGGATGGCTGTATCGTTAAAACGGCAGGTGTCGACGAAGAAAACTTAACCTTCCAAGGCCCAGCAATTGTCTTTGAAAGCCAAGATACCGCGGTAGAAGGTATCTTAGGTGGCAAAGTGAAAGCCGGCGAAGTGGTTGTTATTCGCTATGAAGGACCGAAAGGTGGGCCGGGTATGCAAGAAATGTTGTACCCAACCACGTACCTAAAATCGATGGGACTAGGCAAGTCTTGCGCCCTACTGACTGACGGCCGCTTCTCAGGTGGTACTTCTGGGTTATCGATTGGTCACGCGTCTCCAGAAGCCGCCAGTGGCGGTACCATCGGCCTGGTTCAAGATGGCGACATCATCACGATCGATATTCCAAGTCGATCGATCTCTCTCGATGTACCGGAAGCAGAGCTAGCCGCTCGTCGTGCCAAACAAGATGAGTTAGGTTGGAAGCCTGTCGACCGTCAACGTGAGGTCTCTTTTGCTCTGAAAGCGTACGCGAGCATGGCCACCAGTGCTGACAAAGGTGCAGTGCGAGATAAATCTAAGCTAGAGGGCTAGCTTATGAGTGATTCTCTAACCAAGAGCGAACAACAAACCGGCGCAGAATACCTGCGCCAAATCTTGCGCGCACCCGTGTATGAGGTTGCGACGGTGACCCCACTGCAAGATATGCCGCGTTTATCGGCTCGCCTGAAAAACCAAGTGCAAATTAAACGAGAAGACCGCCAGCCGGTGCACTCGTTTAAGCTGCGCGGCGCTTACAACATGGTGTCGAGCCTAACTGACGAGCAAAAAGCCGCTGGCGTAATTGCCGCATCAGCAGGCAACCACGCTCAAGGCATGGCGCTGTCAGGTACAAAGCTGGGCATCAAAACCACCATTGTGATGCCAAGAACTACGCCGGACATCAAGGTCGACGCAGTACGCGGTTTTGGTGGTAATGTGGTGCTTCATGGCAGCAACTTTGACGAAGCCAAAGCCGAGGCAGAACGTTTATCTGAAGTTAACGGCTATACCTTTGTGCCGCCTTTTGATCACCCACTGGTGATCGCAGGGCAAGGCACCATCGGGATGGAAATGCTGCAGCAAAACGGCCACCTTGATTACATTTTCGTCCCTGTCGGTGGCGGTGGTTTGGCCGCGGGTGTGGCGGTGTTGGTCAAACAGCTGATGCCGGAAATCAAAGTGATCGCGGTTGAACCTGAAGATTCTGCCTGCCTGAAAGCGGCATTAGACGCGGGTGAGCCGGTAGTGTTAGACCAAGTCAGCATGTTTGCCGACGGTGTCGCGGTCAAACGCATCGGCGAAGAAACCTTCCGTCTATGCCAAAAATACATCGACGGGCATATCACGGTATCGAGCGATGAAATCTGCTCAGCGGTCAAAGATATCTTTGAAGATACCCGTGCGATTGCCGAACCATCAGGCGCATTAGCCCTAGCCGGTTTAAAGAAGTTTGCCGAGCAGAACAAACTGGAAGGCAAACATCTCGGTACGGTTCTATCAGGCGCCAACACCAACTTCCACGGTCTGCGCTATGTTTCAGAACGTTGTGAACTGGGTGAAAAACGTGAAGGCTTGCTGGCGGTGACCATTCCTGAGCGTCAGGGCGCGTTCTTTGAGTTCTGCAACCTAATCGGCGGCCGAGCAGTGACGGAGTTTAACTACCGTTACAGCGATGACAACCTCGCCAATATCTTCGTCGGCGTCCGTCTTCAGGGCGGCCAAGAAGAGCTGGATCATATCATTCATGACTTACGTGACGGCGGTTATCCAGTGGTTGACCTGTCGGACGACGAAATGGCGAAACTGCACGTTCGCTACATGATCGGTGGTAAACCATCCAAGCCATTGAAAGAGCGCTTGTACAGCTTCGAGTTTCCGGAGTATCCAGGCGCACTACTTAAGTTCTTGAGTACGCTAGGGACACACTGGAACATTAGCTTGTTTAACTACCGCAACCACGGCGCTGACTATGGTCGCGTGTTGTGTGGTTTTGAGTTGGATGAGTCCGATTTATCGCGCTTCTCTGCCCACCTCAGAGAGCTCGGTTATCAGTGCAAAGACGAGACGGAAAACCCAGCCTATAAGTTTTTCCTTTCGTAACTATCCTAAAGCCAGTCTTGTGACTGGCTTTTTTATCGCCACAATACCCTTAGTAATAATGCGTGATATGCATAGATATAATGCTAAAGTTTCATTTTAGTCATAGTTACTTTGAGACTACACTCAACATCAGTTTTTAAATATTGCTGCACGGCAGTGGAGACCATGTATGTTTAACGCTCTGATTCTCAACCAAGAAGAAAAACGCACTATCGCGAGTATCGAACAAATCGATGAAGCACAGCTCCCAGAAGGGGACGTGCTTATCGACGTGGATTACTCATCACTGAACTACAAAGATGGTTTGGCGATCACTGGTAAAGGCAAAATCATCCGCAACTTCCCGATGGTGCCGGGTATCGACCTAGCGGGTACTGTGGTTGACTCAAAAGATGCACGCTACCAAGCAGGCGATAAAGTGGTCCTGACTGGTTGGGGCGTTGGTGAAAACCACTGGGGTGGGATGGCGCAGCGCGCAAGCTTAAAAGCCGACTGGCTGGTGCCACTACCACAAGGACTCGACAGCAAGAAAGCGATGATGGTCGGCACTGCCGGTTTCACCGCGATGCTGTGTGTTCAAGCGCTACTCGACGCTGGTATCAAACCGGAAGACGGTGAGATCCTAGTCACTGGCGCAAGCGGTGGCGTGGGCTCTGTGGCAGTAACTTTATTGGCTGAGCTAGGTTATACAGTAGCAGCCGTGACTGGCCGTGTTGAACAAAATGGCCCACTACTAGAAAAATTGGGGGCGAGTCGCATCATCGACCGTGTTGAGTTTGAAGAACCAGCGCGTCCACTTGAGAAGCAAATTTGGGCGGGTGCAGTTGATACCGTTGGCAGTAAAGTACTGGCGAAAGTATTGGCGCAGATGGATTACAACAGCGCTGTGGCAGCGTGTGGTTTGGCGGGTGGTTTTGATCTACCGACAACTGTAATGCCATTTATCCTGCGCAACGTTCGCCTGCAAGGTGTGGATTCCGTGATGTGCCCGACCGAGAAACGTATCGCGGCGTGGGAAAAACTGGTTGAGCTACTGCCAGACAGCTACTTTGAGCAAGCGTGTACCGAAGTGGAATTGGCAGAAGCACCAAAATACGCCGAAGACATTACTAACGGCCAAGTCACTGGTCGAGTGGTTATCAAGCTATAAGCAACAACCGCGATTAGAGATAAACAAAGAGTCAGCCATGCTGGCTCTTTTTGCTATCAATTCAATCCCATATCTTCTATCCGTTTGGCGATCAAACGGCCGCATTCTTCTTTCACTATCCCTCTTAACCACTCTTGTGCAGGTGAGTGTTCACAGCGCGGATGCCAAATCATCGAATAGTCAAACGGAGTAAACTGAAACGGCAGAGGCTTCACCACCAAGTCATAACGTTCCGCGACCAAATAAGCGAGATCCGCAGGCACGGTAATAATTAAAGGCATGGCATCGACAATCGCTAAGGCCGCCTCTAAGTGATAAGCACGCAACACCATTTTACGTTTTGGTTGGCCAACCAAAGCTTGCTCAATCAAGGCTTTTACACCATCGCTGATCGCGATCATCGCATGAGGATAAGTTAGATAATCCGACAAATTCATCTCGGCCTGTGCAAGCGGGTGTTGCTTAGACAACAAACACAGAACCCCAACCCGGCCCAAGACTTCGCTGCGCAGCGGTTCAACCGGGCCAATCGGCCGGCAAATCGCTAAATCAGCCCCTTCATAAGTTAGCTGATCGGCGAGCCTGTCATGCTGCAATGGCAGAAAGTTGAAAGATACCTTGGGCGCTTCTTGATAAATTCGAGGCAAAGCAAACGGCAAAATGGTTTGCATCGCGTAGTCTGTCGTGGCGATAGTAAAGGTTTGTTCACAGCTTTGCGGCGCGAAATCTATCGGTGACAAAATTTGTCGCAACGACTCGAGCGGTTCACCCAAAGACCGATCAATTTCTAACGCTTTTTCTGTCGGAATCAGGTGCAAACCTTCTCGAGTAAATAACGGGTCTCCCAGCATTTCTCTCAACCGCCCCAACACACGACTCATCGCAGATTGACTCAAATTCAATCGATGAGCCGCTTTGCTGACACTGCACTCTTCAATCAGGACTCGCAGTGCAACGAACAGGTTTAAATCGCGTCGGTAGATCTCTTCTAATTCCACAGATAGGCACTTTTAAAAGCAGGGTATTTATCAGATTCTACTCTTTGGGCAAAAAAAATCCCGCCTTTCAGCGGGGAAGCCCAAGAAAAATGGGGATAGTGTCGGAATGTATTTGAGCGTAGTACAAATAATTAATGGCTGTTGGAAGCGCAACCATCAATGTTCTTGCTCTTCTGATGCGTTCGACCAGCGATGCATCTCGAGCCAAATCCCTACAACCGTCGCAGCCATGCCAAGCAGTGGCATAAACGACGGCTCCGTTGGAGAACGTAAAACAAGTGCGCAGAAAGAGATAAAGCACAACACGGAATAGATGGTTAACCGATCTAATGCTGTCATAATCGCTGCTCCTTGTCTTTATTTGTTACCAACTTGTTAACTAAGTTAAAACAAAATGATCTGTTTGCCAAGTGCTTATTGAATATTTTTTCTTCAGCAGTATTATCTACGCCCAGATCAGAGCAAAAAAGATATGACCATGACATTCAATCCAGAGCAGGCAACACATACTCTAGAGGCAGAAGGACTACGCTGCCCAGAGCCAGTTATGATGGTCAGGAAGACAATACGAAATATGCAAGACGGGGATGTGTTGTTGGTAAAAGCCGATGACCCTTCGACAACGCGCGACATTCCAAGCTTTTGTCGTTTTATGGATCACCAGTTGATTGCGGCGCAAACTGAACAGTTGCCTTATCAATACCTGATCAAGAAAGGTGTTGAGTAAAAAATTACCCAATAAAATAAAACGGCTGCCAATGGCAGCCGTTTTTTATTCTTCGTATTCTAGGGTGCGGACTTCCGATTCCAGCTTTCTAATTTGCTTTTTCATCACCCGCATTTCTTCGTGCATTGGGATGATATGTGCCACCCTAATCCATGCTTCGACGGTCAACCCAGTGAGAATAAACGCACCGGCTACGATCGGAATCCACATATCCGTCAGTACCATCGCCAACAAGCATAGCGCCAAACCAAAGGTGAACAAATAACCCTGACTTTTTGGGGACATTCCCATATAACGTGTAAGCATAAACTCGCCCTCTCGCTACACTCTTCATACTTAAAACGGCCAAACAAGTAACCTAGTTTCAACTATTTCGAGTAACATCATTCACACCGTTAAAGTAGCATGACAACGATGACACTAATATGTCCAACCTCACGCATTTCATCAATTTCATTGAGAAGCGGGATCCGACATTCCATCACCGGCAGAACACTCCTTTTTGACAAAAAAGACCCTAACCGAAGTCAGGGCCAACATTTAGCAAAGTAAGTGAGCCGTTAGCTACGCGGCTTCAAGTCCAATACATGCAACAGGCGCTCTGGTGTGCCTTCCCATACCATCGGGCGACCTTTCGGATTCTCTTTGTTCCACCAGCCAGTGAAACGCGTGGTGTTGTATTGATAGAAATTCGGCCCAGACAATACAGGTACGGTGACTTGGTGCTTGGCAATCAGCGCTTGAATGCTGTGTGCAATCTTGCGTTGCTCCTGGTTATCCGCGGTTTTGTAAAAGCTATCTAGCAACGTATCCAGTTTGTCGTTTTTCCAATGGTGCATAGCAAAACGTGGCATCCCTTCTGATGCCTGAAGACGCGAATGGTAGCCGCTGTCCCAGTACTTGTGCGGGGTTGGGCCATGGAAATAGTTGGTATAGGCGATATCGTAGTCCGCCGAGATCATGCCTTTGTTGTAAATAGAGAAATCCGGTGTACGTGCTTTCACATTAATTCCCGCTTCCGCTAACTGCTCCGCTGCTAGCATCACGGTATTATTAAAGTCAGTCCACCCCTGAGGAGACTGAATCAACAATTCAAATTTTCCACCGGAAGGCGATTCAACAAAACCGTCATTATCGAGGTCTTTATAGCCCGCTTTCGCCAACAGCGCTTTGGCGTTTTCAGGCGAATAGGTCATAAATGGTTTGTACTTATTGTGAGTCTCTTTGTCAGACCAGGCTTCAAAGGCATAACCAAGACCAGACGCGAAATCGTTCAGTACCGCGTTACCGTAGTTGGCGATATCAATCAGGGTTTGGCGATCAAGCGCCATGGAAAAAGCACGGCGGAACTCAATGTCATTCAGCACTTCATGTTTCACTGTGTCTTTCGAGGCATAGTTGAACACAAATGCTTGAGTGCCCGCAGGTGGATACCAGTAGCCGTGATTATCCGAGGCTTTCATGTAGGTTTGGTCAATATCCGGTACAAATGAGCCAGCCCAATCGATACTGGAATTCATCAATTCGCCTAACACTTGATCATTGTGGTTCATTTGCGGCACCCGCAAACAGTCTACGTCTAAGTTCGCTTGATCCCAGTAATTCGGGTTGCGGCACTGTAAAAACAGCGTTTTTGTGAACTGAGGTAATTCGGTAAAGGGCCCGGTTCCGACCGGATTAGGGTTCATAAATGCGGCCGGATCTTCCACACCCTTCCACTGGTGCTCTGGCACAATCGGCACCTGAACGATTTCATAACTAATATTGGTGTTCACTTCGTTGAGGTGGAAACGCACTTGATAAGGACCTAGCTTCTCAACCGATTTGATTTTGCTATTGATGCCTCTATCGTCGATGTTTGGATTCCCTTTAACCAGCTCAAAGGTGAAGACCACATCATCAGCATTGAATGTTTCACCATCTGACCACTTCACGCCTTCCCGCAAATCAAAGGTAATACTCAGCAAGTCTTCACTCAGCTCATACCCTGTGGCGAGGCGATATTCTGGCACATTGCCCTTCAATTCATTGAAGATCACCAACGGTTCGAAAATAAAGTCGCGTGCGGTGTGTAAGCGTGACACGGCATACGGGTTGAAATTGCGGATTAATGAAGCGTTATGATTAGGAATGATGGTGAGCTTAGACATACCAGTGGTGTCTGCGGCCACGCTGGAATACGAAACCAACGAGAGGGCAGAAACGATAGCGGCAGAGAGTAAAGTGTTTTTCATAGCGATTCCTTGTGAACGTAGATGAACACAAAATAGCCAGTTAAAAACCCGCCTTCAACAGAGCAAAAACACAAACAAAAACAGCTGGTTGAGTAATGAATCATTACCACCAGCTGTTTGATATGTTAGGTACGTTCCTAGGCAACACAGCCAAGGTATTATGCGGCAGAATTCAAGCTTCTTTTCACCAAATGGTGTAAGAAAACCACACCCAAGGCTTTACACCTCTCCACTATTCAGTGTTCAAAATGCGAGCAACTTAAAAATCATGCACCACGGTACACCATACCCTCTGTGTTTAAGCATTTAAGATCTAGTTGTAAAAATACGCACCGATCGCTAAAGCAACAAACAGGGCGGCTGTGACTTTTCGGATCAATCCCAATGGCATCTTATCGGCCGACAGTTTACCAATCAGCACCACCGGCACATTGGCCAGCAACATGCCTACTGTCGTACCCAGTACAACTAGGGTTAATGCATCGGCGTACTGTGCTCCGAGAATCGAGGTGGCGATTTGGGTTTTATCCCCAATTTCAGCGATAAAGAACGCGATAAAACTGGCGACAAACGGCCCACGGTTAGAGATCTCTTCGTCATCATCCAGCTTATCTGGGATCAGCACCCAAGCGGCCATACCCGCAAAACTGGCCACCAGCACCCAATTTAATACCTCAGGCGACAGGTAATCGGCGACCACCACACCCAACCATGCTGCCAAAGCGTGGTTAGCAATCGTAGCAAAAAAGATCGCAGCAATAATGGGTATTGGTTTACGGTAACGACTGGCGAGAAGTAGAGATAGCAATTGGGTCTTATCGCCAATTTCTGCTAAGGCTACAGTAGTAATTGAAATAGCTAAAACGCTCACGACATGCTCATTGGGGCAGGGATAATTATTTTAACCATAGACAAACCTCGTGCCCCACCCCGGTTCACGCTGTTTATCTAAGGTCTTGCTAAATCCATCAAGCGATGAATCTCGAACGCCATGGTGATTTTGCACCAATTATGTTGACGAACGAACTAAGTAAATGGATATCTACCCAGTAAGCTACTCCCCAAAGATGGGCGCAATATTAACCACCTAATGCGCTAATCTCAAGATGAAAAGACACCAAATACTTCCTTTTAGGAAAATTTGGATACATAAGCCATTAAATTTCTATTAAACGAGAAATATGACTAGGAATTAATCAAGATTAACCCTACTCCCATAACCAATATCTGGTTATACTTGATTGTTATTTTATTCAACCGTAATTACTCTTTATCGTCCCTGTTTGAGTGAAAAACTCGGCAGAAAAAACGAATTAATGAGTAACTAGAGAATCGCGCGAACCTGACTTATGCAAAAATACGATATCAAAACCTTCCAGGGAATGATCCTCGCGCTGCAGGATTATTGGGCTCAAAATGGTTGTACCATTGTTCAACCGCTAGATATGGAAGTGGGTGCGGGTACCTCTCACCCAATGACCTGTCTACGAGCGCTTGGCCCAGAGCCAATGTCGACAGCTTACGTACAACCTTCACGTCGTCCTACTGATGGCCGTTACGGTGAAAACCCTAACCGTCTTCAGCACTACTACCAATTCCAAGTAGCGCTAAAACCATCGCCTGACAATATTCAAGAGTTGTACCTTGGCTCCCTTGAAGTTCTTGGTATTGACCCACTTGTACACGACATCCGTTTCGTAGAAGACAACTGGGAAAACCCAACACTAGGCGCATGGGGTCTAGGCTGGGAAGTTTGGCTAAACGGCATGGAAGTGACTCAGTTCACTTACTTCCAGCAAGTGGGCGGCCTTGAGTGTAAGCCTGTTACAGGCGAGATCACTTACGGTATCGAACGCCTAGCAATGTACATCCAAGAAGTAGACTCGGTTTACGATCTAGTATGGAACATCGCACCAGACGGCTCTAAAGTTACTTACGGTGATATTTTCCACCAAAACGAAGTGGAGCAATCAACTTACAACTTCGAACACGCAGACGTTGACTTCCTATTCGGTTTCTTCGAGCAGTGTGAGAAAGAGTGTAAAGAGCTGCTTGAGCTTGAAAAGCCACTTCCACTACCCGCTTACGAGCGCATTCTTAAAGCAGGTCACGCATTCAACCTATTAGACGCACGTAAAGCGATCTCAGTTACTGAGCGTCAACGTTACATCCTGCGCATCCGCGATCTGACTAAAGCAGTAGCAGAAGCATACTACGCATCGCGTGAAGCTCTTGGCTTCCCAATGTGTAAAAAAGAACAAGCGTAAGGGGTAAGTAACATGGCAAAAGAATTTCTAATCGAGCTAGGCACAGAAGAGCTACCACCAACGCAACTTCGCACTCTAGCTGAAGCATTCGCAGCAAACTTCGAAGCAGAACTAAAAGGCGCTGAGCTTGCTCACGAAGGCGTAAAATGGTTCGCGGCTCCTCGTCGTCTTGCACTTAAAGTAGCGGCACTAGCAGACAGCCAGTCTGACAAAATCGTTGAAAAACGCGGTCCTGCGGTTTCTGCAGCGTTTGATGCTGAAGGCAACCCAACCAAAGCGGCTCAAGGCTGGGCACGCGGTTGTGGTATTGCTGTTGACCAAGCAGAGCGCATGGTAACCGACAAAGGCGAATGGCTACTGTTCAAACAAGAAGTGAAAGGTAAACCAACGTCTGAGATCATCGTTGAACTTGCAGCGAAAGCACTGGCAAACCTACCTATCGCAAAACCAATGCGCTGGGGTAACAAAACCACACAATTTATCCGTCCAGTTAAGACGCTAACCATGCTAATGGGCAGCGACCTAATCGAAGGCGAGATCCTTGGTGTTGCATCAGGCCGCACTATCCGTGGTCACCGCTTCATGGGTGAGCAAGAGTTCACTATCGATTCTGCTGAACAATACCCTGCTATCCTAGAAGAGCGCGGTAAAGTCATGGCAGATTACGAAGCGCGTAAAGCCATCATCCTAGCTGACGCACAAAAAGCGGCCGCAGAAGTTGGCGGTATCGCTGACCTAGAAGATGATCTAGTAGAAGAAGTCACGTCTCTGGTTGAATGGCCAGTAGTACTAACCGCGAAGTTCGAAGAAGAGTTCCTAAAAGTCCCTTCTGAAGCGTTGGTTTACACCATGAAAGGTGACCAGAAATACTTCCCTGTCTACTCGGAAGACAAAAAACTGCTGCCTAACTTCATCTTCGTATCAAACATCGAGTCAAAAGAACCTCGCCACGTGATCGAAGGTAACGAGAAGGTGGTACGCCCACGTCTTGCGGATGCTGAGTTCTTCTTCAACACAGACCGTAAGCGTCCTCTGATTGACCGACTTCCTGAGCTTGATAACGCTATCTTCCAGAAGCAGCTAGGTACGATCAAAGATAAAACGGATCGCATCACGGCACTGTCTGGCTACATTGCAAAACAGATTGATGCTGATGTAGAAAAAGCGACACGTGCTGGTCTACTTGCTAAATGTGACCTGATGACCTCGATGGTGTTCGAATTTACCGATACTCAGGGCGTTATGGGTATGCACTACGCTACTCATGATGGCGAAGATGAGCAAGTTGCCCTCGCACTTTACGAGCAGTACATGCCTCGTTTTGCTGGTGACCAACTACCAAGCACAGCGATTTCTTCAGCAGTCGCAATGGCAGATAAGCTGGACACTATCGTGGGTATCTTCGGTATTGGCCAGGCACCGAAAGGCAGCGACCCATTCGCACTGCGTCGCGCATCACTAGGTGTACTGCGTATCATCGTTGAAAATGGTTACAACCTAGACCTTGTCGACCTAATCCGTGAAGCGAAAGTCCAGTTTGGTTCGAAACTGACTAACGACAACGTTGAGCAAGACGTGATTGATTTCATGCTTGGTCGTTTCCGTGCTTGGTACCAAGACGAAGGTTTCAGTGTCGACATCATCCAAGCAGTATTGGCTCGTCGTCCTACTAAACCAGCAGACTTCGACCAACGCGTAAAAGCGGTATCTCACTTCCGTGGTTTAGAGGCGGCAGAATCTCTGGCAGCTGCGAACAAGCGTGTGGGTAATATCCTCGCTAAGTTCGACGGTGAGCTTGCCGCAGAGATCGACCTATCTCTACTTCAAGAAGACGCAGAGAAAGCTCTGGCAGAAAGCGTTGAAGTCATGACGGAAGCACTAGAGCCAGCGTTTGCAACGGGTAACTACCAAGAAGCGCTAAGCAAACTGGCTGACCTACGTGAACCAGTGGACGCGTTCTTTGATAACGTAATGGTTATGGCAGACGACGAAGCACTGAAGAAAAACCGTCTGACACTACTGAACAACCTACGTAACCTATTCCTACAAATTGCGGATATTTCACTACTGCAAAAGTAATTTTCAGTTGAAATCGTTATGTATGAGAAAGCCTGACTCTTTGAGTCAGGCTTTATTTTTATCTAAAGCCAAATTTTGTGCTTTGCGTCGTAAAAACATTAGGGTAAGGTCAAGTATTACACTATTAGCTGATCTCAATCAGCGTATTACATATAAAGCAAACACAATGAATTAGGTAAAAGAAGCAATGCAGTTTTCTAAGTTTGGCGAAAAATTTAATCAGTATTCCGGTATCACGCAGTTAATGGACGATTTGAATGATGGTCTACGCACCCCTGGTGCCATCATGCTCGGTGGAGGTAACCCAGCCGCCATTCCTGCCATGCTCGATTACTTCAGCCAAGCCAGTGAAGACTTACTCGCCAGCGGTGATCTCGTGGCGGCCCTCGCCAACTACGACGGTCCTCAAGGTAAAAATACCTTTGTCAAAGCGTTGGCAAAGCTACTGAAAGACACCTATGGCTGGAACATCTCTGAAAAAAACATCAGCCTAACAAATGGCAGCCAGAGCGGTTTCTTTTACCTATTCAACTTACTCGCGGGTAAACAGCCTGACGGCTCGCATAAAAAAATCCTGCTGCCATTAGCACCCGAGTACATCGGCTATGGTGACGCGGGGATCGACGAAGATATTTTCGTCTCCTATCATCCAGAAATTGAACTGCTGGATAATGGCCTGTTTAAGTACCACGTCGATTTTGAACAACTAAAAGTTGATGACTCAGTGGCCGCCATTTGTGCCTCACGCCCGACCAATCCAACTGGAAACGTTCTAACCGACGAAGAGATCCACAAGTTGGATAAACTGGCGCGTGAAAACAACATCCCACTGATCATCGATAATGCCTACGGCCTGCCTTTCCCGAACATTATTTTTGAGGACGTCGAGCCGTTCTGGAATGAAAACACCATCTTGTGCATGAGCTTGTCGAAACTTGGTCTGCCAGGCGTGCGCTGTGGCATTGTGATTGCGAGTGAAGAAATTACACAGGCGATGAGTAACATGAATGGCATCATCAGCTTAGCTCCAGGCAGCGTAGGGCCGACCATCGCCAATCACATGATCGAAAAAGGTGACTTACTGAAGCTAAGCACCAATGTGATTAAACCGTTTTACCAACAAAAATCATTACGCGCGGTAGAGTTACTGCAACAAGCGATAACGGATCCACGATTCCGTATCCATAAGCCTGAAGGCGCTATCTTTTTATGGCTGTGGTTTGATGAGCTGCCAATTACCACCATGGAGCTGTATACGCGCCTAAAAGCACGTGGTGTATTGATCGTACCCGGTGAGTATTTCTTTATTGGTCAGGAAGACGAGTGGGAACATGCGCATCAATGCCTGCGCATGAACTACGTGCAAGACGATGAGATGATGCAACAAGGCATCGCGATCATTGCCGAAGAAGTCACTAAGGCCTATCAACAAGGGTAAGCGTCAGAAACTAAAAAGAGCGCCATAGGGCGCTCTTTCACTCTTTATCAACCGTATCGGTTGTTTACTTATCTTCGATAAGTTTTTGCCCGCTAATCGCAATCTTACGCGGTTTCATCGCTTCCGGAATTTCGCGTTCCAAATCCACATGCAGAAGGCCATTTTCCATGCTCGCGCCGATCACTTTGACGTAATCCGCCAGCTGGAACTTGCGCTCGAAGTCACGTTCCGCAATGCCTTGGTAAACGTAGTTTTTACCTTCTTCGCTGCTGCGCTCCCCTTTTACAATCAGCATATTTTCATTTTGGGTTATGTCTAACTGATCTTCAGCAAAACCCGCCACAGCCATCGTAATGCGGTAGTGGTTATCGTCTTTCTGCTCAATGTTGTAAGGAGGGTAACCGCCGGAATTATTCTTGGTCGAATTCGCTTCCATCATATTGAAAAGACGGTCAAAGCCGATTGCGTTGCGGTATAAAGGAGTGAAATCTACTGTTCTCATAATAACTATCCTCTTAGTAAGCAATAGTGTTGCTTGAAATGGCACTCACTCTAATGACATGAGTCCATCGGTTGTTTTGGTTAGGCGTTTCCTCGATGAGCGAAATACCTAACCTGTATCGCGGGACCCTTCTGGCATCCCTCTCAATAAAATATATAAGGGCGAAAAAAGCGCTTTCAAGAGCAATTTTTGTTTTTGTACTAAAAAGCCCACCATTCTTACAGTGGGCTTGGGGAGAAACGTTTTTACTTGCGGGAAGGTTTTCTTGCTTTCACGACACCGTTCTCTGCGGCTTTCTCCTGCTTCAATTTACGTTTTTCTTTCAGACTTAACTGTGGTTGCTTCTTGTCTTTTTTACTCATGACTTCACCTCTACTTACTGACATAACATACAGCCACATATCGATTGAGGAATTGGTGGCCGTGTTTGATGAACAATTTCGGTAATCACAAAGCAGCGCCGTTGATTAAAAATATCCACTTCAAACATTTCATCCTGAGCGCGCCCCAATAAGCTGGAACCTAAGTAAGAATCTACAGCTAACATGCCCGTCAACGGCTGACTTTTACGAGAGTCAACCAATGTCATGCGATACTGGTGAGCGCGTTCAATATCGACTAAACGGACCGTATCACCAATATCCACACGCGCGAGGTTACGGCACCGCACTTGCTGCTCGTGCATTTCAAATAGTAACGATAACCGTAAAGGTGATTGATAAGTTAAAAATCGGCTGGTTAACCACCAAGTTCGCAGCGCCAAACAGTACGCTGAGAACCAGCGTTCAAACAAGATGTTTTTCCTTCTTAATGCCTTGCTTTACAGATAATTTCAATGCATTTCACCGGAAGTGTGCTCACTTCCGGCTTAGATCAGGAAAGTAGTCACCATATCTGTTCACCTCTTCATATAAGCTCTTCGACACTATATCGAGCCTAAAAAAGAAAGCAAAAGTGCCCCCTCGAACAAAATGGCAAGAAAAAAATAAAACGGGAACAAAATGGCAAGATTAAAGAGAGAGCTGGCGATTAACACCAAAAAACAGGAAGTGTTGCTATAAAATGGTGATTTTATCATCGGTAAAAAACAAAAAAGCAGCGATAAATCGCTGCTTTTTGGCTATAAGAAGTACGTGAATATCTATACGTCTAGGTTTGCTACTTTCAGAGCGTTCTCTTCAATGAAGTTGCGACGAGGCTCAACTTGATCGCCCATTAGCGTAGTAAACAACTGATCCGCACCAACCGCATCTTCAATCGTTACTTGCATCATACGGCGAGTTTCAGGGTCCATCGTCGTTTCCCAAAGCTGATCTGGGTTCATCTCACCTAGACCTTTGTAACGCTGACGGCTGAGACCACGCATTGACTCTTTCACCAACCACTCGGTTGCTTGTGCAAAACTGGTTACTGGCAATGTACGCTCACCGCGCTTAATGTAAGCGCCTTCTTCTAGCAACCCATCCAGTGCTTCAGAAAGCTCAGCCAGTTTGCCGTACTCTTTCGAGTTTAAGAAGTCAGTGCTAAGCGCAAATTCGTGTGTCACGCCGTGGGTACGCACAATGATCTTCGGTAGATTCAGACCGAGTTCAACGTGCTGCTCCACTTCAAAGCTGTACTGGCTCGCGCCCACTTCTTTGCTATTAAGCTGCTCGACTAACTGTTTAGTCCACGCTTCAACGGCCGCAGCATCAGCACATTGCTCTTGCGTTAGGCGTGGCATGTAAATCAGCTCATGCACAAGTGCTTTCGGGTAACGACGGCTCATGCGATCAGCCAGTTTGATACCTGAATTGTACTGCTGTACCAATTTTTCTAGTGCTTCACCTGATAACGCTGGCGCTTCGGTGTTCACGTGCAGAGCAGCATTATCCAGTGCCAGAGCGATTTGGTACTGGTTCATCGCTTCTTCATCTTTGATGTACTGCTCTTGCTTGCCTTTTTTCACTTTGTACAGTGGTGGCTGAGCGATGTACACGTAGCCGCGCTCGATAAGCTCCGGCATTTGACGGTAGAAGAAGGTCAACAGTAGCGTACGAATGTGCGAACCGTCGACATCCGCATCGGTCATGATGATGATGTTGTGGTAACGCAGTTTATCTGGGTTGTACTCGTCACGACCGATACCACAACCAAGTGCGGTGATCAGTGTCGCCACTTCTTGAGAAGAGAGCATTTTGTCGAAGCGCGCTTTTTCAACGTTCAGGATCTTACCTTTCAGCGGTAGGATTGCCTGGTTCTTACGGTTACGGCCTTGTTTTGCGGAGCCGCCTGCCGAGTCACCCTCCACTATGTACAGTTCAGAGAGAGCTGGGTCTTTTTCCTGACAGTCCGCCAGCTTACCTGGTAGGCCAGCTAGGTCTAGTGCGCCTTTACGACGTGTCATTTCACGAGCTTTACGTGCCGCTTCACGCGCACGCGCTGCATCGATGATCTTAGAACACACCATCTTCGCTTCAGTTGGGTTCTCAACCAAGAATTCAGACAGCTTCTCACCCATTGCCGATTCAACCGCTGATTTCACTTCAGAAGAAACCAGTTTGTCTTTGGTTTGGCTGGAGAATTTTGGATCCGGCACTTTCACGGAAACAACCGCTGTCAGACCTTCACGCGCATCATCACCCGATGTCGACGTTTTCGCTTTCTTAGAAAAGCCTTCTTTATCCATGAACGAGTTCAAAGTACGCGTCAGCGCAGCACGGAAGCCAGCTAGGTGAGTACCACCGTCGCGCTGTGGGATGTTGTTAGTGAAACAGAAAATGCTTTCTTGGAAGCCATCGTTCCATTGCATCGCCACTTCAACAGAAATACCGTCTTCACGTTCAAAGTTGAAATGGAAGATTTTATCGATGATTGGGGTTTTGTTGGTGTTTAGGTGGTCAACAAACGCTTGGATACCACCTTCAAACATGAAGTGGTCACTTTTATCGTCTTCGCGCTCATCAATCAGTTTGATTGATACACCAGAGTTTAAGAAAGACAGTTCACGCAGGCGTTTTGCCAGAATGTCGTAGTGGAACTCGGTGTTAGAGAAAGTTTCTGCGCTTGGCCAAAAACGGATCTGAGTACCAGTGTTTTCAGTATCACCGACCACGGCTAGTGGCGCTTCTGGCTCACCATGACGATACGTTTGCGTGTGAATATGGCCACCACGCTGGATGGTCAGAGTCACTTTTTCAGACAGTGCGTTGACTACCGACACACCTACCCCGTGTAGACCACCAGATACTTTGTACGAGTTATCATCGAACTTACCACCAGCGTGAAGTACCGTCATGATAACTTCCGCTGCAGAGACGTTTTCTTCTGAGTGTATTTCCGTCGGGATACCACGGCCATCATCGCTTACAGAAACTGAGTTATCCTCATGAATTGTCACAATGATGTCTTTACAGTGACCAGCCAACGCTTCATCAATTGAGTTATCCACCACCTCGAAAACCATGTGGTGCAGACCGGTACCGTCGTCCGTGTCGCCGATGTACATCCCTGGACGCTTACGTACTGCATCCAGGCCCTTTAGTACTTTAATACTCGATGAATCGTAATTTTCAGACATGAGTTATCTTCCACTTATATTTTGTTCTATTGTGCCATGTTCCACATGGAACATCTTGCCATTTTCGTCGGCCATATCGGCGACTTGGCTTTGCGTGATAGAACTTACAAAAACTTGAGCCCCCGTCGCTTTTAAGCAGTCTGCGAGACGCTTACGACGTTGGCTATCTAATTCCGATGCAAAGTCATCAATCAGGTAAATACACTGCTTGCCGGTCATCTCTGTCAGGTGCTGGCCCTGCGCCACGCGAAGTGCGCAAACCATCAACTTGAGCTGACCGCGAGACAATACGTCCTCAACAGGTGTATTGTTCACTTTTATTCTTAAGTCGGCTTTGTTTGGTCCACTAAAGGTGTAACCAAGCGACTGATCGCGTTCAAAATTCTTCTCGAGAATTTCTTGGTACGGCGTATCTTTATCCCAGCCTCTATAATACTTCAACTGGATCTCAAACTCAGGCAGAAAAGTCTGACATATCTCTTCAGCCTTAGACTTGAGTTGCTCAACATAGTGAGCACGCCATTGACTGATATTTTCTGCCAACACCGCCATCTCCTGATCCCAATAACTGAGCTCTCGATAGCTGGTGGCCGTTTTCAGTAAGGCGTTGCGCTGTTTATTCAGCCGCTTAAATCGCCCCCATGCATCATAAAATGCAGACTCAGTGTGAAACACGCCCCAATCAATAAATGCGCGGCGATGTTTTGGGCCATCGGTCAGTAAATCAAACCCCTCGGGGTGGATTAGCTGCAAAGGCAAAACCTGAGCTAGCTGAGCTAACTTTTGCCCAGACTGACCGCCTATTTTAACCTCTGTTGAGCCATCACGCTGCTTATTAATGCCGATCGGTAGCTCAAATTGATCCGAGTTCAAAAAACGGCCATGGACAAACAGTTCGTCGCATTCATTTTGAATCACTCGCCCGGTTAAAGAGCTCTTAAAAGATCGGCCGTGACCCAGGAGATAAATGGCCTCAAGGACGCTGGTTTTGCCGCTTCCATTGGGGCCAATAAGAAAGTTAAAGCCTGCTGATAGGTCAATATCACAGGCTTTAATGTTTCGAAATTGCTGAATAATAAGACGTGAGAGCGGCATGCTAGAGTCGAATTGGCATGACCACGTACAAGGCACTGTCGTCGTCAGCATTTTCAATCAAGGCACTGGCGTTGGCATCCGACATCGAGATACGTACTTTTTCACAACGCAGTGTATTCAACACATCCAGCACATAGCTCACGTTAAAGCCGATTTCGATCGCGTCACCTTCAAAGCTGACATCCAGCATCTCTTCCGCCTCTTCCTGCTCTGGGTTGTTGGCGGTAATGCGCATTTCACTACCCGCAAGATTCACGCGAACGCCACGGAATTTCTCATTCGACAAAATAGCCGCACGAGAAAAGGCTTGGCGCAATTCATCACAGCTGGCTTCCAATGTTTTGGTGGTTTGCTGCGGCATCACTCGGCGATAATCTGGGAAACGGCCATCAACCAGCTTAGAAGTGAACACAAAGTTGTTGACCTCTGCACGCACATTGGAGCTACCGATTTGCAGCGTCACTGGCTGCTCAGGCGCATCCATCAGTTTGACCAGTTCCAACACCCCTTTACGCGGCACAATGATTTGCTTTTGTGCAAAATCAGCACCGAGCTGAGTCTGAGAAACCGCCATACGGTGGCCATCTGTCGCCACACTGCGAAGTGTGCTGCCATCAATTTCGAACAGCATGCCATTAAGGTAATAACGTACATCTTGATTCGCCATCGAGAATTGAGTCTTCTCGATCACACCGCGCAGATCGGCTTGGGTCAGTGACACTTCCACTTCACTTTGCCAATCTTCGATGTTAGGAAAATCGCTTGCTGGCAGCGTTGATAATGAAAAACGGCTGCGGCCCGAGCGAACTTGTACGCGATCGCCTTCGAGAACAAAGGTGATCACGGAATCATCCGGTAAGCCGCGACAGATATCCAAAAATTTACGTGATGGTACCGTTACGCTACCCGCTTCAAAGTCACCTTCCAACGTCACACGACTGATCAATTCCACTTCCAGATCTGTAGCAGTCATCGACAGCACGTTGTCTTCTACTTTCAAAAGCAGGTTACCTAGAATAGGCAAAGTTGGACGACCACCCAAAGCCCCCGAAACTTGTTGAAGGGGTTTTAGTAAGTGGCTACGTTCAATGGAAAATTTCATAGGACGCTCTTATCAGAATTCTATTGCTTAAACAGAGTAATGGGTGGGTGCTTATACCCTAGTCGTTAGGGTATAAGGATACTGCGAATTAAGAAGAAAGGGTACGAATCAAGTTAGAGTAATCTTCTTTAATGTCGTGACTCTCTTCGCGTAGTTGCTCGATCTTACGGCAAGCATGTAACACGGTCGTGTGGTCACGCCCACCAAACGCATCACCGATTTCTGGCAAGCTGTGGTTGGTTAGCTCTTTCGCTAACGCCATCGCGAGCTGACGAGGACGAGCAACCGAACGAGAACGACGTTTAGAGAGCAGGTCTGCGACTTTGATTTTGTAGTATTCCGCGACGGTCTTTTGGATATTGTCGATGGTCACGAGCTTCTCTTGCAGAGCCAGCAGGTCGCGCAGCGCTTCACGGACAAAATCAATGGTAATTGGGCGGCCAGTAAAGTTCGCATTGGCGATAACTCGGTTTAATGCCCCTTCTAACTCACGCACGTTGGAGCGCAAACGCTTAGCAATAAAGAACGCCACTTCATCCGCAAGGTGGATTTGGTGATCTTCGGCCTTTTTCATCAAAATCGCGACACGCGTTTCCAATTCAGGTGGTTCGATCGCAACCGTTAAGCCCCAACCAAAACGCGATTTAAGACGATCTTCCACACCGTTGATCTCTTTTGGATAACGGTCAGAAGTCAAAATGATTTGCTGGTTGCCTTCTAACAACGCGTTAAACGTGTGGAAGAACTCTTCCTGAGAACGCTCTTTATTGGCGAAGAACTGAATATCATCGATCAGTAGCGCATCAACACTGCGGTAGTAGCGTTTGAATTCTTCAATCGCGTTGTTTTGCAGCGCTTTCACCATGTCTTGCACGAAACGTTCAGAGTGCATGTAGACAACTTTCGCATCTGGCTTGTTGTCGACAATTGCGTTGCCGACCGCGTGCAGCAAGTGGGTCTTGCCTAAACCTGTGCCGCCGTATAGGAATAATGGGTTGTATGCTGCACCCGGGTTATCCGATACCTGACGCGCCGCCGCCAAACCAAGCTGGTTAGACTTACCTTCAACGAAGTTCTTGAACTTGTGTTTTGGGTTCACGTTCGAGCGATGATTGATGTTTGCAACGACTGCCGCGTCGTCATCCCACGTTTTGTGGATGGGCTTACGTGCTTGCAGTTGTGCAGGTGCCGACGACTCTGCGGCCACGTCTGCTGGCGTACGCGTAGGCGCAGGTTTTGGTGCAGATACACGGCGGCTTCCAACCTCAAAACGCAGGCTAGGAATGTCATTACCGCAGAATTCACGCAGCAAGCGGTTGATGTTGTTTAGATACTTATCACGCACCCAATCCAAGACAAATCGGTTTGGTGCAAACAAAGTGAGAGTATTGTCATTGAGCTCTGCTTGTAGCGGACGAACCCACATGCTGAATTCTGTAGCTGGTAGCTCTTCTTGAAGCTGCTGCATACATTGCAACCATAGCGAAGATGACACGGTGCCCCCACTCAAAGTCGTTAATCGGAAAAGATTGGCAATTTTACCTGTTGATAACCGAGATCGCCAGCGATTGATCGACGATCCAGTGAATAAGATCCAAGTTATTCACAATATTTTCGAGATTATTCGTTAGATCCACACACCATGCCCCATTTTTACCCACATATTGATCCACATTTGGGCTATTTTACTAAGATCGTCAATCTGGTGATAACTCTGTGCATGAAGTTTTCTCGAAGGGCCAAACAAGGATTCAAATCGGCTGCTATAGTTTATGCAGCTTATTACTCTGGCATCTAGGTTATTTCACTTGGTTATTTATCTAATTGACCAAAGTAACATTAGTATCTACCCCCATAAATATATGGAGTTTTACTATGAAAAACTGGATTAAAGCTGCGGTTGCAGCAATCGCTCTCTCTGCTGCCACTGTTCAAGCCGCAACTGACGTAAAAGTCGGTATGTCGGGCCGTTACTTCCCATTCACGTTTGTTCAGCAAGATAAGCTGCAAGGCTTCGAAGTTGACCTGTGGGATGAGATTGGTAAGCGCAACGACTACAACGTTGAGTACGTAACAGCAAACTTTTCTGGTTTATTCGGTCTACTAGAGACAGGGCGCATCGACACCATTTCTAACCAGATCACCATGACCGATGCGCGTAAAGCAAAATACCTATTTGCAGACCCATATGTTATCGATGGCGCACAAATCACCGTGCGTAAAGGCAATGACAGCATCAAGAATGTGGATGATCTTGCGGGAAAAACCGTTGCCGTAAACCTTGGTTCTAACTTTGAACAGCTACTACGCAGCTACGACAAAGACGGCAAGATCAACATCAAAACCTACGAAACAGGTATCGAGCACGATGTGGCACTAGGTCGCGCAGATGCCTTTATCATGGATCGACTATCGGCACTGGAACTGATCAAGAAAACAGGCCTACCTCTGCAGCTGGCTGGTCAACCGTTTGAAACGATCGAAAATGCGTGGCCTTTCGTCGACAACGAAAATGGTAAGAAACTTCAAACGGAAGTAAATAAAGCACTTGCAGAGATGCGTGCAGACGGCACTCTAGAAAAAATCTCTCAGAAGTGGTTTGGTGCTGACATTACCAAGAAGTAACCAATTACCTTTCTTATCCACATAAATTAGGATAAGTTTCTCAACCCACTGCGCTCCAGCTTTGCAGTGGGTTTTGCATTTCTATAAGTATCAACTTTAACTGAGACAAGCTATGGGATTTGATTTTAACTATATGCTAGACCTGATGCCGATATTGCTCAAATATCTTGGCACCACAATGGAAATGGCGACTTGGGGATTGTTATTTTCACTGATTTTATCGGTCATTTTGGCGAATATCCGCGTATTTCGTGTCCCAGTTTTAGATCAGCTAAGCCAACT
The DNA here is from genome assembly GCF_001591105.1 of Vibrio nereis NBRC 15637. Taxonomy (GTDB): domain Bacteria; phylum Pseudomonadota; class Gammaproteobacteria; order Enterobacterales; family Vibrionaceae; genus Vibrio; species Vibrio nereis. Next base: position 6,834 of record NZ_BCUD01000020.1, on the reverse strand, counting down.
TTATATTAGTTTTTTCCGCGGTACGCCATTACTGGTTCAACTGTTCCTTCTTTATTACGGTCTACCACAAGTCTTTCCATTTATGGTTGGCTTGGATGCGTTTAGCGCTGCCGTGATCGGTTTAACCTTACACTTTGCCGCTTATATGGCGGAAAGTATCCGCGCCGCAATCATCGGCATTGACCGTAGTCAAATGGAAGCCAGCCTGTCTGTTGGCATGACCACCTCACAAGCGATGCGCCGTGTGATTTTGCCGCAAGCCACTCGTGTTGCTCTGCCTTCATTAATGAACTATTTCATCGACATGATTAAATCAACCTCTTTGGCGTTTACGCTGGGTGTGGCTGAAATCATGGCGAAAGCACAAATGGAAGCTTCGTCTAGCTTCCGTTTCTTTGAAGCTTTCTTAGCCGTCGCATTGATTTACTGGGCAGTTGTGGTTGTCCTCACTCGCGTCCAAATCTGGGCAGAAGCTAAACTGAACAAGGCATACGTACGATGATCAAGCTAGCAAATATTCACAAGCGCTTCGGAGGCACGGAAGTACTCAAAGGTATTGATATCGATATAAAACAAGGCGAGATCATCGTGATTATTGGCTCCAGTGGTACTGGCAAGTCCACCCTACTGCGCACGGTGAACTTTCTTGAAAATGCTGATAAAGGCGTGATTACTATCGACGATGTGAGTGTCGATACAGAACATCACACCAAAGCAGAAGTGATTGCGCTACGCCGTAAAACCGGATTCGTTTTCCAAAACTATGCGCTGTTTTCTCATATGACAGCCCGACAGAATATCGCAGAAGGTTTAATAACCGTGCGTGGATGGAAAAAATCGGATGCGTTACAACGCGCGCAAGAGATTCTGGATGACATCGGTCTTGGGGATAAAGGCGATAGTTATCCAGCGGCTCTGTCTGGTGGACAACAGCAGCGTGTGGGCATTGGTCGCGCAATGGCACTGCAACCAGAATTACTGCTGTTTGATGAACCAACGTCGGCGCTCGATCCTGAATGGGTAGGAGAAGTTCTCCAATTAATGAAGGAGTTAGCGACGAAACATCAGACTATGCTGGTGGTCACGCATGAAATGCAATTTGCCAAAGAGGTTGCCGATAGAGTGATCTTTATGGCAGAAGGCAACATCGTTGAGCAGGGATCTCCACAGGATATCTTCGGTAATCCACAGGATCCTCGTTTAAGGAAGTTCCTTCGTCAAGTTGGTGCTGAGTAAAGATCACAAGCAAAGATCGCGTGATCCTTGAGATTTTACTCACACTACGTATAATCGCTCGGCCGGAATTTAGCAGTCGCTCAATGATTGACACTTGATGTGACTGTGATTACAATTCCGCCTCTTTGTTGAGAGGCGTCGGTTACTCTTCTCTATATAAAGAGCTTCTTTATATAAAGAAAGCGCAATACCCACGCCGGGTTTAACAAGAACCTAAAACTACTGATCAGTAAAGGTAATTATCATGAAACGCACTTTTCAACCTTCAGTTCTAAAGCGCAAGCGTACTCACGGTTTCCGTGCACGTATGGCTACTAAGAACGGTCGTGCAACAATCAACGCACGTCGTGCTAAAGGCCGTAAGCGTCTTTCTAAGTAATCTTCGATTATTTTGAATACGTACGCGTTCAATCGGGAGTTACGCTTGTTAACTCCCGAGCATTATCAAAATGTCTTTCAGCAAGCTCATCGAGCTGGCTCACCTCATTTCACCATCATCGCTCGCAAAAATTCCTTATCTCACCCAAGACTAGGTTTAGCCGTTCCGAAAAAACAGATTAAAACTGCTGTTGGTCGAAATCGCTTTAAGCGTCTCGCTCGTGAAAGCTTTCGTAACAAACAACATCAGCTTCCTAATAAAGATTTTGTTGTTATTGCAAAGAAAAGCGCGCAAGATTTGAGCAATGAAGAAATGTTCAAATTGTTTGATAAGTTATGGCAGCGTCTGTCTCGCCCCTCTCGCGGGTAGCTATCGGTCTCGTCCGACTTTACAAGGCCTTTATTAGTCCGATCCTCGGACCACGTTGTCGTTTTTCCCCAACTTGCTCTACTTATGCCATAGAAGCGTTGAAAGCTCACGGTTTTGTAAAAGGGTGTTGGTTATCAAGCAAACGTCTATTAAAATGCAATCCTTTAAATAGAAAGGGTTGGACATACGACCCCGTACCACCAGTCCAAAACCAAGACAGAGACAATTAACGATGGATTCTCAACGTAATATCCTGTTAATCGCGCTAGCACTGGTTTCTTTCCTATTGTTCCAGCAATGGCAAGTCGCAAAGAATCCTACGCCTCAGCCGATTGAACAGGCTCAATCAAGCAGTACTCTACCTGCACCATCTTTTGCTGACGAGCTAGACCCAGCTCCTGCGCAGCAAGCTTCTGCCAAAACGATTACCGTAACAACTGATGTATTGACTCTGTCGATTGATACGGTTGGTGGTGACGTTGTGAATGCAGACCTAAACCAGTACTCAGCAGAACTCGATTCTTCTGACCCATTCGTTCTGCTTAAGAACGAAGCTGGTCACCAGTTTATCGCGCAAAGTGGTCTAGTCGGCCCTCAAGGCATCGATTTAAGCAGCACAAATCGCCCTCACTACGCAGTTAGTGATGACCAGTTTACGCTGGCAGAAGGTCAAGATGAACTACGCATCCCAATGACTTACTCGGCAAATGGTCTTGAGTACACCAAAACTATCATCGTTAAGCGCGGTAGCTACGCGGTAGACGTTGAATACAATGTGGTTAACAACTCAGGCAACAACGCAACCTTTGGTATGTACGCGCACTTACGTCAAAACCTAATGGACGATGGCGGCAGCATCACAATGCCAACATACCGCGGTGGTGCTTACTCGACGGAAGAAAACCGTTACAGTAAATACAGCTTTGACGATATGCAGGATCGTAACCTATCGCTAAACCTACCTAACGGTGAAGGTTGGGCGGCGATGATCCAGCACTACTTCGCATCCGCTTGGATCCCTCGCAACGAACCTGGCACCAGCCTGTACACTCGTGTAATTGGCAACCTAGGTGACATCGGCGTACGTATGCCGAATAAAACTATCGCTAATGGTGACAGTGCTCAATTCACAGCAACACTTTGGGTTGGTCCTAAACTTCAAAACCAAATGGAAGAAGTCGCACCAAACCTGGACCTTGTAGTCGATTACGGCTGGTTATGGTTCATCGCAAAACCACTGCACATGCTGCTTTCTTTCATTCAAAGCTTCGTGGGTAACTGGGGTGTGGCCATCATCTGTCTGACTTTCATTGTTCGTGGTGCGATGTACCCACTGACCAAAGCTCAGTACACCTCAATGGCAAAAATGCGCATGCTACAGCCTAAGCTGCAAGCAATGCGTGAGCGTATCGGCGACGACCGTCAACGCATGAGCCAAGAAATGATGGAACTGTACAAGAAAGAGAAAGTAAACCCACTGGGCGGCTGTCTTCCTCTAATTCTTCAGATGCCGATCTTCATCGCACTATACTGGGCGCTAATGGAATCGGTTGAGCTACGCCATTCACCGTTCTTTGGTTGGATCCACGATCTGTCAGCGCAAGACCCGCTATACATCTTGCCAATCCTGATGGGTGCGTCGATGTTCATGATTCAGAAAATGAGCCCAACAACTGTTACGGACCCAATGCAGCAGAAGATCATGACCTTTATGCCGGTTATGTTTACTTTCTTCTTCCTGTTCTTCCCGTCAGGTCTGGTACTTTACTGGCTAGTATCAAACGTAGTAACGCTTATCCAGCAGTCACTTATTTATAAAGCGCTGGAAAAGAAAGGCTTACACACTAAGTAACAGCCATTAAACAATGAAAGGCGGCCAAAAGGTCGCCTTTTTTATTTGAGCTGATTACAATTCAGCTAACTCCATTTTCTCAAGGCCTGTAATTCCGGCCCAAGCTCGAAAGGCATCTATATGACAACTGATACCATTGTTGCTCAGGCAACAGCCCCTGGACGTGGTGGTGTGGGAATCATCCGTGTATCCGGCCCTCTGGCGTCTAAAGTCGCACTAGAGGTCACGGGTAAGGAACTGCGTCCTCGCTATGCAGAGTACCTCCCTTTCACCTCTGAGGACGGCACACAGCTCGACCAAGGGATCGCCCTCTACTTCCCGAATCCCAACTCTTTTACCGGGGAAGATGTGCTTGAGCTACAAGGCCACGGCGGCCCTGTCGTGATGGATATGCTGATTAAGCGTATCTTACAAATCCCAGGAATTCGTACCGCAAGACCAGGCGAGTTTTCTGAGCGCGCGTTTATGAACGATAAACTCGACCTCGCGCAAGCAGAGGCCATTGCTGACTTGATTGACGCCAGCTCGGAAGAAGCGGCTAAATCAGCCCTCAAGTCACTTCAAGGCGCGTTCTCGAATCACATTCATACCTTAGTGGAATCGCTGATCCACCTGCGCATTTACGTCGAAGCTGCGATTGATTTCCCTGAAGAAGAAATCGATTTTCTCGCCGATGGCAAAGTATCAGCTGACTTGCAAACCATCATCGATAACCTAGCAGCGGTGCGCCGCGAAGCCAACCAAGGCGCGATAATGCGCGAAGGGATGAAGGTCGTGATTGCGGGCCGTCCTAACGCGGGTAAATCAAGCCTACTCAATGCGCTGTCAGGTAAAGAGTCAGCCATCGTAACCGACATCGCGGGTACCACACGTGATGTGCTGCGCGAACACATCCATATTGATGGCATGCCATTGCACATTATCGATACCGCAGGCCTGCGTGACGCGTCTGACGAAGTCGAAAAGATTGGTATTGAGCGCGCATGGGAGGAGATCTCACAAGCCGATCGCGTACTATTTATGGTAGACGGCACCACAACAGACGCTACCGATCCAAAAGACATTTGGCCAGACTTTGTCGATCGACTCCCTGATCACATGGGTATGACGGTGATCCGCAATAAAGTGGATCAAACCAATGAACACCTCGGGATCTGCCACGTCAACTCACCGACTTTGATCCGCCTTTCGGCAAAGACTGGCGAAGGGGTTGATGCGCTGCGTACGCACTTGAAAGAATGCATGGGATTCGCTGGCGGTAATGAAGGGGGATTTATGGCCAGACGTCGCCACCTAGAAGCGCTAGAAAAGGCCGCAGAACACCTTGATATCGGTCAGCAACAGCTAGAGGGCTACATGGCGGGTGAAATCCTCGCTGAAGAGCTACGTATCGCCCAGCAGCATCTCAGTGAGATCACGGGCGAGTTTACCTCAGATGATCTACTCGGCCGTATCTTCTCTTCTTTCTGTATCGGAAAATAATCTCAGCGCGGCCTAGTAGGTCGCGCTTCTTTTAGGTAAAGGATTTAACATGATTCATATTATTACAGGCAGTACCCTAGGCGGTGCAGAGTATGTGGGTGACCATCTAAGCGATCTTTTAGTCGAGCAAGGCTTTGAGACATCGATTCATAATCAGCCGAACCTGGCAGAGATCGACAACAGCGGGACATGGCTGATCATTACCTCTACTCATGGCGCGGGAGAATACCCAGACAACATCCAGCCGTTCATCCACAGCTTACAAGAAACACCACCTAAAACCAGTGATCTTAAGTTCGCCGTCATTGCGATTGGCGATTCAAGTTACGATACATTCTGCGCCGCAGGTAAACACGCCTATGCATTATTAGAAGATATTGGCGCAACGCCGGTCGCGGACTGCTTTACCATAGATGTACTCAACCATGATGTCCCTGAAGATGCAGCTGAAGAATGGCTAAAAGAGCACATTGAACGCTTCTAACGGATCTTAAGAGTCGCAATCGCGGCTCTTTTTTTTGCTTTGTGAATAACTTTTCTTTTCTCCTTCCTTACCGTTCGATGCTTTTTTAATCAAAATGACTGTGGATAAACCTAATAAGATCCAGTGTCTTTCCTTTAGTTATCCCAATAATAACTTTGATCATATTCCCCCCCTGTGTATAACTACCACTTTTGATCCCAGGTAATCCTCACTTAGATCAAATCATGATCACAGAATATGATCACTCTAAGATCCATGATCTTGTTGATCATTTATCACTTATCCACAGAGATCGTCGATCCTAATAGTAGATCTAATAAAAGATCATATATATAGATCTTATATATATTAGTCTTTCAGCCCTTTGAATGAAAAGTCTCAAAAGCGTTTCCACACTCCCTGAAAGAAGGTAGAATATCGCTCCTTTTATCTTTCTACAGCTTGATGGAATACCTGAGGTTAGTTCATGCTCTATCACGAAAACTTTGACGTCATTGTTGTTGGTGGCGGACACGCAGGAACGGAAGCCGCACTAGCATCTGCGCGTACAGGACAAAAAACTCTGTTACTGACGCACAATATCGACACTCTTGGTCAAATGTCATGCAACCCAGCTATTGGTGGGATCGGCAAAGGCCACCTAGTGAAAGAGGTCGACGCTATGGGTGGTCTTATGGCCCAGGCAATTGATCACGCTGGTATTCAGTTTCGTACACTGAATGCATCTAAAGGCCCAGCAGTACGAGCTACTCGAGCTCAAGCAGACCGCGCACTGTACAAAGCCTATGTTCGTGATGCGCTGGAAAACACCCCAAACCTGACGTTGTTTCAACAATCGGTCGACGATCTGATTGTTGAGCAAGACACCGTCGTGGGTGTCGTCACTCAGATGGGTTTGAAGTTTCACGCTAAAGCCGTGGTACTCACAGTGGGTACTTTCTTGGGTGGTAAGATCCACATTGGCATGGAAAACTTTTCTGGTGGCCGGGCGGGAGATCCACCGTCGATCGCACTGGCGGATCGTCTGCGAGA
>NZ_BCUD01000019.1 GCF_001591105.1 Vibrio nereis NBRC 15637 | reverse complement strand
GACGGTCACACCACTATGTTATTACTCGCAGCGCGCTACTTGGCTCAGTCGCGTCATTTCGCCGGTAAAGTGGTACTGATATTCCAACCCGCTGAAGAAGGCAAAGCTGGTGCGGAGACCATGATCGCCGACGGCATGCTAGACCGTTTTCCGATTGACGCCTGCTACGCACTGCACAATATGCCGGGCATTCCTGAAGGACATTTTGCGTTTAAGACGGGACCGATTATGGCAAGCTCCGATCGCTTATTTGTCACTGTCGATGGAAAAAGCGGTCATGCGGGATTACCCCACACCACCCAAGATCCATTACTGGTCGCAACTCATATTTACCAAGGCATTCAGGGTATGGTCAGCCGCAGTTACGACCCGTTTGACCCACTGGTCGTGACGGTGACGCAGATGCACTGCGGTGAAACCACCAATGCTATTGCGGATCAGGCCCATATGAGTGGCACCTTCCGCGCTCTCTCGCAGCAAACGCGTGATAGCATCGTTGAGCGTTTAGAACAGTTGGTGGTACATACTGGCAAAGCGCACGGTATGAAGGCTGAATTCAAACTCGGGCCGGTATCGTATCCGCCGACGGTCAACACGGAAGTTGAAACCGCACGCGCAATCGCCGCCGCGCAGCAAACTGTGGGCACAGAGCAGGTAAACCCAAGCTGTGAAGCGATGCTGACCAGCGAAGACTTTTCTTTCTTCCTCAATGAAGTACCTGGTTGCTACGGGTTTATCGGCAATGGCACACGTGAAGACGGCTGTCATGTCGGGTTACACAACAAAGCCTACGATTTCAACGATAAGCTGATTCCAATTGGGGCCGCGTACTTTATTAACTTGGTTGAGCAAGGGGATTCCAATCACTAACGTGTTTTTTTAAGATCAAACTGAACTCATCGACTAACTCTCGATGAGTTTCTTTACGTGTAATGAGTCCTACCGAGCGATACTGAACTGGCTGAACAATCGGAATAAAGCGAACTTCCACGTTGTTGTTCAATTCGCCGATGGTGGAAGACAAAATCGTCGAGCCCAGCCCGCTGGAAATCATCCCTAATAACGTTGAGGTATGCGAGGCGCTCAATTCTGGGTCGTAGGTTAAGCCAATGCGTTGAAACGCTTCGTCGGTGAGGGTGCGTAAACTGTTCCCTGGGCTAACACCAATCGAGGCGTATTGATGCGCTTGCTCCCAGCTGACCTGTTTATGCTCGGCGAGCGGGTGGTCTTGTCGGCAAACGAAACACAGGTAGTCTCGAAACAGCAAATCAAAGTTCAGTTCTGGATGATTCGGGTTGGTGTTGATGCCGATATCTGCCTGTCCTTGCAATACCGAATGGGTAATGTCATCAACCCTCTCTTCTATTAAACGAAAGGTAAAATCTGGATAGCGCTTTTTCAGGTCATTGAGGGTTTTCGGTGCTAAGGATGCACACAACGTGTAGAGCGACGACACCACCAGTGATTTGTTGTAGCCGTGCTGGCGGTCTTTGTTCTGCTGCACCAGTTTGTCTAGTCGGTTGACGATATATCGCGCTTCCTGATACAGCTGCTCCCCCGCTTCAGTGAGGATAATTTTCCTGCCTTGGCGCTGATACAGTTCGCTAGCAAGCTGTTGGGTGAGCTTTTTCATCATCTGGCTCAATGCAGACTGCGTGATATGCACCTTCTCTGCGGCGTAAGTAAAATTCTGCTGCTCGGCCAAAGCAATAAAAGCTTTGAGCTGACGATAGCTGATGTCCATATTGGCTCGCCCCATTTTCCCTGAAGGGCAAAAGTATACCCGATCCCACAGCTTGTGAGCAGTCATGAAAGGCTCGATTCATCCATTTCCAGACGCGTGTGCGAGACATAAAAAATGCCAGCCGAATTCACGGCTGGCATTGGGAAATTACGCTCGGAGAGTTAATTAACGACGACGGCGCCAAGCCAATAGGCCAGACAAGGCAGCCATCAGTCCCCAACCAACAGAGCCACCGTTCGATTCACTCTGCTCTGGTGCTTGTATTTCAACTACGCGAGTCGCCACATACTTTTCTACGCTTCCGTCTGCGCTAGTGACTTTTTCTTCCAACGTATAGGAACCTGTTGCTGGTGCTTGAGCAAACTCGACCTCAATGTTTCTGCTATCGATATCGCTCTGATCAACCGTTGCCGTTGCAGTCAAACCTGATGAGTCTTCACCGCTCGACATGCGTTTTGCCGCACCACTCTCGGTCAGTGTCACCGTGACTTTATCGCCAACCACCGTACCAACTGGTAGACGAACTTTTACTTTCAAGTTATCGCCAACAACCGGCAGCTTAAGTTCTGTATCAGGCAAATCAATCGCAATGATCACCGGATCATGATCCGAAGCGGAGAACGCGTCGTTGTACTTCGGCATATTGCCAGTGTACTTGCTGCTGTACTCAAACAAGTTACTTTCTAGTGCATTGATGTGCCAATCCTCTATCGCGACCACTTTTTTCGCCAAGCTACTGCTCGCTAGCGCATGGTCAAGGTTACCCAATTCACCCGAGTAAGTGTAAGAGAAGGTGTCCACTCCATGCAGCATGGTATTCAGGTTGATGTAACCATAACCTTGTTCGATCTTCGCGCCTGCGGGTTCATAAGACTTCTTGTTACCCTGCTCGTCTTCACCCAGTGTGGTATACGATGCGGTGTAAATCTCGCGGCCGTATTTCTCTTGAGAGTAGTCAGTTAATGTCAGTAGTGGGTCTTCCATGCCGTAAGCATTCAGATCGCCCATCACCAGTACATCGCCCTTCACGTTTTTTATGGCTTCGCCCACCGCTTTCGCAGCAGAGACACGGAACGCGTTACAGTTACCTTGTAGATCAGACGGTTCACTCTCTTCCACACCCGCGATCCACTCTTCGATACATTCAGAGCCTTTAGATTTGAAGTGATTCACTACCACAGAGAAATCTTCGCCCGTTTCTTTGACGGTAAAAGTCTGGAATAAGCTATAACGCTGGTACTTATCGTAAGCAGGGTTACCTTCACCTTCGTTACGCGTAATGGTGTTTTCGGCGATGTGCTGCTCAGGGGTAAGAATGACTTTTGCGGCCTCTTTTGGCGTCACCGCGTCTGCACGATAAAGGATCGCGACCATGATCGCGTCGGTACCAAAATATTCCCCTTGATGTTTGTCATCAGCAGCAATTTCCACGTAGCTGTAGTGATCGTTGTGATCATCAATGTCAGCATTCAGTGCATCGACTAAGTTTTGTAGTGCACTGCCTTCGCCAAAACCGTTGTTCTCGATTTCCATCAAACCAATGATGTCGGCATCCATCTTATTCATGGCCGCGACAATTTTTGCTTGCTGGAGCAGGAACTCTTCATTGCTTTTCGCGCCGCGGTTTTGCCCTGTCGGGTTGACATTGCCGCTATCCGCCACCGAGGTGAAATAGTTCAATACGTTAAAGCTGGCGACACGCATATCAGAATCCATAATGCTCGGCGCTTCTTTACGCGTTACATCAAAACCTTCACCGGCTGTCACAAAGTTGGTGTTCGTCACGTCATTGGTCGCGATCAGGCGGTATTCGTTGTAGCTGTAGTTAACGACACCTTGTAAACCTTCAACGCGAGAGCCTAAGCGAATGTGATGCTCAGACGATCCATTTTGGTCGAAGTCTTTGGCAAAATCTGGGTAGTAAGGAATTTGACCATTTGGCGCGTAACCATCTGATTCCAATACAACGCGGTTATTCTTGTTCTGCTCTGCCAGCGCAACCGCTTCAGCGCTTTCCGCAGCATGCAACTGAGTAGGCTTAAACAATGGTGACTCATGCGATAACAGCATGTTGTTGCGTTTTGCGTCGTAGTCATAAGAGAAGTTCCGCGTCACAAACAGCTCGCTAGCGGCATCCAGCTCTATCTGCATGCCTTCATGGCGTTCGAGTGCCTCGCGAAGTGTCTCGCCCTCTTTCACTACTAGCGGTGTGACAGTCACCGCGTCTGAGGTGCTCGTTGTCGTGTAGCTGTTCGCGTCTGAAGATAGTTGCGTGTTGCTGTAATACTCTTGCACTTTACCTTTAACACAAACGACGTCACCCGCTTTTAACTTTGAGTCCGCGAAGTCAGTGTGAACAAACAGACCTTCCGAAGTGGCGTCATTGTTGTCATTATCCAGAGCTTGTAGGTAGAAACCTTTGGTTAAGCCAGTGGTTACGGCCGTGACGACACCCGTGACAAAATGTTCTTCAGTGGTGATATACGAGTCGCCATCAATTAATGGTGAAGATACGCCTTCGCCTTGGATATCTTGGATAGCGGTAAAGGTAGGAGCTGCGCCATCAACCTCACACGCAAATGGTGCTGGTGGTTCAACGGTATTCAATGCCCCTAAACCGTCAATATTGTCTCTGGCAAATGGCGTCCAGCGCGATTGGTCGTGGGTGCTCGATGGGGCCAACGCATCGCTGTTGCGGACTAAGGTTTGATTTTCCCCGAACTTTACTCCCTCCATCGCGCCTAGCACATCATGTACTTCGCCGTCTTTTAGTAGTGCGATAGGGTCATCACCATTAAAATTCGTGACGTTTTTATCCGTATCATTTGCCACTGCCAGAATTTCCGCACTGGCATCCCCATGAGCCAACACGTAAACCTGCTTGGCTTCCAGCGTCACTTGGCTTAGATCAAGCTTACTGCCCCAACTTCCACCACCATTAGACGACTTAGCAAGTTCATAGCCTGTCAGTGTGACAGCGCTGTCTCCAGTATTAGCAATTTCAATCGCTTTGTTGTATCTGCTACCTTCCACGTATTGTGAAAGGATAATGTCGGCGTGTGCTGCACCCGACAAAGCAGAAGCAATACAGAGGGTTAAAAGTTTGGGAGTATGTTTACGATTCATTGTTCCACCACCATTCGTTATATTTTGTCGACGCCCATTTGTTGACGAATTGTGGCAAATATCATATTCAGATGTATGAATGTAAAATTACACTCATAATTTATGAGATCAATATCTCTTGTTTGTGTGCGATAAGTTGAATGTCATGCATATTTCAACAGCTTTTGAATTCAATGATTTATTTTGTGAATATTTATTAGAGTTATATATCCAATCTCACTGTTTGTTTCTTTAAAATATGCTTACAAATCAGCCAAAAACAAAAAAGACGCTCCTAAGAGCGCCTTTCGACTGAGAAAAATATGCAGCTTAATTCAGCTTGTTGCGATCATCGTCGTCTTTACGTTCGTACTCACCTTCAAAGGTGTCCCCCTTTTGGGAGTCAAACGGATCACGCTTAAACGGATCATCATTAAAAGGGTCTTGGTTAAATGGTCCTTGATGAAAGCTGCCGTGGAAACCGCCGCCCACAGACTTCACCACCATTTTACTCATCAGATATTTGGCGATGGCCGCGCGAGGCGCAGGCAACAATACCAACATACCTAAACCATCGGTCATAAAACCTGGGGTTAACAGCAACACACCCGCGACTGCAAGCATGACACCTTCCAGAATTTGTTGCGCTGGCAATTCACCTTGCTGAAGGCGACCTTGCACTGACATTAACGTCTGCAAGCCTTGACTGCGAACCAACGACGCACCAACAAACGCGGTGATCAACACAAGCGCAATGGTCGGCCACAAGCCAAGGTAACCGCCCACTGAAATAAACAGGCCTATTTCGATAATAGGAACAAAAATAAACAGTAATAATAAGATAGGAAACACACGCCCTCCTTTGTTGTGTTCAGTGTACGTGCTCTGCTGAATCAGCTCAAATCTAAGCAGTAAAAAAACGTGTCTAGCGCACCTAATCATTGCTCATTGGTGAATAAATCCGCGGCCGTTTATACGCTGTTCATATCTTGCAAAACTTTGACGAAACAAAAGCAAAAAAGGTGATCCAGCTACTATTTTTATGCCGTAGGTACAGTATGATGTGCCACATAAGTCAGTACGGATTGACAGCCTAAAATTCTGGCGAATGGATTCTTAAATTGCAGAATGGCGAGTGATTTACTTTATTATCAGAATAATTATCTAAGGATCCTGTGATGGCTACCCTAACTGATGCTCCAAAAACATCGAACACTGCTACACGCATTGAAGAAGATCTACTTGGTGAGCGCCACGTTCCGGCGGATGCTTACTACGGCATTCATACCCTACGCGCAATCGAAAACTTCAACCTTTCTAACGTAACCATTTCTGATGTACCGGAATTTGTCCGCGGTATGATCATGACCAAAAAAGCAGCCGCGCTTGCCAACAAAGAGCTGGGTGCAATTCCAAAAGATGTGGCGAACTACGTTATCGAAGCGTGTGATTTGATCCTTGAAACAGGTAAGTGCATGGATCAATTCCCATCAGACGTATTCCAAGGTGGTGCGGGCACGTCAGTGAACATGAACACCAACGAAGTGATCGCCAACGTGGCACTTGAACTGATGGGCAAGGAGAAAGGCCAATACGAGTTCATTAACCCGAACGATCACGTCAACAAGAGCCAATCAACCAACTGTGCGTACCCAACCGGTTTCCGTATCGCGGTATACAATAGCGTACAAAAACTGATTGAAACGATTGAATACCTAAAAGGTGCCTTCGAGCTTAAGAGCCAAGAGTTCAAAGGCGTACTGAAGATGGGCCGTACCCAGCTACAAGACGCAGTACCGATGACCGTGGGCCAAGAGTTCCACGCTTGGGCAGTGACGCTAAACGAAGAAATTCGTGCGCTTGAGTACACATCAAAACTGCTACTAGAAATCAACCTGGGTGCCACGGCTATCGGTACAGGTTTGAACACGCCTCAAGGTTACCAAGCACTCGCGATCAAACACCTTGCAGACGTGACTGGCTTAGAGGTTGTTCCAGCTGAAGACCTTATCGAAGCGACGTCTGACTGTGGCGCCTACGTAATGACGCACGGCGCACTAAAACGCCTTGCTGTGAAGCTGTCTAAGATCTGTAACGACCTACGTCTGCTTTCTTCTGGTCCACGTGCAGGTCTGAACGAACTGAACCTACCTGAGCTTCAAGCTGGTTCTTCAATCATGCCAGCGAAAGTAAACCCAGTTGTGCCTGAAGTGGTCAACCAAGTGTGCTTTAAAGTTCTGGGTAACGACAATACAGTGTCGTTCGCAGCCGAAGGCGGTCAGCTACAGCTGAACGTGATGGAGCCAGTGATCGCACAAAGTATGTTTGAGTCTATCTCGCTGCTTTCTAATGCGTGTGTCAACCTACGCGACAAGTGTATCGATGGCATCACCGTAAACAAAGAAACTTGTGAGAACTACGTATACAACTCTATCGGTATCGTGACTTACCTAAACCCATACATTGGCCACCACGAAGGTGACATTGTCGGTAAGATTTGTGCTGAAACAGGCAAGAGCGTACGTGAAGTCGTTCTAGAACGTGGTCTTCTAACTTCAGAAGAGCTAGACGATATCCTTTCTGTTGAAAACTTTATGCATCCTAAGTATAAAGCGAAGCGCTACGAATAGTCGCATCTACCAAGGGTCCCAAACGGGGCCCTTTTTAGGGTCTCACCCCATAAACACCACTCTGAGCAAGGTCTTTCTTCTGATTATTTAAGCATTCATCTCGCGAGTTTTTAGATAATCAGATTCACAATTCACTTAATGAGGTATTTCATATGATTGCTGTGGAGCTCTTTACCGTTCTGCTCTTCATATTCTTGGGAGCAAGAATTGGCGGCATTGGTATTGGTTTGGCGGGTGGCGCAGGTGTGATTGCACTTTCTCTCATCTTGGGCGTGCCGACTAGCCAGGCTTTTATTCCTGTCGATGTTATCTTGATCATTATGTCGGTCATTACTGCGATCGCAGCCATGCAAGTGGCGGGCGGTATGGATTGGCTGGTACAAGTGGCCGAGAACTTTTTGCGCAAACACCCTGAACGAATCACTTTTTACGCGCCGATTGTTACGTTTTTAATGACGCTGATGGCGGGTACCGGCCATACTGCGTTTTCAACTCTGCCGGTGATTGCTGAAGTCGCCAAAGGCCAAGGTGTTCGTCCTTCTCGCCCACTATCGATTGCGGTTGTTGCCTCTCAAATCGCTATTACGGCTTCGCCGATTTCCGCGGCCGTGGTCGCGTTTGCCGCGATGTTGGCACCAAAAGGGGTTGATTACCTAACGCTTTTGGCCGTGTGTATTCCAACCACTTTCACCGCTTGCATGATTGGCGCGTTTGTGGCGAATTTTATGGGTGGCGAACTGAAAAATGATCCGGTTTATCAGGAGCGTTTAGAGCAAGGCCTGATCAAACTCACCACACCGACTCAGCGTAATATTTTGCCGACCGCGAAAACCGCGACTTATATTTTCTTGGCCGCGATTGGTTTTGTGGTGTGTTACGCCGCAGCCATTTCTAAATCGGTTGGCCTTATTGTTGACCCTGCCCTAGGCCGCAACGAAGCGATCATGACGGTCATGCTTGCCGCCGCAGCGGTGATCGTCCTTATCACTAAAATCGATGCGGCGAAAATCCCGTCAGCGTCGACGTTTCGTTCAGGCATGACTGCGTGTGTTTGTGTACTGGGTGTCGCATGGCTAGGCTCAACCTTTGTTAATGCGCACGTCAATGAAATCAAAGAAGTCGCGGGTGAGCTACTCGCAGACTACCCATGGATGTTGGCTATGGTGCTGTTTTTCGCTTCGATGCTGCTTTACTCGCAAGGCGCCACAACGGTTGCACTGATGCCAGCTGCGCTGGCGATTGGTGTTGCGCCACTGACAGCGGTTGCGTCTTTTGCCGCGGTTAGTGCGCTGTTTGTTCTGCCAACTTACCCAACCTTACTGGCAGCAGTGGAAATGGACGATACTGGCTCAACACGTATCGGTAAGTATGTGTTTAACCACCCATTCTTTATTCCAGGTGTGGTCACGATTGCCTCAGCAGTGGCTCTGGGCTTTACATTTGGTGGTTTACTTATTTAGACCATTCAGATAAAAATCAAGCACTAAAAGGGAGGATGACCTCCCTTTTTTATTTTCCGCTGAATATAAAAAAGGCACATTCAAGATAAAGGTCACATCACAACTTTGATTTAAGTCAAAATACATTTAAAAAAATTGCCATGAATTAAAATCCGTTCGTTTGAATAAAATTCCTTAATTCTATCTCTCTAGCACTAAAATAGCCTCACTGACTCAACTTATAAAAATCACCTAGAATATTAATCCGATTTTATTAAACAAATACCCTGCCAGTTCTATTCAGCTAACTATAGCCTAAAAAAGACCAGTATATTTTTGTGAAGATCCACAAAGTACGAGCTTTTCTCTGCTCTTAAAATAGCGGAAAAGAACCAAACAATAAGGTTCATAAACCTCGAATTCCCAAGAACTTAATTAATAAAGTTTTTATTTCATAACTATTAGTCGCTGATTCACTTTTATTTATGGGTAAATAAATAAAAGTAAGGAGATCACCATGACAACCCAAACTGTACCTACTGAAGAAAAAAAAGGCGGCTTCTTAGCCAACTTTAAGTTTCCGTCCGCTTACACCATTTTATTTATCCTCATCGCGCTCGTTGCGTTATTAACGTGGATTGTTCCTGCTGGTCAATATGACCGTGCAATGAACGAAGACCTAGGCCGAGAAGTTCCAGTCACTGGCACTTACAAAGCGGTGGATGGCAACCCACAAGGCGTGGTTGACGTTCTACTGGCCCCTATCGACGGTTTCTACGACCACAACAGCTACGAAGCGGCTGCAATCGACGTTTCTCTATTCATTCTTGTTATCGGTGGCTTCCTTGGTTTGGTTACCAAAACAGGCGCTATCGACGCGGGTATTGAGCGAGTCACTCACCGCTTAGAGGGCCGAGAAGAAATGATGATACCAATACTGATGGCGCTATTTGCCGCAGGTGGTACCGTCTATGGTATGGCGGAAGAGTCACTGCCATTCTATACCCTACTTGTACCTGTAATGATGGCCGCACGTTTTGACCCACTAGTGGCAGCAGCTACTGTACTTTTGGGCGCTGGTATCGGTACGCTAGGTTCTACTATCAACCCATTTGCAACCGTAATCGCGGCCAACGCGGCAGGCATTCCGTTCACTGACGGCATCATCCTACGTGTTGTTGCACTGCTTATCGGTTGGGTGATCTGTGTCGCTTACGTGATGCGTTATGCGCGCATGGTTCGTCAAGACCAAACTAAATCTATCGTTTACGATAAATACGAAGAAAACAAAGCGCACTTCTTGGGCAACCAATCAGATGAAAGCCTAGAGTTCACAGGCACTCGCAAGCTGATCCTAAGTATCTTTGGCGCGTCATTCGCGGTAATGATCTACGGTGTATCAGTAGCTGGTTGGTGGATGGCTGAGATCTCAGCAATGTTCTTAGCATCAACCATCATCATTGGTATCGTGGCTCGTATGAGCGAAGAAGAATTTACTACCAGCTTTATCGACGGGGCCCGTGACCTACTTGGCGTAGCACTAATCATCGGTATCGCACGTGGTATCGTCGTGGTGATGGACCGCGGTATGATCACTGACACCATCTTGTACTCTGCAGAACAAATGGTGACTGGCCTTTCCTCGGTCATCTTCATCAACGTGATGTTCTTCCTTGAAGTGCTACTGTCATTCCTAGTGCCTTCGAGCTCTGGTCTAGCGGTACTCACCATGCCAATCATGGCGCCACTGGCTGACTTTGCTGGTGTAGGCCGAGACCTGGTTGTGACTGCGTACCAATCAGCCTCTGGTTTGGTGAACCTGGTAACGCCAACCTCTGCCGTGGTCATGGGGGGCTTAGCAATCGCACGTGTGCCTTATGTTCGCTACGTGAAATGGGTTGCGCCGCTACTTGCTATCCTAGCGCTATTCTGTATCGCGGTTCTAAGTGTTGGTGCACTGATCTAAAACCGATTTTTAAACTGGGTAGCTGCTCTCGTTCCTGCTATCCAGTTTCCTTGTCAAAGCCGCCCTGTGCGGCTTTTTTTTATTTCCTAATTTACACCCTTAGCCACAGGGAAATAATCGCTCTCTGTGTATTACAGAGACTCAAAAACGCCTTTCTAATTGCCGAACTATTTTATTTACCTTCTTGAAAACCTTATTACTTCTTTAATTTTTAAAAAATAAACCATCCCACATTCATTCGTAATAACTTTTTCAATGAGTTTTTATTAAATAAATTAATAAATCCCCCAAGGCGAATGTGATCTACAACAAATTTATTATCAAAAGTTTTGTTAGCAGAGGTTTAAATTAAAGCTAAAAAGCACTTATCTAGAAAGATTGAATGCATAAATTAATTTAATTCACTTGTTTATCACCCTCTTTTTATTGAATACATTTTCCATAAAAATCCGGATATCTAAAGCATACGAATATATTGTGCATAAACTTCCCAAACAAGTGGCTTTTTAGGGCATTCACAACCAAATAACAAGTGCATAGATATTGTTAAAACCCTTGAAAACACTGGCTTGAGGCATAAAAAATGAACTGTGATTGAGCTCTAAGTTTCCTATTCAGAGAAGCGTATATTTAATTCCAGAGCAAAGAAGTGAATAAATAAATTCACACCTCTTCCCTTACAAAATTAATTATTAGTTTTAATTTAAGAACTAATTAAATATAAGAGAGATACGATCATGAGTAAGTTATATGTAGGTTCTGAAATCGGTCAATTACGTCGCGTGCTAGTTCATCGTCCAAGACGCGCTCTAACTCACTTAACACCATCTAACTGCCATGAATTGCTATTTGATGATGTACTAGCGGTTGAACGTGCAGGTAAAGAGCACGACGTATTCACTCAAACTCTACGTGACCAAGGCGTTGAAGTATTGCTTCTTACTGACCTACTGGCTGACACGCTAGCAGTGCCAGAAGCAAAAGAATGGTTGCTAAGCCGCCAAGTGTCTGATTACCGTCTAGGCAAAACGTTCGCGAATGACGTTCGTTGCTACCTAGGTGACCTACCTAACCTTGAGTTAGCGAAGATCCTAACAGGTGGTTTGGCTTACGGCGAAATGCCAATGAAATCTTCTTCTATGATGCAAGGCATGCATGCACCAAGCGACTTCATCATCGAGCCACTACCAAACCATCTATTTACTCGTGATACATCATGCTGGGTTTACGGCGGCGTATCTATCAACCCAATGGCGAAACCAGCTCGTCAACGTGAAACAAACCATGTTCGCGCAATTTACCGCTGGCACCCAACCTTCGCTGGCCAAGACTTCGTGAAATACTTCGGCGACGAAGAAAGCATTAACTACGACAACTCAACTATCGAAGGCGGCGACGTACTGGTTATCGGTAAAGGCGCAGTACTTATCGGTATGTCAGAGCGTACAACAGCACAAGGTGTTGAACACCTAGCGTCTAACCTATTCAAGCACGGTCAAGCGAAACAAGTTATCGCAATGGAGCTACCTAAACACCGCTCTTGCATGCACTTGGATACAGTAATGACTCACATGCGTGAAGATACTTTCTCGGTTTACCCAGAAGTGGTTCGTAAAGACGTGAAATGCTGGAGCCTAACAGGCGATGAGTCTGGCGCGGTGAACGTGAAAGAAGAAGGCTACTTCGTTAACGCTATCGAGAAAGCACTAGGCGTAGACAAAGTGAACCTAATCACCACTGGTGGTGACAACTTCCACGCTGAACGTGAACAGTGGAACGATGCGAACAACGTGCTAACAGTGAAACCTGGTGTAGTTATCGGCTACGAAGGCAACACTTACACCAACGAGAAATACGACAAAGCAGGTATCACAGTACTACCAATCCCAGGTGATGAGCTAGGTCGTGGTCGTGGCGGTGCACGCTGCATGAGCTGCCCAATCGAACGTGACGGTATCTAAATCGTGATGAAAAGGCAGGAGTGCCTAGCACTTCTGCCCCCTGCAGAGAGATGAAAACAATGACGAAACAAACAGTAGTAGTAGCACTTGGCGGTAACGCCCTACTTCGTCGCGGCGAGCCTCTAGAGGCTGAAGTTCAACGCCAAAACATTGAAATTGCTGTCAAAACGATTTCTGAAATCGCTAAAGAATACAACGTGGTACTGGTTCACGGTAACGGCCCACAAGTCGGTCTTCTGGCACTACAAGGCCTAGAGTACAAAAAAGTCGCGCCTTATCCGCTGGATGTACTGGGCAGTGAAACGCAAGGCATGATCGGTTACATGCTGATGCAAGAGTTCAAAAACCAACTGCCAGAAGAAAACATCACTTGCATGCTAACGCAAATGACCGTGGATCCAAACGATCCGGCCTTTGCAGACCCAACCAAACCAATCGGCCCAGTCTACGAAGAAGCAGAAGCTCGTGAGATGGCTGAAAAGTACAACTGGATCATCAAGCCAGACGGCAAACACTTCCGTCGCGTAGTGCCTAGCCCACAACCAACCGGCATCATTGAACATGACGCGATCACTAAGCTGATTGATGAAGGTCACCTAGTGATCTGTACTGGCGGCGGCGGCATTCCAGTCAAACGTGAAAACGGCAAGCTAGTCGGTGTGGAAGCGGTGATCGACAAAGACATGTCAGCAGCATTCCTAGCCAAACAACTGGATGCGGATGCACTACTGATTCTGACTGACGCAGACGCGGTTTACCTAGATTGGGGCAAACCAACGCAACAAGCACTGCGCAGCACAAACCCAACTGAACTGGCGCAATACGAATTTGATGCTGGCTCCATGGGTCCAAAAATTGAAGCGTCGTGCGAATTTATCAAGCAAGGCGGCAAAGTGGTCGGCATTGGTGCACTCGAAGATGGCCTACGCATTCTGCAAGGCACAGCGGGCACCAACATCACTAAAGGCTAAACCGAAACGTATTTAACTTGTGCCCATAGTGGGCGCAACCAAAAACACAATATTACGCGCTTTCTTACTTCTTTACCCTGCATAACAAGGAAAGCGCTGAACATTAAGAAGGAAAACATCATGGCTTTTAACCTACGTAACCGTAACTTCCTAAAACTACTAGACTTTACTCCACGTGAAATCCAGCACATGCTAGACCTTTCTGCGGAGCTTAAAAAAGCAAAATACAACGGCTATGAACAACCTCGCCTAACAGGCAAAAACATCGCACTGATCTTCGAGAAAACATCAACTCGTACACGTTGTGCATTTGAAGTTGCGGCATTCGACCAAGGCGCGAAAGTTTCTTACTTAGGCCCAACGGGTTCTCAAATCGGTCACAAAGAATCAATGAAAGATACTGCGCGCGTTCTTGGCCGCATGTACGATGGCATTGAATACCGTGGCTTCGGTCAAGAGATCGTAGAAGAGCTAGGCGCTTACGCTGGTGTGCCAGTATGGAACGGCCTAACTGACGAATTCCACCCAACTCAAATCCTGGCTGACTTCCTAACTATGATGGAACACGGCCGTGGCAAACAACTGCACGAAATCAAGTTCGCTTACCTAGGTGATGCACGCAACAACATGGGTAACTCGCTAATGGTTGGCGCAGCGAAAATGGGCATGGACATCCGCCTAGTTGCTCCTAAAGCGTTCTGGCCAGAAGAAGCACTAGTAGCACAATGTCGTGAAATCGCAGAAGAAACTGGCGCGAAAATCACTCTAACTGAAGACGTTCAAGAAGGCGTTAAAGATTGTGATTACCTATACACAGACGTGTGGGTATCAATGGGCGAAGCGAAAGAAGCATGGGCTGAGCGTATCAACCTAATGATGCCTTACCAAGTCAACATGGACATGATCAAAGCGACAGGCAACCCACATGTGAAATTCATGCACTGCCTACCAGCATTCCACGGCGAAGACACAACAGTAGGTAAAGAGCTAGCTCAAGAATACCCAGAGCTTAAAGATGGTGTAGAAGTGACAGACGAAGTGGTTGAATCTAAACACTCTATCGTCTTCGACGAAGCAGAAAACCGCATGCACACTATCAAAGCTATCATGGTAGCAACACTAGGCGACTAATATCGACAGATACTAGCCACCTTAATACTCTGGCCTAAAAAGTTGTAGCAGGGAACACGTTCCCGATACCCCATGAAGGAACGTAAATTTCTCCGCTACAACTGACAACGGCCGAGTATTTCTGCAGGGAAATGCGGGCGGCAGGAAGGGAGACCCTCAACTTACCCTGAATAAAGCCCGCATTTTTTTTCAGAGCTCCACACTCAAAACAGCAATAAAAACGCCACCAAGCAAGTTCTCACAACCACTGAGAATCCATAATGAAAAGATGCCAATTTCGCATAAAAATCCATTTTATGGATACTTTTCACAAACGCTTGCAAGGCGTTTTTTTGCACGTATAATCCTCCGCAATTTGTCTAAGGAGCACAAAATGAAACAGCCACTTACAACGTATCGCGACAACTTTTCGCACCCTAGCTCAGGGACGTTCGCTATTTCTTTTTGCTCTATTGATCCTGTTTAAGCCTCCTATTTTTAGGGGGCTTTTTTTTGTCTGTTATTTACGTTTGATTAGAGACGAGGAAACACTGCTATGGCGCATTCGTTATTTAAAAAGCACATTATCTCCATCCCAGAGCTCAGCCGTGAAGAGCTAGAGCTGATCGTCGATACCGCTGCAAAACTAAAAGCAGAGCCAAACCCAGAGTTGCTAAAAAACAAGGTGGTTGCGAGCTGCTTCTTTGAGCCTTCAACACGTACGCGTTTGTCTTTTGAAACCGCAGTACAGCGTTTAGGCGGCACCGTGATTGGCTTCGATAATGGCGGTAACACGTCACTGGCGAAAAAAGGCGAAACCCTGGCAGACTCGGTACAAGTGATCTCATCTTACGTTGACGCTTTCGTCATGCGTCACCCTCAAGAAGGCGCGGCGCGCTTGGCTTCTGAGTTCTCAAACGGTGTGCCTATCGTGAACGGCGGCGACGGTGCCAACCAACACCCTACTCAAACGCTGCTTGACCTGTTCTCTATCTACGAAACCCAAGGCACGCTAGACAACCTCAACGTTGCATTTGTGGGTGACCTCAAATACGGCCGTACCGTGCATTCTCTGACTCAGGCACTGGCGAAGTTTAGCAACATTCGTTTCTTCTTTATCGCCCCAGAAGCATTGGCGATGCCGGACTACATTTGTGAAGAACTCGAAGAAGCGGGCATTCAGTTCAGCATGCACAGCAACATCGAAGAAGTGACCCCAGAATTAGACGTGCTTTACATGACACGCGTACAGAAAGAACGTTTTGACGAGTCAGAATACGCGCACATCAAATCGGCATTTATCCTAACCGCGGATACGCTAAAAGAAGCACGCGATAACATGAAGGTGCTGCACCCTCTTCCTCGTGTGGATGAAATCACAACCGACGTAGATAAAACCAAGCACGCTTACTACTTCGAACAAGCTGAAAACGGTG
The DNA here is from genome assembly GCF_001591105.1 of Vibrio nereis NBRC 15637. Taxonomy (GTDB): domain Bacteria; phylum Pseudomonadota; class Gammaproteobacteria; order Enterobacterales; family Vibrionaceae; genus Vibrio; species Vibrio nereis. Next base: position 49,482 of record NZ_BCUD01000019.1, on the reverse strand, counting down.
TTTATGCACGCGAAGCACTATTGGCTCTAGTTCTTAACGAAACCATTTAATTAGCAGGAGAGATATCATGGTGAAAGACACTCAACTACAAGTAGAAGCGATCCGTAACGGCTCTGTAATTGACCACATCCCTGCTAACATCGGGATTAAAATCCTCAAGCTGTTCAAGATGCATAAGACCAACGAGCGCATCACGATTGGCCTGAACTTGCCTTCTTCAGCGCTAGGTGCCAAAGATCTGATTAAGATTGAAAACCTTTATCTGACGAAAGAACAAGCCAACCAGCTGGCATTGTATGCACCGGAAGCAACGGTCAATCAAATTGAAGAATACAAGGTAGCAAACAAGCTTAACCTGACGCTTCCTGAGAGTATCGAAAGCGTGTTTACGTGCCCAAACAGCAACTGTATTTCTCACGGTGAACCGGTAGAAAGCAAATTTAAAGTGCAACAAAAACAAGATAATGTGCACCTAAAATGTCACTACTGTGAAAAAGTATTCTCTCGCGAAATCATGACTGAAGCACGCTAACTCAACAGAAACGAACGCTTAACGTCACCCTCGGCTTATCATATGGATATTTATTCTAACTAAAGAATAAATATCCACTTTTCTACAAAATAATCCTTCAAAACATAGCCTTATATATAATTTTTGTTTGGCGATCCTATTCACAAAGCCACACTTTGTTTGGTGGTAAACTGCCTAGCATTCAAAAAAGACAAAATCACCAAAGAAGTGATTGCTCACGCAAATGCCAATTCCATCGGTTTGGCTGATAGGCATATTAAGGAAAATAAAGTGCCTAGGTTTACATGGACGATTTGTTCGTACGTCACGTTAAGGAGTTCCCATGGGTGAAACTCTAAATCCTATTACTGTTGAATATAACGAAGATAAAACACTCACCGCTGCCTGCAAGCGTTTGTTACAGCAACAAAGTTTCGCGACGCAAAATGAATTGCGAGAAGCGTTGATTGATATTGGCTTTGAAGGCATCAGCCAATCCACGGTGTCACGTCTGCTTTCCCAGTTGGGTGTCGTAAAAGTGCAAAACGCCTGTGGTAGAAAGGTGTACTGCATTACGGTCGAAACCGCGCCAGTACGAGTGGAATCTTCCATTTCATCGCAGATTGAATTCATTACCCACAACCAAGCCATGGTCGTCGTAAAAACGCACCCAGGTAGCGCTCAGCTCGTTGCACGTTTAGTGGATATCGACCCGCACACTGAAATTCTGGGAACGGTCGGCGGTAACGATACCGTATTGATCATCCCAAAAGATGTCACTCGTATTGATGCGTGTGAGCGAATTGTAAAAGCACGTTTGGGCGTGGATTAATCCAATACATCCGGTCTATTAGCTGGGAGCCTCTCAAGCCTGAATAATGAGAGACTTCCAGCTAACCTTCCCTTAGTCACTATCTCGCTGAATGCTCCCCTAAAGAAGAATTTTCCGCTGGCTGAAACTTCTTCGCCCATTCTTCTGTCCTAATGAGTTAAAATGAACAAAATTAACTCAAGTGATTAACTATGCGCATCGTCTTTTCGCTATTGATTCTCTGTATTTCCATGGTCTCCGCCCCGGCGTTGGCCACCTTCGGTAATACCAACTCAACGCTAAGTTTCGACAACAACAATAGGTTTGTTCCCGTTGACGAAGCCTTTCCGTTCAACCATTTCCAACAGGGCAACCGCGTTTTCATTGATTGGCAGGTCAAGCCCGACTACTACTTGTATCAACATCGTATTTCGATCAGTGGCGAGAAAGTGTCGGTTGGCGAGATCGTCATGCTAGATGGCGAACCATATAACGATGAGTTCTTTGGTGATGTAAACATCTACACCACACCACTGTTTGTCGAAGTGCCTTTGTCAGATTATCAAGAAGGCGCGCGCTTAATCGTACAGTACCAAGGGTGTGCCAAGGCGGGTTTCTGTTACCCACCTGAAACCCGCACCATTGATCTCACCAGTTTTGAGTTTTCTGACTCAAACAGCGTGACACCAATAGCGAAAAAAGTGACTTCCACGCCAGCCGCACCTAAACCAACCTCACCAAAGTCGGAGGAGTCGAACCTAGCGTCAAGCCTCAGTGACAATTGGTGGACCCCGCTGATGTTTCTTGCCTTAGGGGTGGGCCTGGCTTTCACGCCGTGTGTGTTACCTATGTACCCGATTCTGACTGGTATTGTTCTGGGTAGTGGCAAACTCAGTCATGGCCGCGCACTGGGCTTGTCGTTTATCTATGTTCAAGGGATGGCGCTCACCTATACCTTATTGGGACTGGTAGTCGCATCTGCGGGTATGCAGTTCCAAGCTGCGATGCAACACCCATATGTGTTGATTGGTCTGAGCATTTTGTTTGTCACCCTAGCGCTGTCTATGTTCGGCGTGTACAACCTGCAACTGCCAAGCAGTGTGCAAACCTGGCTCAATAACCTGAGTAACAAGCAACAAGGCGGCAGCTCATTGGGTGTCTTTGCCATGGGTGCGATTTCTGGCTTGGTCTGCTCACCTTGCACCACTGCGCCATTATCGGGTGCGTTGCTGTATGTGGCGCAAAGTGGCGATTTGGTCACTGGTGGGGTTGCGTTGTATGCCTTGGCAATCGGGATGGGTATTCCGCTGATCCTAGTCGCGGTATTCGGCAATAAACTGCTGCCAAAAGCGGGCAATTGGATGGACAGAGTGAAAACACTGTTTGGCTTTGTTCTGCTCGCTGCGCCAATCTTCTTACTGGAACGTATCTTACCGGAAGTTTGGGCAACAGGCCTTTGGTCTGCGCTTGGGATCGTCGCCTTCGGTTGGCTGTACCACATCAAAAACTCACTGGAATTTGGTGGCTGGAAGCAAAGTACTGTCGGTATTATCGCGGTGCTCGGGCTATTTGCATCGGCACAACCGGCTCTAAGCTACTGGTTTGGTGCAGAGCAAACACAGCAAGCGCCAACCATCGCATTCACGCGCATTGCCACTGTAACAGAGCTGAATACGCAACTTGAACAAGCCAAACTCAGCGGCAAGCCCGTGATGCTCGATTTCTATGCCGACTGGTGTGTCGCGTGTAAAGAGTTTGAAAAGTACACCTTCCACCAGCCACAAGTGGAGTCAAAGCTGCAAAACTTTGTGTTACTGCAAGCGGATGTAACCAAAAACACGCCACAAGACATCGAGTTACTCAAACAGATGGATGTACTGGGTCTACCGACGATCGAGTTTTGGGACGCCAAAGGCGAACATGTCTCTAACGCGAGGCTCACCGGTTTTGTTGAAGCCCAACCGTTCTTAGAGCATTTGGACACCCATAGTCTTTAAGCTCGTGCCCCTAAAATTGGTCGCCTTCTGCTTCAGAGGGCGACCAACGTCTAAGCCTTCACTTTATACTCTGCACCTTTCCCGTTTCGCTTCACCACTCTCACGAAAATGACTCACGTTCTATTGATCTGACTGCAATGAACATTTATATGCAATATTTCTAATAAAACCCGATAGAGTTCAGACTTTTAGTGAATAAACATTGTTCCGTAACACAAAGGTGACAATAATTCTATTAACCAAACTGTTATAAGTGTTTACGTCATGGACTCGACCTACACCATTATCATCGCTGACGATCACCCTCTTTTTCGCAATGCCCTCTTCCAATCTGTGCATATGGCGGTTAGCGGCGCCAACCTGCTAGAAGCGGACTCACTCGAGGCACTACTCAATGTACTGTCTAAAGAAGACGAGCCGGATTTGCTCCTGCTTGACCTAAAGATGCCGGGTGCCAATGGCATGTCTGGCCTTATCCACCTCCGCGCAGAGTACCCAGATTTACCGATTGTGGTGGTCTCTGCCAGCGAAGAGCCTTCGGTTGTCACCCAAGTAAAAAGCCACGGTGCCTTTGGCTTCATTCCGAAATCGAGTGATATGCGTGAACTGGTCAGTGCGTTAAACCAAGTGCTGAACGGCGAACCTTTCTTCCCTGAAGGCTCGATCACCAATAATGCAGCGTGTAGCGATCTGGCTGAGAAAATAGCCACGTTAACGCCACAGCAATACAAGGTGCTGGGCATGCTTTCTGACGGCTTGCTCAATAAGCAGATTGCTTACGAACTCAATGTATCGGAAGCAACAATCAAAGCCCATATGACGGCGATTTTCCGCAAGTTAGGGGTCAAAAACCGCACTCAGGCGGTTATTTTACTTCAGCAGCTCGAATCTGAATCTTAATTCACTCCAGCTTAACGTAATTAAGTCAGACTTAGGGTATCGTTTAAAAGTCCGGTTACATCGGTGGCGTCGTTCTATCCTCTAGAAAATCCGCCATGTTTCCCTTCCCTATGTTTCACCTAACTCTGGGAGCCTATCGCTTGCTTAGTGTCTTAATTACTCAATTCGTTGTTCTCTGGGCTGTCATTGATCCTGTTGGCACAATTCCGGTCTATCTTGCTAAAACTCAGCACTTAACGGCCAAACAACGTCGCTCAGTTGCGATCAAAGCCGTTGGTATCGCAACGGGTGTCTTACTGTTTTTCCTTATCGCCGGGCAATTGCTGCTCGAAGCGATGCAAATCCCGTTACCCGCCTTTCAAGCAGCGGGTGGTTTGGTTTTACTGCTGTTTGCCTTAAGCATGATTTTTGGTGAGTCGAAACCCGATCAAGAAGCAAAGTTAAGCAAAGATTTTAGCCGAGCACATTTGGCTGACTTGGCCGTCTACCCACTGGCGATGCCGTCCATTGCCTCTCCGGGCGCCATGATGGCCATCGTCATGTTGACGGACAATCACCGATATTCCCTACTAGACCAAGGCATGACCGCTCTAGTGATGATGGTGGTATTGATCATCACCCTATTACTGCTGCTGGGCGCAACGCGCATTCAAAAGTGGATTGGGGACGCAGGGGCCGCAATCATCAGCCGAGTCATGGGGCTGATTTTAGCTGCTGTGGCACTCAATAATCTCTTGCAGGGAATAAAAGATTTTTACATTTAAAAATAAATCGAACCATCGATTGGTTAATTATTAGACTTTTGGCTAAATTAACACATATTTAACATCACAGAAACGCCCCACCAAATAATTAAGCGCCTGTTTTTATGGTGCTTTTTTTATATACCCCCACGACTAAAGTTGAAAAGAGTTCTTGCCAACACCTTGCTAATGTACATGGTGAAACATTTTTTTAACAACACAACAATCGTAAGGAGGCGGCCATGGCATTTGAAAGTCAGGAAAAAGCCAAAGCCTACTGGGACAAAAACGTGAAGCTAATGATCAATCTGATGATCGTCTGGTTTGTCGTTTCTTTTGGGTGCGGCATTTTATTTGTCGATGTACTTAACCAATTTCAATTAGGTGGATACAAGCTAGGTTTCTGGTTTGCACAGCAAGGTTCCATCTATGCGTTCCTCGGCATTATTGCCTACTACGCGTGGAAGATGCGCAGAATTGACCGCGAATTTAACGTGGACGAGTAAGGAGTCACTCAGATGGATTTGAAAACAATCACTTACCTCGTTGTTGGTGCAACCTTTATCCTTTACATCGGTATTGCGATTTGGGCACGCGCTGGTTCAACTAAAGAGTTCTATGTTGCAGGCGGTGGCGTAAACCCTATCGCTAATGGTATGGCAACAGCAGCAGACTGGATGTCAGCGGCGTCATTTATCTCAATGGCGGGTCTTATCGCCTTCATGGGGTACGGCGGCTCGGTATTCCTAATGGGTTGGACAGGCGGTTACGTACTTCTTGCTCTACTTCTTGCGCCTTACTTACGTAAGTTTGGTAAGTTCACAGTACCAGAGTTCGTAGGTGAACGTTTCTACTCAAAAACCGCACGTGTTGTAGCGGTGGCGTGTCTTATCATCGCGTCGGTGACTTACGTTATCGGTCAGATGAAAGGTGTGGGTGTGGCGTTTGGTCGCTTCCTTGAAGTAGATTACTCGACAGGCCTTCTGATCGGTATGTGTATCGTATTCATGTACGCGGTTCTTGGCGGCATGAAAGGCATTACGTACACGCAGATTGCTCAGTATTGCGTACTCATTCTTGCTTACACTATCCCTGCAATATTTATCTCTCTGCAACTTACGGGTAACCCTTTACCTCAAATTGGTCTCGGTAGCACCATTTCCGGCACCGACGTGTATCTGCTCGATAGGCTCGACCAAGTGGTGACCGAACTCGGCTTTAGCGAATACACCACGCAAGTCCGTGGCGATACACTCAACATGTTTGCCTACACCATGTCACTGATGATTGGTACTGCGGGTCTGCCACACGTAATTATCCGTTTCTTTACGGTACCGAAAGTACGTGATGCTCGTACTTCTGCAGGTTGGGCATTGCTGTTCATCGCGATTCTATACACAACTGCACCAGCCGTATCTGCGATGGCTCGTCTAAACCTAATGGATACCGTTAACCCGGCTCCAGGTCAGCACCTTGCTTACGATGAGCGTCCTGCCTGGTTCAAGAACTGGGAAAAAACAGGCCTTCTCGGTTTTGACGATAAGAATGGCGACGGCAACATTCAGTACACGTCTAGCGCGGAAACCAACGAACTTCGTGTAGACCGTGACATCATGGTACTAGCAAACCCTGAGATTGCGAAACTACCAAACTGGGTAATTGCACTGGTGGCAGCGGGTGGTCTGGCAGCAGCACTCTCAACCGCAGCAGGTCTACTATTGGCAATATCTTCGGCGGTTTCGCATGACTTAATTAAAGGCGTTATCAATCCGAATATATCCGAGAAGAAGGAGTTGCTCGCGAGTCGAATCTCGATGGCGGTGGCGATTGCAGTAGCTGGCTACTTAGGCCTTCACCCACCGGGTTTCGCCGCAGGTACGGTCGCACTGGCCTTTGGTCTGGCAGCCGCATCCATCTTCCCTGCACTGATGATGGGTATCTTCAGTAAGAGCATCAACAAAGAAGGTGCTATCGCAGGTATGATTACGGGTATCACCATCACACTGTTCTACGTATTCCAGCACAAAGGTATTCTATTCGTCGCGGATTGGACTTACCTAGAAAGCTGGGGCAGCAACTGGTTCTTGGGTATTGAACCAAACGCATTCGGTGCAATTGGTGCGGTATTTAACTTCGCAGTCGCTTACGGTGTTTCTCGAGTTACCGCAGAAACTCCACAAGAAGTGAAAGACTTAGTTGAGCACGTTCGTGTACCAGCAGGTGCGAGTGACGCCGTTGATCACTAATTCCATAATCTAAACCACAGAAGCCCCCTATTGGACTACCCGTCAGGGGGCTTTTTTATTACCCTTAGTTAAGGCAATTTAGGCCAAATAACGTTGTAGCAAGGAAGCCCAAATGTTTAAAAACAAACACTTAATTATCGCTCTGCTTATTGCACCGATTTTGTCCATCATCGCCTATTTCGGGACCGATATGGCAATCAGTGAAAAACCTCATGCCGCGCAGGAAGGCGAAACCTATAAGTTGATTTCAAAATCGAACTGCCGCTACACCAGTGGGCTGTGCGGAATGGAAAACGGCGAGTTTAAAGTGTTGTTCCGCTCAGAAAAGTTGACTCAAAATAATCTGGAACTTTCTATGGAAGCGAAGTTTCCATTAGAAGGCGTAAAGCTCTCTTTGGTTGATGAGCAAGACAAGACTGGCAAGCCAATTGATATGACCGCTGCGGGCAATGAAGGCAAAAATTGGTACATCACCTTACCTAAACCTGCCTCGCCAGAAAGCTGGTTGCGTGTCGCGATTCAAGCAGACGGCACACTTTACTACGGCGAGACGCAAACCGCTTTTGTGAAATACGAGACACTGTTCACCGAGTAATTTCCTCGCGTGTTATTGGCCTGAATCCGAATCTGAATAAAAAAGCCTGCATCGTTGCAGGCTTTTCTCTATGTAGCATGACACATCGTGTTATACGCGGTTCAAGATGGCCCTCAGTTTCAGGGGTTTAACGGGTTTCGGGATAAAACTAAAGCCGTTCGATTTGATGCCATCCATCATGTCACTGGTTCGGTCTGCACTGATGATCACCCCTTTAAAGCTATCCCCCAGTCGCAAACGGCATTGCTGGAGCACTTCTAACCCCGTACGACCGTTATCAAGGCGATAGTCCGACAAAATCACTTCTGGGTGCCACTCGTCATCAATTGACTTTAGGCTTTCGACAATATCGGTCGCGATGCGCACATCACACCCCCAGCGCGTCAGCAGGTTTTCCATCCCGACCAAAATATCGGCTTCGTTATCGACGCATAACACCTTTAGGTGCCCCAGATCAGAAACCGCGCCCGCGGGGACAGTCTGCGGCAATGGTTGCACTTCAGCGCTGCGTTTTAAAGTGATCGAAAATACACTGCCTTTACCTGGCCAAGAACGCATCGAAATTTGATGGCCAAGCACATGCGCAATCCCTTTCGAAATCGCCAGTCCCAGTCCTAGCCCTTGGTCAGAGCGAACCTGACTTCCTCGGGTGAACTCTTCAAAGATCTCTTGCTGTTTGTCTTCATCAATCCCGGTGCCGTTATCCCACACGTCGATTCGCGCTTCTCCCGCGACGCGGCGTACACCAAGGATCACCTTTCCTTTCGGGTTATAGCGGAATGCATTGGTCAAAAAGTTCTGTACCACCCGACGCAGCAACTTAGGATCCGATTGCACAATCAAGTGACTTGGCACCATTTCAAACTGAATACCTTGCTGCTTGGCCAACGCGCTGAATTCGGCGTTCAAGTTAGCCAACACATCATTGATGGCAAAACTATGGATATTCACATCCAGCTTGCCAGACTCAAGACGCGAGATATCCAGTAAGTCACCAATTAAGTCTTCCGCAGCCCCAAGCGCACTTTCAATGTGTTTCGAAAGTTGCTTGGTTTCGTCCTCTTTAGCCACTTCCGATAGTGACGATGCAAACAGCCGCGCGGCGTTGAGTGGCTGCATTAAATCATGGCTCACCGCGGCCAAGAAACGCGATTTGGATTGCGACTCTCGCTCGGATTTCTGTGTCGCGCTGACCAACTTCTTGTTAAGCTTTTCCAGCTCTTGGGTACGTGCGTGTACGCGTTCTTCCAACGTTTCATTGGCGTCTTTTAGGGCGCGTTCCGCATCTCTAAACACGGTAATATCGGTAAAGCTCATCACAAACCCGCCGCCCGGCATTGGGTTACCTTGCACTTCAATCACCCGACCATCGGCACGTGCACGCGACGAGGTATGGCGCGTTCCTTGCTCCAAATGATAAATACGGCGCCGAACATGCTCTTCCGGATCGCCCGGGCCACACAAGCCTTGCTGCGCATTATGGCGGATCACGTCTTCGATTGGCCGACCAACCTGAATGAGCCCCACCGGAAAGGTAAATAACTCCAGATAGCGTTGATTCCATGCCACCAGCCGGAGCTGTTTATCGACCACCGCGATGCCTTGCCCAATATGCTCAATCGCGCCTTGCAGTAAGCCACGACTAAAGTCATACAGCTCAGACGCCTCATCGACAATGGTGGCAACTTCTTCAAGCTGCATGTTGCGCCCTTGCAGCGCAGAAGTTAGCACCAGCTTGGCCGATGACGCGCCAAATACCCCTGCCAACACCCGCTCGGTGTGGCGGATCAAGGTCGACGGCGCTTGTTGGTTTGGCATCATGGTTTCGTGTTGCTGCGCCCAGTACTGATTAAACGCGGTGCGCACACGCTGCCGGCCAACAAAACGAGACGCCAGCATTTCCAGTTCTCCCACCGTGACACGGCTTTGGTACAAACTCATGTTTTCGTTTTCAGGCAGCGGAGTGCCGATAAACGAGGCCGATTGCAGGCGCTCACTCAAACTAGCGCGAGTAACCATCGAGACCAGCACATAACAGACCGCATTACCGAGCACACTGAGCACAATGCCCCAGTCGGAACTTTCAATCCCTGCGCCCTGAAGGTAATCCGGCGGCGTCACCAACCACAATAGGAAGTTGTTGCTCGCATCGCCTGCGAGCATATCGGTTTGGCTCATCAAGGTGATTAACCACACCGTAAAACCGAATGCCAAACCAACGTAGGCCCCTTTGCGGTTGCCTTGTCGCCAGTACATACCACCTAAAATAGCGGGCGCGAATTGGGCAATGGCCGCAAACGAAAGAAAACCAATCGCCGACAGCGAATGAATGGTGCCGAGCGCCTGATAAAAGCCCCATGCACCCAGCAGAAGTAATAAAATAAGCGCACGACGGATGATCAATAACAGGCCAGAAAAATGGCGATGATTACGCTGGGTGAGCCGCATTCGGCGCAGCAGCAATGGCATCACTAAATCATTCGACACCATGATCGCCAAGGCGATGGTCGACACGATCACCATACCGCTGGCAGCCGACGTACCTCCAAGAAAAGCCAACAAGGCAATATCTGATGCGCCAACGGCCATTGGCAAGCTGATGACAAACATGTCAGGACTGGTACCACTTAGTACACTTTCGCCGACCCACGCAATAGGCAGTACAAAAATGCCCATCAACACTAAGTAGACGGGAAACAGCCAGCGGGCGGTATGCAGATCTTGTGCGCGCTCGTTCTCAACCACCATGGTGTGAAACTGGCGCGGCAAACAAACGATCGCCATCATGGTGAGAAAGGTATGAATAAGCAGCGTCGGGATATTCGGTGACTCGTAGGTTTGCGCGGCAATCTCCAGCAGCTCAATGTCACGACTGCCCATCGCCAGATAAAGAATGAAGCAACCCACCACCAAAAAGGCGACTAACTTAACGAGCGATTCAAACGCAATCGCCATCATCATGCCGCGGTGGTGCTCGGTATTATCAATGTGGCGCGTACCAAACAGCATGGTAAATATGGCCAATGCTCCCACCACAAACCACGAGATGTCATAACTGTGATTGGTGGACAATTCCGGTGCAATGATCTCCAATCCCATGGTAATACCGCGCAACTGAAGGGCGATATAAGGCAAGATGCCGGCCACGGCGATTAAGGTCACCACCACCGCTAAACCTTGGGATTTCCCGTATCTCGCGGCAATAAAGTCAGCAATGGAAGTAATATGCTCGCGCTTGGCGGTAATGATCAAACGCGCCAGAATGCGCCAGCCAAAGGTAAAGACCAGAATAGGGGCGAGGTAGATGGGCAAAAACGACCACGGGTTATCGCTCGCCTGCCCCACCGTGCCGTAGAAAGTCCACGAGGTACAGTACACCGCGATCGACAAGCTGTAGATCCAAGGTCGCCACTTTGCCAACCATTTACTGTGCTTGTCACCATGCCACGCAATGAGAAACAGCAGCCCGAGGTACATCAGCAGCACCACGATTACCAGCCAACCTTGCATCCGATATCCTTATCTTTTCCAATCCATAAAAAAACCTCTCCGCGGGGAGAGGTTTCATTTAACTAAGGATGAATAGTTATCTCAACGAGTTAGGGTTAATTCTGTGGTTCAGCTTTCATAACCTTTTCGCGAGGTTCCCCTGTCGGCTCTACTCGAATAAAGAGTGCCAAAACGCCCATCAAGGCCATCGCCCAGAAGACATTCGCGCCCCAGTTTTCGTAGCCCCAGCCACTTAACGTGGTCATCAACGCGATGAATGCCCCTAATGGGATCGCGTTATACAGTGCCTGCAGCGCAACAATCTTACGTTGTTCAGAATGCTGGATGTACTGAATGGCGGCAATATGTGCCATCGCAAACGTCACCCCGTGCAAAAGCTGGATCATCACCAGAGCGGCAATCGCGGTGGTGGATGCCGTCAGGCCCCAACGCGCGATAACGCCCAATGACGCCACGACAAACAGGGTGCGCAGTGACCAGCCCGAAAATAATCGCTTACTGAATGCAAATACGCCCACTTCAGCCACCACGCCGAGGCTCCATAAGTAACCAATGATGTCTTCGGAGTGACCCGCTTCTTTCCAATAAATAGAACTAAAACTGTAGTAAGCAGCGTGACTGCCTTGGATCAAAGCGACTAACAATAAGAACTTCACCACCGGAAGATCTCTGAGTAACTCAGACAGTTTTGGTCGCTCGGCATGGTCTTCTTCTGTCGTTACTGGCATTGGATTGGTGCTGCGCATGCTAAATACTAAAGAAGCAAACACACCAGCTAGCGCGGTATAGATGATCATGTCAGTGCCAAACTTAGCAACCAAGAACCCCACCACGGTAGAGCCAGCGATAAACGCAATCGAGCCCCACAAACGGGTGCGACCGTAGTCCAGCATTTTAAGACGCGCATAGTAGTTCGCCATCGCATCCGAAAGAGGAACGATCGGTCCACAACACGAGTTAAACAAGATGGTTGCGATAGCCATCAACCAGAAACTGCCGCCGGTGAAAAAGTGGAAGGCAACAAACAGCAGTGACGCAAAACTCAGCCAACGCAGCGCTGGCATAAGATGCTCGACTTTATGGATGCGAGGCGTCAAAACCATATTAGCGACACAGCGAGTGGCAAAGCCAATACCGACCAGTAAACCAATATCGGTTGGGGAAACGCCCTGCTCTTCAAACCAAAGCGCCCAGAAAGGCAAATACACGCCATAAGCGAAGAAAAAGCCCGCAAAATATTGGGAAATCCACCCATAAGGTGACGGGGTAAACATAAAAACCTCAGATGCATATGAAAAAGCGTGGGTAGTATCACCCTTTTTCACGTGCTTAAAAAGGGAAGATTGCTCACCGCTGCGTTTCCTTATTATGCAAAAATGCAATGATGAGCCGTTCGACCAAAGTCGTCTGGCGGTTCAGCCTGAATTTGTCACACTTGCCAATATGGTCTCTTTGTACTTGTAGGTAAATCATGCCTGACAAATTTAACATGCACACGCCCCCGTTTGACTGCCTGGATGAAGCGCAGCAGCATAGGCTCAGGTCGTCTTTGGATGTCGCTTACTTCAGAGACAAAGAGACGGTCTTAACCGCCGGAGAAGACAGCGAGCATCTACTGGTACTGATTAAAGGCGCAGTTGAAGAGCGTTCGCAAGACGGGAGCGAGATTTTTGCCCACTACGCCAATGATGATCTGTTTGATGTGCGTGCGTTATTTGAAGGCAAAACGCGGCATACCTATGTAGCACTGGAAGACACACTGGCTTACTTGCTGCCAAAGGCTGTCTTTCTCGAACTCTACAACGAAAATGGTCAGTTCGCTGCCTACTTTGATAATAACCTCGCCAGACGTCAGGAATTGATCGAGGCGGCCCAACAACAGCAAAACTTGGCCGAGTTTATTCTGACTAAAGTCGATAAAGACATCTATCACCCTGCAATGATCTTGCCGCCAGAGCAGCCACTGAATGAAGTTACCCAAACGCTCAAGTCTAACGGTATCGATTCGGCGCTAGTGCGATTGAATGATGATGACATGCGCCTACTGGATGACCCACATCAGTTGCCTTACGGCATCATTACACGCACCAACATGCTGCATGCCGTGATGCTGGACGGCCACCCACTCGATACCCCAGTGGGTACAATCGCCACGTTCCCGGTCATCCATGTCGACGATGGTGATTTCTTATTTAATGCGATGATTAAGATGACGCGAAATCGCATGAAACGCGTCATGGTTGCCGATGGCAAAGACGCGGTCGGTATGCTGGATATGACCCAGATCCTCAGTGCGTTCTCAACTCACTCTCACGTGCTGACCTTAAGTATTGCCCGCGCCTCCAGTATTGAGGAGTTGGCCATCGCTTCAAACCGACAGCGCCAGTTGGTCGACAGCCTACTCAGTAACGGCATACGTACCCGATTCATCATGGAGCTGATCTCGGCGGTCAACGAGCAAATCATCGAAAAAGCGTTTGAATTAGTGGTGCCACCCGCCCTGCATGACCACTGCTGTTTGGTCGTGCTTGGCTCAGAAGGTCGCGGAGAGCAAATTCTAAAAACCGACCAAGACAACGCGCTGATCATCAAAGATGGATTGCACTGGCATCAGTGTGAGCCTGTTATGGAAAAATTCACCCACACCTTACAGCAGCTTGGTTATCCGCTTTGTCCAGGTAACGTGATGGTGAACAATCCCAAGTGGGTAAAAAATCAAACCGACTGGAAGAGCACTCTCAGCCAGTGGGCGAAAGCCACGTCGTCCGAGCAAGTGATGGACTTGGCGATTTTCACCGACGCGCATGCCGTTGCGGGTAACACTGCCTTGCTTGACCCGGTAAAAGAGCATCTACGTAAGCTGATGCTCAATAACATGCTGGCGCTGCAAGACTTCTGCCGCCCAGCACTGCAATTCAGCCTACCACTGACGCTGTTTGGTAACGTCAAAAGCGATAAACAAGGTGTGGATCTGAAAAGCGGTGGTATTTTCCCAGTCGTCCACGGGATCCGAACCCTATCGCTTGAATACGGCATCGAAGACAACAACACCTTCGAGCGTATCGAGAGCCTGCGCAAGCGCAAAATACTGGAGCCAGAAACCGCAGATAACTTAACCGAAGCACTGAAATTGTTCTTAAAACTGCGTCTTGGCCAGCAGCTAGCCAATCAGCACAGCCACAACCATATCGATTTAAAACAATTGGACAGAACGGAACGAGATCTTCTGCGACACAGTCTGCACGTGGTGAAAAAATTCAAACAGTTCCTTGGCTATCACTACCAGATCCGAGACTAAAGGTGATGACATGAACGCACTGCAACGCCTTTACTGGTATTACAAACTCAAAGGTTCTCCTTATCGGCCGTTATTTGCGTCGGTTCAGAAAGGCGAATACGTGTCGCTCGACTGCGAAACCACCAGCTTGGACCCAAACCGTGCTGAGCTGGTCACCATCGCCGCGACCAAAATCATTGATAATCGCATTATCACCAGCCAGCCGTTTGAAGTCAGGCTAAGAGCCCCTCAGTCACTAGACTCAAACTCAATCAAAATCCACCAGATCCGCCACCAAGATCTCGCGGATGGTATTGACGAAAAACAAGCGCTGATTCGCCTGCTCAATTTCGTTGGTAACCGGCCGCTGGTGGGCTATCACATCCGCTATGACAAAAAGATCCTCGATTTAGCGTGCAAAAGACACCTCGGTTTTCCACTGCCCAACCCACTGATTGAAGTCAGCCAGATTTATCACGACAAATTGGAACGCCACCTGCCCAACGCGTATTTCGATCTGAGCTTAGACGCCATCTGTAAACACCTCGATCTGCCACAACAGAAAAACAAGCATGACGCGCTGCAAGACGCCATTTCTGCCGCGCTTGTATTCGTTCGCCTAACAAAAGGTGATCTGCCTAGTCTAAATCTGCCTTATACCCGCTAGACGATCTGTCGATCAAACTCTCACTTTTAGACATAACAGACTAATTATTAAGCAAAAAGGCGCCTATCATCCTAAAGTCTAATTGTCGAATCTAACCCTGTGCAGGAAAGTTATAGGCGTAGGGACTTTGTATAACGTAAATCGTTTTAAACGGACACTTGCTTCATTTCACTAATCGAACTGAAGTGAAGCACAAGGAGAGAAGCAATGAGTGAAGCCCATATTTATCCGGTAAAAGAGAACATTAAAGCAAACACACATGCGGATAATGACACCTACCTAGCCATGTACGAACAGTCAGTGACGAACCCAGAGGGTTTCTGGAGCGAGCACGGAAAGATTGTTGATTGGATCAAGCCGTTCACGCAAGTGAAAAGCACTTCGTTTGACACTGGTCACGTTGATATTCGTTGGTTCGAAGATGGCACACTCAACGTTTCTGCAAACTGTATCGACCGTCACCTGGCTGAGCGTGGGGATGAAGTCGCAATCATTTGGGAAGGCGATGACCCGTCAGATGACAAAACACTCACCTTCAACGAACTGCACAAAGAAGTGTGTCGTTTTTCTAACGCGCTGAAAGAACAAGGCGTACGCAAAGGTGACGTGGTTTGTCTATACATGCCAATGGTTCCAGAAGCGGCCGTGGCAATGCTGGCGTGTACTCGTATCGGTGCGGTGCATACCGTGGTATTCGGTGGTTTCTCACCAGAAGCGCTTTCAGGCCGAATCATCGACTCAGACGCTAAAGTCGTCGTTACCGCAGACGAAGGTCTACGCGGTGGTCGCGCTGTGCCTCTGAAGAAAAACGTCGATGAAGCGCTGACTAACCCAGAAGTCAAAACCATCAGCAAAGTGCTGGTTCTACAACGCACAGGTGGCGATGTGGAATGGCACGAGCACCGCGATGTTTGGTGGCATGAAGCAACCGCGAACGTCTCTGACGACTGCCCACCAGAAGAAATGAAAGCGGAAGACCCACTGTTTATTCTGTACACCTCAGGGTCGACGGGTAAGCCAAAAGGTGTTCTACACACCACAGGTGGCTACCTAGTGTACGCGGCAATGACGTTTAAATACGTATTTGATTACCAACCGGGTGACACCTTCTGGTGTACAGCAGATGTGGGTTGGATCACCGGTCACACGTACCTGATTTACGGCCCACTGGCGAACGGCGCGAAAACCATTCTGTTTGAAGGCGTACCAACGTACCCAACAACAGCGCGTATGAGTGAAGTGGTTGATAAACACCAAGTCAGCATTTTGTACACGGCACCAACCGCAATTCGTGCGTTGATGGCGAAAGGTGACGAAGCAGTTGAAGGCACCACTCGTCAAAGCCTGCGTGTGATGGGCTCGGTTGGCGAACCAATCAACCCAGAAGCGTGGGAGTGGTACTACAAAACGATTGGCGAAGAAAAATCACCGATTGTCGATACGTGGTGGCAAACCGAAACAGGTGGCATTCTGATCACTCCGCTTCCAGGTGCAACCGAGCTGAAACCTGGCTCTGCAACGCGTCCATTCTTTGGCGTACAGCCTGCGCTAGTGGATAACATGGGCAACGTGATTGAAGGCGCAACCGAAGGTAACCTCGTTATCCTCGATTCATGGCCAGGTCAAATGCGCACCGTTTACGGCGACCATGACCGCTTCGAGCAGACTTACTTCTCCACCTTTAAAGGCATGTACTTCACTGGTGACGGCGCACGCCGCGATGAAGACGGTTACTACTGGATCACAGGTCGTGTGGATGACGTACTGAACGTGTCTGGACACCGTATGGGTACGGCAGAAATCGAATCGGCGCTCGTGGCGCATGATAAGATTGCTGAAGCCGCAATTGTGGGTATCCCACACGACATTAAAGGCCAAGCGATTTATGCGTACATCACGCTCAACGACGGTGAATTCCCATCAGCAGAGCTGCATAAAGAAGTCAAAGCTTGGGTACGTAAAGAGATTGGCCCAATCGCAACACCAGACGTACTGCACTGGACAGACTCTTTGCCGAAAACGCGTTCAGGTAAAATTATGCGCCGTATTCTGCGCAAGATTGCCACTGGTGATACCGGCAACCTTGGTGATACATCAACACTGGCGGATCCAAGCGTGGTTGATAAGCTGATTGCAGAAAAAGCCGAGCTTGTTTAAAACGCCCAATGATTCAAAAGCCGTCACGCAAGTGGCGGCTTTTTTGTTTGTGAGGGCACAAAATTAACCTTACAAAAAGTCAGACATCGACCGTTTTTGTTATCTTGGTTACAAATTTACGGCACTGCACTGGGAGATTAGACCAGTAAATTGCTGCTAAATGCGCTGAATTGGCTATAATCTGGGTCTATTTCAAAGATTCAGGCTGGTTTTGTTAAATAATGCCATGCTGAGTCAGCGATAATATGGGAATATTCTAGTTCGTATCATGAAATAGGAAAATAGCGACACAATGACAGCAAAATTACGCATTCTTGTCTTAAATGGTCCTAATCTCAATCTGTTAGGTCTTCGTGAACCCGCACATTACGGCTCTCAAACCCTAACACAGATTATCGACTCACTCACAGAACAGGCGCACCAATCGGACGTTGAACTGGAGCATTTACAGTCGAATCGCGAGTACGAACTGATTGAAAAGATCCACGCAGCTTATGGCAACGTGGATTTTATCATTATTAATCCTGCAGCGTTCACTCATACCAGTGTCGCTCTGCGCGATGCACTGTTAGGCGTCGCGATCCCGTTTATCGAAGTACATCTATCGAATGTACATGCCCGAGAGCCATTCCGTCACCACTCGTACCTATCTGATAAAGCAGAAGGCGTGATTTGCGGATTGGGTGCTCAAGGTTACGAATTTGCTTTGTCTGCTGCTATTAAGAAACTGCAGGCAAAGTAACAACAAACACTCTGCAGCCTCTAGGGCTGTCTTATTCACAAGATAAAAGAGAAAGAAAAGATGGATATCCGTAAAATCAAGAAGCTTATCGAACTAGTTGAAGAGTCTGGCATTGCTGAGCTAGAGATCTCTGAAGGTGAAGAATCGGTACGCATCAGCCGTAACGGCCCAGCTGCAGCACCTGCTCCTGTTCATTACGCAGCAGCGCCAGCTCCAGTAGCACCAGCTCCGGCGGCTCCGGCAGCAGCACCTGCTCCAGCAGCAGAAGCGGCGGCTCCAGCAGTTCCAGCTGGTCACCAAGTTCTTTCTCCAATGGTCGGTACTTTCTACCGTTCTCCAAGCCCAGACGCAAAAGCGTTCGTAGAAGTTGGTCAAAGCGTTAAAGCTGGCGAAACACTATGTATCGTTGAAGCAATGAAGATGATGAACCAAATCGAAGCGGACAAATCTGGCGTCGTTACTGCGATCCTAGCTGAAGACGGTCAACCAGTTGAATTCGACCAACCACTTGTTGTAATCGAATAATAGAGGCCCTCTCTTATGCTAGATAAAGTAGTCATCGCGAACCGAGGTGAAATTGCACTTCGTATCCTTCGCGCTTGTAAAGAATTAGGCATTAAGACCGTGGCAGTGCATTCGACTGCTGACCGCGATCTTAAGCACGTACTGTTAGCAGACGAAACAGTATGTATCGGTCCTGCTCGTGGTATCGACAGCTACCTGAACATCCCTCGCATCATTTCTGCGGCAGAGGTAACAGGTGCAGTGGCTATCCACCCTGGTTACGGCTTCCTATCTGAGAACGCAGATTTTGCGGAGCAAGTTGAGCGCAGCGGCTTCATCTTTGTTGGTCCTAAAGCGGAAACTATCCGCATGATGGGTGACAAAGTGTCAGCAATCAACGCAATGAAAAAAGCAGGCGTTCCTTGTGTTCCAGGTTCAGACGGCCCACTAGATAACGACGAAGCAAAAAACAAAGCACACGCGAAACGCATCGGTTACCCAGTAATCATCAAGGCGTCTGGCGGCGGCGGCGGTCGTGGTATGCGTGTTGTCCGTAGCGAAGGCGAGCTGATTGAAGCTATCGCCATGACACGTGCAGAAGCAAAAGCGGCGTTCGACAACGACATGGTGTACATGGAGAAATTCCTTGAGAACCCTCGTCACGTTGAAGTACAGGTTATTGCTGATGGCCAAGGCGGCGCCATTCACCTAGGTGAACGTGACTGTTCTATGCAGCGTCGTCACCAGAAAGTTGTGGAAGAAGCACCAGCTCCAGGCATCACTGAAGAAATGCGTAAGTACATCGGTGAACGTTGTACTCGTGCGTGTCTTGAAATCGGTTACCGCGGCGCAGGTACGTTTGAGTTCCTATACGAAAACGGTGAGTTCTACTTCATCGAGATGAACACGCGTATCCAGGTTGAACACCCAGTAACCGAAATGGTAACAGGTGTTGACCTAATCAAGGAACAGCTACGCGTCGCAGCAGGCCAGCCTCTGTCATTCACTCAGGATGACATCAAAATCCGCGGCCATGCGATTGAGTGTCGTATCAACGCAGAAGACCCAGAGCGTTTCCTACCGTCTCCAGGTAAGATTGAGCGTTTCCACTCTCCAGGTGGTATGGGTGTTCGTTGGGAATCCCACATCTACTCTGGCTACACAGTGCCACCACACTACGATTCAATGATCGGTAAACTGATCACGTTCGGTGAAAACCGTGACGTAGCGATTGCACGTATGAAAAACGCACTTGGCGAGATGATTGTAGAAGGCATCAAAACTAACGTGCCTCTACAAGTCACTATTATGAATGATGAAAACTTCCAGCACGGCGGTACTAACATTCATTATCTAGAGAAGAAGCTTGGTCTTCAGTAATCAATAACTGAACCCAATTAAAATGCTCACTTCGGTGGGCATTTTTTGTTTTGGCTGCCAATTTTTGTTTTGGGTATCCTAGATACTCAAATAATGAACGCAGTTCTGCTACACTCAGCGCCAATCACTATTTAACCATCTAAGAGAGCACATACTCATGCCTTGGATTCAAATCAAACTCAACGCGACCAATGACAACGCCGAACAGATCGGCGATATGCTTATGGAAGAGACTGGTGCGCTGTCTGTGACCTTTTTGGACGCACAAGATACCCCTGTATTCGAGCCTCTGCCTGGCGAAACTCGCTTGTGGGGTGATACTGACATTCTGGCACTGTATGACGCGGAAGCAGACTCCCACTTTATTATCGAGCAAGCAAAATTAAGCAACCTTCTCCCGGAAGGCTTTGCTTACAAAGTAGAGCAGCTTGAAGACAAAGACTGGGAACGCGAATGGATGGAAAACTTCCACCCAATGAAATTCGGTGAACGCCTGTGGATTTGCCCAAGCTGGCGTGAAGTGCCAGAACCAGACGCAGTCAATGTCATGCTTGACCCAGGTTTGGCGTTTGGTACGGGTACTCACCCCACCACTGCCCTTTGTCTTGAGTGGCTAGAAGGCTTGGACCTAGCGGGTAAAACCGTTATCGACTTCGGTTGTGGCTCAGGCATCTTGGCGATCGCTGCGATCAAACTGGGTGCGGAAAAAGTGATCGGGATCGATATTGATCCTCAAGCGCTACTGGCTTCAAAAGACAACGCCGAGCGCAATGGCGTGGCCGATAAACTCGAAGTTTACCTTCCTCAAGATCAACCAGAAGGTTTGCTTGCAGATGTGGTGGTTGCCAACATTTTGGCTGGTCCACTACGCGAACTTTCACCCATCATTAAGTCTTTGGTTAAGCCGAATGGCGACCTCGCGATGTCTGGCGTTTTAGATACGCAAGCGGAAGATGTTGCAAACTATTACCGTGACGAACTTCACATTGATCCTATCAAAGAGCAAAGTGAGTGGTGTCGCATTTCGGGTCGCAAGCAAGGCTAGACAAGACTTTCAGCCCTAATTGACTGAAATTTATACTATTTACTAAAACAAATTGTAAATGCTCAAATATTAGTCTTTTCACACAGTGAAAAAATGCGTAAAATGCGCGCCCTTGCTGGAACAGAACTGTGAAGACGTTTTGAAAATCGGAAATTACCAACTTAAGAATAATCTCATCGTTGCCCCTATGGCAGGTGTGACTGATAGACCATTCCGAGAGTTGTGCCTCCGCTATGGTGCGGGTATGGCCGTCAGTGAAATGATGTCCTCAAACCCGAAGCTATGGAAAACGTCTAAGTCTAAACAACGCATGGTACATGAGGGCGAATCGGGCATTCGTTCTGTACAAATTGCGGGGTCCGACCCACAGCTTATGGCTGACGCGGCTCAGTTCAGTGTTGAAAACGGTGCGCAAATCATCGACATCAACATGGGCTGCCCAGCAAAAAAAGTGAATAAGAAGCTAGCCGGCTCTGCATTACTGAAGTACCCAGAGATCATCGAAGATGTCCTGAAAGCGGTGGTAAACGCAGTAGACGTTCCTGTGACGTTGAAAACCCGTACTGGCTGGGATACAGAAAACAAAAACTGTGTCCAAATCGCTAAACTAGCCGAAGACTGCGGCATACAAGCTCTTGCCCTGCATGGCAGAACAAAAGCGTGTATGTACAAAGGAGAGGCCGAATATGACAGCATTAAAGCGGTAAAAGAGGCAATCTCAATTCCGGTTATCGCTAACGGTGATATTGATAGCCCAGAGAAAGCCAAATATGTACTGGAGTATACCGGTGCAGACGCTTTAATGATCGGGCGCCCTGCCCAGGGTCGTCCTTGGATTTTTCAGGAAATCCAATACTTTTTGGAAAACGGCACCACAATGCCTGGACTTCCTGTTGAGGAAGTAAAGAGCATTATGCTGGGTCATGTGAACGCTCTCCATGAATTTTATGGTGAGTATTTAGGTCCTCGTATTGCGCGTAAGCACGTAGGTTGGTACCTAAAAGAACATGAGCAAGCAGGTGAGTTTCGCCGTACCTTTAACGCACTTGATGCAGCCGAGCTGCAACTTGAAGCGTTAGAAGGTTACTTTGATAACGTTGCATCATAATTAAGAGAAGAGCTAGACCGAATATGTTCGAACAAAATCTGACTTCAGAAGCATTAACAGTAACTACAGTAACGTCACAAGACCAAATTACTCAGAAGCCTTTACGTGACTCTGTTAAAGCATCTCTTAAAAACTACTTGGCTCAATTAAACGGCCAAGAAGTCACAGAGCTATACGAATTAGTTCTAGCTGAAGTTGAACAGCCACTACTAGATACCATCATGCAATACACTCGCGGTAACCAAACTCGCGCAGCGACTATGATGGGTATCAACCGCGGTACTCTTCGCAAAAAACTTAAGAAATACGGCATGAACTAATCGTTCTGACGTAAATTCTTGCAGAAAAAGCCGAGTTCAGTCATGAACTCGGCTTTTTCTTTGGCTATCGATCGGGTAATAGAGGGGGCTTTCACGATTCACTCGCGAACGCCTCCAGAATTGAACAGTGGCTGGCATCATCATCCACATGACCACAACAAGCATCATTTATCTTTTTCAGCGCTTTACGGATACGCGTGAGTTCCTCAATTTTGCTATCAATCAGCGCCAGTTTCGCCGTCGTGATCGATTTCACCTCCGCACAGCTATGCTCTGTTGCTTCCAGTTTGATCTCTAAGAGCTCCTTGATTTCCTCCAAACTAAGTCCTAAATCCTTTGCCCTGAGAATAAACCCCACCTGTTTCTGGTTTTCTTCATCATATAAGCGATAACCAGACTCACTGCGCCCCACAGGCTTAATCAGCCGATTTTTTTCATAAAAGCGCAGGGTATCGGTCGAGACACCGCAGCGTTTTGCTAATTCACCAATCAGGAACATAACTCCCCTTATTAACCATCTCGTTACTTTTAAAGGTAAAAATAGAGTTTTTTGCAATTATTTATGCGATGCCAAACGATTGCGCGAGCTTTTTTGTAATAAATTAGTTAGAATGCACCCCGTCAAGTTCAGAGGCGACTAATTCATCAATATTAGTCGGTCGAAAGGTCTTTACCAAAACTGGCCAATATCTTACTGCTCACTGTAAGAACAAGTTCATTTTTGGCAAATATCTTTATCTTAATCTAACTCTGTGACTTAGAGGAAATGGAAGCATGAGTAACGCTCGCCCTATTCGCCGCGCCCTAATCAGCGTATCAGACAAAACAGGCATTGTTGAGTTTGCAAAAGCTCTGGCTGATCGCGGTGTCGATATCCTATCTACTGGTGGTACTGCTCGCCTATTGGCTGAGCAAGGCATTTCTGTAACGGAAGTATCTGACTACACGGGTTTCCCGGAAATGATGGATGGTCGTGTAAAAACGCTTCACCCTAAAGTTCACGGCGGTGTTCTTGGCCGTCGCGGTCAAGATGATGACGTGATGGAAAAACACGGCATCAACCCTATTGATATGGTCGTGGTTAACCTATACCCATTTGCAGAAACCGTAGCCAAAGAAGGTTGCACGCTGGCAGACGCGGTAGAAAACATCGATATCGGCGGTCCGACTATGGTTCGCTCAGCAGCGAAAAACCACAAAGACGTGACTATCGTCGTTAACGCTCACGACTACGACCGCGTCGTGGCAGAGATGGATGCAAACGACAAATCCCTCACTCTAGAAACTCGCTTTGACCTTGCTATCGCGGCATTTGAGCACACAGCGGCTTACGATGGCATGATCGCGAACTACTTCGGTACTATGGTTCCTAGCTACGGCGAGAATAAAGAGGGCGATGAAGAATCGAAATTCCCTCGCACCTTCAACCAACAGTTCATCAAGAAACAGGACATGCGCTACGGTGAGAACAGCCACCAAAACGCCGCTTTCTACGTGGAAGAAAAACCACAAGAAGCGTCTGTTTCAACCGCGAAGCAAATCCAAGGTAAAGCACTTTCTTACAACAACATCGCAGACACAGACGCAGCACTTGAGTGTGTGAAAGAGTTTGCTGAACCAGCATGTGTGATCGTTAAGCACGCCAACCCATGTGGTGTCGCACTAGGTAAAGACATCCTAGAAGCTTACAACCGCGCCTACCAAACGGATCCAACGTCAGCATTCGGCGGTATCATCGCATTCAACAAAGAGCTAGATGCGGAAACCGCAACAGCCATCGTTGAGCGCCAGTTTGTTGAAGTCATCATCGCACCTAAAGTATCAGCAGAAGCGATCGAAGTGGTTGCAGCGAAGAAAAACGTTCGCCTACTTGAGTGTGGTGAGTGGTCAACCAAGACAACGGGCTTTGACGTGAAACGCGTCAACGGCGGTCTATTGGTTCAAGACCGCGACCAAGGCATGGTTAGCCTAGATGACCTGAAAGTGGTTTCTAAGCGCCAGCCAACCGAGGAAGAGCTAAAAGACGCACTATTCTGCTGGAAAGTCGCGAAGTATGTGAAGTCGAACGCGATTGTTTACGCCAAAGGCGACATGACGATCGGTGTCGGAGCAGGCCAAATGAGCCGCGTTTACTCAGCGAAAATCGCCGGCATCAAAGCGGCAGATGAGAACCTTGAAGTTGCAGGTAGCGTGATGGCATCGGATGCATTCTTCCCATTCCGTGACGGTATCGATGCCGCGGCAGAAGCAGGCATCAAATGTGTGATTCAACCAGGTGGTTCTATGCGTGATGACGAAGTTATCGCCGCCGCAGACGAACACGGAATGGCGATGATCTTTACCGGTATGCGTCACTTCCGCCACTAATACATTAAGAGGTGCCGAGAGGCACCTTTTTCTCAACAAGATTAAAGGATATTGAAATGAATATATTAGTAATCGGTGCTGGTGGTCGTGAACATGCTCTTGGCTGGAAAGCAGCACAAAACCCAAACGTTGACACTGTCTTCGTTGCACCAGGCAACGCAGGTACGGCGCTAGAACCAAAGCTAGAAAACGTCAACATCGACGTTGAAGACATCAAAGGCTTGGTTGCGTTTGCTCAAGAAAAAGCGATTGAACTGACTATCGTTGGCCCTGAAGCGCCATTGGTTATCGGTGTCGTTGATGCATTCCGCGCTGCGTGCTTGCCAATCTTCGGCCCAACCGAAGCCGCAGCGCAGCTAGAAGGCTCGAAAGCCTTCACTAAAGACTTCTTGGCGCGCCATAAAATACCAACTGGCGCTTACGCGAACTTCACTGAAATCGAGCCAGCATTGGCTTACGTTCGCGAGCAAGGTGCACCGATCGTAGTGAAAGCGGACGGCCTGGCAGCAGGTAAAGGCGTGATCGTTGCCATGACGCTTGAAGAAGCGGAAGACGCCATCAAAGATATGCTGGCGGGTAATGCTTTTGGTGAAGCAGGTAGCCGAGTGGTTATCGAAGAGTTCCTAGACGGCGAAGAAGCCAGCTTCATCGTGATGGTGGATGGCAAGAACGTTCTGCCAATGGCCACTAGCCAAGATCACAAACGCGTCGGCGACAAAGATACTGGTCCTAACACGGGTGGTATGGGCGCTTACTCTCCTGCCCCAGTTGTTACACCTGAGATCCACGACCGCATTATGCAGGAAGTGATCTACCCGACCGTAGAAGGTATGGCGTCAGAAGGTCATCCTTACACTGGCTTCTTGTATGCTGGTCTGATGATTGATAAAGACGGCACGCCAAAAGTGATTGAGTACAACTGTCGCTTCGGCGATCCAGAAACTCAACCAATCATGATGCGTATGGAGTCAGACCTGGTTGAACTTTGCTTGGCAGCTATCGACGAGAAGCTGGACCAAGTCGAATCAAAATGGGCACCTCAAGCCTCTATTGGTATCGTACTGGCAGCGGGCGGCTACCCAGCGGCGTACAATAAAGGCGATGTGATTTCTGGTCTTCCACAGCAAGAAGTGGCAGGCGAGAAAGTCTTCCACGCGGGTACCGACAACAAAGATGGCGACATCGTGACAAACGGTGGCCGCGTACTGTGTGCGACTGCGCTAGGAAATACAGTCTTAGAAGCTCAACAACGTGCTTACGAGCTTGCTAAGCAAATTAGTTGGGATGGTATGTTCCACCGCAATGACATTGGCTACCGTGCGATTGAGCGCGAGCAAAGCAAATAATCACTTCGCAACATACAAAATGATAAAAGGCGCTCAGTGAGCGCCTTTTATTTGTTATTGAGGAATCGAATCTAGCTTTCAATCAAGCTTGGCCTTTCGATGCAGTCATGATCGTCTTCAGCCAGCATCAACAGAGCTTCAATCACCACTTTGTTGTTTCGGTCAGAGCCCAAAAACGCCACATAGCTGTCGATAGCGGCCAAACGATTGACCACAAAGCTAGGCAAAGTTTGGTTAAACTCCACCTCATCAAACGACTTATCGGTGCATGTTTCGAATTCACTGCCATCCCAATAGCCCTGGATCAACTGCGAGCCTTGATTATTTTGCTCTTTAGTAATTTTAGGGATGTTAAGCGCTTCTTGTTTTAACCAATCCAGCTTACTGGCGCTCAAAGGCAATACTTTCCCATCAATGCGGTATTGCTGATATATCGCTTCGCCACGCTTATTGAATCGCACATGGATGGTATAAGGAAGCAGCTCTTCGTTGTCGTTGACCTGCTCACCTTCACGGACAAGCTCTCTCAGCTCTCCACCAGCCCAGCGGTAGTCCGTTTTAAACCAACCATAGTCACCCGCGGTTACGTAGTCCGCTGCCGTATAAGGCGAGACCAATCGCTCGGTGTACCAATAAAGACTGGTGGTATCTCCCATCGTGCGTCCGCCTGTATAGTCTCGATACTGATCTAAATCAGACCGAGAAGGACCCGACGAGCAGCCCACTAACAAAGAGAACATCAGAGAAGGCAACAATAAGTTTTTCATCATAAAAAAATACGCCAAGATATGGACTACCTTGGCGTATATTAAACTATTCCAGAGAAAAACGCTGGACTTGCTTATTTAATTTATTTTACTGCGTCTTTCAGCGCTTTACCTGATACGAATGCAGGAACATTTGCAGCAGCGATTTGGATTTCATCACCAGTCTTAGGGTTACGGCCTGTACGCGCTGCACGGTGGTTAACTTTAAATGTACCAAAACCAATTAGTTGAACTTGGTCGCCCTCTTTAAGTGCTTCAGTTACACCGTCAAGAGTCGCTTCAAGAGCCGCTTTAGCTTGAGCCTTAGACAGGTCAGCTTTCTCTGCGATAAAATCGATTAATTGGGTCTTGTTCATTAGGTTTCCCTTCTCATATGTTATCGAATCCAGCTCACTCTAAAGCATAAATGCCCCATCTGGCAAAGGTTTGTAAGCGATCTTTGACTTTCATGACGTACTTTTAACCATATTCTGAGTATTAACTCACAATTTGTTACTACACCACCTGCGACTCCCTCTTGTTTTTCGCCCAAATAGGCCTTATTAATAACGCTACAATCGCCTGTGAAGCCTGATATGACGGGCCTTGTACGATGAAAAAACACTCACACCAATAATGCTCAGGTATGATTTACCAAATCTCGAATGGTTTATTCTGATGGGTTACATGCAAAGTTCGGTTGTGATACCAATGTCTTTGTTCGGTGTGTACATTATTTGAATGACTCCCACAGAACGCCCCACATTGGCGAGAATATAACCTCTATAGGATCTGTATGTTTCTGCTAACCCTCTACATCGGTATTGCTATTGGCGTATCGTTTATTTGTTCTGTATTAGAAGCGGTATTGCTAAGTATCACCCCTAGCTATCTGGCGCAACTTCGTCAACAAGAGCACCCGACAGCGGATAAGCTCTCTGCTCTAAAAGACGATATTGACCGCCCGCTGGCGTCGATTTTAACGCTCAACACCATTGCTCACACGATAGGTGCCGCCAGTGCGGGTGCACAAGCGGCCGTTGTGTTTGGCAGCGAGTGGCTGGGCGTATTCTCAGCGGTTCTGACCTTAGGTATTTTGGTGTTGTCTGAAATTGTGCCAAAAACCATTGGTGCCACCTATTGGCGTCAGCTCGCTCCAACCGCCGCTATCGTTTTACGCTGGATGGTGTGGGCTCTCACCCCATTTGTTTGGTTCTCAGAGCAAATTACCAAACGCCTGTCTCGTGGTCACGAAACACCTAAAATGCGTGATGAACTGTCTGCCATGGCGATTCTGGCCAAAGAAAGTGGTGAGTTTGCTGAAGGAGAGTCTAAGATTCTAGACAACTTACTGGGTATTCAAGACGTTCCAGTCACACAAGTGATGACACCACGCCCGGTCGTTTTCCGCGTAAGCGCCGAAATGAGCATTACCGAGTTTCTCAGTAGCCACCGAGACACGCCCTTTTCGCGACCATTAGTGTATAGCCAATCGAAAGATAACATTGTTGGCTTTGTGCATCGGCTTGAACTATTCAAGCTCCATCAAGCCGGACGCGGCAGCCAACAGCTTGGCTCGGTGATGCGCCCGGTTCATGTATTGCTGAACACCATCGCATTGCCTCAAGCGTTTGAACAGATGATGGCCAATAGGCTGCAACTGGCCATGGTGGTCGACGAGTACGGCACCGTACAAGGCATTCTGACGCTAGAAGACATCTTCGAACATTTGGTCGGGGAGGAAATTGTCGATGAAGCAGACCGTGCGACAGACATGCAGCAATTGGCCTTTGAGCGCTGGGAAAAATGGAAACAAACCCACAGCGTGATAGAAAACCGTGACGATGAAGAAACCAACCACTCGTCAACCAAGTAAATAAAAGTAAGGCTAACCATCTGGTTAGCCTTACTTTTATGAGGTTTTAAATGCGTAATTCCGCGATTATTTTACGCTGACGCCAATGTTGCTGACGCCTTCCTCTCTCAGCTCTTCACGCAAATCTTTGATCAGGTCAATATCGCGCTCTTCGGCATCTTTTAATGGACGGAAAATCGCCCACTGAACATCCCACTCTGCACAAACCGCTTCGTTATCTTTTTGATTCTCGTTAGTGATCTCATCGCCGCTCTGCGCTTCTTCAAGCTGAGCCACCGTTACCACCGATTGTTGACTCACTTTTTGCATGCTCTCAAACAAATCGTCACGGTCTAGCAGACCATGTAACAGCGTCGACAAGCCAATACACGCGTCAATGGCTGGGTAGACACCATAAAATTCGAAATCTTCTGAGCTTGGGATGATCTCTTCCAGCTTTTCCAACTGACGCTCAAAGTTCACCTTGGCGTTTTTTACTGTTAGAAGCTCCCAAACGCTATCTAGGATATCCCTGTAAATACGCTCTTGCGCAAACTCAGTACTTTGACAAAACATGGCATAGTTTGGATACATGCGTTCACATAAACACGCCATAAAGGTAATCTGTTTCCAGGGTTCTAACTTCTCAAGGCGAAGCTGAAGAGGGTTCTGTAGCATAGCGACTCATCGGTTGCAGAAATAAACAGCGAGAGTTTACTTGATAACCAGCAGGGAAAAAAGAAAGGCGATGAACAATTTCACTCACAAAATCTACCTTTTGACTGAGGATGACCAAAAATACCAGCAATTACTCGAACAAGCGCAACTGCCTGCTCTAGAAATCACAACCAATAAAAGCGAGGCGAGTATCTTACTGGCAGCCCCACCTAAGGCAGTGGGAATGCTCGAAACATTCCCCAAACTAGAGTGGATACAGTCAGTTTATGCCGGGGTCGATGCGCTTATTCCCGACCTCACAAGTAAGTCAATTGAGCTGACTAACGTCAAAGGCATTTTTGGTCAGCTTATCGCGGAATACGTGCTGGGCTTCACAATACAGCACTACCGACACTTTCAGGATTATAAAGCTAATCAAGAGCAGCAAATTTGGTCTCCCAAGCCTTACTCATCTCTCGCCGATAAACGGATGCTGATCTTAGGGACGGGTTCGATCGGAAGCTACCTTGCCAATTCCGCCCATTCACTCGGCTTAAGCGTTTCTGGTGTGAACAGTCGAGGTATCCCGGTCAAAAATGCTAAATTTGATGCGATTTATCATATCCAAGAGTTACCCGCAGCGCTTCAAGAGGCCGACATCGTGGTCAATACTTTGCCCGATACACCAACAACCCAAAAGCTCTTAAATTACCAGACATTGGCGCATTGTCACAACGTGCTATTGTTTAACGTTGGTCGTGGCAGCGCTATCGATGAACAAGCCTTGTTGGACGCGATTCAACACCAACAGGTGGAACATGCGTTCCTCGACGTCTTTGAAGTAGAACCGCTTGAGAAGGGTCATCCGTTCTGGCACAACTCCGCTATCACAGTCACACCACACATTGCAGCACTCAGCTTTCCTGAACAGGTCACGGATATATTTAAAGATAACTATCAACGTTGGCGAGATGGGTTCCAATTGGCTAATAGCGTCGATATCGAGAAAGGCTATTAAAGCGATGATAGCAACTGACAGGCCTGATGAAGGTAAATAAGCGTATGCTAGAAGAAACACTCAAACAGATCCGCGCCTGCACGCTCTGTGAGCCTCACTTGCCGCTTGGGGCCAACCCCGTCATTCAAGCCAGCGAATCGGCCAAGCTCTTGATCATTGGCCAGGCTCCGGGGCTCAAAGTACACAACACGTCGATACCTTGGAATGACCCGAGCGGTGATCGGTTAAGGGAGTGGCTGCAACTCGATAGAGAGCAATTTTATAACCCGGATGAAATCGCGATTATGCCGATGGGGTTGTGCTACCCGGGTAAAGGGAAAAGTGGCGATCGGCCGCCAAGAAAAGAGTGTGCGCCAAAGTGGCATGCCAACGTTCTGTCACAATTACCTAATGTAGGTATGACGTTGTTAGTTGGCCAATATGCGCAGAGTTACTACCTTAAGGACAAACCCAAAACACTGACTGAGACGGTAAAACAGTGGCGTCACTGGGCTCCTCATTACTTACCGCTTCCCCACCCTTCACCACGTAATACATTGTGGTTAAAGAGAAACCCATGGTTTGAATCAGAAGTGGTGCCGTATATGCGGGAATACGTCCACCAGCACTTGAAAAGCTGACTTAAGCGAGCTGCTAAAGTCAGCTTAGAGAGGTGAGGTTAGTCCGAGCCAAATAAGTCGCGGGTATAGACTTTATCAGCAACGTCTGAAAGCTCTTGCGCCATGCGGTTTGACACAATGACATCTGATTGAGCTTTGAAGGTCTCCAAATCGCGTACCACTTCCGAATGGAAGAACTGCACGTCTTCCAGCACTGGCTCATACACAATCACTGTTATGCCTTTTGCCTTGAGGCGCTTCATAATGCCTTGAATCGAGGACGCACGGAAGTTATCCGACCCTGCCTTCATGATCAGGCGATAAATGCCGACTACCTTTGGTTCACGCTTCAATATAGACTCCGCGACAAAGTCTTTACGCGTTCGGTTGGCGTCCACAATCGCGCCAATGATGTTGTTCGGTACCTCTTGGTAGTTTGCCAACAGTTGCTTGGTATCTTTAGGGAGACAGTAACCACCATAACCAAAGGATGGATTGTTGTAGTGATTACCAATGCGCGGGTCTAAACCAACACCTTCAATGATCTGACGCGCGTCTAGACCATGCGATTCTGCGTAAGAATCTAACTCATTGAAATACGCCACACGCATCGCAAGGTAAGTGTTAGAGAACAGCTTCACCGCTTCCGCTTCGGTTGAATTGGTTAGCAATACGTCGATATCTTGCTTTACTGCGCCTTCCACTAACAAATCCGCGAACTCTTGAGCACGTTCACTTCGCTCACCGACGATGATTCGTGACGGGTTAAGGTTATCGAACAGTGCTTTGCCTTCACGTAAAAATTCAGGCGAGAAGATGATGTTATCGCAGTTTAACTCTTGTTTAATACGCTCTGTATAGCCCACCGGCACGGTAGATTTAATCACCATGACCGCATCTGGGTTGATGACCATGACCTCTTTAATCACAGACTCTACAGAAGAGGTATTGAAGTAGTTAGTTTCTGGGTCGTAATCGGTCGGCGTTGCGATAATGACATAATTTGCACCGTGCAAAGCTTGCTTAACATCGGTAGTTGCCCGCAGCGTGAGCACCTTATCACGTAGGTATCGCTCAATGTCGGGATCAGCGATAGGCGATAAACGATCATTAATTAAATCGACTTTTCGTTGTAGAACATCAAGTGCTATCACTTGGTGATTTTGCGCCAAAAGAAGCGCGTTAGACAGCCCAACATAACCACAACCAACCACGGCAATTTTCATTGTCACCTTCCTGCTAAATCCGATCTCTTAGTTAGCATTGAGGTGTGAGATTTCAGCGGTAAGACGCTTCATTGACAGTTTAAAGACATAAAAAAACGGAGACCGAAGTCTCCGTTATCTCTATAGCTAAGTCGCTTGAGGGAATTACATCATACCGCCCATGCCACCCATACCGCCCATGCCGCCCATATCTGGCATTGCAGGCGCGTCTTTTGCTGGAAGGTCGGTTACCATCGCTTCTGTTGTGATCATTAGACCAGCAACCGATGCTGCGAACTGAAGAGCAGAACGAGTTACTTTAGTTGGGTCTAGGATACCCATCTCTAGCATATCGCCGTACTCGCCTGTTGCTGCGTTGTAACCGTAGCTACCTTCACCCGCTTTCACGTTGTTCGCAACCACTGAGTCTTCGTCACCAGCGTTCTTCGTGATTTGACGGATAGGTGATTCCATCGCACGTAGCGCAACGCGGATACCCACGTTTTGTTCTTCGTTGTCACCTTGAAGGTCAACAATCTTAGACGCCGCGCGGATCAGTGCCACACCACCACCAGCAACAACACCTTCTTCAACCGCTGCGCGAGTTGCGTGCAGTGCATCTTCTACGCGGTCTTTCTTCTCTTTCATTTCAACTTCAGTCGCTGCGCCAACTTTGATCACTGCAACACCGCCCGCTAGTTTAGCAACACGCTCTTGTAGTTTCTCTTTGTCGTAGTCTGAAGTTGCTTCTTCGATTTGCTGACGGATCTGAGCCACACGGCCCTGGATCATCGCTTCTTCACCGATACCGTCGATGATAGTTGTATTTTCTTTCGTGATTGCAACGCGCTTCGCTTGACCCAGATCTTCTAGCGTCACTTTTTCAAGCTCTAGACCAACTTCTTCAGAGATCACTGTACCGCCAGTTAGGATAGCGATGTCTTGTAGCATTGCTTTACGACGGTCACCAAAACCTGGCGCTTTAACCGCAGCCACTTTCACGATGCCACGCATGTTGTTGACAACGAGTGTTGCTAGCGCTTCACCTTCAACGTCTTCTGCAATGATCAGAAGAGGACGAGATGCTTTCGCTACTGCTTCTAGAGTCGGCAGCAGTTCACGGATGTTCGAAACTTTCTTGTCGATAAGAAGAATGAATGGGTTTTCTAGGTCCACAGAACCCGCTTCTTGGTTGTTGATGAAGTAAGGCGATAGGTAACCGCGGTCAAACTGCATACCTTCAACCACATCTAGCTCATCGTGTAGAGCCTGACCTTCTTCAACCGTGATCACGCCATCGCGACCCACTTTTTCCATCGCTTCTGCAATGATGTTACCCACACTTGAATCAGAGTTAGCAGAGATAGTACCAACCTGAGCGATCGCTTTTGTATCAGCACACGGTACAGATAGTTCTTTCAACTGTTCTACTGCTGCCACGACCGCTTTATCGATGCCGCGCTTAAGATCCATTGGGTTCATACCCGCAGCAACTGCTTTAAGACCTTCGTTTACGATTGATTGTGCAAGCACTGTCGCTGTTGTCGTACCGTCACCCGCAGCGTCATTCGCTTGAGACGCCACTTCTTTTACCATTTGCGCGCCCATGTTCTGGAACTTGTCTTCCAGCTCGATTTCACGCGCAACAGATACACCATCTTTAGTAATAGTTGGGGCACCGAATGATTTGTCTAGCACAACATTACGGCCTTTAGGGCCAAGAGTTACCTTAACTGCGTCCGCTAGAACGTTTACACCTTCTAGCATTTTAACTCGTGCGTCATTACCAAATTTAACGTCTTTAGCAGCCATCTTTGATTTCCTTTCTAAAATTCTTTGTGTTTGATTTCGTTATTTGAATCTGAGCAAAAACTTACTCAATGATTGCTATTATCCAACGATCGCCATGATGTCGTTTTCAGACATAACCAGCACTTCTTTACCGTCGATTTTTTCAGTTTTCGTGCCGTAACCTTCAGCGAAGATAACTGTATCACCCACTTTAACGTCTAGCGGTAGCACAGTGCCGTTTTCTAAGATGCGGCCTTTACCTACAGCTAGAACTACGCCGCGAGTCGATTTCTCTGCAGCAGAACCAGTCAGAACAATGCCACCCGCTGATTTAGACTCAACTTCTTGGCGTTCTACGATAACTCGGTCGTGTAATGGACGAATGTTCATCGGTCGTCTCTCCTGAAAATTTACATGTTATTTGATAATTACCCCGAAACCGGGCTTCAAGGCCTTGTGGTAATTATATGAGGGATGGATTGGGTAAACCCAAGGGGAGAAATGAAGTTTTTTGTGATCAAGGTTGGAGAATAAAAAATGGCTCGGCACACAGCCCGACATCGGCATAGAAGGAATGGTATGGCGAGCAACAACAGTCGATATAAGTGTGTTCGTGGACTAACGCCACTGGTCAAATTGGACAACCGTTGCCCCAGGCACCTTCGAATCCGCCATATCACCTTGCAGTGCATGCTGGAATTTACCTAATTGAGACATCAATTCTTTCATCAGTTCAACATTAACATGATGGGGGTTTTTGCAATGACTGATCACAAGGTCAATGTGGCTTTGCTGTGCCCACAACCTATCTTGCATTGCCAAAGAAGATGATAAAATCTGCTCTCGACACAATTTGCGTTTGAGTGCATCGAACGCTTGAGGATCGTTTTTTGCCAATTCAGCTAACTCATCAAAAGGAGGAAGCATCTGATTGATAGGGAAAGACTCCATTTAGCACCCTCATAATTAACAATACCATCAATTAGTAAAGGAGATAATAGGAGAGAAAACTATCCTACCAGCAACAATATTCATTACGTCTTATTAATAAGACACTGCAAGCCTTCGCCAAAATATGTTCATTAATACGCTTTTTCTTCCCAGACCCTCTTATTTCTCTACCTGTCTTCCATAAATCACATATTCGTAATTGCAGCACCACAATCATTATGGATAATTAGGTAATTAATCGTATGCATAGTACAATCTCGAACCACTGTGTCGTCCATATAGTTCTATATTGATTCGTTAATAAAAGTTCAGTCAGTACTGGTTTTAAACTCAATTATCACGACATAAAACGTTGTAAGCCTATAATATTAGATGATTTGTCAAAACATGGAATTCAAGAAAAAGATTTTGCTGACGCTAGTCGCCCCAGCACTGCTTGCGGGATGTACAATACCTGGCGCGCACATACCGACCAGCGATAAAAACATTGTTGAGACGACAAACAGCGAACATGGCTCTGTTTCAAATGATGTGAACCTCTATCCACTGACCGCAAATTCAGTAGGGACACTGTCTTCAAAGAGTGCTTACGCTTCTCGTGCAAACCCAGCACTGGAACAAGAGATCGCGCGCTACGAATATAAAGTCGGTGCAGGAGATATTTTAAATGTCACGGTCTGGGACCACCCAGAGTTGACCATTCCTGCTGGTTCTTATCGCAGTGCCTCTGAAGCGGGTAACTGGGTGCATGCTGATGGCACCATTTTTTACCCGTTTATCGGCACAGTAAAAGTAGAAGGAAAGACCGTTAGGGAAATCCGGACGGATATTGCTAAACGTCTTGCCCGCTATATCGAAAGCCCTCAAGTCGATGTCAGTGTGGCGGCTTTTCGCTCAAAGAAAACCTACGTAACTGGCGAGGTGTCTAAACCAGGCCAACAAGCCATCAGTAATATTCCTTTGACCCTGTTAGATGCGATCAACCGCGCAGGCGGCCTCGCAGCAAATGCTGATTGGAGAAATGTCACTCTCACTCGCAATGGTGTCGAGGAAAATATTTCTCTGTATGCGCTCATGCAACGCGGTGATTTGACACAAAACCGACTATTACAATCCGGGGATATTATTCATGTTCCTCGTAACGACAGTCAAAAAGTATTTGTCATGGGAGAAGTCAATGACCCTAAACTATTAAAAATGGACCGTTCAGGCATGAGCCTGACCGAAGCTCTCAGTAACGTTGGTGGCATCAATGAGCTATCAGCGGATGCAACAGGCGTGTTTGTAATACGTACATCCGATGACAAAGCCGAACGTCTAGCGGATATTTATCAGCTTGATATAAAAGACGCCTCCGCCCTGGTGATTGGCACGGAGTTTGACTTGAAGCCCTATGACATTGTCTACGTGACGGCGGCGCCTATTACTCGCTGGAATCGTGTAATCCGCCAGTTAATGCCTACCATCAACGGGTTCAACGAATTAACAGAAAGCGTACTGCGCGTGCGTAATTGGCCATAAGATAGCCTCGCTTTCTATCCTTGAAAATATTACATCAGGCGGAGAATCCTATTAAAAGCTTCTCCGCTGTCATCATAGTGAAAGTTATGTTTAATAATATTCTTGTGGTTTGTGTCGGTAACATTTGCCGCTCTCCGACAGGAGAACGCACACTAAAAAAGCGATTCCCGAACAAACATATTGCCTCTGCGGGGATCGCCGCTGAGAAAAGTGGATTAATCGGAAAACCTGCAGACCAAATGGCGGTTCAGGTTGCTTTAGAAAATGACGTCGATCTTTCTGGTCATCAGGCTCAACAATTGACGGCCGCTTTGTGCGCTCAATACGACCTTATT
Source organism: Vibrio nereis NBRC 15637 (assembly GCF_001591105.1). Classification (GTDB taxonomy): domain Bacteria; phylum Pseudomonadota; class Gammaproteobacteria; order Enterobacterales; family Vibrionaceae; genus Vibrio; species Vibrio nereis. Next base: position 12,578 of record NZ_BCUD01000019.1, on the reverse strand, counting down.
CTTATCATGGAAAAAGGACACCTCGAAGCGCTGACGGCAATCGCGCCCGAAGCCAGAGGTAAGGCCATGTTGTTCGGTCAATGGATAGGGCAAAAAGATATCCCCGACCCCCACCGACAAAGTAGAGAAGCCTTCGACCATGCGTATAACTTAATCGAAAGTGCAACCGAGGCTTGGGCTAAAAAGCTTTAAGGTTATACCCACTTACTTAGCAAACAGGAAAAGACACGACTGACAGCTGGACTCGCATGTAGAAATACCTCTGGTTTACAGCATTGCTCCTCGACTCTGAAGATGAACTATGACAAATCAAGTAGCACGACAATCCATTGACAATACGTCAGATGAAATAGAACTAGGTAAACTTATTGGTATCCTTTTGGATGCTAAATGGCTAATCGCCATCGTTACTTTTGTTTTTTCGATCGTTGGTATAACCGTCGCCCTCCTTTCAACACCCATTTACAAAGCGGACGCACTGATCCAAATTGAGCCCAAAAGCTCTGGCGGTATCTCTGCCATGGTGGGAGATATGGGAGAGCTGTTCTCACAAGAATCATCAGCCACCACCGAAATCGAGATCATCAAATCACGCATGATCTTAGGTGATACCGTCGACAAGTTTAACCTAACAACCGTCACCTCACCGACTTACTTCCCAATCGTGGGTAAAGGCTTGGCACGTTTAAGCGACGAGCAGGCCTCCATTCAAGTCAGCCGCTTTACTCTCCCACCCTATGCAGAAACGATGCAACACACCTTGGTGATTGAAGGTCCTGACGCACAAACTTACCAGCTCATTCGCGAAGATGAGCGCGTGGTATTAGAAGGCCAAGTCGGTGAATTGAGCCAAGGCGATGGGTACACCTTGTTTGTGAGTCAGATAATAGCAAGCGCTGGGGAAGAGTTTGCTATTGGACAACGTTCTAAATTAGAAGCGATTGAATGGCTAAAACAAAACCTATCTATTAGTGAACGAGGAAAACAAACAGGGATCCTTAGCCTCAGTTTCACTGGTGAGAATAAAGCCCAAATCAGTGCCATCTTGGATCATATCAGCCAGACCTACTTCCTGCAGAATGTGGAGAGAAACTCAGCCGAAGCGGAGAAAAGCCTGACATTCTTAGAAGATCATTTGCCTGAAATCAAAACCAAACTGACTTCGTCTGAAGACATTTTAAATCAATACAGACAAGATAACGAGTCTGTCGATTTAGGCCTTGAAGCACAATCAACATTAAAAGTCATGGTCGAACTTGAGGCGCAGCTCAACGAACTGACTTTTAAAGAAAGTGACATTAGTCAGCGCTTTACAAAAGATCACCCAGCTTATCGCTCGTTACTAGATAAGCGCCAAACGCTATTGTCAGAAAAAGAACGTCTAAACCAACAGGTGCAAAAACTGCCGAAAACTCAACGTGAAATCTTGCGTATGACACGTGACGTTGAGGTAAACCAACAAATCTATGTTCAATTGCTGAATAAAGTCCAAGAGCTGAACATTATTAAAGCAGGAACCGTGGGCAACGTTCGCATTCTGGACAACGCGCAAAGCTACGCTGTACCAGTCAAACCGAAAAAGCCGCTCATCGTCGTCTTAGCGACGTTACTAGGTGGCATGCTCAGCGTGACATTTGTCCTTGTAAGATCGGCACTTCATCGAGGTATCGAAAACCCAGATGAGATTGAGAAAATTGGCCTTTCTGTTTACGCCAGCGTGCCTAAATCGGATATGCAAGCTGACCTCCTCAGCAAAATGAAGAGAAAGGGTAAGCGTAATACCGAAATACAATTGCTAGCTGAAGCCAACCCCGCCGATTTGTCGGTAGAAGCCTTACGCGGGCTGCGTACCAGCTTACACTTTGCCATGATGGAAGCCGAGAACAACGTACTCATGATCTCCGGCCCGGCTCCGGGTATTGGTAAATCTTTTGTGTCGACAAACTTTGCGGCCGTAGCTGCTAAAACGGGGCAAAAGGTTCTTTTGATTGACGCGGATATGCGTAAAGGTTACTTACAAAGTATCTTTGGCCTAAAATGGGACAAAGGTCTGTCCGGTGTGCTAGCGGGCACCATAGAGGCCAATGAAGCGGTTCAAAGCACATCAATCGAGAACTTGGATATTATCGCGCGCGGTCAAGTCCCGCCTAACCCTTCAGAGCTATTGATGCACCCAAGGTTCAAAAGCCTGTTAGATAAAGCAAGTCAAGATTACGATCTTGTTATAATCGATACGCCACCCGTGCTCGCGGTCACCGACCCGAGTATTGTGGGCGCGATCGCAGGCACCACACTCATGGTGGCAAGATTTGGCCAAAACACGCTCAAAGAGATTGATGTGGCTCGTGATCGATTTGAGAAAGCCGGTATTGAAGTCAAAGGGGTCATTCTCAACGCGGTAGAGAAAAAAGCATCCAGCTCCTACGGATACGGTTACTACAACTACGCGTACAAGAGTGATAAACAGGCCAGTTAAATGCCCCACACGAATCAACGTTTTACACATGTAAAGATGTTGCATAGAATGGGAACGGGTGATTAAAAACCCATCTACATCGATGTATAAATTGTAAATTTACAAGGAAAATTTCATGAAACATATTGCTCTAGCAATGTTGCTTGCGCTGGGTGCGTCAACCAACGCTTTTGCGGCAGGTGAAGCGGCAGCAGGCGCAGCAACTACAACGGGTGGCACTGCAGGTGGCGCAACGGCAGCGGCCGGCACAACCGCAGCAGCGGGTGGCACAGCGGCTGGTACTGCAGCGGCAGCAACAGCAGCAGCGGGCGTGGCAACAACAACAGCCGTAGCGGTTGGTACAGCAGTAGCGGTGACAGCGGCAGCGGTTGTCGCAGCAGACAATGACGACGGTACTTCAGCATCTGGTACTGACGGCACAAACTAAGCCTAAGCTACACATACAAACACCCTTAGTAAAGTAAGGGTGTTTTTTTTGCCTTTCATCTATTTATCTCAGGGAACTGCCCACCTTAAGGAATAGCATGCGTATCCTATCTAAACCCATTTTCCTTGGTCTTTGTGTTATTTTATCCGGATGTACACAGCGATTCCAAGATACCAACGCGACCATCAAAGAAGCATTTTTTGGCTTCGAGAGTGTTGATATGAGCTCAGAACACGTCGAAAATTTGCCTTATGCCAGTGCTTACGCTCGTATTAATGGAAAGCACCGTATTTTTTTGGTTTTGGCATACGCAGAGCAGAATCCAGCAACAGGCAAAACCCAACTGAAATGGATGTCTTCCGATAAAGCCATGATCGTGACCGAGAATGGCCGCATCATCAAAACACTGTCATTACCCAGCGCCAATTTAGTGTCACTCTCGGCCACAAACACACTCCCGACGCCTTCAGCAGACAATGCACCATGGCAAGCGCAATACGATTGGCAGCCTAATTATTCTTATGGGCACCAAGCCAATGTCCAATCCCACTTTGTCAAAAATGAATGGCTAACGTCATTGCTGTGGAGCAAACAAACGCAGTTAATCGAAGAAACCGTCACGTTCGGGGCGCTCAACACCACCATCTCCAATCAATTTTGGGTCAATGAGCAAAACACCATCGTAAAAAGTGCTCAATGGGTAGTGCCCAACAAATTACACATTGAATTAGAAATTTTAAAACCTCTCGCTCTCACACTGCCTCAGGGGAATGAGAAATGAATAAACCACTGCTTATCACTCTCGCAAGCGCACTGCTGCCAATCTTTGGTGCATCAGCTGATGGCTTGAAAGTCGAACTTCCCATTCAGAACACCATACTTCAGTATGAAGACGCTCAGCGCTTAGAAACCGTCCTGTCAGATGCCATCGCACACAGCCAAATCTTTTCCCCTGCTAGCTATCCATTGGCCAATCAGTTATTCAACAGAGATAAACAGGCCACGGCTCAGCAGCTCAAACATGATGTGTTGCAACAGTTAGAACAGAGGATGCATCATACAGACGATGATACTTCGATAAATATTCTAATCGAGCAAATTAAACACTGGGCTGTCGGCTATAGAGAGTCACTCTCACTGGATATCGATAAGGTGAGGATCCAAGCAGAGCATAACCCTTTACTTGCTGGGGTGTATGAACTCATCACGCCGCAACGGAAAGAACACATCCAAGTCGAGGGACTACTCGCTCGTCCTCAGGCTCTCGCTTTTGCCTCGGCAACAACACTCTCCGAAACTCTAGACCAAACAGGCCTATTGTCTAGCGCCAATAATAGTTATGCCTGGGTGATCTACCCCGACGGACATTACATCAAAGCTGGCTACGCGTACTGGAATAATGAGAACATACACTTGACACCGGGTACCGTCGTCTTTGTTGGATTCAATTCAGACGATAGCGAACTGCAAAGGCTAGAAGAAAACATCGTGAAACTGATCAGCATGAGAAAGGGCTCGCAATGAAACACCATTACAACACCATATTGCTATCATCGTTTACATTGCTGAGCTGCTCAGTGGCATTAGCAAACGACGATGCCTTGTGGAAAGTCTCACAAACCGACTTTGGTGGCACCGGTCTGATGCAACTGCCTACCGCGCGCATGGCTGAAGAAGGGGAGCTCAACCTCGGCACGACATTCAATGAGGACTACCATCACTATATGGTGTCGATCCAATTGATGCGTTGGCTCGAAACTACCATTCGCTACACTCGAGTACCCGATCTCTACTTTAGTGGTGACCCTGAATACAGTGGTGACAACCTTTATACCGATAAAGGCATCGACTTTAAAGTTCGGCTACTGGAAGAGAGCTATTGGTTACCCGAAACCTCAATAGGTATTCGTGATTTTGGCGGGACCGGCCTGTTTGATGGGGAGTACGTTGCTGCCACCAAACGCTTCGGCAACCTGGATGTCTCGTTAGGTTTAGGGTGGGGATATCTAGGACAAAGAGGAAATACCACCAACCCTTTTTGCAAAATAAAGGATAAGTACTGCCATCGCCCAAGTGGGTACAAAGATAGCGGCGGCAGTGTGGACTTTGAGCGTTGGTTTAAAGGGCCTGCAGCACTCTTTGGGGGGGTTGAGTATCAAACACCGTACGAGCCACTGAGGCTGAAAATTGAGTACGAAGGCAATGATTACAGCCAAGACTTTCCCGTTCAGCGTGGCAATAAGGACATGTCACAGCACACGCCTTGGAATATTGGGCTGAACTATCGTTTAGGTGACTGGGGGGATGCAAAAGTCAGTTATCAACGTGGTGATACTCTCACACTGGGCTTTAATTTATACACCAACTTTAACGACATGAAAGCCATATGGCGAGACGAAGACAAGCCCCTAGTGCAACTTCGCCCGAATCCAGAAAACACCGACTGGGATGAGGTGTCTCTCCTACTAGAAAAGAACGCAGGCTACAAACTCAACACGATATCGAAAACGGATGAAACGATTACCCTTCAAGGGGAGCAGGCCAAATACCGTGATAGAAACGAAGCACTTGATCGTGCTGCGGCGATTTTAAACAACCACAGCGAACCGTCGGTGACTCAATTCCATATCGTGGAAATGAAAGATGGCATGCCCTTAACCGAAACAACCGTCGACCGAACTCAATATGTCAGTGCGGCGAACTACATGTCGACAGACGCCGACGTGAAACAGGCTTTTCGTGTGACCAAACCAAGTGAAAAAGAGACCGACACGCCACTTAGCTCAACAAAACAAGTGTTTGACTATGGTGTAGAGCCCGTACTTAAGCAAAGTATTGGGGCGCCTGAAGATTTTTACCTGTACAGCTTTGGAGTGAACGCTAAGTCCAGTGTCTGGCTTGCCGATAACCTGATCTTAGGTGGCTCACTCTACTTCAACCTTATCGATAACTATGACAAGTTTAACTATGTTGAAAATTCACCGCACGTACGCAACTACTCAACCCCTCGTGTACGCACCATGTTCCGAGCTTATGTTCACGACAACCCTGTTCGTCTGAGCCAATTACAGCTGACATGGTTTGATCAGCCGTTTGATAACCTCTACACTCAAATGTACGGAGGCTATTTGGAGATGATGTTCGCTGGTGTCGGCGGCGAAGCACTGTATCGCCCGCTTAACGCCAACTGGGCGGTAGGGATCGATGCCAACCTCGTCAGCCAACGAGATCCAGACTCTTGGCTGGGTGTTTATTATGATGACTATTTCTTCTACGATGAAGCAACATGCAATGAAGCCAAGCCATCATGTCAAGCGTACGTATTGAGCAAAGGAACGACTGGACATATCACCGGTTACTATATGCCTGAATGGGAGTTTTTAGGCGATATCCTCTTCAAAGTCAGTGTCGGTAAATTCTTAGGTGGTGATAAAGGTGCACGTGTCGATTTTTCTAAACAGTTTAAGTCGGGGGTCACTGTCGGAGCCTATGCGACCCTCACAGACCTCACCGCGGACGAGTATGGGGAAGGCAGTTACAATAAAGGCTTCTATGTTTCGATTCCAATGGACATCATGACGATCAAGCCAAGTACGAGCCGAGCGACAATTTCTTGGGAACCACTCACTCGAGACGGTGGACAAATGTTAGCAAAACCTCACTATTTGTTTAGTCAGACAGACGCACGTTCACCATGGTATCAGCGCCCAAGTCAAATAACCCAAGTCAAATAAATAGAGCACTAAAAAACGACGGTGGCCAAAAGAGTTAGACCTCTTATTACTCTCTGTCTCATCCTAAAATACGTTGACAGTTTTACACTAAGCCATCTGCGTTAGCAGTTGGCTTTTTCATGCACCTCACACTTGGGGGTCTCATCCCGAGACTTAGGTGTGGTCTCATATTGTTATAGATGTTGGTTGATTCCTTTCCTAGCTGTTAAAGCTCAACCATATCCTTACAGCTATTCAGTAAGAACTCTTGCTTCAGTATCCCGTTCACTCTCTCTTTCGGTAGCAGTCATACCCATCCGTCATTGATGTCATGTCTCCACTTCTCAATTTGTCTTGGTAGACGCTTGAGCAATATTGGAGCCCTCTGTCTGAGTGATGAATACATGAACAACGATACCGACGAGTCCTTATCCCCATATCTAAAGCCTTTACGACATCCGTCGCTTTCATTTCACTACTGAGTTCATAGCCCATAATTAGGCGTCAGTAACTAATGAAAGATAATGCGCACCTTCATCAGATTGGACATAGGTTATATCGCTCACTAATACATCTTCAGGATAGTGAGGCTTGTAGTCTTTCAGTAAGTTAGGATGCTTCTTCATCCAATGCCTACTATTAGTTGTCTTTATAAAACTGCGTTTGGGGCGAACAAGAAATCTTTCGTTACGCAAGTAATCAAAAAGAGCATCTCAGTCTAGCTTTATTCCGTCTTCTCGCAGCTTAGGTTTGATTAAGGAATACAACTTTCTAGTACCCACTCGAGGCATACATGTAACGTCGAAGCTCTAGAACCATCTTCTTAATGGGTTTGAGCTCTATTTGGCGGCTAGCTGCTCGCTTTTCTTTTTGATAAACGCTCTGTCTCGATATCCCGCATAGTTTGCAGACTCGAGCTAGGCTGGTCCCATGCTCAGCATTGAGAATATCAATCACTTCGTTAAAGAAGAGGTTCTTCAACCGTTCATCTTCTAACTCTTTTTCAAGTCGTTTGATTTTTTGAGCCGGAGACTCTTTTGGGTTGGTTGTTTTATGCATGGTGTTCTTCCTTGGATTTTGCGTCCAGTCTATTTTTCCGTGCTTTCTTAGCCAGGTTAAAACTGTTGAACGACCTTGAATACCATAGATTGCTTGGGCTTGTTTGTAAGTCATGTCACCTTTTTCAACAGCATCGACGACCTGTAATTTAAAGCCTAGTGTGTAATCACGCTGTGTGCGCTTAACGTAAGGACTATGTGAAGTGGTCATAATTCGTCCTCAATGTGTAAACACATTTCAGGACGAGACACTCGATTAAAAAAGCCCGCCAACCATATTTACAAGGCCTGCGGGCTTTTTTGTTTGCATACTGAGACAGAAAATAGTCTGAAAGTGGAAACTTGAGGCAGCTTGATCTTTCTTTTACTGAGGTAGCTCCGACACTTTAATACCACGTTGAAGAGGCGTTGACGCTCACCCAAAACCACTACAGGCCCAACATTCCCCACCTAGACCAAATTGTCAAAGTGGCATGATCAATACACGGAGCCCATTTTCTCTCACCAACTGAAGCTTCACAGCTCAGCACTTCCCGGCGACTCAGCTCATCATTATTATCTATTCTCAGAAATCAAAATAAATTTAGTAGAGGGGAATTGACTAACTGGAAGTGAGGCCGAAGACGTCTGGGTAGGGTTTCTTTCGGCTCACCGCCGTCACGATCTCTCTGATAACATCCAGCGCTGGTAGCCCGCGTTTCTTACAGGTCTCCACCACCGACAATACCCTTGAACAGAACGGCTCTCTGCCGTCGTTCCAAAGCAGGTCTTTCTCAGGGTGACGCTGCCTCTCAGGCACCGCTCTGCTTCATTATTGGTGAGCGGTACACCCGTGAGGTATTGGAGTCAGCATCGCCCCGACTTTGCCCTGAGCTTCACTGATGGCACCTGTGGAAAAGTGAGAGCCGTACTGGTCTTGTTAGGCGCTGTATCTTGCTGATACTCATATGGTATTACCCTGCCAGTACAGCGACATGGCTCAGCAATCTCGGTCCCATCTGGCCAGCGGGGGCATCAAGCGGCAGCTCGGCCCTTATCGCATTATGACAGCCACTACATCTGCCATGAAACTATTGATATTCCGTGATATCAAGTGCGGACTTTGGCAGCTCAAAGACCTAGTGACGATAAGTTGGCGAGGCGTTCGGTACCACATCACCACCGCACTCATGACAAGAGGAGTCAGTGAAGCAGTGTATGACCATGTCCGTTTCCTTCAGTTCACTCAGCGGTCTTCAGTGCCCTTCGTGGTCTGGCTGAGCTCTAACCTGATTTCGATGACGAGGGCGTTAAGCTTTTGTCTCTCGGCCCTCGCCTTCGGAGTATCGCCGGAAGGTGAGCGCGATGAGTTTCGCGAATTCAGAGCCAAGCGCTCTTCGTACTCACGGAGCTTTGCCCAGAGTTCACGGATGAGTGCATTGGCCTCACCGATATTACTCACACTTGGAGGCTCGGCGGTAAAGTGATTTTTCTTTTTCATGATACAAGTTTGACGAACCAAATAGGTCACTCAAGAGGCAAAGCTAGCTCAAGAGATGATCGTAACCTGCGAGCTGTCAACTGGGGGTTGGTGAATGGTTACCTATAACTGACGTGCTACATATGTACTTTACTGGCGGTCATGGCCACACAGAGCCGCAATCGTCGTTATAAGTGCGCTTACCCTTTGTTTCACTATCACGCGGCAAGGATGCCCTCCTTTGCTACTGCCTTCAACCTCGCTATCAACGGCAGAACACTCCATCGATGGGGGACAGACTCTGTACTCATATGGGTCGCCAATGGCCAACCTCGGGAGTCGGTGCAAGCCCCTCATGTTCACGCTCATTAAAATGAGGGTAATGGATGATCCCCAAAAGAAAACGCATCCACTCCCTGTCACTCCAAGCGGTAATACCCCGCACTGTTGCACGTTAGAGTAGCTACCGCTTATGGAACACCTCAAAACCTCCCAAACCACACTCATTTCCTTCGTTTTAACCCTGTTGGTTTATCCGTAATAACACACTCGGAGCGTGCTCAGTACAACGTTGCTGTTTGAGCCCGCACTTTCGTTATCGAATAAAGTCTCAGCCAACAAACAAATCGCGCTCAGACTTCTTCAATTCAAAGCCTACTGCTAACAGCGCAAGAAAAAAGTATTGGCCAACCTTGCCGAAAACACCACAATTCATTGGCCAATGCGGTGATTTCTTGTTTTTTCGCTTCGAACTTTTGTTGTAGTTTTTTGATAATCGGCTTAATCTCAGCGGCTCTTCGCGGCGCATTTATTTTGCTTCGCTCAAATCCTCATTGAGTTCATTAAACCATTTTTAGTCATACAAAACATTCTTGCTTTCTTTAGTCTTATTGACCGTCGTCTTTAATGAACTATATCTGGCAATTCGTCACTTTCTTTCTGGTTAAGTCGCTGCCACACCAAGTCTCCAATCCCATCTGTTGGGTTAAAGTCAGTTGGAGCCTCAAGTAATAGCTGACGAATTTTTTCATGATCAAAGTTATGGCATGCTTCATCAAGTGCATTCATTAACATTTGATACTTTTCGTAAGGCAAAAACTTCTCGTGGGCAGTCATAATACGCTCGTGCGCGGTTTGAGCCACGTTATCACCAATAAGTAGCTCTTCAAACAGCTTCTCACCTGGCCTAAGCCCCGAAAACTCGATGGCGATATCACCATAGGGATTTTGTTTATTTTTCACTTCGAGCCCTGAGAGCTGAATCAGGTTTTCAGCTAGGTCAGTAATTTTTACTGGCTCACCCATATCAAGGACAAATACATCACCACCTTTACCCATAGCGCCCGCTTGAATCACCAACTGCGCAGCTTCGGGAATTGTCATAAAGTAGCGAATAATGTCAGGATGGGTCACCGTAACGGGACCACCTGCGGAAATTTGACGCTTGAACAATGGGATCACTGAACCAGAAGAGCCCAAAACATTACCAAAACGCACCATACAAAATCGAGTACCATTCGGTTTTATATTTTCTTGCTCGGCAAGCGCTTGTAAACCAAGCTCAGCCACACGTTTCGTAGTACCCATGACGTTAGTCGGGCGCACCGCCTTATCTGTCGAGATCAACACGAAAGATTCCACGTTTGCTTCTATCGCTGCTTTTGCGGAATAGAGAGTACCGAAGACGTTGTTTCTTACCCCTTCCACTACGTTATATTCGACGAGCGGCACATGTTTGTAGGCTGCGGCATGATACACCGTTTGCACCATAAAGCTTTTCATGACTGTCGCTAGACGATTAATTCGCTGAACAGAACCAAGCAGAGGAATTACCTCTACATTGAGCCGCTCTTTGACGATGAGGTTTGTGAGCTCTCGGTCGATTTGGTACAAACCAAACTCAGAGAGTTCAAACAAGATAAGTGTAGTGGGTTTTTGCCTGACTATTTGGCGACACAACTCAGAGCCAATAGATCCGCCAGCACCTGTGACCATCACCACTTTACCTTTAATGTTCGCCTCCATTAGAGACTGCTGAGGCGCCACCGGATCGCGCCCCAGTAAATCATCTATAGCGACGTCTTTGAGCTCATCAATATTGGCTTTCCCTTGTACAATATCTCGCATATCTGGCACAGTTAGCACCTTTGCAGGCAAGTGTACTAACGCATCAAGGATTTCTTTGCGGCGGCGACGCGAAGCACTAGGCACAGCCAAAAGAATTTGACTCACTGAATATTTAGTGGTCAACGACTCTGCCCTCTCGATATCGATGACTTGAAGCCCCATAATAATGGTATTCGCCAAAGTCGGATCTTCGTCAATAAACGCAACCACTTTGTAAGAGTCTGAAGAGCGCAATGCCAACGCAAGCTGACGCCCCGCAGCGCCAGCACCATAGATTAACACCCGTTGACTACCTTTATGGCTTACTTGGGCAACTAGTACTCTAACAATGAGCCTTGCCCCGCCACACAATAGCGATAAAAACGCCCCATAAATGATAGGTACTGAGGGTGGGATTGGCGCATCTAGATAGTATGCAAATAAGGCAACGGAAATCGCAGAGATAAACGTACCAATACTGACTACCGCAAGGGCATGAAACGTGAGATAACGAAGTACCGCGCGATAGAGGCCAAGCTTAGTGAATGCGATAATCGTGATCACTAGCGTTCCCAGAATGGCATACTTTGCTGAAGGACTCGATAAAGGTTTAATGTCGCCAATTATTGTCCAGTAGGCAACATAGAATGACATTACTATAAATATCGCATCGACACCAACGCTAATCACACGCTTGTTGTAACGAGAGAGGTTCCAAATGAAGTTAAGCCTAGCCATAATTCTATTTTCTGTTTGTTTTGAATATTAGTTTGATTATAAATGATTATCATTAAAATGATTAACACTCACCCTTAGCATTAGCATATTTTATCCGATATTTCGCAACTATTTCAGAAAAAAGCTGCGAAATATCGGATAAATTTTTGAATAAAGTTAAACTGTACTAATTCAGACTGATGTGACGCGCAACGGCTAAACTTTTTTTGCCTGCTCGCGTCTTATCATGACAGCTATCCACATTGAATCAGACACCAAGTCGCTAATACATCTGATTTTCGATACTCCAGCGTGCTCTCAGCAACTCTTTAGCGGACAACTTCACTGAACTGATAATACTTAACCAGCATCTCCTCTGCTGGTTTTTCGCCTTCTTGTCAAATTGAAACAACCATACCCGAAGTAGTTAAATGGTGACAACCAAGGAACAACAGGGTTCCCGCATGAATGCTTTTTAACCACCAAATAAGATCTTTTCTCTATAACTCGTATCTAAAGCACACCTCATTTGTCGGCGTTTTAGAGTCCCTTTCTCTGGATAAAGCTTAATCATATTCAGACACATCTGACGAATGCGGAATAAGTTTTGTGCCGCTTGCTT
>NZ_BCUD01000018.1 GCF_001591105.1 Vibrio nereis NBRC 15637 | reverse complement strand
CAATCTCTTTTAAAGAGATTCAAAATCAGAAAGGCGCCTTGGCAGAGTGGCTATGCAGCGGATTGCAAATCCGTGGACCTCGGTTCGACTCCGGGAGGCGCCTCCATTATTAAAAGAACCAGCTCATGGCTGGTTTTTTGCTATCTGGCGTTTAAAAAGTATTAAAACTACCTGAAAACAATCGGTCAAAGAGCAACTTATTGCTGCTCTTTTGTTTACTTGATCTTTAGGCATTCGTGCTCATTTGTGGGGTCAGGCGGCGTTTCATCAAAGAAGCTGACATGACTAACAAACAAGGAACTAACCAACTTGCATGGGCAGTATATAGCGGCAATGCTTCGCTAAAAGTGCTGTTTAATGCTTCTGGCATTTTTCCTAGGATATTCATCGCATCGATACCGCCAAACAGAACAGTTACTACGACGGCTGCGAATGTTGTTTGGGCACTTTTTTGCAGCGAAGCCAAAACCAAGGATAACGCCACTGGGCAAAGCACAAGAATAGCGGGTAGGCTGGCCGCGATGATTTGTTCTAAACCAAAGTTTGCCACGACACCCGTCAATATGACGACAACCGTTGCGGTAAAAGAAAACGGCGCTTTAAACGCTTGCTGGTAGTACTCTGAACATGCGTTAGTTAGGCCTACCGTTGTGGTTAAACACGCCATGACGATGATGGCCGCCAGTAGCCATTGCCCATATGGCCCAAAGGCCGCAGCGACATAGTTAGACAAGATAGTGCCCCCATGTGTTGCTTCTGCTGCAATGGAAGCAGACGTAGCCCCAACATAACCCATCGCGAGATAACAGGCAGACATTAACGCGGCATAGATCAGTGCCACTTGTGTTGATGCTTTTGCGATACCTGAAGGCGTAGAAACCCCTTTACTGGTTATTGCACGGATGATGACCCAACCAAACCCGACCGCTGCGATGGCATCCATCGTCATATAGCCTTGGATCAAGCCGTTGACGACTGGTGCCGTCGCATACTCACCACTAGGTAATTGCGGAACATCAAGTGGGTTAAGAAACGCGGCAAGTGCTAACGCAACAAGCATAAGGATCAGTACTGGTGTCATCACTTTGCCGATGTAGTCGACCAGCTTGCCCGGTTTAAAGGCCAGTAAAAAAGTCACAATACAAAATACGATAGTAAAGGGTAGTAGAGTATCTTGCTCAAAGAATGGCGCAATACCCATTTCATAAGCCACCGTTACGGCGCGCGGCATACCAAATGCAGGCCCGATGGCGGTAAACAGTAATACCCAAAATGTTGTTCCCATCCAAGCGGGAAGTTTCTCAGTCAGAGCGGCGCTACTGTTTAAACGGCCAAGAATCATCAGAGTAAAGGCTGGTAAACCAACTGCGGTAAATAAAAAACCAGCCATAGCGGGAAGCAAAGCGGTGCCTGCTTGTAAACCGAGAGAAGGCGGGAAGATGATGTTTCCTGCACCAAGAAAAAGTGCAAATGTCATCATTCCGGTGGCTAAAAGATCGTATTTTTTCACTGAACGTTTCCTGTCTTTATTTTAGTTTTAAGACCGTCAGTGAAGCTTTTGGAGAGAAAATAAGAGAGTTAACCTCCGCCAGCTTCGGCTGACGGAGAATGGCCGCCAGCCTAGTGAATAATCACCATAATAGCCGCGACAATAATTTGAGTGGTACGAGTAACAACAAGAGCTAGTGCTTTAGTGGTATTTGCTATTTTCACAACTATTTCCTGTATGAATATCTCGACAATGAATTAAAACTATAACGTTTAAGGCTATGTGTAAATAGTTGAATAGCAAAAAACACTGCAAAAGTTAAAGTCCACGTTTGCTTGAAAGATAAAGATTGAAACACAAACAGTCAGTATGCCCATACTGATGGAGTATAGGCATACTGCAGAATGGATTTATTGAATACCCATTTCTTCTGGGGTTGCGCTATCAGTTCGCACGTCACTGGATATAGCAGCCATGAAGGCGTCTAACGCAATTAACTCTTCTGCAGTGAGCTGCAAGCGTTCGATTAATGGGGAAACACTTGGAAAGTTCTTATCGTATTTTCCAGCGTATTGAGGGAAGTTACCTGACCTGTTTCGCGTCATACCGTTGTTGTACATTGCGAGAAGACCGACTACACGCCCTGTAGAGGTAACGGTTGCAAGATTAAACAAACCTAGATGAGTGGTTGGGTCAGTAGATTTAATATCGCGCAGCATTGGTACCCGGAACTTACCCATATCTTGCGGATTGTATGTGACATTGTAACGACCTCGATCTTCTAGGCTTCTTCCGTAATAGGTTAGGCCGATATTTTCAAATTGATTGTTGGTCATCATTGGACCACTGTGGCAGTTCATACAACGAGCTTTGGTGCGGAATAGGTGCAAACCGTGTAACTGCTCATTAGTCAGTGCCTCTTTATCGCCTTTCAGGAATCGATCGAAATCACTTTCCGTACTAATTATTGTACGTTCAAATGTTGCAATTGCTTTTGCAATACGATCTAGCGTGATGGTGTCATCACCAAATGCTGCTGTAAATAGGTCAGGGTATTCGGAAATTTTATCCAGTTTTTGCAATAAGTCGTCATGCGCTAGGCCCATTTCGATAGGATTCGCAATGGGATGAAGGGATTGCTCTTCTAACGAAGATACGCGGCCATCTAAAAATAGAGTTTCGTAATACGCGGTATTAATAATTGTTGGCGTATTACGAGGTCCAACTTGTCCGTTAATACCAATCGCGCGTCTTACGCCATCCGCCCACCCTTGTTCAGGTTCATGGCAACTTGCACACGAAATAGTGTTGTCTTGCGAGAGTCTCTTATCAAAAAATAGGGCTTTCCCTAGCTCAGTTTTTTCTTTCGTATAAGGGTTATCAGCGGGGAAAGGAACGGCTTTGAGCAACCCTAACTCTTGCCACTCAACGCCGTCATCGATAGTTGGCGTAGGCCAGTTTTCTGGAGATTCTGCGTATATTTCTCGTAAACTACTCAAGTCAACGGGGGTGTCAACAGCTTCAATATTTCTCCATACTTCTACGGGTTCAAAA
Organism: Vibrio nereis NBRC 15637; assembly: GCF_001591105.1. Classification (GTDB taxonomy): domain Bacteria; phylum Pseudomonadota; class Gammaproteobacteria; order Enterobacterales; family Vibrionaceae; genus Vibrio; species Vibrio nereis. The sequence continues at coordinate 62,831 of NZ_BCUD01000018.1, read as the reverse complement.
CTGTGTAGCAGAACTTTTGCTGTAGAACCTTCAGATGGCGTATGTGTTACGGGAGTACCAGAAACGAAGCTAACTAACGTGGTTTCACTATTTTCTGTTGTGACCCAGTAATAATCATCACTTTTTGCGCTAGGAAATGTATTTGGAAACTGAATATCGCTGCCTTTGAATAGTGAACTTAGCTCCGAAACTGAAGGTAGTCGCCATGTTGATTTTGAGCAGAGCAATTCTGTGTTCGAAGTTGCGATGAGACTTTGTATCTGCGTGTGATCGAAAGAAGTACTTTGAGGCTCATGCCACAACCGGATGCCGTAGTCTCTGCTTGAGACCCGTCGTATATCATCGACACAGGACCAAGGCGAGTTCAGGTAGTCAAGCGATTGATCTTTTAGCGGCCAAGCAGTTTTGTCCAAGCGTAGGAAACTGCTTGTTTCTTCATTCAATGGTGTTGCTAGATTAAACAGAGTTTCTTTCGCCAACTTGACGGATTCGCTATTTGACGCGAAGAAAGCATTCAATGTTGACTCGTCTCTGACGAATTCTGCCATCAACTCATAGGTGGTTTGATAGTAAAGCTTGCTCGAATCTTGTTTTGCTACCTCTGCAGCAATCATCAAATCCTGCACACGGAGTTCGTAATCAGCTTCAGCACTTTGTGCTGCTTGGTGTTGGATTTCTTGCTCTGAAAGAAATCCACTTTGATCGCTATCTGCCAATGCGAACTGTGCTGTACTTTCTAGTGAAACCACGTTAGTCACATCACCGTTAGCGGTATCACTGTAATCCATGGTGTTGGAGTGTTTAGATGCACGTTTTTGTGCACTGATCTTACTTAGAGAAGCAATGTTTGGGCTCATGTATTTGTAAGTATCAATATTTAACGCAACGCTAAGTTGTAAGGGGAAGTCTAGTTTTGCCCCACTAGGGACAGATACTTCTATTATTCCATCATTTGTGACAGTGCCTTCAATATTGATATTAGACTGAGGTTGGCTAACGATGTATGTGCTGCCTGCGGCCTCGTTATGCTGCACTTTTGCGGTAAATATGAAAGGGGCTGAAGTTTCGTTTGTTTTAGCATCGTAGTCATTATTAGCGCTATGATCATTACATCCTACTAAGAGAGATAAAGACGTTAGGGCTATAGCTCCTGTATACAAGCGAATAGAGTTTTTTTGATTATTTGTATATTTCATTTTTTAAATGATAATGATTATTGTATTCGTTATTAATTGCGAGTGAATATATAGTTATATGTCAATAAGTGCAATAGGTTGGTTGGATGTTTGTCACCATACAACTACAGCTGTGTAACAAGGCGTTAACCTTCAGGTTGGTCTTTTTGAACACACGCTGCAGTTTTCAACTACACTGAAATCATACGTTTGTATCGGAACAAGAAATGTATCGTCGAGTGATATGGGCGCTCTTTAGTAGCTTCCTAATGTTTACAACACTGGCGACGGCGAATCAGGAAGAAGAGCAAGTCGTTTCTTCACAAACCGTTCCAGTAATCTCAATCAGTGGTGCTATTGGTCCCGCTGTAGGGGATTACGTAATCAAAGAGATCCAAAGAGCGAACCTGCGCAGCAACTCTCCTGCGGTCATCATTTCCATCGACACTCCAGGTGGGCTTAGCTCGAGCCTACGCGATATTAATCAACAAATCCTCGCCTCTAAGATTCCCGTTCTTTGCTTGGTTTACCCCCCTGGTGCTAGGGCAGCAAGTGCTGGTACCTACATTCTCTATGCGTGTCATATTGCGGCCATGTCTCCTGCTACCACATTAGGAGCAGCGACCCCTGTTCAGATAGGTGGGGGAGGAATGCCGGGCGGAGCACAGGAAGAAAAACCTAGTGAGCCATCAGCGATGGAGAAGAAGATCCTCAACGATTCAATCGCGTATATACGTTCGCTTGCCCAGTTACGGGGGCGAAATGTGGAGTGGGCAGAAAAAGCGGTGCGAGAAGCGGCTACGTTGTCTGCGACCGAAGCGTTAGAGCAGAATGTAATTAACCTTATGGCGGATTCCTCACAGGACTTACTCAATCAGTTAAACGGCTTAACGTTAGAAATGGAACATCAGCAGTTAGAGATGGACTTTTCAAACGCCCAGTTAGAGCCACGTGAGCCCGATCTGCGAAACAAGTTTTTAGCCACGATTACAGACCCGAATGTTGCCTATATCTTAATGATGATTGGTGTTTATGGTTTGCTGCTGGAATTTTATAGCCCCAGTTTTGGTATTGCCGGTATTACAGGGGCTATCTCTCTTTTAGTGGCTTTATATGCTTTCCAGCTTTTGCCGGTTAACTATGCAGGCATGGGGCTCATGCTGCTTGGGATAGCCTTAATTGTTGCTGAGTCTTTTATACCGAGTTTTGGCTTGCTCGGCATTGGTGGCATTGTCGCGTTTGTGTTGGGGTCTGTATTCCTTATCGACAGTGATTTACCAGAATTAAGAGTATCAATGTCGCTCATTTATACCATTGCGATAGGTTCGGCGGCACTGATTGTATTTGTTCTGAAAACGTTAATGAACTTACGCAAAAAACAAGTCGTGAGCGGAGAAGAGGCTTTAATTGGGATTGAGGCTACCGTGCTCAATGATTTCGCTACTCATGGATATGTACATGTTGAAGGCGAACGTTGGGAGGCGACCAGTGATCGACCCGTGGCGAAAGGCGAAAAGGTCAATATTGTCGCGGTAGACGGTCTGACTTTAAAGGTCAAAAAAGTATCAAGGAGTCCACAAAATGCCGGGAATACCAGTAAACACTGAGCTACTTACACCGATTTTAATTGTAGTGTTGGTGGTGCTCGTTTTAGTCCGTTTGTTCCGTATCTTGCGTGAATATGAACGAGGCGTAATCTTCTTCCTCGGTCGCTTTCAAAAGGTGAAAGGTCCGGGTCTTATCATTGTTATTCCCGTCATCCAACAAATGGTTCGGGTCGATTTACGTACCGTCGTTATGGATGTGCCCAGTCAAGACGTGATCAGTCGAGATAACGTTTCTGTGCGGGTAAACGCGGTGATCTATTTTCGCGTAGTAGACTCTCAAAAAGCGATCATTAATGTTGAGAACTACTTACAGGCAACGTCACAGCTTGCGCAAACCACGTTGCGTTCGGTGCTTGGTCAACACGAGCTTGATGAAATGCTGGCCAATCGAGAAATGCTCAATTCGGATATTCAAGAAATTCTAGATTCGCGAACGGATGGTTGGGGGATCAAAGTCTCCAATGTCGAGATCAAACATGTGGATCTGAATGAATCTATGATTCGTGCAATCGCTCGTCAAGCAGAAGCCGAAAGGGCTCGTCGAGCAAAAGTGATACATGCATCTGGTGAGATGGAGGCATCGGAGAAGCTGGTTGAAGCAGCTAATCGACTAGCAGCAGAGCCGAATTCAATCTTACTGCGCTATTTACAGACGTTAACAGAAATAGCGGCGGAGAAAAGCTCAACCATACTTTTCCCAATGCCAACATCAATGATGGAAGGGTTGTTTAAGACGATGGCAAAGCATGAAGAAAATAAGGACAAATAGGGCTTAATTAAATAATGAATGCTAATACCGATGTCTAAGTAAGGCATTCTAATATCAGGTTTAGTGACTTGTGACACTAGCTTGAACTAAAAAGGCTGAGGAAATGAGCTCTTCAGCCTTTGTTATTTTTTACTGTACTTTAGATCGCACTAGACGATGGACTAGAACTTAACCTGATAGTTTAAAGTGTACGTACGGCCACGGCCTTTGTATTCAAACATATCTGAATTGCCATACCATAATTTTGCACGTTGGCTCCAACTGGTTACGTAGTCTTCGTCCATTAGGTTTTTGATACCAAAGCCTAGACTACCAACAGGTAGTTGATAGCTACCGATGAAGTCAACCACTGTATAGCCTTCAAGTTCTCTGTCTTCTGCATCCTTGTAATCGAACATGGTTAAGCTTTGAAGTTTTAGGCTGTAGTCTTCTTGATACCAGCCAACCCAAGCACCTGCTTTCGATGTACTTGCTTCCATCGCTTTGTAGTCTTCCCAGCCGTTGTCGGTTTCTAGCTCAGAGACTACATAGTGGCCAGATACACCTAATTGCAGTGCGTCTGTCGCCCAATAGCTCACCAAAGCTTCTGCGCCATAAATACGTTTAGGATCAACCAATCCAGAAACAGTGAAGTTGTTTTCGTACTGAACTGTTGCATCGGATAGTGAGTAGTAGAGGGCAGACTGGACAGACAGTTTTTCAAGGTCGGTTCTGTAGCCCACTTCGTAGCTGTCTGTTTTAATTCCCTCAAGCTTAGAGCTGCTTACGCTTGTGTTAGCGTCTTTACCGTAGTATTTGAACACGGGTGGTAGGTCGAAACCTTGAGAAAAGTTTGCCCAAACTTGAGATGTTGGGGTTAGGTGGTAAATCGTACCTAGGTTAAATAGGCTTTCGGCATAGTCAGTACTGCCACCTGGCACTAAATCAGAGCTGGATGTTTTTCTAAAGTCAGCAACTTTCGTATCCATATATTGATAGCGATAGCCTGCTTGAACCAACCAGTCATCAGTAATTGCATATTCTGCTTGAATAAAACCTGCCAAAGAGTCGGTATCAATGCCTGGGTAGCGGCCGGCCATGTCATCGATGACATGCACTAAACCACCCGAGTTCTCGGTTAATGATTGGTTGTAAATCGCTTTATCGCTTTTAAATCTATCCAAATATCCGTCGATACCGTAAGTGAAATCTAATGCGCCGAGTGATTTACTCATAGCGATTTTCATTAACCATAGGTCAGTACTTTGGCTAGAGGAGCTGGTGGCGAGTGACGTTCGACCTTCGCTCGTATACGGTGTATAGCTGTGCGCTTCTGTGCGGTAAGCTAGCTCAGCAATGAGGTTATGGCTCAGGAAGTCGTCATTGCTGTAAGTTGCACTGAGCATTTTCCGCTCTGTGCCTTGCTGTCGTTCGGCATAGTAGCCATCACGTACGTCAACGAATTTGAAGTTGCCATTGCTGTCTTTTTCAAAGTACAAACCGTATTTGGAGTCTTGCTGGCTGTCGTAATATTGCGCCAGCAGATTCAATTGCTGACCTTGGTTAAGTGCAATTTGCGCACTGCCCATCAGGTCGATCGTTTCGTTAAACTGGTTTGAGCCCTGAGTGATATCCGGTGTAATGATGTCTCCGTCGGTGTCAAAAAAGCCTTGGGTTTTGGTATACGCGACAGAGGCACGAGCCTGAACGTTATCATTGCCACCTGAGATAGATTGCGCCAGTTTGTAGTCAAAGTCTTCACTAGAATTTAGGCCGGAAGTGCCTCCTACAAAGGATTCAAATTCCAAATCTTCACTGGTTGCTTTCTTCGTTATGATATTAATGACACCGCCTGAAGCCCCCGCACCGTATAAAGAGCTCGCGCCGGAAAGGACTTCCACACGCTCTATATTGAAGGGGTCAATAGCATCAAGTTGGCGGCTAACTGAACGAACGGTCTGTAGCGATACGCCATCGATCATTACCATCATCTTACGGCCACGAAGGTTTTGGCCAGCATGGGTTCTTCCTCCGCTATTCACATCAAGTGATGGAATCGAAGCAGCCAGAATCTCATCGAGACTTTTACCGCCTCGGTATTCTTCTTCAATTGTTGCAGAGTCGATGTACCAAACCGTACCAGGGATATCGCTGATCGCTTTGGGCATGCGGCTTGAAACAACGACCATTTCATCGAATGTGCTTGTCTCTTGAGCTTGACTGACAACCGGGGACACGATAGCTGCGACAGCTAATGCAGTCGCGGTGATTGGAAAACTTCCTTTTTCTTTCATTACTTTCACTTTAATTGTAGGCCATAAATATTGTGGCGAATAATAATTATTATCGTTTGTCTTATCAATACTGTTTTGTTGTTTATTTATGCAGAATGTTAAATACGAGACAGTGAGAAAGGTAAATCTAACGGTAGAGATATTTACCTTTCTAATCATGCGGTTATTGGCGTCGCATTAGGTAAAGGAAGTATCCGCCTCCGATAAGAGAAGCGAGCAAGCCGGCAGGGAACTGCCAAGGGAACCACAGCGTGCGGCCTATCCAGTCGGCGGTTACCATCACCACTCCACCTATCATCGCGGCGGTTAATACCTGCGGCAATGCGCGATACTGATGAAATGAGCGCGCCATATGAGGAGCAAGTAGCCCGATAAAGCTCAGAGGCCCTATAACGATGGTGCACAAAGTCGTTAATGCGGCGACAAGAAGCAGTAATAACAATCTTACCAAGCTGCAATTTAATCCAATGCTGGTCGCTGTAGTTTCTCCAAGCCCGATCAGTTCGATCCAACGGTGTGAAAGCGCGGAAAGTGTACCTAAAACAGTGACTCCAATCAGCAACAAGAAAATATCTTGCTCAGACACTAGATACGTAGAGCCGGAAAGCCAAGTGAGTAATGCGCGAGCATTCTCGTGATCAGAACTCATTGCTATGCGCAAAAAAGCGTCCAGACCAGCACTTAGTGCGATACCCGTAAGCAAGGTTTGTGTAGGAGCAAAGTTATGCTTACGACCCATGAGCCAGACAATGGAGGTGACCGCTATAGCTCCCATTGTGCCAAGTAGCATTTGGTCACCTCGGGTGACAACTACACCAGATAATGTTCCTAAGACCAGTGCAAGGGCTGCGCCTGAGCTTATCCCCAAAACCTCGGGGCTTGCCATTGGGTTATTGGATATTCTTTGGATGATGGTGCCTGCAAACGCGAGCCCAATACCAGCCAGCAGCGCAACAAAAACGCGTGGTGCTCGCAGTGAAAACAGTGACCAGTCTGTAGTGATTGTCCAGCCTAACTGATTCCGGCCAATCGCAATCGCAGCTATGGTTGCAGCCAGTAACGCGATGGTTAAACCGCCAACCACTTGTTTTACGTTAACATGCCGATAGTGAAGGGTGGTTTCGTCGCGTGCTTTTTGCTCGGTTTGTAGGTTCGTACGCCGTAGCAGCCACAGCAAAAATGGGGAACCAATTAAAGCAGTCATAGCTCCTGTTGGTAAGAGCTCTCCACCTACACCAGAAAAAGGCTGAATGGCCAAGTCGACAATAAGCAGCATGGTTGCGCCTAAACTACCGCTCAGAATAATTTGTTGTGACAGTTTGCGAGCCCCAAGGATTCGAGCGATTGCAGGAGCAACGATTCCAACAAACCCTATCAATCCTACTTCACTGACGACAGCTGCGGTCATAAAAATGGCAATAGAGAGGCACACGAGCTTTATTTGCTTGATATTCACACCGATAGATGTCGCGACGGTATCACCAAATTGCAAAGCGGCTAAAGGTCGTTGCAGCATCAACAAAATAGAAGTGGGAACTAGAATGAGTGGGATCAAGGTTTGAACGCTTGTCCAGCCATTTTGGTTGAGAGCGCCTGCTCCCCACACAAAAACGCTTGTGAGCTGCTGTTCATTTAACATCACCAGCATGGTGTTTACTGAGCCCAAAAATAGGCTAACAACCATACCCGCGAGTACCATGTGTAATGGAGCAAAACCGCGTGGCGCACTTAAGATAAACACTAGCCCTGTTGCCAAACACCCACCTAAAAAGGCAGGGATGAAAGCTGAAACAGCAAAGCCCGCAGGCAATAATAGCAGCCCTAAAACCATACCGAGTTCAGCGCCTGCCGCTACGCCAAGAGTGGTTGGTGACGCTATCGGGTTTCTAAGTACAAACTGTATCACACAGCCAGAAACCGCGAGCGCAAAACCACATAGGATCGCGACGGTAAGTCTTGGTAGGTACGTTAAATGGGTGATCAGTTGTTTAAAATCAGCAGAATCGAAGTTAAAAATGGTGTCCCAGAGTAGTGACAGCCCCTGTGAGTACGGGGCCGTGATATGCAGTAAAACCAGAATGATCGAAGAAAGGCTGAAGATAGTAAAAAGCGCTTTTGGGGTTTTGAAAAACGCGCTTTCTAAGGCGATAGAATTTGAGTTCATTTACTGTTTATCAATTGCTGAGTTATGTTTTCACTGAATCGCTGTGCGGCGATCAATCCACCGAATGTCCAAATAGCAGGGAGTTCATACACAGAGTTGGTGCGTGTAAACTCCATTGCTTGCCAGAGTGGGGAAGTTGTCAGTTTTTGACGCTCTGATTCTTTAAGCGGCCCAAACAGCATTAGGTTTGTTTGTTGGTGTTCAGCAAGCTTCTCAGTACCAGACGTTGTAAATCCCCATACATTGGTTTGCTCTTGCCAACTGTTGTTTAAACCCATCACATCGATTGTCGCTTGGGCTAACGAACCCTGGCTGTGAATGCGTAAGGTTTTATCATTAATAAAACGAGCAAAAAGGAGAGGTTTATCTGCCTGACCGGATGAGCGAACTTTGTCCCCATTGGCTTTTAACATAGCTAGTGTTTGCTGGATCACTTGTTTCGCTTTTTGCTCTCTATCGAGCAATGTTCCCAATTGCAGGGTTACCAACTTTGCCGCCTCTATGGGTTGTTTGGTCTCGTTGTACACACTGTGAACCACCACAGGAGCAATGGCGTTAAGTTGTTCATAGGCGGGAGCCAAGTGTTTACTGATGAGTATTACATCGGGCTTGAGCGAGGTAATTAACTCTAAGTTTGGCTCACGTCGGGATCCAACATCTACAGCGTCTTTGTTTAATTGCGGTTGCACCACCCAGTTTTGATATCCTGTTACATCAACAACACCTAGTGGCTTCACCCCAAGACTGAGTACCGTCTCAGCCAATACCCAATCGAGTGCAATCACTTTCTTTGGAGTTTCATTGAACGTTGCTGTGCCCATCTCGTGTTGAATTTCTAACGCATGGATATTGAAAGAGAGCAGGGCTAACAAAAGAGCGGATATTTTTTTCACAACAGAGTCCTTTTGTATTGATTTATGGAACGTAACTGATTGACTGGCCTGTTTCCGGGTGCTTGAACAGGGCCAATTCCATTCCATATATTTGCATGAGTGTTTCTGGAATCATGATGTCGGTAGGGGAGCCAGATGCGATAACTTTACCTGAATGCAAAGCGATTAGGTGGTCACTAAATTTGGCGGCCATATTGACGTCGTGGAGGACCATGATCACTGTCAATCCTATCGATTGATTAAGCTTACGGATCAGTGACAGCAGTTCATACTGGTGTGCCACGTCAAGCGCAGACGTTGGTTCATCCAAAAGAATGCATTTACTTTGCTGGGCAAGCAGCATAGCAACCCAAGCTCTTTGTCTTTCTCCTCCAGAAAGGGTGGCGACAAATCTGTCTTTAAAAGATGACAATCCCACTTTTTCAATCGCTTGATCCACTAAGTCATAATCGGTTTGCTTGTATCGGCCAAAAGCCCCTTTCCAAGGGTAACGCCCGAAACACACTAACTCTCGTACCGTGACGCCATCAGTGATCGGAGGGTGCTGAGGAAGATAAGCGACGTTATGAGCAAAATCGAGCGCGGTAAAACTTGAAACAGGTTGGTTGTTAAACAAAACGCGCCCAGATGACGGCGTATTTTGTCGGCTCAGCAACTTAATCAATGTCGACTTTCCACAGCCGTTATGACCAAGCAAAGTCGTCACTTTCCCTTCTTCAAATGTCACGCTGGTCGGTGTAAGAATCGTTTTGTTGTCTATTTGGAAGGACGCATCGACAAGTTGATACATGGCAAAATTATTGTTTTATCAATGATTACGAGATATGGACTTTAACATGATTAAATGAAAATGATAACAATTATCATAACTAATAATTATGTAGATAGCACTGAACGGCATTGAAAGGTATTAGGGCTTGCGCTTATTGTCTGGATGCCTAGGGCAGTCAGAGCACAGCTTTCGTCCGTCGCACTTGTAAACTAGGCAACAGCTAGTGCGAATCAACTTTAAACTGCTGCTGTTCTGATCATAGTGCAGTGTATTGGCGAGCTTTAGTGGCAGATTAAAAGCAGAGAGCCATAGTTGTGCTTGTTGGTGGAGGTAATCTGCGTTCAGGTCAGGCATAAACTGATTTAACCTGACTATTGAACCAAGAATACCATCAGCAATGAGATGGTTAGTAAAACCAGGCCTTATACGCGTCCAATGGCTAATTTCTTCCCTGAAGTAGCTAAAGAGTTGCTCTAATTCTGCTCCTGCGCGCACAATTAACTCTTCTGTCCTTCCTTCTGTGTAATGGCTGTCAGAAAACTGATAACCCGAAATAAAGTTAGGCTGAACTTTTTGGCCAATCTTCAATAAATCGGGAAGACCACCGCAGGAATAAATAGAAACAAAAGCCACGTAGATCGGTTGCCAGCAAAGCAGCGTCCAAGTCCGTGTTAACCAGTATGCTGAACCCGCTTCCGGGTGCGTTGCTTTTAGGGTCTCATACAATTCACGTATATTTTCGGAGCAAGGATGCTCAATATGCAGGATCTTCTGCGCTTGAGCATCGTCCGGAATAACTTCTATCGTTCCATCGAGATAGGGCGTGATTTGTCTAGAACGCTCAAAGAGATGTTCATAGAAAGAATGAGAGTTCATTTGCTGGTTGGCCAGGTTAATTCAGGTGCTCAGTAGCATAGTGAAACCAAAATAAACTTGCAAACGAAAATCATTATCAATACGAAGTGTCTACTAATCTTTGATACTTGCTGGTGTCACTTCTTCTGCATCCTGTGTCCGTTTAAATATTGGCTTTGCCATGTAAAAGTCCATGATACCAGCAGCCAAAATCATATAGACGCTAGCAGCGAGAATCTGGGCGATTCGTGGGTAAAACGTCGCAGAAAAATCACTGTCCGGAGATTGTGTGGTGGAAAGAAGAATCACCAAAAACGCGTCAAATATACCTGCATAAATCGCCGCTTTTTGACCTTGTGAAAAGATCTGTTTGGACGCTAAGAACGCGATGGTCCCAGCTAAGAGCAGATAGAAATATAAGTTAGGATTTAATGTGATAAGAGTGAGTGCCACTAGGGTGATTAATCCACCAACTGTGTTGGTTAAGAGTAAAAAGATACTCACCTTAGCACTATTTTCTACCGTGACTTGCAGTGACAAGATCACCACAAAAATCATCATGACGAGGTAGTCAATCGAGCCTAGCCAGTAGACATATAAAACAACAGGAAATGCGATGACCAGTGCACGTATACTTTCGGTCACTCTCTGCTTTTGCGAAGGAAGAGCAGGTGGTTCCACTTCTTCACTTTTACGGTGTGGCACAAGCATGTGTACCAGTATATAGAGAACAATAGCCACACCACCAGATGTGGTTATCCCCAGAGCAACAAGCAACGATCTGCTTGATGCGCCTTCACCAAATAGCGGGATCATAACTGCCCCTACCAAAACCAAAGTGGCTAAGAAGTTCCACTTTGGATCAATAAAGCCGTAGTAGCACCAGAACATGAGCAGCCCTATGGCCAGTAACATGGGCAAGGGATATTGGACTAGCCCCGCGGACGCGAACACGGCTATTCCAAGCAAACAGAGCATGGCAAGAACTAGTTCATACACGGTGTGCCAAGTAGGAGCCTGACGACCCACTAAAAACTTTGACAGTAATACGGGCATTATGTACGCCAAGGTCCAGTTGTACGTAGCAGCGACACCAATCGCTAGTGTTAGTGCTAACGTAAAACGCAGTACCGTAAGCTGAAAATCCGTTAATCTAGCGAACATATGACAACGCGCTTACGATGCGAATCCACATTTTTCCAAGCATATCGAAGAAAAAGTTACTGTTGTCCGAATAGATAATGACATCAGCTTGGCCACCAATTCGTCTTAAGCCGATTGCTTGGTCGTCAGAAAATTTAATTGTAACAGGGAAGTATTGAGTATCACGCAACCAACCCACTTGTGGGTTAATTTGAGCCAGTTTTCCGAGCTGTTCATTCTGCCCCCAGTTTACACCGTAGTCTGTTGATACCACTTCACCTTGAAAAACGCGGCCAGGTGCAAAATCCAAAGTAAGCTCAACCTTATTGCCTGGTTTTATGTGTTCTAAGCTGTTCTCACGAAAGTACGCCTCTAACCAAATATCGTCGACCGACAGAAATGACATAAGAGGTTTACCAGCGTTGGCGTAGAAACCTGCTTCTAAACGAAAGTTAGACACACCACCGTGAGCGGGAGCACGAAGAGTCGTACGCTCTAAGTTGAGCTGTGCAATTTGTAGTGCGCGCAAAGCAGACTGTACTTTTGCGTTATCTTGGCCAGCTTTACCTAAGGTTTGCTTTGCTTGCTGTAAATCCGCTTTAGCACGGCGTACATTTGCTTCAGCACTTGTTAATTGGTTATTCGCTTTGTCTTTTTCTGCTACAGGTAGGAGCTTTTTGCTGACCAGAGCAAATACGCGGTTAGCTTGTTGACGCACGTTGTCTAGGTTTGATTGCGCTTCGCTCAAACGAGCTTGGGCAGAGTCAATATTCGCGGTCTGAGCACCAACTTCTTGTCCTGCAATTTGCAAATTGTATTGCGCTTTTTCAAGTTCTAATTGGTAATCGGTTGGATCAATTTGCACCAAGACATCACCGTTTTGTACCTCTTGGTTTGGCTGTATATGGACTTGCTTGATCGCACCACTGACTTGCGGAGTAATCGGCACCACATAACTGCGTACACGGCTCAAATCAGTAGATGGAATTTTCCTATCGGCAATGATATGAAATACGAGGAAAATGACGATTAAGCTAACTAAAACAACGGTGATTTTTTTAAGGGAATTTTCAGTATCGGCGGCCATAGGTCGGAGAGTCTAGTGAGGAGTTTGATAATATTATAAGCAGGATTCGAGATGCTGTGAATCTATCACATAAGGCGCTCAATGCTGGAATAGAGTAATTAAACTAAATTTGAACGAAAAGCTGTATGGATTTTTAATTAAGAATCATAGAGATAGGCGGCTTACTTTGGTCTATTAATAATGTTTCATTTCTTGCAAAAAATTTATAAAAATTAATAAATTGAAAGTTTTTCCATGGTTGTGATGCAGGTAAGAGAAGGAAAGCAACGTTTAAAGACTGCATGAAATAAAAGTTCTAAATAGATAGATCTTGGATATGAGATCTAAAAAGCGAGCTCAGAGCTCGCTTTTAAATTGAAACTTAAACTTTACCGATTTAGATGAAGTTTATTTAACGTATACGCGTGGGTTACTGGTACCCCAAATAGTATAAAGCTCAGGGAAGATCACTTCCGCGTGTTGCTCCATTTCTGACGCGGAAATCGTCTGTTTCTTCTGCGTTCCGAATAAAACAACTTCAGAGCCTGGTTTTACGCCTTTAATCTCCGATACGTCTACCATGGTTGTGTTCATCGACGCGACACCAACCACTTTGGCGCGTTGTCCATTAATGATCACATCCGCTTTGTTGCCCATTTTTCTTGGATAACCGTCTGAATAGCCAACAGGAATGTTGGCCATCACACTTTCTTTATTAGTGGTAAAACTGCTGTCGTAGCCAACAGTGCTGTTCTCAGGCAGATGGTGCAGTGAAGCGACACGTGTTTTGAACGAAACAATCGACGGGTACTCTGGGTTAGTGGGTAAGTCACCGTACAATACGCCACCAGGACGAACCATATCCAGCTGTGCCTCAGGCACGTTTAGCGCCGTATAGGAGTTTGCTACGTGCAATAAGATGTCTTCACGATTAAGCTTTGTGTTCTCAATAAGCCAGGCAGAGTTGGTTTTAAAAGAGGCTAACTTGTTGCGCACGTCATCAGCATTGTAGTTCGGGAAGTGAGTCATAATACCTACAATACCAACGCCTGACTGCTGAGCAATCTCAATCGCTTCTTGCTTACCTTCTTCTGTTGTCATATCGACGCCGTTGCGTCCCATGCCGCCATCGTTCAACGCAAGGTGGACTTTAATCTCGCGATTTGCTTTTTCTGCAAGTTGTGACAGCGCTTTCGCTTGTTCTGCGCTCCCGATCAACTCTTCGATGTTGAACTCAAGCGCGCTTTCAATTTCAGCAAGGTCTGCAGAGCGTACACGCATAAGTTGGCCTTTAAAGCCGCTATCACGTACCGCTTGAGCTTCCGCATTGCTTGCTACCGCGACACATGGGATCTGCTGTTCGATGATGGTCGGCATTAAACCTTGAATACCGTTACCGTAAGCGTCGGCTTTCATTACAGCACAGATCTTTGTGCTGCTACTCATATGCGTTTTAAACTGCTCAATATTGTCGCGAAATTGGCCTAGGTTCACTTCCAACCAAGCGTTAGAGGCTGGAATATGATTTTGTTGCTCAACGTTACTGTTAAGCTGAATAGGGGCACTCGCCACCTGCATAGCCGGAGCAAGAGTTGCAGCAGCAATAGTCATTGAAAGTAGAGTTTTCTTTAAAAGCATAACGTCTCCATATGCATTTATGTTTTTATTAATAAGGAAAACGAGTTTACTTGGTGGTATAAATACGCAACAAGATTCATTTTTCGTTTTCTGGCAGACGATCATTAATTGAGTTTAAATCGACCCATCACTTCTTGAAGTGAGACAGAAAGTTGGCTTAGCTCGCGACAAGCTTGAGTGGTTTGATCTGAACCTTGGGCGACTTCTTGAGATGCCAAGTGAATGTTTTCAATACTACGGTTCAGCTCTTCAGCAACTGAATCTTGCTGATTACAAGCGGTCGCGATTTGGCTGCCCATGTCTGAAATGTCAGCAATAGAGTGTTCAATGTCGCTCATCAACTGTTTTGACTGGATACCTTTTTCGGCACAGCCTGAAATGCTGCTTCGTGACAGTTCAGTTGCTGATTTCGCATCTTTCGCCAGTGATTGTAGCTGCTCAATGATAGACGTGATCTCGCTGGTGGAATCCTGTGTGCGGCCAGCAAGTGTTCTTACTTCATCAGCAACCACAGCAAAACCACGGCCTGACTCTCCCGCACGCGCTGCTTCAATAGCTGCGTTTAGAGCGAGTAGGTTGGTTTGATCGGCAATGTCGCGAATCACATCAACAATGACATTGATCTTGTTGGATTGCTCTTCAAGCTCAGAAACCGTATCACCGGCAGTACCAATCACGACTGATACTTGCTCAATGGTGTCTACCATGCTTTGAGTTTCGCGAACGCCATGTTGTGTGCGTTTGTTTGCTTCATTGGCCTGGCTTGCAGACTCTTCGGTATTGCGTGCAACATCAGCGACAGTTGCTTTCATTTCTGTCATTGCAGTGGCGATATGCGTGATTTGCTGCTGCTGATCTTTCATTCCAGATGCAGACATGTCTGAGATCTGTGTCATCTCTTCTACCGCGCTGCTTAGCTGAGTGACTGCTGCGATTACATTGTCGATAACCTGGCGTAAGTCGTCTTGCATCTTAGTGGTAGCATCAGCCAAATCACCGAGTTCATCATTCCCGATGGCTTTACGGTCAATAGTGTTTGACAGGTCGCCAGTCGCAATAGCGTTTGCCTGTTCAACGACCAGTTTTAGCGGGCCGCAAATGAGACGAGTTAATACATAAGTCATGGTAACCATGATCAACAAAATAGTGATATTGCTTGCAATAGAGGAGTTGCTCAGACCATTCACAGATGAAAGGATGTGGTTTTTGTTGCTATCCATCGCTTGTTTCAGCATTTTTACTAGCTCGTACAAATCGGCATCCACTGCTTGGAAAGCCGGCAGGGATCTTTCTAATACTGGGAACGCTTTTGTTTTATCGTTGGCCAGCATCGCGTTATTGAACTGGTCCATTGTCACCAAGTAGCTTTCCCAGTTCTTCATGACACGCTGGTAAGTTTGTTGCTCTTTGCCTGGCCAAACTGTTTTTCCGTATGACACGAGCTCTTGCGTGATCTTGTCTCGCTCGCGGATGTTGCTCGCGATTTTATTTTTTATCTTATCTTCACCTTCAAAGGTGTAAGCAGCAAACTGTGAGCGGCGCCAGCGGGATAAATCATCACGAATGGCATCCACTCTCTCCATTGCAGGTAGGGTGTCATCCGTATAATTGAGTAGTTCGGATTTTATGCTTTTTAGCTCTGTAGAGAGGAATGCGCCAAAAGCAATATTGATGATAGCGATGATCAAAAAGGAGAGGGCGATCTTCTTCGCAATAGACAAATTCTTGATAAACATTCGTGACATACCTTGTTTTTATGTTGTGCAGGTAAATTAAGCTATGTCCCTATAGCTCCAATATGTGATATTGGTCCATATTTTTATGCAATCTATGTAAACTACCACTTATCCAGTGGTTTTTCGATAGCTATATGCAATTTGGATCAAAATAAATTTTGTCAATAATTTCAGAAAGGTAAGACCAGTACTCCATCAGTTGCATTGCTAGTGGGTGTGCTTGTGAATCTGGCTGGAGTTGCTTTAACACTCCTCATGTGAAGTTATATTATCTCTATAGCTCCCTAAATTGACTAACAACAACCCCTTTACAATACTTGAAAAAATGGAAGTGTTTTTTGTATTTGAACCTACTTAATATTAAGAGTTTGATTTGTGGTTGTAAGCTTTCTATTCGATAGATGTTGAATGGAATTATTCCGTAGATTTGAACGCAAAAGATATGAATTGGGCTATATCCACGCTATTTCATAATGGGAGCGTAAAATGTTAAAACATATGGGAAAAATATTAGTTCCGCTAGTTTTACTTCAGTTTATCGTTGGTTGTGAGTCAGAAGATACGGATAACTTAAAGTTAGAGATAGAATCATTAAAACAGGAAATGAGCCAACTTTCCAAAGCGGTAGGGAAGATTGAAGGCGATATAGAAGAGGTGAAAGAACTCGCATTAAAACCACCAAAGAAACAACCTAAAACCCTACCAAATCAGCCTAACTTTACAGAAAATGGAAACCTTCCAATATTAGGCAGTAGTGAAGCCAAAATCGCAATTGTCGAGTTTTCTGATTTTCAATGCCCTTACTGCAAACGCTATACGGATAATGCTTTCAAACAGATCAAAGAAAATTATATTGATACTGGGAAAGTTCAATATGTCGCGCGAGATTTTCCACTTAACTTCCATCCGCAGGCTAAACCCGCAGCAATCGCCGCCATGTGTAGTTTCAAACAAGGTGCATATTGGCCAATGCGAGACATGATGTTCGGTAACATAAAACAGTTGAGCGAAGAGTTCTTCCAAACAGCTGCTACAGATTTGTCATTGAATATGGAACAATTCTCGAATTGCTTAAAGGATAAGGCTGTTGCCGAAAAAGTGGAGAAAGATTTAGCGTTAGGCAAATCTCTAGGCGTACGTGGCACGCCAAGTTTTCTTATCGGCCGTGTCGAAAACAATCAACTCGTCGAACCTCGAATTGTTGTAGGCGCTCAACGGTATCCAGTCTTTGAATCACTATTAAATGAATTAGCTAAAGAGAAAAAATAAACTTAATAATACCGTAAAAAATTAAATTAAAGGCAGCTATATTGGCTGCCTTTTTATTTATTATGAGTATTAAATGGATATTGTAAATTATTTAATTGTTTATCGTCGGTCTTTATATTCCTTTAACGATAGAGTAATAGTTACATTATGATACTAGGTGGGTATTATGAGTTGAGGGACATTTGATTTTTTGAATTTGTCAGGGCAAGGTCATCGTTATGACAAGTGACTAATATAAAAGGATTAAGTCTGAGATTAATTAAACATTAACTCTAATACAATCATGGTTGCATATATTTAAAAGGCTTGTTTTAAGTCTATGATTATAAATTGGTTTATTTTTATTTGAGAATTTTTCATCAGATTGGTTGAAATTTAATCTAATACTTTGATAGTATTTTTGGCCTCAAAGCTCTGCTACAACAAATAAAAGTCATCTATACAGGATATTGAGTTAGCTGCATTTATGAAGGCTAACTATAAGCTTTTATACGTTAATGTTAGTAGTGCTTATATTTAAAAATGATAATAATTAAAAGTTTCTCTATTTTTAACATCCGTAATCAAAATTGAAACGTAATTTTTAGATAGTTTTTCTTAACCTAAACAACGAAAATTTCTTTCTGGTTGATAAACCAGCAGCTTTCTATGGTTGCTATTTAGTTCTGGATTGAATTTGAAATTCCAAATTAAATAAATCTGAAAAATTTAAGTATGCTTAATATTCTCTCACAATCAAAAATATTAAAAACCAATGCTTTTAAATTCTCCACTGTACTCCTTCTAGGAACATCGACACTTTTGTTCAATACATCAGCGGTATCTCAAGATGCGATCTTTACGCATGAACACCCCGCAGAGCAGAACAATAGTCAATCAAAGTCTGGTTTGGGTATTGCGTCAGAGAAGCGCCAAAGTGCTTTGGATAATACCAAAGCACTAACGAAAGCTCTCGCTCACTACCTTAGTGCAAAAGATAAAAGCAAAGCAAACTATCTTAACCAGATGGTTTCTCTCGTAAAAGAACGTCAGTCTCTTTTGTCTGAACTTGCACAAGCAGATCCTGCTTCTGTATCTAGTGTTGTTATGACAAAAAAACAGCGTAACGAAATGCCCGAGGAAGTACAGGCGTTACTGGAGCAAAAACAGGAGCTTGAAGGTGAGTTGGAAGTCTTTTATGAAGACTATGAAGATCACAGTAAGAGTCGTCTGCGTCATGTATTGAAAACAGCAAACGGTCGTATTGAGCTAAACATGGCACAAGACGTGAAGAACAAAGCGTTTAAAACGGGCAGTAAAGTTCGTGCTCGTGTCTGGAAATTTAAAAGCACCACTGAATCACCAGATTCTCTGTTAGTCACAAATGAGAAGGATGGTTTAACGATTCTGGCACAAGATAGTACAGAAACATCGCCAACTTCTGCTGTAAGTACTTCTTCCTTATCTAATACTAAAGGGGAGCAACGTACGTTAGTTTTGCTTGTCAATTTTCAAGATAATGTACAACAGCCGTGGAGCATTGATGAAGTCAAAAGCATGGTCTTTGGAACCGTCAATCAATTCGTGAAAGAAAACTCGAGTGGTCAGACTTGGTTGAACGGTGATGTACATGGTTACAACACGTTGCCAATGGACTCTACAACCTGTGACTCGAGCAGTATTGATCGTTATGCCCGTCAGTATGCCGAAGAAGACGGTATTGATTTGAGTAATTATAGCCGACTGATTTATGTGTTTCCGAAGGTAGCCAGTTGTGGCTGGACTGGAAAGGGAACTCTGGGCGGCACTCAATCAAGAGCTTGGATAAATGGAGCTCTTACCTTGAACACGATTGGTCACGAGTTGGGTCATAACTTTGGATTGCACCATGCTGAAAAGCTGGATTGTGGTGATGATGTTATTGGTGATAACTGTGTTTCGGTTA
This sequence comes from Vibrio nereis NBRC 15637, assembly GCF_001591105.1. GTDB lineage: Bacteria > Pseudomonadota > Gammaproteobacteria > Enterobacterales > Vibrionaceae > Vibrio > Vibrio nereis. Next base: position 43,547 of record NZ_BCUD01000018.1, on the reverse strand, counting down.
CATACGGAGATACCCTAGACATCATGGGAGCGGCTGGCGTTAAAGGGCATTATGGTGCGTACAACAAAGAGCTGTTGGGGTGGATAAGTCGTAGCGAGAGCGAGATAGTTGTTGCGGATAGCGACGGCAGTTATCAACTTGCGCCATACGAGTCGACGGCGGTGGGGACGTTGAAAAGTCTGAAAGTCAGACGTGGTACGGATTCTGTCACGGGTGAACCTAGCTGGTATTATATTGAGTATCGTCAGCCGATAGGATTTGACAGCTTTCTAGAAGGCAAAGATGGTATTACCAATGGTGTGGTATTCCGTGTTGCATCAGAAGCGAATACCAAAGGCTCTCAGTTACTGGATATGACACCGTCTAGCTCTTGGGTCGATATGGATGATGCTGCACTGCCTGTCGGTAGCAGTTATACCGATCCTGAAGCTGGCGTCACGATTACCACTGAGTGGGCAAATAGTACGGGTGCAAGTGTGCATGTCAGCTTTTCGGCACAAACCTGTGCACAGAGCAATCCTACAGTGACACTGGCACCGAACACAGTAGTTAGTGGGGTAGCAGGAAGTACCGTCAGTTACAACGTGACAGTGAAAAACAATGATGGCAATGGATGTCCAGCTTCAGGTTTCAATGTGTCGGCTAATGTACCGGCTGGTTGGACTGCTAGCAATGCCACATTGAGCCTGGCTCCGGGAATCAGTGGCACGACTACGGTGAGTATCACGTCGAGCGAAATGGCAGCAGACGGCGCATACGATATCGCCATTCAGGCGGTCAACGGAGCTGACAGCCGTTATCTTAATCAAGTGACGGCAAACTATACGGTTGAAGCTCCTATGGAGGTGTGTTTGTTGGCAAACCCTGTATTGGCGCTAACGGCAAACCAAAGTGGTGAAGTTGCGCCAGGCACAACAGTGAGTTACACCGCTACGTTGACCAGTCAGGACAGTGAGACTTGTGATGCTGCGGTTGTCGATGTCATTGCCAACGTGCCTGACGGTTGGACTGCAGATAGCAATACGGTTACGTTAGAACCGGGTGGGAAGGCGTCTGTGAAGCTAAATGTAACATCCTCTATTGACGCTTCAGAAGGGGTTTATCCCGTAAATGTGAATGCATTTAATACGGCGGACATCAGCTATCGTAGTAGTGCTGAAGAGCGTTATTCGGTGGCGGCTACAGAGCTGGTTTGCAACTCAGTGGCTCCTCGAATGGCAATCTCGTCGACCTCAGGTGAGGTCGCAGCTGGTACGTCCGTAGCTTATAATGTGACGGTCACCAATCAGGATAAATCAGACTGCGCGGCAACAACCTTCAATGTGTTCGCTGAGTTGCCTGCGGGCTGGAGTGCGACAAACAGCAACGTGACCCTGAATCCAGGCCAGAGTGCGACGTTATGGCTTAACGTAACTTCGGCAACGACAGCGCCAGAGGGTATGTATAACGTTATTATCAAAGCGCAAAATACTGAACAAACTAACTTAATCAGTAGTGGAACGGCCACCTACGTTGTTGCTAGTGCAGTGAATACATCACCAGTAGCAGTGAACGATGCGATAACGTTGTCTTCTAAGAACGCTATGTTGATCAATGTCCTGGCCAACGATAGCGATCCCGAAGGGGATACGTTGTCCATTGTCAGCGTGACTCAGGGAGCTAAAGGGTCGGTTCAAATTACCGCGGATGGACAACTGCTTTATACGCCAGCTAAAAGCTTTAAGAACAGCGATACGTTTACTTATTCCATCAGTGATGGGGATAAAACGGCGACAGCAACCGTCTCTATCAGCATGAGTGGCTCTGAGAGCGGCGGTGGTAACAAGGGTAAAGGTAAAAAATAGTCGATACCTGAGCTAGTTAAAGGTTATATAAACCACAATAAAAGAGGCAATGTTGTATATCCATTGCCTCTTTTATGTTTGTCCTGTGAAATAAAAATTATGGTTTTGTTTCTTCTGAAAGTTTTTGATCAAACAAGGCTGGTAAATCCCCGAGTTCCTCTTACACCCAAAGAGTAGGTAAACTAATATCGTCACTGATCGTTTTAAGTATGGTCTTATATTGAAGGTATAATAATTAAAGGACGATGAGTTAACTAATCGTCCTTTAGTTTTACTTTGTATCAGAATGGGTTATTGCATGCTAGACAATGCTTTAAGGCTCATTCGTAACAAAGATCATTTCAACCTGTGTATCGACTGGAGCGGAATCGCCATCGTCCAGCGAGAAGATTAAGCCGTTCGGGCCAGTAAACAACTGGTTGATGTCTGGATCAGTAATACCGGTAGCAAATCCTGGGTACAGTTTGATCGTAAAGCCGCACTCAAGCGTCGACCCTTGCGAGATAACTGCACTAGCAGAACAGAACGAGTATGGTCCGTCAGCGGCACCGTAAGGTCCAAAGCCAAGCCCGGTTTCGTTGAGAATATCAAATGCTCCAGGAACACCACCACCGTCTACCAGGTTAACACCACCAATTTTCAGTGCTGCGATAGTTACATCATCGACACCGTTATTTGGCAAGCGTACAAACACTCTGGCTTTAAGAGCAATTTCAGGAGTGATCTGCAGCGGTACATCGAGGAACTCGACGTCGGCAGGGTCACTGGCATCTTTCATTGCGCCATCAGAGTCAATACCTCGGATTGTGGCCATATTGGTGAGTGTTTCACCGGCATTACCTTGAACTTGCAAAGTAATTTCACAGCTTGCGTATTCTCCTGGCATCAGCTCAACCCCGTCGCCAAGTGGCACAGTAGGGACAAGAGGGGCACCATTTTTGGAGTCGACATCACATTGTGAGGTTAGGTCTGTAAATGTCGCAGCGCCATCTGGGTCAACCACATCTTCTAAAGTGTCGAAGGTAACGTTATCCACACTGCTTCCATCCACACTGAACTCAAACTTGTAAACGACATCTTCAAAGTTGCCACTATCACCGGTTTCTGGCACTTGGTGGGTTACACCATCTGCCTCGCCGCCAGCTGTTTTGATCAGTGCAATAACGGACGGTACATCAGAGAAGCTGACAGTGGCACTGTTCATCGCTGTATCAGTATCGTTCTCATCGTCTGTCGCTACCGCAGTGACGGTGTTGGAGTGCGCTGTATCACCAAAATCCCCTTCTATAAGCGCAGTGAATGTACAAGTATAATCGCTACCTGCTGCAATCGTAACGCCGGTATTACAGGTTGTCGCTGTTACTGCTCCACCAACACTGAGTAAGTTAAAGTCAGTATCTGTTAGGCTGGTTAATGTTAGAGGTGAGTCCCACGTTTCATTGGCTGCCGCATCGTTAGTGACAGTCACAGTAAACTCAACCTCATCACCTGGTTCTAAAACGGAAGTTGGGTCGGCAGTTTTAGAAACACTAATTTCAGGTGGTAAATTGGTGATCTCTACAGACTGCTTATTACTACAGAATCGACCCGCTACACCACCAAGCCCCATTGGGCAAGTTTCACCATTGAGCACATCGTCACCATTTTTATCTAGTAGACTCAGTGCCACGACGTCGTCGATAAGTAATGGCGCTGCAATCATAGGATCGGTGATGTTTGGCAAATCACTAGCGACGACGTGTATCGTAAATTCACAGCTGTAGGTACTAGATGGAGGAATTTCGCCAGCACCATTACCTATGTCCGCGGGCTGCATACACTCGGTGTCTGTCAGATAGATTCCGTCAGGTGTAGCTGAAGTCACCGTTGTGGTAGAACCCCATAGGTTCAGAGATTCTTCACTGTAAAGACCGTCTGCACCGATATCAAATTCATCAGTTAGCGATGTGATAAACAGTGAAGTTGAGTTGTCGTTAGTGAAGCTCACTGAGTAAGTAAATTCACCCCCTGGTTCTGGTAATGTGTTGGTAGTCTTAAGTGTTTTGGTAATTGCTGGAGGATCGGGTTTGATGAATACATCAATATTAAAGGTGTCACAATTACATTTAGACTTAGTGTTCGGGATTTGGCCCGGATAAGGATCTTCTGCAATTGTACAGTTATCACGCTCTTGATTATCCCAAGCGGCACAATAAGTGAAGTCTGCACGATTGTCATTATCTTCATCGGTACACAGCATTGTGATGGTTTCGTTGGTCAGCGTGTACTCATCTGGTCCCAAGGCCTTGGTGATATCACCACAAGCGTCGCCGTCAAGGTCGACGTCTGCTGTTTCTCCACTGCCGCCAGGTACAGGTAAAATCATGCTACAGTTTCTTCCACCGTCTTGCACAATCTGCGGGCTATCTTCAGTTAAAGGGAGGTAGAAAGTCGTATCGTAACGTTCATTCGCATTGGTACGAATGGTGACATCTGCTTGAAATGAAAATATCTTACCTGGTGAACATTCCGCATTCGGATCTAATGGTATCACCTTGGTAATTTCAACGTCGTTGGCGGTACAGTTTAATGCATCCTGAGGCAGTGAGTTCCCCGGCTCTAACAGATAAGCGTCGGCCATACAAACTTTCTCGGCAGGGGAAAGCGAATAGGCCTCAGCATGAGCGGGAGAATGACTCGTTATCCCATACAGGGCAGCAGTGCTAACCAAAGCAATACTGAGTGTTTTGGTGAGCCGACTATATATTAATCGTTCCATCATTTACCTTCTTGTGTCATATCAAGTTGATAAAAAGGGTTTTTTTGATGGCAACTATGTTTGCACTAATATCGGTTGTGCTAACATCAGCACCATCTTAACTTCTAGCCCTTGTTCCAAGACAGCAGTCCTCGAATGATCAGTACCTCACTTTACGTCTTTGAGTCTGCCGTCAACTGGCCAATACAAAAGCAAAAAACAAACCAATCTATATATGACTGATTTTTATATGGTTTTTTAATATTTCAGAATGAAGCTAGCGTAATTGGTGGACACTTAGTGAAACAGCGTTGGAATGATTAACATAAAAATACATGAGAAATCAGTGGGGTAAGTAACACGTAAACTCAGGTGTTACAGGTGTTACAGGTGTTACAGCTAGAGCACTTTATACAATTTGGAGAAAGTGCTCGTGTGACGGGAAAAGTCTTTTTGTCCTAGTAGAATTTATGTCTGCGCATTAATTATAAGTAGTTAATCTTTTTTGGTTGCTTTGTGTCCGCATTGAATGCAAAGTCGTCTTGAAGGGCTATTTAATGTCCATTTGATTGATAAATATGAAAATTTTTATTGACCTCAAATCTTAATCCGTTAAAGTACGCCTCGTTCTTACGGCACAGGCCGTTAGAGCTCGATACTCCCCCTATAAGGTATCGAGGTGGTGTTACCATCGCATGATTGCGTTGCCCTGGTGGTGGAATTGGTAGACACAAGGGATTTAAAATCCCTCGGCGTTCGCGCTGTGCCGGTTCAAGTCCGGCCCGGGGCACCATCAAACTCTCTCTGATAGAGTTAAAAAAATCAGGTAAGGCGCCTTGGCAGAGTGGCTATGCAGCGGATTGCAAATCCGTGGACCTCGGTTCGACTCCGGGAGGCGCCTCCATTACTTATTTGCCAGCCCTTAGTGCTGGTATTTTTGTTTTTCGGGCCTGAAAAGCATATCCCACTGAAAAATTCCGTTGATCAGCACATTTTATAGATAGGGCGCTGTAGTATTACTGTTTGCCACATGCTTTCTAAAGGTTCTGATCTCTTCTAACGCGGCCTCTCTTGCTAATTCATGTTGTTTCTGAGTAAGACACACAAGAGAGTTAATCGCCTTTCTGACCGATTTACTCTGTTCTGATTTATCACGCAGGTCGATAAAATGCGCCAACTGAGTTGATGAGTCATTAAAATCCCCTAACTTGTCTTGGAGTGACTTGAGTCGTGCCACGTTCTTTTTGTGGTAGTTATCGATATACAGAGGCGCAAAGTACTCCAATAAGTAACGCAGCTTTTTACACTCGATACGAACTTTATGGACAGCGGCATCAGGGCTTTTTTTACTGATTTTCGTACACTTACTCAGCACTTTTTTCTGGTAGGTGAGAATCTTATTACTGGCAAATAACTTGGTTGAATACTGAATAGGGAGCGAGTCGGACGCTACTGAACGCATAAGGCTATTTCGCAACAAAGCGCAGGTAGCAGTATAGTCCGGGGTGTTTAGCCACGCTTTCACACGTGCTTGCTCTTGTTTTCTCTCCTTTGCAATACCTTCGAATAAAGTTTCGATCGCCCGCTTGTGTTTTGCTGTCCCTGATAGGTAGTTTCTCTTGCTCAACAAGAAGACATCTAGATCTCGTAGTCGGCTAGTTGGTTTCATAAGAGTAACTAAATGTGTGCTGATTAAACTAACCTCAAAAGGTGGTAGCAGTTCTTTGAGTAATTTAATTAATGAACGACAACGGCGAAGTGATACACGGTATTGATGCAAATACTCAGGGTCACGATCTTCCTGAATATCGTTTTCCAAACTACGTGCGTATTCAAATTGACCTAAAAGGTAACGACCAAACAAATAGGGTAAATCACTATCGGCAGAGAAAGTCTGATTAGTCGTGTATTTGGGAGGTAGTGTCATGGGTTGGCTCTAAGCAGTACAAGGGCTCGAATTTTTGAAACTTTCCGCCTCGCGAGTGGGGGACAAATCTATCATTCGCATTATGGCTTTCCAGTCGGTTGTTTTGCCCCAGCGCAGTTTTTCTGTTCCATCTTTTCCTATCAATACAGCTGTATGCCTACTGGGTGGAACGCCATAGATCTTGAACATATTCAGCAGGTTAAACTCTTCTTTCACCCAGCTTGGGTTAGCAAATCCATCGGCTGTGATAACAAGAGTGACGATGTCACGTTCAGATAACTCACAATCATTGATCATTGTTTCAAGCAAAAATTGCTTTACGTGCTCATCGTTGCTTGGCGCGAAATAGATAACACTTCTATGAGCCCAGTGGTTAGAGTAGGAAGGGTAGGCATCACAAACGATCGGATTGAAAATCACGCAAAGTAAAAGCAACAGGGAACGCATGCTAAGCCTCCGGGTATCACTATCCGATGTCGACAATAAGTTAAGTGTAGGTGATAAGAAGATTAGCAGTGAGAAAGATAATAACGCTTAACCTGATGGTACGATTAGCGATACAATCCATTTACAGTTATATCAGTGGGTACCTGGCAAACGATGAAGCACATACACAGCAATATTCTTTCCGCTAATTTACTGACGGAGCATAAAACTGTTTGCGCGATGATGAGTATCTATTGCCGTGATCATCATGGTACGAAAGGCAACTTGTGCGAGGAGTGCAAAGAGCTGTTGGCTTATGCGGAAGTAAGGTTAGACCGATGCCCATATGGCCAAGATAAACCAACATGCAACAAATGCCCCATTCATTGCTACAAGCCTGAGCCAAAAGTCGCAATGAAAGCAGTGATGCGTTATGCAGGGCCGAGAATGTTGTTACCCCACCCAGTACTATCCGCCAGACACCTGATTTTAGAACGCAAAGCAGTGCCCAATAAACCGCCTAAAAATGCGTCTAATCGCGCGTTAAGGCTTGCTGATAAGAAGGACTAGAACGTCCCTAAAAAACCATGGGGAGCACAGTGCGTCCTCCCCATATATTTACTCGCCGGCAACCGCCTGACGTTTGGTTTTGATGCTGGCAAGTAGCATATATACGCAAGTCGCTAGCAGCGTCGAAAATAGGTAGCCCATTAATCCCTGAGTGCTTGTCATATACCAGTCGGCAAGCACAGGTCCCGCCACAGAACCAATACTGTAGCTAAACAGCATCACCTGCGTTGCAGAGACAATATAGTTTGCTTCCAGCTTGTCGCAACCAAGGTTGATGGCTATTGGGTACAGAGCAAATACCGCCATACCCAATAAAAACAACCCTGCACCTAGTGATTTAATGCCATTGTCTTCTGCAATAATGGCGATGGCTGCAACCCCAAGTAAGCAGTAGATAGCCATTAAGAAAATGCGTCCAAAATATTTAGACATCCAAGGCACAAGCGGTTGGACTGCCATTCCACCAAGGATGACCAACGCCATTAAGCTACCTAGATTGTCGTGCCCAATACCTCGCTGCGATAGCTCTAATGGCATTAAGCCGTACACTGCGCCTAGCGTTAAACCGGAAACTAAGCAGCCAATAATGGCAGCATGATTTAGTTTGGTGATCTGCTTAAAGGAAAGCGGGGTGCTTTCTTCGCTTGCTGGCTGATCGCTCTCTCCAAAAAGCAGTACGACGATCGCAATAAGTAGCACTGTAAAAATGGCGATGAATGGGACACCGCCAGTAACCCCTAAGATGCCAATCCCAAGTTGCCCAATCGATGTTCCGCCATAAAGCGCACCCATGTACAGTCCTAGGCGTTTTGCTCTGGCAGATTCATCACCATGTAAAAGCCAAGACTCAACAATCACAAATACGCCAGCTACTGCGATACCAGCGACAAAGCGTGAAGCTAACCAAACGGGTGCAATACTAAACATTGGTAATGCCATGATGGTGACAATGAAACAGCTTAGGCAAAGCACAAACGCATTTTTATGGCCGATTTTTTTAACCAGCGGCTCAATGCCTACAGCACCTACTAAAAGCCCAGCATAAAATGAACTGGCCAGCCAACTCGCCAATGAAGATTCCAAACCATAGTGCGGTAACATTAATGGAATAAGACTCATCAAATAGCCGGATGCAACCGCGTACAAAGCAAGCGCGATAACAGGTACCGAAATACGTGGAGCAGGAACAAAGGTGTTTTCCAACGTCGTAGCCTCAAGATGTTGAAGGTTAAGTAACACCAATCAAATTCAGGTTGTTTGGTTCGTTGGCAAATCACTGAAAACACAGAAACGCTGATGACGGAGCATCAACGTAAATAAGAACTGCGAGCTGGCTTTACTCCATGCCTGTTTTCAGCAATTGATCCTGCTTAACCGACGAACGACAACCTACCTAGATTGGCATAAAAATGAACGGGTTTTGCGCAGGAATATGGAGCGAAACGAAGAGAAGGTAAAACGAAAACTTTTACTCTTGACGATAAAAACTATTTATCGACCTTAGTGTGACAAAAGTGTAATAAAAAGCCCTAGAATTAAGTGTCTAGGGCTTAAGAAAAATAGATAAGTAATGGCTGTATTACTTAGTCAAAGCCTGGTTTAACCATTGATTAAATTGACCTTTTGGCAAAGCACCATTAATAACATCGACTCTTTTGCCATTTTTAAACACCATAACTGTTGGAATGCTGCGTATCTGGTATTTAGCGGCTATGTTTTGCTGAGATTCTGTATCTACTTTTACAAATCGTACGCTTTGTGAGCGTTCTTCGGCAACGTCAGAAAAGACAGGGGCAAAGCCAACACATGGGTTACACCATGGGGCCCAGAAATCGATAACAACAGGCTGATCACTTTGCAAAATGGCGTCTAGGTTTAGCTCTGTGCCTTCAATGGGAGCACCGTCTAAAAGTGCAGCTTGGCATTTGCCGCATTTCGGGCTTTCTGAAATGCGCTCTGTAGGAACACGGTTTACGCCTGAGCAAGACGGACAGCGAGTATTAAATGTAGACATGACTTTTCTCTGCTTTTTTGTATTTAAGTGTGATGTTTATATTTTCAATCAGATGACACTAGAGGTAAAGGGTCGTTATACTTTGATGTGTCGAGTGACTCAAATAAGAAATAACAAGTATAAGGCTCAGAATGACTTCTTTTTACGCAGAAATTACCGGTTGGGGTAAGTGTCTACCGCCAGCTACGCTCTCTAATGAAGATTTAAGCACGTTTCTTGATACGTCAGACGAATGGATCCGCACTCGTACAGGTATCGAGAACCGTCGTATCAGCCATGTAAACACTTCTGATATGGCAACGGTTGCCGCGCAGCACGCACTGGCTTGTGCAGGTATCAGTGCAGACGACGTGGATGTTTTAATTGTGGCGACCTGTTCGCCAGATTCTCTGATTCCTAATATCGCATCTAAAGTTTCTCAAAACCTAGGCATCAAAGCAGCTGCTGCATTCGATCTCAATGCGGCTTGTACTGGCTTTGTTTATGGCTTGGAAACCGCCACTCGCCTGATTCAGGCTGGTAACTACCGAAACGCGGTTGTCATTGGTGCCGAGCGTCTTTCGTTCTTCATCGACTGGACTAAACGTGACACTGCGGTGTTATTCGGTGATGGGTCAGGTGCAGTGGTACTAAGCCGAACAGAGCAGCAGGTCGGTTTGCAACATGCGCAGTTAGGTTGTGACTCAGCAGGGCGCGATATTCTTTCAGTGCCTAAATTTGGTACTTGCATGGATCGCTTTGCTGCGGACAACGGCTACTGGGATTTCAACTTCGTCGGGAAAGAGATCTTTAAGCGTGCGGTACGCGGCATGGGTTCAGCGGCGCAAAGTGTGTTGGCGCGCAGTGAACTGACGACAGATAAAGTGGATGTGGTGATCCCGCACCAAGCGAATATCCGCATTATTCAAACCTTGTGTGATTTGTCAGGCATCGAGCAAGAAAAAGCCTTTGTAAACATCCAAAAATACGGCAACACTTCTGCTGCGACAGTGCCGATTGCGTTGTGTGAGTCACTTGAGCAAGGCTTTGTAAAACCAGGTGATAACCTACTTCTGGCTGCATTTGGTGCAGGCCTTACTTGGGGGGCTGGGCATATTAAGTGGGGCGAACGTGTGACGCCGATTTCTAAGAGCGACGCCGCGCTACCAGAATGTGATAAAAGTGCGCTAGAGCTGTTGGAAACCGCGATTGAGTTTTGTAAAAGCAAAGCGCAGTAAACTTTTAGAACTGTAAATTTGTAGATAAAAGAGCCATGTCATAGCATGGCTCTTTTTATTTCATCGTATTATTGTGGTTTAGCTGAATGCGCGCGCGACTCTCCCTGAGCTAGTTACCTTGTAACAATTAGCATACGCTGGCACAAATATGGATTGGCCTTTAGTGGCGGTGAGGCTTTCTCCATTGGAGCCGATTAAGGTTAAATCCTCATCAATCGCCATCAGTATCTCTGCACTTTCGATGTTTACTAACTCTCGATTAGGTTGGTGCAAGATAGCGAACTTAAAATCCGAGACAGGAATAGGGTACGCTTGTTGGCACCCTTGCGTCTTGGCTGCCAAACATAAGCTATCAAACGGCTTTGGTACAAAGTCTGTGCATTTCACCAGCTCATCGACGTCCATGTGTTTTGGTGTCAGACCCGCTCGAAGCACGTTGTCAGAATTTGCCATGATCTCTAGCCCAGTGCCTTTAATGTAAGCATGAGGTGTTCTGGCACTTAAGAACATCGCTTCACCCGGTTTTAGAGTGATGACATTCAAAATGAGTGGCGCGAACAGGCCAATATCTCCAGGGTATTGTTTGGATAGCTCGATGATCAGGTCGTAAATTTCATTGCCCGCTTTGTGCTGGGCAAACTCGACTAATTTACCAATCGCGCTGCGCTTTTGCGCATCTTCCAGAGTCAGTAACTGGCTGAAGAACTGTTCCAATCCCAACGAGTTTTGCTCTTGCTTGAATGCCGTCACTAATTCTTCCAGTTCGGGGATGTTTAGCGCCTCAAATGCCTCGACAATTGCTTTGTATTCCCGAAAACCGTTCATTGCTTGGTAATCTGTTAGTGCGTAAACCAGCTCTGGTTTGTGGTTGGGATCTTTGTAGTTACGGTGTGCAGCGTCTAGTGGGATACCGGCTTGTTGCTCTTTTTCAAACCCGGTTTCTGCGTCTTCTTTACTTGGATGCACTTGAATGGAGAGCGCACTATCTGCCGCCAAAATTTTGAACAGGAAGGGTAAGTCACCAAATTTCGCCGCCGTTTTTGTTGATAGGTAAGCTGGCATGTCGATGTTAATCAGATCAGAGAGTGCCATTGAGTACTGTTCTACACAAACACTCGAACAACCATTTGGGTGTGTGCCCATCCAAACTTCTGCTTGTGGTTGATTATTCTCGTTACAAAATCCAAACAGATCGTGCATAGAAGAGGCGCTGCCCCAAGCATAATTCTGAATTTTGTTTTCCATAGGAAAGAAGCAATGTGATGAAATTTCGTTCAAAATCATGAATTTTGTCCATAGTTAACCCTCCGAACTGAATCGGAAGAAAAAAGGTGTGATCAATAGGAGTGTGAGTGGAGGTCAACCCCACTCACGGGTTAGCCGAAATGGCGAAAATTAAAGCGGTCTACAAACGAGGTTTAGGTTCGATAGGTTTTCGTGGTGATTGCGCTTGCAAGAAAGGCAACAGCAGTAGGCCGATAACTGCGGCACAGACGGAGATAGTAATAAAGAAACCCGTCCAACTGTATGCTTCAAGAATCAGCGCCAATGGATAGCCAGATAAGGCTGCACCCATATAGGCGAAAAGCCCGACAAATCCGGTTGCAGCGCCCGGAGAATCTTTGTGTGAACATTCGGCTGCAGCCATGCCAATAAGCATTTGCGGTCCAAAAACAAAGAAGCCGATAGAAAATAACCCTGCCGCTTGAAACGCAAAGTTGGTTAACGGCATCAACCAAAGTGCCGACACCGATAAGAAAATACCGCTGGCAAACAGCAAGTTCATTGGTCCGCGATTACCCGCAAAGAGTTTGTCTGATCCCCAGCCAGCCACCAACGAGCCTGCAAAACCGCCAATTTCGAACATAGAAAGTGCAGCATTGGCATTGAGTAGGCTGTAGTTGTGTTCTTCGGTTAAATAGAGGTTGCCCCAGTCGTTAATCGCCGTACGAACGATGTAAACCAGCACATAGCTGAACGCGAGTAACCAAATGTATTTGTTGCTGAATACATAAGATTTGAGGATTTCCAGGTAGCTTAACCCTTGGCCATGGCTTTCTTGGGCCAGCTCTAGTGGATCATTACGCCATTGTCCTACACTAGGTAAACCCTGTGTGGAAGGTTTATCGCGTAGTCGACAGCAGACAAAAGCGCCGATAAGAACGCCAATGATTCCAGGGATAATGAAACCTTCGCGCCAGCTGTAATGGAAGATTAAATAACTGACGAGGATAGGGATTAACGCGCCTCCAACGTTATGGGCGGTATTCCAAACTGCCCAGCAAAAGCCGCGCTCAGATCGTGAATACCATGTGGTGAGCAGCTTAGAACAAGATGGCCAGCCCCAGCCCTGGAACCAAGCATTAAGAATCCACAGCGCGATAAAGGCCGCCAAAGAGCTCGAAAAACCAAACGCGATGTTGATTAGCCCCGTTGCAATAAGGCCAATCCCCATAAAGTACCTAGGGTTTGAACGGTCCGAAATAATCCCAGAAATAAACTTAGAGCAACCGTATGCCAGATAGAAAAGGGTACCGATCAATCCTAGATCGCCTTTATCCAGGCCAAGATCGGCAATCATAGCGGGTGCCGCATAATTAAAGGTTTTTCGGGTAAAGTAAAAACCAGCGTAGCCAATGTACATGCCAAGCATGATATGCAAGCGCCAATAGCGATAACGTTGATCCACTTGGCTGCTGTCGCGTTCATCAGAAACTGGTGAAACATTCACTTCGCTAGCGCGTAACAATTTCAACATACTGCTTTACACCTTAGGTAACGTAATGTGAATCTGAGTTCCAGAGACATGCTCATTCAGAGAATGAATAACCATTTTCCCGCCAAGTGCATGGACACGCTCCTGCATCCCTCGCACTCCAGTGCCTTGCATGGTTTCTTGCGCTTTAAAGCCAACACCATCATCAATGATCCATAGCGAAACCTCATGCGCGATATCCAGCTCAATTTCGATACAGCGAGCGTGCGCGTATTTAGCCGCATTATTGAGAGACTCTTGGCAAAGCCGAAATAGGGTGACTTTGAGCATGTCGCTCAAGCCAGCGTCGTTGCCTTTCCATTCAATACTCACCTCCGTGCCAGATTTGGAAAACTCCATCTCACGAGTCAGTTGTTTAATGGATTCTCTCAAATCGAGATCATCCAGCACTTTGGGGCGAAGCTTGGCGAGCAGGCGCTTGGTGGTGTCGTAGACGTTTAAAGACAAGCTTTCTATCGTATCCGCGCAGCGGGCACTCATATCGATGTTATCGACTCGTTTGATGATGTTGGCTTGAGTGCGGATCGCAGTAATGTTCTGACCAATCTCATCATGGAGATCACGTGCGATGTCTCTTCTTACTGATTCTTCGGCTTCGATCAACTGACGCGAAAGGTTTTGATTACGAGATAACTCACCACGTAATTGTTGGTTTAGGTCTTTTTGTTTTTGCACCGCGAGCCCCAGCACGATTCCGGTGATGGTTTGAGCAGACAACGATAAGAGTAGGTCGGTAATCTCTAAATTAGATACTCCGCTTCGGGCCGCGATCAGTGCCATGCTGTTTAACATGGTCGCGAGCAGAGCACCTTGCCAGCCATAGCGTAGCGCCAACACAATGATTGGAATTGCCATGCAAAAGGGTGCAAAACGTTTTAACTCTTCTGGCAAGGTTGTCTGGATGACGATACTGCCAACCAGAAGTACCGAATAGAGCACAATATGGCGGACTCTGAAAATCACGGTGTTATTGATCAAATGAGAAGTGAGCGGAGACCATTGGCTTTGGAATAGGTAGCTCCACAACAGATAACACATCGGCACCAACATTAGCCCACCAGAAATACTCGCGAGCCAAATCATATATAGCGATGGCACATGGAAGCCGACCGCCACCACATTAAAAAACGCCGTCACAAGAATGACGATCGCCATGATCATTACATGGCGGTTTAGATCACCGTAGTAATACTTTTTGGCTACAAAGGTGACAGGAATACTCAACACACTCGCGACCAAGGTAGTGAGCCATTGAGGCTGGTCGAGCAAAACGGCTAATGCAAAGGTCAGGCTCCACTCGGCAAGGTAAATCGCAGGCCAATAAATGGTACGAGTGTGTAAGGTCATGCCAAGTCTGAGGGCGAACGGAAATAGCAAGATAGCCATTTCTGGATCGTTAACGAAGTGATAGGCGATCACCCACAAACAAAACCAAGCACAGGCGGTCATGAATACGCCGCACACTGAAGTGACAATATACGAACGCATTAAAAAGACTCTTGCGAGAACAATTTAGCGAGCTCTACATTGTTGTTCACGCCAAGCTTATCCATGGCATTAGCACGGTGAACGTGAACCGTTTTGTGGCTTAAACCAAGCTCACTAGCGATGGTTTTTACGTCCAAGCCATTGGCCAATAATTGAGACACTTCTTTCTCGCGACGAGTCAGTTGGCAAAGTGTTGTCGCTTTATTGCTAGGCGTCGCAAGCTTAAGAGCGATATCCGGTGTCAGGTAGCAGCCGCCCGCTGCACTGGTTCGTACTGCAACGATCAGCTCATCTGGGCTGCAGCGTTTGCTTAAATAGCCTTTTGCCCCGAGTTCTAATGATTTTTCAACCATGGTTGAAGAGTCATGCACGCTCAACATAACGCAAGCAATGCCAGTTGGAATCTCACTGAGTAAATCCAAGCCACTACCATCTTGCATAGAGATATCTAGAATCACGACCTGAGCGCCAGATGCAGGCAAGCCCAGCCTGGCTTCCGCGACTGAGCTAAATTCGCCAACAACAGTAATATCAGATTCTAAGCTCAGTAATTGAGCAAAACCGGAACGTACAATGACATGGTCATCAACTAGGGCAACGTTAATCATCAAAACAACCTAAATATGAGGGAAACATAAACAGCAATAAGCCCCATGCGGAGCCAAAAGAAAAAATACTGCAATGATACTCAATAAAAGCGCCAAAATTTATGATCTAGCGCGCTTTACCTAGGCAAAGCGCGCCATTTAATTAAGCTTGGTTTTCAGCTAGCTGAAGCTTCTTCTTCGCTTGGCGAATTTTCTTCTCTTCTGCGATGGCAACAAATAAGAGTAGCGTGATACAAATCGCGGCCGATGTATCCAGCGCAGCGAATGTACCTTGCCAACCGGTTAAACCGAAGATTGGAGTGCCATCAGCAATCATACCTAGGCCCAGTTTCGCAAAGCTGTCACCGATTAGGTAAGCAAACGTGCCTTTCACGCCATCTGCCACACTGATTGCCTTTTTAGGAACAAAACCAACTGCAGCAACACCGATAAGCAACTGAGGACCAAACACCAAGAAGCCAAGGACAAACAGCGCGGCTAAGTACATGAACTCGCTGGTGGCGTGTTGGTAGAACTCAAGCGACAGAATGATCAAACCAAGTGACACACAAGCAACCAGTGCACGACGGCCGTTTGCTAAGTCCGATAGGTAACCCCACATCAAAGTACCGACTAACGCGCCCACTTCGAAGAAGGTAAAGCCTGAAATTGCCGTTTCTTTTGAGAAGCCAAGTTCTTGGTATGCGTAAACCGTAGACCACTGATCGATACCGATACGCACGATGTAAAGGAAGATGTTGGCGAAGCACAATAACCAGATCACTTTGTTCTTAAGAATGTACTCTACAAAGATCTCTTTCTTCGTCATCTTGTTTTCTTCAGCAGCCGTATCTTCTTCACTGACGACTTCATCAAACAGTTCTTCTACTTTACCCAGACCGTAAGCTTCAGGAGAGTCGTTACCGAAACGCATACCAATAAAGCCAACGATGATCGCGATAATAGAAGGGAAAACGAACATGCCGATCACGTGGCCATCAAACAGGTAGTTTGCACCGAATAGCGCGACACCCGCAGCACCCGCACCACCAACGTTGTGGGACATGTTCCACAAGCCTAGGTAAGAGCCGCGTTTATTACGTGGCGTCCATTTAGTAATGGTCGAGTAACTTGAAGGGCCGCCCGTACTTTGGAAGAAGCCACTTAGCGCGTAAAACGCCACCATCGCGAACAGGCTTGCGCTGCCACCACCCATGCTGAAACTGAAGCCCAACATCGCAAGGCCAGAAAGGATAAGCATAAATGGTAGGAATTGCTTGGTGTTTTTGCCATCGGCGTAGTATGAAACAACCGTTTTACCAATACCGTAAGTAATAGAGAAACCAAGGCCGATAAGACCTAAGTCCGTCATAGACAACCCGTAAGTTGAGATCATGTCGTTTTGCGCGACGTTGAAGTTTTTACGGATCAAGTACATGGTTAGATAACCAATAAATACCACAAGGTAAGATTGGATGAATGGTTTAAACCACATCTTTCTTCTGGCTTCGACTGGGAGGTCGAGGGTTGGTTTTCGCACCTGTTCTAGGAATTTTAACATGGTGAACTCTCTTGTAATTTTTATGGAAACACAACGCTGTTTCGTTAAGAAGTTACGCTGCGTGCTCTTGCTACATTTGACTGACTCGAATATTAAACAAGCGAGCTTATTCCCACATGAGAGAGCGGCTTAGAGCGGCTAGGAAAAATTCCTAGAAATAACGTTTACTGATAAAAAGCGTGAAAAGTGTCACACTAAAACCATACGTATTTTATGGGGATGTGTGTCCGGAAGGGGATGAAAAGCAAGCAGTGGAAAAGTAAGCAACAAATGGGCGCTATTTTGCTCAGCTTACGTGAATTTATAAGTGCGGTTCAGGCGCAGGAGGTTTATCATATATCGCCTAAAGATAATAAGAATATAGGGCTTGCATGAAGTTTCTTCACACCTCGGATTGGCACTTAGGTCGCCAGTTTCACAATGTCTCACTCCTAGACGATCAAAAAGCGGTACTCGATCAAATCCTTAGCTACATCCAAAGCCATCCTGTTGATGCATTAGTCATCGCGGGAGATGTGTATGATCGCTCTGTGCCGCCGACCGCTGCGATAGAAGTGATGAACCAATTTGTGAACCAAGTGTGTGGTGAGCTAAAACTTCCGATTATTCTTATCCCTGGTAACCACGATGGCGCGCAACGATTAGGCTTTGGTTCAGGGAGAATGCGTGAATCAGGGCTACATATTCTGTCTAGTTTTGACGACATAATAAATCCTGTGGTGATTGAGTCTGATATCGGCCCAGTCGCGTTTTATGGGATGCCTTACAATGATCCGGAGATTGTAAGACACCATTTCAAGCAGAGCGTTTCCACACACGATGAAGCGCATCAATTCTTAGCCCAGCAGATTCGTGACTGTTTCAAGCCTGAGCATAAAAATGTGCTGGTAAGCCACTGTTTTGTGGATGGCGCGATTGAATCTGAGTCTGAACGTCCATTGTCAATTGGCGGTTCAGACCGAGTCAGCCATGAACATTTCACCGAGTTTGACTATGTCGCGCTAGGGCATTTACACCAGCCACAGAGAAAGGGTGAAGAATACATTCGCTATTCGGGTTCTTTGATGAAATACAGCTTCTCTGAGCAGCATCAAAAGAAAGGTATGACGTTGGTCGAGCTAGACGAAAAGGGGTTTAAGTCGTCCACTCATATCGAGCTAACTGCGCCGCATGAGATGCGTATCATCGAAGGAGAATTGCAAGCGATTATTGACGCTGCGCATACCGATCCAAGACAAGACGACTACCTACTTGTTCGCTTGATGGATACTCACGCGATTTTAAACCCAATGGAAAAGCTAAGAGCGGTATATCCGAACGTACTGCATTTGGAAAAACCGGGCATGTTGGTGGGGGTAGAGCAAGAGATGGCTCAGGCTAAGCTTGCCAGAAGTGAGCTAGATATGTTTAAAGACTTTTTCTCTGAGGCGCAAAACAGCGAAATCAGCAGTGAACAAGAACAAGCGCTTAATCAGATTATTAAGCAGCTAAGCCAGCAGTAAGGAGCGAACATGAAGCCACTAAAACTCACCATGCAAGCGTTTGGTCCTTTTGCAACAAAAGAAGTGATTGATTTTACGCACCTGGGCAGCAACCCTTTGTTCCTTATCAATGGCCCGACAGGATCAGGTAAAACCTCTATTTTGGATGCGATCTGTTTTGCGTTATATGGCGAAACCACCAGTAACGAGCGTCTGGGTATGCAAATGCGTTGCGATCTGGCCGCTATCGATGTTCCGACGGAAGTTCAGTTTGAATTTGCACTGCATAATAAAGTGTATCGCGTAGTGCGCGCGCCAGAACAATACTTGCCGAAAGCGCGAGGTGAGGGTACGACAAGGCGTAAGCATACTGCAGCGCTATATCAATTAGGTGAATCAGAAACGCTGATCACCAACAAAACGGCACAAGTAAAATCTGAAGTGGCAACGATTATCGGGCTGAATGAAACCCAATTTAGGCAAGTTATGGTTCTGCCGCAAGGTAAGTTTCGTGAGCTACTCTTAGCGAGCTCAAAAGATCGAGAAGAGATCTTTGGCCAGCTATTCCAAACCGATATCTATAAAAAGATCGAATTTGCGCTTAAAGATAAAGCGAGCGCCATCAGTAAAGCGAAAGGCGAGTTTGATAATCAAATTCGCGGCGCTTTAGACGTTGCGGAAGTCACAACTGAGCAAGAGCTTGAAGAACAATTAGAGCACAATAAACAGCAGTTGGCTCAAACAGTAGAAGCTGAGCAGAAAGCGCTCGCGCAACTCAATTTCAACAAAGAGCAGTTACAGAAAGCACAAACGCTTGCCGAGCAGTTTAGTAAGCTCGAACTCGCTAAGAAAGCGTTATCAACACATCTAGAGCAGCAAGAGAACAATCAAGTCATTGTTGCTCAGCTAGACGTCGCAACCAGTGCCGCGAAGCTTAACCTTCCTTACGTGAGTTGGCAGAATGCGCGTAAACAAGCACAAGATCTAAAAAGCCGGATTCAGTTGCTTGTTCGTGACTGTGAGCAAGCGGGTCTGGCGCTAAAGCAGCATACGCAAGTGGTGGAAAAAGCCGATCAGGAAGCAAAGCAAATCCCTCAGCTTAACGAGCAGAAGTATCAGCTGGAGATTACCAAGTCAAAGCTGCAAGAAAAAAGTGAACTAGGCAGCCAGTATGCCACACTTAAGCAAGCCAAGGCTCAGCAAGACGAGACACTCGTCAAATACCTCGCTCACAAAGAAAAGCTGGTGGCTGAAGCGAATGCAGGTCAACAAGAGTTAGAGCGTTTGAAAGGCGAGCTGAATGAAAAACCAGCGCTGGAAGCGGAACTCGCACGCCTTACTCGACTCAGTAACGACTTAAATAAGCTCAACCGCGTCCGTCACGATCATACACAGCTTACTACACAGCTAGAAGGGCACACCAATGAGGTGGCCAAGGCTAAGAAAATACTTAGTGCCGCACAAGTCGAAGCTGATGGGCTCGAAATGCGTTGGCACAGTGCTCAGGCTGCTGTTTTAGCGAAGAAGCTGAATCAAGGTGAACCTTGCCCCGTTTGTGGCAGTTGTGAACACCCCGCGCCAGCGGCCTTTGAAGCGGAAGAAATTACCAAGCAACAAGTTGAAAAAGCGCGAGAGCAAGAAAGATTCGCGCTTAACGACTTTAATCAGGCGCAATCGAAGTTAGAGCAGCATCAATCACTGATTAAGCAGTCGCAAAAGCAGATTGACGAAATGGTGTCAGAGTTGGGAGTGAACGCGACGGCAGAAGTTACTCAAGTGACACAAGAACGGTGCGTGGTGGAGAACAAACTTGGGCAGTTTGCGACGATAGATATAGCAAAATCTGAACAAGCCGTTACAGAGCTAATCCAGCGTAGTGAAACTGGTGAAGCAAAAATTATCGAATTACGTCAACAAATGACGGCAACCGACGCCCAATTAAAAGATGCGGCTGAGCGATTAGAGAAGCTTTCCAAATCGATTGATCCTAAGTATCCGAACCTAGAGGTTGTAAACGCAGCACTGATCGAACTGACACAGAAAATCGATCTGTTTACCAAGCAGGTAGAGAGTGCTAAGCAGCAGCAACAAACCTTGAGCGTGAATTACTCCGCGTTAGAAAGTCGGTTAAAAACACTTCAAGAGGCTGAGCAGCAAGCACAGCAAGTTGCAGCGGAAACTGAGCAAGCATGGTTGTCTGCACTGACGGCGACTTCGTTTGTAGATGAACAAAACTATCTGAATGCTCGAGCAAGTGATGAACAGCTGCAACAGTGGCAGCAGCAAGTGGATGAGTACAGTCAAACACGCATCAAATTAGAGCAGACTGTAGCAGATCTCAAACAAGCTTTAGCGGATGCAGAGCAACCCAATATAGAAGCGTTTGAACAAACCGTGGAAGAATCGCAAGTCGCTTACACTCAGGTACGCGGTCAGCTAGATTCTGTGCGCTCAACTTATGAGCGTGCTGTTCAAGTGGCGAATAAGTTAGAGAAGCTTCACCAAGAGAACACCAAGTTAGAGCAAGAATATAAAGTCTTTGGTACGCTGTACGACGTTGCCAGTGGTAAAACAGGCAGCCGAGTGAGCTTACATAGATTCGTCTTAGGTGTATTGCTGGATGATGTGCTGATCCAAGCTTCACAGCGATTAAATATCATGAGTAAAGGCCGCTACATACTGATGAGAAAAACCGAAGGGTTCAAAGGCGCGGCTGGTCGTGGCTTAGATCTGATTGTTGAAGACAGTTATACCGGTAAAACGCGTGATGTTGCCACACTTTCCGGTGGTGAATCCTTTATGGCTGCACTCTCTTTGGCACTTGGCCTTTCAGATGTTGTTCAGTCTTATAGCGGTGGCGTGCGCTTGGAAACGCTATTTATTGATGAAGGGTTTGGTAGCTTGGACCCTGAGTCACTTGATCTTGCCATCCAAACATTGATTGATTTGCAGCAAATGGGACGTACGATTGGGCTAATTTCACACGTCTCTGAGTTAAAAGAGCAAATGTCTTTGCGTATTGATGTTGAGCCGACCAAAACAGGCAGCTCGATAAATGTCATCGCAGCATAAAGAACATTAGACATTACTAAATTTATGGCCTATATAGATAGTTAATCTATTCGGCACAAATAAACCGGTTAGAGTGAAGATAATAATAAATTGAGCAAGTTGGCAGCGGGATTAAAAATGCAGGCAATGAGTGGCGCCACCAAAAGTGCTATTCGGAAGGTCTATGAATATGCAGAGCCGAACCTTACCCTAGTAGGGTGGTTTGGCCTTATTGGTTTTCCAACCTATTATTATGTTTGGTCATACCTTTACCCTCAGCCATATGAAAACCTACCGCTCAGAGCGTTTTGCTCAATACTATTTGCAGTACTGATTTTCCGTAATGCTTTACCG
The DNA here is from genome assembly GCF_001591105.1 of Vibrio nereis NBRC 15637. Taxonomy (GTDB): domain Bacteria; phylum Pseudomonadota; class Gammaproteobacteria; order Enterobacterales; family Vibrionaceae; genus Vibrio; species Vibrio nereis. The sequence goes on along the minus strand of NZ_BCUD01000018.1, from coordinate 21,514 downwards.
ACATTCTTACATCGCCGAATGCCCGAGCTCTATTTATGTATATTGAGCCTATGTTTACCATTCTTCTTCAGTTTTATGATGTTTGAAAATGGGTGGAATACCATATGGGCGATGTCATTCCTATCATCAATATTCCTGCATATCTTACTTGTCCACCAAACCCGGATTGTTCTAGCACAAGCGACGGTTTCCATCGTTTTCGCATTTTTCTTCGCTTATGGAGTCGACTTTGATAAGGCGAGCGACGAAGTCGTATGGGCTTATGTGCCCATTTTTATGTTTACTTATGTATTCGGTAACCTGTTCTATTTCCGTAATCAGGCTGAGCATGAAAGTAAAGTTTCTATCGCGAAGTCATTTGGTGCCGGAATTGCCCATGAAATGCGGAACCCGCTAAGTGCACTTAAAGCCTCGATGGAAGTCTTAGGATCTATTTTAAATAAGAAGCCAAAGGAAAAGAGCGTTAGCCTTTCACCTCAAGAAACGGATATGGTTCGCGAAGTGCTCAGTGATGCGAATACTGTGATTGAAAATGGCAACGAAGCTATTGATCTTTTATTAACTTCTATTGATCAAAATCGCGTCTCGACATCAACGTTTAAAAAATATGCAATTAAAACTGTGGTAGAAAGTGCAGTTGCGAGTTTCGCTTATAAAGGGCAACAGGATAAAAAAGCGGTAGAGGTCAAATATGAAAATGAATTTGAGTTCTTTGGCAGTGACACCTTAATCAAGTACGCTTTGTATAATTTGCTCAAAAACTCGTTTTATTATCAGGAAGGCAGTGACTTCAAGATAGAAATCAGCCTAAAGAGAGACACGCATTACAACCATCTTGTGTTTACTGATAATGGTGCAGGGATACCTCCGCACGTTATTCAAGATATTTTTAATGATTTTTATACTTACGGTAAAAAGGGCAGTTCTGGGCTTGGCCTTCCGTTTTGTAAAAAAGTGATGACGTCACTTGGCGGGAAAATACAGTGTCGTTCACAGCTCGGATTGTGGACAGAGTTCACATTGAGTTTTCCGACCTACGAGTCTGATGTTGTTGAACGCATAAAAATGGATTTGTTGAAATCCAAATCCATTCTTTACATCGGCAGTAATGATAGAGTCTCCCGTGCGCTCAATGAACATGCCTTTTACAAAGGTTTTAGCTTAATTACGGTGAGTATCGAAACTGCGCTCAATAAAGAAGAGTATGAGTTTGAGTACGACCTGCTCTGTATAGATTTAGACGAATCTAATAAGCATGAGGAAGAATTTACCAAGCTTGAGAGTAAATTACATTTCACAGAAGCTAAACTTGTCTATCTTTATGAGCAACACCAGTGCTATCAACACAGTATTGAAAGTGCGCTGACCATTTATCCAATCGAAAAGAACAAAATGATTCGTGAAAGTGGTCTTGTTCTCAATGAGCTGTTTTTTGAATACCCAAGCTCAAACCGAAATCTATTGCCACGTTTGCCTGAAACAGAGAATGAATATCAAGGAAAAACGATTGTCATTGCGGACGATAATCAGTCTTTGCGCACTTATACTTCATTGCTGCTAGAGCAGCAGGGTTTTGTCGTGATCCAAGCAAAAGATGGCAATGAAGTGTTAGATGCCCTAAATAATCAATACGCTGACCTTGTATTAATGGATCTGGAAATGCCGAACTTAAATGGCTTACAAGCGGCGGATTTAATTCGTCACTCAAAGACAGAGTATGCCAACATTCCAATATTAGCGCATACCGGTGATGACTCATCGACCATGCTGGCGCAAATTAAGGAGTCAGGAATCAATGACTATATCGCGAAGCCAGCGGCTACAGACACGTTAATCAGCAAAATATCTAATTGGGTATAAAATTAGTCGTTGGATATCGCCGCGTTAAGGAGTAGGTACGTAATACAAACATTTCTGAAAAGAGCCTTAGGTACAAAAGGCAACATAGACTAAAAATACCTACCACGCGTGTCAAATTTGTCTTAAACGCTTTGTTATGTTGAGAAACTACGCAATACGCTCGTCGCTATCTAACATTTTTATTGGAAGTTGATTCTCAACTAAAAATTTATAGAAACGTAAATCCTCGATTAAATCTGGTGATGCTAATTCAAAATCTTGATAAGTTTGATTCTTGAATCGAAATCGTACCGTATGTTCAAACCTTTTGGTCTGCACATATAAAATCTCGCTAATAGTGGAAATATCAATATCAACGCTTAAGAAAATTAGACGGCCATTATCTAAGATAACTTCTTCCGATGCCTTGGTTTTCCTTGATGCTATAAAGTCGATAGCCAATGATAAAGCTGAGAAAGATGCAATATATATAAGTTGGGTTGAAAAAGGCTCTAACGAGATTTCAACTAAATAATAAGCCAGCATGCCAAAAAAAACAGTTTTCATTATGAACTGATTTAATATATTGATATTAAATATTCTTTTTTGCCGTAATAATTTTTTCATTATCCCTCTTCTCAACATAACGAAAGTTATGCTGTTTTCTGTGTGTTAAATATTTCAGGCCAGTACATTCTTACGTACCCGACCGATACCCAAATCACTAGGCCAGTCGCGATGCTCAATTCAAAAATGCCAAATTTGTGCATCCAGTGCCACTGCGGGTAACTCTCAGAGAAAAAGCTGGTGAGTCGAAACATAGCAATAGCACTAATGACGGATGGAAATGTGACCGCTGCAATAGAAGGTTGGAACTTAAGCCGTAGCAAGCGTATGTAGCACAGATAGATAAGCAAGGTCATTGTTACTGCAATGCCAGCCAAGGCGCCGGTCAGAATTGGATCCGGCTGCTCCACATTCACTAAGTAGGCGGCAAGGGTCAGATTGATTGGGGCCGCCATAATAGCGAGGGTAGGTCGCGCTTTTTGCGGAAGCATTCCTTCAAAGACCAAGCGGTACAAAACCAGCGGCAGCATAAAGAAGTAAATAGTAATGCAGGTATTAACAACCGTTTCAGAAAGGACAGAATGGCCGAGCTGAGTGCCCGCTAGCGAACTGCTTATCAAACCCACCGGATATAAAAACCAGCTGGGAACAATATTAGCGATTCTGAAGTTCATCAGTTGAAAACCGAAAAATAGCACCATCATGGTCAGGTGTAAGAGTAGCGATGCAAACCATAAAGGGTAGGCGATAATCGGTGCGATAACGGCGAGATAATCACATAAAATCAGCAGCGCCATGCTCATTGGAGCCATTAAGCTGCCACTGAGTGGATGGCGAATGTCGGTAATAAACGCGTTAAAACTGGTTAGGTACTTAATGAGGACGGGGAGTAAAAGGACAGCACCAAGACCTGCGAGAAATGGCCGAAGCGGAATACCAATTTCAGGTACGTATAGCGCCCATGCTTGTGCTAAACCAATCACACCCAGTGCAAGTGCGGCCTGAGAAGGAGGCACACTTTGAAATTGTATTAACCGTCTCCAGTTCAATGATCTATCCCTGCTACCTATCGAACAAATACTCTAAAAACAGGCAAGTATAGGTTCTTGCCAGCAATTAAACTGGCGCAGATGATAGCAAGCCAAACGGTTGCTATGCAATTAGCATTTAGATTCGTCGGGCAGGTCTTTCTGCCTTAACTTCTCATTTTTCAATGTTCTATGTAACAACTGGCTATAAATAGGCTGACCACCGAGCATTTGTGCAAAGATAACCGCGCCTAAGCAAGTGATGATGAGTGGTAATATCAGGTAGTAGTTGTTGGTCATTTCAATGACTAACAGGATTCCAGTAATGGGCGCTCGTACCGTTGCTGCAAATAGGGCGCCCATTCCAGCAATAGCAAACATACCAGGATCAATCATTAGTTCTGGTAATAGTCCTTTGGCAATCAAGCCAAACGCGTAACCGAACAAGGTGCCAAGGGCTAACATTGGCGCAAATATTCCGCCTGGTGCACCAGAGCCAAAACAAATCAGTGTAGTGGCGATACGTGCAAAAAATAGGATAAGAAGGAACCCAGCCGAGTAACCGCCATTGGTGATGGTTGGAATAAGCCCAATACCACCACCTGTGACTTCAGGTAAGTACAGTAGAGTAATGCCGAAACAGCCACCGATGATACTGCCGATGAGCAGATAACGCTTTCTGTCGTGGTTATGCAGTTTGACAAAAATATCCTGCGACAACGTCACTAGGCGATTAAAGACAACCCCAAACACACCAAACATAATGCCGAGCAACAGAAATAGACTGAGTGCAGGCAGTTCTGGCGGTTGGTATTGGGGCATGGTGATCACGGCGTCTTGGCCGTTGATACTACGAAAAACAATATTGGCAGAGATGGCAGAAATGATCACCGCTTTAATTGAAATCAGGGAGTAACGAAACTGGGGGCGCATCTCTTCTACCACAAACATTATGCCTGCAAGGGGAGCATTAAATGCGGCAGCTAAGCCAGCGGCTGCACCAGATGCCAGTAGTGAATGCCTAGTGTCATCGTTCTTTACGCGAAATATATCAGTGACCATCCTCCCTATGGCGCCACCCATTTGAACCGTTGGCCCTTCGCGTCCGAGCACCATGCCTGAACCAAGTGCGCCCATACCACCGAAAAATTTTACAGGCAGAACTCGCCACCAACGAACAGGGCGAATGCCATCCATTGCGCCTTCTATTTCAGGAATACCAGAGCCAGCTGCCTCTGGAGCAAAGCGATGCACGAGAAAATAGCCGATAAACGCTAGCGCTGCGCTAATTAAGAAGGCCGCAAGCCAAAGTGGAATCGCACTGGCGATGGCTTCTTTCAGCCAGTCTGTTCGACGTTCAGAGACAAAGTGCACGGCCAGCTCGAATAACGTGCCGACAAAGCCAGCCAATATGCCAACCGCCAAGGATAGAAGTAAAACGGATACAGGCGTTTTATCTTTGGAGAGAAATTGATTAATAGCATCCTTTGGCATTGCTGCAATCAGGGATAAATTAATTTTCTCTCTCTTAGACATAAAAAAGTGCGCCTCGAACGTTTAATTAGCAATGTGTGATATGCGGAAAATTATACGCTTGTGTAGTCTTAACCATAGCGACAAGAATGGAATATTGATTTCCAGATTTGACCTGATGGTGAGCATTTAAACGGCGTGAAGTAGGGAATGGTGAAAAAGCAGGAAACTCAGCGATCAGAACTGAAAGCAAAGCTTGCATAATTTCGAATTTGAACCATAGTTAAAGTGTAAGGCGATCTGAACCAACCCGCATGGAGGAATTGCTGCCTTACCTACAATTTGGATGGATTCAAAAAGAAAAATATTTATATCCTCGTTTGTTGTCAGAGAGCATCTACAGACTTCTGATTCGCAAACTCACGATTGAGTAACGAGGGATAAGGCGCACTTCAGTGGTGCGCCTTTTGTCGTTTAGGGACAAGAGGTTAAGAGAGGTTAGAAATCTGCTTCAGTATCAATTCCAGTTCGTCCCAAGGTAAAAGTTGGCAGTCGATAACTTCTAAACGGCTTTCAAATCCATCCAGTGACATTTCATTGACCGACACAACACCATTGCTGACATTAAAGGCGTAGCAGCCATTGGTGGTGTTCATCACACCTTTTACGCGCTCCGCCGTGATGTCGGAAAGCACCGAGAACAAATCATCAAAATTAAAAGTGACTTCTGCACCAAAGATCCAACCACAGCTAAAGTAACCCTGGCCTTTGTTCTCTTTGCGAATCAGCTGCTGGTTTGGTGGCAGTTGAAACTGCGGTTCCATCTCTGCATGTTCGTGGTGGTGGTTTTCAACCGAAGATGACGGAGATTCATCTCGGCGGTGGGTATCCAGCAATTCGATAGGGAAGCGACCTTGTTTTACCAATTGGCTAAAAATTTTCGGCGGTGTTTGATCCGTTATCCAATCGCTAAAGGCATCAATATCGCTTACGTGGCACTCGTCAACTTTGTTACCAATAACAATATCTGAAATAGCCAGTTGCTCATTGAAGTTCTGATTCTCAACATATTTAGGCTTAGACAGATTGCGAGGGTCAACCAAACCAATGGTCGCTCTCAAATCAATATAGTCTTTAAACTGCGCTGAATTTAATGTTGCTAACACTTTGTGCGCATGGCCCAAACCAGTGGGTTCAACAATCAGTCTGTCTGGGTTAGTGCGAAGCAAAGCCGTAATCGCAACCGACATTGGTACTCCAGCCGCACAGCACATGCATCCGCCAGGCACCTCTTTGATTAACGCACCTTGTTCGGTCATCATTGCGCCATCAATACCAATTTCACCAAATTCATTCACCAGAACGGCCCAGTTTTCGTTTTCTGGTTTTTCTTTCAGTAGATTCAGAATTGCGGTGGTTTTCCCTGTGCCTAAAAAGCCAGTGATGATATTGGTTGGAACTCTCATGAATACGCTCTCGTGGTTAATGTCCTTTGCGATAATATAGCAAATATCTTTATGAAACATAGAGAAAGAAAAGGGCGACTATTCTGTCGCCCTTATAGATCAAATAGTGCAGAAACTATCGCTTATTCTTCAAGTAACGCTTGCGACGTTCTTCTTTCTTCTTCGCTTTCTCTTCCGCTTTCCGTGCAGCTTCAATTTCGACTTCGATAAGCTCTTGAGTGATCATTTCTGGTAACTCAAGCGTCAATTGGCCTAGTGTGCCGTTGCGAAGTTCATGTAGCAGAATCTCTGAACATTTATGCAAATCGACACGTCCACCAGCGCGAAGTGCACCACGGCGGCGGCCAATTTCTTCCATCAATTCAATGTCTGATTCTGGAAGATCGTCAATTTGATAACGCTCTTTAAGACGCTCAGGGTACGCTTTGGCTAAATATTCAACCGTGTAGAAGGCGACTTCATCGTATTCCATTGCGGTATCTTTCACCGCGCCAGTTGCCGCAAGGCGGAAGCCACTGTGTGGGTTTTCAACTTTTGGCCACAAAATTCCTGGAGTGTCGGAAAGCACAATGCCATTTTGCAGGTTAATACGTTGCTGACGACGAGTTACCGCCGGTTGGTTACCCGTTTGAGCGATAACACGGCCTGCTAGCGTATTGATGATGGTCGATTTGCCCACGTTTGGAATGCCCATGATCATGGTGCGAATGTTTTTGCCGATCTCTTCACGGTGCGGTGCAAGCTTACGACACAGTTCTAGGATTTTATGGACTTCCTGAGGGTTAGATGTGGTAATGGCCATCGCTTTCACGTTCTTCTCTTGCTCGAAGTGCTCAATCCACAATTGAGTCAATTCTGGGTCGGCAAGGTCACGTTTATTTAGCACCTTAACAACGGGCTTTTCACCACGCAGTTGAGAAATCATCGGGTTTTCACTACTGAAAGGGATGCGCGCATCTAAAACTTCAATAATGACATCAACTTGTGGGATGGCTTCTTCAATTTCTTTACGGGCTTTATGCATGTGCCCAGGAAACCATTGAATTGTGTTGTTAACCATTTGAAAATATTGCCTTTTTGTTTAATGGTTGTGCTGGATAAATAGTGAAAAGCTAAGCGAGGATGAGATAAAACTCTATCAATGTCCGGCTTTACCAGCGTTTATCGTCAGATTTTACCATCATACGCAATATGAGGAAAAATTTAATATCATCTAATATACCAAGCATTAAACGGAGCGATTTCTATTGAATCGCGGTGTTGTTCTATGAGGCCTAAAATTGTCTTAATTCGGGGATTGTTTCGCGGCAAGTTTCATTGGGGTACTTTCTTAGATCACCTGCAAGCTACTTTTCCCGACAAGCAGATCCTCTGTTTAGATATCCCCGGAGTAGGTGAGAGGACTAGCGAGCTTTCGCCTTGCTCTATCGAGGGAATGGTTGAAAGCCTTCGCACACAACTGGACTTAACCTCACCAGTTGATGTGGTTTCTATCTCAATGGGTGGCATGATTGGTCTGAAATGGGCAGAAATGTACCCTAGTGAAATAGATAGGTTAGTTTGTATTAATACCAGTAGCAGAGGTGCCAGCCCTTTTTACTACCGTTTAAAACCCAATAACTATGTCAATTTGCTGCTGGCGTTGATCGTTTCAGCACCCACTAGAGAATTGCTGAACTACCAGATGCTATCGAATCAAGCCTTGAGGCAGGATATTTTAGATGCGTGGGTATTACTTGATCAAAAATATCCAATGCGAAAGATTAACTTTTTTCGGCAACTCTATGCTGCTATGTGGTTTAAGGCCACCTTGCCCGAATGTGAGCTGTTTTTTGTCTCATCGACTCAAGATTCCATGGTGGATTACCGCGCGACGCAAGCGTTGGCTAAGCAATGGAATGCCAATCTTATTATCAATGAACAAGACGGACACGACATCCCTTTAGATAACCCAATATGGCTATGTGAGAAGTTAAGCCACTGCTTTAACCGAGAGCGCGGTTGAGCATCGCGATATGAGTGTGAGTTAAGGGTTTATTTGCGGCTGTTATTAAATGATTGGATGTTATTGATGTTAATGATGTGTATATGAGGTTTGACAAAATAGAAACGTTTTTTGAGTTTTTAACCTAGACACTCAACCTAAACCTCTTATACAGTATTTGCTAATTTACTTAACGAGGGTTGTTTAATGTTTAGTCACGTAATGCTTGGTTCGGATGATGTAGAGCAGTCAAAGAAATTTTATGATGCAGTGATGGCAGTGCTAGGCCACAAGGAAGGGATCATTGATGAGAAAGGGCGCTGCCTTTACTTAACGGAATCTGGTGTACTGGCGTTGACTAACCCTATTAACGGTGAGTCTGCAAGTCACGGTAATGGCATGACAATTGGCTTTGCGGCAAGCAGTCCAGAAATCGTAGATGCTTGGCATGCTGCGGGCGTTGCAAATGGCGGTACCGCGATTGAAAATCCACCGGGCGTTCGTGAGTCAGGCAGCCGCAAAATGTACCTTGCTTACCTGCGTGACCCACACGGCAACAAGTTGTGTGCGACTCACTTTATGTAATGCAACACAGCTAAGTTAACCATTACAAAGTTAACAATGAAAAAAGCCAGAGATTGACTCTCTGGCTTTTCTATTTTATCTGCTCAACATCGCATCCAGCGTTAAGTTTTCCTTTAGGTTTTCAGTTTTTTATTAGTCTAAATCCCAATTGAACCCCGCCCCAAAGCTGCCATCAGGCTTAGACTTGAAATAGGTTTTCACATCCGATTGTGGCATCTCTCGAACGTAGCATTTGGTGCCATTCGAAGTCATGAAATCAGAGCCGGTATATCTATCATTCAAACAATCACTTTTACCATACCAGTCGTTATTTGGTTTGTAGTGCTGATTATGATTATGGTGGTGATTGTACGTATAGGTGTTGCCATTTGCTGAGTATTTGTCATGAAACTCATACACTTTACCTATATCACCAACAAAAGGAGATTTGGCTAAACATAGGCTGGCGAATAGTGAACTAAGAGAAAAAACAATAGCGCGTTTAATAAACATAATGACCTCAATAGAAAAGTCTTAACTGGATTTGAGCGGCTAAAGTACTCGCATATGATATTTAAATCAATAAAAACTTATCGTAAAACGATAAGTTTTTATTGAAAAGTAATGGTGATGAGGATTAAACTAGAGCCTCAAACAAGCTCATAGGTATATCCATGTCACAACAATCTATTAGTCAATTTAGTCGTAAGTTGCTTATTCTTTTCTGGTTTTCACTGATCTTCGTTGCGGTTTTAAATACGGCATTTTGGTTTGGTGCAACGCTATTCGATGCCACTTGGTTTGACGCCTCGTTCCCTGTTCCCGTCGAGCTGCCTTTATCTTTAACTCGTTCTTTGGTTGGTTTTATACCAAGCATGCTGAATACGTTTTTGACGATGGCGCTTTTATGGCAGCTCATTGTACTGTTTCGTTTATATGCGAAAGGGCATATATTCGACCCGCTAAATACCCAGTGTTATAAAAAGCTCAGCTACCTGCTGATCGCGACACCTTTTGTGGGCATCATTGCAGACGTATTACTGACTTTGGCGCTCTCATACACTGATGGCCATTGGGAGTTCTTCTTTTACGTTGATGATGTTGATGTGACCATGATGATTATTGGTTTTATTGTTCGATTTATCGCGGTGGTTATGGATAGAGCCAACCAACTTCAAGACGAAAATGAGCTCACTATTTAGATGGAACGAAGATGGCAATTGTAGTTAATCTTGATGTAATGCTGGCAAAGAGAAAAATGCGTTCAAACGAACTTGCCAAGCTTATCGGGATCACCGAACAGAACTTATCAATATTAAAAAATGGCCGAGCCAAAGCGGTAAAACTCGCCACTTTGGAAGCCATCTGTAAACACCTAGATTGTCAACCAGGCGATATCTTAGAATACGCGCCAAGCGATGATGAAAGTAGTGATTGATAAGGCTGTGAATCAGTCAAATACTCCAAGCCAGAGCATGAATGCTCTGGCTTTTTTTGTTATGACTAATCTCTCTTTTCTTAACATTATTAATTGTTGTTTTTCACAATTAACCCAGAATGGCGCTATTCCACGCGCAACGCTAGATTGCCGGGAACTAAAATAATTACAAAAGTTGCCTTACTGGAAGAAACATGAAAATCAAACCACTCCCGCCTTTAAATAGCTTGGTGGCTTTCGAAGCATCTGCTCGACACCTAAGCTTTACCCTTGCGGCAGAAGAGCTCAGCGTGACACAAGGCGCCATAAGCCGACAAATTCGACAGTTAGAAGAGTACCTCGGCAAAGCCATGTTCACCCGAGCAAACCGCAGTATCAACTTAACCCCAACGGGTCTGCAATATTACCAATCGATCAGCCAATCTTTGCTCGATATTGCTCAAATCACTGGCGAAGTGAAAAAATGGCAAGGTGAACAAAAAATCACGGTCGCGACCACCAACGCAATGGCGGCCTTATGGCTACTTCCTAAAGTGGCGGAATTTCAAAACGAACACGATGACATTGATATTCGCATCTTGGCTTCAGACAACATCCTCGATTTGCGCCGTTTAGATTGCGATATCGCGCTGTTTTATTGCCGCACGCCTCCTGCGGAAATGGAAGTCACCACGCTTTTTTCCGAAGAAGTGTTTCCTGTTTGTAGCCCTCTTTATATGGATAAGATCGGTAACCCGACCGAAGCCGAAGAGGTTTTCAGCAAAACCTTACTTTATTTGGAAGAGTCCCAACGAGATTGGGTGAACTGGGAGCAGTGGTTTAGCGGGGTAGGGTTACCTAATATCACTCCACGAAACCGGATGAACATTAATAACTACCCAATGCTGCTGCAAGCGGCAATCAACGGCCAAGGTATTGCTTTGGCTTGGGGATCGCTGGTGGACGATTATCTGCAAAGCGGTGCGTTGGTGAGACCAGTCGAACAGGTACTTTCGACCCCTTCAAAATTTTCGATGCTAGAGCCGAAAGGAAGAGGATTAGTGCCTGCCAGTGTTAAACGCTTTCGCGAATGGTTACTGCAACAACTGCCGGATGAAGTGGGCGATAAGGGGTTAGTCTAGGTATTTGCGGCTTGGTAAGAAGCAAGAAATGAAAAAGCGGGAAGCTCTCTTCCCGCTTTGTTATTGAATGATATGGTTTAAGTCAGTGCCGGTTTTTGTTCTAAGACACTGCCTTGTTCTGTTTCCATTTCTGGCTGTACTGTAGCGCCAACCTTTGCTTCAACCAGTGGCTCGACAGGACCATCTAGCTTATCTTGCTCTGGGTGTACGTGCTCAGGAAGCATCGCCCAAGGTTTAGGTTCGCGGCGGATACTATGGAACAGCGTTAGGCTCATGACAGATATAAAGATCGCGATAGGGAAGCCCGCAATAATAGAGGCAGTCTGCATCGCTTTTAAGCCTCCCGCATACAGCAGTACGCCTGCAATGGCCGCAATCATAATGCCCCACAGTACACGAATGGATTTGGGTGGTTCGCTGTCACCTGCGGCATCTAATGTACACAAAACCAATGTTCCAGAGTCCGCAGAGGTAATGAAGTAGGTCCCAAGTAGCATACAAGCTAGCACACTGAGCAGTTTACCAAACGTACCTGTATCGAGATTATCGAATAGGGTAAACAGCGCACGCGTGGTGTCTGCTTTGGTCGCTTCTAGAATAGGGCCACCGGTAAATGGTGCTGGCGCTGCTTGATTTGCTTCTTGCGCGGCAACCACTTGAGCTTCATGTGCGACGCGTGCATTTTGTTCAACTTTTAGCGCCGCGCCACCGAAGACAGAAATCCATAAGAAGGTGATCAGTGTCGGTACAATCAAAGCACCACCAATCAATTCACGAATGGTACGGCCTTTGGAAATACGCGCGATAAACATGCCCACGAACGGTGCCCACGTCATCCACCAAGGCCAGTAGTATGCTGTCCACCAGTTTTGCCAGCCCGAGTCATTCTGTGTGTCACTCCAAAGGCTCATACCGACAATATTCTGCGCATACAAGCCAGTGCTTTCTAGCAAAGTATTGAGAATGTAGCGCGTTGGGCCGATGTAAAGCACAACCAGAACTAGCATAAGTGATAGCAGCATGTTCCATTCTGACAAGCGGCGAATACCTTTACCCACGCCCGAGAGAACGGATGCAACTGCACAGGTGCACAAAGCCACAATAATAAATAATTGCGTACCTAAACCGATACCTAAACCGAAGGCTTGATTCAGGCCAGAGTTAATTTGAATAACCCCCATGCCTAGTGTTTGTGAAATACCGAATGCGGTCACTGCAACCGTTAGGATATCTACGGTATGACCGATTGGGCCGTAAATTCGATCGCCGATCAAAGGGTGCAAAATAGAGCGGAGTGTAAACGGCAAATCTTTACGGTACGAAAAGTAAGACAGCGCGAGCGCAACAATAATAAAGACAGACCAAGGGTGCAGGCCCCAGTGGAAAAATGTCAGCTTCATTGATGTGGTGGCGGCTTCATTAGTTAACCCTTGTGAAAATGGGTTATCGGCGTAATGCCACATCGGTTCAGCGACTGACCAGAAAATCAAGCCAATACCCATACCGCCAGAAAACAACATGGAAATCCAAGACAGGTAGCTAAACTCTGGTTTTTCATCGTCTTTACTTAAACGAATATGACCGTAACGGCTGACCATTAGGTAGATAAGAAACCCGACAACCAAAGAAACGAGCCCGATATAAAACCACTTCATATTCTGCAAAAGAATACCGGAAATGGTTTCAAAGTACTGACCCGCTTGGTTGGCGAGAATGGCACAGAAAAGTACAAAACCGATCACGACAATCTTCGATGCGATCGTCACAGTCGGGTTGAGTCCTTTCAATATCCCTGATGTTGCTCTCATAGGCGTCCCTCACATTACTTTTGTTAGTTGTGTTATTGATTGTTGCTTTATTGTTAATTTTCGAAAAAGAGTAGAGAGTGCCTAACGCTGTTTCAACTGATTAATACTCATCGATTAATGAGTATTAATCATGCAGTCAATAGTCTTGTCAATTGTGTGGTTATTTTATTGTCCAAGATCAATGCATGGATGACAAAAACTCATCCAAACCCTTCGAAAAAGTCGTTTGTTTGTTGCGAGGTTGTTAATCAATATTGGCATCACTAACACAACACGATGTTGTACGCACTGGATGCAACTCGACTTTCGGAGATAAGAATATGAGCAATGTCAACCAAACCATTATCCCTGTTGAACTTGTTGATAAGGTACTAAACCCGATCAGCGAAGCGACGGGAATGCCAAATGAAGCCTACACAAACGCTGAGTATTTTACGTTTGAGCGTGATCAGGTATTTGGTAACACATGGGTATGTATTGGTTTTGCCTCGGACCTTCTTAAAGAGGGTTACGTGATGCCAGTTGACTTCATGAACCTACCACTATTAATGATGAGAAATCGTCAAGGTGAAGTGCAAGTATTCCACAACGTTTGTAGCCACCGTGGTATGAAACTTGTGCATGAAGCGGGCGAAGTTCAGGGCATGATTCGCTGTCCTTACCACTCATGGACGTACGATCTTGATGGTAACCTAAAAGGCACGCCACATATTGGCGGTATTGCAAAGCATAAGGATGAGCGTTTCAAATGTGAAAAACATGGCTTGAAACCACTACGTTCAGCGGTATGGATGGACATGGTTTTTATTAACCTGTCGGGTGATGCAGCAAGCTTTGAAGAACATATCGCGCCGTTAGAGCAACGCTGGAAAGCCTTCCTAGGTGAAGATGGTATGGGCCTTCTGCGCCGTGTCAACATGGGCGGCAACCTACAAATTGAAGTGAACAGTAACTGGAAGCTGGCCGTAGAAAACTACTGTGAAGCGTACCACCTGCCATGGGTACACCCAAGTTTGAACAGCTACTCGCGCCTAGAAGATCACTACAACATCATGTTTGACGAACGTTTTGCAGGCCAGGGTAGTCTTGCTTACAACTTGTCTGACACGGCGGGTACGCACCTACCAAAATTCCCAAGCTGGCCAGAAGACAAACTACGCCACGCAGAATACGTTGCGCTATTCCCGAACGTGCTACTCGGCATTCAGGCAGACCACGCCTTTGCGATGATGATCGAACCAATCAGTGCTGACAAGAGTATCGAACATCTTCGCGTCCTTTATGTTGGCGATGAAGCAACCAAAGACGAATTTGCAGCGTGTCGTACTGCCACGGTTGAATCTTGGCGCGTGGTATTTGGCGAAGATATCGGTGCGGTAGAAGGCATGCAGCAAGGTCGCTACTCACCAGGCTTTGGTGGCGGTGTGTTCTCACCTGAAATGGATGTACCGACACACTTCTTCCAGACCTGGTTAGCGAAACAAGTGAAAGCCGCAATGGAGCAGTAATATGACGCATTACCTTAATTATATTGACGGTGAATGGTGCGATTCAGAGCATTCACTGACCGTTATGAACCCAGGCACCGCCGAAGCGTACGCAACGATTGCAGAAGCCACTATTGCTGATGCAGATCGCGCGATGGCAGCCGCGCGCCGAGTGGTCAATCAAGGCCTACTGTCGGACGTTCGCCCGGCAGTAAGAACGGAGTGGATGCTAAAAGCGGCCGCGGCAATTCGTGAAATGGTTGATGAAGGTGGCCTAGTCGCCTGCCGTGAGAACGGTAAATCTCTGCAAGATGCCAAAGATGAGTTTCTAGAGTCAGCGCGTTACTTCGAATACTACGCGGGCATGGCAGACAAGCTGGAAGGCACGTCAATTCCGTTGGGTAAAGACTATGTTGATTTCACTCAATACGTTCCGTTTGGCGTGTCAGTGCAGATTGTGCCGTGGAATTTCCCAGTCTCTATTTGTGCACGTTCATTAGCGCCTGCATTAGCCGCAGGTAACGCAGTGGTTATTAAGTCGCCAGAGATTTCACCACTTGCCATGACGCTGTTGATTCAAGCGATTGAAAAAGCGGGCTTCCCGAAAGGCACGATTAACCTTCTATGTGGCAAAGGTTCTGTGGTTGGCAGTCACTTGGTTCAGCACCAAGAAGTCGATCAAATCGTCTTTACAGGTTCGGTACCGACAGGTCAACGCATCCTGCAAGATTCAGCGCAACGCGCTACTCCATCGGTGATGGAGCTGGGTGGTAAATCGGCTGCTATCGCACTGAAAGATGCGAACCTCGAAACACTTTTGAAAAGTGTTCAGGTCGGTATTTTCTTTAACGCTGGTCAAGTGTGCTCGGCAATGTCTCGTTTGCTGATTCAAAAAGATCGTTATGAAGAAGTAAAAGCGGCGGTAGTGGAAATGGCAAAAAGCCTAACTATTGGTCAAGGCGAAAGCCAGCCGGACATCACACCGTTGGTATCCGCTGATCAACAAGCGCGCGTGCTTGAAATGATAGAGCAAGCAAAAGCCGACGGCGCGAACATTCTGACGGGTGGCTACGCACCGGATCTATCGGGCTACTTTGTTGCTCCAACAGTGATTGAAGCCACGCCAGATATGCGTATCGCGCAAGAAGAAGTGTTTGGTCCTGTGTTGGTAATTACACCGTTTGAAACCGACCAAGAAGCGATCGAGATCGCGAATGGCACCGACTTTGGCCTAGTGGCGGGTGTTTTTGGTGGAAAGCTAAACCAAACATTACGTGTGGCGCAGCAACTTCGCGGTGGACAAGTGTTCATCAATGAATGGTTTGCTGGTGGCATTGAAACCCCATTTGGTGGCGTAGGTTTGTCCGGTTTTGGACGAGAAAAAGGACAAGAAGCGATTTATAGCTATGTCCAGACGCGCAATATTGCCATTCGTTTGCAGCAAGACGGCGACGTATAGCTACCGTGTAACTTGATTTTCATCACCTCGTACCGACTTGGATTTCAGACCACAAGATCGGGCGAGGTTGATGAAATCGCTACAAACCTGACAGGGGTTTGTAAACACGGGAATTCAGATCAAGGTAGTTGGAGTAAAAGTGATGAAAAAGTGGCTCTGTATTATTTGCGGCTTAATCTATGATGAAGCACAAGGTTGGCCATCCGACGGCATTGCACCGGGAACAGCATGGGAAGACGTACCAGATGACTGGTTATGCCCAGACTGTTTAGTGGGTAAGGCCGATTTTGAAATGATCGAAATCACCGATGATGCGCCAGTAGAAGAGGTTGCTGCAGTGTCTTCGGTATCAGTAGGCTCGGCTGTTCAGCCAAGTACGGCTCAGCCACTTCCATCTGAAGTTACTCAACCTGTATTCTCAACTGACCCTATCGTTATTATTGGCAGTGGTCACAGTGGCTACCAACTTGCGGCCGCGCTTAGGGCACAATCTGCGACGGTTCCGATCACTGTCTTTACCGCCGACGATGGCGCACTGTACAGCAAGCCTGCGTTGTCTAATGCATTGGCCATGAATAAAGACGGCGATGCGCTACAAAGTGAAAGCGCGTTGGAGTGGGAAAACCGCTTGAACATCCGTGTTTACCCGCATACCCGTGTAGAGCAAATCGATCGCGCCAACTCAACCTTGCACACCTCTATTGGCAAATACGCCTATAGCCGCTTGGTATTGGCAGCAGGTGCATCACCGATTGAAATCCCAATTGAAGGTGCTCGCTCTTATGTTGTCAGTGTGAACGACTTGGTTGATTACCGCCGTTTCAGAACTCAGCTACAAGATAAAAAGCGCATCGCGATCCTCGGTGATGGCTTAATTGGCTGTGAGTTTGCGAATGACCTGATCGAAAGCGGCTATGAAGTCACGGTGATTGGTCTCGGGCAATGGCCAATGGAGCGTTTGATCCCGCAACAGTTAGGTGAATCACTACAAAGCGCACTCACTGCTCGCGGCGTACAGTGGGCATTGCAAGACAGTATCGCCAGAATCGACCCTATGTCTGAGTCAAGCGCGGTTCTACATCTAAACAGTGGCATACAGATTGAGGCTGATATAGTGCTAAGCGCGGTTGGTCTTAAGCCAAATGTTTCCCTGGCTGAGCACGCGGGGCTTGAAGTAGGCCGCGGAATTAAAGTGAATCAATTCGGCCAGACGAGTGATGAGAATATTTACTCGCTAGGCGACTGTGTTGAAACCGAGCAAGGTTGGCAACCATATATTGCGCCGATTAATCAAATGATTCCTTCCGTAGCGAAAAGCTTGCTAGGTGATATCACGCCTATCTCTTTAACGCCAACACCAGTGATTGTGAAAACGCCGATCCTTCCTTTAACTATTTTCCCGGTTGCGCCAAATGCACAAGGGCAGTGGTACATCGAACACCAAGGCGATGATCTCACTGCGGGATTTTACTCGCCAGAAGGGGTGATGCTGGGATTCGCTTTGCTTGGACGACAAGTGCAGTCATTGCGTACGCCTTGGATAGAGCAGTTATCACTTAAGCAAACTGCTGCGTAACGGAGAAAGAAGATGATTCATTTACCCAACGATGATGCGACATGTGGTTGGTACCACGCGCTACCAAGTATCCCAGAAAAACCAACATTAAAAGGCAAACAAACCGCTGATTATGTCGTGCTAGGTGCAGGGTTTGCTGGCCTAGCTATGGCAAGACGCCTAGCGGAACACGCGCCGAATGCTCGTATCGTGTTGATTGATGCACAAAGAATCGGCCAAGGCGCGTCGGGGCGTAACTCTGGCTTTGTGATCGACCTGCCGCATAAGTTTTCATTAGAGCACCCAGACCCGGCACATAAGCAAAAGCTGCTGGGGTTAAACCGCTCGGCGATTGCCCAGCTAGATTGTTTGATTAGCAAGCACAGCATTGATTGCCAGTGGTCGGCGAAAGGCAAATATCAGGGAGCTGTTGGGGCACGCGGTGAAGCGTATTTAGACCACTTTGAACACCTAATGAAAGACCTTGGTGAACCATACTTCCACGTTGATGGTAGCGAGCTAGCCAAAGTGCTGGGAACGAACTACTACAGCCGCGCTATTTATACGCCGGGCGGTTATTTAATGCAGCCTGCTGCTCTGGTGCGTGGACTAGGGGAAAGCCTGCCAGATAATGTCGAAGTGTTAGAAAAATCACCAATCCGCAAACTGAGCAAAGAAAACGGCCATTGGGTACTGCATGGTGACGATGGCTTAGTTGAGACCACCGAATTGCTGCTGGGTACCAGTATCTTTACCCGCGAGTTTGGTTACCTAAAAAACCGACTTTTGCCTGTGATGACATTCGCCAGCTGGACACGCCCACTAACTGATGTCGAAATGCAGCGTTATGGCGGCCAATTGAACTGGGGGCTAACCCCTGCTGACCATGCGGGAACCACCTTACGTATGACCGCCGATCGACGCATTTTGATCCGCAATACTTACAAACATGTGCCGAAGTACGGCTCAAGCATGAGCGATAAAGTCAGAGATCAAATTCGCGACGATCATCGTCAAGTCTTTCTGGCGCGTTACCCAGAGCTGGCCGACGTGCCATTCACTCACACATGGGGTGGGGTGTATGCCATCTCGCGTAACTTTACTAACTTCTTTGGTCAGTTGGATGAAGGTGTGTATGCCAGTGCGTGTGATAACGGTGTTGGTGCTGCTTGGGGAACCATTTCGGGCACATTGTTGGCTGACTACGTGATGGGCGCGACCTCCAACTCGCTAGACGATATTCAAAGCGTAACAGGCATGCCGAGCTTGAACCCACCAGAACCTTTCTTAGGTATGGGCGTGAAAAGCCGCATTCAATTAGCGAAATGGCAGAGCCGGAGTGAACTATGAAGCAAGTAAAATTAGTAGACAGTAAAACGTTAGATTTCAATGTACGCGGTGACACGCCAGGAATGGCCTATGTTGCACGTGCGCTTAGCACAGAAATTTCGCCAAATATCGGCGTGGGTTTTGCTAAGTGGGAAGGCGCGAAAGTGGCGTGGACCGTACTGTACGATGAAGTGATTTTTGTGATTGAAGGGTGTTTCGAACTCACTGCAAATGGCGAAACACATTTTGTTCACCCAGGACAAATGCTCTGGATTCCGGAAGGAACCGAGCTGGTTTATGGTGGACATGCACTGTTTGGTTATGTAGTTCATCCAGGAAACTGGAAAGAGCTGCATGGCATAGAGTAACTATCGTTCATTCCCCTTCATTTTGCACAGAGTTACCCACGCCTTATCCGCCATGTGGGTAACTCCTTTTCTTTTACGGTTTAATCATGGTGTTGCTCTAAACAGTGAAAAACCACTAGTCTGCATAGTTGCTCCACAACACGACACCCCAAACCGCTAGCGAGCACACCATACTCAGCAGAACAAGAGCCGAACCAATGTTCTTCGCCACTCCGGAGAGGGTATGAAATTCTAACCCCACTCGGTCTACCACGGCTTCTATTGCGGTATTCACCATCTCAGCGAACAGCACAAAGATCATAGAAAGCATCACAAGTAGCGTATGCAGGGCTGGTAAATCTAGCCAAAATGCGAAAACCGTCAGCGGTACCAGTAGCATTAACTCTTGTTGAAAAGCGGCTTCGTTGCGGCAAAGCCACTTAAAACCGTTGTAACTATGGACAAAGGTATAAATGATACGGTGTATGCCTGTGCGTTTGATGATGACTTCTTGTTGCATTGTATGACAGCCCCATTATGAGTTGAGTGAACAGGTTCGAGTAATATCTAACGCGCTGTTGCGTACAGAGGATTGAATACCATAAAGGCCAAGTAAACTATCAAACACATTATCGTGAGATAGGCTGTTGTTGCTGGCTTTGTCTCTTAGACAGTCGACATTCAGACTTTTTTGCTGCGCGTATTGCTCTGGCAGCCACAGAAGCCAAGGCACCTGAGTTTGTTCTTTAGGTGCAATCGCGTAAGGAGTACCGTGTAAATAGAGGCCGCTTTCACCTAACGATTCACCGTGATCCGAGATATAAGTGAGCATAACGTTATATTCATTAGAGACAGCTTTTAGCTCATTGATCACCTGAGCAAGCACATAATCTGTGTAAGCGAGAGTATTGTCGTAAACATTGACGATCTCGCTGTCATTGCAGTTCTCAATATCGCTACGGTTACACGCGGGCTGAAACGGCGCAATGTTGTCTGGGTAACGTTGCCAATAGGTTGGGCCGTGGCTGCCAATGGTGTGCAATACGAGTAGCTTGTCCTTCACACCGTTGTCGATAAATTGTTTTGCGTCATCCAGCATTGCTGCGTCAAAGCAAGTGTTGCCATTGCAGTCGCTGTCTTTAAGGGAACCGTCAATCGACTTTATCGGCAGCCTTCTGGCTACGCCTTTATCGCCACCATCATTATCGATCCAAAGCACATCCACGCCTGCGTGGTGGATAACATCAAATACATTATCTTGAGCGTGGGCTCGCTGTTTATCATAAGTTTGGCGCGACAGATTCGAAAACATACAAGGTACAGACAGCGCGGTGTACGTTCCGCACGATGACACATCTTGGAAAGAAATTAGCCCCATATCTTCAGTGAAAGGGTTGGTGTTCCTTTCATAGCCGTTGTAAGCAAAATTCATCGCACGTGCGGTTTCACCTAATACCACAACCATCAATGTCGGCTTGCCATTCGGCGCGGGAGTCACTTTTGCATCTTCCCCTTGCACTTTGTAAACCAGCTTTTCAGTCAGGTAATTGCGTTTTAGGTATCTAGTGCCGTTGTATACATGGGCAGGGATAATCATCTTGTTTAGGTAATGATTATTACGACCGACAGAGGCGTAGTCTTTGTAGCTTGTCATGGCGATAAGGCCAATCCCAGCGATCGCAAGCAGAACAATCCCGACGCGAGCTGCAATCTCGCGCAGCCACGTTCGGTGGGGAACAATCTTAACGCTAAAGAGTAAAATCGCCGGAATAACCCCCAAACCAATTAAGTAAAGCAGTGTCGAGGTATTTAAGTAGAACAGTATTTCTGACGAGTTGGTTTCAAAAATACTCTCCATCATGGTCATATCAAATAGGGTTTGGAAATTGACTTGAGCGTAAAGCGCTGCCGCAGAAGAAACCAGCAAAAATGCCATAAACGGCTTAAAGAAATAAGGCCACGCAAAAAGAGAGAAGATAATAATAAACGCGCAGGTAAGGAGGATAGGCGCTGTGTAAGCGAACCAAGGATCAGACACGCCTGCACTTA
>NZ_BCUD01000017.1 GCF_001591105.1 Vibrio nereis NBRC 15637 | reverse complement strand
CTTTCTATACTACACAGTGTTGCTATAACACCGTTCGTTATCACCTAGCCATTCATTACATCATAATGCATGCTATCACATAACATTATGAAAATTTTAGACTAATTCAACGCTCTTCCGTGCAGTCTATCTCAGTTAAACAACAAACTGTACGCTAATTATTGTAATCCCGACAAAACCAAACCACTGTATATAAAAACAGATAAATGGTAATTTAAAATATGAAAAGTCAGTTTCTACTGAGTGTAAAAGAGCACATGCACTCAAGGCATTATGCTCACAAAACAGTGCAAGCTTATATTCTCTGGATAACCAAGTACATCGCATTCCATAATATGCAGCATCCGTCAAAACTCAATGAACCTCACGTTGAAGAGTTTCTAACACATCTAGCAATAAATGATAAAGTTGCGGCAAAAACACAAGCTCTAGCGTTAAATGCTGTTAGTTTTCTTTATAGAGAGTACTTTAGAACACCTCTTTCTATAGAAATGAAATTTCAAAAGTCGTTGCTTGACCGCAAATTACCTGTTGTGTTGACTCAAGATGAATTGAGGCGTTTTTTAGCCCATGTAGACCCAAGGTATAAACTACACATCATGCTGTTATATGGTTCAGGGCTAAGAGTGATGGAATGCGTTAGGTTACGTATTCAAGATATAGATTATCACTATAATGCTGTTCGAGTTTGGCAAGGGAAAGGAGGTAAAAATCGAGTTGTGACTTTAGCAAAAGAAACGATACCTCTGTTAAAAGAGCAAGAAGCACTAGCACTCAGATACTATCAGAAAGACATTAATTATCCAGGTTATGCCGGTGTTTGGATCAGAACTTCACTACAGAAAAAGTACCAAGGTGCTGAAATGGACTTCAACTGGCATTATTTGTTCCCATCATCTCGCTTATCTCAAGACTTGGAGTCGGGTTTAACTAGAAGACACCATATCAATGAAGCTGCACTGCAAAGAGCTGTCAAACGCTCAGCGAAAGATGCAGGTATTTCAAAAAACGTAACCTGTCATACTCTGAGGCATAGCTTTGCCACACATTTGTTAGAGTCAGGGGCAGATATAAGAACTGTACAAGAACAACTCGGTCACAGTGATGTAAGAACTACTCAGATATACACTCACGTATTAGAGCGCGGTGCAGCTGGTGTTATTAGCCCTTTATCAAGGTTATAAACAGAAATAAAAAAGGAGAGCCGAAGCTCCCCTTTTCTTAAACCTAAACTGCTAATTAAAGAGCAGCTTTTGCTTTTTCAACTAGAACTGCAAATGCAGCCTTGTCGAATACCGCGATATCAGCAAGAATCTTACGGTCGATCTCGATAGATGCTTTCTTAAGACCGTTGATGAAACGGCTGTAAGATAGACCATTTTGACGAGATGCAGCATTGATACGTGCAATCCAAAGTTGACGGAATTGACGTTTCTTGTTGCGACGGTCACGGTAAGCGTATTGACCAGCTTTAGTAACTGCTTGGAAAGCTACGCGGTAAACACGTGAACGTGCACCGTAGTAACCTTTAGCTTGTTTTAGAACTTTCTTATGACGTGCACGAGCTTGTACACCACGTTTTACGCGAGGCATTATGCTTCTCCTAAACTAAACGATTGATAAACTAAAAAGAATTAAGCGTATGGCATCATACGAGCAACTGCAGCCACTTCACATTTTGGAAGGATTGCATTTGGACGTAGCTGACGCTTGTTCTTAGTAGTACGCTTAGTCAGGATGTGACGTTTTGTAGCGTGCTTAAATTTAATACCACCAGCAGTTTTCTTAAAACGCTTAGCAGCACCTCTGTTGGTTTTCATCTTAGGCATGATGAATAACTCCGCATTGTTGAGTTGTATAAACAATAGTAATTAGGGCGAACAAACCCCGCCGTTTTCCCAAAAGGAACGGCAGGGTTAATTACTTGCAAAGCCGTTAATTACTTCTTCTTAGGGGCAAGAACCATGATCATCTGACGACCTTCGATCTTCTTAGGGAAAGATTCCACTACAGCAAGTTCTGCAGTGTCTTCCTTAAGACGATTTAGAACGTCAACACCGATGTCTTGGTGTGCCATTTCTCGGCCACGGAAGCGAATTGTTACTTTCACTTTGTTGCCTTCTTCAAGGAAACGCGTCAGGTTGCGTAGTTTTACCTGATAGTCTCCAATATCAGTTCCAGGGCGGAATTTTACTTCCTTAATCTGAACCTGTTTTTGCTTCTTCTTCTGCTCTTTCGCAGACTTGCTCTTTTCAAAGAGGAATTTACCGTAGTCCATCACACGACAGACTGGTGGCTCAGCGTTAGGACTGATCTCAACAAGATCCATACCTGCTTCTTCAGCAGCTGCGACCGCTTCTTGGATCGATACAACACCAACTGATTCACCATCAGCGCCTGTTAATCGAACTTCACGAACGCCACGAATTTCACCGTTTAAACGGTGTGGGTTTTGTTTTACCGGCTGTTGGCCGCGTCTTCCGCCTTTAATAGCTTATTCCTCCAGATTGAGCTTACGGCTTGAGATCTCGTCTTGGATGTATGCGATAAAATCATCCACTTTAAACTTACCGAGATCTTTACCTTTACGAGTACGCACTGCGATTTCTCCGGCTTCCATTTCTTGGTCACCACAAACCAGCATATACGGTACGCGCTTCAAAGTATGTTCGCGAATTTTAAAGCCAATCTTCTCATTTCTCAAGTCCGCTTTTGCTCTAATTCCAACTTTTTGTAGTTTTCGAGCAACTTCTTGAGCGTAATCAGACTGTTTATCAGTAATATTCATTACTACAGCTTGCTCAGGCGACAACCATGTAGGGAAGAAACCAAAGTAATCTTCAATCAGGATACCGATAAAGCGTTCAAGAGAGCCTAAAATTGCACGGTGGATCATAACAGGAACTTGGCGTTCATTGTTTTCATCCACGTAAGATGCACCTAGACGACCTGGTAAGTTGAAGTCTAGCTGTACAGTGCCACACTGCCATGCACGATCTAGGCAGTCATAGAGAGTGAATTCGATCTTAGGTCCATAGAAAGCACCTTCACCTTCTTGAATCTCGTATGGAATATCCATTGATTCAAGTGAGTGTTTCAACGCTTCTTCAGATTGATCCCAGATCTCATCCGAACCTACACGTTTTTCAGGACGAGTAGATAGTTTTACGACAATGTTGTCGAAACCAAAGGTCTGGTATGTATCGTAAACCATCTTGATACAACCTGTAACTTCCTCTTGGATTTGGCTCTCAGTACAGAAAATGTGAGCATCATCCTGAGTAAAGCCACGTACACGCATGATGCCGTGTAGTGCACCCGATGGTTCGTTACGGTGACATGAGCCAAACTCGGCCATACGTAACGGTAGGTCGCGGTATGACTTTAGACCTTGGTTAAAGATCTGAACGTGGCCTGGACAGTTCATTGGTTTCAGCGCGTAATCACGGCTTTCTGAGGCTGTTGTGAACATCGCGTCTGCATATTTGTCCCAGTGACCAGAACGTTCCCAAAGCACGCGGTCCATAATTAGTGGACCTTTTACTTCTTGGTAGTCGTACTCTGTTAGTTTTTCACGAACGAAAACTTCTAGATCACGGAAAATTGACCAACCATTATGATGCCAGAAGACCATACCTGGTGCTTCTTGCTGCATATGGAACAGGTCAAGTTGCTTACCGATTTTACGGTGGTCACGCTTCGCTGCTTCTTCAAGACGCGTTAAATGCGCTTTCAGTGCTTTCTTATCGTGGAAAGCCGTACCGTAGATACGCTGAAGCATTTTGTTGTCGCTGTTACCACGCCAGTAAGCACCCGCTACGTTAAGCAGCGTGAAATGCTGACAGAAGCCCATGTGCGGCACATGTGGGCCACGACACATATCAATGTATTCTTCGTGGTGGTATAAACCCGGACGATCATCGCGTGACACGTTTTCATCCAAGATTTCAATTTTGTAGGATTCGCCACGTGATTCAAACGTATCACGCGCTTCCTGCCAGCTTACCTTTTTCTTGATAACTTGGTACTTAGTCTTGGCCAGCTCTTTCATACGCTTTTCAATCTTTTCAAGATCTTCTTGCGTTAGAGACTGCTCTAAGTCGATATCGTAGTAAAAACCGTTATCGATAGTTGGACCAATCGCCATTTTCGCTTCAGGGTATAGCTGTTTGATCGCGTGACCTAACAAGTGAGCACAAGAGTGGCGAACGATTTCTAGACCATCTACTTCATCTTTTACTGTGATGATTTCAAGACTTGCATCTTCTTCGATAAGATCACATGCATCAACACGGTTACCGTTTACGCGACCAGCGATGGTGGCTTTAGCAAGACCAGGACCGATAGATTGAGCGACTTCAAGAGTAGAAACTGGGTTGTCAAATTGACGCTGACTGCCGTCAGGAAGAGTAATAATTGGCATTTAATTATCCTTACAGTGGTGTTGCACACCAAGCAACACATGCAATTCAAAACGTGCCTTTAACAGTGAAAACAATGCGTTAAAGGCGAGAATGTCTGTCCTTTTATATGCAAATACGGATGCACAACTCAGGAGCGAAGAGGCATTGTAACGAAATCATGCAAAATAACAATCGATGTCACAAATTAAGAGGAAAATTCTGCGCAAACAGAGACTAACCCTATCCTCTAAGGCGCAAAATTCAGTAACCGACGAGCCTCAGGGATCACATCGCTAGCAAGCAAACCTATCATCCCCTGTTTACCAGCAACGAGATCGGCAGCTTGACTATGGATTTGAACCCCCAACCTAGCAGCATCGCCGATATTCAAACCTTGAGCTAATAATCCGCCAATGATGCCTGTCAGCACATCACCCATGCCACCCGTTGCCATTCCTGGATTACCAGCCATACAGACGCTACATGTAATGCCATCAAAGACCAAAGTACCTGCGCCTTTGAGCACCACAACACCACCATATTTTCGTTGCAGATTTTCTACCGCGGAGTACCTGTCGGCCTCTATCTCTGATACAGACCAATTCAAAAGCCTTGCGGCCTCACCTGGGTGCGGCGTAATCACTCGATTATCATCGTAGTTGGGTTTCTGCGCCAAAAGGGTCAACCCATCCGCATCGACAACTTTGGTATGGTGACTCGCCTGAACTACATCAAATAGGGATTGAGCCCAAGCGTCTAAACCAAGCCCTGGGCCAAGTGCAACCACATCTTGCTGGCTTAACTTAGCCGCTAGTACTTTCACGTCGCCTTGCCAAGGCAGTGTCATCACTTCAGGGCAAGCAACTTGAAGCGCCATACTGGAGGCGGGGTGACAAAAGCAGCTCACTAAACCCGCCCCAATTCGGGCCGAAGCATAGGAGCAAAGACGAATTGCGCCACTATAGCCTTGATTCCCACCTAGGCATAACAAGCGGCCATGATGACCTTTGTGTGCGGTTGCTTGTCTTCGTGGTATGTATGAACTGAGCTCGTCTAATGAAAGCAGTTCAACGCTAGAGGGGAATAATTGGCCAAACTGTTGTTCAACATTAAGACCCGCAAAATGGAGTTTACCAACATAGTTGCGTGCACTCCCGGTTACTAGCCCTCGCTTCAGTGCGATGAAGGTGACGGTATGAGAGGCACATATGCTATTGCCTAACACTGTGCCGGTATCAGCACAAAGCCCTGAAGGGATATCGATAGCCACCACAGGCTGGCTGCTCTGGTTAACCTCATCAATCAACTGGCTAATACCTTCTCGTACCTCTCCAGATAAGCCAGTCCCCAAGAGACCATCAACGACAACGTCCGTGCTTTTTAACACTGAAGTCAACTCCGATGCTGGCAGAATCAGCCCCCCGGCCTTTTGCCAAGTCTGCATCGCGCGTTTGGCGTCGCCTTGTAATTTTGCTTCATCGACCGTTAAGATCAGTTGAACATCGATTCCATCTTGCTTGGCAAGGTGGGCCACAACAAAACCATCACCGCCATTGTTTCCGGCACCACACAAAACCGCAATGTGCTGCGCGGCTGGGTAATTGCTCTTGAGCACTTCATACGTCGCCGCTCCGGCTTGTTCCATCAGCTCATAGAGAGAGAAACCTGCTTTTTCAGCCGCTTTTGCTTCTCCCTGTTTCACCTGTTGTCCGGTATACAATCCTTTGGGCAATGTCATTACAAGTCTCTCTGTTGGCAAGCTACTTTGCTACTCACTGTTTTGTGAAATTAGCGCTTCAGCTGTCGCATCTTGAATAGATAAGAAAAGTGTTCGAACTTCACCAGTCGGTGTTCTCATTGGGTTTAAAGTAATATTCTGATACATGAAATCGGCTTGCTGCGTAACTGGGCGAACGTTACGGCATTTGAATAGATACGGTCTTTGCTGCCAAGTGATGAAGCTTCGACAACCAAGATCGTAAACAGGCTTAGTTTTTAACTTAAACCAATCTTGAGGGATTTCTGGAAACAGCTCGAATAAAGACTTACCTATCGCGTCATTGGGCTGAATGCCACTGTGGTGAGTCATAAACCCATTCCATACTTGGACGTTATGAGCTCTATCGATCACGATTAGTCCTAAATCCACATTGTGAACCATATCGACCATCCAATGGAACTGCTCAAATTCTGCTGGCAGACTTAACATTAGAAATCCTCCATAAGGTAAGCCAGTTTGTTATCCAATAGAGGTAATGACTCATCAACAAACATAAACAATAGATCACAGCGAATAGAGGTGCCATCAATGTTGTAACTCACCTCAAACGTCATCGTCTTATTAAATGAGCCAGAGGTGGACTCAATGACCGAATCAACCGATATATGCTGGCCAAGTAGCACAGGCGAGCTTTGGAAAAACCGAACTTCAGCCTGTTCACCTAGTCCATTTAAGAATGACCCAACTAAGATGTTCGATACGTCCATCAATAGCTCAAGCTCTTCCAGCTCCTCGCTTTCTGTCGGAACCTTCATCAGTTTTTTGAGATCAGACACACTAGAGTCGCTGAGCAGTACCAAAGCCTCGCCTGCAATGCCTTCTCCGCTGAACCCCTGACAAACGCCAGACACTTGGTTATTTTCCGCAAGATCTCGCAGGGCCATATGGAGCTCACTCACCTCAAAGATATTCACATTGGGCAAAGGCAAGTGGACAAACACGTCAAAATGGCGCGCTAATGCGTCGGCAGCTCGACCAATCGATACGTTGGCGACTTCCATATACACATCACGACGTCGCAGAGCAGGTAACTCTACCGGCGTCGAGGGTACTAACCGTTGAACGGGAGCAGGCTCAATAATAGAGCGAAGAACGTCTTTAAGTTCATTATTGTCAATGGGTTTTTGAATGAAACCTTTAGCACCTAGCGCCATCACTCGCTCTTTCGCTTTAGGCTGGATATCACCAGAAACGACGACCACTGAAATGTTGATACCCCGGGTGCGAATGGCTTCTAAGGTTTCGAACCCATCGAGGACAGGCATGGTTAGATCAAGGAACATGAGCTTAAACTCGGCTTGTTCTAACTTATTGAGGGCATCCAAACCGTGTTCTGCGAACGTGATATCCGCATTTAATGAAGCTGGAAGTGAGCGCGCCATCTGCTTTCGAGCTAAAGCAGAATCATCACATATGAGGATAGGACAAGACATTCGTACACCTACTACTTGTTCTTATAATAGTCGTTTCAGTGTAACAGATAGTAAACGCACCAGATACGGGGCAAGTTTGAATTAATGTCACGTAAAAAAAGAGCCTTACACTGAAGGCTCTTTACAAAACACTAGGCTAAGCCATGCTAACCAATGACTTACCAATCAACCACTCAAGCTCTTTTGCGCTGTCCGGGCCAAATTGCGCCTTGGTCATTTTGTACAAACGATCAATGCCGTTGGTAGCGAATTCATGAGTTTTCTGCGACGTTACCAGATGATGAAAAAGGAGACGAAGAATCGCTCGGAACTCTTCATTTTCCAACGCGTTCACCCAACTGGTAGAGAACGCCTCTAGGCCATTGTCAAAATCAACATGTTCAACAAACATCTTAAAAATTCGCCCGTCTAAGGCTGCGGTAAAATCGGTCTTTTTTGGGAAGTGGTGGCTAATGCCAGTTCTGGATACACCAGTCTGCTGGCTTAACGTTGTATACGACATTTTGTCGTAACCAAGACGCAAAAGCTGGTCAACAACTGCGTCCATAATTTTATGAATGGTAATTTCGGTATCTTCTTTACTACGCTTTGGCATGTTCGGGCTCTTCTCTGTCTAATTCCGTCTAAATCAAAATGAATTTTTCAATGAAACTTTTTGGGATAACTCACCTAGCAGCACAAGCGAAAATGGTATGCGCATGAATCCTATTCCAATGTCTAACACCTTAGAAATTAAACGTTGCGAATCACTCCAACATGACCCAGCGTTTTGTTTCCATTCAAACATCACATAAATTAATTATATGAAACGGCGTTGCTTTATAAATTGTATGATTTGAACCTGCCGATAATCTTATAAATTGCAACGCCTTACAACTGACACACCTCAATTACGACAATAAAATGACGCTACTTTTCACATTTTAGTGACACATATCTCAATAATTTAAGAATTATCCACTCTAAATCGAGTTTAACCACCGAGTAAAAATCTAACACAGAGAGTTTGTGTAAGTTTCGTAGTGCTTATTTTTATAGATTAGCTTCAAATAAATCGCTAAAATATCCACAACTTTTGTAAGAGGATAGTGAGATGAGCAACGAACAGCAAGACGTATGCGAAGCGTGTGGTTGCGCAGGCGAAATGGGCTTTATCATCAAAGAAGGTGATGAGGTGGCAGAAGTAACCATCCGTGCCAATGGTAAAGAGCTACTAGAAGCAGAGCTAGCAAGATATGTAGAGTTGGCGAAGCAAGTGTCAGCGAATTCAGAGTATGAAACTTCAGACCTTGAAGAAGACGCTACTGAGCTAACTGCACGATTTAAATTTGAAGTCAGCGCTGAAAAGCTCATTTTCGAACTCAAAACTCGTTCTTTAGTCCGCTAAGCGAGTAGAGTTAAGAATCACCTCTATAAAACGGGTACATTACCCGTTTTTTATTGCCACGCAGACAAAAGTTGACCTTTTACAGTCTTCTCATAATACTAAAGCGAATTATTCTAATGCGATTTGCTACGGTCAGCGATATGAGACGTGTTTTTCTGGCAATGCTACTCTCACTCTATTCATTTTTCGGTATTGCTCAGCCACTTGATCAGTTTCGTATCCTTAATCACTTAGACAATTACGGAAACCTCGATTTACGCAATAAGCCGTACACAGAATTACCACCAGGCCTAATCGTAAAAGGCAACCTCAACATCGCCAAAACGTCAATTTTACGTCTTCCACTAGGTGTCGATATCCAAGGAAGTCTGACTGCCTCGAATAGTAAGCTGAAACAGATAGGCAAAGGGTTAAAAATCCGAGGATACGCTAACCTTCTAGGTTCTGATGTCACACGATGGCCTAAAGGTGTTCAACTTGGTGGATATCTGAACCTAACCGATACGCCTCTGACTTCCCTCCCGCCGAGGTTGCGGGTGAAAGGGGATCTCAGTGTGATCAGAACACCGCTCACCGCTCTACCGGAAGGATTAGTTGTCGATGGCAACTTGTATATCGGAGGCTCTGCGCTACAAGAATTCCCAGATACCATGACCGTCAAAGGCAACATTTACCTTGGTGGCAACCGCATTTCAAAATGGCCGACTAACCTGACACTAGGTGGAGCCGTCGCGCCATAAAAAAGGGATGCTTTCACATCCCTTTATTGATTACTTTTGGTTGTTCACCGGGTTAGCGTAGCTAGCTATCAAATATGGCTGAGCCGCTTCTGGTAACTGCTCAAGTTTAGTTTTTAGCTGCGCTTTAACCTCGTCATCTACCTGCTCGTCACCAGCGGCCAATTTATTAATTGGGAACAGTTTGTAGTTAAGGTGGATCTGTCTATCGATCTCTTCAGCTAACGCGTCAGGAGAATCAAAGTCCTGATCGATTACATCACCAAATGCGACGTGAACACGGCCTTTATCACCCACGATACCTTGAATGATACTTTCGATATCTTCAAACTCGCCTTTTTCGTAGCTACCGTGTTCTGCTTTTTCCCACAGCTCCAGTGCTTTGGCAATATCACACGGGTCATTCTCGTAGGAGATTGAAACAGGTACGATTTTCAGTGATTTAATGTATTCAGAAAATTCGACCTTTTGCTTTCGACCTTCAACGTGAAACATCTTGAGAATAGCAGGGTCGGTAAAATCGTTACCGTCTTTCGCACGGCCTTCCTTTTGCGCAATCCAAATTGAGTGACCTGTATCTAAAGAGTGTTTGATATAAGCAGATAAGGTGCCCAGTGCTTTCATCATTTCACGCGGGCCTTTCGCCGAACGTTTTACGATAAAACTCTTGTTCAGTCTCATTAACTCTGTCGCACACGGCTTTTTCAACAAGTTGTCACCGATAGCAATACGCACCGTTTTATGATTACCTTGGTACAACCCGTAATTAACTAATGCTGGGTCCATGGCAATGTCACGGTGGTTAGATACAAAAAGATAAGCCGTATCTTTATTCAGCTTATCCAAACCGCTGTAAGTCACCCCTTTAGTCGTGGAACTTAGAGTTTGGTCAAGGTACTTTTTTACCTCAAGCTGTATTGTCTCTACCGAATCCAGCTTAGACCATTTCATTTTCAGGTACACTTTTACCACTGGAGACATCAGTGCTTTAAACCAACCAGCATGGTTGGAAAATCGGTGCTGCAAAATAGCGCGAATAAATTCTTCGTCATTTACCAGTCGGTCAATTGCCGCTGGGATCTCGTCATCATTATAAGGACGGATATCAATATATGGGTCGTTACTTGTAGTCATTTTTATGTACACAAAACAAAAAGCTGGCCCATTCTACGCATAGTTAGTCATCTTAGCAGCTATACTTCTCGCAGATTTGAAAAGGTCAGACCACGAACTTGGGCTGATTGGAATTCATATTGGCTTTTTTCGTCAGAAAAGTTACCCTTAGCGCCCCAAGTTATACGAGTATTTCCATGCATTACGCCATCTCACACCAATCACTGCGACAAGAATTTCTGTTAAGCACACCTAGACGCAAATTGCTCAAGCATACCCTTTTATATGTGAGAAGTGGCTTGGTGCTCGCTAAACTAGGCAAGCAAGAATACGCAATTGAAAAAGGTGAGGCATTTTGGCTGCCCTTCGATGCACTTTGCTCATTAACATATTTCCCTGGCTCGGATATTCAGGTTATTGAACTCTCTTCCCGTGTTACCTCTCCTTTGCCTAAACAGGGTGGGTTTGCACAGTTAGAAGAGCTTGTGCTCGCCATCTTGAACAGACTTAGTCAAAACGTGGCAAATAATGAGGTTCAACAAGCTATACTGACTGTCTTACGCCACGAGCTAGCAACGTTAAAAACAAAGCTGTATGAAAGTACGCTAACGCGCCATATCAATCAGTGGAAATGGGACGGCGGCAAATCTGACCTGTCTAATGAGCAGCAGCTCGTACTGAAGATCCGCGAAGCGAATAAGATGATGCTTTCTGGTCAAAAGCGAGCGCAAGTGATTGGTAAATTGTTTGGCGGTGACGATGCAGCATTTTCTCAGTTAGAAGCATTATTACTCGGAAAGTAACCTTCCTTACTGGCAGATGAAAACGTAAAAAGGCGCACTGAACGGGCGCCTTTTTCGTTATTGCTACTGCTAATTTTTCAATAACATCATACTGCTGACCGCAGGCACACTCAGTTTGAGCATACCGTTTTCAGCTGAATATACTCTTTCGGAGATAACCTCGTGCCACGCTGACCGGGTCGCTAATTCGACTGTTTGAGCGCGTTTGGATTTATTGATAATAACAACGCCTTTTTCTCCGCGTCTAAAGACCAACAAATCTTCCGATGCTTCGACGATTTTCATCGCAAGTCCGTGTACCTGATTATGAAAACCAATAGCAGCGACCATTTTTGGGTCATTCCAAGCCCCTTGCCAACGTGGTAAGCCCTGTTTGTTTTTAATGCCACTGGTATCTAAATCTGAATAGATCAACGGCACGCCACCATCGCGGCCTAGGATATAGCTGTACGCCAGCCACTCTAGATCTTCATCCAGCACCAGATTAGAGAACACATCGTTGTTTGGAATATCGTGTGTAATTGCAAACGTAATAGCTCGCTGCTGTGATAATGCTTGCCCAAAGCAGTGCGGGTCCACCAGCTCTTTCAGGCTTCCACCAGGCTGCAAAGCGTCGAAAGTCACCTGGAACAGTGGGAAATCATAAGCGCCAAACTTAGTATGTGCCAAAAATGGCTCTAGAAAGAGATCATATTCCGGCTTATTCGCGCCGCCATTGGTAATAATTTCACCAAAGATATGCACATCTTGGCAAATTTCCGGAGTCCAAACAAGCTGCAAGTGCTCAAGCGTCATGTGTTTCGCGGCGTCAATACGGAAGCCTTTAACACCCAGCTGTTTTAGAGCTTTAAGGTAGCTACTTTGTTGCTCCACAACGTGGTCACATACCCGCAGCGTGGGCAACCCAGGATCGCTTGGCCCACCGGTAATCCGCCCATTTTGCACTTGCCATTTATCCTGCCAATCTTTAATGCCAAAGGCTTCCACAAAGTCATCGTGATCAAAAAGCGGCTCTGTTAGATCACCAAACAGCTTCTGCTGCTCAAAATACTCTTGGTTCGTTTTGTATAACGTTAGATCGTCACCGCTTGGGTATTGCAAATCACGGCGGATGGACGACTCATTCGCCATATGGTTGAAAACCACATCGACATAAACGCCCACACCACTTGCCTTAAGCGCTGCTATCATCCGCTTAAAGTCTGCTGTATTGCCAAGTTGATTGTCGATAACCCGGTAATCTTGTGGTTGGTAACGCTGCCACCATTGAGTCCCTGATTCGCTTTTTTTTGACTTCATAGGAGGAGACACAAGAACGTATTTGTATCCAGCCTGTACTATCTCTTCAGCCCTTGATGCAATCAGTGCATAAGGCCAATCAAAAGCATGTAAAACCACGTCTGTTGTGTAAGAGGTATACATCACCATTTCTCTTTTTATTCTTATCGCTACCACAGTAGCCCTAACCTGCCAGTTATCTTAGCAAAGACTATTGATATAACTGTTCCCCCTTATCTGCACTTTTTGCGTAGTAGCGTTCAGGCGTAGACATGTAGATTTCATGAGCCGAGTGATAAACTCCTATCCACCACCACGCTATACTCAGGGTGAAGAGTCCATAGGAGGGAGCATGAAAAAGGTTCGAATTGATATTGTCTCTGATGTTGTATGCCCTTGGTGCATTATTGGCTACCAACGGCTAGAGCTAGCATTGGCGACACTTGCAGACAAAATCGATGCCGATATTCATTGGCACCCTTTTGAGCTCAACCCAGCCATGGGCCCCGCAGGACAAAACCTGCGTGAGCACTTACAAGAAAAGTACGGTTCGACATTAGAAGAGAGCATTTCTGCGAGGGAAAACCTAACCAAATTGGGTGAAGAGGCTGGCTTTTTGTTTCACTTTTTTGATGACATGAGGATCTATAACACGCGTAAAGCGCACCAACTGTTGATGTGGTCTTCCAGTGAAGGTAAGCAATTTGAACTGCAAATGGCGCTGTTTCGTGCCTATTTCAGTGAACAAAAAGATATCAGCGATGATGAACAGTTGATTGAATGCGCCACTGCTGTTGGCTTAGACCCAGAGGTCGCGAAGATGGTGATAACCGATCAAAGCTGGGCAGGGACTGTCGCTCACACCGAACACCAATGGTTAGAAGCAGGCATTCATGCTGTACCCGCCATCATCATTAATCAGAAACATCTGATCTCTGGTGCTCAAACACCTGACTTGCTCATTTCAGCGCTAGAGCAAATTACGCTGAATACGCATTAGATTGGATAAACATCTCTGAGAGATGGATTGCGTCTATGCCAATCGGCCTCTATCCTGTTACTCATTTCCGATAACAATAAAGGCAAAATGATGCAGAATTCTTACCCAATCGGTACGCCTGGAACAAAATGGGGTGACTCTGAACGTATGGCGTGGCGCGATCAAACCACCATTAAACGCGAATACAAGCAGGAAGTCCTCCCTAAGATTCACGCCCTAGCAGAACACTTTGACGTTGAACAGTATGGCGCACTTTCTTATGACGAAGAGCGCTATCCTTTATTCTGCATCAAGAGCAAAAACTGGGATGCCTCGAAATCTGTCGTGCTTGTAACGGGCGGAGTCCATGGTTATGAAACCAGTGGAGTTCACGGAGCATTACAATTTGCACAAGAGCACATGGCGAGCTATAGCCAACACTTTAATATCGTTATCGCTCCGTGTGTTAGCCCGTGGGGTTATGAAACGATCAACCGCTGGAACCCGTTGGCGATTGACCCGAACCGCTCATTCTATGCAGATAGCCCAGCAGAAGAGTCGGCTAACTTAATAAGCTTAGTCGAGTCGATCAATGAAGAGATCCTCGTTCATATCGACTTACATGAAACCACAGATACGGATGAATCAGAGTTTCGCCCAGCTTTAGCGGCGCGTGATGGCATTGAGTACGTCGCGGGGACGATTCCTGACGGCTTCTATACCGTTGGCGATACAGAAAACCCTCAGCCAGAGTTCCAGGCTGCCGTAATTGAGTCTGTCGCGAAAGTCACTCACATTGCACCAGCCGATGAGAACAATGAGATTATTGGCTCGCCTGTGACTCAGCAAGGCGTTGTCAACTATCCTATGGTGAAACTTGGCTTATGTGGCGGAGTAACAAACTGCCAATATGGCACCACAACTGAGGTTTACCCTGACAGCCCGAAAGTGACCGATAAAGAGTGTAACGATGCTCAAGTCGCGGCGGTTGTCGGCGCGTTAGACTACGTGCTAAAGCAACTAAAGTAATTTGTTCTTATATTGCTCCGGGGTCTGCCCGGAGTATTTTTTAAACATCGCGATAAACGGGCTGGCTTGGTTATAACCCAGCGTCAGTCCCACTTCTTTTACCGATTGCCCCTGACGCAATAAATCCATCGAGTACAGATAGCGGACTCTCAGCCTCCACTCGGTAAAACTCATCCCTAGCTCTGATTGACAGTGGCGCGCTAACGTTCTCTCTGTAGTGTGCACACGCTCCGCCCACTCCGACAAGCTGGTATTATCAATTGGGTTTTCTTCCACCGCTGCGAGTATTTTGGCGAGATATTTATGGTCCGTTGATGGAAGAAAATGGTGCTGAGTATCGCGAGTAGCCAACTGATCCAAAAGTACCTGCACCAAGCGTTTATCTTGTTGTGATTCCGCCACATTAATGCCGCGCTGGCGAAAATCATCAACAATCGCCGAGACAATCGGGGTGATCTTGATAAGGCTGGTGCAATCTGGGAAATTTTGCGTTAGCTCTTGCGCGATGTTAAGCGAACAATACGAGAGCGGTTTACGGTTAAAGCTGGTATGCCTGACACCCGCTGGCACCCAAATGGCCAAATGAGGTGGCGCGAGAAAGCGCGTATCTTCCGCTTCCATTTCCAAAATTCCACCACTGATTAATTGCACCTGACCCCAAGGGTGGCTGTGCATTCGAGTTTCCGTATTAGACAGAAACGCTTCGAAATTCATAAATACATCTGATGGTGCTTTATCAATTGATAACGAAGGGTGAAGGTGTTTCGCGGACTTTCTCAACTTTTGTCTTCCTGTCGCTTGCAATGTCGCTTTAGAGATACTTGTAATTATAACGACCTGTCACACTACTCTCTACTACTAATATCGCGATGGAACTCACATGGTTTACCTACTGCCTTTTCTTACCGTCTGCATTTGGGGTGGAAATACTATTATCAATAAGATGGCTTCAGAGGCAATCGAGCCCAGTGCAATGAGCTTTTATCGTTGGCTATTGGCCGTATTGGTTCTAACACCTTTCTGTTTGCCTACCGTCATTAAGCAATGGCAAGTCATTAAACCTTACTTATCCAAACTTGGCTGTTTGGCGTTGCTGGGGATGGTGTTGAACCAGTCTCTCGGTTACTACGCCGGCTTAACGACCAGTGCCTCCAACATGGCATTAATTACCTCTTTGGTACCACTGCTAAGTGTATTCATGAGCAGGCCCATCTTAGGTAAGCCAATCACATTCAATAGCA
Organism: Vibrio nereis NBRC 15637; assembly: GCF_001591105.1. Classification (GTDB taxonomy): domain Bacteria; phylum Pseudomonadota; class Gammaproteobacteria; order Enterobacterales; family Vibrionaceae; genus Vibrio; species Vibrio nereis. The sequence goes on along the minus strand of NZ_BCUD01000017.1, from coordinate 59,721 downwards.
TTGTGGGTGGGATCATCGCACTATTTGGGTTGGCCTTTATGCTTGGCAGAGGGGATATTACCTTCTTCTTACATAGCAGCATCGCTGTCGGCGACGGCATCATGGTCATCACTTCTGTTTGCTACGCCGCTTACTGCGTCCTACTCAAACGCTGGAAAATGCCGCTCTCTAACTGGACCTTAGTTTATACCCAAGGGCTACTGGCTGTGATAATGCTTGTACCGTTGTGGTTGTCCAGCGAGCAACTGGCACCGACATCTCCATCCTTACCACTTATTGCGTATGCTGGCCTTGCGGCTTCCGTGGCCGCGCCTTGGATGTGGGTAAAAGCGATTGATTTGATCGGCGCAGACTCAAGCGCCATGTTTATGAACCTAATACCAGTGGTCGCCATTACCCTTGCTGCACTTCTACTCGGTGAGACGATCCATAGCTTCCACCTTATTGGCGGCGCGATGGTGATCAGCGGTGTCGTTTTGTCACAGGTTAAATTGGCTAAAAAGCCGCTTCCGCCTGTCCAGAGCTTCGAACAAATTTAGCGAATATACTCAGTTACAAGTCACATGAGCAAAACAGCCCTGAACCAATCAGGGCTGTCTTGATCCGGTTAGTTCACAACTTCGATATCGGTTTCTGGTACGCAGCAGCACGCCAGTACTACGCCCATATTACGTTCATGTTCTTGCAAAGCTGGTACGTCTGGCTGGTGCACTTTTCCTGATTCGACCGTCACTTTACAGGCTCCACATAGCCCCGCTCGGCAACTATTGGCGATGGGCGCCCCGGCATCTTCCGCTTGATCCAGCAAGGTTTTCTGGTTATCGCCAGTAAAGAGATGACCATTCACGCTAATCGTTACTTGCTTAAGCGGCTGCTGGCTGATAGTACCAACACCAAATGCTTCTTGGTGATAACAATCCTCAGGCAGCCCTTTTTTAAGCAGCAAATTCTTCGCTTTTTGCATGAATCCATCCGGCCCGCAAACAAACACTTGGCGCTGCTCTACATCTCGGATCTGTTTGATATGTGCGAGCGATAAGCGCCCTTTCAGACCAAACCAATCCAGCGGTGCCTGAGACAACGATATTAAGACAGTCAGGCCATCATGCTTACGCTTCAATGCATCCAGTTCTTCCTTACACGGGATGTCTTCCACACTTCGACATTGGTGATAAAACACCACATCTTGAATTTGGTCGTGATCAGACAAATAACGGAGCATCGACATCATTGGCGTGACACCACTCCCCGCCGACAGAAGCAGTAACGGTTTCTCGAGGCGCTCATCTAGGTGGAAGCTGCCATCAGGTTGTTCACAGCTAAGCGTACTGCCTACTTTTAGGTTATCCACCAGCCAATTCGACACGCGACCACCATCAATTCGCTTCACCGATATCGCCAAACGCCCCGGACGAGAAGGACTGGAGGATAAGGTATAACGACGCCCTACCGTTTCGCCGTTCATTTCAATCGTAATGGGCAAGTGCTGACCTGGGAGATAGTTTGGTGTATCACCGTGCTGAGGCTCTAGCCAAAAGGTAACAAAGTCGCGTGCAATTTCTTCGCGTTCCACACATGTCATGACCAGCTTTTCTGGCGAGTTATCTGGGTAGGATTCTTTCTCTTTACGCTCCAACACTTCGACGACATCACCTTGACGGATCATACCCTCGTTTCTAGCCACAAGGTTATGCCCAAAAAACACGCCGCCACGTTCATTGGCTCGGAATTGCGACAAGGTATTCAGTGGCTCTTTGCTGGTGCGGAAAGCGCCTTTCTCAACGTCTACTGTTGTCATCACACAACGTTCACAAGGTTTCACCGCCTCAAATTCAACTTCACCAATACGAATACGCTTCCAGCCATCTTCGCCAAACGGCTCTGTACCAGACACCACCAAATTGGTTCTAAACTGATCCATTGAGTGTTTTTCTGGGCTGCGACGATTCAGCTCTTCCAACGAAGCTTCGCTGATGACGAGTAACGGGTAACCATCCGCAAAGCTTACATTGTGTCCTAGCTTTTCTCGTACACGGTTAGACTGCTCACCACAATAAAGAAGCTCGACTCGTTGCCCTAATACTTCGCTGAACCAATCATCGGCTTCATCAGTTGTTGTGTAGGCAGTGAAAGAGTCTTTCCACACTTGCGCGGGTGCTTCCTGCATTTTGAAATCGTGATAACGAATACGTAGCGGTGTTTTCCCCTGTGCACTAAAAATCAATCCATCCGCAGTCAGACTAGAGTTAACCGTCACCATTTGCGGGTATTTTCTGGCGGTTACCATCGAGCCATCGGCAAGAGCCAACATAAATCGGCGGTCAAAAGTAAGCCCTTGCTTTTCAACCCAAGCAGACGACAGCGCAATACCGCCGACCGATTTAACAGGAAAGACATTGATTTGAGAGAGAGTGGGTGCTGACATTACTAATCCTAAGTATTCGTTATTGTGGTCTTATTATACGCAAATCACTTTTGTTGTCTTGAACCAGCGAATACTGCGACCACAATAAGAGCGCTGTTCCACTTTTGATAACTCTCTCGGTAAATAGCAGAAATTCATAAACTTTCTGCTTTAATAAAAAGAACGTTGAATCAAAACTCGTGAGTGGATCGTCATCAACATGACATGGTTCACCGCCATACTACGATCAAGTTGTAAGGAGAACCCCATGAATAAACTCGTCATGATACTGCTATGTATCTTTTTGCCCCCTGTCGCGGTATTTATCGACCGTGGCCTCGGCAAAGATTTCATTATCAACCTTATTTTAACGTTGATTTTCTTCCTGCCTGGCAGTATTCACGCGCTATGGTTGACCATGAAATAACCTCGCCGTTCACCCGCTCGTTTCCCCCCACTACATGTGTGCTTGGAAAAAAGGGGTGAAATAGCGCTCGCTTTGCTCTATCATCCTGTCGCCTAAGCGTAAGCGTTTGCTTTAACAGTTATCGCTTTGTTTAGGCTCCAATCAGACAACTCAAATTATGGTGGGAGCAATAATGACAACACTTACGATTACACGTCCTGACGACTGGCATGTTCATCTTCGCGACGGTGACGTTTTAAAGGATACGGTGCGTGATATTAGCCGCTACAACGGACGAGCGCTTATCATGCCGAACACAATCCCACCTGTAACGACTACGGAAATGGCGCTGGCATACCGCGAGCGTATCATGGCAGAGAAGCCTTCAGAGCAATTTGAGCCACTCATGGCGCTTTACCTGACAGACAACACCACACCAGATGAAATTCGCAAAGCGAAAGCGTCTGGCAAAGTCGTGGCAGCGAAGCTTTACCCAGCGGGTGCAACCACTAACTCAGATTCAGGTGTTACTTCAGCGAAAAACATTTACCACGTATTGGAAGCGATGCAAGAAGTCGACATGCTGCTACTGGTACACGGCGAAGTCACCACGCACGATGTGGATATTTTTGACCGCGAGAAAGAATTCCTAGATAACGTACTCGCGCCAATCGTTAACGACTTCCCAAACCTGAAAATTGTGTTAGAGCACATCACAACTGCAGATGCGGCGAACTTCGTTAAAAACGCAAACGACAACGTGGCTGCAACCATCACCGCTCACCACTTGCTTTACAACCGCAACCACATGTTGGTTGGCGGTATCAAGCCTCACTTCTACTGCCTACCGATTCTTAAGCGCAACACCCACCAAAAAGCGCTGATTGAAGCGGCAACGAGCGGTAGCAAAAAGTTCTTCCTTGGTACAGATTCTGCGCCACACGCAAAAGGCATGAAAGAAGCCGCTTGTGGTTGTGCTGGCTCTTACACTGCGCATGCTGCCTTAGAACTGTATGCAGAAGTATTTGAGCTAGAAGGCAAGCTAGAGAACCTAGAAGCATTTGCCAGCCATAATGGCCCTGACTTCTATGGCGTTCCTCGTAACTCAGATACCGTCACGCTAAGCAAAGAAGAATGGACAGTGGCAGAAAGCATGCCATTTGGTAACGATATTGTCGTCCCTATCCGCGCGGGCGAAACCATCGGCTGGACAGTTAAGTAATATCGGCTTTCACACCGTTCTGTAGATTTAATAAAAAACCGCCAACTGGCGGTTTTTTTATTACTTAAATTCACTCAGGAAACGAGATACCCAAGTAATTTCGCCAAACGCGATAAGGTCATAGATAGTAAAAAAGATGGCACAAATTGCGGCCAGCTTTAGCAGTCGGTAAACAATGAACATGCGTGTTCCAGATAATTGAAGCGTTGCCATTATAAATAAAGCCGCATTATGCGGCTTTAGAACAGAAACTTAAATGGTAAGAATGAGTAAACTGAAACGTTCAACGTGCATACTCATCAAAGCTCACAAACATGTAAGCAGTTGCTGGGGTGCTTAAACGCATAGTGATATTCTTTCCAATAAATCTAATCATTTGCTGTTGTAATCGCTCAACTTTATCCAATGACTACCGACACAACTGGCAGTTGTCTTTAAAGATGCAACCGTAAAAGTGCAGAAGAAAATATAAAAGTTGTCAAAAGGGTTGCGATAACTTTGAAGAACGATTGATTTTGTTTGGTTGTCTAGGAGAAAAAACTTATGGATAAAGATGCTACATTAAGCCTCATTCTGATCTTCTTACCTATATTTATAATCATTTTTAGCATCATACGAGGCAAAAAGAACAAAAAGGCTTTTGAAAAGAAACTAGCCGATTCCAATAGTGAGACTGAGCGCGCTTGTGCCAAAATTGCTCGCCTTGAAGAAGATCGAAACAGTTTGAGAAAGAAATATGGTCCTATTTTAGATATTGAAGGTCATGCCGCGAAGTTGCTAGATGATGCAAAGAAAGACGCAAAATCTAGACGTAATGAAGCCGACAAATACGCTGCATCTAAACAAGAGCAATCTGTCAAATTACTTGCAGAAGCCCAGGCTGAAGCTGACAAAATACGTCAAGAAGCAAAAAGCCTTAGATCAGAAGCATCGCAGCAAGTACGAAATTCAAAAGAAAAAGCCGACGCCATTAAGAATGAGGCTCGAGAGGAAGCTGAAAAAGTTGTCAGTTTTGCTGAAGCTCAAGCTAAACAAATTGCAGGTGATGCTTACGAGGCAAAAGCAAAGGCTGATTCTTATGATAAAGCTATCCGTGCGATGAGAAACACCATTGAAGGCTACAAGGATGCGTACATTATTCCAAATCATTCTGTATTAGACGATCTAGCCGAGGAGTTTGGCCACAAAGAAGCAGGTGAAGAACTCAAAGCAGCGAGAAAACGAGTTCGAGAGATGATTAAAGATGGCCATGCGGGAGCATGTGATTATGCAGAGGTAAATCGTAAAACCTATGCGATTCACTTTGCTGTTGATGCCTTTAACGGAAAAGTAGATAGCGCGCTGTCAAAAGTTAAGCATGATAATTACGGAAAAATTAAGCAAGAGATTATCGATGCATTTGCTCTCGTCAACCACAACGGTGCTCCTTTTAGAAATGCGCGTATCAACCAAGAATACCTAGTCGCTAGACTTAATGAGCTTAAGTGGGCAGTGGCTGCTTTTGAACTCAAAAAGATAGAAAGAGAAGAGCAAGCTGAAATTAAAGCTCAAATTAGAGAAGAAGAGCGTGCTATTCGTGAGATGGAAAAAGCTCGTAAAGAAGCGGAGAAAGAAGAGCGTATGCTTCAAAAGGCTCTTGAAAAAGCTCGCTCTGAACTTGCGGCTGCTAATGATGAGCAAAGAGCTCAATACGAATCTCAATTATCTGAGCTTGAAGGAAAACTCAAAGAGGCAGAAGAAAAGGGACAACGAGCACTTTCGATGGCACAACAAACTAGAAGAGGTCATGTTTACGTTATTAGTAACGTAGGTAGCTTCGGTGAAGAAGTCTTCAAAATTGGTATGACCCGCAGACTTGAACCAATGGATCGAGTCAAAGAACTGGGAGACGCTTCAGTCCCGTTCTCGTTTGATGTCCACGCAATGATTTACAGCGAAGACGCGCCTGCACTGGAAAAAGAGCTTCACAAACGATTCGATTTGGATTCTGTTAATAAAGTAAACCCACGTAAAGAGTTCTTTAGAACGTCAGTCGCGGAAATTAAACAAGCGGTTGAGCACCATGGGGTTACAGATATTCATTGGACTCTTAAAGCAGAAGCTGCGGAGTATCGTGAAAGCCTTGCAATAGCAAATGAACAGCAAGCGGAACATGTGGCTTAGGTAGACTAATTCAGGTCGAGCGAAAGTCTATTTTATATATAAAAAGGCCGCTATAAGCGGCCTTAATAATTTGATTTTCTTACTTAAAAGATAAGAATCCGATACTAGTGAACAGGCGTATCTGTCTTGGCGTAAAATTTACCGAAATGCGCTTCAAGCACTTCTGGCGTCAGCTTGCCTTCGGCTTCCAACTTTTTAAGTTCAGCAGCAATCGCTTTCTGCTCTTCCAGTGAAGGAAGTGCCACTTCAGGCTCATCACCCATTTCTTGTGACATTAGCTCAAGTTCTTTTTCGAAATCACTCATGATCCCACTTACCTTTTCAATACAAAAACTGGGGTCAAGTTTACCTACTTAACCCCAGTTATTCTAGTTTCTGTAAGAAGATTACAGTTTGAAGCCGCCGACTAAGCTATCCAAACGCTTCGACAACGCTTTAAGATCCGCGCTCGCCTGTGCCAGCTCTTCTGCTGTTCCTGTCGTCACTTCGTTGATTGCGTTGATCTCTTCAATGTTCTGGTTAATGGTGTGAACCACGGTCGATTGCTCTTCAGTCGCCGTAGCCACTTGGGTATTACGATCCGAAATATCGTGGATACGCTCTGAGATACTGATCAACACTTGAACCGCTTCATCCGATGATGACACCCCTTCACCCGTCACAGCTTTACCTGCTTGCATTGCAGTAACGGCATCTTGCGCATCACTTTGCAGCTGGTTAATCATCTTCTGGATTTCTTCTGTCGAATCTGCCGTGCGACTTGCTAGGTTACGAACCTCATCAGCAACTACAGCAAAACCACGACCTTGTTCGCCCGCACGTGCTGCTTCAATCGCGGCGTTCAATGCTAACAAGTTAGTTTGCTCAGAAATATCGCGGATAACGTCTAGAATAGAGCCGATCTCTTGCGTGGTTGAAGCTAATTGTTCTACCACCATGCTGGTATTTTCAATGTCCATCGACAAGCGGCTGATCGCGTCTTTGGCTTTGTTCACCACGTCTTGACCCTCTTGGGTATTGTCTGACGCTTGTGTCGCCGTTTCTGCTGCTGTAGCCGCGTTAGAGGCAATTTCGCTGATGGTCGCACCCATTTGGTTGATAGCCGCTACAACCTGAATGGTCTGGTCGCGCTGCATTTGGCTGTTATCGTGAGTAGTATTGGATTTTACCGAAACCCCATCCGCTGCCGACTGCAATGCATGGCTAGTCGAAGCCACCTCTTTCATTGACTGGTGAATCTTCTCAATAAATCCGTTGAAACCTTCTGAAAGCTGACCGATTTCATCGCTGCTCTTCACCTCAATACGCTGAGACAAGTCACCATCGCCTTTGCCTAAGTCGCTAAAGCGCTCTGCGATCGCGCGAATAGGGCGGGCAATACTGTTGGCTAAGAACACCCCCATTAGGATAAACAATCCAGCAACGACAATCGTAGTGATCATCATCTGCTTGGCAACATGGTTGAGATCAGCAAACACCTCGTCCACTGGCACAACACCGACAACAAACCAGTCCATAGAAGGGACATGAGTGGTCGCGACAAATACGCGCTGGCCCTGATAGTCTGATTCAATCAAATTGAAGCCAGATTTGTTCAGCAACTGTGAAGACTGTGAGCCAAACAGATTCGATAGTGTCGATTTGGCTTCGCTACGGTCACGGTGAATCTGCACTTGACCTTTTTCGTCTGCTAAGAATACAAAGCCTGTCTTTTCGATCTTAAAACTGTTGAGTAAAGAGACCATATCATTCATCGATTTAGACAAGCCAGACATCGTATGTCCGTTCAAGTTTTGGTAGTTGGTGAACATTTTCACTTCACCATTGGCTTCCTGAAAAATACTCACTGAGGTTGTCTTACCAGATTGAGTAAAACCAAAGAACCATCCATCTTGCTGGTGATTCAACTGGCGCAAGAAACCATCTTGGTTCCAGTAGTATGCCGTGTTGCGGTTAGCGACGGAGGCATCGTTCAGGTTGTACTGCTGGCGTACATTGTTTAACTCTTTTACCAGCAGGGCTTCATCGGCAGGATCAACAAGCGTGGTGTTCACCGCTTGCTGAACAAATTCGTTTTTGGCAACTTGCTCTGCGGCGGACAATAGTTGGATAACTTCATGATCAATTTGATCGCTAACCTGATCGAGCATAGAAGGAAGTTCGATATCAATGAGACGATGCTCAAGTACACCCCGAGCCTGGTTCTGAGCAAGAACACCGACAATGACTGTCGATGCAAGCACAGCAAAAGTAATGCCCGCGACAACCTTTTGCTTAATTGTGATGGAATTAAGTTTCATAAATTCATCTGCCTTTTTGAAGCGATAATGTGAACGACCTCTTGCAGCAACACACTGACAACTTATTCGCGAGACCGAGTCTTTAGGCTCTTTATATCGACCTCTAAAATCATTCCTTTACGCTTTTGAATGCAAAAATTTTGAGCCCAAACTGACGCAAACGTTTTAATTTCGAGGGCTTTGCGCGTAACGCTTTGGAATTAAACAAATAGTCCCCATATCTTAACAAGTAAAAAAATGAGTGATGTTTTTGCCTTTGATGTCACTTTTTGACTCTTTTTTGTCCACTTATTTAGATATGGGCAATTAACGAGGAACTTTTTGGTTTCGATAACCACTAAGTGGAAAAATCAGGAGAATGAATTCGATGCAGTCAGAAGCGTTACAGCAACTACGAGATTACTTAAACGGCCAGGTGATTGGGCAAAGCGAGTTAGTCAATCAGCTTTTGGTGGCCTTGTTGGCCGATGGGCATATTTTGGTAGAAGGTCCACCGGGGCTGGCAAAAACGCGAGCAGTAAAATCACTGGCTGATTGTATTGAAGGCGACTTTCACCGTATTCAGTTTACCCCTGACCTGTTACCCGCAGATTTAACGGGCACGGATATCTTCCGCCCAGAAACCGGAGAGTTTACCTTTCAGGCAGGACCGATTTTTAACTCGCTGATATTAGCGGACGAGATCAACCGCGCCCCAGCGAAAGTGCAGGCCGCCATGTTAGAAGCGATGGCAGAGAAGCAGATCACTGCAGGACGAAAAACATACGCATTACCTAAGCTGTTTTTGGTCATGGCAACGCAAAACCCGATTGAGCAAGAAGGTACCTATCCGTTACCAGAAGCTCAACTTGACCGATTTTTATTGCATCTGGATGTCGATTACCCTGATGCAGAAAGCGAACTTGAGATTTTGCGCCTGAACCGTGGTGAGGCCAAAGGCGATACGACTCAAACCCCGCCTGTCATTAGCCAAGACGATATTTTTGCCGCGCGCCAAGAAGTGTTAAACACCCATATGGCAGAGGGCGTAGAGCAATACATTATTCGCCTCGTAATGACGACACGCCAACCACTTAAGTACGACGATACGTTAAACAATTGGATTGAAATGGGTGTCAGCCCTCGTGCGACGATCGCATTAGACCGCTGTGCACGCGCTCATGCTTGGTTAAATGGCCGAGATTTTGTGTCACCTGAAGATGTGCAGCAAATGGCCTTTCCGGTGCTTCGTCATCGTCTGTTACTGAGCTATCAGGCGCAAGCTGAAGGTATCCACCCGAACCAAGTGATCAGCAAACTGCTTTCTCTGGTTGGTAGTGCGTAAGGTGCCCGCAATGGAAAATGCACTTCCTCCAAACAGTGATGGTGTCAATCTCACTCTAGATGAATTGCTGTACTACAAACAGCAATGCGTAAAGTGGCTACCGCCTGCCAAGAGCTTATGGTCACAGATGCTTGGTCAGCACCAAAGCCGCCAGCTTGGCAGAGGCATGGATTTTAGTGAAGTGCGCCAATACCAAGCGGGTGACGATATACGAGCGATTGACTGGCGGGTCACGGCTCGCACAGGCAAACCTCACACCAAGCTTTTTAGTGAAGAAAGAGAGAAACCTATCGTGCTTTACCTCGATTTGAGTAAGAGCATGATGTTTGGTTCTCAGCTCATGCTGAAATCGGTATTGATGGCGCACATGGCCAGCTTGATTACGTGGCTGAGTGTTGCTCAACAAGACCGAGTGGGTGCGGTTATCGAATCGGGCAATCAAGTTATTGAATTGAAGCCTACCGCGCGTAACAAGGGCGCACTGGCGATTGCACAAGGGCTAGTGACGCAACATAACCAGCAACTGACACAACTATCAAATAGCCATGGTTCAATGAGCCGTGGACTGCATACACTCGCGAGAATGTGCCCGAAAGGGAGTGAAATCGTGCTGCTGAGCGACTTTATTCGCTTAGACGAAGAGGCCCATCTGCTACTGAGACGACTCGGCCAGCACAACCGAGTTCGATTGGTTCAGATCATCGACCCTCTTGAGAAAGGTATCACTAACTACCGTGGCACAGAACAAGTTTCCGATAAAAACGCCACTCGCTGGTTAGATTTTTCTTCTCGTAAAACACGCGAGGGTATAGAGTCCGCGTTTTCTCAGCAGCAGCAACAACTGATCACGTTGGCTCATAGCTTAGGTATGAGTTTTTCAACGCTCTCAAGCGATGTTGCGCTTTCTCAACAGTTACACGGATTTTAATCAATGAGCAACGAGACTCAAACGTCATCACTTCCCCTTCAGCCAATGCATTTACCTGAGCCTCCAAGTTGGCTTCCGCTTTCATGGGGATGGTGGGCGTCAATAGCCGCAATTTTAGTTCTGATACTCGCGACATGGTTTGTCATACGCAGGAGCAAAAAGCATCAAGCTCCTAAAAAGACGGCGCTGCGCCTTCTTGATAACTGCACTCGACCTTCCGAAGCCATCGAGCTACTGCGCCAAGCCGCGTTTTGCTACTATCCAAGAACCGACATCGCGCAGCTCACTGGCAACGAATGGTATGAGTTTCTCGACTCGCAAATAGACTCACCTCGTTTTGTCGCGAATCAAGCCTTATGGCAACACGCTTTATATTCAAAAGAACCGATCGAAAAGTCAGACGAATTAGTTCAACACTGCATCGATTGGGTTGAGAAGGCGTTGCCTCCAAAGAAAAGGAGAAACTGACTTGGCAAGTTTTGAGCTAGTCTGGTGGTGGAGTCTCCTTCTACTTCCACTGCCACTTTTGGTTTACTTTTTGCTGCCTGCCGCCAAGCAGGCAACCCCGATTTACCTGCCTTATATTCCCAAGGCAGACTCTGCCCAGACACCTAAAAACGGTTTTACACGCTTGATCGCCGCGATCATTTGGATCGCACTGGTATTCGCGGTAGCCAGACCAGTCTGGTACGGCGAACCTGTCACGACACAACCTAAACACCGCGATCTTATGTTAGTGCTGGACCTGTCTTACTCAATGAGTAAAGAGGACATGAATGACGGCAGTGACTACATCGATCGCCTGTCCGCAGTCAAGAAAGTCGTTAGTGATTTCGCCAAGCAGCGAGAGGGTGACCGACTGGGCTTAGTTTTGTTTGCCGATCACGCATACTTGCAAACCCCTCTGACATTGGATCGCGAGACGATCTCTAATCAAGTCGACCAACTGGTTCTTCGCTTGATTGGTGAAAGAACAGCAATTGGCGAAGGGATTGGCCTCGCGACGAAGACATTCATCGATAGCGATGCCCCGCAGCGCGTGATGATTCTTCTCAGCGATGGCAGCAATACATCTGGCGTGCTTGACCCAATTGAAGCCGCCAAAATCGCGAAAAAGTATAACGCGACCATTTACACCATTGGTGTCGGCGCAGGCGAAATGGTGGTCAAAGAGTTCTTTATGAGCCGAAAAGTCAACACGGCTCAAGATTTGGATGAAAGAACGCTGATGGAGATCGCCAATATTACGGGTGGGCAGTACTTCAGGGCGCGTAACGCCGATGAACTGGCGACCATTTATGACACCATCAACAGCTTAGAACCCATCTCACAAGCGACACAAACCTGGCGACCGCAAACAGAATGGTTTCCTGCGCCACTTTCTGTCGCTTTTATTGGCTTTGTTATCTTAATGCTCATGAGGAGGAATCATGTCTGAATTTACTTTCCTCTATCCATTGTGGTTAACCGCCCTCATTCCATGGGCGATATTGATTATTTGGCTCAGTAAACGCCAGCGCAGCCAAACTCTGATTGCGCCTCACTTAGCAAAAGCGATGGGCTTACAAGGCAATCATTCTGGTTCTCACTTGACAACCTTTGCTGGCATCAGCGGTGTGCTTGCCATTCTAGCGCTGTCTGGCCCCAGCTTTTCCTCTCAGGAAAGGCCAAGTTTCACCAACACCAGTACACGAGTGATTGTGATGGATATGTCGATGTCCATGTACGCCACCGACATCAAGCCTAATCGGCTGACTCAAGCGCGCTATAAAGTCACCGACTTATTAAATAGCTGGAACGAAGGTGACACGGGTTTAGTGGCTTACGCTGGCGATGCTTATATTGTGAGCCCGCTGACGAGCGATACATCGACGATTGTTAACCTAGTACCGAACCTTTCCCCAGATATTATGCCCTACCCTGGCGCGAATGCCGCGAAGGGCGTTGAGCTTGCAGTCCAAATGATGCAAAACACAGGGGCTGGCACTGGCAATATCGTGCTGGTTACCGACGATCTTGATGACACCGAATTGGCAGACGTCAGATCACTTCTTTCAGGAAGTAACTGGCAACTCAGCCTGCTTGGTATAGGCTCTCGCTCTGGTGCCCCTATTCAGCTTGCAGATGGCACCCTACTGACCATGGATAATGGCCAGCGTGTGGTGGCTAAATCTAACTTTAGCAATATGCAAAGCTTGGCGAGCGCAGTGAATGGTCAGTTCATTCCGGTGCAGCTAACTAACAATGATATTAAGCAAATCGTAAAATTAACCTCGCAAGTCGACGATGCCCGTTCAGCGAGCAACAATCAAAAAGTCGCCAATAGGGTCAATCAAGGATATTGGCTCCTTCCTTTGCTGCTCATCCCTGCTCTATTTATGTTCCGCAAAGGCGTGCTGTTTAGTGGCGTTTTGGCGATATTTCTGCCTTTTACCGCGCCATCTCCAGCTCATGCAAACCCTTGGCTAAACGCGGATCAACAAGCCAAGCAGCACTATGACGCAAAGGAGTACGACAAAGCCGCAGCGCTTTTTTCAAACTCAGAATGGAAAGGCATTGCACAATATCAGGCGGGTGACTACCAAGAAGCGATTGAGTCGTTGAAAGGCAGCACAAGCCCGAATGGGCGTTACAACTTGGCCAACGCGTATGCCCAAGCTGGCGACCTTGAACGCGCGATTGAGTTGTACGAAGACGTTTTAAAACGCGAACCAGACAATGAAGACGCTAAGAAAAACCTTGAGTTGGTCAAAGCAGCACAGCAACAGCAACAGCAACAGCAACAGCAACAGCAACAGCAACAGCAACAGCAACAGCAACAGCAACAGCAACAGCAACAGCAACAGCAACAGCAACAGCAACAGCAAGGCGATTCTGATCAGTCTGGCGACCAAAAGCAAAGTGAAAATGGAGAACAATCTTCATCACCGCAAAATAGCCAAAACCAGAATCAATCGAATAGCACAGAGCAAAACCAAAGCGAGTCAAATGAGCGCGCTGACAACGCTGAAAAGGAAAGCCGTCAAAATGACAAAAATGATCCTGATAACAGCGAAGAGCAGCAAACTAACGCTCAAGCACACAAGTCTGAACAGGCAGAAAACAGCGAACAAACACCAGCGTTGGATGCCGAAAAACAAGACAATCAACAGCAAATCGACCCCGAGTTAAGAAAACTTGAGCAGGTGGAAAGCGCTCGTGATCCTAGTAGGTTGCTTCGCGCACAACTTTTCCTTCAGGCACAACAAAAACAACCGCCTCAACAAACAGGTAAGAAATGGTGATGATGAAACATATCAAGTTCTATTTTGTCGGCTTACTCGCTGTATTGAGCCTTATCGCGAGCCCTGTTTCTTTAGCCGCTAACATTCAAGTCACGGTTAACAAAACCAAAGTGGTTAAAAATGAGGTGTTCCAACTGAGAGTGGTGGTTGACGAAAAAGTCTCGTCTGATGACATTGATTTCTCACCGCTAGAGAAAGATTTCTACCTAGGCAGACCAAGCTTTGGTACATCGATCAACATTATCAACGGCTCTCATAGCTCTCGCAGTGAATGGAATCTCTCCCTAGCAGCACAACGAATCGGGGTAGCAAAAATTCCTGCTTTCACAGTCGCAGGTGCAACCTCACAGCCTATCGCTATCCAAGTCACCGTCGATAGAGATGAACCAAACGTCGGCGATTTAATTGAGGTACAAAGCTCACTCGACAGAAATGAACTGTACCCCAATGAAAGCGCGCTGCTAAAAACGCGCTTAATCATCAAAGCCGATCCAAGACGCTTGCAAAATGCCAACGTTATTCAGCCAAAATCCGATGGACTAACATTAGCTGCTCTGGGGGAAGCTAAGCAGTATCAAAGCGTACTGAATGGTATGGAAGTGACGGTGCTTGAGCAAAATTACCGCATCACCGCAGACCAGCCAGGTGAGTACTCACTTAGCGGCATTGGCTTTTCTGGCAGTGTTGTATACGGCAACAATCGCTCTGGTAGCACACGACTTATCGACGCATCAACCAAAGCCAAACAATTTGAGCTTACGGTCAATCCAATCCCGGATGGCTATCAAGCTAACTGGTTGCCTGCAGCAAATTTAACTCTGGCTCAACGATGGATAGATGCTGACGGTCAAACCATCTCATCCGATACCTATCCAATCAAAGTAGGTGAATCTATCACACGCGAGATCACCTTAGATATCGAAGGCATTACTGCGGAGCGCTTCCCTAATATTGCGGTTAACTACCCTGATTCACTGCGTGTGTATCAAGAAAAGCCTCAATTTGAAGAAGTTGAACAAGGCATAACCAGAATGACGTTGACTCAAGTTTTGATCCCGCAGCAACAAGGCGAGATTGAGTTAAACGACGTTTCCATCAATTGGTGGAACAGTACCAGCAAACAACAAGAAAGTGACAATATTAAAGGGTTAACACTCTCTGTTTCGCCAGGTGACAGTATCAATATGGGTGAAGCCGCCATCGTCGACGACACCCCCACAAAAGTTGAAACTGTGATCGTAAAAGATTCTGGCATTTGGCCTTATCTCACCGCTCTTTTCTCTGTGCTTTGGCTTGTTACATTAGCGCTATGGTTCAAAGCTCAACGTACTCAAACCGTAGAGAAACGAAGTAAGCCAATGAATTTGAGCAATAAAAATCACCTAATTGATGCTTTGAAACGAGAAGGTTTGGTTCACACGAACTACTATTCTAAAGAGTGGCTAAAAGAAGTCTCGCACCGGGACAAGGATTTAGTCGCAGCGTTTCAAAAGGAATTGGAAGCTATGAATCGACATCACTACTCTGCAAGCGGTAAAAAATGGGATAGTCAAAAGATGCTTAAGCTCATTGCTCAACTAGAAAAAAGCGCCGAGCAATCCTCTAGTCCTGCAATAAAACTTCCAGATCTTTAAAGAACGGTTGTAATTTGAGAGACTTTTACCTATTCGTCGGAAAAATAATAGAAAGGAGGGCTGATGTCGGCTGTTGAAAAGTTCGAGCAAGATCGCCAATACATAATCCTCTATTTTGACGGTTCTAAAATGGCTCAGTTTGAGGTGAATGCCAGTAACCGAGAAGAAGCCATTGAAGCCTTCAAAGCACAAGGTATTTCAGTGAAAGACATTTTTTCCATTACCCCTTGAGCACCCATTGGCTATATTAGCAAACGTAAAGAGGCACCCGATATTGGTGCCTCTTTCACTGCGTTAAACATTCAATCACTGCGTATTCTCTAGCAGCTCTGCCTGCCCAACCACACAGTTGCGCCCTTGTTCCTTAGCTTGATACAGTGCTTTATCAGCCAGCGTATAGAGGCTATCAAAATCGAAGTCGTTTTGGGTTAGCTCTTTTACCACATAACCAACCGAGGCGGTCAAATACGTACTGCTAGGGTTCAGCTTATGCAGAATATGTTCGTCCTCAATGCAACGTCGCACACTTTCCGCCAGCTCAGCAACTCGCTTTTCATTTTGGTTAGAAACTAAGAGCGCGAACTCTTCTCCGCCTATGCGACAAAATACTTCACTTTCAGACTGAGTGTGATGCTGCAAAATATTACCGACTCGCATCAATGCAATGTCACCCTGCATATGACCATAGTGATTGTTGTACAAGCCAAAATGGTCAATATCGACCAAGATCAAACCATAGTAACTGCGTTCCGTAGAGGTGGGTAAGCACATCGACTCAAGAACCGTTTCGAACATACGGCGATTGCCAAGCCGAGTGAGAGGATCCATCTTCGCCATGATCTCCAGCCTTTCATTCGCCTGTTGCAGCTCGTGAGTTCTAATTTTCACTTCTCGTTCAAGATTTTCATTGAGCTCATGTATCGCTTCTTGTGCTTTTACGCGCAGCAGTACCTCGGTCAGGTTCGAAGCAAACATGCGAATCACTTCTCTGAGTTGGTGTGTTAATGGTGAACGCCTGAGTAAGTTGTCTGCGGCAATAAACGCGACGGGATCGCCATTGTTATCCACCAGCAAAGTCATGGCTGTCCAACCAAAACCGACAATTTTGTAATCGTGGTAGATAGGGACTGATTCTTCAAATACCACATCATTCGGACTGACTCTTGCCGCATTGACGATGGAACGATCGACTGTTTCTGAGTAGTAGTAAGACTCATCCACCACATTGCCTTTAATATCCGTGCCCCAAGTACCCTGCATGTAAGAACACTGTTTATCGGTGAGGAAAACGGCAAACCGATCGATACCTAGCCTTGAGATGGCAAAGGTGACCGCAGATTTACATACTTCACTGACTGTCATACAGCGTGATAGCTCTACCATACTGGCGTGCAGCATACGCACGTTTTGCTCTTGCCGTTTCCGGATATAAATTTGAGACAACAAAGAACTGAAAGACTCCAGCATTTGTCTTTGATACGAGGTGATAGGATTTCGGTTGATGTAATTGTCTAACGCGAGCCAGCCGATAACCTCTTTATCATCGCGTAAGATGAGCATGCCATTCCACCCCTGCCCAACGACAGTCCCTGCCGTATAAAGGGGTGCATCCTCATTAATAATCAGGTTATCTTTCCCCTCAAAGAGCGCATCGATATAAAATTCTTCAAGCAGGTGCAAGTCATATTGGGTGTGGTGTTCGCTGACGGTTTCGCCCTGCTCGTTGGTTCCATATGTACCGCTAAAACAGCGTTTTTTAATATCTAATAACATAAATGCAGCGCGGTCAAAACCCAGTTTTTCTCTGACCGATTCCACCGTCATACGATAAAAATCATCCAGATCTTTGGGGTTGGCAATTTCAACCGCCGTTTGCTGAATCACTTTCATGTGATCAATAAAAAGCTCACGTTGCTTTATCACATCCAGGTATTTGGCTTCTTTAATGTCTCGCTGCTTGAACTGATTGGATGCTTCAAACTCTGCTCGAACACATTGCCATCGCGCCGCGAAAATTTGTAACGTCTCTAACTCATTGCTTTGGTTTGCTGTACTGACTTTTTCAGCGCTGACACTTTCGATCACCATATAAGTGCGCATGTCGGGACGATTATCCAACATAAACACATGGCTTTCTTCTGCCAACGCTTCAGTGCCGTCCCAGTGGCTGCTGCTCATTATCATAGGTATAAGGCCATCAGAAGTATCAAACTGTGCAACCCAACTCCAAAAAGAATCTGGATAAAGGTTTAAAGGGGTCGGTTCGCCTTTTTGATACAAGAATTCACCACTAAGACGACTCTTTGGCTCGTGGAAAATGCATATGCGGTCTGTTTGGAGCTGCTCTTCCACGTATTCGAATAATAGGTGAGATAGAAGCCGCTGATTCCTGGCGGCTAAAATTTTTTTAAGAAACTTTCGAGAGTACATCAGCCTAGCCCAAAGCAAATTTATTATCTTTTTTCGATGAAAAAAGTAACAGTAAGTCTTTGACAAGCAAATATGATTCGATGTCCTATGTTAACCCGCTCGCAAACAGCCTGAAATGAGTTTCCCAGTTATGATAGCGCAAGCAGTTTTATGATCTTATTTCCAAAGCTTGCATTGACAACAATTGGAATCTAGCATTGCGTTCACATTAACCTGACGACGCCAACTCGGCGTCGTTTTTGTTCGCTAAAATTAAGCGACTCTCGAACCTAAACTAACGATGGAGACAATTCTGTGAAGAGTAAGCTGACTCTGCTGCTCCTTGCTTTTCTGAGCATGTCAACTTGGGCCGATGTCGATCTGATCAAAGTCGATAAGTCCAAACGCAGGATGTATCTAATCGATGGGAATGAGGTAATAAGAGAATTTCGAATTGCTTTGGGTAAGCAGCCTAAAGGCCATAAAACAACAGAAGGCGATCAACGAACGCCGGAAGGGCTCTATTTTCTCGACTTTATACTGGAAGACTCTAAATACTATCGCTCAGTACACATCAGTTACCCTAACGCTCAAGATCTAGAGAATGCACGCCGATTTAACCTCAACCCAGGCGGCAACATTAAAATTCATGGACTTAAAAACGGTGAAACCAAGTCAGCTTCGTATATCCAAAGCTTCGATTGGACAAATGGCTGTATCGCGTTAACCAACCAAGAAATGGACGAGTTCATCGAGCTGGTCGAACTTGGTACACCGATTGAGATTTATTGGTAAGACACGTTAGCTACGAATTATCTCGTGTTACCCACCAGCACATTAACGAACCGATTGTCACCATTACAACGCCTTCAAGGAAGCTTTGAGTCAGGGAAAGTCCCAGTATAAATGACGACAGAATTGTTGAAAGCACTGGGGTAAAATACGAAAGTGTGGCTAAAAGCACCATGTTTCCACCTAAAATAGCAAAGTTCCACAAAGCATAACCGCTGCCCATCGCCACACCTGAAATTAGCAGTAGCCCGCTCGCTTCCCAGGTGAGTGTCATACCCGTTTCGTTGCTAAGCGCATACTTAATCCAAAGCGTCACGGCCGTCATTATAAAGAACAGCGTAATGCCATTTTGCCCATCTGAGATGCGTTTGGTTAAGTTGCAATAGATAGCCCAAAGAAACGCGCCCACAAATGCCATCGCATAGGTTGTTGGGTTTGTCGCAACATTAGCGGCGATCTGCGCAAGGGATAAACTTTGATCCCCCGTAATACTCCAGGCCACGCCCAAAAACGCGATAACAATACTTGGGTAGACTAAAAAATTGGTTTTCTTGTTACTCACGATAACCGCGAGTAGTACAGTTAATGCCGGCCATAAGTAGTTGATCACCAGCATTTCTATTGCCTGTTGCCGAGAGTTCGCCATCCCCAACGCTAACGCCAAGCAGATCTCGTAGGCAACAAATAACCCACCGCAAATGACTACGTACCTAGGCGGGTAGTTTTTTACTTTAGGAACTCCCATTACGAGAACCAAAAACACCGAAGCAACCGTATAAATAGACGCTGCACCGCCAACAGGGCCCAGTAATTCCGTGACATTACGAGCAAAGCCCATAACCCCACTCCAGAGCAGAATGGCTATCACGCCACAAATCGTAAACTTATGTTGGCTCACTTTTTACCTTCACATCTTTGATAAATCAGTACTTTAAGTACTCTTATACCAATCACAGTAAGTAAATGGTCAGAAATAGCGTAGGAAAAATGCTTGAGAACAAGGCAAAATTTTTCGATAAGTAGTTATTCTACAATCAAAAATTTTAACGCAGTTATCGAGTATTTTAACAAGCTAGAATGAGCAGTTATTTATTACGATTGGTATTACTATGCCGCACATTTGCTCAAGTGAAAAAAAAGCCGGACTTTAATCAGCCCGGCTTAACACAGGAAGCCGTTTAGTTAGATAATTTCCCAGCTATGCGTCATTTCTACGCCTTGACCTAGCATCAGACAGACTGAGCAATACTTCTCTAACGAATCAGCCGCAACTTTAGCAACCACTTCAGCATCTAACGCTTCACCAGACACTTCAAAATGAATGTTCACCTTAGTGAAAATACGTGGAGCTGTTTCGCGTCGCTCTGTACTAAGTTTGGCAGTACATGCTGTCACCTTTTCTCCTGCTTCTTTTAGTCCGTCGACCACGTCTACAGAGCTGCAACCACCAGCTGCCATTAAGACCATTTCCATTGGGCTTGGCGCGGTTGCACCGCCGTTCCCATCCATCACAACTGCGTGGCCAGACTGAGATTGACCTAAAAACTTAAACTCTTCGACCCATTTAACTTCAGCTTGCATCGTACTTTTCTCTTTAAACATCCATAGGGAAAACCACGCCAGTCTGGCGACGGATTTCTGTTAATAATTTAGCGACAATCAGTGATCGCGTTTTGCACTGTTGATCGATCTGCTTATTTGCCAATTGTTCGGCGAACGCTTGGGCTTCATAGAACATTGGGTTGCTGTCTTGTTCTACGCTTAAGTCTACCCCTGCACCACCGCGAGGAACCTTAGTTAACTTTTTCGCGGTAGAAATCATTTCCATAACCAGCGCCCCATCCTCACCTTGTATTTCACTTGGCAGGTAAGAATCACTGGTTTTTGAGTGCTGCAGCACGACATCAAAACCCTGATAACCAAGGATCACACTGCCGCTGCCATCCACACCAGAATCCAGTAACTGTGCTTCTGCTTTTACCGATTTAGGTTCACCAAAGAGCTCTATCGCACTACCAAGGCAGTAATAACCGATATCCATAATAGAACCATTGGCAAAAGCCGGATTAAACGTGTTTGGGTTTTCGCCAGCAAGATACTTAGGGTAACGCGACGAGTATTGGCAGTAGGTGATAAATGCTTTGCGGATTGCACCAATCGAGTTTAAGTGGCTTTTTAGTAGCTTGAAGTTTGGCGCATGCGGCGACATAAACGCTTCGAACAATACCACGTTACTCTCTTCAGCAACTTGATACATTTGCTTTGCCAACGTCTCATTCGCCGCCATCGGTTTTTCACACACTACATGCTTGCCCGCTTTCATCATTTGCATTGCCTGCGGCGCATGCAATGAGTTTGGGCTCGCGATGTACACAGCATCTACCGAGTCTGAATTGGCCAGTTTAGCCAAATCGTCAAATAGCTCTGGTGAGCCGTACTTTCCTGCGAACTCTGCGGCTTTTTCCAGCGAACGTGAATACACTGCGCTCAGTTGATATTCCCCAGTTTTTAGTGCGGCTTCGACAAACTGGCCTGTAATCCAGTTCGTTCCTATCACAGCAAGTCTAATCATCAATTTGTCCCTTACCTTAAAAGGAGCCAAAACGGCTCCCATCAGACACTAGGCTTTCTCCACCTAAGCGTAAAAATTTATTGTTATGTGCTGTGGCTATACGGTTAACACAACTCTAACCGCTAAGAGAATCAAAACTGCACCAGAAAGTCTATCGATAAATTGCGCTTTAGCGCGAATCTTATCCAACAGCCTTGGGCTTGAGAGCAGCAAAGTAATGAAGGTGTACCATAAACCGTCAACCACAAAAGGCGTCAACACGATAAGAGATTTCGCGCTAACACTGTCGCCAACCGCGACAAACTGACTAAACAGTGCGGTAAAAAACAGCGCGATCTTTGGGCTAAGCAGAGAAATCAAAAAACCTTCTTTCGCCGATTGCCAAGCGCTGCTTTGGTCACCGGCTTCCAGCTTCGCGGCAACCCCACCTTTTGAGCGCAACGCGTTAAAACCTAAATACGCCAAATAAGCGGCACCCGCGTAACTGATCGCCTTAAACACCAATGGCGATTGCTGCAAGACAACGGCCAAACCAATCAACGTAATAAAAGCATAAATGCCAATCCCAAAAGCGTGTGCCCAAGCGGTCGCTAAACCATTAGAGCGCCCCCCAGCCAAACTGTGTTTTGCGACCATCGCTAAACTTGGCCCTGGCGACATAGCACCGAGCAAGCAGATAGTAAAAAGTGAAAGCCAAATCGTGAATGTCATTATTGTTATCCTGTTATGTACTCAATTAAGCTTAACTTAGTTCAGGCGAAAGATGATTTGAAATCAAACTTTAGAATAATCACTATGACTTGAAATCATACCTATTGAGTAGCTTGAGGTTTGCATTACATTCAGAATCTGTTCACGCATCCATTGATGGGCTTTGTCTTGGTCATATTTGGGATGCCACATTAGCCAATATTGGTGTAACTGCGTATCAAACGGTAAAGAGCAATAGGCCAAGGGGTGATCGTTAGAGAGGTTCACCGCGATATGTTCAGGAACAATCAACAGATAGTCACTGGACATTAAAGCGTTAATCGCGGCAGAGAAAAACGGTATCTTCAACGCTACCCGTCGCTGATAACCCAAGGTGTTCAACGCCACATCAACGCTCGAATCTTTGTCGCCGCCACCTGTCACTTTTAAGTGTGGGTAGGCCACAAGGTGATCACAGCTAATGTCTGTTTGACTCAATAAAGGATGCCCTTGGCGCATTAAGCAAACCGATTGGTCCTCACCAATTTTAATGCTACTCACATTCTCTGGTTTTTCAGGCAACATCGTTGAGGCTAAATCGATCCCTGTCGCATTGAGCTGTTGCAAGTAGTCCGGCTGCCACAACCGATAAGCAATGTTCAGATTCGGCGCCTGTTCAACCATCACTGACACCACGTCCGGCATAATGTACTGCGCGACATAGTCACTAGACGAGATCACAAACTCTTGCTTCCAAGTTTTGGGCTCAAATACGTCATCGCTTAATAAACTTTCGAACTCGCCCAACAAGTCATTCAACTTGCTTTGAATCGCCAACGCCCTAGGTGTCGGGATCAAGGTATTGCCATCTCTTACCAACAATGGATCGCCACATAATTCACGCAGTTGAGAAAGCTGACGGCTGACCGCAGATTGCGTGATGTTTAAACGCTCCGCGGCACGGCTGACATGACACTCATCCAGTAGCACTTGTAATGAACGCAATAAATTTAGATTGATGTGGCTAAGAGGCATGGGCAGTATTAAAAAATTCGGTTAGCACAGTATGGGTCATTAAATGACGCAATTCAGGAATCGTTTGGAGTTCATCTCTGATCTGGTTTAGACGCTGCATGGTCGGGACTTCAACAAACAGCATCATATCCGTTTCGCCACTGATAGCGTGGCACCACTTCACACCGTCGATTTGATAAATTCGGCTCGCATAGGTTTCGCAATAATACGTCGCAGCAGACATATCGAATTTAAGCGCCATATAGGCTTGTATCATAGGGCTATTCTTAGGTGGCGCGAGCTGTGCGTGGTAACCCAATATCACTTTGTCTGCTTCAAGCTTCTGGATTCGGGCGGTGACAGCAGAACGCGATAGATTCACTTCTCGGGCGATATGGCTCACAGATGCGCGAGCCTGATGTTTTAGTATTTCTACGATTTGACGATCAAACTTGTCCATATTACTTCCTGTCATAGCTCAACTTATCCTGTTGATTACAAGTAATGTGACACAAATTCGCGCAACGATAAAGCCATCCGTTTGCTTTACATTCGATCAATTCAAACAGAAGTTCAGCATTTGCTAATATTTAATCCGAATCTGATAACTTCATCACTCCACACTCAATAACCATACAAATAGTGTGATTTTGTTCAAGCTGATATTCAAAGAGTAATCCTACGCTTAATACAAAACAGACCAAAGCAAAGCCAAGGAGTTGATATGAGACTGTCGCCAATCATTATTGGCATTACTGCAGCAACAGCTATCGCGCCGCTGAGTATTGCCAACGCGAAAAAGGACATGGTTTTAGAAAGTATTAAAGCGCCCACAACAATTAGTATTGATGGTATACCAGACTCTACATGGGATGCGGCAACCGCGCTTAAAGTAAAACTTAAGAAGCTCCCCTATAAACCAGATAATGGCTACAAAGGCATAAAAAGGACAGACGTATTGATCAAGTCGCTCTATGACGATGAATACGTATATTTCCTTATTCAATACGACGACCCAACAAAAAGCGTCGAACGCTTCCCTTGGATGAAGCAAGCAGATGGTTCGTGGAAACAATCCATGAATAAAGACCAGACGGGTCATGAAAATACATACTATGAAGACAAGTTTGCTGTGTTCTGGGATATCAACACCGATGACTTTGCAGAAAAAGGATGTAATGCCGCCTGCCACCGTGCCAAAGGCGGAAAAATTGGCGGCAGAAAGGATAAAAACCCGGCCAGAAAGTACACCAAAGAAGGCCAATTTATCGATATGTGGCACTGGAAGGGAGTCAGAACAGCCGCGCATAATCAACTGGATGACCAGTATATTGATAGCAATACCGATCCAAAACTAAACAAGGGCTGGGGTCGTAAAGGTGATGATAAAACAGGTGGCGGCTACGTAAATAACATTAAAGACGGTCAACCTGCATTTGTGAGTGCCAACCTTTCCGCTGATACATTACTCATTCACGAAAATGAAAAAATGCCTTTTACCCAAGATTACAGCAAAACAGACCGTATTCCTGGGCTGACTGGTGCGCCATTCCAAGGTTCACGAGGGGATATCGAGGTAGGTTCAAACTGGAACGAGGGTGTTTGGACACTTGAGATGAAACGGAAACTTGTCACCGCTGGCTCAAATGCGAAGACACAAGACGTTCAATTTGATGACATGTCTAAGAGCTACCCGTTCGGTGTTGCCGTTTTTGACAACAGCCAAATCAACCACGTATATCACCGAGGTGTTCTAAACATGGTATTTAAATAATGGCTACAGTTAACGTTGGGCGGTGCCTTCGCCCAACGTATCGCGATTTATCTTGTTGAGGGTAACTATGCGGATCTTTTCCCTACTTCGTGCAATACAGAACTCTGCTCTAAAGTGGCAGTGTGGCCTTATTGCATTACTTGTGGCTCAAGCCACTTTTGCCGACAGCAAGCCTGATTTTGCTCAACAAATCACGCCAGAACAAACGATGGCAGTGATATCCAAAGAAAATAAGAGGTGTATTCGGTGCCATCAAAAGAAACGTCTGATTAAGAATATTGACGCTATTACGTCGGTAGGTCAGCACGAAAGTCGTCTATTTTACGACAATTGTACCGCATGCCACGGCAACAAAGGCGATCACCCTAAAGATGATCACGCCATCATAGGCTTCAATGACACAAATCGGTCAACGATGTTTGAGCAAAACCAACAGTGCATCATCTGCCATCAGCCACAAGCACTCAGAGCAGCGGAGTGGACGCATGATCTGCACGTAAAAGAAATGTTTTGTTCAACATGCCACTCTCTACATCAGCCTCGCGATCCTATTATCGGTATCACAAAGAAATTTCGAATTGGATTATGTGTCTTTTGCCATGACAAAAGATCTGATGAGACTTCCAGCCATGAGGAGACATCGCGATGAACAAATTTCTCGTTACCCTTTTATTGGTCATTTCTCCACTCACTTATGCCGATGATCTTCCTAATCCAGACGAAGACACACTCGCTAATTTCCATTTAAAAGACGAGACGTGTGCTGGACAATGTCATGAGGATGAGTCGGTTTCTGACGATTTGGTCTTTGAATATCGCAGTTGTGTTGAATGTCACGATGACTTTGGCTTATTACGTGGAAAAAGCCATAACTTAAAACACAAGGAGAACGAGAACATGGAGTGCGTAGAGTGCCATTTCCCTCACGAAGAATTCGACCCCAAAGAAACTTGTCTAGACTGCCATGATGAAGGTGATAGTGAAATTGAACACATCTACTCTCATCGTTTAGAACGCTATATGAGTCACTTTGTATTTATGCCCCATAGTAAGGCTTTATCAATTAGCCCTTCGGTTCACAATTGAATAAGGGAAGCACTGTCTAGCCCAAGCGTCAATTCGCTTACCCACCGTGAAAATTCCGTCATTTTGACGGTTATCTACGACGAAATGCTGGCTGCTTAACTCGCAGTTATTCAGTAAGCTATTCCTGTATTAGAAGGAATGGAAGCTATGGGCGAATTAAAAAAAGAAATAACCCTCATTTCAGGAATAGGACAACTTTCAACAACGTTACTAGGCACTGGGCTGTTTATGGTCCCAGCGATTGCTGCTGGCATTGCAGGGCACCTGTCACTGTGGGCATGGGGATTGCTTTTTATTGCCATTTGCCCGATTGCCCTCACCTTTGCGCAGTTAGGCAAGCGATACCCAAGTGCGGGGGGCACCGCGTATTTTGTCCGGCAGGCGTTTGATAAACGGCTTGAAAAGAGTGTAGCGTGGCTGTTTGTCAGCGTAATCCCCGTCGGCATACCCGCCGCCATTGCGCTTGCCGCAGGCTTTTTACAACAGCTGTTACCTGAAGCGATTAACTCGGCGATGCTGGCTCAAATACTGACGGTGGCCCTGCTAATGGCGGTCAACTTGTCTGGAACTAAGTCCTCCGGCCGACTACAAACGGTCATCGCGTTGAGTGTATTTGCGCTCGTCGCGGCCTTTTGGTGGAAAGGAGGACTATCGACCAATGATATCGTGATGCCGACGCTCGATTCAGACTCATTCTGGAGTATTGGAGCGGCTCTCGGCGTTATGTTTTGGTGCTTTGTTGGCATTGAAGCATTGGCCCATATGGGCGAGGAATTTAAAAATCCGCAGCGAGATTTTCCCATCGCTATCTTAGTCGGCAGCTTCATCGCAGGGGCCACTTACTGGGCTTGCTCGGTGATTATTCTTAAGTTTGGCGCTTACGGCTCTGCCGAATTTGAAAGTGCGTCTATTCCCTGGATCTCAGAGCAACTGTTCGGCAATCAATTTAAAGTGTTGATTAGCCTGCTTGGTTTCGCGGCCTGCTTTGCCAGTGTTAATTTATACACACAAAGCTTATCTCGTATGGTGTGGGCCCAAGCGCGAGAATACAAACCGACCAGTCCGTTGGCGAGAGTGTCAATTAAAGGGGTACCCGCAAATGCCACGCTAGTCATAGGTGCTATATTGATCCTTTCTTGTGTCGGTGGCGAACTGTCAGGACTGGACCTTGAGTTCTTTCTGAAACTCGCCAACAGTGTGTTTGTCTTGGTTTATCTACTGGCTATGTTGTCCGCCTATAAGCTGCTTACAGGAGTGGGTAAAGCCCTGGCGGCGATCGCACTTATCCTTTGTACCATCGTTTTTATCTGCTTAGGTTGGTCGATGCTGTATGCACTTAGCATTTTAGCTCTATTCTCTCTTCCTTGGGAGAAACTGAGACCACTCAAACAACCAAAAACCGAGTAACGTTAAGGCCCAGAATTTCTGGGCTTTTTAATGATTTTTCATTCCCCAAATCACCGCTTCTGCTAACATGTGCTCATAAAATCAAACCGTAAACCTGCGGAGTGCAACGATGAGCGAATTTCAGGAACTATCTCATCACATACAGACCATTGCCCGTGCTGATGACGAGCAACAGAATCAAATATTAAACGAGTATATTGAAGAAGGGCTAGAAGCAGGTTCCATTGCGCTGATACTTGAAGCATTTCCGATTGATGATCGTGTGCGCTTGTGGCGAGGCCTACCATTAGAGTTGCATATTGAAGTACTCACTGACGCCCGTGCGGATGTGCGTAACTCAATTATCTCCGCTCTTTCCGAAATTGAGCTGAAACTTACTCTAGCGAAACTCGATAACCTATCTTTGATCGAGTGGGCCGACTCGTTACCCGATGACATCATCAGTGAAGCACTCAGCCTAATCGAAAAAGACGAGCTAGAACTTTATGACTTAGCCAACGAGTACGAAGATGATGAACTGGGCCGTTGGGCAGAACGTAAAATAGTCACGCTTCCGTTTAACCTTTCCGTAGCAAGGGCAACCGCGCTGATGGAGCGTTATAGCTATGATGCACCGCAGCAAATCTACTTAATTAATAAACGTAAACAGTTCCGTGGTGTCGTGAGCTATATTGATTTGCTCAGAGCAGATGAATCCGAAAGGCTTAAAAATCTCGCCTGCGATAACGTGGTAACGCTGAACGCCAAACTCACCTTGGCCGAAAGTATCGAAGCACTAGAACACTCTTCGTCCTCAACAATGCCCGTCATTGATGATGATCAAATGCTGATCGGTGAGGTCGACTGGCAATTTGCCCTCAGCACCCAACGAGAGATATATGAGTCACGTTTGATGGCGGGTACGGGTATGGATGAAGGCGATGACCTATTCGCACCTGTGATTAAAAGCTCACAAAAGCGCGGCGTCTGGCTCGGCATTAATTTAATGACGGCCATTCTTGCCTCTATCACCATTGGTTTGTTTGAAGACGTCATCGCACAAGTTGTTGCTTTAGCTGTATTGATGCCGATCGTGGCCTCTATGGGCGGTATAGCAGGCAGCCAGACATTAACGCTTATGGTGCGTGCCATGGCACTCAATCAGATCACTGTAGGTAACCGCTGGGCGCTGCTGAAAAATGAAATAGGCATTGGTTCAATCAACGGTATTCTGTGGGCAGTGATCATTGGTGGGCTAGCTGGCATGTGGTTCCAGTCAGGAATACTTGGCGCCACGATAGCTCTGGCGATAATCGTGAACATCATTACTGCCGCACTGTTTGGAGTACTTATCCCCATTGCTTTGGAAAAGTTAAAACTAGACCCGGCCTTAGCTGGCTCCGTTATTTTAACCACAGTAACCGATGTTGTCGGTTTCTTTGCATTTCTTGGTACCGCAAGCCTGGTTATGCTTTAAAAAGACACACTAATAATATGGAATAATGCAAATATTTGCATTTTGCACTTTCAATATGCAAATGCATGACGGAAAATTAATGCTAAAGCATTAGTTTTTTGTGCAAATACACTCTATTAGACTTGGCACATATAGTGCATTTATTAAATCGACCCTTGATAAGCCGGGGGTCACCTAGCCAACTGACGTTGTTAGTGAACCTATATGTTCACACTCATACAAGCCAATCTCCCTTTTTGAGGTTGGCTCTTCTTTTATTATACCTGTGCAAATACCCACCTTATTTAAAAGCAGCGAAGTTTAAAGACTGTCAAACTTATAAAAAAGAGCGTACAAAAAGAAAACCCCACTAAGCTCTCGCCTAGTGGGGTTTAATCTTTACTCGCAGCAATCCGGCTACTAATAGGTGCTCCCTGCATCTATTCCTTGATAGTACACTGAATCCTTCAGCTCTTTCCTTACCATCGCCGTCCTAGCGGTGTCCTTGGCAATCCAGCCCGTTAACTATCCCAGTTAACTCTCATCGCTTTATCCTTAAGCGGTGTCCCTGATTCCGTCACCCTGACAGAAATTGCCTTAGTCCGTTAAGCGTCCATTGTCTGTCCTTGCGCAACCATCCTAGTTACTAGCGTCCAAGCCAATGTCCTTTGCTTTCCATGCCAATTGTTCATCCTAAACAATCGAATCTTCTTCCTGAAGATGACCAATCCGTGGGTCTTTCCTGTTCCATGTCTGCTTCCTGCTGACAACTCAAGAATATGCCACTGACCGTTTTTAACAACAGAACTTTTAATTTCTCCATGCTGACTCAGCCTAAGAAAAACAATAAATTAATTAATTATCAATTACTTAACTTTAATCCAAATAGATATCTGCGTTAAAAACACAAATTATGCTCACAGCTTTGTAAGAGATCTCGCACAAGCAACGTGACCAATCTGCCCTACCTAAATCCCCCCACGCAAAAATCAAATGTGATAATAGTCACTTAAAATTGGCTTTTTATGCGATAAACACTGAGCCGACCACGTTTTTTACTGGACTAAAAGCAGGGAAATTAGGATATTATGAGGCGATCTCTATCACAATTAACCAGTATCCATGCCTAAAGGTACACTTTAGGCAAGTAAACATTTCCTAGAGGAAAATTGAATGATTTCTAAATGGGCACAACGCTTTTACCAAATGGCTGAACTTGTTGGCTCTTGGAGTAAAGACCCATCCACTCAAGTTGGCGCTGTTATCACTAAACAAAATCGCATTGTTTCAGTCGGATTCAACGGCTATCCACACGGTATTTCAGACAGCGCTATTACTGACGATAGAGAAATGAAGTATCTGAAAACATTGCATGCGGAAGAAAACGCCATTCTATTCGCCAAACGCGATCTAGATGGCTGTGAGATCTGGGTAACACATTTTCCTTGCCCTAACTGCGCTGCAAAAATCATCCAAACAGGTATTTCAGCGGTTCATTGTCCAGAACAAACACCTGACTTCCTTTCTCGCTGGGGCGATAAGATCAAGGTAAGCCAAGAAATGTTCCTGCAGGCAGGCGTAAAAGTAAACTGGCTACCACTCAATGAGCTGGCCGAGAGCGCCCGACCGCTCCAGACAGCAGAGTAACCCCTGAACAGTTCAACTCAAAAGACTGTCTTGCCCTGCCCTAATTCATGAATCATCAGCACACTAATCAGTGCTGATGGCTCATTTATCAACCACGTCACCACCGTTCCACGACAAAACTCGCCGTTAGTTCAATCAAAACACACCACAAGTCGCTCAATAAACACTCATACAGTTCAAAGAAACGAAAAAAATTACTGATGCACTTACCTAGAAGTGACCAAAAAACATGCTACTGAATGCAGACACAACAAATGACCCGTTTTTGTTTACCATTTCCGTTTTAAAGTTGCCACTGATCACAATTGATCTAGATCAATTTTCATAATTTATCATTAAACTAGCGATCCAAGTATTTTTCGATGAAAATTAACTAAGGCTAATTTTTATTGTCAATAGTGGTAAGCGCACAAAAACAACAGCTAAAGCCTCTATAAAAACCCTTAAATCCAGAGCAAACGCCTGTCATTATTTTTACTAGCAGAATAAGGGGGTTGGCCTTACAATCCTGCCGCATAAAAATTACAAAATTGATACGAACGAATTCCAAGCTCTACTCGCCTCCCCTACACCGCGGGTAGAGTCAGTCCCCAAAAGCGAAAGGTCCAACGAAAAATGAGTCCAGAGAAACATCTTTTAGACTGGCAAACTAGCCAAACGATTGCGGAAATCATCTCGCCACTACTTGGCCAGCTTTACCGTCAGAAAGGCGTAGAAGTTCTACTATTTGGTAAAACTCTAGTGAATGCAGCGACAATTGATATTATCAAGACTCACCGTCTAGCTCGTCGCTACACAGGTACTACACTATCACCGGAACAAACTCTTCCTCTAATCAAAGCACTTTCGGAAATGGAACTGTCGCCATGCCGTATTGATGTTGGTCAGTTGGCTCATGAGTTCTGGCAAGATCGCGAAGACGAGCACGGTGTGAAAGACTTCCTTCACAGCTCACTACTAGGCGCGATGAACGGCCAAACAGTTAGCGAACCTCGTGATGTTGTACTGTACGGTTTTGGTCGCATCGGTCGTCTATTGACTCGTCTTCTTGTTGAGAAAAACGGCCCAGGTTACCCACTACGTCTACGTGCAGTTGTTGTTCGCGGCGGTAAGAAAGGTGACCTAGAAAAACGTGCTAGCCTACTACGTCGTGACTCTGTACACGGCCAATTCAACGGCAGCATCGTGGTTGATGAAGAGCGTAAAGCGATCATCGCGAACGGTAACTACATCCAGTTCATCTACGCGAACAAGCCTGAAGAAGTGGATTACACTAGCTACGGTATCAACAATGCACTTGTCGTTGATAACACAGGCGTTTGGCGTGACGCAGACGGCCTAAGCCAGCACCTTGGCTGTAAAGGCGCAGAGAAAGTACTTCTTACTGCACCTGGTAAAGGCGACATTAAGAACGTGGTATTCGGCGTTAACGACAATGTTATCCAGCCTGAAGATAAAATTATCTCTGCGGCGAGCTGTACAACCAACGCTATCACACCAATCCTAAAAGCGATGAACGACAAGTATGGTGTGACATCTGGTCATATCGAAACTGTTCACTCATTCACTAACGACCAAAACCTGATTGATAACTTCCACTCAGGTGAGCGTCGTGGCCGTAGTGCTTCGCTAAACATGGTATTGACAGAGACTGGCGCAGCTAAAGCGGTAGCGAAAGCACTACCTGAACTAGCGGGTAAATTGACAGGTAACGCGATTCGTGTACCAACGCCAAACGTATCTATGGCCATTGCTAACCTGAACCTTGAAAAAGGCACAGACAAAGACGAGCTAAACGCTTACCTACGTGAAATGGCAATTAAGTCAGACCTTTCAGCGCAAATCGACTACACAGAGTCAACTGAAATTGTTTCGACAGACCTTGTTGGCTCTCGTTTCGCTGGCGTTGTTGATGGTGCGGCAACTATCGCGCAAGACAACCGTTGTGTACTGTACATCTGGTACGATAACGAGTTCGGCTACAGCTGTCAGGTTATTCACTGTATGGAACAGATGATGGGCGTGCGTTACACAACGTACCCAACTAAATAATTCTCTGAATTAAGCTCCTGGCTTTGTCAGGAGCAAATCTCCACAACACTTATAATAATCCCCCCAATTATTGCCACTTTCATTCTTTGAGAGTGGCTTTTTTGCTTGTGTTCATCTTTTATTCATTTACTACTCACTATTGTGAATCATGAACAAAAAAGAGGTGTTTATGAAGAATCTCGTATCCAGCAGCGTTGTCCTATTTGTCGGTTTTTTTACTCTGCTTATGGGCCTTATTTTAGCGATACCACTAACAGTTTTAGCTCTTGTGACTGGCAAAAAGTTACAACGTCGGAATAAAGTGAGCTCAGCAACTGATAATACAAGTACTCATGGAGCGGTACTCGAAGGTAAGTACGAAGAAGTCTCCAAATAACGACGAATAGACAACAGACTGTGAACATCAAAACGCGCGTATTAACCGCTTCAGGATTAACCCTTATCACTCTGCTTGGCTGCTCTGCTGATATTCAAGCCCCCGAGTATGAATCAGCAGACAGTCTGCCTCACTATACCCAATCTAGCTTTGCCGAGTATCTGGCAAGCACCCGAGAATGGCTGGAGCAAAACAGGCTGTTTATTACAGCGGATAAGCAATCAGAACTTTCGTTAGTGATACCTAAAGAGTACCGCCCTGATGAACCCAATGGCCAAGGTGTGTTGCTGGTTCATGGTCTGGGCGATTCCCCTTACTCCTTTGCAGATGTGGCCACTCACCTTGCCGAGCAAGGGTATCTGGTGAGAACCATTCTATTGCCTGGACACGCAAGTAAAGTAGGTGATTTGCAGCTTCCAACGCTCGAAGATTGGCAGGGAGTGGTGCATCACCATATTCAGTTACTAAAGCAGGATACCGACTCTATCTGGGTTGGGGGCTACTCTACAGGTGCAAACCTGGTGGCATCGGAAGCTCTTAAGGATCGCTCGATCAATGGCATGCTGCTTTTTTCCCCCGCACTGTTACCCAACTCCTCAGCCGTTAAGTTCGCGGAATTGGCCAGTTACTTCATTACATGGGCCGATCAAGATCCAGAAGACAACCCACTGCGATATAACTCGCTGCCGATGAGTGCTGCTGCGGTTTACTACCAAACGTCGGTGCAAGTGAGAAAACAACTTGAAGATGCACACTACGACAAGCCCGTGTTTATGCTCATGAGCGAGGGCGATAAAGTCATTAGTACCCAGTTTGCGATAGAAACGTTCAGCACCAAGATGTCTCACCCTCACAGTCATATTGTGTGGCAAGGAGAGCAAGAGCTACGCGAAAAACGTTCCACGCGTTTCTCGATGCAATTACCTGAGTATCAAATCTCCAATGGCTCACACATGGGGCTGTTATTTTCTCCTGACAACCCACACTATGGAGTGAAAGGGACTTATATCATATGCAGTAACGGGCAGGATGAAGAAGCCCAGCAAAGATGCTCGAACGGAGAAAATGTATGGTATTCCGCATGGGGTTATCGAGAAGAAGGGAAGGTTCACGCCCGCCTGACCTACAACCCTTATTTTGACCAAAGTATGGAAATTTTGGATCGAACCATGTCTGCAAATGCGGGCTAAACGCTGACCAACAACACGCAGCCAATTAATATTAGCCAAAAGTCGAATATTTGTTGCGCAGGAATGACCAATTTGTTATTAAAAATAAAACTAATAACTATACAGGATTGACAGATGAGCACTGGTCAACGCACAACAACCCTACGTTTTCTCGCTGAGCCCGGAGATGTAAACTTTGGCGGCAAAGTCCATGGTGGCGCCGTAATGAAATGGATCGATTTAGCCGCATACGCAAATGCGGCTGCATGGAGTGGGAAGTACTGTATCACAGCCTATGCCGGTGGTATCCGCTTTGTCCAACCCATTCATGTGGGTAACCTGGTAGAAGTAAGCGCTAAAGTCATCTACACCGGGCGTAGCTCCATGCACATAGCAATCGATGTACAAGCCAGTGACCCAAAAGAACTTAAGAACCGTCTTACCACGCACTGTATCGTTATTATGGTTGCGGTGGACGAAAACGGAAAACCAACGTCTGTTCCCGAGTGG
The DNA here is from genome assembly GCF_001591105.1 of Vibrio nereis NBRC 15637. Lineage (GTDB taxonomy): Bacteria > Pseudomonadota > Gammaproteobacteria > Enterobacterales > Vibrionaceae > Vibrio > Vibrio nereis. Next base: position 25,123 of record NZ_BCUD01000017.1, on the reverse strand, counting down.
ATTCCAGAAACGCCTGAAGACATTGCCTTAAGAGATTCAGCGATTCGCCTTATGAATATGCGCAAGGAAATCGGCGAAGAGATGGAAGCGCACGTTAAATATCTAAAATAAACCTTTTAATTCAAAAAAGAGGCTCTAAGCCTCTTTTTTACACTTTTCTGTCATCTTTTCTTCATCTTGTCCTGATTTAATCGTCTAGCACGTAAAAATTCATCAAGGACTATGAGTGAACATAAATGAAGTTACATTGAGTGAAAATACACTATCAAACCTTAAGGCGGTTGAGTATCAGTGGGTTCGTTCTATGTATGTGGAAGGTTACGGTGATGGTGAAATCAATCACTATATCAAGGCCTGTTTTGGGGGAGATGACACCTTTGCCGATCTGTTTCGACGCGTTGCACTCTCACAAGAAAGCATTTACGTTTTATTGCAATACATTGGTTGTGCCCCTTCAAGCCGCGAGTTTTAAATAGTCCTAGCTAGTTATCCGAAACCCAAAGTCGAAAAAAGTCACTGTAGCCACTTTTACGTATCTGTACACCTTTGACTTGAGCGGCCTTTGTCACTTCTTCTTGCCCGCAGAATAAAGGCAAGCAACGATGCTCTTTATACAGAGATTCTTCTATCTCAAGTAACGCTTCGTATGGATTTTCACTGCCGACGGCATGGCGTATTTGATCTTGGTGTGACTGCATTTCTACTGGCGTCAGAGCGTACCGCAAGCCTGTCGATACACTTAACCACTCGTACAAGCCGTATTCCTTTGGCGCTTCAATGATTTCGTCAACCAGAACTAGGTCAGCCGCTTCAGAGATAGATTCAGGACAACTGATATCTTCAATTACAACGATCTCCAATTCAAGGCCCGTCGAACGGATTAATCGATGTAGCCATTTCACTTGGCGTATTAAGCTGGGTATCGTCCAAATTGGTTCTGCAATCGTAATTTTTCCATGTAGGTTTGGCTTAGGATAATGATCACGTAGAGCCGTGTTCTGTTTGAATTCAATCCCTTCTACAGCGCCTTTAGCGTCATAGCCATATTTTTCATGACTGATGAATTTTGCCAGTTCTTGCCAGGTTTCAAGCGATATTTTTGCATCAGGTCTTTGACGATAGGTCAGATAAGAGAATGAACTGATCCATTCGATGTTCACCTCACCCACTTCTTGGTTGAAACTCACAATATTTTCTAAGACTTCCGTCTCATGAGATAAAGTGACGCTTTCAAGTAAAGCACAGGTAGAAAAATACTGGCTATGTGCGCGTAAGCGAAGTCCATTACTGTTCCAGTCTTCAATCTTAAACGGCCCAGTTCCAATATGAGACGTGTAGTTTCCAAACGATTTCTGATCGCGGCAGATAATTGAAGCATTGGGCATCGCGAGCACATACGGAAAAAGCTTGTTTGGATAATGAAGAGTAATCTCAATGCAATTTTCAGCCACTACGTCTACGCGTTTAATGCTTTGCCCAAGTCCACTTACAGGGCCATTCTGGTCACGTAATCTCTCTATGCTCCATATGACATCATCAATATGTAGAAGCTCACCATCATGGCGGTACACCCGAGGCATCAGCCACAACGTTATGACGTTATCATTTACTTCCCAAGAATGGGCCAGTGAAGGAATAAGATTACCTGCAGCGTCTTGCTTGATCAAAACGTCATAAACGCTCTTGATGACCTGCAGTTCAGACAGGCGGTATGTTTTGACTGGATCGACGGTACTAACCCAAGGGTAAGAGGATATGAGGACCGAATTACGCTTTTCATTGGTAATGCTTAACTCTTCAGTGGCTACCGACAGTGCTCGTACCGCTATCTCTCCATAAATATCGAGTAGCTTCGCGATCAGCTTGAAACGCCCTAGCTCCAATTCATTGGTTAGCACTTCCGTTAACGCTTGCTGCAATGACTTTTTGATGACTAGCTGGCTTGACTTACTTCGCCCAATAGCAGGTTGCCAAATCACCCACCCCAAGTGAGATAATTTCCGCATGACAATCGACACGTTTCTTCTGGACGTGTATAAAACGGTTTCAAGATCGTCCAGCACCACCGAACAATGTTGATTGATCTGATAATGCTTTAGCAACAAATCAAGGTGCCTTAGGTTTACATCGTTCACTTAAACTCCGCGCTAGAATTTCTTACCTTAAAAATAACATAGGGAGCCCTGTAAACAGAACTCCCTACTAATAAGTAATTCTAGAAGTGGTAGCTTACACCCAATGATAGAACACTGATTTCCGCTTCTACTTTCGCATTTGCATCCGCTGTCTTTACGACTTCAAGCTCAGGTTTCATGTAATCCCAAGATGCTTCTAAGTGTAAGTTATCCGTTAACGCAAACTCTGCACCTAGCCCGTACATACCGCTCAATGCTGTATCGGAGAGCGTGGTATAGCCTGCTGAGCCTACAAAAGAATTGCTCGCCTTAAACTCAGCGTTAAAGTAAGACAAACCTGCTTTCGCAAATAAGTTAAAACGCTCGCCAACAGGCACAATCACTTTAGGCTGAATAGCGAAAAACTTCATGTCACCCACTGTCACAAGATCGCCATCTAATGCATCGTAACCACCTAGCGATCCTTCTAGCGCGAAATACTCGTTAAACTGATAACCAGCGTATAATTTACCCGCTAAACTGGAGTCATCTTGCAATTCAAGTGAACTACTGCCGCTCACTAACGAAGAGTCCACTGAGCCAGAAGCTTTATCAAAACTAGCTTGACCAATAGAAGCGCCGACATAAGGGTTTGCATTAGCTGCAGAACATGCTGCGAATAGTGTCGCAACAAGCCATTTATTCTTTAACATTGTATTTACTGCCTATATTTATTAGTAAGTTATTTTGTGTGCACTTCCTTACGCAGCCAATGCCATCCCTATCATTGGGTTTTAAAACACTGATAGTTTAGTCAGGAGCAGGCGAATAAAACATGAAAAATTATGACGCAATATTTCTATAAATAAACAGGCATCACGTGCCCGCCGCTGTGACACCTGATCCGCGAATAATTCACTATTGTGTAGAGAGTTAGCAGAGCGAGATGCAAGAGAGGTTTCTGTTCATTGATATTTGATTGTTCGGTCGCATGGTCATCCAACCGCTATTCTCTTTAACAAGAGTTTTTTTATACTCACCACCACAAAACGGCAAAAAGCAGACATAAAAAAACCCGGGACAATGCCGGGTTTATGGTTACAAAAACTGTTAGTAGTAAAATAGTAAGGAATCTAGCTAACAGCCAGCTATGCGTAACGCCAGAGATGCTCTCTTCTTAACTGATCGGCGGCCAAACCAAAAGATGTTAAGTCGAGAAACAAAATGGGCGACCTTGCGGTCGCCCTTATCGTTCTTATTAACCTTTCACACCGCCGGCGGTTAATCCTCCGACCAACCAACGCTGCGCAAGTAAGAATACGATGGTAATTGGTAGTGCAGACAATACTGCTGCTGCTGCAAAATCACCCCATAGATAGTTCTGAGGGTATAGATACTGCTGCATACCAACCGCTAATGTGTATGAGTTTACATCAGAAAGCAGTAATGATGCTACCGGAACTTCACCAATCACACCGATAAATGAAAGAATGAAAACAACCGCAAGGATTGGCACAGACAGTGGAAGCAGCACTAATCTAAACGCTTGCCATGGTGTTGCACCGTCCAACGCTGCCGCTTCTTCCAGTGAATTATCAATCGTTTCAAAGTAGCCTTTGATTGTCCAAACATGCAGGGCAATACCACCCAAGTAAGAGAAAATCAGGCCGCCGTGCGTGTTCAAACCAAGGAATGGAATATATTGCCCTAGTTTGTCGAACAAAGCATAAAGTGCCACCAGCGCCAGTACAGCTGGGAACATTTGGAAGATCATCATCGCTTTAAGGATGGTGTTCTTACCTTTAAAACGCATACGAGCAAACGCATAAGCCGATGTTGTAGACAGCGCAACAATCAGAATAGACGTAATTCCAGCTACTTTAACTGAGTTCCATAGCCATGTAAGTACTGGGAACGGAGGCGGTGTGACCGAACCATCAGCATTCGTTACAGCAATACCCAGTGCTAACTTCCAGTGCTCCAGTGATGGGTTGTCAGGAATAATACTACCTGTAGCGAAGTTACCTTCACGGAATGAAATCGCGATAACCATCAATAGCGGAAAGATGATTGAAGCTAGGAATACCCACATAGCAATATGGGTTGCCCATACGCGGTATTTAAGTGATTGACCTTGTACCATTGCCATTGGAAATTCTCCTTAATCCTGAGACAGCTTAGTAAAGCGAAGGTTAAGCAATGCCAGCGCACCAACCAATAGGAAGATAAGCGTTGCGATTGCACTTGCCAGACCGAAGTCCTGACCGCCAGAGCCTTCAAACGCGATGCGGTAGGTGTAGCTTACAAGCAAGTCGGTGTAACCCGCAGGTTCTGACGTACCGATCATATTTGGACCACCCTGAGTCAATAGCTGAATCAGAACGAAGTTGTTGAAGTTAAATGCAAAGCTCGCGATAAGTAGCGGAGTCAGAGGCTTAATCATCAGTGGCAGTGTGATTTTACGGAAGTTCTCGATGAAGTTAGCGCCATCAATTGCAGAGGCTTCGTATAAATCTTCAGGAATCGCTTTAAGCAGGCCCATACACAGAATCATCATGTACGGGAAACCAAGCCATACGTTGACCGCTAGCACCATGGTTTTCGCCATAAGTGGATCAGAGAACCAAGCTGGGCTGATACCAAACAGCGCCTCTAGCACCATATTGATTTCACCAAAGCTTTGGTTAAACAAACCTTTGAAGATAAGAATCGAGATGAAAGCTGGAACCGCGTAAGGAAGAATCAGAAGTACACGGTAAATCGCACGGCCTTTTAACTCTTCCCACTGCACCACACTCGCCAGGACTAAGCCAATCAATGCCGTTAGAATAACCGTCAGACCTGAGAAAAGTACCGTCCAGATAAAGATACTAACAAACGGTTCTTTGATGCCATCATCTTTCCAAACACGCTCGAAGTTGTGCGTACCAATGTCTACCACGAAACCTGGTGACACAGTTGAACCAATAAACTGGCCGTTTTCATCAACAGGTTGATAGAAGCCCACTTCCATATTTGGACGCAGTGTTTCACCCGTTTCGTTGTTGTAAAGCGATTGACCATCGTCTTGCAGCGTGTAAAGAGGCACAACAGCAGCAAATTTGCGTAAGCCACTCATACGGATGTCTTCGCCAGAAGGCATGTGTAAATCAATCGAACCAAGCGCGGCTTTGTTTTTGATGATGGCTTTAATGCGTTCTTTTTCACCAGAAACCGACTCAACGGGTGTGAGATCTAGCCCTGCACCTGATGATGCTGAAATGCTGAATTCATCCGTCGCTAACAGTTGATCGCCTTTCTTCACCGCAATGCGGTGGCCGCTATCCGTTTTGTATAACGTGAAGGGATAACTATCACCACTTTGGAAAGTGCGATCCATTAAAACGGTTTGGGCACGATCTAGTGAAAGCTGGTTTTTAGCACTGTAGTTGGTAAATGCTAATCCGACCGTATATGCCAGAGGGAAAAGGATGAATAGGATCATACCCGCGATGCCTGGGTAGATGTAACGGTGAGCATACGTCTTTTTGCTACCGAAAATGTACAAAGCCAGAGCGGTTAGAATAAGGGTAAGCAGCGCGAACGCCATCTCACCACGTGAATACATAAGAATCGTTGCATAGCCATTAAGGATGCCCACACTGCCAAGCAGTGCCCACTTAACGAATACATTTTTACTTGATGGCAAGCTCGTTGTTGAAGATGTCATAGCATCTGTACCTTGAACTGACTGCATAGAAGAACCTGCTAGCGATAATAATACTTAGAAAATAAGGAGGAGTTTCCCCCTCCCCAAAAATTGATAATAATTATTTAGTCATTTGTTTTTCTGCATCCGCTAGAGCTTCGTCTACAGTTTGGCGACCATCCACGATGTTAATAATTGCGTTTTTCGCGCTGCCCCAGAAAGCGTTCATCTGAGGAATGTTAGGCATAATTTCACCATTCATCGCGTTGTCCATTGTCGCCGCAATGCGTGGATCTGAATCTAGCTCATTCTGGTAAGATTTCAGAGCAACTGCACCTAGCGGTTTGTCTGCATTGACTTTACCTAGGCCTTCATTGGTTAGTAGGTAGTTTTCTAGGAACTCCACCGCTAAATCTTTGTTTGGTGATGCGGTGCTGATGCCCGCTGTCAGTACGCCTACAAACGGTTTAGAAGGTTGACCATTAAATTTAGGGAGAGTGCTCACGCCGTAGTTAACGCCCGATTTTTCGATGTTACCCCAAGACCAAGGGCCGTTGATGATCATCGCAGCCTTACCTTGGTTAAATGATGCTTCAGACACTGAGTAATCCATATCCGCAGAAATGACACCTTTCTCTACTAGGCCTTTCACAAAATTCATCGCATCTTTAACGCCATCTTTCGCGATACCCGCGTCTTTGATGTCGTATCCTGCCGCGCCGTATTTAAACGCGTAGCCGCCGTCTGCAGCCATTAGTGGCCATGTAAAGTACGGTTCTTTTAGGTTCCACATAATCGCAGATTTGCCATCTTTCTTAAGCTCTGCGTCTAGCTTCGCCACCTCTTCCCAGCTTTTCGGTGGGTTAGGCACCAAATCTTTGTTGTAGATAAGAGACAGAGATTCAACCGCGACTGGGTAGCCAATCAGTTTGCCGTCGTATTTCACTGCATCCCATGCGAAATCAACAATGCCTTCTTTCATTTGCTTAGATGGTTTGATCTCAGCAAGCAGACCAGCTTCTGCGTAACCACCAAAACGGTCGTGTGCCCAAAACACAATATCCGGACCATCGCCTGTCGCCGCTGTTTGCGGAAACTTATCTTGAAGCGCATCAGGGTGAGCCACGGTCACTTTAATACCTGTGTCTTCTTCAAACTGTTTACCTACTTCCGCCAGACCGTTGTAACCTTTGTCACCATTAATCCAAATGGTCAGTTGGCCTTCTTCGATGGCAGCGTTTGCACCGAATGAGCCTAAGGCAACTAGCGTACCTAGTGCGACTGTGCTTAGGGCGTTTTTCATATTCATATCCTTGTTATATTTCTGTTGTAGGGTTCGACCAGGAGGTTTCACCGTATTTCGACATCTATTTTTAGCCAAACCGATAGGTGACTCATCCTCCTACTCCCTACGCCCTCAGTATTATGGCCTATTTTCGTGATCCCCATCGTCATAGCTTGCGGAGCAAAATCACAAAAATGGCTCTTTATGTGATCAGTTTCAATTTTAATCGCTGTATTTATTTGAACTCGATCTCCCTACGCCTTTTACCCCCTCCTCTCCCTCATCCTTATCTACTCCCCCTATAAAAAGTAGGGTCGGGAGGATGCGCCTTAACCGCAATATAGAGAAACTAGACACATCCAAAGAGTGGATGGTAAGAGCCCTTATCAGTATGTTTTCTGGTTTATTCCAAAGTAACTGTCTGATTTAAAATGCCGCGGGGTTTGCTATTACTAGGTAAGCATTCGGATTAATTTTGATCTCTGGATCGGACTGAAACGGGGGAGATGCTGACCAAAGTAGGGGGAAGCAAACCTATGATTGGCTTTGACGGGTGATGTGAGTTATCCATCACCCATTTTTCTTACCAAACAAAGAAGTCCACTTCTTACCAAATTCCTACAGTTACTGTCGTCGCAATAATTCATATAATGTTCGGCAGTAAAAATAAAAATATTGACCGAGGACGAGCTAGATGGCGAGTGTCACGTTAAAAAATTTATGCAAAGCTTATGGTGACGTTTTAATTTCGAAAAACGTTGATTTAGATATTAAAGAAGGCGAATTTGTTGTCTTCGTTGGCCCATCAGGTTGTGGTAAATCTACCCTGCTCCGTTGTATCGCCGGCCTAGAAGATATCACCTCAGGCGACCTTTACATCGGCAATGAACGCATGAACGATGTAGAACCTTCAAAACGTGGCGTCGGTATGGTGTTCCAATCTTATGCTCTATATCCTCATTTAAACCTATTCGACAATATGTCTTTCGGCCTAAAACTGGCAAAAGCAGACAAAGCAGAAATCGACAAACGTGTAGAACACGCTGCAGACATCCTTCAATTGAGTCATCTACTAGAGCGTCAACCTAAAGCACTATCTGGTGGTCAACGCCAGCGCGTTGCCATTGGCCGTACTTTGGTCTCTCAACCTAACGTATTTTTGTTGGATGAACCGCTATCAAACCTTGATGCGGCGTTACGCGTTCAAATGCGTTCTGAAATCACCAAGCTGCAGCGCAAACTGGGCTGTACCATGATTTACGTCACACACGATCAAGTTGAAGCAATGACAATGGCAGACAAGATCGTTGTGCTGGATGCAGGTTTTGTCGCACAGGTTGGTAAACCACTCGAACTTTACCACTACCCACAAAACCGCTTTGTGGCAGGCTTTATCGGTTCTCCAAAAATGAACTTTATGAGCGTATTCATTGAAGCAGTAGAAAAAGAGCGCGTGATGGTTCAGTTAGCGAACGGCATGACTTTCTGGATCCCGGTCGACGGAACAACCGTAATCAAAGGCGAACGCATGTCTTTGGGTATTCGTCCTGAGCACTTGGTTCCGGCAAACGAAGGTGACGCGACTATTGAAGGCGAAGTGAACATCGTAGAAAAGCTTGGCAACGAAACTCAGGTTTACATGCACATTGATGCGGCAGACGCAGATATGATTTATCGCCAACCAGATACATTGGCAGTCGAGACAGGCGATAAACTTGCCGTAGGTATACCAGCACACCGCTGTCACCTATTCCACAGCGACGGCAATGCATGTCAGCGTTTATATAAAGAGTCAGGCGTGGAATTCAACGAAGAATAAGCGCTAAACTAACCTTAAGATATTCTATCGGTCGCTACGCATGTGTGTGGCGACCGATTTTTATATGCGTCTTCTAAATAAAGAAGACACTCAAACCATTCCCTAAGTATTCTAGCTATTTTCTACAGTGTCATTCTTCAGCTTTATTAAGCTATCCATCGCCACTTCTCACTGAGCTGCGCCGACATCAAGCTACGTTGCCCACTATTTATTAGCACGCATATTGCGAACCATCGATTCAACCGAAAAAACGAAGTAGTAACTTGGCCTAAATACAACAAAGCCACTTGTTAATCGCAAGTGGCTTTGTTCATGTCGATATTTTGGGAAGAGTTACTTCGAATTGACAGCCTTAACAAACGCTTCTTGAGCACCTTGAATATTTAGTGCTTTGGCTTCATCCAATAAACCAAGCGCTTTGGGAATATCCCCCATTTTGACTGCTTGCTCAATGGATGAGATATAAAAATCGCGAGATTCGGGTTGTACTTTAATTTTAGCTGGGGCCAATGTTTGTTTCGCCGCAGGTTGGCTAACCTGACTAGCACGGAAAGGACGAAGCTTAAGCGTTTCAACTTGCAGCTCAATGCGTCCACCGAGCTGGTACGTGTAGGTTGGATCCGTCACCATAGGCATTGCTTCACCAAATTCTTTTGCACGCGCTTTAGCTGGGTGATCCACTTTAATACTTTGACCTAGCTTGTCCGCTGGCGTGTAAATCACAAAGTAAGGTGTGTTGTCCGTATTGGTGCGAAACTTCGAGATATAACGAGTACGAGTGAACGCATCTGAAGGCAACACAGCAAAGTCATCCAATGTAATTTTCTTTACAACGTTGAACGATTCATCAAGAAGAAGTACCTCTGGCGCCAGTACGGAGCCATCAACCATCATACTCGACACAGTCACCATCACTTCACCCGAACGATCACTGAAACGAAAAGCAGCAAAATGGCTGTTGCCTTCGCTGAAGTTACCTACTGGCGCGGATAGGTCGAGGTCAAATTTCAAATCTTCTTTATCATTCAACTGAGCATAAGGAAATTGAGAGAAATCGCCGCAGCACACTTCGGCATTAGTAGGGGGAGTAAGCTCTGTCTGCACTTGCGCATCCGATGCACAACCCGATAGTAGTGCACCCAGTACGACTGCGATAAAAGAGTGTTTATTGTTCATTATAGTTCTCACTAAAGGCTGTTGTTTAATAGGATACAAAGTGAAAAAGGCAGCCCTGAGGCTGCCCTAAACAATATCTGATTTAGAACCAGATTTCAGTGTGGATACCCACTATTGTTTCAGATTTTCCACTCTTGATACCAATGATACCAGCACTTGCTTCATCATCTGCAACAACGTGGCTTACATATGGTTTAATTTGTGGACGACCAAAATAGTCAGCATTTACGGTGAAAGCAGCTGCCAGTTCTGCGTTAAAGATATCACTCTCTAATGAATCACCAGAGCGTTCAAAGTAACCGTCTTGACCTTCTTCATGACCGTAAGAAGCTGTCATTTCTAATCGTAGATTGTCATTTACTTTATATGAAGGGCGTACTGCTGCTAAGTAGCGTTTTAGATCTTTGGCACCAAATAATTCATCTAATGCAGCAAAGTAAGTAATTTCAGAACCCATTTGCCAGTTCTCGGAAATATTCAGCACACCGTAAGAAGTTAAGAATAGAGACTCAGCATTCTCGTCACCACCAGACCAACCGCCAAAGTTCATACCATGGTTTTGTGCTGTCCCCTTACCGTAAGAAACAGCTGATTGTGTCCAACCATCAAGACCGTAGTAGCTTGAGTTTAGAGTAATTGCAGCACCAAAGCCGTCATTAGAATCACTGTCTTTATTCGCTTGTTGAATATATTTAAAATCAAAATCCACACTACCAATACCTACATCAACACCATAGTAGTATAGGTCGATAGAAGATAAAGTCTGGCGTTCGTTCGCGCCTTTTTTTACTACATTACACTCTTCAGGTATTACAGAGGTTGAACCATCTTTTTGTTCACAATCAATAGCGTAACTGTCAGCGGCACCTGCATCAGGATCAGCAGTCACATACGCAACACCCGCCGTATTTCCACCCAATTTAGTTTGCAGACCAGCACCAACACCAGAAGATTGTTTCCAGAACTCGCCAGACAGTAATCCCGAAGCACGGTTTAGGTAACGCTGACCAGCCCAGATAGATGTCTCTTCACCAAAGTAAGGTAGTGCACCAATCTCAACAAACGCTTCTTTTACTTCCAATTGAGCCGTATCATTTGCCTTTTGACTCCCCGAAGACGAGTAAGCATAAGAGTTACCATTACCGTATTCAGTACGTACAACAAAGTCAGACCATACACCGTTATTGTGCTCTGTGTGCTTCTTAACAGTAAACTCTACTTGGTTAGTACTTTTGCCGTGTGTACCAGCAGTTTTATAGTCTGGCTTACCGTACTCAGTATCGACTGACTCACCCTCAACCATACGCATATTAGAGGACAAGTAACCATGTACTTCCCAGCCGTCAGAAACAACTTCAGTTGGGTTCTTAACTTCGACTTCCATAGCAGACTCACCGCTAGTTACATCAAGTGCTACATCAGTTTCTGCAAATACATATCCAGATGCTAAAGCTGTCGCCACTGCAGCAGCAATTACGCTTACTTTTTTCATTGTTAACTCCGTTTAGGGTTTTTTATTCTTTATGTCCTCTCCCCGATACATTCCCGAAAAGGCAGTAACAGGCATATAAAAAGAGAGGTAAGATGAGACGCTAGCAGTGCCGTTGTCTCCATTTGTTTCAACTGGCTTCAGATTACTCAGGGAGGAGTTTTTCGACTTCATCCGGATGAAAAATATTTCAGGGGGATGAGAAGGGATGAGAAAATTAACCGAACGATGTATTCGTGTCGTGAATCACAGTTCTAGGGCGGAGAGTAACGTTGTTCGTAAATAAACCGACCAACAAAATGCCAAATGGCTCAACCTTTTAATAAAAAATGTCATAATTTTGAAATAAAATTACATTTACAATTTTTAATTAAGGCGCTTGACCTAGCTTAAACAAAACTATTTACTAAACTCCCTGTTATATGGAACTAATTATAAAAAAGTAATGAATATTCAGTGTGCTCACCCCTATCCTCAAGGCGCTACACCGAACGAAAATGGGTGTAATTTTTCTATCTATGCGCCTGATGCGCCAAATATTAAATTAGCAATATTTGATCAGCATGGATGCTTTCAAAGCTACCCTTTAGAGGGGGAATACGCAGGGATAAAATTTACTTTTGTTCCAGGTGTCAAAGCGGGCACGAAATATGCCTATATTATTGAAACAGATGGCAAACCACATTTAATTTCTGACCCGTACGCAAAAGCCATTGCTCGTCCGCTTAGATACACACTGCCTTTTAACTCTGAAAAAAGCTTTGAATTGCCAAAATGCGTAGTCGTAGACGACAACTTTGACTGGCAAGGTGTACAGCGACCAAAACGGCCGCGTGCAGAAATGGTTTTGTTCGAAACTCACGTAAAAGGCGTGTCTAAACTAAACCCAGATGTGCCAAGAGAAGACCAAGGCCGCTATCTCGGTTTAGTCAGCGATGCGATGCTTGAGTTTTACAAGCAACAAAACATCAACACGCTACAGCTTCTTCCGATAGCAGCCTGCATGCACGAGCCCCACCTGCTAAAGATGGAAAAGGTGAACTATTGGGGTTACAACCCATTTTTATTTATGGTGCCCGATCCCAGATACGCAGAATCTGACGCCGTTAACGAGCTAAAAACAGCCATTCGTGAGCTGCATAAAAACGGGATAGAGGTCATTCTCGATGTCGTCTATAACCACACTGCTGAAGGCGGCGCAGATGGCCCAGTATTTAATTTAAAAGCGCTCGATAAAAACTATTACCTCAAGCATGGTCGCCATTTTGCCAACTACACCGGTTGTGGCAATACCGTTGATCTTTCCTACCAGCCCAGCCTGAATTTGGTGATGGATACGCTTCGCTACTGGGTCACAGAATACCAAATTGATGGCTTCCGCTTTGATCTTGCGGCGACGTTGGGACGTAATGGCGATTATTTCAATGCAGAATCCGGCTTCTTTAAAGCTGTCGCTCAAGATCCGGTACTCAAAGAGGTCAAGTTGATTGCCGAGCCATGGGACATTGGCCCAGATGGCTACCAAGTCGGGAACTTTCCATTTGGATGGAACGAATGTAACGACCGCCTGCGAGACATCACACGTAGTTTCTGGCGCGGTGATCACGGATTTTTAAAAGAGTTCGCCACCCGTATTATGGGCTCACGTGATCTCTACAGTGCGGCGAACTGGCCATACAAACTGACGGTAAACTACATCACCTATCACGATGGTTTTTGTATGCAGGACCTCGTTTCCTACAAGCAAAAACACAACGAAGCCAACGGTGAACATAACCGAGACGGGCATGGTGACAACCGTTCAGACAACTACGGCGTCGAAGGGCATACGGAAAACCCGCTAATTATTGAAAAACGCGAAAAACAAAAACGTAACTTTATGGCGAGCTTGCTGTTTGCGTTTGGTATCCCTCATATTCTCACCGCTGATGTTCTGTCTCACTCGCAAAGAGGCAATAACAACGCCTACTGTCAAGACAACGAAATCAGCTGGCTAGACTGGCATATGACGCCAGAGAAAGAGAGCTTTAAAGAGTGGCTATCGAAGATGGTGGAAGCGCGACAAACCTATATGGTTCCGTTTATTCGTGCGTTTAGTGGCAAGAAGCGTAATGAAAACCGCATATTTTGGCGTCGCTTAGACGGCACTTTCATGGAGCATGAAGATTGGAACAACCTAAGCTCTGTCGCGTTGCATTTAGGCTTGGGTCAAGAAGGCGATGAGCTGTTTTATTGCATCAACCAGACCAATGCACCGGCGCGCTTTACGCTACCGACCGAAGCCAACCAAGAGTGGATCATGATCTGTAATACCGATTCGCACAAGTTGCACCAGACTGTGGATCGTAAGCAGGTACTTGTCGCACCTGCCTCTATCGCGATTTTCCATGCCAAGTCTTGGGCATCGTATGCCAGCGTGTAACTGAACATAAAAATACATCCGCACCGTGCAACACAGGCGGATGTAGTCATTATCGAATCACCGAGATCAGCTCACACTCCGTGAGAGCTTGCCCGCTTGCATCTTCACCACCAACCAGCACGATACCGTTTGAGATCGATAGGCAGACGCCGTACGCCTTACCTTTTTCCAGATCACCAACATGCTGCCACTGGCCACCACATAATTGCCATATTTTAGTTGCGTAGGTTTTTGTCAGCCCTTGGTGACTGTAGTATTGCCCATCGCGATAATTGCTTTGACTTCCTATAAAATACGCGCCACCCAGCATCATGCACAGACCGTCAAGTTCAGCGCAATACGCACCTGCAAGACCTTCATGGTATGGGTCTTGTTCCACAATTGGACTTAACTCCGCAGCGTCCACCAAGCCTTCTGAATTCAGGAGCAACAACTTGCTTTGCAAACTACGCAGCCCCGGCTTCACCTCACCTTCAATCAACGCAAGCGCATTACCTAAACGCCATACTCCCGCGCCACAATTTGGTTCAAATGGATTATCGCCAATATCCAGCCACTCTTTTGTCTTGATATCAAAGCGATAAATTTTGTCGTTCCAGCCGTAGAACTCGATTGGTTGGTCCATAAATGTACATAAACAGTCGAGTTTTTGGGCTTCATTGCCACACACCAAAGGATCGCTTAATTGCTGCATCAAGGTATCGAATACAGATTTGTTATAACCGCCGACCAAAACCAGCTGTTTGTTTAAAAGCTCGATACCTGCACCACCCAAAAGCCCTACCGGAATATCATCTGTCACTAAGTTCCAGCTATCTCGGTTAGCATCATAAAAATATCCATCTTCTAAGACACTTAGAGAGTGCGATCCTGGCGCGATGCCTGCACCAGAGAAAATATAACACCCACCTGAAACGGGCACACAGACCGGATCGGTACGCTTTACTCCCGGAAAATCCGCGCATTCCACCCAGCCCGTTGGTTGCCTTGTATCAAGTCGTAACCATTTACTACCCAGGCTGCCTAAACCAGCATAAACCTTATCCTTGTCAGCAAAACCTGCGCCGTTACGAAACCCTATGGGAAGCGGTGGTAATTGAGTCAATTGAAGAGACATGTGACACCTTTACATCGTCATATAAGTTCGGTTTAGAACTCAAACAAATTCTAAACGAATGAAAAAACTAATAATCAAGGAATATTTCTTTAGCTTTAAATATAAGGAAAAAATATTCTTCAAAAACAACGAAAAATAAAGCCCGCTTTCAGCAGGCTTAATCATTATTTCTTGAAGATTATTTCATCAAAGGGACAACAACTTCAGCCGTCTCAAGTACAGAGTCTGAGTATTGAGGGTACTTATCAAGCAAGGTATTAATTAATACGTCGACAAGCAATAAAGCACCGACTTTGGATGAAAACGCCCCCCCGGTTAACGGACCCTCAGGACGCGCAGCGACCAACAGCTCAGTACAAATTGCCGTAAGTGGGCTGTGAGTGACGTTAGTCAGTGCAACCACTGGCACATTTCGTACATGAGCCTGTGATACCGCGTGGATAACATCTCGTGTCGAACCCGAGCTAGATAGAGCGAACCAAAGATCACCTTCTGTGCTACGAACCGCATTCATTGCCGCTAAATGAGTGTCTTCATACATTGAAACTTTCTTTCCAATTCGCAGTAAACGAAATGCCAGATAACGCCCAACAATACTTGAAGCCCCCACACCAACACAGCTGATAAAATTGGCCTTATGGACTAACTCACAGATACGATCCAGAACCTTACGATCCACCAGCTCTGCGGTGTCTAACAGGCTCGCTGCCGCGCTTTTCGCCGAGACATCACAGATATCCCCATCCATTTCTTGAGGTTTACGATCCTGAGACTGAGAAAGGTCAACGGCTAACGCCATACGAAAATCGGAATAGCCTTTGTATCCCATATCTCGACATAAACGTACCACTGTCGCCTCACTGGTTTTGGTGTTTCGCGCCAGATCGGTAATCGTCTGGTATTGCACTTCGTTGGCATTCTCAAGAACATAATCCGCAACGACGCGCAGTTTTTTGCTTAACGGCTCAATGTTTGAGCGCAAGCGAACTAACAAATTTTTAGGCGAATTCACGCGTGCCTCTTCTACGCTTATAGCTGTTTGCTAAAAATAACAAAGAGATAGACACTTTGACACATTAGCTGAAGTTAATTTTAAGGATTTTCTGTAATACGCAGTATATAAGACAAATTTCCGACATACTGCGGCTTACTTTATAGATCAAGAAAATCCGCCTCCCTCATCTTCGCGACAACATCCGCTTTCTGCGCAGCGGTCAGAGCGCGGATTGGTGTGCGTGGATCACCCGCATCAATGCCATGCAACTGCATCGCCGCTTTACCCGCGGCCACGCCACCGTATTCAACCAAGACGCGGACAATCGCGATCACCCGATCCATCAGTTTCGTCACCAATGCTTGGTCGCCATTGTTAAACGCTTCAATGATCTTAAGATACAGAGGCGCCGCATAGTTGTATGTACTGCCTACTGCGCCAACCGCACCCACCGCTAAGCCCGCAGGCAAGAACTCATCGACACCGAATGGTACGTCGAACTTGCCACCGGATACACGCAGCGCGCGTTGGTACTCGTACAAGTCCATATTGTTGAATTTGGCACCAGAAAGATTGGGAATTTTCTGTTCACCTTTGATCAGAAACTGCTCAAGATCTAGGTTCACCCCTGACATCCCCGAGTGGTAATAGTAAAAGCCTTTCGAAGGTGCAGCCGCGGCAATTTGCGCGCAGTAATCGACTAAGTCATCCACGCTCGCTGGCTTAAAGAAACAAGGACCAATCGCCGATGTGGCGAGAATATCGAGTGTTTCTGCGTGGCGAGTGAGCTCAAGCGAATCGGTGATGCTTAACGCGCCAGTATGAATGATCAAATCCAGTTTGTTGTCTGACGCTTTTACCCAACGCTCTGCGATAGCTTTACGCTCTTCGACCGAACAGTGAATACCTTCACCCGTCGTCCCACATACATACGCACCTTTTACGCCTTGCTCGATAAGGAGCGCGGCAATTTGGTCAATCGCATCAAAGTTAACCTTACTATCTTGGTTAAATGGAGTATGAGGCGCAGCAATTAATCCGGTTAATTTATTCATTTTTCTTTCCTAATCAATATGAGCGGGCACTCGCCGCTCACAACATACTATTGGCCGTAGCCGAGGAATAATTCAGGTAGTAACAGCGTAAATTGAGGGAACACCGCAACGAGAATCAAGACAATAAACAATGGCACTAACAGCGGTACGACGCCGCGAGTTAGCGTATGGAAAGGGATATCACCGACCCGGGACACCACGTACAACGCCATCCCCATAGGCGGAGTCAAAATACCGATCATCAGGTTCAAAATAGCCATAACGCCAAAGTGAACAGGGTCAATACCCACCGCGCTCGCCACTGGCACTAGGAATGGCACAAGTAGCAGCAACAAAGCCAAAGACTCGATAAAAGTGCCTAAAAACAGCAACAACAAGTTAATCAGTAGTAAGAGAACCAGCGGGTTATCACTGATGGTCAAGAAGTAATCGGCCAGCATTTGTGGTAGCTGCTCGCGTGCAACAATCCAGCCAAACACCGTGACGCCCATTACCATCAAGGCCACCACGGCAGTGGTATTCACGGTCTCTTTTAGGATATCGACAAAGCCCACTAGCGTAAGCTGTTTGTAGACAACTGTGCCAAGGAACAGCGCGTATAGAGAAGATACGACCGCCGCCTCAGTTGGCGTGAATTTACCGGAGAAGATGCCACCGATAATGATCACCGGTGTCAACAGTGATAAAAACGCCTCTTTGAACGATTTAAGCTGCTCGCGGCGGGTCGCTCGTGGCAACGTCATGTAGCCACGTTTTTTACAGATAAAGTAGCTCATCGCCATCAGGGCAACACAACATAAAATCCCTGGGATAGCGCCCGCCAAGAAAAGAGCACCGATGGACGTGTTCGACACCACACCATATATGACCAGTGGCACTGAAGGGGGAACTAAAGGACCAATAATACAAGATGCGGCCGTCAGCCCACCGGCGAAATCGTCATGGTATTTCGCATCACGCATCGACTTGATTTCGAGTTGCCCTAAGCCACCCGCATCCGCCAATGCTGAACCTGACATACCCGAGAACAACAGACTTGCCATAATATTTACGTGGCCGAGACTGCCAGTAATATGACCAACCATAGATTTTGCAAAGTTAAAGATACGTTCCGTAATACCAGCGCTATTCATCAGATGACCAGTCAGAACAAAGAAAGGCACCGCTAAGAGCGTAAAGTTATCTATTCCGCCCAGCATTTGTTGGGCAGCAAAGTTAATTCCAGTACTGTTGGTCATCACCAAGAAAACCAAAGCGACAAATATCAGTGAAAAGCCAACCGGCATTCCTGCAAACAGCAACCCGAGCCAGCCAAAAATTGAGCCTATCATAATCTATCCCTATCTCTGCGCTATGTTCGAGTCAGTCGAAGTGTTGCCAGCACAGCAACTCACGAGTTGTTTTGAAATAGCAAACATTTTCTCAAGCTGCCTGAAGACCATAAATAAGCCGCCCAAAGGCAAACTGTAGTTCATCCACTTGCTTGAAACCCCCAAAGTAATCAACTCGAAAAACGCAGTTCTTTGAACATGCTGATAACCCAAATAGACAATGGCGATGATCGAAACCAACACCGCCAATTCCAGCGATAACACCAAATACAAGCGGGCTTTCTCCGGCAGCTTATCGGAGAAGAAAGTAATGTTGACGTGCGTACTGCGTTTGATCGCAATTGCACAGCCGATTAACGACATATACATAAATAGAACTCTGGCAAGTTCTTCACTCCAAAGCGAAGGGTCATTAAGTAACCATCGGGTCCCGATTTGCCAAGTCAGAATTGCCAGCAAAGCGGCCATCAACGGCACAGTAATGATCTCTTCAATATTATTAATTATCTTGCGTAACATCTTGAGCTCCAGGGCTGGCCTAAATCAGGCCAGCCAGAATAATGGAAATTAACATCGCGTTAATTTACTTACATAGAAGCGAGCTTTTTCACGATCGGCTGACCGATTTTGTCTTCAAATTCTGCGTAAAGTGGCTGCATAGCTTCACGGAACGGTTCTAGTTTAGGATAGGTCACATTAACGCCCGCTTCTTCAAAGAATGAGATCAGTTCAGCTTCTTGCTGTTTGACGGTATCTGTATGTACCTGACCTGTTGACTTAACCGCTTTCTCGATCAGTTGCTTATCCTGGTCAGACAGTTTCTGCCAGGTCGACTCAGAGATGATCACCATTTGATCGTTAACGATATGGTTGGTCATCGCCAGATTGGCCTGAACCTCGTAAAACTTCATGGTTTTGATGGTTGGCAACGGGTTTTCCTGGCCATCGACAGCATTCGTTTGCAACGCAAGGTACACCTCAGAGAAGGCCATCGGAGTCGGTGACGCGCCCGACAGTTTCGCGTAGTTAAGGTTTGGCTTAGCATTTGGAACACGCAGCTTGAGACCTTTGAAGTCTTCAATGCTGTTTAAAGGGCGGTTAGAAGTGGTTTCGCGTGTACCGTTGTACCAAGTATCCAATGCTCGCCAGTTGAATTTACTCAGCATTTCTTCACGAATGCCCTGACCGAAATCGGAATTAAACATGCGGCGCAAATGGTCAAAGTCGCGTGCTACGTAAGGCAAAGTCACAGCTTCCGCGCGCGGGATCCACAACCCCATACGGCCAAACTCAGCGTAAGTAATGTCCAAATCTCCGTACGTCAACTGCTGTAGCATGGCACGGTCATCACCCAGTTGTGCACTTGGGTACAACGCGATCTTGATTTCGCCTTTACTCAGTTCTTCTACTTTATCCGCCAGCATTTTTGCTGACGTATATTCCACAGAACCTACCGATGCCTGCATGCCCATTTTCAATGTTGTCGCAGCCTGTGCTGATACCGAACAGCCAAGCACTAGCATAGCGAGGGTAATCTTGTTCATGGCTTTCATAGTCTTCCCTTTTCGTTATTTCTGCCTAGTTTCACTATATCCGAAAAAATTTTTTATTTTGTTTGAAAAAAATCTTCGTTGTGAATTATTATTGTGGCGAAGATTATTTTCAAACCAACTTTTTTCGAAATGTGATCGCGGACAGAAATTATCCGGATAGGTGATTCGGCACTAACCTGAACATTCAACAAAGTCGCCTATCCATGTAGCCTAAACCCGCGGCAATCTGTTTTACTGAGAGGCCAAGCGTGAAAACAAAAACCTATAATATCAATCAATTAAAAGAGTTCTTACAAGGACAAACCGTGGTATCTATTCAACCAGTGACAGGGAGTCCACTCGATAAAACGGATATCATCGTTGCGATGGCACAAGCCGCAGAACAGTCAGGAGCACGAGCACTTCGCATTGAAGGGGCGAGCAATGTCAACGCCGTTAGCCGTGTCGTCACGATACCGATTATCGGCATTGTGAAACGTGACCTAATGGAAAGCCAGGTGCGCATTACGCCTTACGTCAACGACGTAGAAGCATTAGCCAAAGCTGGCGCAACGATTATCGCTTTCGATGCTACCGACCGAATCAGGCCAGAGAGTAGAGAGACCATCGTCAATGCGATCAAAGCCGTCGGCTGCTTTGCGATGGCAGATTGCTCTAGCTTTGCTGACGGTCAATGGGCAAATGGTTTTGGCGTCGACATCATTGGTACAACTCTTTCTGGTTACATGGGTGATGACGAACCAACCGAACCCGACTTAAAATTAGTAGAACAGTTTTCTCAAGCCGGTTTCTTTACTATGGCAGAAGGTCGATACAACACACCTGAACTTGCAGCACAGGCAATTCAACACGGCGCGGTTGCGGTAACGGTTGGTTCAGCTCTGACTCGCTTGGAGGTAGTAACAAATTGGTTTAATCACGCAACACAAACCGCAGGAGCCAAGTAATGTTGACTTTAGCCATCGATATTGGCGGAACCAAAATAGCCCTCGGCTTGGTTGACAATGGACTAATACGCGAACGTCGCCAGTTGCCAACCCCAACCGTACAAAGCGCCGAGCAGTTTGCCGAACACGTGATTGAGCATTGCCAAGACTGGCTTGAAAACACCTCTCAGATTGGCATCTCAACCACAGGGTTAGTGAGTGATGAGGGTATCAGTGCGATTAACCCAGACACTTTGGCGTTTCCTACTCCGTTTCCGCTAGCTCAAGTGCTCCAAACACTCACAGCCAAACCAGTAAAAATACTCAATGACGCACAAGCCGCGGCTTGGTTCGAGTATCTCAATTTGGACTTTCCTGCAAGCAACATGGCGTTTGTCACCGTCTCGACAGGTGTCGGAGGCGGGATCATTATTGATGGTAAACTTCACAGCGGTAAATCTGGATTGGCAGGACACATCGGCCATATGTCTATTGACGCCAATGGTCCGACTTGCGGCTGTGGCCAAATAGGCTGTGTTGAATCGATAGCCTCTGGCACTGCCATTCAGCGCGCGAGTAATCTCATCTTTAACCCACCGATATCGAATGTCGAACTGTTTCGCATCGCAGAACAAAATGAACAAGCCAATCGTCTGATTCAAAACAGTGCTAATGCGATCGCAACGCTGTGCTGTAATCTAAAAGCCGCATTGGATTTAGACATCGTTGTATTAGGTGGTGGCGTAGGATTAGCCACAGATTATCTTAAAAAAGTAAACCAAGAGATCGCTCACCGCCCTGTGGCATTTAGAGTTCCGGTTATTGCTGCCAAGGGCGATTACGACGCTTGTCTGCTCGGCGCTGCTTTCCAGTTTAAGGAGTAACTTATGGCACTAAGAGCTGTATCTGCCACTCGCCTTTTTGACGGGTATACCTACTATCAAGATTTTGCCTTAGTGTGGGAGGATCAAACGATAATCAGCATTGTGCCGCTAGAGAAATTGCCGCCTAATATTGAACATCAGCACTTTGAAGGTGCACTTATCGCGCCGGGTTTTATCGACCTGCAAGTTAACGGTGGTGGTGGTGTGATGTTCAATAGCGACATATCTGCTTCAGCAATGGGGACGATTTGTGAAGCGCACCGTGCCCATGGTACGACTTATTTATTACCAACCTTAATCAGCTCCACTCCTGAAGATCTCAGCCAAGCACTCTGCTCTCTCCAACAAGCCAAACAGCAAAATATCCCGGGTGTACTCGGCGTTCATCTTGAGGGCCCATGGCTTAACGCCGATAAGAAAGGTGCGCACAACGCTAACCTGTTTTATGCACCTACTGCAGGGCAACTTTCACAGTTCCCGTGGCCAAAAGAAGGCAAAGTGCTAGTCACAGCAGCAGTAGAAAACATCGAAATTTCGGCTCTGGAATACCTGAAACAGATGGGAGTGACACTTTCATGTGGTCACAGCAACGCACAAATCGCGCAATTGACGGAGCAAAAGCTTTCACTTGTTGATGGTTTCACTCATTTGTTTAATGCCATGTCCCCACTAGAAGGGCGCGAGCCCGGCACTGTTGGTGCAGCGCTAAAAACGGACCACGCATGGTGCTCTATCATCACCGATGGCATTCATGTTCACCCTGATAGCGTGCGTATCGCCAGTAGAATCAAACCCAAAGGTAAACTGCTTGTTGTTACCGATGCAATGGCGTCGGTAAGCAGCGAAAACAACAGCTTTGTACTGGATGGCGAAGTCATCTCCGTCAAAGACAACAAACTAGTGAACAGCCAAGGCAGTCTCGCTGGTGCACACATCGGTATGGACCAATCGGTCGCAAACCTTATCGCGTGGGGATTTTTAGAAGAAGAAGCACTACGCATGGCGTCAACTTATCCAGCCCAAGCACTCGCCTGCCATAACTTGGGCCTGCTGCGACCGGGCATGACCGCCGCCGCAACCATACTCAACGCAGATTACCAAACCACTGGCGTGTTGGTTGACGGAGAGCTGTTTTGATCCCAAGGGCATTGAAAAATGCCCTTTTCATTGGCATGTCTTACATTTAGCTGCAACTTGTCTTGAATTGGCGCTAAATAGCCTGAACAATACAAACATCATATAGCTTTTATCCGCCTGACGAACAGGCCGAGTGATACCGCTTTCAGGAACAAGGTATGTCAGACAAGATTTCCACTACTGCGCTTGCAAAGCTACGTTCAATTGAACCTAAGCAGTTGTTCGCAGAACTAAAAACTGCGGGTTATATTAACCGAGCGGAAGATAGCTGGGTACTTACAGAACTCGGGGCAAAGTTTGGTGGAGAGTATGTCGAGCACGCCAAATTCGGCAAGTTTATCGTCTGGCCAGAAAATCTACTCATTGATTCCAGCGCCACCAGCGGAAAAACACTAAGCGCGACACAAATCGGTGAACGCTTCGGCCTCAACGCGAAAAAAATCAATCAACTGCTGCAAGAACTCGGCTGGATCAACCGCAGCAAAAACGGCTGGCAAGTGAGTAATTCCGGTCTCACTGTCGGTGGTTACCAACGTGAAGACAAAGAGAGCGGCCAGCAGTTTGTTGTTTGGCATGACTCCATCGTCCGCAATAAGCGCTTAAAGCAATCTGTATTGGAGTTCTCCGGTCACGATGCAGAGGCGCACGCAACCGACAAGTCACTTTCCAGTTTCAGACAAAAATTCGAAGCCAAACACAGAACTCTTGACGGTCATTACGTTCGCTCCAAAGGTGAGTTGATCATCGATAACTGGCTATACATGAACGGCATTGTGCACGCCTATGACCGACAACTGCCCATCGAGCCAGACGTGCTGAGTGATTTCTACTTACCGCAAGGCAAAGTTTATCTGCAATTTTGGGGCAGAGACAACGGCACCATATCCGATAAAGAGCGAGAGCAGATAAGGTCTATCTACCAAGCCCACCAGTTTGAACTCATCGAAGTATTCCCAGAAGAGATCGATCAACTGGATAACGTATTACCGTCAAAGCTGCGCGAGTACGGCATCAAGGCTTACTAATTCGTTATACCAATTCGCTTTGCTGCTCGGCTGAGGTTAGCCAGCCGACTAAATTGGCAACTTTGGCGTTGTCATTGTCGCTGTGTGACATCAAATAATATCCGTTGCCTGACGACACCACTTCATCAAAGGGCTGTATCACTCGCTTGAGTTTTAAGTCTTGCTCAGCCAACGTCAAATCCCCAATTGCAATCCCATAACCGAGCTGCGCCGCGTTCATTGCTTGGTCGAGCGTGGCAAAGGTCTGATTGGTTTTACCTTTCAGCTTTGGTAACCCACAAGCGTTAAGCCACAGTTGCCAGTCCGATTGTTCTTGGTTGGCGTGCAACCAAGTAAATCGATCAAGCAGAGATTCGTCACCTTGCTCAGACGCCGAGCGTTGCTTTTGCCACAGTTGCGGAGAACAAATCGGTGCGAGTTTTTCTTCAAACAACAACGCTTGCTGAACATTTTTGGTTTTGCTCGGTTTGCCGTACATCACCACTACGTCAAAGCTATCAAAGTTAGGGATGGGTTGATGCTTGGTGGTTGAGGTTAATTCAACATTGATATCCGGATACGCTTGTTGAAAACTCGCCAAACGGGCAAGAATCCAACTGGTAATGCAGCTTGGCGCGTTTAACTTGATCCGGTTCGCGCCTTCAGACACCTCTCGCACCGCACCTTGCAGACGCTTAATGATGTCTTCCGCCATTGGCACAAACTTGTCCCCTTCAGGGGTTAACGCCAACCCTCGAGCCTGACGATAAAACAGCATCGCGCCGATGATCGACTCCAACGCCTGTATCTGCCGACTGATCGCACCTTGTGTCATGTTCAGCTTCTCTGCCGCATGGGTAAAGTTAAGGTGCTCAGCGGTAGCTAAGAACGCTTGTAAGTTTTTTGTAGAGGGCAATCGACTGTTCATTCTCGCACCGTTGAGCCATGTTATTTTTGCATGTCTATTATGTCTTAATTTCGATTCATTATTAAATTCATTTTGACTAGATTAACAATTAGCCCCGCTCAAGATGAATTTTATTTCATTCATCACGATTTATAAGTCATACAAAAGGATTTTTCATGGGTTCACTTGCAGACAAATTGGCGCCTGAGAGCATAAAAAAAT
>NZ_BCUD01000016.1 GCF_001591105.1 Vibrio nereis NBRC 15637 | reverse complement strand
CTTTAAATATCGTTACCCGTATCAACGTGTAACAACATCATCAGTGTACTAATCTGTTGATGACAATTTGTGGAGAGATGGCTGAGTGGTTGAAAGCACCGGTCTTGAAAACCGGCATACGTTAATAGCGTATCTAGGGTTCAAATCCCTATCTCTCCGCCACTATTAGAAAAGCCCACTGAGAAATCTGTGGGCTTTTTGCTATTTTCAGTTTGTGGATATAAACCGACTACTCTTGAAAGCGGGTTTATGTTCACTGCTTACTGATAGTACATCTCATAAATAGCGTCAGTTTCCCCACTCAGCTTCATCTTCATTAAAGCTTGCTGTAACAGATAGGCTTTGGATTCTTTATTTAACTGTGTTGCTTGATTATCAGGGCTTGGTTTCAGATCCTTTTGAAACTGTGGATTGGGCTCTTCTTTGATATACGGTGAATGGCGAGAAAAGCCCAAATATAATGGCCGTGGTGTTCCACAACAGTTAGGGTGCAGTTTTATTCCAGTCGGTTGTTTCAACTTCATATAGTAGTGGAGCGAAGCACGATTATAGATATAAAAATCTCCACGCTTCTTTTTGAGTAATTTCACTGCTCTATCGATGGTCATGTCTGGTTCGACATAGGTATGTACGGAATTTAGATGTCGCACATGGTTTGGAGAGCCTAAAGACTGCAGTACCGTTGATCCTTTAAGGTCTGCTAAGTGATGAATGTCAGGGTAGTCGTCCAACGAGATACCCATCTCGCCACCAGATAGTCCATTCTCGATGAAATAGATGTATTGGCTCCTCGCCTCACTAAAATTAAAACCGGGGTAGAAATCTATAGTTCCATTTTTTAGTTGTTTGAGGATACGTTTCTTTGGCCCTCGCACCACGTTTAGTTTGCAGCCAATCTTTTCTGCTGCTTTCTCGTAGAGATGTTTATATAGGCCAGAGTTGTCTGGGGAGGCAGCAATCAGAGGAGGACGTTCATTCGTTCTATAACCCATGGTCATAGAGCAAGCTTGGCTTGAAAAGGAAACCAGTACGAACGGAATCGATATCGAGAATGAGACGATTGTTGAGCGCATTCTGTCCTCCACTACAACAGATATCAATCAAGCTTAATTGAAGTGCAAATAAAATGCATAACAAAGCCGGCTAGAATTGCCGGCTAAGATCATGTTTTTATTATAATCTAAGAGCGTTTAGCGGCGTTTTGCTTTAGTTGTTCTTTCTCTTTCTGTGAAATAAACGCAAGCTCTAGACCGTTAATCTGTGCTTGGCGAATTTGCTCTTGAGAAAGACCAGCCTGCGGTGCAGCGACTTCATACTCATATGGTAGCTCTATACCCTCTACCGCTGGATCGTCCGTGTTTAGGCAGGCAAGTACACCATGCTCTAGGAATTGCTTCACTGGGTGATTGGTCAGTGACTCGACGGTACTGGTTTGGAAGTTAGACGTTAAGCACGACTCAATGCCAATGTGGTTTTCGGCCAAATAATCCATAAGTTTCGGATCGTGGATAGCTTTCACCCCATGACCAATACGGGTAGCGCCTAGCTCTTGAATCGCTTGCCACATGCTTTCTGCACCCGCGGCTTCACCCGCATGTACAGTTACGTTTAGTCCCGCATCCTTCACCTGGGCAAAGTGTTTCACAAAGCGCTCACCTGGCTGGCCTAATTCATCGCCAGCAAGATCGACAGCAACAATTTGGTCTTTATAAGCAAGAATCGCATCCAACTCTTGTTGGCAAGCATCCGTGCCAAATGTACGGCTCATGATTCCGATAAGGTTGGCTTTAACACCAAAATCACGCACACCTGCCTGAACACCATCAATGACCGCTTCAACCACGCCCTCAACAGGCAGTTTGTGTTTCATGGCCATGTAGTAAGGAGAGAAACGCAGCTCCGCATAATCAATCTGCGCATTTAGGGCATCTTCAACGTTCTCGTAAGCCACGCGTCGACAAGCATCTAAATCACCGAGTACTGCCACACCCCAGTCCAATTTCGACAGGAATGCGACTAATGAAGGCTCTGCTTCCACGATCTGCACGTGAGGGGTAAGGCTTTCAACATCGTAGGCTGGGAGTGAAACGCCGAATTTTTGTCCCAACTCTAGAATGGTCTTGGTGCGAATGTTGCCATCTAGATGACGGTGCAAATCAGTAAGAGGTAAGTTCTTGGTGATCATTATTGTCAGTTCCAATAGTACAGGTGAGCTAAGTATAAGAATCAATAACAGGAGTGTCAGTAGAGGAAGAATAGAAAACATGCAATAAGCGTCGGTTTTTATTGCATGTTTACCAAATGTGTTGATTGGATGGGTTTCCGTTGGTTTTAACTCAACACCTCTGTGACTGTATGGCTAGTAGAGCTCTTTGAGCTTTCGTGTCAGCGTATTTCGGCCCCAGCCAAGTACTTTTGCGGCATCTTGTTTGTGGCCGTTGGTGTGCTCAAGAGCGGCTTCTAGCAGTATGCGCTCAAATTCGGGCAGTGCGTATGAGAGTAATTCGGTATCGCCTTGCGAGAGAGATTGCTTTGCCCAATCCGCCAGTTGTTGCTGCCAGGAGCTACCATCCGAGAAGTCGCGATTGGTTTTTTCATCCAGTAATTCCGTAGGTAAGTCACTGGGGAGAACCTCACTGCCACTTGCCATCACGGTAAGCCAGCGACAAATATTCTCCAGTTGGCGAACATTACCGGGCCAATCTAAGCGGTTGAGTATCTCGATAGTTGACGGGTGCAGCGTTTTGACATCCACGGCTAACTCTTCAGAGGCCAGCGTCAAAAAGTGCAGCGTCAGTTTTTCTATATCCTGTTTACGCTCACGCAGTGCTGGAATTTGAATTCGAATGACGTTCAGGCGGTGGAATAGGTCTTCTCGAAAGTCCCCCTTATGGACCAGTTTTTCTAAATTTTGGTGGGTGGCCGCCACGATTCGCACATCGACTTGGATAGGAGAATGGCCGCCGACTCGATAAAATTGTCCATCGGCTAGGACCCTCAGTAGCCGAGTTTGAATGTCTAGTGGCATGTCTCCAATTTCATCAAGGAATAGCGTACCGCCATTGGCTTGTTCAAAGCGGCCTTGCCTTACGCTGTTTGCGCCAGTAAAAGCCCCCTTTTCATGACCAAACAGTTCCGACTCAATGAGATCTTTGGGGATAGCTGCCATATTGAGCGCGATGAAAGGTTTACTCGCTCTTGGGCTATGGCGGTGCAAGGCGTGAGCGACCAGCTCTTTACCTGTGCCTGACTCGCCGTTAATCAGCACCGAAATTGAAGAGCGAGACAGACGACCAATGGCCCGGAAGACTTCCTGCATGGCGGGCGCTTCACCAATGATTCCGGGCGCATTATATACCGAGCTGTCCGAGATGGATTGCTCGCGCTTTTGCTCTTGGCTGTGTGCGATGGCTCTTTCTACCAGTGTGAGGGTTTCATCAACATCGAATGGCTTGGGAAGATATTCAAAGGCACCTTTTTGGTATGCGTTTACCGCAGCGTCTAAATCAGAATGCGCCGTCATGATGATGACTGGTAGATCCGGTGAACGCTCGTGAACCTGTTTGAGCAATTCAATGCCATCGGTGCCAGGCATCCGGATATCAGAGACCAAAACGTCGGGGCTTTCTCGTTCAAGTGCAAGCAATACGCTTTCTGCATCTGCGAACGTCTCACACTTAATGTTTGCCGAAGAGAGGGTTTTTTCCATCACCCAACGGATAGAGCTGTCGTCGTCTACTACCCATACGTATCCTTTGCTCATAGCGTTTTCCTCACAGCAATGCGTCTCGTGTTTATTGAATTGGTAGGTAAATGGTAAATATGGTTCTGCCCGGCCAGCTTTCTACGTCTATTTTCCCTTGATGTTGGTCGATCAGGTTCTGCGCGATAGATAGACCGAGCCCGGTACCACCTTCACGACCACTGACCATAGGGTAGAAAAGAGTATCTTGCAGTTCAGCGGATATGCCTGGACCGTTGTCGATGATCTCTATTCGTGCGGCGAGCTTGCAGCGTTGACCATGGATATTGGCCTGATGCACCGTTCTGGTGCGAATGGTGATTTTGCCATTGTCTTGGTTTTGCAGAATTTGACCGGCGTTACTGACGATATTCAGTAGCGCTTGCTCTATTTGGTCTGCGTCCATGAGAAACTCGGGCAGACTTGGGTCGTAGTCTCTTTCAAGAGTGACGGGCTGAGCCATCTCTAATTCAACCAATTGGCGAACTTTTTCTAAAATCAGATGAAGGTTTTCGTTCTGCTTCTTACCCGGTTTTTGTGGCCCTAGCAGTCGGTCCACTAGAGAGCGAAGCCGATCCGCTTGCTCGATAATGATTTGGGTATATTCCTTTAATGACGGGTCAGGTAACGTGCGTTCCAGTAGTTGAGCCGCTCCCCGCAGTCCGCCGAGCGGGTTCTTTATCTCATGTGCCAATCCACGCACCAGTAGTTTCGCTGCCTGTTGCTGAGCATGTTGATTGAGCTCTTGCGATAGTCGTCGCTGTTGACCGATCTTGCGCATCTCAACCAGTAACATCAGCTCTTTATTCCAAGAAATCGGGCTAACGGTGACTTCTAGCATCAGTGGCTTGCCATCGACAACGAAGGTTACATCACTGTCGGTAATACTTTGTCCGCTCTGTAGAGGCTGCGAAAGTAGTGCTAGATCTAAGGAAGCGTGCTGGATGAGTTTTGATAGCGGCTGATCGACGATTCGCTTAGAACTTTGCGAGAACAATTGCTCGGCCGCTGGATTCGCATAACGAACTTGGAGCGATTCATTCATGATCAGAATCGCGGTGACTTGATGATTTAAAATGATATTTTCGAGCTCGCTACTCACAACAGATCTCCCATCCTTGATCTTAAAATGTGCAATGCACCATTTTGGTGCTTTGACAATTTCAAGTATGGCGCAATCTGTGTAGCAGCAGAAGGAAAAGTCGCTAAATTAAGGTAAATTCACTGGCTAAATAGCTTATTTCACCGTTGCTCGTTGAAGATGCACCGTTATAGCACTAGACGATGCAATAAGCTTGCCGTCCTTATAAGCTTGAATCATAAAGATGTGGGTGCCCCTATCGATGTTTTTTAGTTCCCAGAATGCTTTATGGCTTGGCGCTGCGTATTTCTCTCCATCCATCATCAGCTGAAGCTGTTCACCAATGGCCAATTTACGGTTTGTTTCTCCTTGGATCGTGATCATACCTGCATTGCTGCGTAGGGCTTGATCGTGTTGAGGAGAGACTATTGCTACCTCGAGCGGTTTTATGGCCTCTGGCTTTGTTTGTTCTTTCGCTTGAGGTGGGTCCACCTCTTCGGGTTTGTCAAACTGTGGAGGTGGGGCTGGAAGCTCGTGATCAGGGAGCTGAATTGCCTTTACCTTAGCGTTATCAGGCACATCGCTAAAGTGAATGACACCATTATTGTCGGTCCAAGTATACACAGTCTGAGCCAGACAATGGGGTGCTTGTAAGAATAGTAAAAGGACGGAGAGTTGGTACCATTTCATGTTCATCGCCTCATTATTGAGAGAGCACTCATACTAACGGCATGAATTGGAGTGACAAACACGAAAAAGGCTCGCCTGCGAGGCGAGCCTGATAATTATGTAACGTGATTAAACTTTGTGCACTAAGTGCTATTACACAGAGTAGTAAAGTTCAAACTCAAGTGGGTGAACAGCCATATTTACTTTCTCAACATCTTGAGATTTCAGCGCGATGTAAGAATCGATGAAGTCATCTGAGAATACGCCGCCAGCGGTTAGGAACTCACGATCGTCGTCTAGGCTCTTCAGCGCGTCCTGTAGTGACTCAGCCACTGTTGGGATTTCTGCTGCTTCTTCAGCTGGAAGGTCGTAAAGGTCCTTATCCATCGCTTCACCTGGGTGGATCTTGTTCTTAATACCGTCAAGACCAGCCATTAGCATTGATGCGAAGCATAGGTATGGGTTTGCTGCTGGGTCACCAAAGCGAACTTCGATACGACGACCTTTAGGGCTTGGGATCACAGGGATACGGATAGAAGCACTGCGGTTACGCGCTGAGTAAGCAAGCATTACTGGCGCTTCGAAGCCTGGTACAAGACGTTTGTACGAGTTGGTTGATGGGTTAGCAAACGCGTTGATTGCGCGAGCGTGCTTGATGATACCACCGATGTAGTAAAGCGCCATTTCAGATAGACCGCCGTACTTGTCGCCAGCAAACAGGTTAACGCCGTCTTTCGCTAGAGATTGGTGAACGTGCATACCAGAGCCGTTGTCACCAACAAGTGGTTTAGGCATGAATGTCGCTGTCTTACCAAATGCGTGTGCCACGTTGTGTACCACGTACTTGTAGATTTGGATCTCGTCCGCTTTTGTCGTTAGCGTGTTGAAGCGCGTTGCGATTTCGTTCTGACCCGCTGTCGCTACTTCGTGGTGGTGAGCTTCAACAACTAGACCCATTTCTTCCATGATTAGACACATAGCGCTACGGATGTCTTGTGAAGAATCCACTGGTGCTACTGGGAAGTAACCACCTTTAACGCCTGGACGGTGGCCTTTGTTACCGCCTTCAAGATCTGAACCTGTGTTCCATGCTGCTTCTACGTCATCAATCTTGAAGAAAGAACCAGACATGTCTGTTGAGTATTTAACATCGTCAAATAAGAAGAACTCTGGCTCAGGACCAATAAGGACTGTGTCTGCTACGCCAGTTGAGCGCATGAAGTCTTCCGCGCGTTTTGCAATTGAGCGTGGGTCGCGATCGTAGCCTTGCATGGTTGCAGGTTCTAGGATGTCACAACGAACGTTTAGCGTTGCGTCTTCTGTGAATGGGTCAAGAACAGCTGATGATGCGTCCGGCATCATGACCATGTCTGATTCGTTGATACCTTTCCAGCCAGCAACTGAAGAACCATCGAACATCTTACCTTCTTCGAAGAAGTCTGCGTCGATTTGGTGAGCAGGAATAGAGATGTGTTGCTCTTTACCTTTGGTATCGGTAAAGCGTAGGTCAACAAACTTAACTTCGTTTTCTTGGATCAGCGATAGAACGTTTTCTACTGACATGTTGGATAACCTCCAGTGTTATTAAAGCGGTGATGGCTCGATTCTTAAACTAATCTTAAGTACCAGCATTGAATAATATCTTTTCAAACGTATTAATCGATGCTTATTTTACTAAAGCCAAAACTGTGCCAAAAATATTATTCCATTAATTTCAATGAATTAGTGGCTTGGGCGTAAAATTGGTGCAAACTTTTGCACCAAAATGATCCTGGCTTGCACTGATGTGGTGCATAAATGTTATATGCACCAAGGTAAGACAAAATCGTCTTCCATTCAGCCTAGTTTTGCACCAGTTGTCAATTGAGTTTTTGATTACGGGGAAGGTTGTGACACCCGATCTTCCCTCTGTTTATTGAAAATCAACTGAACAGATCACATATTTCTGGGTTTTTCGCTAAAATCTGGTACATTATGGCCGTTTTTTTAATCAGCAAGCTCGCTCATAATATGAGCGAGCTTCTTATATCGAGTGAATCAAATCCATGGCTACTCCACAGATTGATAAATTAAGAAATATCGCGATCATCGCGCACGTTGACCACGGTAAAACAACACTGGTTGATAAACTACTACAACAATCAGGTACTCTAGAGTCTCGCGGCGAAGCTGAAGAGCGTGTCATGGACTCTAACGATATCGAAAAAGAGCGTGGCATTACTATCCTTGCTAAGAACACAGCAATCGACTGGAATGATTACCGCATCAACATCGTAGATACTCCGGGACACGCGGACTTCGGTGGTGAAGTTGAACGTATTATGTCGATGGTAGATTGTGTACTTCTTATCGTAGACGCAGTTGACGGCCCTATGCCGCAAACGCGTTTTGTAACGCAGAAAGCTTTTGCTCACGGTCTAAAACCAATTGTTGTTATCAACAAAATTGACCGCCCAGGTGCTCGTCCTGATTGGGTTATGGACCAAGTGTTCGACCTATTCGACAACCTAGGTGCGACTGATGAACAGCTAGACTTTAAAGTGGTTTATGCATCAGCTCTAAACGGTTGGGCTTCGCTAGAAGAAGGCGAAACGGGTTCGGACATGGAACCGCTATTTGAAACAATCGTTGAAGAAGTGGCAGCACCAGAAGTAGACCTAGATGGTCCACTACAAATGCAAATCTCTCAGCTAGACTACAGCTCTTACGTTGGTGTTATCGGTGTAGCTCGTGTAACTCGCGGTAGCGTTAAGCCAAACCAGCAAGTGACTATTATCGGTGCGGACGGCAAAACTCGTAACGGTAAAGTAGGTACGGTTATGGGTTACCTAGGCCTAGATCGCCATGAGGTTGAGCAGGCAAATGCAGGTGACATCATTGCAATCACAGGTCTTGGTGAACTAAAAATCTCTGACACTATCTGTGCACAGGGTGAAGTAGAAGCGCTACCAGCACTGTCTGTTGATGAGCCAACGGTAACCATGACGTTCCAGGTAAACACCTCTCCATTCGCAGGTAAAGAAGGTAAATTCGTAACTTCACGTAACATCCTTGAGCGTCTAGAGAAAGAACTGGTACACAACGTTGCACTGCGCGTTGAGCAAACAGACGATCCAGACAAATTCCGCGTTTCAGGTCGTGGTGAGCTTCACCTATCTATCTTGATCGAAAACATGCGTCGTGAAGGCTTCGAGCTAGCAGTATCGCGTCCAGAAGTTATCATCAAAGAAGAAGATGGTCAGAAGATGGAACCGTTTGAGACGGTAACCATCGACGTGCTTGAAGAGCACCAGGGCGGTATCATGGAAAACATCGGTCTGCGTAAAGGTGAGCTGACTGATATGGCTCCTGATGGCAAAGGTCGTGTGCGTATGGACTTTATGATGCCTTCTCGTGGTCTAATTGGCTTCCAAACTGAATTCATGACGCTAACGTCTGGTTCTGGTCTTCTATACCATACGTTCGATCACTACGGCCCACACAAAGGCGGTAACATTGGTCAACGTAACAATGGTGTGTTGATCTCTAACGCGACAGGTAAAGCACTGACTTACGCACTGTTTAACCTTCAAGAGCGTGGCCGTCTGTTCACAGAGCACGCGGATGAAGTGTATGAAGGTCAGGTTATCGGTATTCATAACCGTTCAAACGACCTAACAGTGAACTGTCTGAAAGGTAAACAGCTGACTAACGTTCGTGCTTCTGGTACTGACGAAGCTCAGGTGCTAACTCCTGCAATCAAGTACACTCTTGAGCAGGCACTAGAGTTCATCGATGATGACGAGTTAGTAGAAGTAACGCCAGAGAGCATCCGTATTCGTAAGAAGTTCCTAACAGAGAACGATCGTAAGCGTGCATCACGTGGTTCGAATGCGTAATTAAAGTCGGCAACGACTGAATAAAAGCCCCAAGTTGCTCTCAACTTGGGGCTTTTTTAATGGAGAAAGGTACAGCAATGAAACCAGTCGTAATTACCGGCGGTCCGGGCGCGGGTAAAACTACGTTACTTAATGCGTTGGGTGAGATGGGCTACGCCACCTTTGCTGAAGGCTCACGCACATTGATTGAGCAGCAAAGCCAGCGCGATGATGGCGTGCTCCCTTGGACGAACCTGCCGGGGTTTGCCAATT
The DNA here is from genome assembly GCF_001591105.1 of Vibrio nereis NBRC 15637. Classification (GTDB taxonomy): domain Bacteria; phylum Pseudomonadota; class Gammaproteobacteria; order Enterobacterales; family Vibrionaceae; genus Vibrio; species Vibrio nereis. The sequence continues at coordinate 69,709 of NZ_BCUD01000016.1, read as the reverse complement.
TATGCCTCGACTTAATGAGTGAGCAAAAACACAAGGCATTGGGCCACGAGGTGGCGTTTGTCGATCGCGCGATACCTGATATCGTCGCCTACCTGCGTGTAGGCGGCTGTAATGTACCAGAAGCGTTTATTCAAGGCAGTGCTGGCTATCACGGTCAAGTGCTCGCATGTCGGCCTGAGAAGGCGATTTACGTGAAAGATGAAGTGAGGCCACACAGTTTTGAAGAGGCGCTACATATCCATCAAACGTTAGTTGATGGCTACGCTGAGTTGGGGTATCAAGTGCTGCAAGTGCCGTGGGGAAGTGTGGACGAGCGAGTGAGCTTTGTTCGCCGAGTGATCGGGTTAGTCGATGAGCGGGGCAACCGTGCCTAGAGGCTGTCTAGGCACAATGAAAAAGCGTTATTTCTGACTGAGCTTTTGTAGAAACTTATCAGACTCCGCAATCGCCGCGTTCATTTGTTTGATCGCGTATTGAATGTCTTGTTCCAGGTTGATGAATTCGCCCTGCAGTGCACCGATCGCGTTGGCGTTTAGGTTATGTTTGAGGTAAAGCGTATTGTCGCGTAGTGTATTGAGTACTGGCGTCATTTTGTCTTCTGCACGCTTCATGGCACTTAACATCGTTTTGTAAGACGCTTTCGTCTCACGCAGCTTTTGTTCGCTAGAACGACGCAACTTACGGCTGGTATACAGATTCAGCTCGCCTTGCCATTCATCAAACAGCGCTTCAGAGACGTCTTCAATCGCCGCAATGCGCTCACGTACTTCTTCCGCCGCTTTTTCGCTGTCCAGGTATTGGTCGTTGATCTGATTGTAAACGCTCTCCAGCTCACCACCGTCAAACTGGGTCAGTGCAGAAATCGCTTTAAGTGCACTGGTAAACTCTTGTTGTGCATCCTGCTGCGATTCTTTGGCTTCTTCGACGCGATCTACCATGATGTCACGTTTGTGATAGCCTACTTGTTCCATAGCGGAGTAGTAAGCGGACTGACACCCCGTCAGTGTAAAAATGGATAAGACAAAGACCAGTAAATACGGCATGAGTGTGCCCTTTTCGTTTAAACTATGGTGTTAGGATGAATGACTCATAGGGGAGTTACAAGTTGAAATTAGAGCAAATTGCGAAAGATGGCCTGAATTTTGGACAGTATCTTTTGTCTAGGATGGGACACGATAGGGTTAATGTGAATGCTGGGTATCTTGCTTATATCACCTTGCTCTCTATTGTGCCTATGGTCACCGTGCTGCTTTCGGTACTTTCGTCGTTCGCTGCATTTGAAGATGCTGGCGAAGTGATCCAAGACTTCGTGATTCAAAACTTTGTCCCCGCGGCAGGCGATGCGGTCAAAGGCGCCTTATTAGAGTTTGTCGCCAATACCGGTAAAATGACCGCCGTCGGCAGTGGATTTTTGTTCGTCGCTGCGCTAATGCTGATCTCTAATATCGATAAAAACCTCAACTACATTTGGCGTGTCAGTAATAAGCGCCGTGCCGTATTTTCATTTTCCATGTACTGGATGGTACTGACACTCGGACCGATTCTTGTTGGTGCCAGTATTGCCGCCACCTCTTATGTGACATCACTAAAGATCCTGGAAAGCGACACAGTTTCCGGTGCTTTTAATCTGTTTATTGGCTGGTTGCCGTTCTGGCTCTCTTTCTTTGCGTTCATGGGGCTTTACCAGTTGGTGCCCAATAAAAAAGTACAGATTGTCCACTCGATTGTTGGTGCACTCGTGGCGGCGATGCTGTTTGAAGCCAGTAAGCAAGGTTTTGCCGCGTACATTACCCAGTTTCCCTCTTATCAGCTTATCTATGGAGCTTTGGCCGCAATCCCTATCTTATTTGTCTGGGTCTACTTGTGTTGGTTGATTGTTCTCATCGGTGCAGAGGTAACCGCTGCGCTGGGGGAAAGAGAGCACTGGAGCGAAGTCGAAGAGATGGTAAAATGCGCAAAAAATTCAACAGAATCAACGAAAGGAAGTCAACGTGATAGCACTGATCCAGAGAGTAAGTGAGGCCGCAGTACGCGTAGATGGAGAAGTGGTAGGGGAGATCGACAAAGGTCTACTTGTTCTGCTTGGCGTAGAAAAGGACGATGATGAAGCCAAGGCAAAGCGCTTGGTTGAACGCGTGACGACTTACCGTGTGTTCGAAGATGAAGACGGTAAAATGAACCTGAATGTTCAGCAAGTGGACGGCAAAGTCTTGGTTGTCTCTCAATTTACGTTACCAGCAGATACGAAGAAAGGCACTCGCGCAGGGTTTTCGCGTGGTGCGCACCCGGCGGATGCTGAGCGTCTTTACGAGCACTTTTCTGATCTCTGTGAAAACGTACTGCCGACCGAACGAGGTCGTTTTGCTGCCGATATGAAAGTATCACTTGTGAATGATGGTCCGGTGACTTTCTGGCTACAGGTATAAAAATTATGTGGGAGCATGTGGATGCTCCTAATTCTCTCACTGCTTTGAAGGCTGAACACGACAAAAAGCAGTAATTAAAAGGACTTTTATGTTTAAGCTGACCACTCCTAAAACGGATAACCAACTTAACAAGTATTATCACTTTCGCTGGCAGATGCTGCGTGAACCTTGGCGAATGCCTATCGGTTCCGAGCGCGATGAATACGATCCAATGAGCTTCCATCGCATGATTGTCGATGGTCGTGGTCGCCCGATGGCGATTGGACGTTTATACATTACACCTGACAGCGAAGGTCAAATCCGCTATATGGCCGTCAAAGGCTCTCGTCGGAACAAAGGCATGGGCTCATTAGTGCTGGTGGCGTTGGAATCACTGGCTCGCCAAGAGGGAGCTAAACGCTTGGTGTGTAGCGCCCGTGAAGATGCGATTTCCTTCTATGAAAAAAATGGCTTTGAGCGTCGTGGCGAGCTAACGGACGAGCGTGGGCCTGTACGACACTTGCAGATGGTGAAAGCGCTAGACCCGATGGCGAATGTGCTGCGTAAGCCAGAGTGGTGTGCCGAGCTGCAGGAACGCTGGGAAAACCAGATCCCAATTAGCGATAAAATGGGCATCAAGATAAACCAATACACCGGTTATCAGTTTGAGTGCAGTGCGCAGTTGAATCCGAATCTCAACCCACACAACACCATGTTTGCGGGCTCTGCCTTTACACTCGCAACACTGACAGGCTGGGGGATGACGTGGTTACTGATGAAAGAGAGCAATCTCTCGGGTGATATTGTATTGGCGGATAGCCGCATTCGCTACCGCCACCCAGTGACACAAAGCCCAGTGGCATCAACATCCCTAGATGGCATCAGTGGCGATTTAGATAGACTGGCGGCAGGGCGCAAAGCACGTATTGTCATCCACGTGACGATTTACAGTGGAGACGTTGCCGCCGTCGAGTTTATCGGTACTTACATGTTGATCCCAGACTATCAATCGGTTATTGGTGATGCGTCGCCGTCAGCTTCCTGATTGGACCCTGGCTGAGCAGAAGTCGGGCGCTGCGGCACAGAGCAACGGTCCTTAATCACAGTCGTCTGTTCAAAAATTTCAGACCAGAGTTGTTGGCAGTCTTGATTGATGTTGAGTAACAGGCTGCCAAACTCAGGTTTCGTCAGATCTAACGTCCCACTGAGTTGGGCATTATCACTTTGCGCTTGAATGGTGAGCCGCCCCCGATCCGAGTGAACTTGGATCGGCTCAAATGGCCAAGCATGCTGAAAACGCAGCTCACCATCAATGCTTCGCGCATCAATAGTCCCTTCATGAATTTGCCCTACCGCCTTACCTGACATGCTGTGTGCCAGCATTGAGTAATCTCCTGACAGACCAGAGAAGGCCATTTCAAGCTCGGCGACACCGGTCAGCGTAAATGGCAGCTTCTCCTGAACCCAAGGTTGATTGAGAGGGATACCATCGCCGTGTAAGCGAAACTGCCAAGGCGCGCTAAGTTGCGAACGATCCCATTGTCCAGTCGCTTCCACATAGCCATTAGCCAACGGCAAAAAAGTGCGTGTGAGTGCAATATTTCCTTTGTCTGATTGCACATTTACGATCGCTTGCGTGGTGATCCACTTATCCCAACTGGCACTGTTGGCGCTGATTTCCACCTCGCCCGAAAACAGGCTCCATTGGCCATTTTGAATCAAAGAAAGTTGCTCTCCATCGATATTCAGCCCTGATAATTGCCAGTACGGCTTTTGTTCCACTTGAATCAATTGACCGTTATTCACCGTAAGCTCACTAATTGATAATTCGTTTAGCGCGGAGTGTTGGAAGAAATGAATCAAATCGGAAGTGTTTTCTAACCATTTTATGCCGGAGAGCTTTAAGCTTTTAAGATGGATTGTACTTGGTGACACCAGCCCAGAGAGCTGAAGCCTGCCTTGTTTAAAGTCGGCATCAAACTCGTCAAAGCTGACGCCCTGAGGGGTAAAGCCCAGTTTTGCAGTAGGGGAAGTAAACTGTAACTGCTCACGAGTGGCACTATCCGCATCGAAAGAGAGGTAGCCTTGTTGCTGCTGCCATACCGAGCGCGTTAGAGCGATGTTTTCTAGCGAGGCATCCAGCTTATCAAAGTGCCAACCTGCGTACTCAAAGCTGCTTTCTAAAATGTCCAAGCTGTTGATATGGGTGACAGACAGGCTAAGGGATTGCAGTGTCTCTAAAAGCCTCTCAGATGGTATGCTCGAAGGAAGTTTGAGCTGGTTGATAGTGACATTCACTAACGACCAGCCCTCTTGGTATTGTTCTGCTTGGCCAGATATATTGGCACCACGCCAGTCAAAAGAAAGGCCATAAACGGTGCTGTCTTGTGGCTGATAGTCAGCATCAAACAGCAACCGATCAAACGCTTCGCCTTGGGTATAAAGCTGCTGCGCTGAGAGTTGGATATCACCGTAAGGGAGAGGTTGATTTGGCTCGGTCCATTTCGGCGATTTGACTTGCAACCCCAATTCGCGCGCAGACCAGGTATCAGTTGAAACATCAACATGTTTCAGTGCCAGGTGGTGGAGGTGCAGTGAGTGGAGGAACTGAGTATCTAGCGACTTTAGATCAATATTGGCCCCTTCAATCAGTAAAGAGTCGAGTGCCAATTTGCCATCACTGAATAGATACGGGTTGAGCCATAGAGTCACTTTAGGGATCAGCTGAGTATGTTGATCTGAGGTGAACTCAACGTCTTGCAGCTCTAGCTGATACGGTGGCGTATAGACCGCTTGTCGCGTTGTCAGTGAGTAGGGGCTCAACGCCTTTGCTGCGAGGTTGACCACATCTGCGGCGTAGCGCGATTGGAGTAAGGCATAAAGAGAAATGGCCGATAGGCTCAACAAGCAGACAAGAACGAGGGTACTTCGCAGCAGGATTCTCTTCAAAATAACAACCTTCCCTAACATCCATTTGGTGTACTGGCCATTGCTGGACGGATTTGAGCGCATGTCACTTCAGTCAAAAGCTAAGACTTATGTTGACTGCTACACGTGTTAGCTTGAAACATTTTTGGGTATCAAGCAACAAAAAGCCCCTCAAAAGAGGGGCTTATAAGGCTAATTGAAGACGATGTCACTAATCTAGCTGTGGTCCAGCTGCAACCAGTGATTTACCTTCTTCATTGTCTGTGTACTTATCAAAGTTGTTGATGAACAGACCTGCAAGATCTCGTGCTTTGCTTTCCCACTGTAGTGGATCAACATAGGTATCACGAGGGTCTAGGATTGTTGGATCCACATCGTGCAGCGCTGTTGGTACTTCCAAATTAAAGATTGGAATGTGTTTTGTTTCAGCTTGCTCGATAGAGCCATCAAGGATCGCGTCGATGATGCCGCGTGTATCTTGAATCGAGATACGTTTACCGCTGCCGTTCCAACCTGTGTTTACTAGGTAAGCTTCAGCACCTGCCGCTTCCATACGTTTAACCAATACTTCTGCGTACTTGGTTGGGTGTAGCGTTAGGAACGCAGCACCGAAACAGGCAGAGAATGTTGGTGTTGGTTCAGTGATGCCACGCTCAGTACCCGCCAGTTTAGCAGTAAAGCCTGATAGGAAGTGGTACTTAGTTTGTTCTGGCGTCAGCTTAGAAACTGGAGGAAGCACACCAAACGCATCTGCCGATAGGAAGATAACTTTCTTCGCATGGCCGCCTTTCGATACTGGCTTCACGATGTTTTCAATGTGTTCGATTGGGTAAGAAACACGCGTGTTCTCAGTTTTAGAGCCATCATCGAAATCGATCGTGCCATCAGAAAGAACCGTTACGTTCTCTAGTAGTGCGTCACGGCGGATCGCGTTGTAGATGTCCGGTTCTGCCTCTTTCGATAGCTTGATGGTTTTTGCGTAACAACCGCCTTCGAAGTTAAATACGCCATCGTCATCCCAGCCGTGCTCGTCATCACCGATTAGGGCACGTTTTGGATCGGTTGAAAGGGTGGTTTTACCTGTACCAGACAGACCGAAGAAGACCGCAACGTCACCATCTTTACCCATGTTGGCACTACAGTGCATAGATGCGATGTCTTGCAGTGGAAGGAAGTAGTTCATCATCGCGAACATGCCTTTCTTCATCTCACCGCCGTACCAAGTACCACCGATAAGCTGCGTGCGTTCTGTTAGGTTAAACACAGTGAAGTTTTCTGAGTTCAGACCTTGCTCTTTCCAGTTTTTGTTGGTGCATTTTGCACCGTTCATTACCACGAAATCAGGTTCGAACGTTTCTAGCTCTTGCTCTGAAGGGCGAATGAACATGTTCTTCACGAAGTGCGCTTGCCACGCGACTTCGGTAATAACACGGATGCTGAGACGAGTATCTGGGTTTGCGCCACAGTAACCATCAACAACGAACACACGCTTGCCAGAAAGCTGGTTAGTGACCTGTTCTTTCAGGTCGTTCCAGATTTCTTGGGTAATTGGTTTGTTGTCATTTTTTACTGAATCAGATGTCCACCACATGTGCTCTTCAGTGGTGGCGTCTTTTACAATGTATTTATCTTTTGGTGAGCGGCCAGTAAAGATACCAGTGTCAACAGCGACAGCACCAAGCTCGGTGACCACGCCTTTCTCGTAGCCCTCTAGATCTGCGCGTGTTTCCTCTTCAAACAATAGATCGTAGCTAGGGTTACGAATAACTTCTTTTACGTCATGTAGCCCGTGCTTGGTCAGATCAATTGTTGCAGCCTTTGTATGTTCCATAACGGTCATCGGTGCTCCTTGTCGGAATAATTTGTAGGGATTTTGTAAGAATTTTTGTAATTTTTGTCTGCTCACCATGCTAGCAATGGGCCTAAGGAAAAACAGGGATATAGCTCAAAAAATATCCGCGATTTAACTGGGGTTTTAAGCGACGCATCACATATTGGCGTAGATAGTTTATCGCGCACGCAAAGCTTTGCGCTAGACCAAAACAGTTATTAATTGATTAAAATTAACCAGTTGCTTTATTACAAGAAAGCTAGATATGACGGGGTGTTGATCACAAAAAGGCCAGCATGAGCTGGCCTTTTGAAGGGTAAATTACGTGCTTGGTAAATCAGATAAATTAATGCAGCGTTTTCTTGTCTGTTGTTGACTGATCGAACAGTTCTGACACCTCAGATTCGTCGAACGTATAGCTCGTGCCGCAGTAATCACAATGTAAAGAAATTGAACCAACCTCGGCCAAAATGTCATTAATTTCCGCACGATCGATGGTAACGATCGCTGCGCCACTACGTGAACGAGAACAGCCACAATGGAACTCTACTGGTTGAGGTTCAAATAGGCGTACAGTCTCTTGGTTGTATAAGCGATACAGAAGCTCATTCGCACCTAGAGAAAACAACTCTTCATCTTTTACTGTGTTGGTCAACTGCTCAAGGTGCTCGAAGTCTTCAGGTGTACCTGTACCATCAGGCATGACTTGGATCAGCATACCCGCTGCATGTGCTTTGCCTTCGTGTTCGCCAGTGCGAATCCAAAGGCGCGTTTTTAGCTGTTCAGAGTTAGCGAAGTAGCCTTCAAGAATTTCTGTCAGGTTGTCACCTTCAAGGCCGACAATACCTTGATAGCGTTCGCCTTGTTTCGGATCAACAGTAATCACAAGATGACCTTTACCCATCATGTCATGGATAGTGGCGTCATCAGCAATGTCGCCTTCCCAGCGTGCTACGCCGCGAACTTTCTGGTTGTTGTCACCGTTAATAACCACCAGGGAAACTGGGCCGTCCCCCTGCAGTTGCAGTGTGATTGAGCCTTCAAACTTCAGCGTTGCAGTAAGCAGTGTGGTTGAGACAAGCAGCTCACCAAGCAGCTTTTGCAGCGCTGCCGGGTATTCCTTGCTAGTAATAATACGTTGGTATGCTTCATCCAATTGTACCAACTCGCCACGTACTGATAGGTCTTCAAAAAGGTAGCGGTTTAATACGTTGTTTGCCATGGAGTTAATTCCTCGTACGTATGGTACTTATTGATGTTTAAACTTGATGATGTCGCGGCGCTGTTTCTTATCAGGGCGACGATCTGGACTAGGGTTGTGTGCGTGAAGTTTGCGTCGTGCGGCGTTTTCTTCGCGTTTGGCAATACTCTCAGTTGTCTCTTCATACAGCGTTTGAGCTTCTGGAGCACCTCGGCGTTGATCGGAAATCTTTTCGATAACAACAGTTTTCTCTTCGTGACCTTGGCGAAGAGTAATCACTGCACCGAGTTCGACGGCCTTACTCGGCTTACTACGCTGGCCATTATAGTGGACTTTGCCGCCATCGACCATATTTCGCGCAATAGAGCGCGTTTTGTAAAAGCGTGCCGCCCAAAGCCATTTATCGAGCCTGACTGCTTCTGTTTGGGAACCCATTATTGGAACGGACCTCTAACGATAATAAATTTTTTGGTGATATCAGCTGTAACAATGGTGATGTGATGACCATTTTTCAAGCGGAATTAGCAAAATTAGCATTTTGGCGTTTGGTACCAGGGAGTTAAGTGTTTAGCTTGTTTCGTATTTTGGTACAATCATCGGCTACACTTCTATTTACGGCACCGCCATATTTGGGCACAAACGAGAAGGACACTCAGTGAAGCATCAAAGTGCAAGTGCACTGCTCAAGTTGGGCGAATCTATCCAAGACATAAAGATCCAAAAGCGCCTTAGCAGCGTTGTTATGGTCGTGTTACTGGCGATAAGCGCTTGGATCTTAGGTCAGTTGATCTGGCAACCTTTCGTTTCTGATTCTATTACCCCGTGGAAGCCAACTGCCACTCACTCTCGTACTTCAAGCTCGAACGCTTCGGTGGATCTTCGTGAACTGCAAAATGGTCAACTGTTTGGTCAGTATCAAGAGCAGCGCGTCGTGGTAGAAAAACCGAAAGTCCAAGATGCACCAAAAAGCCAACTTAATGTTGTATTGGTTGGTGTGGTTACCAGTACCAACCCAAACAAGAGCCTGGCGGTTATCGCTAATCGCGGTAAACAGGCGACTTACGGCATTGGTGAAGTGATTGAAGGCACACGAGCTAAGCTTTATCAGGTACAGCAGGATCGCGTGATTGTTGATAATTCTGGTCGCAATGAAACGGTCATGCTGGAAGGGCTGAAATACACCAAGCCTGAGCCAAGGCAAGTTGCATCGGCGTCTGAGGCACGAGGTACGGAAGACAAGCTTGAGCAGATCCGAGATGAGATTCGCAAAGACACCAAGCAGGTGTTCCAGTACGTACGAATGTCTCAGGTAAAAACGGATAACGACATCGTGGGTTATCGATTGTCACCAGGTAAAGACCCGGTTTTGTTTGAGGCCGTGGGCCTAAAGCCAGGTGATATTGCCACTCAAATCAATGGATTAGATTTAAAGGATTCAGCAGCCATGGGAGAGATATTCAAAAGTTTATCTGAGCTGACTGAGTTAACTCTGACGGTTGAGCGAGATGGCCAACCGTATGAGATATATATTGAATTATAGGTAGTGGCTGTTTAGCCGTTATCGTCACGAGGAGTAAATTGTGAATCATTGGCTTAAGAAAAGCGCATGGCTTTTGGCAGGAAGCTTACTAACTTCGCCTGGCTTGGTGATGGCTAATGAATATAGTGCCAGTTTTAAAGGCACTGACATTCAAGAGTTTATCAACATTGTTGGTCGTAATTTGGAAAAGACCATCATTGTTGATCCATCCGTTCGCGGCAAAGTAGACGTACGTAGTTACGATTTGCTAACTGAAGAGCAGTACTACAGTTTCTTTTTAAATGTGCTCGAAGTATACGGTTATGCCGTTGTTGAAATGGATAACGGCGTCATCAAGGTGGTAAGAGCGAAAGATGCCAAAACCTCTTCTATCCCGGTGGTCGGAGACGGGAAAGTCCAAGGTGATGAAGTGGTCACTCGGGTTGTTGCGGTGCGCAATGTCTCGGTACGTGAGCTTTCTCCGTTGCTTCGCCAACTGAATGATAACGCAGGCGCCGGTAACGTGGTTCACTATGATCCTGCCAATATCATTCTTATCACGGGCCGAGCTGCCGTTGTGAACCGTTTAGCTGACATTATTAAGCGTGTAGACCAAGCTGGTGATAAATCGATTGAAGTGGTAGAGCTACAAAACGCGTCTGCGGCGGAAATGGTGCGCATTGTTGAAGCGTTGAACAAGTCGGACGCGAAAAAGACGCCAGCGTTTTTGCAACCTAAGCTGGTGGCGGACGATCGCACCAACTCTATTCTCATTTCTGGTGACCCTCAAGTGCGCCACCGCTTACGCAAACTGATCAAACAGTTAGATGTGGAAATGGCATCAAAGGGTAACAACCGAGTGGTGTACCTTAAATACGCCAATGCCGAAGAGTTAGTTGACGTGCTACAAGGAGTGTCAGATAACCTGCAGGCAGAAAAAAGCGCCGGGACTAAATCGCGCTCGTCTGCAAATCGTGCGGAAGTAATGATTGCCGCCCACCCAGATACCAATGCGCTAGTCCTGACGGCTCCGCCAGATATTATGATTGCTCTGCAAGATGTGATTTCGCAGTTGGATATTCGCCGTGCACAGGTGCTGATTGAAGCGTTGATCGTGGAAATGGCCGAAGGTGATGGCATCAATCTTGGAGTTCAGTGGGGCTCTCTAGATACTGGTGCGGTGATCCAATATGGCAACACAGGTTCGCAGATCGGTAAGGTGATGGTCGGTCTCGAAGAAGCAAAAGACACTGAAACGACGAAAGCCATATACAATTCAGATGGTGAGTTCTTACGTAATGAAACAAGCACTGAAAAAGGTGACTTTTCTACGTTGGCGTCGGCTTTAGCGAGTGTAAACGGCGCCGCAGTGAGCTTGGTGATGGGTGACTGGACAGCGCTATTGAATGCAGTCGCGACGGATTCCAACTCCAACATTCTCTCTTCTCCAAGCATTACCGTGATGGACAACGGCGAAGCTTCCTTCATTGTCGGTGAAGAAGTGCCGGTGATTACAGGGGCAACCGCGGGCTCGAATAACGACAATCCATTCCAGACCGTCGATCGTAAAGAAGTCGGTATTAAGCTAAAAGTAGTGCCTCAAATTAACGAAGGTAACTCGGTTCAATTAAATATTGAGCAGGAAGTCTCCAACGTACTGAGCCCTAATGGTGCGGTCGATGTTCGATTTGCCAAACGCCAACTGAATACCTCAGTGATGGTGGAAGACGGTCAAATGATTGTTCTAGGCGGCTTGATTGATGAGCGTGCGCTAGAGAGCGAATCTAAAGTGCCACTCTTGGGTGATATTCCCGTCCTTGGTCACCTGTTTAAATCAACCAATACGCAAGTGGAAAAGAAAAACCTGATGGTGTTCATCAAGCCAACCATTATTCGCGATGGCGTGACGGCAGATGGCATTACTCAGCGTAAATACAACTTTATCCGCGCAGAGCAGCTGTATAAAGCGGACCAAGGCCTTAAGCTAATGAGCGATAGCCATATTCCTGTGTTACCAAAATATGGTGAAGACATTAGTCACCCGCCTGAAATCCAAGCGTTCTTAGATCAGATAAGGACAGAGTAATGTCTATGGATGTCGCAACTATGTTTCGTCGGTTGCCGTTCGGCTTTGCCAATCGCTTTAATTTGGTCTTGGAGCCAAGTGAAAACGGTGTGGTGCTCTATTATGTTGCACCACTCTCTATGCCTGCCTTGCTTGAAGTGCAGCGCACCATTGGCACCAAGTTTGAGCTGATGGAAATCAGTAAAAGCGCGTTCGAAAAAAAGCTGACCACCGCGTATCAAAGAGACTCTTCTGAAGCGCGCCAACTGATGGAAGACCTCGGCGCCGATAGTGATGATTTTTTCTCATTGGCTGAAGACTTACCGCAGAATGAAGATTTGCTGGAGTCAGAAGACGACGCGCCCATCATTAAGCTGATCAATGCCATGCTCGGCGAAGCGATCAAAGAAGGTGCGTCTGATATCCATATCGAAACCTTCGAAAAAACACTGCTGATCCGATTCCGTGTCGATGGGGTGTTGCGAGATGTACTCTCTCCAAGTCGTAAGTTGGCGCCACTATTGGTATCGCGTGTTAAGGTGATGGCCAAACTCGATATTGCCGAGAAACGAGTGCCACAAGATGGTCGTATCTCATTGCGCATCGGTGGTCGAGCGGTGGATGTGCGCGTATCGACGATGCCGTCTTCCCATGGCGAACGCGTGGTAATGCGATTGCTGGATAAAAATGCCACTCGCCTCGATCTGCACAGCTTAGGGATGACCAAAGCCAACCACGATAGTTTCCGCACCATGATTGGTCGTCCGCACGGCATTATTTTGGTGACCGGTCCAACGGGTTCAGGTAAATCCACCACCTTGTATGCTGGCCTGCAAGAGCTCAACAGCAACGAGCGCAATATCTTAACGGTTGAAGATCCCATCGAATTTGATATTGACGGTATCGGACAAACTCAGGTTAACCCAAAAGTCGATATGACCTTTGCGAGGGGGCTGCGTGCCATTTTGCGTCAGGACCCAGATGTGGTGATGGTCGGTGAGATCCGTGACCTGGAAACCGCACAAATCGCGGTTCAAGCGTCGTTGACTGGTCACTTAGTGATGTCGACCCTGCATACCAATACGGCAGTCGGTGCGATCACGCGTTTACGCGATATGGGCATTGAACCTTTCCTCATCTCCTCTTCTTTGCTTGGTGTTTTGGCGCAGCGTCTGGTGCGTACCTTGTGTCCAGATTGCAAGGAGCCGTATGAGGCCGATAAAGAAACCAAAAAGCTGTTTGGTCTTGAGCCGAGCGAGCCGTTGACGCTGCATCGTGCCCAAGGCTGTGAGAAATGTAACCAGAAGGGTTACCGCGGCCGAACTGGTATCCATGAATTATTGGTGGTGGATGAAGCCGTGCAGGAGCTCATTCACAGCGAAGCGGGCGAACAAGCCATCGAGAAGTCGGTACGTCAACGTACACCGAGCATTCGTGATGATGGTTTAACCAAAGTTCTCAATGGTGTGACTTCTTTAGAAGAAGTGATGCGAGTGACTAAGGAAAACTGATGGCTGCGTTTGAATACAAAGCGTTAAATGCCAAAGGCAAAACCCAGAAAGGGGTGATTGAAGGTGATAACGCTCGCCAGGTCCGGGTGCGCTTAAAAGAGCAAGGCTTGGTGCCTGTTGAGGTAAGTGAGACGCGTCAAAAGCAAAAAACGCAAAATGCCCAACCTTCCATGGCGTTTAAGCGTGGCATTAGCACGCCGGACTTGGCGTTAATCACCCGCCAACTGGCTACCTTAGTGCAATCGGGTATGCCTTTGGAAGAGTGTTTGAGGGCGGTGTCTGAGCAATCGGAAAAGCCACGTATTCGTAGCATGTTGCTCGCGGTACGCTCGAAAGTGGTCGAAGGTTACACACTGGCTGACAGCTTGGCCGATTACCCCCATATCTTTGACGATCTCTTCCGTTCGATGGTCTCAGCTGGTGAACGCTCGGGTCACCTTGACTCGGTGCTGGAACGTCTGGCGGATTACGCAGAAAACCGACAAAAACTGCGCTCTAAACTGCAACAGGCCATGATTTACCCTGTTGTACTGGTGGTGTTTGCTGTGGGTATCGTTGCGTTTTTGCTGGCGGCAGTTGTGCCTAAGATTGTTGGGCAGTTTGTCCAAATGGGCCAAGAGTTGCCTAAGTCGACGCAATTTTTGCTCTTATCGAGTGAATTTATTCAAAATTGGGGCCTCCAACTGTTGTTGGTATTGGTTGCCTTGGTTTACGGCATTAAGTTGCTGCTGCGATCACCGGAAATTCGCCTTAACTGGGACCGAAGAGTCGTGTCTCTGCCGCTGATTGGTAAAATTTCCCGCGGGCTGAATACCTCTCGCTTTGCTCGCACGTTATCGATCTGCACTTCAAGTGCCATCCCGATTTTAGATGGCATGAAAGTGGCGGTAGACGTCATGTCTAACCATTTTGTTAAACAGCAGGTGATGACAGCGCGCGAAAATGTGCGTGAAGGGGCCAGCCTGAGGAAGGCTCTGCAACAAACCAAACTCTTTCCACCGATGATGTTACACATGATCGCCAGTGGTGAGCAAAGTGGGGAGTTGGAAAGCATGCTGACCCGGGCAGCAGACAATCAGGATTCTAACTTTGAATCGACGGTAAATATTGCCTTAGGTATTTTTACCCCAGCTTTGATCGCGTTAATGGCAGGTTTGGTGCTGTTTATTGTTATGGCAACCTTAATGCCGATTTTAGAAATGAATAATTTAATGAGTGGCTAAGGCTGTTGGCTTAGTTTTACTCTGAGTATGTGGTTTGGAGAACATAATGAAAATGAGAACGAAAAAACAGTCTGGCTTTACACTTTTAGAAGTCATGGTTGTCGTCGTTATTCTGGGAATTCTAGCAAGCTTTGTTGTACCTAACTTATTGGGCAACAAAGAGAAGGCGGATCAGCAAAAAGCGATCACCGATATCGTGGCGTTAGAAAACGCGTTAGACATGTACAAACTGGATAATAGTGTTTATCCAACGACGGATCAGGGCTTAGAAGCATTGGTGACTCAGCCATCTAACCCAGAACCACGTAACTACCGTGACGGCGGCTACATTAAGCGTCTGCCCAATGACCCATGGGGTAACGAGTACCAGTACTTAAGCCCGGGTGATAAAGGCGCGACAGACATCTTCACACTGGGTGCTGATGCCCAGGAAGGCGGTGAAGGTGCCAATACGGATATCGGTAACTGGAATATTCAAGATTTCCAATAAGCGAATCCAGAGGATAGGGGCGGCGAAAGCCGTCCCAAACTTATGATGAAGAATCAAAAGGGTTTCACCCTCATCGAGATCTTGTTAGTCCTTGTGCTGCTGTCGGTCGCATCGGTGGCGGTTATCTCGACGTTGCCGCAGAAAAGCTCGGATGATGCCAAACAGCAAGCGCAGGCGCTTTATCACCGTTTACAACTGTTGAACGAAGAGGCAATTTTGAGCGGTAAGGATTATGGTGTGCGCTTTGATGAAAAGCGGAGTAGCTATCAGTTGCTCGCTTTAAGTGAAGAAGGATGGCAGAAGCTCAGTGATGACGAGTTACCACAGCATACCGCGTTGCCAGACGGCCTGGCGATGGTGCTGCAGCTAGGAGGTGGTGTGTGGAAAGATGAAGACCGATTATTTAAGCCTGGTAGCCTGTTTGATGAAGACATGTTCTCCGAAGTAGAGGACGAAAAAAAAGTGCCGACCCCGCAAGTATTTATTATGTCGAGTGGTGAGTTAACGCCATTTTCTATTGCTATTTACCCGCAAAACCTCAGCGTTGAGCAAGATGCCTGGCAAGTAGTAGCAAAAGAAAATGGACAGATCATCATTCTTGCTCCAGGAGAGAGCGATGAAGAAGCGTAAGTCAGGATTTACTCTGCTGGAAGTTTTGGTCGCGTTAGCCATTTTTGCGACCGCTGCCATCGCTGTTATCCGCTCCGTCAGCCAACACATAAATACACTGAGTTATCTTGAAGAAAAAACCTTCGCATCGATGGTGGCCGATAATCAAATGGCCAAAGTGATTTTATCTGAGCGAAAGCCAACCAAGTCGAAGGGAAAAGAAGAGCTGGCGGGTATTGAATGGTATTGGTCGATAGAGCCGGTTGCTACCGCGGGTAATTTGTTGCAAGCCTTTGATGTCAAAGTTGCAGCGCAAGAGAATGGTTCAGCGATTGTCACGGTAAGAAGCTATGTTAAGAAATAGACGCGCGCAGCGTGGCTTTACCTTGATTGAAGTGCTGGTGGCGATCGCTATTTTTGCCAGTTTGAGTGTCGGTGCGTACCAAGTCCTTAACCAGGTGCAGCGCAGTAACGAATTCTCGATGGATCGCAGTGAACGACTAAAAACCTTACAACGTGCACTGGTGTTCTTGAATAATGACTTTCGCCAAATGGCATTGAGGAAGACCCGAACTAACGGGGAAGGGCCTTCGTCACAGTTAATTCATTGGCAAGATTATTTGCTCGATTCAGACGCCAAAGGTGTGATGTTTGCGCGCGCGGGGTGGCATAACCCAGAGCAGCAATTCCCACGCGGTGAAGTGACCAAAGTGGGCTATCGGATTAAAGACGACCAGCTAGAGCGTCTTTGGTGGCGCTACCCAGATACCCCAGCAGGCCAACAAATGTTAGTGATGCCTCTGATTGACAAGCTCAAGGCGTTCAACTTGCGCTTTTATGATGGTAAAGAGTGGAAAGGTAATTGGGAAAACAGCAACACGTTACCCCATGCCGTCACGGTAGAGCTTGAACTGGAAGATTACGGCAAAATTGAACGCGTTTATCTGATCAGTGGTGGCTCGCTTAAATTGACTGGAGCAGACGATGAAACCAGTTAAGCCTCAGCGCGGAGTCGCACTTATCGTCGTCTTGCTGCTGCTTGCTGTGATGGTCAGCATCGCCGCCAGTATGGCTGATCGTTTATTTGGTCAGTTCAAACGGGCGACCAATCAGATCAATTACCAACAAGCTTACTGGTACAGCATTGGCGCTGAAGTCTTGGCGAAAGTGGGTATTGAGCAGAGCTACAAAGATTCAGACACGATCAACCTTTCGCAGCCTTGGGCGCTCGAAGAGCAAACGTACCCGCTGGATTATGGCACCTTATCTGGCCATATCGTTGACCAACAAGCGTGTTTCAACCTCAATGCTTTGTCTGCTGTGACGCAAACATCAGGGTCCGATCGCATGCCGTTTTTGGTCGAGGCGTTTCAGTTCATGATGGAGGAGCTTGAGGTTGAAAACTATCAGGCAGAAGTGATCTCACAGTCACTGTGGGATTACGTCGATAGTAACAATGTGCTGAATTCGGTGGTGGGCGTAGAAGACAGCTATTACGAGTCCATGTCGCCAGCGTACGTGGCGGCGAACACTTTGCTGGCCGACAGCTCTGAGTTGAGGGCGGTCAATGAAGTGTCGGGTGAAGTGATGCAAAAGCTCGCGGGCTATGTCTGCGCACTGCCAACGACGGACCTTAAATTGAATGTGAATACCATTCAGCCTGAACACGCCGAACTGCTCAGCGCTTTGTTTCAGCCACATATCAGTACGCAGCAAGCAAAAGACATTCTGGAAAACCGTCCCTATGACGGTTGGGCCAGTGTGGAAGATTTTTTAAACGAAGGCGACTTAGCCAATATTAAGCAAGAAGCGCTGAACCCGATCAAAGGCTACTTGGCAGTAGACAGCGCTTACTTTGAATTAGATGCAGAAATATTAGTCGGCGACTCTAGAGTGCGAGTTCGTAGCCTAATATTTAGTAATAATCGAAAAACTGCAACGGTAGTCAGCCGTCGCTTTGGAGGTATCGGTGAACGAGTATCTGATCGTTCGACTGAGTAACAATACAGGGTCGGCCATTCAATGGATTGTTTGGTCAGAGCAGCAAAAGGAAGTGATCGCCAGTGGCGAGTTGGCTGGCTGGGAGGCGATTTCAGAGCTTGCAGCCTATGCCGAACACCGCCGAACCATCGTGTTACTTTCTGCCGCTAGCCTTGTGTTAACAGAAGTGGAGATCCCCGCAGGCGCAAGCCGCCAGTTTGCGGGCATGCTGCCGTTCCTGCTTGAGGATGATCTGGCTCAGGATGTCGAACAACTGCATTTTTCTATCTTGGACAAGAGCGCAGGCAAAGCTAAGATCTGCGCAGTCGAAAAAGTCTGGCTGGAGAAGTCGCTGTTATCGCTGCGCGATATCGGGTGCCAAGTGCAATCGGTACTGCCTGATGTGCTGGCGTTACCGGAGGTCGAAGGCATTGCGGCGGTCGAGTTAGATGACCAGTGGTTGCTAAAGAAAACGCCTTACAGCGGGGTATCCGTGAGTCGTGAGTGGTTGCCAATCATTGCCCAGTCCGATTGGGTGAAAGATGGTGAGAACTACTTACCTCTGACTGCGTTTTCTGAACTGCCCGATCTGCCTTTGGCGGAAGAGCAACCGTGGGCCAACGGTGAGCCGCACTTGGTCATGCAGCTATTAGCCGAGCATGCAATCCGCAGTAAAGTGAACCTGTTAACGGGGACTTTTAAGCCGAAATCATCATTTTCGCGTTATTGGAAGGTTTGGCAAAAAGTCGCCATTGCCGCGGTGGTGCTGATGGCGGTTGTTATAACCGATCATCTGCTAACGATTCAAAAATACGAGTCTCAGGCGCAGACATATCGCGCCGAGAGTGAACGTATTTTCCGTCAAGCCTTGCCAGGCAAAACGAAAATCCCAACCGTGAGTTACTTGAAGCGAGAAATGGCTCGCGAAGCCAATCGTCTATCAGGCAATGGCGGTGATGAGTCGCTATTGCAATGGATGGGAGATATGCCAGCACTGCTGAAACAGGTGCCGACGCTGAATCTCACCAGCTTTAAATACGACGGGGCGAGAGGAGAAGTTAGACTGCAAGCACAAAGCGACGATTTCCAAACATTCGAAAAAACGCGGGAAGTTTTAGCGTCTAAATTTAATGTCGAGCAAGGACAACTTAGCCGCTCAGGAGAGCTGGTCAATGGCTCCTTCGTACTGAAGCCATTATGAGGTAACCCAGATGAGCACATTACTTATGTCGATCCAAAATTGGTGGCGTCAGATCTCGGGCCGGGAGCAAAAGCTGGTGATCGTTTGTGCCATATTGTTGTTTTTCGGCGCACTGTATTGGGGAGTGATTCAGCCAGTTGCTCAACGAGCTGAAACTGCCCAGATGCGCATTCAAAGTGAAAAACAACTGCTGACTTGGGTAAAAGACAAAGCGGACGAGATCACTATGCTGCGCAGTAAAACTGGCCAGGTTGTATCAAACACGCCGCTGAATCAGGCTGTGTCTTCTTCGGCACGTCGCTTTAACATCGAGTTGATTCGTGTGCAGCCACGTGGTGAGCAGCTTCAAGTTTGGATAACACCCTTACCGTTTAATCGTTTTGCAGAGTGGATGGCGTTTCTGCAAGATCGCCACGGGATCTCCGCGACTTTTCTCGATATTGATAAAGGCGTTCAAGACGGTGTCGTCGAAATTAAGCGATTACAGTTCACAAAGGGGTAAACGGTGAAAAGAATCATTCTGCTTAGTATTGGTCTGTTGTTGGTATTTGTGGCCAGTGCCATTGTTCATTTACCGGCACAAATTGTGGTGGACAACGCGCCATTACCCAGGCAGTTAAAGCTCGCTGGCGTTGAAGGCAGCCTTTGGCAGGGCAGCGCAGAAAGCGTCAGTTGGCAGGCCGATAATTTTGGTCAAGTTCACTGGCAACTACTACCGTCTAAGCTACTTTCTGGTAAGGCAGAAGCGCAGGTTCGGTTTGGGCACGGTAGTGATATGCAGTTAACTGGTCGTGGCGTGGTGGGTTATGGTCTTGATGGCGTGCCGTACGCGAAAAACCTCGTTGCTTCGTTGCCTGTCAGTCAGGTCGTCAAGATGGCACCGCCGATGCCTATTCCATTGACTTTGAATGGCCATGTTGAGCTAACCGTCAGACATCTTGAATATGCTGCCCCATATTGTCGCGAGGCTGAGGGCACAGTGGTATGGAATACCGATAAAATAGGTACCCCAATCGACGAACTGTTGGTTGGTCCGGTGATCGCGGATTTCACGTGTCTAGAAAGCACCATTACCTTAAATGGCGGACAGCAAAGCAAGCAAGTTGAAAGCTCGGCAGAAGTGGTGCTGCAACCTAACCGCCGTTACCAAAGTAAAGCATGGTTTAAACCGGGCAGTGAGTTTCCTAAGGCGTTCAGCGAGCAGCTTGGCTGGTTGCCTGACCCTGACAACGCCGGACGGTATCAGTTTTCCTACAACGGTAGGCTTTAATACAGCATGGGCGCGGTGACATACCGCGCCCATTTTTTATTGGATTGATTAGTATGGCTTGCCGCCTGATATTCTTACTTCATTGTAGGAAAGCTAACCTGGACTTTTAAACCACCACCACTGCGATTATTGACCACCACGGTGCCACTGTGCTGGCTGACAATACGTTTTACTATCGTTAATCCTAACCCCGTTCCTTCACTGCCACGCGCAGTATCGCCGCGGGTAAAGGGAGCAAACAGCTTGCCGATTTGGTTTTGCGCGATGCCGGGGCCATTGTCTTCCACACATACCCAAACCAGCTTGCTATCGGCGGTGATGCCGGTGCTGACTTTGACCCAGCCATTGCCGTAGCGGAGTGCGTTGACGACTAAATTGCTGACAGCACGTTTAATTGAAATGGGGCTGCCCAGCGTCATCTTCATCGGCTGGTGGAGGTCCGTTTCGATTTCAACTTCATAGCCACCTTCCGACATAGCGACATCATTTGCGATCTCATTCAGGTCTACTTCAACAAACGACTGCTTGTTCACAGGTTTGAGGTAGTCCATAAATTGACTGATGATCTCATTGCATTCTTCGGTATCACTGATGATGCCTTCCGCTAAATAGCTATCTTCTGGTGACATCATTTCTGTCGCGAGGCGAATGCGCGTTAGGGGAGTGCGAAGATCATGGCTAATACCCGCCATCAGCAGCGCGCGATCTTCTTCTAAAGCTTGGATGCCTTTCGACATCTGGTTAAAAGCGCGTGTCACCGAGCGAATTTCTGATGCCCCTTGCTCTGGCAGTGGCGGTGGGATCTCGCCACGGCCCACCCCTTTGGCGGCTTTTTCTAATGCAATCAAAGGGCGGTTTTGCAAGCGGATAAACAGCCAACCGCCCGCGATGATCAGTAGCGCCATGATCAAGCTATTACGAAACAGCGGGGCGAAGTCTTCTTCTTGTAGTTCAGACAGCGGAATGCGCAGTAGCGATCCTGGCAGGGCATCGGTTTTTAGCCATAAGATGTAACTTTCAGAGCCTAGCATCATGCGTACATCGGTCGCCGAACCGAGCTCATTGCTCATCTCCTCACTCATTAAGTCAATCGTGATGGCATGATGGAATTCATCGGCGATCGGGCTATCTTCACTGTGAATCGTGACACCCAGTTGCTCTAGTACGCGCCGACGCAACGGGTCATCCATGCCTAAACCGTCTTCTAAATTATCGGAATCACTCAGCATGAGATTGATTTCGTGGCCAAGAATTTTATTAAACTGCTGCAAACTTGGCATTAACGCGTAGTTGAATACGGCGTAGTAGGAGTAGATTTGGCTAGCAATCAACAAGGTCAGGAAAATGATGATAGATTGAGTAAATGAGCTGCGAATGCGCATAACAGCCACCTTGGTCAGAGTGGAAACAAAAAGTGCGAGACATTGTCTCGCACTTTAGCAAATTTCTAATTAGGCTTCTTTGCCGTCCGGGACGAAAACGTAACCTAACCCCCATACGGTTTGGATATAGCGGGGTTTGCTGGGATCGATTTCAAGCATACGGCGTAGGCGTGAGATCTGCACGTCGATGGAACGCTCCATTGCCGAGTATTCACGGCCACGTGCCATATTCATCAGTTTATCGCGTGACATCGGTTCGCGAGCGTTGGTGACCAGCGCTTTTAGCACCGCGAACTCACCCGAGGTTAAAGGCATCGGCTCTTCACCACGGAACATCTCACGTGTCCCCAAGTTTAAGCGGAATTCACCAAACTCCACCACTTGCTCTTCGGTGCTCGGTGCACCTGGCAGCTCGGTCGTTTGACGGCGCAGTACCGCTTTGATGCGTGCCAGTAATTCACGTGGGTTAAACGGTTTTGGCAGATAATCATCCGCGCCGACTTCTAAGCCGACAATGCGGTCAATCTCGTCGCCTTTGGCGGTCAGCATCAAAATTGGCAGCGTGTTGTTGGCATTGCGTAGGCGGCGACAGATAGAAAGACCGTCTTCACCTGGCAGCATTAAATCGAGCACCATTAGGTGGAAGTTTTCGCGCGTAAGCAGGCGATCCATTTGCTCGCTGTTGGCCACACTGCGTACTTGGAATCCTTGTTCAGACAAGTAACGCTCCAGCAACGCGCGCAGGCGTGCATCGTCATCGACGACTAAGATCTTGTGATTTTCTTGCATGTAATGATTCCACCTAATAGCTGTATCTGCGCCAATGCGCGGGCGTTCTACCCTTTTTGACTAATCGAAATGTAACACTGTTCTTACTAAAGTGGCGCAAAGAATTGTTAACGTTTATTTCCTTTTTAGCTAATGTATACAGTAGTTTCAATCCAGTCACATTAGAAATATGAAAACAAACCTAATCACACGTGAAGGCTTTGATCGGCTTAAAAAAGAACTCGACTTTTTATGGAAAGAAGAACGTCCTGAAGTGACCAAAAAAGTTACCTGGGCTGCAAGTTTGGGTGATCGCTCCGAAAACGCGGATTATCAGTACAATAAGAAGCGTTTGCGTGAGATCGATCGCCGCGTGCGCTACCTACGAAAACGCCTTGAACAAGTCAAAGTGGTCGATTACTCGCCGCAGCAAGAAGGCAAAGTGTTCTTTGGCGCTTGGGTCGAGATAGAAAACGAAGACGGCGATACAAAAGTATTCCGCATTGTCGGCCCTGATGAAATCTACGGCGACGCGAAAGGGTATATCTCTATCGACTCCCCGATGGCGCGTGCGTTACTGAAAAAAGAGGTCGACGATGAGTTTAGCGTCAAAACCCCAGAAGGTTACAAAGAGTGGTTTGTGAACGCCATTCGCTACTCATAAATGAGGTTAGCCTATGGGCGTACCACGTTTAGCGCGACTTTCGGCGTACGTCACTAGGCGAATGCTGAAAGCTGCGTTTGTAGGCACGAGAAAAACTCGACAGCTGCGCAAACCCGACTTCGGCGGCAAGTTCTGTCATAGGCATATGGCTGTTACGCAGCAAAAATTGTGCTTTTTGCATGCGTCTCTGCATCACGTATTTTTGTGGTGTCACTCCAAACTGCCTTTGGCATAAGCAGTAAAAATGGCTTTCACTGAGGTGCATCGCCTGAGCTAGCTGAGCATTGGTTAACGCCGTTGAAATGTTTTGATCGATATACGTATTCAAATGGCTGGCTTCTAAGCGACGATGCGAGGCTGGTGGTGTGACACTGGATGACATTTGCCCAAGCTGCGTTAAAAATAATGACACGAGCTGGCAGTTTATCTGTGGTGACATTTGCCCCTGACTGACTTTCTGCGCAGCAAAATCCAGCAATATCTGACTTTCTGTACCCAAGTCTAGGAAGTAAGGCTGCTGAAATACCGATTCCTTTAATGACAAGTTACACGCTTGTTCCAGCGCTTGGATGTAAGGATCAGCTGGCGCTAAGTCGATGACTAATAACTCACTATCTTCACTTAAGCCATTATAAAAATGGGGGGCATTATCGGGCACTATCGCCACTGTGCCATGGCCTATATTTCCACTTTCGCGTTCAAACTCGCACGCCATTGTGCCTCGCCAGCCTAACAATACCTGAGCGTAGCTGTGCAGGTGTTGGCCCTGGCGTCTGGCAATAACATTTCTTCTTATCTGAGTTTGATTCACAGTGAGTTTCCTACTTGTATCCGCGCGCTTAGTTTGCCCAATGTAGCTTTTCCTTTCCCAAAGTTTTTCAGTTCCGGAGTCTGGGTTAAATACCGCAGAGTCTCGGGCAAATGAATGGCGCTATTAATAGATAAAATAACAATATATTAACAAGGAAGGAAGAATGACATGCAACTTAACCAGCAACAGGTTCGCGATGCACTAGCTTGGCTACCATTGGTCGACGCTTTAAAAGATATTTTTACCCGTGATGTAACGGCGCCTATTCGTCACCATCACACGATGAATGTGCCGCAAGACCCTAGCGCGACCTTGTTATTAATGCCGGCATGGATTGAAGGCGAGTACTTGGGCGTAAAACAGGTGAATGTCTTTCCGGGGAATTCTGCGCGTAATCAACCTGGACTCAGCAGTCACTATTTACTGAGTTGTGGTCAGACAGGGCAAATGCTGGCTCGGATCGATGGCAATGAGCTCACCGCGCGCAGAACTGCGGCGGCCTCGGCACTGGCTTCTCGTTACCTCTCGCGTGAAACGGCCAGCAAAATGTTGATGGTTGGGGCAGGACGCGTTGCACGACGCCTAGTACCAGCCCATATGAGTGTACGTCCAATTGAAACTGTTCATGTGTGGGATATTAATCCGGCTGCGGCAGAGCAATTGGCGACAGAATTGCGTGATGAGGGCGTTGATGCCATTGCATGCTCCGATGAGCAACTGGAAACGGTCGCGCGCGAAGCCGATCTCATTAGTTGTGCCACGCTTTCAACCGAGCCCCTTATTAAAGGTGAGTGGCTGAAGCCGGGCGCGCACTTAGACTTGGTGGGAAGCTTTACGCCGACAATGCGCGAGACCGACAACGAAGCATTGCAGAGAGCGAATGTATTCGTGGATGTGAAGGCGGCGGCACTGGTTGAAACGGGCGAGTTGATCATGCCTATCCGTGATGGAGCGATTACCGAAGAGAAGATTTTAGCGGACTTTTCGGTGTTGTGTCGTGGCCAACATGCAGGACGTGCAGAGCTCGACGAACCAGAAACGGCGATCACGCTGTTTAAATCGGTTGGCGACTCTCGTGAAGATCTGGCGGGTGCGATTTTGGCTTATCAGTCAGTACAGGGTGCGTAAATCGTAATCAGGCCGACGCATATCTTGGCTTTTCTTTTGCCCTGCTTGCGGCTTTGTTATCCGCTATCAGGCTTTCCATGCGCGCCGCACCTTTCAGGTGCGGTCCCTCGCGACGTGATTTGGAAAAAGACCTATGACTAAAAAGAACTCAGATTATACGGCGCCGCCACCACTAGGCTTGGCGGTCGTACCGATTATCCTCACCATTGGCTTGTTAGCGACACAGATTTTTTATTATGACGACTTTACTCCACATATCGCGTTAGCGATTGGTTTTGCTATTACCGCGTTAGTTGGCTGGTACCAAGGGCTACGTTGGCAGGACATCGAATCCGGCGCATTTCGTGTCTTACACGTGGCGATGCCCTCCATTGCGACCCTTATTGTGGTAGGGATGCTGGTGAGTACCTGGATAGCCAGTGGCACAGTACCGACTCTTATTTATTACGGTTTAGTCTTGATTGAACCAGAGTGGTTTTTGGCAGCCACCATGCTGTTGTGCTCTTTGGTATCTCTTTCGATTGGTTCGAGCTGGACAACCGTGGGCACAGTCGGCCTGGCGTTGGTTGGAATCGGTTTTGCGTTTGGTATTCCAGCATATTGGACGGCGGGTGCCGTTGTCTCAGGCGCTTTTTTCGGCGACAAGATTTCTCCGTTGTCGGATACCACTAACCTTGCTGCCGCCGTAACCGAAACCAATGTATTCGCTCATATTCGTAATATGATGCCGACAACCATTCCAGCCATGCTGATCGCTTTGACGCTGTACTCGATTCTTGGTGGTGCAGTGATGGGGGATGCGACCTCTGACGCTCAACAACAGCTACAACAAATCACCGCGATTCAATCGGGCATGGAGAGTCATTTCTCACTCGGTTTGTTGCCTTTACTGCCGCTCTTGGTGGTGATGCTATTGGCGTTTTACAAAATAGCACCGATCCCAGCCCTGTTTATTGGCTTTGTTCTCGGCGCTGGTGTCGCGGTTCATAATTATGACTACAACCTGAATGACATTCTCACGTTTGCCCACAGTGGATACAAGATAGAGACCGGATCGGACGCGTTGGATAATTTGCTAAATCGCGGTGGCGTTACCTCTATGACTTGGGTGATCACTTTGATGATGTTTGCGTTGGCATTTGGTGGTGCACTGGAGCGGACTGGGTGTTTGGAGTCGGTCGTGAATGCCGTGATGAAGTCGACACGAGGTTTCAAAGGGTTACAAACGAACGCCATTCTTACTTCTGTTGCAACCAACGCCGTGTCGGGTGATGTGTACCTCTCGATTGCTTTACCTGGGCGTATGTTTGGTCCGCAATATGACAAGTTGGGCTATAGCCGACTCAACCTTTCCAGAGCGATTGAAGAAGGGGGAACCTTAGTCTCGCCATTGATCCCTTGGAATGCGGGTGGTGCATTTGTGATGGGAACTTTGGGGCTGATTGTCGCACCAGGCGATTACAGTGCTTTGTTGTATGCACCGTTGGCGTTTGCTTGTTGGTTATCACCAGCGATTGGCATCTTATACGCCCAGACAGGGTGGTTTTCAAAGCGTGTGGAGCAAGAGGCGACGGCAAGCACAGAGCCTGTCTCACCAGCGAGTAGCAGTACCCATTAAACCATACCCAATACATTCTTTAGCTAAGCCAGTAGGTAAAACATGACACAATCCGCGAAACATGCCCCTTTTAACGATAAGCCCACCGTTGCGGTAGTGGGGGCTGGAGTGGTGGGGCTTTGTACCGCCCTAGAAGCACAGCGTCATGGCTTTCAAGTCACTTTGTTTGACAAGGGTTTGCCGGGTGAAGGCGCTTCGTTTGGTAATGCTGGCTATTTAGCTACAGAACTGATTGATCCTCTGGCAACGAAAAAGACACTGGCTGCCGCGCCAAGGATGTGGCTGGATCCCAAGGGGCCGTTGGCCCTTCCTTGGAAGTATTTACCCCAAGCCTTGCCTTGGTTGGCGCGTTTTGTTCGCTCGGCCTCTTCTGCACGCGTGGAGGCCAGTCGACAAGCGCTCTACCAACTCAATCAAGCGGCCGTTCCTGCTTGGCAACGCTGCTTGGCTGATATAGGGGCCGAAGAATATCTTGTTCCGTCAGGTTACCTGTTGGTATGGGAGTCAGAAAATAAGTTAGACGAGGTCAAAACGCATGCTGCTTACCTTGCTCAATGGGACATAGAAAGTGTCCTACTGCAGGGCGCACAACTGAGGGAAAAAGAGCCAGAGCTGGCTGAGACTGTCAGTCACGCTCTGTTTTTCCCTAATGCGTGTCGAGTGAAAGATCCTTACTTACTGTCGAAGCAACTGTTTGCGGTTTTTCAAGCGCGCGGTGGGTGTTTTGAACAAACAGAAGTGAGTGAAATTCTTCCGCAAGAGAACGCCGTTGGGGTGGTCACAGCGACGAGTCAAAATAAGTTCGAGCACGTGGTGCTTTGCACCGGCGCTTGGGGTAAGCCTCTGTTAGAACAAACAGGGATATCTGTCCCACTTGAAGCTGAGCGCGGGTACCACCTGACGATAGAGACTGCCGACATGAAAACGCCGCCACTCCAACATCCGATTGGCTCTGCGGAGCGTAAATTTGTGATGAGCCCTTTGGCGTCTGGTTTAAGGGTGGTTGGGATCACGGAAATAGGTGGTTTGCGTTTACCTGAGTTTGCTCGCAGGTTTAATGTGCTGCGTCATCACAGTAGGCAACTATTGCCACGATTAAACAACCCTGCTCTTAAAGTGAGTGAATGGATGGGACATAGACCGACCCTGGCGGATTCGTTGCCAGTGATAGACCAGCACCCGCGTCATCCACGGTTATTGTTTGCCTTTGGGAATCAGCACCTAGGGCTGACTCAAGCCGCCATTAGTGCAGAGTTGGTTATTAGCCTATTGCGCCAAGTGGAGCCTGAGTTTGACATGAAGCCGTATCGGGTAGACCGATTTTAAGACCCCAAGACAGCAGACAGTAGCGTGATAAAAAAGCACGTCGAACGGAGTGGGTTTTGGTCGCCTCACATATCGATTCACACTTGCACATCATTGACATATCACCGCTTGCCTGTGCTTGTTTACTCCGTAGAATGGGGCCATCAACGTAAAACTAGAGATTCAACGGATGAGCCAAGCTATCTGTCATACGATTGCCCAGGAACTCAATGTTCGCCCTGAGCAAGTCATCGCCGCTGTTAACCTGATTGATGATGGCAACACAGTGCCATTTATTGCCCGTTACCGTAAAGAGGTGACGGGGGGGCTGGACGATACCCAGTTACGTAATCTAGATAGTCGACTATCCTATTTGCGTGAGCTGGATGACCGCAGACAAACCATTCTGAAGTCGATCGGCGAACAAGGTAAATTGACTGCAGAGCTGGAAGCAGAAATTAACCAAGCTGACAGCAAAACGCGTTTAGAAGACCTGTACCTGCCTTACAAACCAAAGCGTCGTACCAAAGGTCAGATCGCAATTGAAGCGGGGCTGGAACCGCTGGCGGATAAGTTATGGAACGAGCCGCAAACCGAACCAGAAAGCGAAGCCACGCAATACATTGATGCTGATAAAGGCATCGCCGATACCAAAGCTGCATTGGATGGCGCGCGTGCGATCGTCATGGAGCGCATCGCAGAAGATGCCAACCTACTGGAAAAGATCCGCCATCATCTCAACCGCAACGCCGAGCTGGTTGCTCGTGTAGTGGAAGGCAGAGAGCGTGAAGGCGAGAAGTTCAAAGATTACTTCGAGCACAATGAGCCGCTAAGCAAAGTGCCTTCACATCGCGCGTTAGCTATGCTGCGTGGCCGCAACGAAGGCTTCCTGACGCTGGCAATGAACGCCGACCCAGCTCAAGAAGAGGGTGTGCGTCAGTCATACTGCGAAACCATCATCGCAGACCACTACGGTATCTCACTCAGCAATGCGCCGGCCGATACATGGCGCAAACAGGTGATCAGTTGGGCATGGCGCATCAAAGTGTCGATGCACATGGAAACCGAGCTGATGGGCGCACTGAAAGAGCGCGCAGAAATCGAAGCAATTGAAGTGTTTGCTACTAACCTAAAAGATTTGCTGATGGCGGCGCCTGCGGGCCCACGTGCCACACTTGGTCTTGACCCAGGTTTGCGTACGGGTTCGAAGATTGCGGTTGTAGACTCGACTGGTAAAGTGCTGGCAACCGACACCATCTATCCACATCCACCACAAAACCAATACGACAAAGCCGCGCAGGTTGTGGCGAGCCTAGTGACCAAACACAACGTCGATCTGATCGCGATCGGTAACGGTACCGCTTCACGTGAAACCGACAGCTTTGTTGCTGATCTGATTAAGCGTAACAACCTCAAAGTGCAGAAGATC
Source organism: Vibrio nereis NBRC 15637 (assembly GCF_001591105.1). Classification (GTDB taxonomy): domain Bacteria; phylum Pseudomonadota; class Gammaproteobacteria; order Enterobacterales; family Vibrionaceae; genus Vibrio; species Vibrio nereis. The sequence goes on along the minus strand of NZ_BCUD01000016.1, from coordinate 40,371 downwards.
ATGGTCAGTGAAGCGGGCGCGTCTGTGTATTCGGCGTCTGAATTGGCGGCGAAGGAGTTTCCAAACTTAGACGTATCACTGCGTGGTGCAGTATCGATCGCCCGTCGCCTGCAAGATCCGTTGGCGGAGCTGGTGAAAATCGACCCTAAATCGATCGGTGTGGGTCAATACCAACACGATGTGAGCCAATCTATGCTGGCTAAGCGTCTAGACGCGGTGGTGGAAGACTGTGTAAACGCGGTGGGTGTAGACGTGAATACCGCTTCACCTGCGCTACTGACTCGCGTGGCGGGCCTATCCAGCACCATCGCGCAAAACATCGTCGATTACCGCGACGAAAATGGCCGCTTTGAAGCGCGTACCACGCTGAAAAAAGTCGCGCGTTTGGGGCCTAAAGCGTTCGAGCAGTGTGCCGGTTTCTTGCGTATTATGGATGGTAAAAACCCGTTGGATGCGTCATCGGTTCACCCAGAAGCCTACCCTGTGGTGAAAGCGATCGCTGAGAAAAATCGCAAAGACGTTAAATCTTTGATTGGTGATACCGACTTCCTCCGCAATCTGCATGCGGTGGACTACACCAATGAAAACTTCGGTGTACCAACGGTGACCGACATCATCAAAGAGCTCGACAAGCCGGGCCGTGACCCGCGCCCTGAATTTAAAACCGCGACGTTTGCCGACGGGGTAAACAAGGTGTCAGACTTGGAGCCGGGCATGGTTTTAGAAGGCGTGGTTTCCAACGTAGCGAACTTTGGTGCGTTCGTTGATATTGGCGTGCACCAAGATGGTCTAGTGCATATCTCTGCACTGACGGATCGCTTTGTTTCAGACCCACGTGAAGTGGTGAAAGCGGGCGATATAGTCAAAGTCAAAGTGATGGAAGTGGACGTGCAGCGCAAGCGTATCGCACTTTCAATGCGTTTGAACGATGAACCGGGACAAGACAACCGCCCGCAACGTAGTTCTGCGCCGCGTGGTCAACAACATCAGTCCAACTCAGGTGGCCAGCGTCGCCGCGATGAATCGTCAAACAGTGCGATGGGCGGTGCCTTTGCTGCTGCTTTTGCTAAAGCGAAGCGTTAATCTTAACGACGATTAAAAATACAAATCCCCGCAGCCTGTAAAAAGGCGCGGGGATTTTTTTTCGGTATTTCCTACATTCTAAAGTGTCGAACATTAGGTACTACAACACCGCAATGACATCGGATGGCGTGTTCGGCGCGACAGCTTGGCCGTAGTGAAACTTAATCACGGTTCTGCGTTTTGCCATTTTGCCTTCCGTTATCGCCGCATCGATTATACGTTTGGGTAACCGAAAGCGCATCGCGTAGCCTTTGCCCTGATGTTGACTATAGCTGTCTAGGGCGAGCAGTTGGAATATCCGGTCAAGGTCACTCTCGGGATCTTCCTGATAAGTTGCACTGACGTCATCTTGCTCTCCAGTGTCATAGCTTGGATGCTCTGACGGATCCCATGATGACTGCCTGCGCCGTTTATCGTCTGCTTTGACTTTTCGCTCTGCATTACTCTTGGCCAATGCCATTGTTGGAGTAACCGGCTCGCGCACTTTATTGTCACGAGCTGTCTGTTCCGTTTGAACATTCACCGATGGGGCGATTAGCGGCACACTTACGTTCGTAGGTGATACGAGCATCGTTAAACCTCCTCACGCCCGGTCAAGTCTGCTTCGCAATATAGAACGAAGTTCCCTGACTCGTCTATTTATCGACCATGTTGCTCAAACATTTAGCACCAGAGGTTGATAAATTTGTTATCTATCACGAATAAAACGCGTGATTTGCTGACAAAACTCATCAAACTCGGTCATGAAGGGAGCATGCGAAGAAGCGCTGAATACAAAGCTTTCACTGTGTGGCATTAATTGGTCGACATCCTTGGCAACTTTGGCGGGCACCAAGCCATCTAATCGGCCGTACAGGCGCAGTGTTGGTAGTTGCAGCGCACCGAGCATGTCACGGTAGTCGATATCAGCCAGCAAGTTGAGCCCAGCAAGCAGTGATTTTGGATTCGGTGACGGGCGAGACAGGACGGCTTTCTTTAATGATTTGACGTCTTGGCGTGCCGATGGGCTACCCATCGCTTGCAGTGCCATAAACTGTTCGATGGTGCGCTGGAAGTCTTCGACCAGCTGGTCCGTAAAGGCGCTGAGTACGTTTGGTTGGATGCCGCGCCACGGTTTTTCCGCGGCAAATTTTGGTGAACTGGCAACCGTGATCAGTTTTTCAACCCGCTCAGGATGATGGACCGCAATGTGTGTGGCCAGCAAGCCACCCAGTGACCAGCCAAGCCAAGTGGCTTTACTCGGTGCGCTCGCCAGTACCAGCTCGGCCATATGTTCAATCGAGTCAAAGTGAGCTTGATGGCTATGGCCAAACCCGGGTAAATCGACGACGTGGACGCAGTAATGTTGGCTTAGTGCCTCGACGGTTTGGTGCCAGACTGCTCCGTTCATTCCCCAACCATGAAGCAAGACAATGTCATCCCCTTCACCGGAAGTTTGCCAATAGAGTGGTGAATTTACGCTCTCACTTTTTGCCACTTTTTTCATCCTTTCGCTGTTTCCAACCCATGCACAATGTTTTTCGGTTTTGCGCAGAGGTGGATATGTTAGCTCATTGGCTCAAGAAATACACAACGGACCTGTTACCGCCACATTGTGAAGTGTGTCAGCTCGACATAGAGTCTGACGCTCGGCTGTCTTGGTTATGTGAGCATTGTCAGCGCTATATAGTAGAAAGGCCTAGGTGTGCGTGCTGTGGTTTACCCACCCAAATGCTGGTGGAAGTCTGTGGGCGCTGCTTGACCGACCCGCCGGATTGGCACCATGTGTATTGTGTGGGGGATTATCAACAGCCGATTTCAGGATACGTACACAAGCTCAAATACGAACGGCAGTTTTGGCAAGCGGGAAAGCTCGCCAGCGTGCTTGCGCCAAGGATCATACAACCGGCTGAGCTGCTCACATCCGTTCCGCTGCATTGGCAAAGGCATTGGCAGCGAGGGTTCAACCAAAGTGAACTTATTGCGTTAAGTTTGGCAAAGCAACTCAACCGACCCTACGCAAATCTCTTCAAGCGGACGCGGGCTACGTCGGCTCAGCAGGGAAAAAATCGTACACAGCGAATGCGTAATTTGCGCGGCGCCTTTCAATTAGTTCAACCTGTTAACGTTAGCCATGTTGCAATTGTTGATGATGTACTCACCACAGGCAGCACTGTGCAGCATTTATGTAAATTACTCCTTGAAGCGGGCGTGAAAACCGTTGATATTTATTGCATCTGCCGGACTCCTGAGCCCACAGATAAGCCTTAGATCTCGAGTTTTCATACCGAGGGGCTAGATCTTGCAAAAATCAGGAGTAGAATGGTGACTAAATAGCCTACAATTTTACTCAGGTATTCGTCGTGTCAAATCCTATTACTATTACCGAAAATGCTCAGAAGCATTTTGCTAACCTTTTGAGCCAACAGCCAGAAGGCACTAACATCCGTGTATTCGTTGTGAACCCAGGAACGCAAAACGCTGAATGTGGCGTTTCTTATTGCCCACCAGAGGCGGTTGAAGGAACTGATACGGAATTCGCGTTTGAAGGTTTTTCTGCGTACGTAGATGAGCTAAGCCTACCGTTCCTTGAAGACGCGGAAATCGATTTCGTGACAGACAAAATGGGTTCTCAGCTGACTCTAAAAGCACCAAACGCGAAGATGCGTAAAGTGTCAGATGACGCACCTCTGATTGAACGTGTTGAGTATGTTATTCAAACTCAAGTAAACCCTCAATTAGCGAGCCACGGTGGTAACGTTAACCTAGTAGAAATTACTGAAGACGGTATTGCGATCGTTTCGTTTGGTGGTGGTTGTAATGGTTGTTCAATGGTAGACGTGACCTTGAAAGAAGGCATCGAAAAGCAGCTTCTTCAAGAGTTTAATGGAGAATTGACCGCTGTTCGTGATGCAACAGAACACGATCGTGGTGAGCACTCTTACTACTAACGAATTTCGAGTCCTGTGATTCATGTATAAGAACGCAAAGGGTTGGCATTATTGTCAGCCCTTTTTTTGATTTCAAACCCGTTGGATTTCTCCTATATTAGGAGGTTCAACTTTTACTAGGGAGTAAGCGTGTGGCCAAGCGAATACCACCAGAAGTTCTGGCAAAAGAAACCGTTGCCCAATCTAGATTGTTTTCCATTGAAGCACTCGACTTGCGCTTTAGTAATGGCGAAAAGCGTACCTATGAGCGCATGAAACCGCGCGGCCGCAATGCGGTAATGATGGTTCCTGTGACGCAGCAGGGCGATATTTTATTAGTACGTGAGTATGCTGCAGGCACTGAGCGTTACGAGCTTGGTTTTCCCAAAGGGCTGATCGATGAAGGGGAAACACCGGAGCAAGCCGCTGATCGTGAGTTAAAAGAAGAAATTGGTTTTGGTACCCGAAAGCTGACGCCGTTAAAAGAGGTCATTCTCGCACCGTCTTATTTCTCTAGTAAAATGACTCTGTTTATTGCAGAAGATCTATACTCAGAACAGTTAGAAGGCGATGAGCCGGAACCTTTGGAAGTGATTCGCTGGCCTTTGGCACAAGCAGCGGAGCTATTGAACCATCTCGATTTTTGCGAAGCACGGAGTATCACCGCGTTGTTACTCGCCCTAAGAACACTAGAAGCACAATAAGCAGTAGGGGCGTAAAGGATTTACTATGCCAATAACAGAAGACTTTTCCCATCACATTGATGCAGTGATTGATATTGCCCGCTCGGCTGGGCAGCTTATTCTCGATATTTACGAGAAAAAAGAGTACCAAGCGTTTACCAAAAGTGATGAAACGCCCGTCACCAGTGCCGATATTGCTGCGCACAAATTTATTACGGAACAGCTCTCAGAGTTGACGCCGGATATCCCGGTACTCTCGGAAGAAGATGCCGATATCAGCTTAGAAAAGCGTTCGCAGTGGGATCGCTATTGGTTGGTTGACCCACTCGATGGCACGCAAGAGTTTATTGCCCGCAGTGGTGACTTTGCCACTATCATCGCGCTGGTTGAGAACAATAAGCCAATCATGGGTGTGGTTTATGGCCCAGTATCCGGTGTTACTTATTACGCTTATCAAGGCAAAGGCGCGTGGAAGATCCCGGATATGAGTGAAAGAGTCGCGATTCACAGCCATAATCACGATGGGCAATCGTCGCCGATCGCCATCGCGATTAGCCGCCGTCAAGATATCAATCGTATTACCAGCCGCATGAGCAGCGCGTGGAACTATGACTTAGTCCCGCTGGGCTCAGCCGCGCTAAAAGCGTGTTTGGTGGCTGAAGGGGCGGTGGACTGCTACCTGCGTTTAGGGCCAACGGGTGAGTGGGATACCGCCGCGACGCAATGTATTGTCGAAGAAGCGGGCGGGCGTATCTTGAGTACCCAACTGGAACCGTTGTCGTACAACGAACGCGATACGTTGGAAAACCCCAACTTCATCGTATTAGGTGATGAAGGCCTACCGTGGGATGAGATCTTAAAAATTAAAGACTAGCGGTGGCTAAAACAGCCGTAGATGCAAAAAGGGTTGATACTGAGGTATCAACCCTTTGTCGTTTTAGGCTTTGGCGTATACATCTCTGTCACCTAGCCAACGGTCAATAATGGCAATCGCGTTATCTGGGTAATTGTCGTGAATGTAGCGTGCAATGCGTTGGACTTCCGGAATTAAGCGTTGATCACGAACGAGATCGGCAATTTTAAAATCAGCCATACCAGTTTGTTTGGTGCCGAGTAGCTCTCCGGGACCGCGGATTTCTAGGTCACGCTGCGCGATCACAAAGCCATCGTTACTTTCACGTAAAACACCTAAACGCTTTTGCGCGGTTTTTGATAGTGGTGCGTGATAGAGCAACACACAGTGGCTCGCCACGCTGCCTCGGCCAACACGGCCGCGAAGCTGGTGGAGCTGAGCCAAGCCAAGGCGCTCTGGGTTTTCGATGATCATCAGGCTGGAATTCGGTACATCTACGCCGACTTCAATCACCGTCGTCGCCACTAATAAATGCAGTTTGTTGTCTTTAAAGTCCTGCATCACGGCTTGTTTCTCGGCGGGTTTCATGCGCCCGTGCACCAAACCGATTTTGACATCCGGCAGCTTGCGTTGCAGCTCTTCGGCAGTATCAGCCGCCGCTTGCGCTTCCAGCACTTCAGATTCATCAATCAGGGTACACACCCAATACGCTTGTTTGCCTTCGGTTAAACAGGCATGACGCACACGTTCGACGATGTCGTCGCGTTTGGTATCTGGAATAGCGACAGTTTGGATTGGCGTTCTGCCTGGTGGCAGTTCATCAATTACAGAGGTTTCTAAGTCCGCATACGCCGTCATGGCCAACGTACGCGGGATTGGCGTGGCTGTCATGATCAGCTGGTGTGGGAAAGCGCCTTGCTTTTCACCCTTTTCACGCAGCTCTAAACGCTGGTGGACACCAAATCGGTGTTGTTCATCAATGATCACCAGTGCCAAGTGATTAAACTTAACGTGCTCTTGAAACAGTGCATGGGTACCAACCACCATTTGTGCATCACCACTGGCAATGCGTTCCAGCTCTGCCTCTTTGGCTTTGCCTTTCAGCTTACCGGCTAACCAACCGACTTTAATTCCCATTGGCTCAAACCAGTTGGCAAAATTGATCGCGTGTTGTTCGGCCAGCAGTTCGGTGGGTGCCATCAGCGCCACTTGGTAGCCATATTCTAGAGCACGCAGCGCTGCCATTGCCGCAACTAAGGTTTTACCCGAGCCGACATCACCCTGTACTAAACGCATCATTGGGTGAGGCTGAGCCAAGTCTTGCTCGATCTCTTGCACCACACGGTTTTGTGCGTTGGTCGGTGAGAATGGCAGTTGCGCCAGCAGTTGTTGTTTGAGCTGATTGCTCTCTGGTAGCGGTAGGGCCACGTCTTTTTGCCCTTTGCTGCGCACCGACAACATCGACAAGTTTTGCGCTAACAGCTCTTCCATGATCAGGCGCACCTGTGCTGGGTGTTGCCCTTCGTCAAATTCTTCCAAGTTGATGTTTGGCGGCGGACGATGAATAGTGTGCAGCGCTTGGGCGAGAGTAATTTGATGGTTGTAGAGACCTGAGGGCAGTAACTCTTGCACCGCCGCTTTGTCGAGCAGCGCTAAGGCTTGATCGGTCAGGTTACGCAGTGTGGCTTGACGCAATCCATCCGTAGTGGGGTAGACGGGGGTCAGGGTCTCTTCAGTGTCGGCTTTTTGGTTGGGGGAGTGAAACTTATAATCGGGATGAACAATCTCAAGGCCAAATCCCCCGCGTTTGATTTCGCCGTAAGCGTAAACCGTTTTACCTTCGGCGAAGTTATTTTTCATTCCCGCCGAAAAGTTAAAAAAGCGTAGCGTAATGGTGCCGTTACCGTCACTGATTTTCACCGCCAGCATTTTACGTTTACCGAAAATGGTATCGACGCTCATCACCTTGCCTTGCACCGCGGCCCATAAGCCAGCGTGCAATTTGATGATAGGGTAAATGCGAGTGCGGTCTTCGTAGCGAAGTGGTAGATGGAACAGCAGGTCCTGAACGGAGTTTAAGCCAACTTTTGCGAGTTTCTCTGCGACTTTGGCACCGACGCCAGAGAGAGAAGTAAGTGGGATCGCTGATAAAAGCTGGGACATAACAAAACTCGTAACTCATTCAATGAACTCGAGATAGTTAACCACCCAGCTGTGTATTTGTACAGGAAAAATCACATATGAGCAGAGCGGCTCGCTATTTTTTCTGCATTTCCTTCCACCAAGCTTCATCGGCGACGATTTGGCCTTCCTCATCCAAAGGCGGGTAAGGGAGCCCTTTACGCTTCGCGACTTTTGCCAGCACCGGATGACCACGCTCGAATAATATGCGGTGAATTACGTCCTCTGGAAGGGCACTGTTTTCATTATCATACATGCCGGCGGCTTCGCGCTGACGTTGGGCTTCATACAGGATAACGGCGCTGGCCACGGAAACGTTCAGCGATTGCACCATACCCATCATAGGGATGATGATATCTTGATCGGCCAGCTTTTTGGCTTGTTCAGATGCGCCGACTTTTTCACTGCCTAAGATGATGGCGGTTGGTTTGGTGTAGTCAATGTTGCGAAAGTCGACCGCGGTATCGGATAGGTTGGTGACCAACACTTGCATACCTTGGCTTTTCAGTTCGCGGATCGCATCGGAAATGGAATCATGGGTATCCACTTCAACCCAGTTACGTGCCCCTGCTGACGTGTGGCTGAGGGTGCGCATTTCATCTGGCCAGATTGCATGGACTTTGTGCAGACCGGTCGCGTCCGCCGTGCGGATCACCGCGGAGACGTTGTTAGGCTTATGGACTTCTTCCAAGCAGAGAGTGAGGTCGGTTTGACGAGTCTTAAGGACTTGCTGAATTCGTTGGTAGCGTTCTAGGTTCATAATTCAAAATAAACGCCCTTGAAATGGCGTATTTCAAGGGCGTTCTGGTTAGATTGAAAGCATTAATTTTTGCGTCGGCGGACTTTTAAAGTCTGCGGCATCGCTTTAATTCTGCGCATAATGCTCGCCAAGTGGACTCGGTCTTTGGTGGTTAATAGCACCGTGACTGTGTACAGGCGGCCATCGCGTTCTTCTGTCGACAGGCCATGAATATTGGAGCCGGTCTTTGAGATCACGTTGGTGAGTTCGGCTAGAGCACCTTGGCGATTTTGTACATCGACGCGTAGCTCGGCGATAAACTCTTGGTCATATTCTTCCGACCATTCAACGGCCATGTATTTATCTGGCTCTTTCTGGTAACCACGCACGTTTGGACACGTTTCACGGTGTACCACCAGGCCACGTCCCGGAGAAACGTGAGCAATAATGTGGTCGTCTGGAATCGGGTGACAACAATTGGCAAAGGTCAGCAATAGTCCTTCTGCACCGCGAATTGGTAGTTTCTTCTTCGGTTTACCATCTGTGCCGATGACTTCGGTCAGCTCTTCGGCATCCCCGAGTAAGCGACGAGCTATCACGATACTCATCAATTCACCAAGGCCAATCGCCGCGAGCAAATCGTCAAGCGAGGCGATCTTTAGCTCAGCCAAGACGTGGTTGATGTTTTCTTCACTGATGTCGGTGATCGACAGTTCACCCAGCGCGTGGTTGAGTAAGCGTCGACCCAGCGTGATCGATTCTTCACGGCGCATGGTTTTCAGTACTTGGCGGATCTTGGTGCGCGCACGCGAGGTCACTACGTAGTTGAGCCATGCTGCGTTTGGTCTTGCACCCGGAGCGCTAATGATTTCGATCGTTTGACCGTTCTTTAGTGCCTTGCTAAGCGGGTATGGGTTTCGGTCTACGCGAGCACCGACACAGGTGTTACCCACATCAGTGTGAACCGCATAAGCGAAGTCGACCGCTGTCGCACCCACTGGCATCTCGACAATACGACCTTTCGGCGTGAAGACGTAAATCTCATCCGGGAATAGGTCTGATTTGACGTTTTCGATGAACTCAAACGAGTTACCTGCACTTTGCTGCAGCTCAAGCAGGCTTTGCATCCAACGCTGCGCTTTGACTTGCGCGGTGGTGCCAGTACGTTCGCCGTTGCCTTTGTAAGACCAGTGCGCCGCCACACCTTTGTCCGCCATTTGGTCCATGTCTTCAGTACGGATTTGTACTTCGACAGGTACGCCGTGAGGGCCAACCATAGAGGTATGTAGAGATTGGTAACCGTTGGCTTTCGGTACCGCGATGTAGTCTTTCATGCGACCCGGACGTGGCTTGTACAAGCTGTGTACCTGACCTAACACGCGATAACAAGTATCGGCACTTTCGACGACCACACGGAACGCGTAGATATCCATAATGGTATGGAAACGCTGTTCTTTGGTTTTCATCTTGTTGTAGATGGAGAACAGGTTTTTCTCACGTCCAACCACACGAGCGTCTAGGCCGACTTCTTCTAGGCGTCCTTCGATCTCGCTGTGGATGCGTTGGATCATCTCTTTACGGTTGCCACGAGCGGCTTTGACCACTTCTTTGAGTACGCGGTAGCGATTCGGGTACAGCGCTTCAAAACCGAGCTCTTCTAACTCTGTTTTGATGTTGTGAATACCAAGTCGGTGGGCAAGGGGAGAGTAGATTTCCAGAGTTTCACGGGCGATGCGTCGTTTTTTATCTGGGCGTAGAGCACCCAGTGTACGCATGTTGTGAGTTCGGTCCGCCAGCTTGATCAGGATAACGCGAATGTCTTGCACCATGGCAAGCACCATTTTGCGAAAGTTTTCAGCCTGGGCTTCCTTGCGATCACGGAACTTAAGTTTATCCAGCTTAGACACGCCATCAACGAGTTCGGCTACGGTGTTACCAAATTGCGCTTCGAGCTCTTCTTTGGTGACATCGCAGTCTTCGATGACATCGTGCAGGAGTGCCGCCTGCAGTGTTTCAATATCTAGGCGCATTTCAGCCAAGATGCGAGAAACCGCAACAGGGTGGATGATATAAGGTTCCCCGCTTGAACGGGTCTGCCCTTCATGGGCATCTTTCGCTACCACATAAGATTGACGCAGAGCCTCAATTTGAGGCTCTGTTAGGTATTCTTGGGCAACGTCTTTGAGGCTATCGAATAGATACAAACTTTAGGCCTGGAAGATAGTTGTTATGAAGAGAGTCAGATTAACGACTGTGAGCGATGCTGCTTACGGCTGCTAATTCTGCTGCTTCTTGCTCTTGTTGTTCCTGACGCTCACGAGCATCTAGGATTTCTTTCGTGATAAGACCTTCTTCGATCTCGCGTAGAGCGATAACCGTCTGCTTATCGTTCTCTTCTGGCACTAGTGAATCTTTACCGCCAGTTTGCATTTGACGAGCGCGGCGAGCCGCAATTAGAACTAGGTCGAAACGGTTGCCAACTTTTTCAACAGCGTCTTGAACAGTTACGCGTGCCATGAGGACTCCAAATTAGTTATCTAAAATTTTGTATGACGAGAAATTATACAGCGTGAGTAATCCTAGTGTCTAGGACTTACTCCGCCAACAACGCATCAAGCATGCCTTTATATTTAGCAGTTTGCTTGTCTTGCTTCAATCTTTCTGCACGAATGATGGCTTTAAAGTCCATCAGCGCAGTGTCGAAATCATCATTGATGATCACGTAGTCGTATTCGTTGTAGTGAGAAATCTCTGACTTTGCTTCTGCCATGCGTTTGGCGATAACGGCTTCACTGTCTTGGCCTCGAGTATTTAGGCGACGTTCTAGCTCGCCATTTGAAGGAGGTAAGATAAAGAGGCTTTTCGCCAGTGGCATTTGCTCACGAATTTGACGCGCACCTTGCCAGTCGATATCTAGAAATACGTCGATGCCTTTCTCTAGGTTCTCTTCGATCCAAATGCGTGAAGTACCGTAGTAGTTACCGAATACTTCAGCGTACTCAAGGAATGCACCTTGTTCGATCAGATCTTCAAAATGTTCCTTTTGAACAAAATGGTAATGCACACCATCTTCTTCACCTGGACGCATGCCGCGTGTGGTATGCGAAACAGACACTTTCATTGCGTAAGTAGGGTTTGTTTCCAGCATGGCTGAAATCAAGCTCGATTTTCCCGCGCCACTCGGTGCAGATACGATATAAAGAGTGCCTTTGCCCATAGGTACAATTCCACGTTTGGTTTGATGTGGTCGAAAAGAGAATTCGACATATTTAAAGATAGCACTGACCGTGTTGAATCACCGAGTTGGTGAAAATTAGGTCAGAAAAATGGAGGCGAAGAGTATCATGATCTTAAGGATCATCACAAGCCCTTGCGTTGTTGTGAGAGTGCTCTGCGAAAGTGTGCGTTTTTCTCAAGGTACAGGATGTGCTTTTTGTAGGGCCAGAAATATCAATTTATTGGTATACCACTCTACGATAAAAAATAGCGGTATCGTTTTTTTGCTGTTTTTCCAAGATAAATAGCTGATTTAGCTCTATATAAAACAGATCTAATGCCATCGAGTAGCACACTTTTCTTGAATAATCGTTGCGTATAAGTAAATTTTAATGATAATTATTTTCATTTAAAATGTTATGCAACCGAGAAGGAGTGGCAAATTATGACGGCTATCAGCCCCATGGATATTAACGAAGTCGACAGCATGTACAGAGAGCATCACAGCTGGCTTTCGTTGTTTATTCAGCGCAGGTTGAGTTGCCCTCATATTAGTGCCGATTTGGTTCAGGATACTTACCTGCGGTTATTGGTCAGTGGGAAACTGCCAGAGCGTAAAGATTCTCGTCGTTACCTGACTCATATTGCAAAAGGGTTGGTGGTCGATACGTATCGCCGTCGTCGTATTGAAGCGGCGTACCTTGAGTTGCTGGAACGGGTACCGGAAGAGGTTGCGGCATCGCCAGAAACACAAACTATGATGGTTGAAGTGTTGGTGGAAATCGATGCCATGCAACATAAGCAGCCATTCAAAGTTCGTCAGGCTCTAATTTTGAGGCAGATGGAAGGCTTGAGTTATAAGGAAATTGCCCAGCGATTGGAAGTGTCGGTGTCTTCGGTAGAAAAGTACGTGGCTAAAGCGTTACAAAGCTGCATGTTGGCTGCGATGAAAGGCTATTACTGACCATGGATCAGATATCACGAAAGTCCATCGAACAGGCATCGTTATGGATGGCAAGGATGTGGTCAGACGATGTGACAGAGCAGGATAAGCACGCTTTGCATTTATGGCGTACTCGTCATCCCGATAATGAACAGGCTTGGCAGCGGATGGAGTCGCTACAGCAGAAGTTTGCTTCCCTGCCTGACCCTCAATCAGGGAGTAAGATTTTAAGTACTTATCGTCGCCGTGTGTCTCGAAGGCAAGTGCTGATTTGGGGAGGCGTTTCGCTGCTGACAATGAGTTTAGTGGTGTCGAGTGATGCAGCGATGCCACAAGGAGGGGCACAGTACGCATCTTCAGTGGGAGAAATCAAGCCAGTCCAGCTGTCTGATGGCACCCTTGTCGTACTCAATACCGCGAGCCGCATCCAGGTCGATTTTGATCAAGGCCAGCGTGTTATCCGTTTAGTTGAAGGCGAGATAATGGTGACAACAGGCCATCACCGTACCCCCTTTCATGTGATCACCCCGCAAGGAAGTGTGACGCCGATTGGAACCCGATTTAGCGTTCGTCTTGAACAAAATCAAACGCAGGTGAGTGTGTTTGAAGGTGAAGTGATGGCTCAGCCTCTAGAGCCAGTGAAAGGTGGCCGATTGTTGGCTGGAGAGCAAAGTCGTTTTACGGAAAATCATCTAGCCGCTAAACAGACTTTGAACGTGGCGGATGCGTTATGGTTGGAACAGAAAATCCTAGCTCATGATACTCCGTTGCCAGTGTTTATCGCTGAACTGGCACGTTATCGTCATGGCGTGATTAATATGTCGCCTGAACTATCATCGCATAGAGTCTCAGGAGTGTTCTCTACTCGAAATACAGACCAGACGCTGGAAAACCTGCGTCAAACCTTGCCGATTGAGGTGAATTTCCGCACCCGTTTCTGGGTCACTATCGTCGCGAGCAAGGCGTAACTTATTATGTTCTAAAGATTTGTCTCTCTTGTATTGAGGCTTTTGCTTTTTCGTTCGGTGTAGCTATTAGTTAACCAAACGAATAAGGACATTAACGTGCAGTCTCCCTTTTCTTCGAATTTATTGTCGCTAGCTATCCGGGCCAAGCTCAGAATGGTCGGGATAGTGTTTCCAGCCATTGCGTTTTCTGTTCACGCACAAACGTTCGATATTCCAGCGGGGGACCTAGATTCCGTACTCAATGAGTTCGCTTTGCAGGCTGGCATTGAATACTCCATTGATGCCAACTTGAGTCAGGGCCAATACAGCCAAGGGATACAGGGAAACTATCAACCGGATGAGGCATTTCGCTTTTTGCTGGCTGAAGCAGGTTTGAATGCTTATCAACAAGTGGATGGCTCTTATCTCGTTAATGGAGGAGGAGAATGGGAACTGGACGCTATTCAAGTTGGCACCAGTTTGAATGGTGGTGTTAAGCGGGATGAACTTGGCGAGGCTGATGTTTACGACAAAGATGTCGCGACTGAATATCGTGGTAAAGAGGAAATTGAACGCTTTAAAGGTGCGGATGCTTCTGACATTTTCAAAGGTATGGCCAACGTTCATAGTGGTGATGCGCGTAATGGTGGGGGAATAGACCCTAATATTCGCGGAGTTCAAGGGCCGGGCCGGGTCCCTGTTGTCATTGATGGGACGGAACAAGCGATAACCGTCAATAATGGCTACCGTGGTGCGTCAAATCGTAGTTTTATCGACCCTAACCTGATTGGCGGTATGACGGTGCACAAAGGGGCGCAGATTAACCCAGATGTGAACACGTCTGTTGGTGGGGCAGTAGAAATTACCACTTTGTCGCCGCATGATATCGTGCTTCCTGGCGAAACCTTTGGCATGGAGTTGGTTGTCGAAAGCAGCAGTAATTCGACGTCTCCACGAAGTCCTAGGTTATATACTGGGCAAGACTTCAGCACCATCCCTGAATATGAAAACCTAGAAAACCCGGCCGTAGATCTGCTTTATAGTGACCCAGCTTTGCTGATCAATCCAGATGATGATCGCGATGACAACCCACTGAATGGTGAAGATACAGCCTATCGGTTGGCCATATCGGGAGTTGGCCCTAAAGCGGAATGGTTGGCGGCTTATGCTTACCGTAATCGAGGTAACTACTTTTCAGGGCAACACGATGCGGGCTTCTACCAGCAAGCTTTAGAAAGCGGTGAAGAATTGGGAGGGCGACAGGTCGCCATCAGCCCTGAGCATATTGCGTTGGTGTATCACCCTGGGCAGGAAGTGCCCAATACCTCGTCAGAGATGGAGTCTTTCCTTGGGAAATTCGCGGTTCACCTGAACCCTGCAACCAAAATGGAATTGGGCGCGCGTTACACCAGAAGCATTCACGGTGAAATCCTTGCCAGCCGCGCTGAGGCCAGGTTTATGTCTGGTGTTGCTCAGTGGCCACTCAATAAGACAGAGTTACAGGCCTACAACCTCAAGCTACGCTCTAATCCGACTAATCCCTTTATCAATTTTAAATCCAACTTGTGGGTGACCTTGTCGGATGTCAGTTCCAATTCTGGACCAGGGTCGCCAAACAGCTTGGTCGCTGGGTCAAACATTATCCGTAATACCGCTCGGATTAACGCTGAAGAAGACCGCTATGGCTTAAGTTTTAGCAACAAAATGCTGCTGGGATCGGATGTCGATGTGACGTTATCTGGCAACTATCAGCACCATGAGTTGGCACCTAAAGGCGATCTGAATGCGGCAATTGAAGAGTTCCAGCAAGTGAGGGCAGGTGAGCGGACTGAGTACCACGGCAGTGCCAATATTGAATGGCGGGCAACCGACTCGTTAATTCTCAATGCGGGAGCACGTTATGGTTACTCGAAAACGGTCGATAACTACGTAAAAAACCGACTTGCGGCTGGCGATACTCAGTCGCTAACGCAATATTCCAACGATGGCTACAAACTCACTTATCAGATGAATGTGCCAATCACCGATGTCAATCGCGACACCTACCTGAGCGGGGTGGAAGAGTCGGTGCGCGGTGAAACCAACGCAACGATTGAACGCTGGAGTAACTTACTAAACGGCTTGCCCGAAGGGCACCCACTGATTTCAATGGCGCAAGAAAAGCTCAACGCGGCTATCGCAGAACAGGATGTGATAGTGGAAGAACGATTGGCAGAAGCGGCGCAGCATACCTCTTATGTTGAGGATCATGAGGCAGAATGGCGCCATGACGGTCAGAATAACTACAACGCAGAGGACAACGCTTGTATTGCCGCAGTAGGTGACCCTAACTATGTCGCCGGAAGTTGTGCGGCCCAATCTTTGAGTGCCTCGGCGACCAGTATTTACCGCAATACGGAATCCAGCGCGCACGGCTGGATGCCGTCGGCATCTTTGACGTGGTTAATGACGGACGATAGTCGCAGCTACCTGCGCTATGCCGAATCGCTGCGTTTCCCAAGTATGTTCGAGAGTACGCTCGGATTCTCGGCGGTGCCATCGGTTTCGTCTCCGCTGGAGCCGGAGCGTTCCAAATTGTTTGAGCTTGGCTATATCCAGTATTTTGACGACGCGAGTATAAAACTGACGTACTTTGACCAAGTCATTGAAAACGTTATGGACAGGAATACATCGTTGTTAACGACCAGCTTTAGCAACCTAGAAAAAATGACGACCAGTGGTCTAGAATTTCAGGCGGATTATGACGATGGCTATTATTTTGGTGATCTGTCGATCGCCTACAACCTTGAAAATGAAATGTGTGACGAAAATGCGGCCGCTCAGCGTTTTATGGCTGATTTAGCGGATGGCGGGGTACCAGAGTACCAGCGCTGTCGTCGTGGCGGTTTCAGCAATAGTAGTTATTTGGCTAACAAAGTGCCGCCAGAAATTAGCGGTAGCGTGCATTTTGGGGCCCGCTTCTTCAACAATAAATTGGTGACGGGGGCTCGAACATACTATGCCTCTGGCAGTCATCCTGACGATTATGTTAAGCGAGATAATGTCACGACACTCGATGCGTATGTTGGCTATCGCTTTAATCAACATCTCCAATTTGAGCTACGCGGCAGCAATCTGACGGATATCTATTATTTAGAGCCAGGAGCCGTGGCTGGTATACCGGCACCGGGCCGAACCGTCAGCCTCAAACTAACAGGTCGATTTTAGGCTGATTATGCCCCCGCAACTTTTGCTGCGGTTTTTTCTATTTAGGTTAAGGCTTTTCTAATGTTATCCGGTGTATTGAATGAAGCTACTTCAAAAAGAAGGACACCGTCCTCTAAGTAGCTGAAGACAACTTATCGCCGAATTAAGGAACAACAAAAGGCTCCCCTCTTTCGGAACGGAGCTTACTCTGTTTGCATCACAGCGGCAGCGGTTGTATGGCGATTACAATGCTATGTTGGGAGAGCAACGAGAGGATCGGGAACAAAGTTATACCTTGATGGTGACATTACCTGAGATAGCGTTAGGTATTCGGCCTTTAATCGAAGTAAAAGCCAATTATACCGATAGCAACGTTGCTTGGGCGTATAGTTATAGGCAGAACCAGTACGGGATAAAGTTAGAAAAAAGGTTCTGATAGGGCGTGGTAATCTCAGTGAAGTGAAAAAAGTTTTACGGGTTTGACGTTTTGGTTCGGTGTTACTGGTAGAGGCGCACGTGTTTGGTGAGGCACGGACGCAAAAATAAACCGAATGCGAGCAAAACCATGCAATGCTTATCCAAATTACTACTGATTTTTTTGATTCTTCCCGTTGCTCCTACTAGTTGGGCTGAAACTACGTCAGCAGCGGATCTTTCTACCGCAATGCCACAGATGACGAGCGAGCGAGAAACAGCTGAACTCCAACAAGTTGTGATGCCAGCTGCGAGTAAGCTTTCGCCGCAAGATACGGTGGCACTATCTGAGCAACACGATTTATCCCCTTATGGAATGTACCTGGCGGCTGACTGGGTGGTGAAAGCCGTTATGGTACTGTTGCTAGCTGCCTCGGGTATCACCTGGGCGATTGGTATTGCCAAACAGATTCAGCTTGCTGTTGCTAGTCGTCGAGCACGATATATTCTTGGAGAACTGTTGGATTCAGAAACTCTAGTTGAAGGGAAACTGCGTTGTGATAATGCCAAAGGTGCCGGTATTGGATTGATCGCGGCCACGCAGCAGGAGTTGGAATTGTCCGCACGGGCAGAGCGTGATGACGGTTTGAAAGAGCGCCTGCAGCTCAGGTTAGAAAGAGTTCAAGCGGGTTTAAGCCGCAACATGGCGGGTGGTACAGGAGTATTGGCTACGGTGGGCTCCGTCGGGCCTTTTGTTGGTCTTTTTGGCACAGTATGGGGCATTATGAATGCTTTTGTGGGGATTGCGAACTCGCAAAGTACCACTTTGGCGGTTGTGGCGCCTGGAATTGCCGAAGCCTTGCTTGCCACCGCGATTGGTTTGGTTGCCGCTATTCCTGCTGTAGTACTGTATAACCACTTTACCCGTGGAGTGAGTCAGTATCGCGCACTGACGACCGATATCTCTGCGGCGTTAATGGTGTTAGTCAGTCGAGACCTTGATCGAGAGTCGCTCACCATCACGGAAAAAAGATTGGCAGCCTGACTGGAGAGAAGTAATGGGATTTAAAGTGTCTTCACAGCAGGACGATCTGGTTGTGAATCATGACATCAATATCACCCCTTTTGTTGATGTCATGCTCGTACTACTGATTATTGTCATGGTGGCGGCCCCACTTGCGACGGTGAATGTGCCAGTTGATTTGCCCACATCATCAGCCAAGCCGACACCTCAGCCTAATTCACCTTTCTATTTAACCGTGAGTACCGACCTTACTTTGACTCTGGGCGAAGAGAAAACCATCTCGCTCGAACAGTTGCCGCAATCTTTACCGCAAATATTACCCGATACAGAGCAACGTATTTATCTGCGCGCTGATAAAACGTTGGACTATCAAAGTTTGATGAAGGTAATGAATAGCCTAGTGGCATCAGGGTACAGGCAAATTGCTTTGGTGGGACTGGAACAGCCTGAACAAGTAGGAACATGATGCGCGACGGTCAAAATCACACGCTACAAAACATCGCGGTGCATCAAACAACACTACAAAGTGACCGACTGAGAGTTTGGTTGTTACCCGGGGTGGTGCTCAGTGTATTGCTCCACTTTAGCCTTGCGGCTCATTACTTGTATCAGCCCATGTCTGAGGTGGTGCAGCCTCCTGCCGCCATTCCTGTCAGTGTTGCTTTTGCAGCCCCATTAGCCGCGCCGCGCGCAGAAAAGCCGATAACTAATATTGGTCCTGAACAAAAAGAGGCCGTGGATTTGGTTGCGTCTGTTGCTCATCCTGATACGTTTCATCCAACCTCTGAAGCCCCTAGTTCTGAGCAACCGATATCTAATAAGCCACAATTGGAACGACCTTTGGTAACGGCCGCTAAATCTTCTCATTCGTCTGAAATCGCAGCTGTTAAACCGACACCACGGAAAACAAATCAGGCAGTGACAGACACAAGTAAGGCTAGCAAAAAAAAGCAGAAGGTAGAGACGCAAAAGCAAACTACCGACGCGTCCAATCAGCTCAATTCTGCAGCGCAGGTTGAAACCAGTGCTCCTCAGCTTGATATCAACAAGCGAGAGCAGGTTCAGGGGGTATCAGGCGCTTTGAGTCAGCATGTACAACAGCTCAAATTGAGTTGGAAACAGCAATTGGTCGTGCACCTTGAACAACACAAACGCTACCCAAGAAGAGCGAAAAGACTGCGCCAGCAGGGATCACCGCTGATTTCTTTCACCATGGATCGCTCGGGACAAGTTCTCGGGGCGAAGTTGGTGCTTAGCAGTGGGACGGAGGCCTTAGATAAAGAAGCATTAGATTTGGTGTTCAGGGCAATGCCTCTGCCTACGCCGCCCGATGAAGTGACGGGAGCTACTTTAACATGGACGGTACCAGTACGTTTCTACGTGCGGTGACGCGTTGTTCTTAGTTGGAATTCGACGTTATCTTACTTTTAAAGCAAACGTTTGCTAAATGTACACAAAATCATTGAGATTTCACTCAGGATCCTTACAATCCGCGCAAACGATTAAATGCTGTATATCTCTAGTGATTTGGACTAGAAGTCTCTACCACCGAGCCTATCTTGGTGACTACAGTTTTTCGGTGTAGCCTAGCTCTATTTTCGCACTCACAGCATTTGTTCACGTTGTTATTTACCCACTATAAAGGTTTCGCTGTGAGTCTCGACACCACCCTTAAAGCCCAGAGCAACTCTGGCATTCTTGAATCTGTGTTTAAACTATCCGAGCGCAAGACGACGATCGGCACCGAGCTGTACGCTGGCTTTATTACCTTCCTTGCGATGAGCTATATCCTTGCTGTGAACCCCGCCATATTAGGCAGTATTCCGGGTATGGATAAAGGTGCAGTATTTACCGCGACGGCTCTGGCTGCTGCGGCCGCGACGCTTATTATGGGTATCTGGGGTAACTACCCAGTCATGCTTGCACCAGGCATGAGCATGAATGGCTTCTTTAAAGGGATGCTGTTAAGTGGCTCGGTAGCCTTGGTGTGGCACGAAGCGCTGTTTGGTATTTTCTTGTCGGGTGTGTTGTATCTGATTTTATCGATGACGAATATTCGCAAAGCGATGATCGAGTCGATACCTGAAGACCTTAAACTCGCCATTACCGTCTCACTGGGTCTATTTATTGCGTTTTTAGGACTAAAGAATGCAGGCATTATTGTTTCCAATCCGATCATCTTGGTCAGTATGGGCAATATCGCTGACCCACAGGTGATCATTGCTTACATCAGTATCTTCGTTGCGCTGGGCTGCATGATCCGCGACATCAAGCTGGCAACTTTCATTTCGTTTGTTTCTGCTATTTTACTGACCGCGTTGGCCGATGTGTTCTTAGGCACCAATAACGCGCCGATCCCAGAGCAAATTATTACCGCACCCCCGAGCCTTTCTGGCAGTTTTGCAGCGGTATTTAACTTTTCTGGTTTGACCGCAGATAAGCTGTTTGATCTGCTTTTTATCGTGATTATCTTTCTGATTGTCGATTTCTTTGATGGTTTAAGCACGATAGTTGGCGTAGGGCGCGATGCAGGCATCATCGACAAAGATGGCAAAGTGCCAAACGCGCGTTCAGCATTGGTTGCAGATGCGGGTGGTACGGTGATTGGTTCAGTGTTGGGAACAACGTCCATCACTGCATTTTCGGAGTCCGGTATCGCGTCTTCTCAAGGAGCAAAAACCGGTCTGGCGGCCGTGGTCGTTGCTGGCTTGTTCTTGGTCTCGCTATTCTTATATCCACTGTTCTCGATTTTCTCTGCTGCAATGGTAGCACCAGCAATGGTCGTGGTCGGTATCTATATGATTGGTCGCTTGGGTGATATTCAGTGGGAGCAAAAAGAGTCTCGCATTGCCGCGTTCTTCACCATTATGTTTACCGTATTGAGTTTCTCTCCGGCCAATGGCATGGCGATGGGCTTTATCAGTTACGCGTTTTCAATGGTTGTTGCGGGTAAGGGTAAAGAAGTACACCCAGTTATTTTTGTTCTGTGTGCATTGTTCCTCAGTTACTTGATACTGCTGTAAACATCTCAAGCTATATTGCCAACTTCATCAATCTTTAAATGAATTCGGTGGCTCTGTTTCGGCAGAGCCATTTTTTCTGACTAAAGCCATGCTACTATCTTTCGTTCATATCATATCGATTGTGGAACAAGGAATGCCCTCTCAGTTACCTCCATCATTTAGTCGTCCATTTCTAAAAATCTTTCATGTATTGGAGGCTTTGCTTCTGGTTGCTATCACTTTGGCTACGGTATTTGCCATGGTGGAAGAGTTCATCCATATGTATGAGCAGAAGAGAGTATTGCTAACCGATATTCTGCTGATGTTTATCTACCTGGAAGTGCTGGCGATGGTTCAGCAATTTGTGGTGAATGGTAAGATTCCGGTTCGATATCCTATATACATTGCGATGATGGCGATTGCGCGTTACATCACATTAGGGATGAAAGAGTTGGATGCAGTTTTAGTCGTATGGCTGTCTACTGCTGCTTTTATCTTAGCGGCGGCGACACTTCTGATTCGCGCTGGTCATCATTATTGGCCGTATGTGGACAGAAAGACGCAAGAGAAAGATGAATAAATACGAAGCCCTGCATTTGCAGGGCTTCGTATTTATATTACTCGATGTTTTGGATCTGCTCGCGCATCTGCTCGATTAGAACTTTGAGTTCCACGCCTGACGCGGTGATGTCCGTGCTGATCGATTTTGAAGCGAGTGTGTTCGACTCACGATTGAACTCTTGCATCATAAAGTCTAAACGGCGACCAACTGCCCCACCTTTTTTCAAGATGCTGGTGGTCTCTTTCACATGAGAATCTAGGCGGTCGAGTTCTTCCGCAACATCAGATTTTTGCGCCAGAAGGATCAGTTCTTGTTCTACGCGCGATGGGTCTAGTTCTACTTTGGCTTCTTCAAACTTAGTGAATAGACGCTCACGTTGCCACTCTAGAATTTCAGGCATACGCGCGCGTACTTTGGCCACTTCATCTGAAATCGCTGTTAAACGCTGTTCGATCAGCGCTTTCATGTTTTCGCCTTCGCGACCACGTGCTTCGATAAATTCACTTAACGCTTCGTCGAAACCCGCCAGCAATTCTTTATTGACCGTATCCATATCTTGCTCTGGTGTTTCCATCACACCTGGCCATTGCATCACTTGGAAAGGGTTAATACGGCTAAGCTCACCTGTCATGTGCATCACTTGTTCAGCGGCTTTAATCACTTGGCCCGCTAACGTTTCATTGATGGTCAGCTCGCCTTTTGCTGCTGGGTTGGCTTCAAATCGCAGCGCACACTCTACTTTGCCGCGTGCCAGTTTTTTACGGAAACGGTCACGCAGAACCGGCTCTAGACCGCGAAATTGCTCTGGTAGGCGGAAGTAGTTTTCTAGATAACGCTGGTTTACCGAGCGAATTTCCCAAATGGCACTGCCCCAGTCGCCTTTGATTTCTTTGCGAGCGTAGGCTGTCATACTATAAATCATTCGAATTTTCCTATTTATTAAGCTTTGAAAATAACGCTAGGGCATAGTAGCACAAAGCCTCTCTTAGAAAGTAATGCGCATAGCTTTGTTTTACAAACTCCGTTATACTCCTGCTCCAACCAAATTCGTCTCCCCCTATCACTAGATAGAACAATAAGGTAGATGCCCATGCGTCCAAACGACCGCCAGGCGGATCAAATTCGCCCAATAAAAATTACTCGTAACTATACTGCTTATGCTGAAGGCTCTGTGCTGGTTGAGTTCGGTAATACCAAAGTTCTTTGTAACGCAACCGTTGAAGAAAATGTGCCACGTTGGCTAAAAGGTCAAGGTAAAGGCTGGGTAACTGCTGAGTACGGCATGCTGCCACGTTCAACGCATTCGCGTATGCGCCGTGAAGCGGCAAGTGGTAAGCAGGGTGGCCGCACAATGGAAATCCAACGCTTGATCGCACGTAGCCTTCGTGCCGTTGTTGATCTCGAAGCGATGGGTGAGGTTATGGTCACAGTAGACTGTGATGTTATTCAAGCCGACGGTGGTACACGCACTGCGTCGATTTCAGGTGCCAGCGTTGCTATGGCGGACGCATTCCAATATCTCGTTGAGAATGGCAAGCTGAAAGCGAACCCAATGAAAGGCCACGTTGCCGCTGTTTCAGTGGGTATTTTGGGTGACGATATTCTGTGTGACCTAGAGTATGTTGAAGACTCAGCAGCCGATACCGATATGAATGTCGTGATGACCGAAGACGGCCGTATGATTGAAATTCAGGGCACAGCGGAAGGCGAACCGTTTACACATGATGAGCTGATGGATTTGTTAGCTGTCGCGAAGAAAGGCATCGCGGATATCGTTGAAGCGCAGAAAACGGCGTTAGAAAATTAATTGTTATGATAGCTTCCCTCACACGGAAGCTATTTTTTTGCCTTTATAAAAGGCATTGAGAGTGAACCTTAATTTAGAGAGAAAGTAATGAAAGCATACCAGCGTGAATTTATTGAGTTTGCACTAGAAAAGAAAGTACTGAAATTTGGTGAGTTTACTTTAAAGTCAGGTCGTAAAAGTCCTTATTTCTTTAACGCTGGTCTTTTCAATACTGGCCGTGACTTGGCACGCTTAGGTCGTTTTTACGCGGCAGCGCTGGCGGACTCTGGTATTGAGTTTGACGTGCTATTTGGCCCTGCCTACAAAGGTATTCCTATCGCAACGACCACCGCAGTCGCGCTGGCCGATCACCATGATATCGACACGCCTTACTGCTTTAACCGTAAAGAAGCCAAAGATCATGGTGAAGGTGGCAACTTGGTTGGTAGCCCACTCGAAGGCCGCATTATGCTAGTGGATGATGTGATCACCGCGGGTACAGCGATTCGTGAATCGATGGAAATCAT
This sequence comes from Vibrio nereis NBRC 15637, assembly GCF_001591105.1. Lineage (GTDB taxonomy): Bacteria > Pseudomonadota > Gammaproteobacteria > Enterobacterales > Vibrionaceae > Vibrio > Vibrio nereis. The sequence goes on along the minus strand of NZ_BCUD01000016.1, from coordinate 16,316 downwards.
CAAAGCGAATGGCGCGGATTTGGCTGGCGTTTTGGTTGCCATTGACCGTCAAGAGAAGGGTAAAGGCGAATTGTCTGCGATTCAGGAAGTCGAGCGTGACTTTGGTTGTGCAGTGATTTCTATCGTTAGCCTGGGTGATTTGGTCACTTATTTGGAAGAAAAAGGCGACGCAGATGAGCATCTTGCGGCGGTAAAAGCGTACCGAGCTGAGTATGGTATCTAATTCGCTTTATTGAGTTTGTAAAAAATGGGCGTCGATGCAGGCGCCCATTTTTTATAGTTCAATTATTTGTAGCGAATGCCTTTTTCGGCTGTTTCATCTTGCATGGTTTTGTAGCGTTTGTGCAGCCACATCCATTGCTCAGGCGCGCGCAAGATCAGTTCTTCTACATACTTGTTCATGTAAGCGGCAGCCGCTTTCTCATCTTTTTGCGGGTAATCTGCTTCAATACACTTGTCTGCGATGATCTCATACTTGCCGTCACTGTTTCTAAAGCCAGAGCCTGGAATGATCGCGCACTTGGATGTGTAGGCTAAAATACTGGTTCCCGTGGTGGTACATGCGTCTTCAATGGCGAAAAACGGCACGAAAACCGATTTATTGCGACCGTAGTCATGATCGGGCAAATAGAACAAACGCTCACCACTGCGCAGGACGCGAATCATCTGCTTCACGTCTTTACGGTCAATCAGTTTATTGCCGTTGTGCGTTCGTCCCCAGTATTGAATAAAGTTATACGCAGGGTTGTTGTGCGGACGAAAGGCACCATAGCCACTCACACCTAAGATCGCAAATGCTCTGGCGGTGATTTCAAGGTTTAACGCGTGCACGCAACACAATAGTACGCCTTTGCCTTCTGCCGCTTTATCACGTAGCGCTTGGACATTTTTGTCGACAATGAGCTTTTTAAAACGCCACGTCGGCCAAAACCAAGTTATCCCGGTTTCGATCAGCGCCATACCAGTGTTTTTAAAATTCTCTTCCACTAGGTACTGAATGTCTTGCTCAGATTTGTCTGGAAAAGAGAGTTCTAAATTACGCTTGGCGACATGAACGCGTTTTTTTCCGTAACGCATACCGATCTGACCGAGTTTTCGGCCTAGTGACAGCAGGATACGGTAAGGCAGTAGGTTGACCACCAGTGCCAAAAGCCCAAAGCCAAGCCAGACCCCCCAGTTGCGAGGATGAAGCAGGGATAAGGAAAACTCTGGCTGTGTGTATTTATCTTTGCTCATGATTCTTTACTTAATCTGCGCACTCAGCAGTGCCCAGTATTCATCAAAATTCGCGGTAGGTTGATATTTAAAGTCAGAACGCACAAAGCGATTTAAACTGCCTTCGACCTGACCGAGTAACTGTGCGGCGAGAATGCTTTCATCAACCGGGAATGCCTTGCCTTCACGTAGCTTACGCTCTCTTAAAATTTGGCGCAGCGAGGTTTCAATCCGTTCAAACAGCTGATTGATGCGTTCACGCAGTCGCTCGTTTTCAAACATCAGCGCGTGCCCTGACAGGATACGACTTAACCCCGGATTGCGTTCAGAGAAAGCTAAAATCAGTTGTAATACAAGACGAATACGAGTCAAGGTGTCTTTTTCTTCATCAAGAATACGGTTGATGCGAGACATTAAAGACTCTTCGATAAACTCAATCAGTCCTTCAAACATTCGCGCTTTGCTTGGGAAGTGGCGATATAACGCGGCTTCAGAAACCCCGACCTGTTTGGCGAGTTTTGCAGTCGTAATACGCGATGCCCCTTCCGTGGACTCCAGCATTTGTGCCAATGCTTGCAAAATTTCATCTCGGCGGTTGGTTTTTCTTGTTCCGGCCATGAACGCGTTCCTCATTGTACCATTCTGAAATAAAAGGCTAAGAGTTCGGACAACCACGAACCCTTAGTCTGACAATCCACTTTTACGTGGTTATGATTGTAAACGAAGCCTTAAGCTTCTAGTTTGTCGGCAATAGTTGCCATAATTTGAGTGGCAATTTGTTGTTTTGTGGCAAGAGTAAGTGATTGCTTACCATCTTTCCAGTATACGGTGATCGCATTTTCGTCGCTATTAAAGCCCTGTCCTTCAACCGAGACATCGTTAGCACAAATCATATCTAGATTCTTTTTAGCCAGTTTTGTGCGAGCGTAATGTTCGACATCTTGCGTTTCGGCGGCAAAGCCAACAGTAAATGGTCGAGAGGTGTCTAGCGCGGCAACCGAGGCAACGATATCGGGATTTTTCACCATAGTAATGGTCATTTGATCGCTATCATCGGTCTTTTTGATTTTTTGCTCGGCGACGTTTTGAGGGCGGTAATCGGCAACGGCAGCACAGGCGATAAAAATATCATTGCTCGGTGCTGCTTGTATCGCCGCCTCGTGCATCTGCTGAGCACTGCTGACGTTAATGCTTTTTACGCCTTGCGGTGTGGTAAGTGATACCGGACCTGAAATTAGGGTCACATCCGCGCCGAGCTGCTTAGCTGCCTGAGCGAGAGCGTAGCCCATTTTTCCCGAGCTATGATTGGAAATATAGCGGACAGGGTCGATGGCTTCACGTGTTGGACCCGCAGTAATGGCAATGGATTTGCCTTGCAGTGGCTTCTCGCCAAAGAACTGTTCGCAGTGCTCGACGAGTTGCATTGGCTCTAACATTCGGCCTGGCCCGACGTCGCCACACGCTTGTTCGCCAGCCGCTGGCCCCCAAATATTCATCCCGCGACGCGCTAGGGTTTGGATGTTTTCTTGTGTGGCAGTGTTGCGATACATTTGCTGATTCATTGCAGGAGACACCGCTACGGGTGAATCGGTCGCCAGAACCAGAGTGGTGAGCAGGTCGTTGCCCATTCCTGCCGCCATGCGTGCGATGAGATCGGCAGTCGCGGGCGCAAGTAACACAAGATCCGCCCATTTTGCTAGCTCGATATGGCCCATGGAGGCTTCTGCTGCGGGGTCTAGTAAGCTATCTGAAACGGGTCTACCCGATACGGCTTGCATCGTCAGTGGGGTGATAAATTCTTTTGCGGCCGTGGTCATCACCACTTGAACTTCTGCACCTCGTTCAATCAAGCGGCGAGTCAGCTCGGCGCATTTATAGGCTGCTATGCCTCCGCTGATCCCGAGTAGGATTTTTTTTCCGGCGAGTGTTTGCATGTCGCTATCCATACCAATTTGTCAAAACTGGCTCAATCTTACCATAACTCTTTGAGTGAATTGCTCTATATCAACCACAAGGCAAATAAGCGGTATGAAGCGAGTTTGCGAGGCGCTTCACTTAATAAAAATACCGTATTACTCACAGACATTTTATCGAACTTCGGCATCATTGCCGTATAACAATCAAAAGATACCAAGGTGTAGAATGAGAAGCCGTACTAAACTCCTGATATTAACGTTGCTCCCACTGATAGCGATCACCGCAATGGTGACCTCTGTCTACTACTGGAGCGGACTTCGCGCACTGGAAGACGAAGTAAACACTTACAAGCAAGAACTGGTTGAAACGCGCAAAAGTGAATTAAAAGCATTCTTGATGATGGGCGTTACGGCGATTAAACCGCTCTATGATGCTGATGTGAATGGTGAGAATAAAGAGCAGGCGAAAGCTATTTTAAAATCAATGCGCTTTGATGAAGACGGGTATTTTTTTGGTTATGACTCACAAGGCATCAATACGCTGCATGCGATTAAACCGCAGCTAGAAGGGAAGAACCTGTATGGTTTGAAAGATGAGAATGGGGTCGCGGTGATCGCAGGTTTGATCGATGCGTCAAAATCCGGCGATGGTTTTCTTCACTTCTCTTGGCATAAGCCGACGATAAATGCGCAGGCGCCAAAGTTGGGCTACGCAGAGTATCTGTCTAAGTGGGACTGGGTGCTTGGCACGGGGATTTACATTGATGATATCGATATCCAAGTGGCGCACTATGAAGCTGGACGAGTTGAGTCTATGCACGAGCAAGCAATATTTGCCACCGGACTGTCTTTAGGTGTATTGACGCTAACCGCCATTATCGTCAGCGTTTTGGTGTCACGCGCGACGTTGCCTCTGCAGCATATAGCGGCCTCATTGGAAGATGTCGCTGCTGGCGGCGGTGATCTGACAGCGCGCTTGAAAGTTGAAACTCAAGACGAAGTGGGAGACGTAGCCCGAGCCTTTAACCAGTTTATGGATAAGCTGCACCCTTTAATTAGCGAGATACGTCAATCGGCGCAAACGGTACAAAATGCCGCGCACGATCTCGATGATCAAACGTCGAATTCGAGCAGCATGATGCAAAACCACTGTTTGGAAACGGACAAAGTGGTAACCGCTGTGACTGAAATGAGTGCCACAGCGCGTGAAGTGGCGAATAACACCAATTCAACCGCGCAGGCGATAGAAACGGCGAACCGCCAGATTGATGAGGCGCAGGTTGAGGTATCTCAAGCAATAGAAGGTATCGGTAAACTCGTTGGAGAAGTCAACTTAACTTCAGACGCGATTCAAGAGCTTAGCGAGCACACCAATCAAATTACCAAAGTGCTTGAGGTCATCGGTGAAATTGCTGAGCAAACCAACCTATTGGCACTGAATGCGGCGATAGAGGCCGCGCGTGCCGGTGAACAAGGTAGAGGGTTTGCTGTCGTGGCGGATGAAGTTCGCACGCTAGCCAGTCGCACACAAAATAGTACCCATGAGATCAGTGATATGCTCAAACAGCTACAGTCTGGCGTCGCTCGTGCGGTAACCACCATGAATGCCAGCCAAGAGCGTGGCGAGAAGACGGTGAATGAATCAGAGCATATTAAAGCGTCATTATCGGGTATTCAGCATGCGGTGAGCTCTATTCATGATATGGGCATACAGACAGCGTCGGCCGCTGAGCAGCAAAGTGCGGTTGCCGAAGATATCAACCAAAACCTCGTGTCGATTCAACAGATCGTCAACGAGCTGAGCGATAACTTACAAAGCTCACAAACGATTAGCTCTCAGCTGTCTGCATCGGGTCAGGATATGGGGAATTTGGTCGGAAACTTCAAACTTTAACGACACTACTCTTTCATATTCGGTTGATCTCAACCGATAAACGACGAAGGCCACTTGCGGCCTTCGTTTTTATTTGGGTTCATACATTTCCCTTCCTCAATTTGGAACCACAAATGAGCCTGAAGCGTTTTCCCTCTGAATCCATGCCTAGAGAGAAGCTTTTGAGTCACGGTCCTCAATCGCTCACAGATGCAGAGTTACTGGCGATTTTCCTAAGAACCGGAACTCAGGGAATGAATGTTCTTGAGCTTTCGAGTCACTTGCTGAGCCATTTTGGATCGTTACGCTCACTGTTTTCCTCATCGCAAGAAGATTTTTGCTGTCACAAAGGGCTTGGGCAAGCCAAGTATGTTCAGCTACAAGCTGTACTGGAAATGACCCAGCGGTATTTGTCAGAAACTCTTAAGCGTGGCGAGGCTCTCACCAGCCCTCAACAAACCAAGCTTTACCTCTCTGGTCTTTTACGAGATAAGCAGAGAGAAGAGTTTTTTGTGCTTTTCCTCGACAACCAACATCGCGTGATCTGCGGTGAGGCTCTGTTTCAAGGCACCATCGACGCCGCCTCTGTTTATCCCAGAGAGGTGATTAAGCGGGCTCTAGAGCATAATGCAGCGGCGCTAATACTGGCTCACAATCACCCGTCAGGCGTTGCTGAGCCAAGCCAGGCAGACCGAAGAATCACGCGTAGAATCACGGATGCATTAGCACTTGTCGATATCAGAATACTGGACCATTTTGTGGTGGGCGACGGTGAAGTTATTTCATTTGCAGAAAGGGGATGGATATAAATCATATTACTGGTTGTGAGTTGCTGGTTTTCTGATACAATCCCCCGACATTTTTTGAACTATTATCAGCTCTGCCTAAAAAAGATCACGAAAACCTGTAAAAAGGATCTGTTCGGGTCTTGAGCAATGCTAATCAAGTTAGTATAATGCGCGACCTTTGATAGCCTTGTATGGGTTTCCATAGCGGTATAAGACCTCGACATTCTTCTTAGAGAACTAGAGAGGTTCGGCCACCAAGGTTGATATCGAGCTGAAACGATTTTGGAGAAGACATTCATGTCACGAGTATGCCAAGTAACTGGTAAGCGTCCAGTAACGGGTAACAACCGTTCACACGCACGCAATGCTACTAAGCGTCGTTTTCTGCCGAACCTACAAACTCATCGTTTCTGGGTAGAGAGCGAAAAACGTTTTGTTAAACTACGCCTATCTGCTAAAGGTATGCGCATCATCGATAAGAAGGGCATTGATGCTGTTCTTGTTGATATCCGTGCAAACGGCGAAAACGTTTAAGAGGAAATAGACAATGGCAAAGAAAGGCGTTCGTGAGAAAATCCGTCTAGTATCTTCTGCAGGTACTGGCCACTTCTACACAACTGATAAGAACAAGCGTAACATGCCAGGCAAATTTGAGATCAAAAAGTTTGATCCAGTAGTTCGCCAGCACGTTATGTACAAAGAAGCTAAGATCAAGTAATTGATTCTTCTTTGAACTTCCTTTTGGAAGAGTGAATTAGAAACCCAGCTATAGCGATATAGTTGGGTTTTTTATTGCCTGCAATTTATACTCTGTATATCTAATTCAAATACTTAAGCAGCGATAGCGTCTGCTAAGGAAGTGATATGCGCGTGTCACCTGCTCGTCGCAGGCGCTGGAACAACATTCTGATCTTAGGCATTATTGCCTTTATTGGCCTGCTTAATCTGCCAACGCTAATTAAAACCTATCTTATCGATGAACCAGTAGTTGTGAGTGAGTATCCTTATCTACTCAATCCAGCTCAAGAACTTAAAGCGTTGCACTTTGCTAATTGGTCGTTAGAAAATACCCAAGGTCGCTGGCGAAGCTCTACCCCTAGCGCGATTCCAGAGTCTGAACTTGTAAAGCGTTGGCAAAAACTGGTGGGTACTGAAGTCAATCAACAAAGTTTTGACAGTTTGAGGCCTCAGCTAGATTCTCCTGAAACTATTGAAGTGTGGTATGTTGATCAAGAAGAGCCACAGAGGATTACTGTTTACCAAACGCCACAGTTTTGGCTATTGAAGAATTGGCAAGATAAGTGGATAGCAATCTCTGTTGAACCTCGTTATCTTATGCCTGAATAGCAACATCACAGGATCTTGTCATGCCAGAATTACCGGAAGTTGAAGTCAGTCGTATGGGAATTTCACCACATTTGATTGGTGAAACCATAGCCAAACTGACTTTTCGTACTCCCAAATTGCGTTGGGATATCCCTCAAGAGCTAAAACAGATGGAAGGTCAGGTGATTCGAAATATTTCTCGCCGGGCCAAATACTTGCTGATTGAAACCGATATTGGTACTGCGATTGTCCACCTTGGTATGTCTGGCTCACTTAGAGTGCTGGATGCTGAAATAACGCCAGCCAAACATGATCACGTGGATCTAAAACTCACCAATGGCAAGGTTTTGCGTTACAACGATCCGAGACGCTTTGGCGCATGGTTGTGGACTGAAGATGGTAATCATACTGCGCTCGGAACAATGGGGCCAGAGCCTTTGACTGATGAATTTAATGCAGACTACATTGCGGAGAAAGCAAAAGGTAAGCGTGTCGTAGTGAAGCAGTTCATTATGGATAACAAAGTGGTGGTCGGGGTAGGGAACATCTACGCCAATGAGTCTTTATTTAGTGCCAGAATTAACCCAACACGCCCAGCAGGTAAAATAAGTCGTAAAGAGTGGGAATTACTTGTCAGTGAGATTAAGCAAGTACTTGAAACTGCAATCAAGCAAGGTGGGACAACCCTCAAAGACTTTGCCCAAGCCGATGGAAAACCGGGCTATTTTGCTCAGAAATTGCAAGTGTATGGCAAAGCGGGTGAGCCTTGTCCAAGCTGTGAAGTGCCGATTTCAGAGCAGAAGATAGGGCAGAGGAGTACGTTTTTTTGTAAAAGTTGTCAGGATTAAACAGTGATACAATTACTCTAGCCCTGTGATCATTGAAGATGCTTTATTTCCGACGAAATCAGGATCATGCTACGCACCATGAAAATAACACTGACTCCCCAACAGAAACTGCAACTCGAACAAATGCACGATTCAGATAGTGACGGTCGGGTGCGCGATCGAATCAAAGTCGTCTTACTCGCTTCTGAAGGCTGGAGTCAGAGCATGTTGGATGGTGCGGCTTATCACCGAACAGAACTAGTGATAACTGCAGCGAAAGTACTCAATATCGAGTTTCACTACTTACCGCTATACAGTCCAAACTTAAATCCAATAGAGCGACTGCGGAAAGTAATGAATGAGCATGTTCAGAATAATGTTTACTTTTCCTCGAAGATAAAATTTATATCTGCCATTAAAGCATTTTTCGATTCAACGTTACCTGAGATTACAGATTCACTGATGCCTAGAACTACAGGTAGTTTTCAGTTATTGAAACCTGCATCTTCAAGTTAATCGGGTATAGTAAAATACTCCACAATTCATATGGGCTACCCCTCCCATTCATCTTATTGTATGCTTTTAAACCATCATGAAATTTAGACAAGATATAAATGCTCTGAGAGCAATTTCCGTTCTAGTTGTTGTTTTATTCCACTTTACTCCGAGTTTGCTAAAAGGTGGTTTTATTGGAGTTGATGTTTTTTTTGTAATTTCTGGGTTTTTAATGACCAGTATTATTATGAAAGGTATTGAAAATCAACAATTCAGCTTGAAGCAATTTTATGCCTCTCGGGTTAACCGTATTATTCCTGCTTTAGTATTTATGTGTGGAGTGATTCTATTACTAGGTTTTTTTATCTTGTTGCCTAAAGACTATGAAATGTTAGGAAAACATGCTAGAGATAGTGTGACGTTTATATCTAACTATACTTATGAAAAAGAATCTGGATACTTTGATCAAGAAGCAAAAAGTAAATGGTTTTTACACACCTGGTCGCTATCTGTTGAATGGCAATTTTATTTAATTTATCCACTTTTATTATTATCTATATCAAAATTAAAACTAGGTGGAAGGTTAAGAGAGATAATTACAGCATTAACGGTAATTAGCTTTGTGTGGTGCCTATACTTAGGATATTCAGATCCCAATTCTGTTTATTATCAATTAACTTCTAGAGCTTGGGAGTTGCTGCTAGGCTCATTTGGTTACTTTTTTCAGAGTAAAGTAAGTAAGAGATTCGGGACTTTAGGGTGGGTATTGATCATCACTTCCTCCATTTTTATTGATGAATCCTATCTTTGGCCTAGTTTGTTGACATTAATCCCTGTTTTTGGTGCTTTACTTGTTATATTGTCAAACTCACAGGGTGCACTATCTAAATCTAAAGTTACCAGAAGATTGGGATTATACTCATACTCAATTTATTTGTGGCATTGGCCGATTGTAGTTGGGTTAAGCTATTTTAATATGAGTGATTACTGGATTCTTATTGGTATTTTATTATCTGTTACCCTAGGTGCCTTGAGTTACCAATTTATTGAACCAATTGGCCAGGTTAAAAATAACAGCTTATATGTACTCATTGCCTTGCTATTTGTCTACCTATTCTCGTCATATGTTCGAACCGATGGTATGCCGGAACGATGGACGATGTCAGAAGAAATAAGAAATATATACTCAAATATCAGTGAAACACCTCGAAAAGAGTGTGGAAAAAGAGAGGTTGAGGATGCATGCAAGCTGTTCTCCAGTAACCCATCATGGGTGGTTTTTGGCGATAGTCACTCATATGAGTTGGCTTATTCGCTAGGGGAGCTATTGCAAGAATCTGGCGATGGAGTGATTGAATACTCTCGGTCAGGATGCCCTATAATTACTAATCCTGATAATAAACTATATAATAAACTATATAAAAAAGAATGCGCAGATTGGCGTTTGAAAGCTATTGATTTAATTGGTGAAAACTCTGACGTTAAAAATGTTGTTATGATAAATAGATACAACGTTGGATTGTTTGGGGAAAATGAATTGGATTACCCTAATTTACCTAATCACTATAGTGAACAACATAGAGATGACTTTTTTACTGATGTAGAGACTGCTATATCTGAAATTTCTCGTAGTGGAAAAAATATATGGCTAATATCAGGTGTTCCAGAAATGGGTCAGGATATCTATTCATTGATCGGTCAAGCTTATATAAAAGGTATCAACTTAGACAACCTATTTGCTAATGAAATTAATTATCAAATAAGAAGAAATATGTACTCTTTTGAGAGATTAAGAGCAATTAGTTCTAAATACTCTAATGTTCATTTTGTTGATATTAGAGAGATATTTTGTGACAACGTCAGTTGTTACGCTATTCGTGATGCTATACCGCTATATCGAGATGATGACCACCTATCATTGCTTGGTGCCAAGCAGGTAGGTGAGTTGCTGCTAGAGCAGTACTCCAAGAAGCTAGAGAAGAGTAAATCTAGTACCCTTTAGAAAGAAGCTCCGAGTCAGGATACGCTACTCTTTTTCTCCAGCATCAAGAGTTACCACAGCCAAAAGTATTTGGAAAAAATGTATAAGGTGCTTAACAAATATATTGCTAAGAAATAAATGCCCAAATCTACTTATCTATAATAGATTAGTCCTTTTTTCTTCTCTAACGGCTGGGCATTGAATTTATTCAATACTTGGCCAGCGATAACCTTCTCATACATTGCAAGGTAACCTTTTGCCATAGTTATATGATCAAAAGTATCACGTGCATATTCATGACAGTGTTGCGGATTAACTTGATTCTCTTTAACGGCTTGAACTAATTCCGACTCTTGATTGGCAAGGAAACCGAATTCGTCGGAATAAATGATCTCTGCCAATGAACCGTATGTCGTACCAAATACAGGACACCCCATAAAGAGGCTTTCAGTAATTGCTAGACCAAATGGTTCTTCCCATGTTACTGGAAAAATAAGGCCGCTGGAGCGCTCTAGGACATCACATTTGTGGTCATTGTCGACCATGCCATGGAACTTAACATGTCGATCTAATGTGAGGCGAAAGCCCATCTTGAAGTTGAGGCGAAAGCCGCCAAGAACATCCAGTTTGACTTTTGCCTTCTTGGTAATATCAATAGCTCCTTGTACGTTTTTTACGCGCCACGCAGCTTTGCCCAAAAAGTGATAGCGGTTTAGGCGCTTTTTAGGCTCTAAGTTAGGTAGGCGATAATCACTCCAATCTAGGCCATTGTGAACAAATGCTTCGCAACCGTGGTTTAGCGCATGTTTGTGCGAGACAAAGATGGAATTAGGGTCGTTTTGTTGATTTACGCTGCGATTGCCATGGCGAGTTAGGACATAGGGCTTACTCTCGGTTTTTCCTCCAGTGTGAAAATGCACAATATCAATGAAGTCAGGAATCTGATCATCTAAGGGTTTTTGCCCATCAAAAGGAATTGTTTTTGCCCATGAACATTTTACAGGTGTTGTGCTAAGTAAGTACACATTGTGGTTTAACTGAGCTAAGCCTTTTGTCAGGCTCCAGATTACCCGCTCAGTTCCTCCATATGTTACAGGAGGTAGTTCGCCTTTGTAGACCATCAATATGTTCATTTAAATTGCCTTTGGTGTTATTTGGTCGCTATTATAGCTTGGTATTGAGGTTTTAAAGTGTTAGACAAAATAATTGTGTCGGTAAGGTTATATTTTGTTTTGGAGAGCTTTGGTTACCACAGTTGGAACGAAGTCTGAGATGTCACCACCGTGGATTGCGACCTCGCGAACGATTGTGGATGAAAGAAAGGTGAACTCTTCCGATGGAGTTAGAAATACGCTTTCTAAACCAGGTAGTAGTTTACGGTACATACTAGTTAACCCAAATTCGTATTCAAAGTCTACCGTAGTGCGAAGGCCGCGAACGAGAATATTGGCATTGTTTTTTTTTGCAAAGTCAACCAACAGTCCCTTAAAGCCACTAACCGATACGTTATCAAAGTGCATAACAGACTTCTCGAGAAGCTCTACACGCTCTTCAAGGGTAAATAATGTGTTTTTGCTAGGACTAGCCGCTACGCCAATCACTATCTCATCAAACATCATTGCGGCTCGCTGGATGATATCTAGATGACCATTAGTCACAGGATCAAAAGTGCCAGGATAGATAACACGAGTTTGGTTTTTTGGGGACATATATCGCTCGTAAGGTTATGATGTTTGGAAAAGTTGAGTGTTCTAAAGATATCATAAACAGTGAAATGTGAAAGAATACACATTAATTGAATAAACGCGTTAAACTAGGCATTCAGGAATTAATGTCACCATGTTTAGGCAAAGTAACGATGAAGCTACTCTACTACGTAAATAATTTGCTACTTAATCTTGTTCCATCATACCTTTTTGAACGATATAAGAAACAGTTAGAAGCACAATTTAGCGATGAGTCAGAAGCGATTCAGCGTCGTGTAGACTATTACTGTAAACTTGACCTACCCCAAAAGTTAAATGATACAGCGGAGAGTCGTGCGAGTAATTATAAGCTAAGGGACAAAAGTGCCTATTACTATGACTTGAAACAGTACCTTTACTACTTCCCCAAACACTTTAAGTTTTGCTACTACTTTGGCGACCAAGTCGCCGTTGAGTCTTGTCCAACTATTTACAAAGCCCGCCCAACACAAGGTGATAACCAAAACTCAGTTTTATTCAAACTCGATAAAATGCGCCACTTTCGTTTTATAAAAGATGAGACCCCTTTCCACGCAAAGAAAGATATGGCTGTTTTTCGTGGACGTGTTACTCAGAAGCATCGTATTCGCTTTATGAAATCGATGTTTGGTCACTCCCTGGTTGATGCTGGCCAGTCAAATTCATCTGAAGAGCACCCAGAATGGCGGCAGCCGTTTATGACAGTTGATGAGCAGCTTCAATATAAGTTTCTTATTTGCCTTGAAGGAAACGATGTAGCATCAAACCTAAAATGGGCTATGTCTTCAAATTCAATTGTAGTCACCCCTAAAATGCGTTTTGAAACTTGGTTTATGGAAGGGGCCCTTGAGCCTGGCGTTCACTTTATTCAAGTCGAAGATGACTGGTCTGACTTTGAAGAAAAGATTCGTTATTACTTAGATAACCCAGAAGAAGCGGAAAAAATACTCGATAATGCGCATCGGCATGTTGCACAGTTTCTGGATTCTAAACGAGAAGACTGGGTAAGTATTAAGACACTAGAAAAATACTTTTCTATATGTCAACAGAAATGAATATCGAGAGGTTAATCATGCCATTGTTTTCCAAGGCGCCCGAGTCACTCTGTATTTTGCGCTTATCTGCGATAGGGGATGTTTGCCATGCGATATCTGTTGTTCAGGCAATTCAAAAGCACTGGCCTAGAACACACATAACATGGGTTACAGGTAAGATTGAAGCGCAGTTAATTGGCGATCTGCCTGGGGTTGAAGTTGTTGTTTTCGATAAACGACAAGGGCTTAAAGGTATGCTTCAAATATGGCGCCAACTGTCTGCAAAGAAGTTTGATGCTCTACTTCAGATGCAAGCAGCGTTGCGCGCAAGTGTTCTTTCTTGGGGAATTCGAGCGAGATACAAAGTCGGCTTTGGTAAAAATCGTACTCGAGAAGGTCAATGGTTATTTACGAACAAGCATTTACCAAATACTGATGCGCTGCATGTCCTGGACAATATGGCTGAGTTTGCTCGCTATATTGGAGTCCCTTTTGTTTCACCTGAGTGGGATATTCCAGTTTCAAAAGAGGATGAACTGTTTGCTCTGAAAGCTCTAGCGGATAAACCTACGTTGGTGATATCCCCTGCTGCGAGTAAGGATTCGCGCAATTGGTTAATAGAGCGTTATGCGCAAGTAGCTCAGTATGTCGAGGAAAAGGGTATTCAGGTAGTACTTTGCGGCTCTCCAGCTCTTCGTGAGGTTGAAATTGCAGATAAAATCCAAAGATTATGTGCCTCACCTGTTGTTAATTTGGTAGGTAAAACGAACCTTAAGCAACTGACCGCGGTGATTAAACAGGCTGATATAGTGATTGCTCCAGACTCTGGGCCAGTTCATCTTGCGACGACACAGGGGACGTCGGTGGTTGGTCTATATGCCCATAGTAACCCTCAGCGCACAGGGCCATATCTAGCCCAGGATGAAGTGGTTAGTGTCTATGAGAAGCATGTAGAGGCTCAGCAAGGAAAGCCTATTGCTGATCTAGCGTGGGGGACTCGCGCGAAGGGTGACCATTTGATGGCTGATATAACGGTGGAAATGGTCCTTAGGCAGGTGGACAAATTGTTGGTTGAATTGAAGCTTCTTAAGGATAATCAATGAAAACCATACAAAAGAAAAACCAGATGATTTGGTTTGATGAAAAGTTACTTTCCCCAAATGAGGCTGATTATGCCTTTGATATTAATTATTGGCAGCAGCAAAAGAAGGTAGTGGGTAGTGCTCAGGGGAGAGGTACAACTTGGTTTATTCAATTAGATGCTTTACAAGCTGCTTTACGCCATTATCGGCGTGGAGGTTTGTTTGGTAAGCTGATTTCTGATCGCTACCTATTTCATGGCTGGAGAAAGACTCGCTGTTTCCAAGAGTGGCACCTGTTAGCGTTGATGCGAGAGCAAGGCATTAGGGTTCCTAGACCTATTGCTGCTCGAGCGATAAAGTCAGGTATTAGTTATCGGGCTGATTTGCTGAGTGAAAAAGTACCCAATGCCCGTGATTTGGTTTCAATACTAGAAGAGCGACCGCTGGATGCGGCAGTTTATCGTAAAATCGGAGATGAGATCAGAAAGATGCATCATGCGCAAGTTAACCATACCGATTTAAATATTCACAATATTTTGCTGGACAATAATGAGCAAGTCTGGCTGATTGACTTTGATAAGTGCTATCAGCAAAGTGGGGATGCATGGAAGCAAGATAACTGGGATAGATTAAAGCGCTCTTTCGAAAAAGAACAAAAAAAACGGCAGATACATTGGACTGCCGATGAATTTAAACTGTTGCTTTCGGGCGGCTAGGTCGGTTGTACTTTGTATCCCTCGATAGTCGGTTCGATGCGCTCAACCATAAATTTTTGCCATTTTCTTTCTATCTTTCGGCGGCCTAGGTACGGGATGTAATTGGCAAAAGGGATAAATTCAGCGCCTCCCAGACCATCTACCATCATAATTTTGATTCCCTCTGGGCGAGTTAGCACTAGAAAGTTACTTAGGACTAAATCGCAAGGCACAATATTGTTGATGATAAGGTACTGTTTTATTTGAGTAAGTGCTTGATAGAAGTGATGGACTTCAGTTTCTGTTAATGGTCGTTTTAGGTATTTGTGTAGATCCGGAGCGCTGTCACCATTGGGGTTACACACATATTCCATTTCCAGTCCAATATAGTCACCTTCATCGACTCTACGATAAAACTTCGGGATATGAGAATAGGAGACTTGTCGTTTGGCTAAATACTCATAGTATTTGAGTTCTCGGCGAGTCTGTTTAGATTGGCCTTTTTTACTAACCTTAATACAGCGTAATGGATCTTTAGGGTCTCGGTAGCATACTCGCTCTGCACCAGAACCTACGATCGGCCAGTTAAGAAAATCAAGCATGGTCGACCTTTTTCATCTCATATACCTTTAACAGTTGTTGGTAGTTTTTTTCTAGAACGACTTCAACGTCCATAGTCAATGCAAGCTCTCTGCAAGTGATACTCACATCGGTAGTGCGTTTTTTATCCGCCCATTTAATCATTGCTGAAAGAAGCTCGTCAGGATTTACTTCAGCACTAATCACGGTTGCAACTTGCGGATTAAGTACTTCTTTTGCACCGCAATTATCGGTCGTGATTGCTGGGGTTCCACATGCCAGCGCTTCTATAACGGTAAAGCCAAATGGTTCATATAGAGTTGGAAGAATATAACAGTCTGCTAAGGTGAAATAGAGCTCAGGGCGACTATCTGAGCCTAAGAATTGGCAACGCTCAGATATGCCAAGTTCTTTGGCAAATGTTACGTATTCAGCTTCGTGTGTTTCTCGGCCAACTACCAAAAGGTGCGCCTCAAACGGCAACTTAGAGTAAGCAGTGAGGGCCTGCTTTAGCCCTTTACGCTCGTAGCCAGTGCCCAAGAAAAGGAACACAGGTTTACCATCATCTACGCCTAGTTTTTGTTTTAGTTGAGCTGCATCTTGCTGGATTCGTTCTGCATCGAAACGCTTCGTATCAACAAAGTTGTGAATAACGGTAATTTTGTCACTAGGAACGTTATGAGCCTCTTGGATTTCGAGAGCACTTTTATGAGAATTGCTGATGACGTGGTAATAAGCACCTGGAGCCATCGCTCTACTTTCGATGAT
This sequence comes from Vibrio nereis NBRC 15637, assembly GCF_001591105.1. GTDB lineage: Bacteria > Pseudomonadota > Gammaproteobacteria > Enterobacterales > Vibrionaceae > Vibrio > Vibrio nereis. The sequence goes on along the minus strand of NZ_BCUD01000016.1, from coordinate 13 downwards.
GTGGTTAATACGA
>NZ_BCUD01000015.1 GCF_001591105.1 Vibrio nereis NBRC 15637 | reverse complement strand
AACGAATCACAGCTCTCGCCATTTTCATTGGCTCGCTTGATGATCTTGTCATCAATATCTGTAATGTTGCGAACAAATGTTAGATCGTAACCAAGGTAACGAAGGTAGCGAGCCACGACATCAAACGATACAAACGTACGGCCGTGACCGATGTGACAGAGATCATAGATGGTTACCCCACAGACATACATGCCTACTTTACCGGCATTGATTGGTTTGAATTCCTCTTTCTGTCTTGTGAGTGTGTTATATATCTTCAACATGATCTCTATCTGATTATTGGGTTGAACAAAAATAGTGGCTCAGTATATCAACTGCTGACCTGTTAAGTCATCCTTTCTCGACGTAAAAAGACGTCAATAAGGCCTATACTCATGACTCAAGCTTAACTTTTCACGTGTAAAAGTCAGAAAAGTTACGATAGAATCGCAGGTTCAAATCAAAAACATACGTAAAGGACATAGTCATGATCACCCTTCACACTAATTTTGGTGACATCAAAATTCAGCTAAACGAAGAGAAAGCACCAGAAACAAGCGCAAACTTTCTACAGTACTGCCGTGACGGTTTTTACGACAACACACTTTTCCACCGTGTTATCGATGGTTTCATGATTCAAGGTGGTGGCATGGAGTCTGGCCTACGTGAAAAGCCAACTCGCGCACCAATTAAGAACGAAGCAAACAACGGCCTAAGCAATAAAGTAGGCACGCTAGCTATGGCTCGTACAATGGAACCACATTCAGCAAGCTCTCAGTTCTTTATCAACGTAAACAACAACACTTTCCTAGACTTCCGTAGCGAAAGCCTAGACGGTTGGGGTTACTGTGTATTCGCTGAAGTGGTTGAAGGCATGGACGTGGTTAACAAAATTAAAGGTGTAAGCACAGGTTCTTACGGTATGCATCAAGACGTACCACTTGAAGATGTTGTGATCACTGGTACTACTATCGAAGAATAATGGTAGTTGGGAAGAGTGTCATTCACTCTTCCCCTCTTATCCTTTCCCTCAGGTAACACATTTTTATGCCAACGCTATTTATTGCCGATCTTCACCTTTCTCCTTCCACTCCAGACATCAATCACTGCTTCAGCCACTTTATGCATTCAGAAGCTATTCACGCGGATGCGCTCTACGTTTTGGGTGATTTATTCGACTTCTGGATTGGAGACGACGACAAGTCAGAATTTGCTAATTTTGTTCGCAGGGAATTTAAGCAGCTCACAGACTCAGGTGTGCCTTGTTTTTTTACCCAAGGCAATCGAGATTTCCTGGTGGGTAAACGCTTTGCAAAAGAGACAGGCGTCACTCTTCTTGGCGATGAAACGGTTATCGATCTTTACGGCACAAAAGCGGTCGTTCTGCATGGAGACACTCTTTGTACTCGTGATGTTGGCTACCTAAAATTCAGAGAAAAGGTCCACCAGCCTTGGCTACAATGGGTATTCAATCGGATCCCGATGTTTATCAAAAAGAAAATTGTCGCCAAAGTACAATCCGGTATTCGAGATGAAAAACAAACCAAGTCACTCGATATCATGGATGTCACTCAGAGCGAAGTAGAGCGTGTGATGTCAGTTCAAAATGTGAACTTGATGATTCATGGTCATACACATCGCCCCAAAGTTCACACATTTGAGTCTAATAACAAGACTAACACTAGAATTGTATTAGGGGATTGGTACACTCAGGGCTCAGTACTGGTATACGATAAAAATAGTTTTGACCTCCAGAACCGGCCTTTTGTAGAAAAATAGTACACTCTAGCGATTTCAGGCGATATCCAATAGTCTTGCTTTTTTCTTGCATCCTAATGCATTGGCTCGCGGTCAGACTGCCTACGAGAAAGGTATACATCTTGAAATATTCGTACATAGCAAGACAACCTATACTGGACATCAACAAAAAAACGGTTGGGTACGAGCTACTTTTTAGAGATGGTCCAAGCAACACATTTCCTGCGATTGACCCTGAGCAAGCCACCAGCCGTTTGCTCTCGGACCATTTTTTATCAACCCACTATGCAACCTTAGGCAATAAATTAGGGTTTGTTAACTTTCCCTATCAGAGCCTAATCAATAAGGTACCGACTTTATTTCCAGCCGAAAGCCTAGTGGTTGAGGTGCTGGAAGATTGCTCGCCGACGACCGAATTGCTCAATGCAATTAAAGAAATGGCTGCGCTTGGCTATAAATTTGCCTTGGACGACTTCGTCCCTTCCAAAGAATGGAAAGCATTCTTACCCTACGTGAGCATCATTAAATTTGATATTCGCCAGATCTCTTTGCAAAAAGCTCAGGTTTTCATCAACCGCTTTGATCGCACAAGCATTCAGTTCCTCGCGGAAAAAGTCGAAACCTATAAAGAGTTCGAGCAGGCTAAAAAGGCGGGTTTTGAGCTGTTCCAAGGCTACTTTTTCAGCAAGCCAGAAATGATCCAGCGTAAATCACTAGAGCCTTCCTTTGTGACTGTGGTCCAGTTACTGACTGAAATTTCTCATCAAGATATTGATTACGAAAAAGTCGAAGCACTGATCTGTAAAGACGTGACGCTATCTTACAAGCTACTCACCTATGTGAACTCTTCCTCGTTAGTGAGCTGCAAAATTCAGTCATTTAAACAGGCGCTGGTTTACCTAGGTGAAGATAAGCTTCGCAAGTTTATCTCTTTGGTTTCCCTAGCCTCTAACCATGACAAAAAGCCCGACTGCCTTTATGGCCTTTCAATACAAAGAGCCCGATATTCCGAATTATTAATACGCCAACTCAACCTACACATTGAGCCCGGGCAAGCTTTTTTAATGGGGATGTTTTCGCTCCTTGATAGCCTACTTGATAGGCCAATAGAACAGATCATCGAAGAAATCCCTGTTGATGAAAACATTAAACAGGCTTTGAGTGATGGGACAGGTGAACTCGGGCAAATAATGGCTTTAATCAGAGCCTACGAGCTCGCAGAGTGGGATAAAGTCACCCGATATTGTGAAGAGTTTCATTTGGATCAAGATGCGATAAGCAAATGCTACGATGATTCGGTAAAATGGACATCTGATTTACTCTCTATCTAATTTTCCGTATTTGGAGTACCTATGTCGTTATGTCCTTGTGGCAGTTCAAAACCTTATAGCAACTGCTGTGAGCCTATACACAACGATCCAACCCAAGCACACACACCCGAGGAGCTAATGCGCTCTCGTTATTGTGCTCATGAGAAAAAGTTGGTCGATTTTGTTATAAACACCTACCACCCTAGCTGTCATGCAGAAGAGCAGCGCGCTGAAATAGCAGAATCTATTGAAAGCAACTGGTGTGGTCTAGAAGTCGTCTCTAGCGAAGATAGTACTAATGAAAATGAAGGCTTTGTCACCTTTAAAGCCTATTTCGAGTCGAATGGCCAGCAATACTGTTTGGAAGAACGCTCTCGATTTATCAAAGAAAGTGACCAATGGTTCTATATAGACGGAACCTTCCCCAACGAGGAAGAAGACGAACGTTTGTCACAACCGATCAGCAACTTAAAAGTTGGCCGCAACGACCCATGCATTTGTGGCAGTGGTAAGAAATTTAAAAAGTGCTGCGGATAACACCGAAGTAATCCAATTGAAAAGGCAGAGTTAACTCTGCCTTTTTTGATCTAATATAGAAGGTTATTGATTTGGATTTACTCTAACAATATCTTCTTGATTCGTTTGAAATTGCTTTTTGAGTTCAGCTTTAGACTTAAAGCTAATTTCACCGCCCTGAGCCACTGTCATATGCTGTGCTTCTTGATTATGTTTAGACTGGTACAGCATTACAGCTTGCATACAAGAATCTCTTTGCTCTTGAGTTAATGGGGTACCTTCAGGCCACTTTCCTGTCTCAACAGCAAAAAGTAGACGCTCATATGCTTCAGGTGTGATGGCATCAATTAACTGCTTTGCGTCCATGGTGTATCCTTTGATTTAATTAGATAGCAAAGAACATAACCAGCCACACCGTTGAGTCAAGAAACGATCAATAAATAAGTCTAACGGATCACAAGCGACACCAATATGAATAAAACAAACGTTGTTACCCTCAGCATTTTATGCCTGTCACTCGTAGGCTGCTTCGAAAATAGGAAAAACACCGAGCAATTGTGTGAAGATAACCCTGCCCTACAGTGTCAGCGACTCAACGTTGATGATGGTCAGTGCCGTGTCCCTCGCACAGACTTAATTTGGCATCGATTTGAAAGAATTAAAAACCCCACACCGTCGAATCAAATCGAGGAATATGACCTTCTAGGTAAATACAAAAAGTGTCTAGAGTTAGCTTCTCAGATCCAAGCAATTGATCAAACCGAATTAAAAGAACGTCGCTTTCACGCGCTGGTCAATGCAGGGGAAGATATGGAAAAAGTGGTCGCAGAACTAAAACGTTCTCAAACTCCTGAAGCTCTGTACTTTCTGTGGAGCCGTACTGGTAGCGACAGCGCAAGGCGTCAGTTTCTTCAATTAGAAGGAAGCCCCGAGCTTGATACCGCCGAAATGCAATACGCGCTTGCTACCTTTTACACCAGTCGCAACAACCAAAAAACACATGACTTGCTGATCCGCTCCTTGGAGCTCACCAATCGAGACAATATTAATACTGAAGTATTTAAAACACTTGCCAGTACAACCTATCAAATGAAACGCAAGGAGCACGCTTATATTTGGGCGATCGTTGCCAATCAATTTGGTGTACCTATAGCTTCAGAATCTGAACTTCACCTTCTTTATGGCTTTGAGAAAAGCAAATATAAACAATTGGCGCTTGAGGCAGAGAAACTGAAAGACGCGATTGAGTCTGGAAAGTTTAGAAGAGATCAGCTTTCCGATTACTGATAGTTCAATTGAAAGGATAAAACAAAGAGCGGCGAGATATTCGCCGCTTTTTTATCAATTGTTGAAAATTAACGACACCGAATTTACACAAAAACGTTCACCTGTCGTCTTCGGTCCGTCTGGAAAAACGTGACCTAGATGGCTATCACATACTGCACATCGTATCTCAGTACGCACCATACCGTGACTTAGATCCTCTAAATAGCGAATAGCCTTATTATCTATCGGGGCATCAAAGCTTGGCCAGCCACACCCCGAATCATACTTGTTAGAAGAAGAGAAAAGCGGGGTATTACAGCATGTACATGAGTAAATACCTGTTTCTTTATTATGCAGTAACTTACCACTAAATGGAGCTTCTGTTCCTTGCTTTCTACACACTCTAAACTCTTCATCGGAAAGCTTCTCACGCCAGTACTCATCGGGCTTCTCGAGTTTTTCTCTTTCTTGATTCACAGTCGATATACTCCATTTTACATATACAAAAGTTGACTTTTTTTGCGAAAAACTTGCGAACAATTACGTTTGTGGCACATACTTTGACACCATAATGAAGCGATTATTCTGTAAGCTAAGTTTTAGGCATTTAAGCTAATTTTACGTCAACTGGTTAGAGAAATAATTAGTAATTCGTTCAAAATACAACCATTTATGGCTAATTGTGAAAAAAAGCGACGCTTTTTTTTGACTTTAAACAAGTTAAGTCGGATTATCGGTTGCAGATTTTGACTGGATTATGTAATTTTACTACCAGTTATCTTTAATCAGAAATTAAGTTGTGGAGCAACTATAATGACTATCAAAGTAGGTATTAACGGTTTTGGCCGTATCGGTCGTTTCGTATTCCGTGCAGCGCAAGAGCGCAACGACATCGAAGTAGTAGGTATTAACGATCTTATCGATGTAGAATACATGGCATACATGCTTAAGTATGACTCAACTCACGGCCGTTTCAACGGTACTGTTGAAGTTGAAGGCGGTAACCTAATCGTTAACGGTAAAACTGTACGTGTTACTGCAGAGCGCAACCCAGCGGACCTTAAATGGAACGAAATCGATGTTGACGTTGTAGCTGAAGCAACTGGTCTTTTCCTAACTGACGAGACTGCACGTAAACACATCGAAGCTGGCGCGAAGAAAGTTGTTCTAACTGGTCCTTCAAAAGACGCTACTCCAATGATCGTTATGGGTGTTAACCAAGACACTTACGCTGGTCAAGACATCGTTTCTAACGCTTCTTGTACTACTAACTGTCTAGCGCCTATCGCTAAAGTTCTTAACGACAAGTTCGGTATCGAATCTGGTCTTATGACTACAGTTCACGCTACTACAGCAACTCAAAAAACTGTAGACGGTCCTTCTGCTAAAGACTGGCGCGGTGGTCGTGGTGCTTCTCAGAACATCATCCCATCTTCAACTGGTGCTGCTAAAGCTGTAGGCGTTGTTCTTCCAGAACTAAACGGCAAACTAACTGGTATGGCTTTCCGCGTACCAACAGCTAACGTTTCTGTAGTTGACCTAACAGTTAACCTAAAAGAAGGCGCATCTTACGACGCTATCTGTGCAGCGATGAAAGAAGCTTCTGAAGGCGAGCTAAAAGGTGTTCTAGGTTACACTGAAGATGCAGTAGTATCTCAAGACTTCATCGGTGAAGTTCAAACTTCTGTATTCGATGCTAAAGCTGGTATCGCTCTAACTGATAACTTCGTTAAAGTTGTATCTTGGTACGACAACGAAATCGGTTACTCAAACAAAGTTCTAGACCTAATCGCTCACATCTCTAAGTAATGTAAGCTTTTAGCGAAAGGTGTCTTTGTAATAGAAGACATTGAATGAAAAGGCGGCTCTCGAGTCGCCTTTTTAGTATCTGGAATCCAGTGCTACGCAAGGTACACGCGTAGCTACTTTTCATCAGGAACGTTACATATGGATTTACAATCTCTTCCAGTACTTACTGCTCTATCCGATTGCGTGACAATCGTAGAAAAAGACTCTGTAAAAATTATTCGAGTAGATCATGAAAAAGCATCTGCTGGAATTGCACTACATGGTGGTCACGTCGTGTCATTCAAACCCAAAGATCAGGACGATCTTATTTGGATGAGTAATAAAGCTATCTTTGATGGAAAAACCGCTCTGCGAGGTGGTATCCCGGTTTGTTGGCCGTGGTTTGGCCGCATCGCCGCTCCCGCACATGGCTTTGCCAGAAATTCGGAATGGGAGCTGATCGAACACCGTGAAAACGACCATGGTGTCATTGTCGAATTAGGGTTAATGGCAACGGAAGAAAGCCACCAACTATGGCCTCACTTATTTAGTGCTCGATTAACAGTAGAAATTACAGAGCAACTGAAAGTGACATTAAAAGTTGAAAATATTGATGAAGCAGCATGGACCTTCTCCGGAGCACTGCATACTTACCTCAACCTTGGCGACATTGAACAAGTAAAAACAACAGGTATGGGGCCAGAATATATAGACAGCCTCCAAAATGATGAAGTCATCATCGGTGGTAATGAGTTGATCCTCACAGACACCATCGACCGTGTTTATACTCAGCCTGAATCAGCGATATTTGTTTCAGATCCTTTATTACATCGTACTTTAAATGTAGAAAACCTTGGCCATAACAGCGCAGTACTGTGGAATCCTTGGTATGAAGGTGCGAAAGGAATGAGAGACATGGAGGACAATGGATACAAAACTTTCCTTTGTGTTGAATCAGCCCTTCACGCTCCAACTCTGGAACAAGGTAAAACACTCCAGCCTGGTGAAAGTCACGAACTCGTCACTATAATCTCTGCTCAGTAAGCGTGCTCTCGTCGTAGATTTACTCTGCGGCGAGCTTTTCCCTCTTCCCAAACTCCAAAACAATACAAGAATCGCATATACCGACCCCACTAATTACAAAATAGTTAATAAAAATCAAACTGGGCAATCGCCTCTCTCGCTATGATCCTGCTCCCAAAACTCTTACACAAAACCATATCCAAGTATGTAGGAGTCAAAAAGACAGGAAAGCTGCAAATGTTCGACAAATTCAAAAACCAAAGCGTTGGTTTTCAATTAAAACTAGTCATATTACTTTGCTTGTTGGTTTCTTTTGTAGGTACTGCGACTCTGGTTTATCGTAACGCCTCTCAAGTACTACTAGAAAGCACCTTAAAAGATCATCAATCCAACATTGAAGCCATGGCTCTGACTATTGCTGGTGAATTCAATGCTTATTTAGATACGGCCAAAGTCTTAGAATCAACATTCAGAAATGGCTACTTAGACGGTGTTCAGGTAGAAGCCTATCACGTTGATTTTCTTGGGAAGCGTATTAACGACATCACCAAGCAAGGCAAAAGCCTTATCAACGATACCACCCTAGTTGATAATTTCACGCGTGATACAGGCGCGGTTGCGACAATATTTGCGCAGGTTGGAGATCGCTTCATTCGTGTATCCACGTCACTAAAAGATTTAAATGGAAAACGAGTGGTAGGCACAAGCTTGGGCAAAAACCACCCAGGTTACAGCCGTTTAATGAGCGGACAGCCGTACTACTCTCAAGTGACACTATTTAATAATCAATACATTACCTATTATGCTCCGATCAAAGGCACTTCTGGCCGCATAGAAGGGATCTCTTTCATTGGGCTTCCGGTCGATCAAGCCGCACACGATCTATTCGATTCTCTTTCTGAGATCACATGGGGTGACACGGGTTACACCATCGTGGTTGACAACAATAAAGATAATTTAGGTAAGTATTTACTCCACCCAACAATGACTGATTCAGACCCTTCGATTATTGATGTGTCTGATTACAACGGCAATAAACCGTTTTATCGCATCTTTGAGCAAAAAAGTGGCTTAATACGCTACCCATATCAGTATCAATCTACAGTCGGTGAGAAATACCTGGTTTTCACAGAAGTACCTGGCTGGAACTGGAAACTTCTTGGGGGCACCTTTATTAAGGAAGTGACAAAAGGCAGTAATGACCTACTGAAACTTATCGTCATTATCGCGTCTGTTGCTGCGCTAGTTACCTTTTTAATCTTAACCATTTTCTTAAACCGCAGCTTGCAACCACTGACCGTCCTTAACTCTTATATGTCTCGTTTAGCGAAAGGTGAAGTAAGTCTACAAATTTCATCCTCTCAGCAGAAATCCAAAAACGAAATTGTAAACCTTAACAATGGCGTTGCGAGCATGGCACATCAACTACATTCATTGGTTAATGAGATTAGAATGACCAGCGATGCGGTTCAAAATGCTTCGGAAAATGTGTCTGCTAATGCAAGCCAGAATCTCCAGCAAGCAGACCTTCAACACACACAGGTAGAGCAAGCAGCTACAGCCATCGAAGAAATGGCGGCCTCTGCTCAGTCTATTGCTCAGCAAGTAGAAGCCATCGCGGAAAATGTTCGACTTACTAATAGCGGTACTCAATCAGGTCTAAATATGGTTGAAGGTGTCTGTGTTGACGTTGCAGAGCTTAATAGCCAACTAGAACGCTCTGCGCAGGCCATTGAGCAAGTCGATGCTGAAAGTGCCTCTATCCAAACCGTCACCAAGATGATTGATGAAATCGCAGAACAAACCAACCTTTTAGCGCTGAATGCCGCCATTGAAGCTGCACGTGCAGGTGAACACGGTAGAGGTTTTGCTGTTGTCGCAGATGAGGTTCGCACCCTGGCTCATAGAACGCAGTCCTCCGTTCAAGATGTTGTTTCAATTATCGAGAGTCTCAATGGCTCGACAAAAAACGCAGTGCAATTAATGGTTCAAAGCCAAACAAATGCAAGCGATGTGTTAGCAAAAGCTCAAGACGCAGGAGCTGCGCTAGAAAACATCGCAACGCAAGTGAATGCCATTGCCGCTCAGTCAGATACCATTGCTGCCACGTCGGAAGAACAAGCAAATGTGTCCCAAGAAATTTCCGTAAACGCAAACACCATAAGCGAACTGAACAAAGATAGCCGATCCACCAGTGCGAATACTGCACAAAGCTCAGCAGAGCTACAAACGCATGCGAGCGAATTGAAACAAAAAGTGGGCTTCTTCCACTAACTAAGTCATTATTGGGCAGGCACTCCCTGCCCTTTTAACGCCCATCTCAGCTAACCGCTAGTATGCGAATATTATTCCTGTTAAAATTTCGCCCCCATTTTCACTCTAAGCTGCTATGTCTTATACTTGTCCTCTTTGTCACCAAACTCTTTCTTTCTCTGAACGCACCTACCGTTGTGAAAACAACCACGCTTTTGATCTCGCAAAAGAAGGTTACGTAAATCTCATGCCGGTCAATCATAAACGTTCAAAAGATCCAGGCGACAACAAAGAGATGATGCAAGCAAGACGTCGCTTTTTAGAAAAAGACTACTACCAGCCGATGAAACACAAAGTGGCTGAATTATGTGCGCAGTATCTACAAGACACCAATCACCAACTATTGGATATTGGCTGTGGCGAAGGCTATTACACAACAGAAGTTGCGAAGCATCTGCAGCAGCAATCATCAAGCGCACAAACCTTTGGCCTAGACATCTCTAAAGTTGCCATTCGTTATGCAGCCAAACGTTACCCAAACTGCCAATTCAGTGTTGCATCGAGTCACCGCCTGCCATTTGCTGACCAGAGTCTGGATGGCATTTTACGTATTTATGCCCCTTGTAAAGCAGAAGAGTTAGCACGTACCGTGCAAGAGAACGGTGTAGTAATCACTGTTACGCCAGCGGGACGCCACTTATATGAATTACGTGAGCACATCTATCAAGATGTTCGTCTTCACAGTGAGGAGCCTGAACAGATCGAAGGGTTCACGCTCGAACACCAAGAAAAACTCTCCTACACTATGGAGCTAGTCAACGGCGACGCCTTAGATTTATTGCAAATGACGCCGTTCGCCTGGAAAGCCTCCGACGATCTGCGCGAGCAACTAAACTCTTCTAAGCTGTTTAAATGTGAGGCAGATTTCATGTTGAGAATTTACCGCAAAGTTTAGTAGCGACTCTCATCATCATTAAGCTATAAAAGCCTCCAGTGTCTTAGTCAATCAGCATATGGAGGCTTAAAAATGCGAACTATCATCAAAGCATCGCTGCTATCACTTTTCGTTATGGGCTGTTCAACGACCTCCGTTCAACCCATCTCCAGTTTCTATGACTATCAGCTCTACTCACCTCAATCAGAACCGATTCAGCTAAGCCGTTTACCCGCGAATATCGCTTCCGCCGACGTGATTTTAGTCGGAGAGTGGCACACTCACGCAGGTGTCCATCGTTTTCAAGCGGATTTACTCAAATCGCTTCTCAAACAAGACCCGACGGTAGCCCTCGCTATGGAGCAGTTCAGCCGAGATAAACAGGCCGTGATGAATGAGTATTTGGCAGGGAAGATTGGTGAACAAATGCTGATTAAAAACGGCAATGCCTGGCCCAACTATGAAAGTGATTACCGCCCAATCGTCGAACTTGCCAAAAGCAATAACCTAGACATCATTGCTGCAAATGCACCAAAATCGATTGTGAAGTGCATAGGCCAGCAAGGGATCGGATATCTCAAGAAGTTAACCCATAAAGAACGTACCTTTGTTGCAGAAAAAATCGATACTTCCTTCTCTGCTTACAAAGAAAAATTTATGGCATCGATGCACCATGGAGCGCCAGCTCAAACGGAAAATCAATACGCAGCACAGATAACATGGGATGAAACCATGGCAGAAAGTATCGTACGTTACTTGCAAGACAATCCTGAGAGCAAAGTGCTCCATATCGCTGGAAAATTCCACACTGAGCAAGGATTAGGAATAAAAGCCTCGATATTAAAACGCAAACCCGACCTGAATGTGGTCGTCATTACCCCCACTGCAAGCTTGGACAACAACGCTGGTAATGACTTTCTCCTGAATGTACTACCGCCACCTGCACGCTATGTTCAAATGGAGAATAGGAAGCAAGCGTTTCAGCACCTAAGTAACCGAAGTGAAAGTGTAATCTGCCGCTAGATAAAAATCATGTGGTCATTGCACGTTTACCCTTTAAACAGGCACGATTTGTGCTTGTTTGGTTTTTAGGCAAATTACGCATTTTTCACACAAGTTTTGCAAACATTGGTCGATAAGTAACTTAAGGATAGTGTAAGGAGTTCAGTATGACACCAGTAGGAATGGAGCCAGTAAAGCTGACATCTACCCAGAAGACGCAATCTTCTGCCACAAAAGCGGAAGCTCAACCTGCATCTTCACCACTAAAAGTAGAGCAAAATAAAGTCACCCTATCTTCAGAAGGGAAAGCTTTGTTGGCTGCCCTTCAGGAAATTGAAAAAGACGCGAAAGTGGCTGAAAAAGGTGAAAAGAGTGTTGGGGACAAAGTCGAATCTTTTGCTCACGGTGCATTAGGCATGGATCACCCAGACAAAATAGAGAAAGAAGAAGATGGCTCATACTCCGCTGGGCAATACTTGTCCGCAGCGGCAACTGTCGGCGGCATTTTGCTTGCTTTAGTCTAGAGTTACATCCTTTTATTTTACATTGTCGCCTAACCTGCTTATTCACCCGCGGTCCCAAACAGAACTGAATGGGAGAGCTGCTTGTTATCCCAAATCGTGACAAATGCAGCCCCATATTGCGCTTACCTTTCAGTCAGAGCACTCCTTCACTGCAATACAAATGACACATAAGCGACATAAATCTTAAACTTTTCAATGATTAAATCCCTCCGCTTGTAAAATAAGGATTAATCAATGAAGCATATTTCAAAAACTGTAGTCGCTGCATTGGCCACTTCAACACTTTCATTCAACACCGTCGCGGCTGAGATCAAAAACGTTATTTTAATGATTGGCGATGGTATGGGCCCACAACAAGTTGGGCTGTTAGAAACTTACGCGAATCAGGCTCCAAACTCTATCTACAAAGGTAAACATACCGCACTGAATACATTAGCTCAGGAAGGGGTTATTGGTTCGTCTCTTACTCACCCTGAAGACGCGATTGTGGTTGATTCGGCCTGTTCGGCAACCATGCTAGCAACGGGCGTTTATACGGCGTCTGAGGTGATTGGTATCGACTCGCAGGGTAATCACGTTGAAACGGTTCTGGAACAAGCTCAACGCCTTGGTAAAGCCACTGGCTTGGTGTCTGACACGCGTTTAACCCACGCAACACCAGCGGCCTTCGCTGCCCATCAACCGCACCGCTCGTTAGAGAACGACATTGCCTCTGATATGTTGGCAACAGGTGTCGATGTGATGCTATCAGGTGGTTTACGCCATTGGATTCCGAAATCGACCAATAACAAAGGTGAGACATACCAACAGCTAGAGAAACTCACTCAAGGCGATGTGTACCTTAAATCTAAGCGTAAAGACGACCGTAACTTACTAACAGAAGCTCAAAAAAGTGGTTATCAACTCGCCTTCAATAGATCCATGCTCGATGAAGCAAACGGCAACAAAGTTCTGGGCTTATTCTCATATTCTGGGATGAATGACGGGATTGCGTATACCGAAAGTAAGAAAGATCCCAACCGCAGCCAGCCCTCACTGGCCGAAATGACAGACAAAGCCATTAAGACACTCTCTAAAGATGAAGATGGGTTCTTCTTAATGGTTGAAGGCGGACAAATCGACTGGGCTGGCCACAGTAATGACGCCGGTACTATGCTGCACGAAATGATCAAGTTTGACGAGGCGGTGAACGCTGTCTACGAATGGGCAAAAGATCGCGACGACACATTGGTGATCGTGACTGCTGACCATGAAACGGGATCATTTGGCTTTAGCTACTCGTCAAACAACTTACCAAAGCCACAGAAGCGTGAGGGTAAAGCGTTTGAACAACGCGATTATGCGCCAAACTTCAACTTTGGCTCATTTGATATTTTGGCTGGCTTGTATAACCAAAAAGTCAGCTACTACGGCATGCTGAAGCAGTTTGACCAGCTAGACGGTTCAGAAAAAACAGCGGCGAAATTGGCAGAAATCATTAACAAAAACAGTGAGTTCCCAATCACCGCAGAACAAGCAGCCAACATTCTAAAAAGTAAGCCAAACCCATATCGCTTGGCTGGGCACAGCTACCTAGCGGAAGAAAATGTTCCTGCGATAAACGATTTTGATGCTTTCTATCCATACAACGACCGCACAAATTTGATCGCACGTGAGCAAGCTACGGGGCAAAACATTGTTTGGGGAACAGGTACTCACACTCATACACCTGTAAACGTGTTTGCATGGGGACCTGCGGAAAAAATTCTGCCCGTATCGAAAATCATGCACCACTCTGAACTGGGTGAGTTCATAAAAGAACAGGTGAAATAAAACTTTATTCAAGCGCTCTAACCGGAGCGCTTTTTATTTCTCGCCATCTATTGACGAGGTACGCGATAGAGACCAATATTTGCACTTGGGCTTACTATCAAACAATCTACATGTGTGAAATATTTGCTAAACAACCTCAAGAAAACTACCAATTTATTACGCGCTCTATCCGCATCGACGGTCACGCGACCAGTGTAAAATTGGAATCCAGTTTTTGGCTCATCCTTGAAGAGATCGCTTCTGCACAAAATATGACAGTACCTAAATTCATCAGCACGGTGTACTTAGAGGCGTTAGAACACAATGGAGAAGTGAATAACTTTGCCTCGCTGCTTCGCTGTGCATGCCTAACCTACGCCAGACATCCGGAAGTTACTCTTCAGCTCGCTAAGCAAGAACAATTGGCCTAAAAGTGTCGTACCTGAGTACTACCAAGCACAGCGAGAGAATGTGTACCCTTAGCGAAAATAAGGAGTACCCATGACAAAAATGATTCATACCATGATCCGCGTAAGCGATCTGGAACGTTCAGTTAAATTTTACCGCGACGCACTTGAGCTAGAAATTAAAGATCAATACGTTTTTGACGGTTTTTCTCTCACCTACTTGGCGAACAAAGAAACCGGATTTGAGTTAGAACTTACACACAACCATGACCAAAGCGAACCTTATGATCTAGGTAACGGCTACGGTCACCTTGCTGTTAGTGTTAGTGACATCGAATCTGCTCACCAAAGAATTAAGAGTCTTGGTATCGAAGCTGGCGACATCAAAGCATTTGATCACCAACAAAAACACTTAGCGACTTTTTTCTTCATTATGGACCCAGACGGCTACAAAATTGAATTTTTGCAGCGCCAAGGCCGCTATTTATAAGTTAAAAAATTTATAAGTTAAAAAATTTATAAATCAAAAAATTGAAAAGAGCGCCATTCGGCGCTCTTATTAGTTCTCTGGTGTACTGTCTTCTTTCACCATATGTAAGTGAACATCCTGCTGCGGGAACGGAATAGAAATTCCCTCGCGATCAAAGCGCAGTTTTACTTCCTTAGTCACGTCCCAATACACATCCCAATAATCGTCTGTTTTTACCCATGGTCGAACAATGAAGTCGACGGATGACGTATTGAGAGTATGCACTCTGATATTCGGCTCAGGGGTGCGTAATACGCTTGGGTGAGACATGACAATGTCAGTGAGCACACTTTCAGCTTTTAGCAAATCATCCCCATAGCCGATGCCAAACACCATATCGACACGACGGACTCTCTCATGGGTCACGTTTTTGATCACATCCCCCCAAATCTTACTGTTTGGAACAATAATGATCTGATTATCAAAGGTCTTGATCGTTGTGTTAACTAAGCTCATGTGGCTTACTTTGCCATCTACGCCACCTGCAAAGACAAAATCCCCCACATCAAACGGACGATAAATCAGTAGCATCATACCCGCTGCAAAGTTAGACAGTGTATCTTGCAAGGCAAAACCAATGATCACACCAGCAATACCAAAACCCGTTAGGACTGGCGTCAGGTTTAAACCAATTTGCGACAAGCCCACCAAGATACCGATGATCCACACCAAGTTGCCCGACATGGTGATAAAGAAATCCTGCATCAACTGAGACAGCTTAAGATTTTTGGTGACCACCGCTTTACTCACCAATTTACGTACCAGCTTCGCGATCATTTTGGTTGCTAACAAAATGATTAGAAAAACAAAAAGCTGGAAAAGATGTTGAGGCGCGTTGTTTCCTAGCCAATCCCAAACGCTGGATGACCAATGGGATAAGATCGAAAACATGACATCAGTTTCTAACAGATCTTGGGTGATATTCCCGGTAGTCTCAAAAATTAAGCGTTTGTATTCTGACGTATCAAGTTCCAACTGAGCCGCGATAGAAACCAATGAGCTTAAGCTATCGACTGCAATATTCATTCGTTGCTTCAATACCAACTGGCTTAACTGCAAAGATGACTTTTCAGATTCAGGGCTGGCAGATAACTGCTTGCCAACAACCTCCGCTTGCTGATTAAAATACTCAACAGAAGCAGACATCACACGTAGACGCTTGGCTACCAATTCACGCAGTTGAGCACGCGCGGTGCTTTCGTCCACGTCTAGCGCTTTAAGCCATTCAATATTTTGCCAACTTGCTTCGATCGCGTTGTCGAAATAATGCTGTAGCTCTTGGTAATCGTTGATCAAGGCTAAGCGCTCTTCCGCTTTGGCATTATTGATTTTCTCGTTAATCTCTTTGATTCTTTCGTCAAGGTAACGCTCAGCATTTTGGGAGTGCTTTTGCTGAGCCTTAACTTGTGCGACTAGCGTCTCTTTCGAGATGGACTCCCGTTGGATCGCACCCGCTAATACCGAGCGCAATTGTTCATTCTTTTGAAATAGCTTTAGCTGAAGCGCGTCTTTTTCTGCGCCGCTTGTCATTCCAATAGCTTCGTTGAGCTCAACCATCTCTTGATTGAGCGTTTCAACCTCTAACTCTATTTTTGACAAGCTCGGTATATCGGGTTGCTCTGGTGTCGAGACCTCCGCAGCAACTGAGAGGCTAAACGCCATCAAAATACAGAAAACAATATGTAGAAAATGACGGTGGAAGGTTTTATCCATAACGACCCCGAAAAGAAACCCAAGTTTTTGTTTGTTATATAGATAGCGTTAAGTGTACACCAGCATCTTGCTAGATTCGGCTAATTTATGGAAAGGAAATGTTTATAAAAAAATCGCCACGTTCAGAGAAACGTGGCGATAGATTTAGGAATGAGTACTTATTTTTTGGGAGAGCTTTTCGATAAACCCTTGAAAAGGCTACGCTCTGTTAGGATGGTTTAAAATATGGTCTTCCCAATCAACCACATCAATTTCATACACCACTTTATTACGCACACTCTCACCTGCGGCATGCATGGCCGATTTCGACCCTGTAATTAAAGGGTGCCATTCAGGTAGAGGCTGATGTTCGGCCAGCAAACGGTAAGCGCAGGTATGGGGCAGCCAAGTAAAATCATCGATATCTTCACGGGTTAGCTTGGTGCACTCCTCACCGGAAGTAAAACGGTTTGGGTAATCTTTACACGAGCAAGTTTTGCTGTTTAACCAACTGCAAGCCACATTGGTGTAGTAGATTTCGTCCGTGTCTTCATCCATAAGCTTATGCAAGCAGCACTTTCCACAGCCGTCACAAAGAGATTCCCACTCTTGTTCATTCATCTGCTCTAGTTTCTTACTTTCCCAAAATGGCGCGCTCATAGATCTTACTTCGTTATCGGACAGGGGTGCGATTTATACCGCTGTGACGAAAAAAGTTCAAGGGCAATGTTTGTGCTGATAGCCAATAAGATTTCTGCTACTATCGCGCCCTTCATTTTTCACGAGGTTGTTTTCATGGATTGTCGTTTAGGCTGTGGCGCATGCTGTATTGCACCAAGTATCTCTTCTCCTATTCCGGGTATGCCAAAAGGTAAACCTGCGGGCGTCCGTTGTATTCAACTGAACGAAGACAACCTTTGCAAACTTTTTGGCAAACCAGAAAGGCCAAAGGTCTGTCACGATTTTAAGCCTTGCCCAGTAGTATGTGGTTCCACAAATCAGCAAGCACTAGAAAATATCACCGAACTAGAACAACTTACCTAATCTTCCCAGAATCAAGTTGTGCCGCAATTTTAGCCAAATAGTCACAAACGGTCACAGAGATAGCGCGATTTATTCGCTATAGTTCCTCCATTACAAGCGAGGCTATGGAGAGCTATGGATACCGCGCAACCGCACATAATGTTGGTCGAGGATGACCGCGAGCTAGCAGAGCTGATCAGCGATTTTCTAGAAACTTATGACTTTAAGGTTTCTACTGTCTTTGATGGGGTGTCTGCTGTAGAGGCCATATTAAACCAGCAACCCGATCTCGTTATCCTAGATGTTATGCTGCCAGGCCAAAGCGGCATGGATGTTTGCCGCGAAGTTCGTCAGGACTACCACGGCATGATTCTGATGCAAACGGCTCTCGATGATGACATCGACCAAGTCATGGGATTAGAGCTTGGTGCCGATGATTACGTCGTAAAGCAAGTTCAGCCCAGATTGCTTTTATCACGCATACGAGCGCTTTTAAGGCGACAAGAACGGCTGCAAACCCAAACTGATAAGCCCATTCATCACATCACCATCGGTTCGTTAACCATCGATACTCAGCTTCGCCAAGTAACGCGAAGCAACCAGTCTATCAAGCTAACAACCGCGGAGTTCGAACTTCTTCATCTACTTGCCTGCCACGTGGGGAAAGTCGTGTCACGCGATGACATCGCACAAAGCATTCGCGGGTTTGAATATGATGGACTGGATCGTTCAATTGATAGAAGAGTGTCACGACTTCGCCGAAGGCTTAATGATGATCCAAACGAACCTAAACTGATTAAAACCGTGCGTGGGCAAGGCTATCAGCTTTGCTCTATCTCAGACTAAGGAGTTGCTATGCTGCGCTCATTTGCCATTCTTTGGTTCGCTGTATTTACGCCTCTGATACTCCTTGTCATACCCACAGACCTTAACCCCTTACAAGCCTTGTCTAAATCGATGAGCGAACGCTTCTTTAAACCAATTTATTCTACGTCCGTCAATTTATTGGAAGAACAGCTCCTTGCTCAACCTCCCGAACAGTGGCAAGAAACGATAAAGCAACACAACCAGTTTTTTTATAACCCGCTAAAGCTCAAAACTCTGCAAGACTTTCAGTCCCAACCTGACATCATCAATGAGCTCAGGCAAGGCAATATCGCATTTGAGTTTGACTCTCCAATGGCATTGCTAAAACGAGTCGGCCGCTCACAACACGTTATTTACTACGCCCTGCAAGAGTCAGAAGAAAGCGTTGTCGCCAATCAAGCAAAAGGCGCGCTCTACCTTGCGAAGCAAGATCTTTTAAAACACCCCAAAGAGCAATGGGGTGAGCGCCTAGCGTTAAACCACAGCGATCTGCCCATTACCATTAAGCTGGTCGAAAAACCAAACGTTCCTGACATATTGCTTGAGAAATTGGAAGCAACGGATGACTTCATTGCATCTCATACACTTGCCGATCGTTCCACCATTCAATTACTCACTCAAGTGGATAACGAGCATTGGATTTTAGTGGCCGACGAAGGGTCACGAACCGTGAAGATGAAGCTGATTACCTATGCCGCTGCAGCGCTATTTGGCTTAGTTTCTGCAACACTGATCTTGTGGGTCTACCCGCTATGGCGGGATTTAAAAGGATTGGCACGCACAGCGAATGCCTTTGGTCGTGGTGTCCTTACTCGCAGGGCCAAAACGTCATCGCTCTCCGTGGTGTCACAATTGAGTGATTCCTTCAATCAGATGGCCAATAACATTGAACAACTCATTGCCAGCCAAAGGGAGCTAACACGTGCGGTAGCGCATGATTTACGCACACCACTCTATCGGCTTCGTTTCGCTCTGGAAATGTTAGAAGATGAGACTGTGTCTGAGGCTCAAAAAAATAAGTACCGCCGAACGGCTATCAGCAGTTTAGACAGCCTCGACCAACTTATAAATCAAACGTTACTATTATCCCGTTATAACCGAGTCGCTGATGTCAGCCACTTTTCAGTGGTTAAGTTTGGTCAGCGACTTGCAAGAGAGCTCGAAGACTTTCAGCTAGAGCACTACCACTTTAACGTCAACTTCCGATGCGAAGATGAGTTGTTAAATCTAGATATTCTGATTGATGAGCGGGGGTTGATTCGCGCAATTAACAATTTACTTTCTAACGCGGCTCGGTTTGCCAAACACACCATCCAAATCACTTTTACACGTATTGATAACAACCTGGCCGTTATCGTTGAAGATGATGGTATAGGGATTGATAAAACCATGCGAGACAAGGTTTTTGAGCCCTTTATTCAACTCGACAATCAAGAACGTTCCAGCGATAAAGGTTATGGGCTGGGGCTTGCGATAGTTAAGCAGATCGCACTTTGGCATGATGGGAAAGTCACCGTAGAACACTCTCAGCTGGGCGGGGCCAAGTTTGTACTCTGTTGGCCTGTACGCGTTAAGCAGACACAACGCAGCAATGTGACCGACAGTGACACAAATCGTCTCAAAACAGACAAGGACTTATAGATCTACCACTGCTAACTTGCATGGAAGCCATAATTTTCAATTCACAAGGAGATAGGAATGAAGTTAACTCCGTGGGTAGCCGCATTATCGGTATCGGCGCTATCCTTAATAGCGAGCACACCTAGCCTTGCTCAGCCTGGCAAGAATGATCTTAAACCAGGACTTAGCGGCGCTGTGGGCATTAACCTAGGTTTGGTAGATGGTACATCGCAGTTCAATACCTCAGACGATAACGCGATTACATCGGATCTCAATAATAATGGGAAAAGCTACACCAGTGCCGCCCCTATGCTTTTAGGTCGTCTTCAATACTCGTTTGGCGACACTGCCATATTTGTTGGTAACAGCCGCGATCAAATCGCAGAGGCACAATTTCAAGCCGAGGTGGGGGTGATCCGCCGACTTTATGCAGACAATACAATAACCGTGGCTTTTTTCGGTAATGTCCCGAGCATGGACGAAACCTGGCAAGACCCCTACTTGATCGGCTCTGAACGCGAAACCAGTGATCAAACCATCATGGGCGGAAGAGTGGCATTAGATTTTGGCCTGCCTATCCCCGTCTCTATGTCATACGCGATCGCAAACAGTGAGGTTGAAAATGACGAAATAGGGATCAGCTTGCCATTAAGCAATTATAAACGCTCACTTCTTAAGCGTGATAGCGTTTATCAAAGAGCGACCCTCGATCTCTCGATACCCATCTCAGCCAACTTACGCCTAACCCCTGGTGTACAGTACACACTTAGGGATGCCGATGGTGAAGCACAAAGCCACCAACATCGAGCGATTCAATTGGCGGTGTCCGGTAGTATTCAGCGCCACTCGCTCACAGCGACGTTACGCATATCCGAAACCGAATATGACGCGATAAACCCTGTTTTTAATAAGAAAAGAGACAGCGACAACCTGGGCCTGTTTGCCGTGTATAACTATATGGGATTATTCTCTTGGCCGGGATCGATGCTCAACGTTATGGCGGGCTATTCAGAGTCTGATTCAGACATCACTTTCTATGACAGTGAGAATTTGTTTATTTCTGCTGGGGTTGGCTTTAGGTTCTAATTAGGTTTGAGATAGACATCAGCCTAGCCTAACCAAACACCCTCAAAAAAGCCGTGTATCGACACGGCTTTATCAAATCACAATATGGTTAAGCTTAAGTCAGTTTATGGCGACCTAGTAACGAGTGCGACAGCGTTGTGCCATCCACCAGCTCTAGCTCTCCACCGACAGGCACACCATGAGCAATTCGGCTGGCTGAGACCTGGTGCTCTTTGCACAGCTCCGCAATATAGTGAGCCGTTGCTTCACCCTCTACTGTCGGGTTCGTCGCCAGAATCACTTCCTGCACATCACCACGGCGTAGACGGTAATCCAACACATCTAATCCAATATCACTCGGACCAATGCCGTCTAACGGCGACAAGTGTCCCATCAGAACAAAGTAACGACCCGAAAATTGACCGGTCGCCTCTACTGCAGCAATATCCGCAGGGCTTTCTACCACACAAACTTGACCATTTTCCTGACGTTTCGGATTGGTACAAATATGGCA
This sequence comes from Vibrio nereis NBRC 15637, assembly GCF_001591105.1. Taxonomy (GTDB): domain Bacteria; phylum Pseudomonadota; class Gammaproteobacteria; order Enterobacterales; family Vibrionaceae; genus Vibrio; species Vibrio nereis. The sequence goes on along the minus strand of NZ_BCUD01000015.1, from coordinate 59,893 downwards.
GACTTCTTCCTCAGTAAAAGTACGACATTCTGTACAATGACCAATTTCGGTCATTGCCTGACTGAGAGCATCCGCAAGTTGCAGGCCGCCCTTTCTATCTCGCTGTAACAAATGAAAGGCCATACGCTGAGCCGACTTGGGGCCAACCCCAGGCAGACAACGTAAGGCCTCCATCAATTGCTCCAGCATGTGACTGGTGCGCATTAATTACCCTTGCTGATTAGAATGGCATTTTCATGCCTGGTGGTAGTTGCATACCGCCAGTAACGCCATCCATTTTCTCTTTTTGAGTTTCTTCAACACGGCGTGCAGCGTCGTTGAATGCTGCAGCAATAAGGTCTTCAAGCATTTCTTTGTCGTCTTCCATCAGACTTTCATCGATGTTGACACGACGCACGCTGTGGCTACCAGTAATCGTCACTTTCACTAGGCCAGCACCAGACTCGCCTGTTACTTCCATATTCGCGATTTCTTCTTGAAGCTTTTGCATGCGCTCTTGCATTTGCTGGGCTTGCTTCATTAGGTTGCCCATTCCGCCTTTACCAAACATGTTCTTCTCTCTGGTTGTGAATACCTAGCCCTTTTAGTATGGCTTAGATATTTAGCTTGTCATTGGAATATTAAATGGGGCTAAGCGATAAGGCTTTCAACCCCAAAAGTTAAATCGGTCTTACACTATCTTTATCGAGCTGCGCTGCAAATCGCGTCTCGATAAACTGTACGTTTTTGTCGTTTTCAAGGCTGGTAAACGCTTGTTGTAGCTTACCTTGATAGAGCTTATCTCTCAGCTCTAGTGGCGTTTCACCACTTTCGCCAATTTCAACGCTTAAGTGGCACTCTTCACCCATGATTTCATTAATGGCTTGCAGAAGTTCACTTTGCGCTTTATCCGTATTGAGGTGCGATTGCTCTGGCCTCAATGTAAGTGAAATAGATGAGCCATTTTTCTCAAAATGAGAGTTAAGCGCAAGCTGCTCTGTGAGTTTTGCCGTCGAAAGTTGGCTGATCAATTCTGCCCATTGATTTTTAGCACGAGACTCTTCCACCAGCTTTTGCGTCATTTCCGGCGTTTTTTCATGCTCTAACGCTTTTTTGAGCTGTGTTGGCGTTAGCTCGTCATTTTTTTGCTCAACCTGCGGTAAAGTCGGCTTCCACTGATACGGCTCGTCTTTTTTCGGCTCAGGTGTCGTCATCGACTGACGGGTTGATAGCGGCGACACCTGCTCTGAACCACCGCGCTTTTGTGCAACACGATCGATTACAGATTCTGGTTTTGCAGATGCCGCTTTAGCCTTTTTTGGCTCACCACTCTGACTAGGCGTTAACCCTTTACGCTGAGAGCGCAGTTGATGTCGAAGCCCACTGATAGGCGATGAGCTCTTAGGTTCAGCGTGCTGCTCCTGTCTAACCTGACCTCTTTCTGGCTGGGATTGTGGTTCTGGTTGAGCTGGCGGCACACTCTGAGGCTCACCATACATAGGTGGTGCATCATAATGTGGTGGCTCTGAATCGTAACTTGGCGGAGGCGCCATGTCGCCACTGCTTGGTGGTTGCATCTGAGATTGCATCGGCGACTGACTTGACGGCTGTGGTGCCGCGACAGGTTGTGCCTCCGGAGCTTGGCGTGGCGCAGCAGCATTACTTGGTGCAGCTGGTTGCGACGGTGCCGATGCCACAGAAGTTGAAATAACGTTTGCCGTGGGTTGAGAAGCTGGTCTAAATGCGATCATGCGCAAAACGACCATCTCTAGGCCAATGCGTTCAGACGGTGCCAATGGCAAATCCTGACGACCTTTCAGCGCAATATGATAATAAAGCTGAACATCTTGCGGGGTTAATGCTCGGCTCAATAGCTCGATCTTCTCTGCATCTGGCTGAGCTTTATCCAAGCTGGACGGTAAAGCCTGATACATCGCTAAGCGGTGCAGCTGAGTGGCGAGCTGTTGTAGCAAACCATCCCACTCCACGCCATTTTGAGCCAACTGAGCAACCGTATCTAGCGCAACTTGAGACTGTTTAGAACTGATTGCCTCTAGCAAGTGAAGCGCTTGGTCAGTATCGAGAGTACCCAGCATATGGGCGACATTGTCGGTACCCACACTGCCGTTACCTAACGCGATCGCTTGGTCGGCCAAACTTAGCGCATCGCGCATACTGCCATCCGCTGCGTGCGCAATCATACCTAGCGCGCGCGGTTCTGATGTCACGCTTTCTTGAGCAAGAATATGGTCAAGCTGCTCATGAATGGTGTCGACACTGATCGGCTTCAGATGAAACTGCAGGCAACGAGATAAAATCGTAACGGGAAGCTTTTGCGGATCCGTCGTCGCCAACAGAAACTTCACATACTCTGGCGGCTCTTCTAATGTTTTAAGCAATGCGTTAAAACTGTGACGCGATAGCATGTGAACTTCGTCAATAAGGTAAACTTTAAAGCGACCGCGAGCCGGTTTGTACTGCACGTTGTCTAGCAGTTCACGAGTATCTTCAACCTTGGTGCGAGACGCTGCGTCTATCTCTAATAAATCAACAAAGCGACCTTGGTCGATTTCTTTACAAGTATCACACTGCCCACAAGGCGTCGCGGTAATACCCGTTTCGCAATTGAGTCCTTTAGCAAACAATCGGCCAATGGTGGTTTTACCAACACCACGCGTACCGCTAAATAGGTAAGCGTGATGAAGCCTATTTTGAGCTAAAGCGTTTTCCAGTGCTGTTAATACGTGGTTTTGTCCTACAACTTCACTGAATTTTGTAGGACGCCATTTTCGCGCTAAGGCAAGATAACTCATGAATAATACCGATTAGTGACCTTCAAACTCACAGATGCTGTAAACGTTAAGACCTAAGCCTTCAAGACGCTTATCACCACCAATTTCAGGAAGGCTAATCACAAAAGCTGCGTGTTCAACAACACCACCTAACTCACGAATCAATTTCGCTGTCGCTTCAATCGTGCCGCCAGTCGCTAGAAGATCATCAACAACCAAAACTTTGTCACCTTCCGAAATTGCATCAACGTGGATTTCTAGTGTATCTGTACCATATTCTAGATCGTATGTTTGAGCGATGGTTTTACGTGGTAGTTTGCCAGGCTTACGCACTGGTACAAAGCCAACTCCCATCTCTAGTGCTAGTGGTGCACCAAACAAGAAACCACGTGCTTCCGTACCCACAACTTTAGTGAATCCCATGTCTTTGTACTTCGATAGCAAAAGACCGATGGTTGCTTGGTAAGCCTCTGCGTTTTCCATCAAGCTGGTCACGTCGCGGAAAAGAATACCTGGCTTTGGGTAATCCTGAATGCTGTTGATGCTAGATTTGATCAGTGAGATTGTTTCAGTTGTCATAATTCATTACTTGGATAGGCTACCTTTGAACTGGCGCTGTGCCCATCATTCAAAGTTGTAGCATTGGTTATCTGCACAATGTCGCTTTTCAATCAGGCTCATACTGCTGATTCAAAATCACCGTGCCTTAAATACAAACGCCCACAGGTTAGTGGGCACACTTCTTGGCAATCTTAGTGATTTTCTGGCTGCTCAGCAAGGCGCTCAATCACAGGCAATCGAATAAACCAGCTCAATAGGATTATTAGCATCACCACGAGCACAATTTTTAACCAAAAATGAGGCACAATCCAAATTGAAAAGGCGAAGCTCGCAACCATACACAACGCGCCGCGTATCTTGACCTTGCTGGTCACTGCACCGTGACGATGCCAGTTATCTAAAATAGGGCCAAAGGTTTTGTGTTGGTGAAGCCAACGATGGAAGGTGGGGCTGCTGCGCATGAAACAGGCGCTAGCAAGAAGGACAAAAGGTGTTGTCGGAAGAATAGGTAGAAATATGCCCAGAAAACCCAGGCACAAACTTATGCTACCAGCAATATTTAAAGCAAGTTTACGAATACTGATGGTGAGCTCCGGTCTAGTTTAGTAGCCCGCGTATCCGTTAACCACGCGAATCCAAGTAAGAGTCGCTGGAAGAGTTGGGATCAATAGGGCTGCGATAAATCCAAAAAAGTAAAAGATATTATACGGTTCTTTAAAGTCTTGGTCTGCCATGGGATAACTTCTCTAATGTAGGTGACGATTTATCGACCTAAGGTTAATTATCAGTTAACACTTTGGGTCATTTTTGTTTTGGCAGACTATACCTTATTCGCCAGTTAACAAACACCGACTAAAAACAGGGTTATTAGCAACAATTAACTCGATAAAGGCAGCGCATTACGCGCTACCCCCTCGGTAAATGTCTAAACTGAAACTGCAGCTTCCCAGACTGTTCAGTGTTATTTGGCAAGCCGAGTGAATGGGCATCTCTTCAATAAAGTTTTTCACACAGCTGTTGCCTAACAACGTATTGGCTTGGATATGCTTCGATGTATATCCATTAGCAAACATACACTCAAGACCAGCAGGAAGAAGAGATAACATTCCGGACGAAAGATCCGCCACGCCGAATAACGCTCTTACCGGAACCGCCCCCGGATAGCATTTCATGCCATTTTCCAGAAGGTAAGCGAGATCTTTTAAATCCGCATTGAAGCACTTCAAATTACGTAAGTAGTCATGGAACAGCGCCCTGACGAGTAGCGTGGTGGCGGCGCCATCATCACTATCCGCAGCAGAGTCAACGATATAAAAGGCAAATTGTCCGTTTATCAACCAAGCATAATCAAACACCACTGGCATCACTTCTGCGGACTGTAGCAACTTATAACTACATCGCCAGTCACCTTGCGAGGTATCTCTCTCAGGCAGCAGCGCATGGAGTAAGTCTTTAGCCGCATTTCGGTTTTCTTGCAAAAACTTCAAGTGCCAATGCAACTCCTGCTCTTCGGGCATTTCACCGCTGTCGACTCTGAACCATTGACTTGAAAAGTCCCTTTGGTCACTCAAGTGGTTGTCTGTATCTTCCAGAGTGTTTTCTATCGAACAGATTAAGTGCTTGTGGTTACTGATCGGCTTGGGCAAAAAGTCTTTGATACCAAACTTCAAAGCGTTGGCAACATCAGACATATCTTCCGTTGCTGATACAACAATAAGCGGCAATGATGGGTACTCTAGGCTGACTTCTTCGACAAATTCAATACCGTCAAGAATAGGCATCGACAAGTCGCATAAAATCAAATCTGGCTCAACATCCCTCAGCTTTCTTAAACCATCTAGGCCATCTTCCGCTTCTACGACCTTATAACCTTGAGAACTCAAGTACGAAGAGGTTATACGGCGAAATATAGGATCGTCGTCAACCAACATAATAAGTTTCTCTCCCGGAGTGACGTTGAACGCGTCACTGGAAGACACTTCTACTGACTTGTACATAAACCTTTGCCTCACACAACACTTAAGTACGACTAGTTTGTTATTTTTATTGATAAGCTTTTACGCTCTTTAAAAAATAGTTCTAAAAGCTCATTTCTACAAATATGCAACAATTTAAACTCGTTGCATACTGGATGTGTGGAATATCAAATTTCGGTACACTAGTTGATATGACGCAATCTTTAGCGTTTGATATAGATATAAATTAACCATGTTCGTAAATATATGTGTCCGAAAGAATGAAATTAGATGATCTCAACTTGTTTAGGCTTGTGGTCGAGAATGGGAGCTACACAGCAACTTCCAGGAAAAATATGATCCCTGTAGCGACAATTACGCGACGTATACAGGCATTGGAAGATTCCCTTAACCTCCGCTTACTCAACCGACATGCGCGTAAACTTTCTCTGACAGAAGCAGGGGAGCGTTTTTATAACGAATGCTCTCCCCTACTAGATCGTCTGACCTCGACAGCGGAAGAAATTTCTGACGAGTGCCGCGGTGCAGCCGGGAAAATACGCATTACTGCGCCATCCAACCTGACGAAAAGAATGATGATGCCGATGTTTAACGCGTTTATGAAAGCGTACCCAGACATCAACATTGTGCTGACAACCAGCAACCATTCTGACCAACTGGACCCGACGGAATGGGATGTTATTTTCCGTGTTGGGCCTCAGCGTGATTCCAGCTTGATTGCACGTAAGCTCAGTTCCGTCGAGGATATTTTGGTGGCAAGCCCTTGCTACCTCCAGTCCAACCCTGCGCCCAAGCATGCTGAAGAACTGCACCAACACTGTTTGCTTAAAGGATCGCCACTGCTGAAATGGCAACTCACCAACCAAAATGGTGAAACAGTCGTCAACAACGACAAAGGGCGGTTTCAAGCCAACGCGTTAAATGTTGTGCGTAATGCCTGCTCTGACGGCTTGGGGATCACACTCATGCCAGATGTGATGATTAAAGAATACATTGAAGATGGCAGTTTGGTTCGGGTTTTAGAAGACTGGAGCGCGAACCCACGCGATATCTATATGTTATACAACCATAAAGATCACTTACCTGAAAAGGTAAGGCTGTTTATTGATTTTGTGATTGCTTATAACATCCACTAAACGACAAAGAGCTTGGTATTGACGACCAAGCTCTTTTCTTTTCGACTGATTTCGTTAGCGCTGCTTATAAGTATTCGACAAACTTACTTAAATCACGCTCTGGCACTTTCATCGGTGTACAGCCCGGTGTTCCCAAGTACAGGAAGCCAACAATTTCATCGTCCCCTTCCAAGCCAAACGCTTTGTGAACTTCTTCATGGAACATCCATTTACCTGAGCGCCAAAAACCTTGAAAACCTTGAGCAACCGCAGCCATTTGCATCGCTTGAACCGCACACCCGGCAGACAGGTATTGCTCTAATGTAGGGACTTTTTCATGCTGAGTCACGTTGGCAATGACAGTGATAACCATCGGCGCGCGAAATGGCGCATTTTTGACTTTTTCGACAACTGCATCATCGCTGTTTTCAGCCACTGCCGCTTTCACCAATATATCAGATAGTTTGTTTAACCCTTCACCTTGCGAAATAACAAAGCGCCATGGAGTCAGCCCAGCATGATCAGGCGCCCTTAAGCCAGCTTTGATAATGTTCTCTAGTGCTTGACCTTCGGGAGCAGGAGCCGCTAGCTTTGCGATTGAACGACGGTTGAGCAATAGATCTAAAGCATCCATTTGAAATCCTTCTGTTTAAGACTTTTCTCAGTATTTTTCTTGATAATAACTCTCAATAAGAAAAAAGGCGAACGTTACCGTTCGCCTTGTCGGATACCAAACTACTGGTCGTAAAAAGACTGCTCTAAACCAGCTCGGGTCAATAGACCATCACATGGCGCAAATCTATCGCCGTATTTTTGTGCGTGCTCATTCATGATCTGAACCAAGTTCTTAATTCCTATTTGATCCATGTAGCGGAAGGGACCACCTAAAAATGGAGGGAAACCAATACCAAAAATAGCACCAATATCGCCGTCGCGAGGGCTACGGATAATCCCCTCATCAAGGCAACGCACCGCCTCATTGAGCATTGGTAATACGCAGCGCATCGCGATGTCTTTCTCCGGCAATTTCGACTCAGGCGTCAAGCTCAGCAGTTTGTAGACGGACTTATCCACGTCTTTCTTTTTACCCTTGTAGGTATAGAAGCCTTTGCCGCTTTTACGCCCTTTACGATCATCATTGAGCAAGACATCGAAGACATCAGGCCCTTTGAAGCGTTCACCCAATTCTTCAACCAAAATCGGCATGATCTTCGCGCCAATATCCACCCCAACTTCATCAAGCAATGTGATTGGTCCAACCGGAAAACCAAAGTTGAGCAGCGCGTTGTCCAATTGCTCAATTGGCTCGCCAGACATTAATACCTGCGCCGCTTCGTTCATGTAAGGCGCTAAAATGCGGTTGACGTAGAAGCCCGCACTATCCTTCACCACAATTGGGGTTTTACCCTGCTTACGTGCAAATTCGACCACGGTAGACACTGTTTCGTCAGACGTGCCATCATGCGGAATGACTTCAACAAGTGGCATTTTTTCTACCGGACTGAAATAGTGCAGCCCGACCACATTTTCTGGGCGTTGCGCTTTTTCTGCGATTTGATGAATCGGTAGCGATGATGTATTAGTTGCAAAAATGGTTGTCGGTTGAGCATGTTCTTCAATATCCGCCACCATAGTCTGTTTCAGTTCCAGATCTTCAAACACGGCTTCGATAACCATATCGGTATGTTTAAAGCAGGTGAAATCCGTACCACCAGACAATTGCAGCATTTTCGCTTGTACCTGGGCTTTCGACAGAATTCGGCGTTTTCGCTGTGCTTCAAACAATTTGTAGTTGTACTTTAACGCGTTGAGTACCCCATCGTTTGACACGTCTTTGATTCGCACGGGCACTTTCGCTTTTGCCACACTCACGTGACTAATGCCTGCGCCCATCAAACCTCCACCAAGAACCGCAGCGCGTGCCACTTTCTTTGGCTGAGCCTCTGTGCCGTTTTCTTTCTTCATTTCCGTTGTGGCAAAGAAGATAGAGCGCAGCGCCCTTGATTCTGGCGTCATCACAAGTTCACCGAAGCGTTCGGCTTCTTTCTTTTGTCCTTGTTCAAACCCGTGTTCTAAACCATAGCGAATGACTTCCAAGATGGCGTCGGCTGCCGGGTAGTTTCCTCGCGTTTTATCATTCGTCTTTTTCGCCGCTTGCTCGAAAATGACTTTACGCCCCAACCCTGTATTCGCCATCAGCTTCTCTTTTGCAGACGCCTTACGCTTCGCTTTTTTCTTGCCCGTATTCTCTTCTACAAAACTTTTCGCCACATCAAGCAAAATGGTTTCTGGCACAACCGCATCCACCACTCCGAGCTTTTTCGCTTTTTTCGCGCGCAGTTGCTTGCCTGTCAGGATCAAATCGAGTGATGGGAGTAGCCCTATCAATCGCGGAAGACGTTGCGTCCCCCCTGATCCTGGCAGCAAACCAAGTTGCACTTCAGGAAGGCCTAAACGCGTTTTATCTGACTCCGTACATACGCGATAGTCACACGCTAAAGCGAGTTCTAAGCCACCTCCCAGACACGGCCCGTGGATAGCCGCGACCACGGGATAAGGCAACTCAGACAACTGTTTAAACATCTGCTGGCCTTTTTCAGCCAGTGCTTGAGCTTCTTCAGCTGTTGTGCACGCTTCAAGCATGCGAACGTCTGCACCCGCCACAAAATTGTCAGGTTTAAGCGAATGCAGAATTAAGCCTTTAACCGAGCTCTTCTGCTCATCAAGTTGTACAAACACGTCTTCCATTTCTTCGGCAAATGCCGCTTGAAGCGTATTCATCTTCTCACCTGGTACGTCAATCGATAACCAAGCGATGTTTTGCTCATCAATCGTTAAATTAAATGCTTTTTGTTCGCCCATTACTCAACCTCCAGAACCATTGCAGCACCCAGTCCACCAGCAGCACACGCTGTATTTAGTGCTAAGCCGCCACCGCGTCGTTTCAGCTCACGTAGTGTTTGCGTGATCATACGTGCACCTGTCGCCGCAAATGGGTGACCGTAAGCAATTGAACCGCCCAGCACATTAAACTTATCCATATCAATCTCACCAATCGCTTTTGAGCGGCCTAAATGATCCTGAGCGAACTTATCACTCGCGAACATCTTCACATTTGATAATGTCTGTGCGGCAAACGCTTCATGCATATCGATGAGGGTCAGATCTGACAGTTCGATGCCTGCACGCTCAAGCGCTAATGGCGTCGAATAAGAAGGCCCCATCAGCATGTCTTTTTCAACACCGATAGCCGAAAATGCGTAAGAGCGAATATAGCCCATAATATCTAGGCCAAGCTCTTTGGCTCGACCTTCACGCATCAATATAATTGCTGCAGCACCATCGGTGAGTGGTGTACTGTTCGCGGCCGTCACGCTGCCATATTGACGATCAAAGGCTGGCCTTAATTTCGCGTAGCCTTCTAGGGTCGAGTCATGTCTGACATTGTTATCTTGCGAGATCCACTGTTTATAAGGTTCAGGAAATGCCGTCATCACCTCCCCTTCTATTTTGCCCTCTTTCCATGCTTGAGAAGCCAGTGAATGTGAGCGATGGGCAAGCGCATCTTGTTCTGCTCTACTTATCGCATGGGACTTGGCCATCTGCTCAGCAGTTTGCCCCATAGATAAGCCTGTCGAGTACTCAGCCACCGCTGGCGGTACTGGCATTAAGTCCTTAAAAGAAAGGTTTTTTAAAATCTTTAACTTTTGCCCAACGGTTTTGGTTTTACTTAAAGCAAGTAAGTTTGAGGCGAGTTTTTTGGAGACACCAATAGGCAAGACTGAGGATGAATCAGCACCACCAGCAATACCTGCGTCGATCGTGCCAGACATAATGCTCTCGGCGACATTGACTGCTGATTGAAAGCTCGTCGCACACGCTCGGCTCACGCTGTAGGCGTCAGTATGAATGTTCATGCCTGTACCCAAAACGATCTCTCGGGCAATATTGGGCGCTTCAGGCATTTGTACGACCTGACCAAACACCACTTGCTCAATTAGCTTAGGATCGATTTCGCTACGCGCCATTAGCTCGCTAACGACCATTTTGCCTAAGTCAACCGCTGGCACCTGACGAAACTCGGTACTTTGGCGCGCAAATGGGGTACGCAAACCAGCAACGATTGCAACACGCTCACCAGAGCGAGTCTTCAACTCCTGTCTGCCCATTGTTTCTCCTTGGATAATAAGAGGTCTGACCACGTATTGTAACGAGATTGTTAACGCAATCAAACTATCGTTTGAATAAACGTGATTTAGAATCGAAAAGATTAGGGAACCTTATTAAGTAAAGGCACACTAAAATAGATATTTGGTAAACACCAGAGAGATAACAGGATCTTAGCAATCCGTTGGCTTCAGCAACGATGACATTTCTTTAGGCAAAAAAAAACCACACAGAACTGTGTGGTCGGAATGTATAAAGCAATTAACTTACGCCAATTGAAATAATCAGTTTCCTGATTAGGAGAAAGTAAAGTCAGCCTTCAAAAGGAAGTGTCATCTTGCTCAACACGCCGGTGATACCGACTAGATGACAGGTGTTACTATAACCGCTGAATTACATTAGATTTTGAAGTAGATCAATTTTAGTGGAGTTTCTGGGCAGTAATCGCAGATATGTCGAATTTGGAGTGAATAGAGCACCTTTGTAGCACTACCTTTAGGTTCTCGCTTCCGTTAGCTGTTCTTTGTTGCATACCCACCTCCATTGTGAATATTGCCTATTATTTGATTGGTAAAGTAAGCAAAATTTTAAACCACAGAGCGGTAGGGAGGCTCTTGTGTCAATAATTAACTTCTTTGGGAAGAAAAAGTCCCCACCTCCGGTCAACTCGGATATGGACAAGCAAAGAAAATATGAAGCGCTAGTGAGAGCGTATCACCGAGACTTATACCGCTATGCTTATTGGCTGTGTAAAGATCCAACGGTTTCCGAAGATCTCGTGCAAGAAACTTGCTTGAGAGCTTGGAAGTCGCTCGACAGCCTTCAAGATGAAAAAGCGGCTAAATCTTGGTTAATCACGATTCTAAGACGAGAAAATGCGCGTCGCTTCGAGCGTAAGCAACTGGACTTAGTTGATATTGATGACTTTGGTAATGAAGCCAAAGTAAATGACGATCCACATCATCAAACTGAGTGGATTCAAGCCCAGATCATGAAGCTTGATGTCGATTACCGTGAGCCGTTATTTCTACAAGTGGTGGCTGGCTTCAGTGGTGAAGAGATTGGCGCGATACTAGGTCTAAATAAAAATACCGTGATGACTCGCTTGTTCAGAGCGCGTAATCAGCTTAAAGAGTTGATTGATCCAGAAAACAATCGTAGGGGGCAGAAAAATGGATGAATTAGAATTTCGTCGTCGCATTATGTCCGATCCAAAATATAGAGACAGTGAACTCACAGCTGCAATAAAAGGAAGCGAAGCTAATAGTAAGTTTGCCGATGAAATTTTAGATCTGGATAATCAAATCGCAAAAGCTATGGCGGTAGATGTGCCTGTCGACCTTGCCGATCGTATTCTGTTCAATCAAACCTCAACAGCGCAAGAAGATAAGATCATACGCCCTAGCTTTGCCAAACGAGCGATGGCGATGGCGGCATCAATTGCATTTGTCGCGGGCTTACTAGTTGGACAAATAAACTGGGGCAACCTTGTGGTTCCGCCAGCACAAGCAAATATTGCTGATACGGCAATCAAACACGTTCTAGATGAAAAACCTTTCGTTGATAATCTTGATGAGCAAGTCCAATCTGCCCAGATCAATGCAAAAATGCTTCCTTTTGCTCATCAGCTTAGCGAACAATTTCCATACCATGTCTATTACCTGAATCATTGTGGGTTTGGTAAATCCAACGCGCTTCATATGGTATTCCAAGGGGAGCTTGGCAAAGTCACCCTGTTTATTGCAGGTATGGCCTCTGCTCAATCAGAGCAGTTTATTCAAAAAGGCATGTCTGGGGTTGTCGAACCGATGGGTAACACAAGTATGGTACTTGTCGGAGAGCAAGGTGAAAACGTAGCAAAAATCGCAGAAAAGATAGTCAAAATCATCAAACCATCAATTTAACAAAATGATAACATTTTGTGATCCACTTCAAGGCTTGAAACATTATTTCAAGCCTTTATTTTTGCTATTTTATAGAGCTTTAACTCTAAAAAGGCGTTTTTTGCAGCATTTTCCTGCCAGATAAGCATCATTTCCTTAATTTTATCGCCCTAATTGGCAATGGTCGGATTTCTATATTTTATACTAGAGTCTAGTATCAGCCACCACTGAGCTTTTGCTCAAAAATATCGCCCACCTAGAGGCGAAAAAATAAGGATAAAGCAAGAATGAACAACTCGCGTCTGTTTAAGAAATCACTTTTAGCAGTGACAATCACAACCGCAACACTCGCTTCACAGCAAGCAATGGCTGCGGGTTTCCAACTTAATGCTCAATCAGCGACCGGTATTGGCCGCGCATTTGCTGGTGACGCAGTTATTGCAGATAACGCTTCTGTAATGGCACGTAACGCAGCAGCAATGGCACTATTTGACAAAACTGAGTTTTCACTTGGTTTTGAAAGCATCACTTCGATGATCGAAGTAAAAGATGCAACTTACACACAACTATTAGTAGATGGTGCAGGTAACCCTCTACAAGCTCCCACCCAAACAAGCGCTAATTACGACGATGCCGGTGATACTTCAATCGCACCAAATATCCATCTAATCGTGCCTGTAAACGATAAGTTTGCATGGGGTATCAATGCGTACACAAACTTTGGCACCAAGACAGAGTTTGCTGATAGCTACCCTGCTGGTGAGTACGGTGGTACGACCGACGTCAAAAGCTTTAACTTGGGCATCGCTGGCTCATTTCGTATAAATCAACAATGGAGTGTAGGCGCAGGTCTTGACGCTATCTACGGTAAAGGGGAGCTAAAGCGTTCTCTTGCCAGCGGAACGGAACTTCTTGATGTTGATGCAGATGGTTGGGCTCTTGGCTTTAACCTAGGCACAGTGTACGAACTAAACGAAAATAACCGCTTTGGTTTAGCGTACCATTACTCTCCTAAGCTAGAAGCAAAAGGTGATATTAACTATGCTGGTTACTTAGCTTCTAATAGCGCTATCGAAGATACGCTATACATGCCGTTGCCTGATATTCTAGAGTTCTCTGGTTACCACAAATTAGAAGGTACTAAATTCGCCGTACACTACAGTGTGCAATACATTGGCTGGGACTCATTCGACGTACTTCAAGCCAAAAAAAGTGGCAAGCTAAATGACTACGAATGGCAAAATGGTATGCACTACGCTATTGGCGGTACATACTACATGAGCAACGATTGGACACTGCGCGCAGGCTACATGTACGACACGAGCGCGCAAGATGAACTAACATCAATTTCTGTTCCAGATTCTGACCGTCAATGGTTCTCGACTGGCTTCACATACCACCTAGATGCTAAGTCAAACATTGACTTCGGCTTTACTTACCTAATGGGTGATGATGTTGAGGTGAAAGAAAATAAAGTTCTTCCTACAGGCACCCAAGGTGTATATTTAGCAACTCAAGTCGAAGGTACAACGCGTGCTGACGCTATCCTAATGGGTCTTCAGTACAGCCGCAGCTTCTAAGCTTAAGCAAAAGTATGTACTTAAGGGTCGGTTTATACCGGCCCTTTTTTGTTTTTATATGTTTTATATTGGACAAAGATATGCATTTTTGTTCGCTCATTTTAAGCTTACACCTGTAATCACTAAAGGCAGTTCAGTGCTACATGTGTACGCTGAAATCAAACCAAATGAGCTAAAACACTAGTTATTTTAACTACCTAAAATAATATATAAGTATAAAACACTAAAATCAGCCATTTCTCTGCTTAGCATTTCTAAAGTAATAACTCTAACCTTATGATCGTTCGACTAAATTTGAATGAATTCAGCGAACATTACAATGAAAACGAATAAGACTCTCTTATCTTTCGCAGTGGCTTGTGGCTTAGCGACTGTATCGTCAACAGCTACTGCAGCAGGTTTCCAGCTAGCAGAATACTCAGCAACAGGTCTTGGCCGCGCATACGCAGGCGAAGCCGCTATGGCTGACAATGCCAGTGCACAATGGCGCAACCCTGCAATGTTAACTTACCTAGAAGGTACGCAAGTTTCGGTTGGTGCAATCTATGTAAACCCAAATTTAGATGTGGATGGTTCTGTTGATGGTTCTGAATCATTGAACAAAACGCTTCCTAAAAGCTCAGCCAAGTCGTCAGACTTCGCTCACGATGCAATCATTCCTAACCTATACATTTCTCATCGCTATTCAGACAAGTTAGCTGTCGGTTTTGCGTTAGGCACAAACTACGGCATGGAAACCGAATTAGGTACGGGCTTTGCCGCATCACACTTTGGTGATGAAGCCAGTGTGACCACCGTAGAAGCTAACTTGAATACTGGTTACCAAGTTGCAGAAACAATTAGTATTGGTGGTGGCGTTCGCTATATCATGGGTGAAGGCAGCTTTGGGGCCTCGGCACCAAAGGTCAACGCTTTTGGTCTTGATGAGGGCACCCCCCTAAAATACATGGAAGGTGATGATACCGCTTGGGGCTGGCAAGTTGGTACAGCATGGCAAATCAATAATGACCACCGTATCGGTTTCAGCTACAAGTCAGAGGTTGAGCTGAAGCTTTCTGGCAATGCAAAAATTCTCCAGAAACAAGCAGGTTTCCCTGTAGCAAACGATAAAGGTTCAATGGATTTAGCACTTCCTCAAACTGCTGAACTAGCTAGCTTCCACCAATTAACCGAACAGCTTGCAATGCATATGAGCGTAAACTGGACAGATTGGAGTAGTTTTAAAGAGTTATATGCGGATCTAAATACTCTAGACTCCCAAACAGTCAAAGTGGAAAACTGGGAAGACAACTATCGCTTTGCAGTCGGTGCAACTTATCAAGTGGATCCAAAGCTGGCACTACGCACTGGTATCGCTTACGACACATCAGCAGTTAACGATAAGAACCGTACGATCACCATCCCAGAAACTGACCGTACTTGGCTAAGCCTAGGTGCAAGCTATGACGTCACCACGCAATTCACCCTAGATGGCGGCTTCACTTATATCATTGCCAAAGACGCACCAATCACCGAATCTCGTGGTTATGCTTCTGATGATGCAGCACAAGCTGTTGGAGGCAAGTTTGTCGGTGAAACAACCGGTAATGTTTGGCTAATCGGTGTACAAGCTAACTACCGTTTCTAATCTATTGCTTTCATGCGTACATTAAAAAGGCTTGGTCATCAGTGACCAAGCCTTTCTTTTTCAGTATTTATAAACTGACCTAGTAATCATCTAGATATTCGTCTAAGTACGCTTCCTCTTCTTCATCGTACTCGTCCGTTTCAACCTCCGCCTTAAAGTCTTGGCGCTGAAGGTAAGCATCACGAGTTAACGCGTAAGGATCTGGCGAGTTATCTAACATCGCCTCTTGTGGTACTAAGGCCGCACGGCTCTCTAGCCCCTCTAATGCCCATTTGCCTAACCCGGCCCAAATATTTAAGTAGGAAAGAGGCACGTAGGTACCATCCACCACATCCACTGATTCCCTAACCGTCCACGGGCCATACCCCGGAACCATCACATAAGGACCATTACCAACGCCATAGTGGCCGACAGCATCGCTAAATGCTTTTTCGTTGTGATCTGTGATGCCTGCCGCTGATGCGATATCAATGAGACCAAGTAAGCCAAAGGTAGAGTTAATCCAAAAACGGTTAAAGTGGTCAACGGCTTTGGCCCCATTGCCCATGAGTATGTTATTGACGATACTGGAAGGCTCGTCCAAGTTTCCCAAAAAGTTAGCAATACCTGTGCGGATCGGAGATGGCGTGTAATCGACGTACGCTACAGCAGCTGGTCTTACAATATACGGGTCTAGATAGTCGTAGTTAATCGTCCACATAGTTCGGTTAAAGCCTTCGAACGGGTCATTAACTTCAGACTCCAACACAGCTGATGTTTCCTCACCGTCCCTCTCCTCTTGTGGCGTTCCAGCGCAACCAGACAACGCTAGAGCAGCACACATTATTAGCCAAAACTGAGACTTAATACTATTCTTCATTATTATAATTTCCATAAAAAAGGCCGGTATAATACCGGCCTTTATTGTTTCTAATGGCGGTTATTGGTACTGATTATCGATGACAACCTGCACAGGTTCGCCCATTTTAGCGACTTCACTCTCACCAAACCAGTCCCCTTGTTTCGTTGCGACATTACCATCGCTGTCGATGCGAACTCGAACTAACAAAGAATCTAGAGCAGATAGCTTACGTTCCGCGATCATGCTATTGCCATCATCTAAAACCACTGTACGTGGTAATTGACCAACAGGGTAGCGAGCCGCAGCAACCGGCATAGGTGAACCGTCTGCTGTATGGATAGAGACAATCAGTGCCGCATTTTGATCGACATTAACGTTATCCGCTACGGAGATTGTGACAGATACAGACTTGCCAGTACCAACCTTCTGACCCATTTGTTTCTGTGCATTCTCAATACTGCGACTTAACATTTGGTAACGGCTGTCTTGAGGACCAATCATTTGCTGCATAATACTCCAGTAGCGAATGGCCGCAGGGAAGTCTTTACGCTCAAATGCATCAAAAGCTAATAGAGAGAAAACGCGTAAATCAACGTAGTCATTCTTGACAAGATCGCCAAGAATGCGGCGAGCATTTTCTTGGTCAACATCATCTTGAGACAACATTAAGGCTTGCGCGTAACCTAGCATCACATCGGAATCTTTAGGCTCTATGCTGTAGGCTTTTTTCATTGAACCAATGGCAGTATCGACGTCTCGGTTTGCCAGGGCAATACGCCCAAGCAACAACCAACCTGTTGAATCTTCCGGTTCGTAGTGTAGGCGAGTTCTTAATGCCAACGTTAAGTCGCGCATTTCATCTTCGCTTAACGCTGCGCCTTCTGGTGACATTAACTTTTTAGACAAAGCTGGCAAGTTCGCCGATACTTGATGCCACTCCTGTACATCGTCGTATGCACCTAGCTTGGCGTACAACCCGTACGAAATACCAACCACAAGTAAAACAGACGGGATCAACACAGCCATAGGAGAGATTTGACTTCCTGTACCTTGCTTATCGTCTGCAGGAATATCATCAAGCAGAGACTGCTTCAAATCATCAATAAGGTCTTGCTGATCCTCAACTAAGCCTTCATCTGTCTCTTCTTTCAACTCAGAAAGTCGGTCTTTATAAAACGCTTTGTTCATTTCATCACGTAAAGCCGCATCATTATTTGCTTTTTGTCTGTATATAGGCAGAGCAAGCAAAATACAGCTGAAGACAATAAGAACAACCGAAGCTACCCAAAAAAGTGTCATTACTGCTTATCCTCATTGTTCTTTTCGTTCAGCAGTTCGTGCAAACGTGCTTCTTTATCTTTATCCCAAGACTGATTCTTCTTCGGCTGAACTTTTTTAGCTCGGCTTCTAAGAATGATAAAACCAAAACCAAACACAACCACAAACAATGGGCCTAGCCATAAGATAGAGGTCGCCGCCGTAAACGGAGGGTTATACGTAACGAAATTACCGTAACGTGCCGTCATGTAGTCGATAATTTCTTGCTTCGACTTGCCCTGCTTGGTCATTTCGTACACTTTTTGACGCAGGTCGACGGCAAGCTCCGCGTTGGAGTCAGCTATGGTGTTGTTCTGACATTTTGGACAACGCAGTGTGTTACCCAACTCTTTAAACTGTTGTTCTTGCTCAAGCGTTTCAAATTCATACACCTGAATCGCTGCTTGCGCTGCCATCGAGAGTGTTAGCGCAGCAAACAGTGAAATGATTAACTTTTTCATTGTTTCGCCTCCGCCAGCAACTCTTCATATATTGGCTTGAGTTTTTCGTTCCAGTTACGAGTGTTTACATCACCCACATGGCGGTAACGAATCACACCATTAGCATCGATTAAGAAGGTTTCTGGTGCACCGTAAACCCCCAAATCTAGACCAAGCATGCCATTACCATCAAATAAGCTAATGAGGTATGGGTTGCCTAAGTCATTCAACCAGCCAACAGCTTTAGTACGATCATCTTTGTAGTTCATGCCAATGATCTTAACGCCTTCGCTAGCCAGCTCATTTAGGTACTGGTGTTCTGCGTAGCAAGTTGGGCACCACGTCGCCCAAACGTTTAGTAGCAGAGGCTCACCTTTAAAGATCTCTTGGTCGTATAGTTTGCCCGGCTCTGCAAGGTCTTCTAAACGAAACTCAGGAACAGATTTCCCAACCAACACGGATTCAAGTTTGGTCGGGTCATCACCATGAGAGTTTTTGATAAGCTGAGTAGCAAACACCGCTACTAAGCCCAAAAACACAACCAGCGGAATAAATAGATGTTTCTTATTCATTATGCCTCCTGAGCCTTCGAAGCCTTTCTAAAACGGTAGCGCTTATCGCTGATTGCAATCGCTCCACCTAAGGCCATAAGCAATGCACCCGCCCAAATCCAACGAACAAATGGTTTGTGGTAAATGCGAACTGCCCAAGACTTATTATCTTCTAAGCGTTCACCCATAGCGATGTACAGATCGCGTGTTACGCCACGATCAATAGCTGCTTCTGTCATCATTGAACGCGCGGTGTTATAGAAACGCTTTTCTGCATGCAGCGTATTTACATACTCACCATTACGCGTTACTTCAAAGTCAGCAATGTAACCATCGTAGTTCGGACCATCTTTGTCACGAAGACCTTTAAAGTAGAAATCATAGCCTTGGATCTCATAGTGCTCACCTGGTGCCAAACGTACATCTCTTTCGATACTGTAGTTCTGTACCATTGCGATACCGATCACTGAAACAGCTAAACCAATATGGCCAAACATCATCGCCCAGTGGCTGCGCTGCAGCTTTTTAATACCCACTGAGAAGCTATGACGATGCGTGGCACGCTCGTGCAACTCAAAGCCATGCATAAAGATGATCCAAAACGCCATCACCCAACCTAAGTACGCCATAAACTGGAAGTATTCAGAGAACAAGGTGACACAGAGGCCCGCAAGCGCAAGCGATGCGACACCAGAAATTGCCATTGGCTTAATCAAGCCTGACAGATCATCTCTTTTCCAGCGAATCAGCGGGCCAATACCTAACAAGAATGAGAAAGGAATCATCAACCACGCAAACAACATGTCAAAGAACGGCGCGCCGATAGAAACAGAGCCCAAACCAATCTGTTTATGCACTAGTGGTAGCAAGGTGCCCACCAATACAACCACAAGAGCGGCAATCAGTAATACGTTATTGGCTAAAAGAGCATTTTCACGAGAAGCGAGAGCAAAGTTGCCGCGAACTCGTACCGAAGCCCCTTTCAGCGCAAACAACAATAATGAGCCGCCGATAACAAAGACTAGGAAACCGAGGATAAACATGCCTCGAGACGGATCCGAAGCAAACGCGTGAACGGAAACCAAGATCCCTGAACGAACAAGGAACGTACCCAGCAGGCTTAGCGAGAATGCTGAAATGGCTAACAACACGGTCCACGCTTTAAAGGTGCCACGTTTTTCGGTTACGGCTAAAGAGTGCATCAGGGCTGTACCTGCCAGCCATGGCATAAATGACGCGTTCTCTACTGGATCCCAGAACCACCAGCCGCCCCAGCCAAGTTCGTAATACGCCCACCAAGAGCCTAGAGCGATACCAAGAGTCAAAAATAGCCACGCAGCTGTCGTCCAAGGGCGCGACCAACGAGCCCAAGCCGTGTCCAAACGACCAGTCATTAAAGATGCGATAGCAAAAGAGAAAGCAACCGAGAAGCCTACGTAACCCATGTACAGCATAGGTGGGTGAATAATCAGACCAGGATCTTGCAGCAGCGGGTTCAGATCACGTCCATCGACTGGAAAAAACGGAAGCGTACGTAGGAATGGGTTGGAAGTAACGATGACAAACAGCAAAAAGCCAACACTGATCATCCCCATGACAGCAAGTACTCGGGCAACCGATTCTTGAGGCATACCTCGACTGAATGTTGCAACCGCGATGGTCCAAGCCGCTTGGATCAATACCCACAATAATAGAGAACCTTCATGAGCCCCCCAAACCGCGGTTAGACGGTAATACCAAGGCAATTGGCTGTTTGAGTTGGACGCAACATAGTTGAGCGTAAAATCGTTCGTATAAAATGCCCACAGCAGCGCACAAAACGAAATAAAGAGTAATAAGAACATTCCCCAAGACAGTGGTCTTGCAGTGTTCATTAACATGGTGTTATTTCTGGATGCTCCTACCAATGGCAATATACTTAACAGCGCTGCCATGGCTAAAGAGACAATCAGAGCGAAATGACCAATTTCAGCAATCATTGACCGCTTCCTTGTTTTTGTTGTTCTGAGTATTGAAGAGGTTGATGATTCTTCTGCATTGCTTCTGCAATTTCTGGTGGCATGTATTCTTCATCGTGCTTAGCCAAGACTTCAAAGGCTTCAACGGTCGTCGCGTCTTTCAATACACCTTGCGCCACAATGCCCTGCCCTTCACGGAACAGGTCTGGAAGAATCCCATCATAAAGAATGGTTACTTTGGGACCTACGTCGTGCAGTTTAAAAGAGACTCTTAAAGATTCTGGATCACGATTCACCGACCCCACGACAACCATACCACCTATACGTAGACGCTGGCCTACTTCCGGTTTTGTACCGTCATCTTTACCGTTAACAAGCTCTGTTGGCGTATAGAACAAATCCATATTTTGGTTCAATGCATAAAGCATCAGGCCGATTGTCGCGCTGATACCAATAAAGATCGCAAGAACAATGCCGAGCCTCTTTTTGCGTCTTGGGTTCATAGTGTGTTCTCCAAATTCTTAGCTGCTTCAATTCGTGCTTGTCTATCGACTTTTGCTTGCACTTCTTTAAGTAGTGCCTCGCCACGTTTTACACTGACATAAAGTACTATCAACATAGATAAAAATGTAATGCCGAAAGCACTCCAGACATAACCGGCGTACCCGCCCATAGCGAAAAAGTCGCTCAAAGATTCAAAATGCATGACTTAGTTACCTCTCTGAGACTTAGCTTCAGCAAGTTTAAGCACCCAAGGACGGTGGCTCTCTTTACTGATTATTTCGTTACGTAAGCGCACCATAGTGACGACTCCGAAGAAAAACGCAAAGCCAAAGATGTTCAGTAACAATGGCCACAACATGTCATTTGAAATCGAAGGCTTCGCAAATTTAGTGATGGTTGCTCCCTGATGAAGCGTATTCCACCACTCTACGGAAAAGTGAATAATTGGTAAGTTAACCACGCCCACTATCGCTAAAATACCAGCAGCTTTTGCCGCGGTCTTTTGATCATCAAAGGCATGATAAAGCGCGATAACGCCAAGGTAGAGGAATAGCAGAATGAGTTCTGAAGTTAAACGGGCATCCCATACCCACCAAGTTCCCCACATTGGTTTACCCCAGATAGCGCCAGTCAAAAGTGCGATGAAGGTGTAGACTGCGCCAATTGGAGCCATAGCGGATGCTGCCATATCTGATAGACGTACTTGCCAGACTAGACCAATAAAAGCAGCGATCGCCATCGACATGTATGCGCCCATAGACCAAATTGCAGCAGGCACGTGGATGTAAATGATTCTGAAACTATCTCCTTGTTGGTAATCAGCAGGCGCATATGCTAACCCCCATAGACTACCAGTAGCTAAGCACAATAGGGCTAGTATGGAAAACCAAGGCAAAAGCTTACCGCATAGCTGGTAAGTAGACTCAGGCTTGGCATAGGGATGGAGCCATTTCCACATGTTTTGTTCTCACTCTTACTTCAGTTCGTCTTGCTCGAAAACATCACAAGACAATATTTAGTTTTATAATTTATATACAGGGAAAATTTCGTGCTTGATCAAACGCAATTAATTCACACTTACTCTCAGTGCCGCGCTAATAGCAAAAGGTGTCAGAGTGAATGCTCCCATTAACATTGCACCCAAAATGGCCAATTGACCGTTGTACGCTACGCCCAACGAAGCTGCATCTATTGCAGATGTGGCGAAAATCAAAATCGGAATATAGAGTGGCAATACTAATAAACTTAAAAGCACACCACCTTTTTGCAAGCCAACCGTTAAGGCAACACCGATAGCCCCAATGAAGCTGAGCGTTGGTGTTCCAACCAACAAGGTCAACACAACGGAAAGCCAAGTATTGAAATCAAGTGATAATAGAACCGCTAACAGTGGACTGATTACGATAAGAGGCAAACCAGTTAACAACCAATGGGCAATTACTTTTGATATCACGACAATCGGTAATGGGACTGGCATCAGCATCATTTGTTCCAATGACCCATCTTGGAAGTCGTCCCTAAATAGTCGCTCTAAAGACAATAACGCGGAAAGTAACGCCGCAACCCAAACAATGCCCGCTGCAATACGAGCTAACAGGTTTGGCTCAGGACCAATGCTTAAAGGGAAAAGCGTAATAACAATGATAAAGAACCACAAAGGGTTAAAAACATCGGCTTGACGACGAAACGCGATAAGTAGTTCGCGGCGAACAATGCTATTCATAGTGCCTAACATGATTAATTACCCAGCTTTATTTTTCTAAGTTTCGGGTTATCTGTGAACATGTCCTGGTGTGTGGTTAGCACGACAATGCCACCTTTCTCTGCATGACTGAGGAAGAGAGACTCCAAGACTTTGACGCCCTGCTTATCGATAGCGGTAAGGGGCTCATCGAGGATCCACAGTTTATGTTGGCTGAGCCAAAGCCTTGCGAGCGCGACACGGCGTTGCTGACCGGCAGACAACTGTGCGACAGGAACGTCTTCACGTCCCGCTAAGCCAACTTTAACTAACGCGCTATAGATCTCTTCCTTACTCATCGACTGCTTAGAATGCACACTGAGATAAAACCTTAAGTTCTCGTAGGCTGTTAGATCGCGCTTCACGCCTGTCGAATGGCCTAAAAACAGTAAGTCTTCATGGTATGCATCACGGTTCGACTCAATATTTTCGCCATTCCAGAAAATTTCTCCGGTATCTCTATCGCCTAGCCCCGTCACAATACGTAGCAAGGTTGTCTTCCCCGTACCATTTCTTCCCTCGATTTGGACTAGCTCACCAGAACCTATGGTAAAAGAGAGGGATTCAAAGAGAATTCTTTCATCTCGAATAGCGGTAAGTTGAGATACTTCTAACATGTGCAATCACTACTATAATTTTGAGCCGCTATATTACCACAGCCTTTTCGGCACAACACAGCTATAGACCTATACGAATCACGAAACTGCGTAAGAATCTGTTAACAATTATGCACATGGCGACTTATCTAGCCCTAAATGGCTACAACTTGATACAAAAAAGGTGCCCTAAGGCACCTTTATAAAAGTTAATTATCGTCTGACACGTCTTTGTCGAGCCAGAGATTTCTGATTATCTGGATTGCTTTCAAGCGGTGGGATTTTTTCTTTTCCAGTGATCTTTTTCTGTAAGGACATCATTAATTCAGCTTCCGCTTTAGGAAGCTCACACTCTTCAATGAGTTCATTAAGATCTGCCCCTAACTGCACCATTTTACTGGCTCTGGAATACAAACGACCATCATTGTCTGTTTGCTCTAGCTCCGTAATCCTTTCATTCAGATGCTTGATAATGTCTTGCTGTTCACTGGCTCTTTGACCTAACCCTACGACAACTGAACGGACTTCAAGCAACTGCTTATTTGCTTTCTGTAACTCTTTGTCCAAGCTGCGGTTCTGCTGTCGAAGCTGTTCAAAAGCTTTCGCCTGCCCGTGTTTCAAGCGAATGAACGCAAGAACAAACAAACCAACAACAAAGGCTAACGACCCAAAAAGAATTGGGTCATCAGTGATCCAACTAAAATCCATTATAGGTGAGCCATCTCATCCCATTCGTCATCTGTTAGTAGTTTATTCAGATCAACCAAAATAAGCAGTTTACCATCACGGTTGCTCACGCCTTGAATAAACTTCGCGCTTTCATCTGTACCAACACTTGGAGTGGTATCGATTTGAGATGAGCGTAGATAAACCACTTCTGCAACGCTGTCTACCAGAATACCAATAACTTGATGCTCTGACTCAATCACAATAATACGTGTATTGTCAGTAGTTTCGCCATCAATCAAACCAAAGCGTGAACGCGTATCGATAACGGTCACGACATTGCCACGTAGGTTAATAATACCAAGTACGTAATCTGGAGCTCCTGGTACTGGAGCGATTTCAGTGTAACGTAGAACCTCACGTACTTGCATAACATTGATGCCGTAAGTTTCTTCTTCTAGTTGGAACGTCACCCACTGAAGCACTTCGTCATTAGACTGATCTTTTCTTACTTCTACTTCATTAGTTTGAGACATACCTAATCCTCTCTAAGCCTAAATCGGCATAAATGTTCTAATTGTTTAGTGCTTTGACATCAAGCCCTGCATCAAGCATCGAGATTAACGCATCAACATGGATCAACGCACACATTTTTTCTTTGACCATACCAGCAAGCCACGGACGTTTTCCCGCCGTTTCTCGCCAGCGAACCATTTCGGGTTGTAGAGACTCCGTCCCCATTAATTGAGTAGAGGCTAATCCCCACATGCTTTCACCAAGCATCACAATATACTGGTAAGCTTCTTTATATGTATCATCTTGCAACTTTTCAGGCATTACCCATTTAGCTGTATCAACAACGTCTAACTGGGCTTCACGACTACTTTGCAAGCCTAAATACCAAGCTGGCCGACCAATTAAGTGGCTCAGTTCAGATATTCTGTGGATACCACCTAATTCATCAAGAGGCACTGCAAAGGTCACGCCGTTTACATCAAAATAAAGCACCTGAAACTGCACGTCGCGCGCGCGCGATTGCCATGCTTCACTTTCGTTGCTGCCCGCTAGAGTTTCTGGCGAGGCCTCAATGTCAATGTCCTCAACTGCTTGAGGCTCACTACTCACCACTTCCTGCTCAATCTTCGGTTCAGCGGTGATTGTTTCATTAACTACTGGAGCAGGTTCAACCTCCCACTCTTGTATTTCTTCCGTAACCTGCTTTAGCTTTGCCTGAGCAATGGTTTCAGTGTTCTGCTGAAGCACATGATCAATATCTAAATCATCGACTGGGTTACTTGATTCCAGCTGCTTTAGCAAGCGCTCCACATCTTCGAGATTGGGCACATCCACATCAGCAACTGGCATTGTATAATCCGTAAGATCAGCAATGCGCTCTGGCTCTGGCTCTGGCTCTGGCTCTGGCTCTGGCTCTGGCTCTGGCTCTGGCTCTGGCTCTGGCTCTGGCTCTGGCTCTGGCTCTGGCTCTCCAGCGATTGTTTCATTCGAGTCTGAAACTACAACCAGTTTCTGCTCTTGCTCCACGCTGTCTTCTAGCAACGCTGAAAAATAATCATCTAATGCTTGCTCACTAGAAAGTGTCGACTGGCTACGCATCAATCGCTAACCTCTCTAGGTAAATCAACAATTGCTTGTATGCAAACACACCTCGACTGCCTGTTGCAAAATGTGAGACAGGTAGATGCTTTAAACTGGCATCACGGAACTTCGTATCGATTGGCACAGCAGAAGACCACACTTGATCAGGGTAGTCTTTCTTTAATTGTTGTAAGGTCTGCAACGATGCACGCGTTCTTTTATCATACATCGTTGGAACAATCGTAACGCTAAAAGACTGACCACGAGACTTCTGCATAATGGCGAGTGTACGCACCATGCGCTCTAGACCTTTCATGGCTAAAAACTCAGTTTGCACTGGAATTAATATGCGGTCACTTGCTGCAAGCGCATTGACCATCATCACGCCTAGAATTGGCGGACAATCGATGAGCACATAATCATAACGGTGCTTCAGTGCCGCTAAAGCACGTTTCAAAATGAGCCCCATACCGCTTCGGTTACCCATTACTCGATCAAGGGTAGCCAAAGACATATGCGCAGGAATAATATCTATTCCTTCAATATCAGAATGTATCACCAACGGCATAACACTCTGTTCTGTAAATTCTTTTAGCTGAAACAGGTCAAACAAACTCGCAGGTACACCGTCTGAGTCATAGCCAAGATAGGTAGTCAGTGAAGCATGCGGGTCCGTATCAACAAGCAAGACACGTTTGCCCTGTTTACTGAGTAAGCCAGCAAGGGTAATCGTCGTTGTGGTTTTGCCAACACCACCTTTCTGGTTGGCTATGCTCCATACAATCATGAAAGACCTCTATGCCAACCCGACTTCGACCAAGATCCGATCCGCTATTCGATCAAGGGGCAAATCCTCTGTAGATATCCCTGCTTTAGCAACCGCTTGAGGCATACCATATACAACGCAGCTGTCTTCATCCTGAGCCCAAATGGTTGAACCTGCATTTTTTAGCATTCTGGCACCTTCACGGCCATCCGCTCCCATGCCCGTCAACACCATGGATAGCACTTGATCTGAATACACTTTCGCAGCACTACCAAACGTCACATCAACGCAAGGTTTGTAGTTCATACGATCGCCACCGTCTAGGATGCGTAATTTTGCAGCCCCGGGACGACCTTCGATCATCATTTGCTTACCACCTGGCGCGAGGTATGCCACTCCTGGTCTCAATGCGTCGCCGTCCGCGGCTTCTTTTACTTGAATACGACATAGCGAATTAAGTCGACTCGCAAATGCCGCAGTAAACGTCGCTGGCATGTGCTGAATCAAAACAATCGGATGCGGATAATTAGGCGGTAATTTAGTCAGTATTTTCTGCAAGGCTACTGGCCCACCAGTCGATGTGCCGATCGCGGTTAGCTGATATTTTTTCCCCGACGCTCTAAAACGCGCAGGCGGCGCTGAATGATTGGCAGTTGGGCTCGTTGCCGTTCTGGACTGAAGAGAAGTTCGTCTAGCAGGCGTCGATGTGCTTGATGCTGTAACCTGCGTTCTTACAGGTGCTGCTGGCCTTGCTCGACGCATAAATGCACGTCGAGAAGCTATCTGAATAACTCGTTGTTGTAGCAGAGTTACCGCTTCATCTCGATTTCGTGCAATATCTTCAAACTTCTTCGGTAAGAAATCGAGAGCTCCCGCTTCCAATGCATCAAGAGTCGCTTTCGCGCCATCATGAGTTAGCGATGAAAACATCAAAATTGGGACTGGACATTTTGCCATGATTTCACGGACGGCTGTTATACCGTCCATCACTGGCATTTCAATATCCATGGTAATAACGTCTGGTTTTATACTGTTCGCTTTTTCAACGGCTTCTTTGCCGTTTGTCGCAACATCCACAACCTCTAAGCGAGCTTCAGAGTTAATAATTTCGCTTACGCGGCGGCGGAAAAAACTCGAATCGTCTACCACCAATACTTTAATCGCCATATCTTTCCTTCTACACCCTGCGATTTAGATTCGAGAAGCAGCAGCATACTGCTTAAGTAAATCAGGCACATCCAAAATAAGAGCAATATGACCGTCACTTGTGATTGTCGCCCCGGCCATGCCAGGAGTACCTTGTAGCAAGTGATCCAGCGGTTTAATGACCACTTCTTCCTGACCAATCAAAGTATCCACAACAAAACCAACTCGCTGGCTACCCAGTTGCACAATGACAACATGACCGTGGCCAGTACGTTGCTCTGCCCTACCTGTGTGAGGCGCAAGCCAATTTTGCAGATAGAATAATGGAATCGACTTGTCACGAACGATAATCGTTAACTGACCATCAACGACATTGGTACGACTGAGATCCAAATGGAAAATCTCATTCACACTTGCAAGTGGTAACGCGAACGGATGACCTGCAACCCCCACCATCAAGGTAGGAAGAATCGCAAGCGTTAAAGGAACCTTAATCGTGATCTTCGTACCTTTGCCCATTTCTGAGTCGATATCGATCGAGCCGTTCAGTGTGTTTATGGCCGTCTTAACAACGTCCATCCCTACACCACGACCTGAAATATCAGAGATTTTCTCCTTACTGGAGAAACCTGGCATAAAGATAAGGTTAAAACACTCTTTATTGGTTAGGCGAGATGCCGCGTCTTCATCCATAAGGCCGCGTTTTACTGCGATACCACGGAGCTTATCAGGATCCATACCACTACCATCATCAACGATAGCCAGTTCAATATGATCCCCTTCCTGAGATGCAGAAAGGATCACTTTACCTGTTCTTGCTTTACCTGCAGCCACACGAGCGTCTGGCATTTCAATACCGTGATCGACAGAGTTGCGTACCAAGTGAATCAAAGGATCAGCCAAAGCCTCAACCAAGTTCTTATCCAGATCCGTCTCTTCACCACGCATTTCTAATGTGATGTCTTTCTTTAATGTACGTGCTAGATCGCGAACAACACGTGGAAAACGGCCAAATACTTTCTTAATCGGTTGCATGCGCGTTTTCATAACAGCGCCTTGCAAGTCGGCTGTTACGACATCAAGGTTGGCAACCGCTTTGGACATTTCCTCATCGGCACTGTTCAGCCCAAGGCTCAATAAACGGTTACGTACCAATACAAGCTCACCGACCATATTCATAATGGTATCCAGCGTCGAAGTATCAACACGTACCGTTGCTTCAGCTTGAGGTTTTTTCGCTTGCGCAGCCTCTTTCTTAGCAGCCGCTGTCGGCTGTGCTTTCTCCGCAGGTTTAGGAGCTGTGTGAGCGGGTTCTACAGCAGGAGATGTCTCAGCTTTTGGGTTTGCAGCAACAGGTTTAGTTGCTAACTCTAGCTCTTCCACTGAAGGCCCTTTGCCTGCGCCGTGCAGCTCATCTAATAGCTTTTCAAACTCTGCATCAGTCATTAAGTCGTCATCACCCACTGCATCGTTCGACACCGAAGGCTCTGGTGGTGGAGAGGTTGGTGCGATATTCGAAGATTCACCCGGAGCTTTACCAACGCCATGTAACTCGTCTAACAACTTTTCAAACTCATCATCGGTAATATCGCCAGTAGCTTCACTACTAGGCTGGCTTTCTTCAACCGGAGCTGGTGCCGAGGACGCATTACCTGGAGCGCTGCCTTTTCCGTGCAGTTCATCCAGTAGCTTTTCAAACTCATCTTGCGTGATCTCGTCAATAGAATTTGCAGACACATTGTTTACAGGCTCTGGGGCAACGACTGGTTCCTCAACCTTTGGCGCCTCAACCTCAGGTTGTTCATCCTGAGGTTCGGTCACATCTTGCTCATCTTCAGAAGCAGGCTTACTTAGACGATGTAATTCATCCAACAATGACTGTTCAGCAGGGATCAATGGTTCACGATCTTGGACGGCTTGGAACTGTTCGTTTACCGTATCCAAAGCTCTTAACATGGTATCCATTAAACTCGCATTCACCTGGCGCTGGCCGTTGCGAAGCGTGTCAAACACGTTTTCAGCACCATGACATGTATCCACCAGCTCAGCGAGCGACAGGAAGCCAGCCCCACCTTTTACAGTGTGGAAACCACGGAAAATAGCGTTTAATAAATCTTTGTCTTCTGGATTGTTCTCTAGCTCGACCAACTGCTCCGAGAGAAGCTCCAGTATTTCACCAGCTTCAACCAAAAAGTCCTGAAGGATATCTTCGTCTAAATCGTAGCTCATATATTACCTCTAAAACCCAAGACTCGAGAGCAAGTCGTCAACTTCGTCTTGTGATGAAACAGCATCATCCCTTTCACGAGGATTGAGTATTGGACCCTCTGGGTCACTCGATGCTTTTTTCTTGTTATCTGTGCTGTTTTCTAACTGTCCGTTGCCAAATGCAGTCAGTATTTCTACTAATCTGCCTTCAACTTCGTTTACCAAAGTAATCACTCGGCGAATAATCTGACCAGTCAAATCTTGAAAGTCTTGAGCCATCAGAATCTCGGTTAGTTGCCCTCGTAATTCTGAGCTATTGCCCTCTACCTGACCTAGCAGATCGTCAATGCGATGACACAATGCTTTAAACTCTGCTAGATCGATTCTTCCATGCATCAGTTCATTCCATTGAGGACGCACTTGGAGTAGACCTTCATGTAAGTTGTCTGCTATTGGCATACAGCGATCAACTGCATCCATCGTTTTATTTGCAGCAACCTCAGTCTTGTCAATGACGTACTGAAGGCGATCCCTTGCATCCGGGATTTCGTCATTGGCGATTTCGCTCATTCGAGCGTCCGTACTGAACTGATTAATGGCTTCGTGGAGGTCTCGAGTCAACTCCCCTATTTCTTGTAAAACAGGTGTCGATGTTCGTTCATATAGGTCTTTAACAAGTACG
Organism: Vibrio nereis NBRC 15637; assembly: GCF_001591105.1. GTDB lineage: Bacteria > Pseudomonadota > Gammaproteobacteria > Enterobacterales > Vibrionaceae > Vibrio > Vibrio nereis. Next base: position 29,201 of record NZ_BCUD01000015.1, on the reverse strand, counting down.
TTAGCTTCTTGCTGTTGACCGTTTTCTAATAGCTCTACGAGTTGTTTCGCCTGATCTAATGAAATCATTCTGATTTGGCCTTTGCACCGTGAGTTATTGACTTATAGACGTTCGAAAATCTTATCTAGTTTTTCTTTCAGCGTAGCCGCTGTAAATGGCTTAACAATGTAACCATTGACACCTGCTTGTGCCGCTTCGATGATTTGCTCGCGCTTTGCTTCCGCTGTAATCATCAGTACTGGCAGGTGTTTTAATTGATCGTCTGAACGAATATGTCTAAGAAGGTCGATACCTTGCATGCCTGGCATATTCCAGTCGGTTACAACAAAGTCGAACTCACCTTTCTTTAACATTGGCAACGCCGTTAAACCATCGTCGGCTTCTTGGGTGTTATTAAAACCCAAGTCGCGAAGCAGGTTTTTAACAATACGGCGCATTGTTGAAAAGTCATCAACAATAAGGATCTTCATGTTTTTATTCAAAATTGCCTCCACTGAGTTCGATATCAGTGTTTTACTCATTGTTTGTCCACACACTTAACTTTGTGCGTAAACGTTGCATAGATTGGCTAAGTATCTGACTAACGCGTGACTCGCTTACCCCGATAACTTCACCGATTTCTTTTAAGTTTAACTCTTCGTCATAGTAAAGCGAAAGTACTAGAGCTTCTCGCTCTGGTAAAGATTCTATTGATTCAATCAATGCTTTACGGAAAGATTCATCAGCCACACCTTGGAAAGGCGTGTTTGCTTCATCATTATCTTCAGGGCTTATCACATCTTCAGAAACACCAAGGTCTTCTATTCCGACCAAGCGCGAACAGTTGATGTCTGTCAGTGCCGAGTGATACTGATCTAATGTAGTACCTAAGTACTGGGCGACTTCTGCATCTGTTGGGTCTCGATTAAGCTGACCTTCAAGCTCAGAAATCGCTTGGTTAATCTCGCGATTCTGTTTATGCACAGAACGTGGAACCCAGTCTCCCCGACGGATATCATCCAGCATTGCACCACGAATGCGGATACCAGCGTACGTTTCGAAACTTGCGCCTTTACTGCCATCGTAGTTTTTCTGCGCTTCAAGCAAGCCAATCATACCCGCTTGAATAAGGTCTTCTACCTGAACACTCGGAGGCAAACGCCCAAGCAAATGATGAGCAATACGCTTCACAAGCACCGAGTACTTTTCTAAAAAAGCTCGTTGACTGTTCTGGTTTGCGTACTGGTCATAGGTCAGCGCCTTATTCACCAAATGGTTCCTCTAGCGGTTCAGTTCTGTTCAGTAGCCGTTCGACAAAAAACTCAAGATGTCCACTTGGTGTGTTTGGTATTGGCCAAGTGAGTGCTTTATTTGCTAATGAGCCAATCGCTAAAGCGGCCGGTGAGCGAGGGAAAGCATCCACAACGATCTTCTGTTTCTTTACTGCTTGTCGAACTTTATCATCTAATGGGATACATGCTACGAGCTCAAGGCTCACATTCAAGAATCGCTCTGTGACCAACGTCAACTTTGCGAATAATTCTCGACCTTCACGATAACTTCTCACCATATTCGCGACGATTTTAAAGCGCTGAACATGGTGGTCTTTACTCAGTAGTTTAATCAATGCGTACGCATCAGTTATTGATGTAGGTTCATCACAGACCACAACAACAACATCTTGTGCGGCACGCGAGAAGCTCACCACCATGTCTGAGATACCCGCTGCGGTATCAATCAGCAACACGTCCATTTCGTCTTCAAGGCTGCCAAAAGCACGAATAAGTCCGATGTGTTGAGCATGTGATAATTCAGTCATTGACTGAGTACCTGACGTTGCCGGAATGATTTTTATGCCATGAGGGCCTTCGACAATGGCGTCTTTTAATTCACACTCACCAGCGAGCACATGCCCTAGATTACGTTTAGGTCTTATCCCGAGCATCACATCAACGTTGGCGAGACCTAAGTCTGCATCAAGCACCATAACTTTTTTGCCCTGGCGCGCCATACTAATCGCCATGCCTAATGTTACGTTGGATTTACCCACGCCACCTTTGCCGCCAGTAACAGAGATAACCTTAGTTAGAGAAGGTTTTGTTAAGCGGCGCAGACCGCTTGCTTGGTCTTGTATCATATTATTTGTCATCATCGTCCGCCGCCTAGAACTTTTCCACTTCACTGTTCCAGTAATGAGGCTCATCGTCTGTAGACTTCTCAAGTAATTCGTTTGCTTTGGCTACCATGTATTTAGGCTGCGCAATCACAATGTCTTCAGGAACACGCTGTCCATTCGCGATATACGCAACAGGCAGTGCATTCTGAACCACCACGCTTACAAATTCACCGAGACTCAATGACTCATCTAGCTTTGTCATAATGCATCCCGAAAGCGGGATGCGTTTAAAGTGATCAATGGTTTCCTGCAGTACTTTTCGTTGGGCTGTTGCAGGAAGCACAAGGTAGCTGTGAATCAACTCACCGCTTTCGTGCATTAAGGTATCCAGTTGCTCTGATAATCTGACATCTCGTTGCCCCATTCCTGCCGTGTCTACTAATATCAGGCGACGATTTCGCAACTGGTAGATTACATCGGCCAACTCTTTAGAATCTTTAGCAACTTTTACCGGGCAGCCCATAATACGTCCATAAATGGCCAGTTGTTCATGTGCGCCAATACGGTAGGTATCCGTTGTTACTAAAGCCACGTTGTCTGACCCCCATTCCATCGCAGCACGCGCGGCTAGCTTAGCAACGGTTGTCGTTTTACCAACGCCAGTCGGACCAAGTAGCGCAACCACGCCACCACGCTTTAAAATATCTTGTTTAGAAATAGGGATTTGATCCGACACTAACCCTAAAAGCGCTTTCCAGGCTTTGGTGGGTGGCGTATCTTCAGGTATGTAACAAGCAAGCTGATCGGCCAAATCTGACGAGACACCCATTCGTTCTAGGCGCTTAATTAACATCGCTCGTAGAGGCTCACGTCGCTCGACTTCCTGCCACATAAGACCAGAGACCTGATGCTCAAGTAGACGTCTTATCGACATCATCTCTTCTTTCATGTCTTCCAAGTCTTCACTGGATAGCGCCGCTTCATTTTGGCGCCCTCGCTCGAATCGCGTTGGGTCCAAACGGGCTTCAGGTCGCTCAATTCTTCGGTCTTCAGAGATCAAACGTGCCAGTGGAGAGTCTTCTTTGACCTGCACATTGTCCGAATTCGAACGAGATGATTGACGTTGAAGCAATGCAGACAACGAGTCTGACATTTCTTCTTCCCGCTCATCTTGCTCTGGTTTGCTTGTGCTGTATTGCTTTAGCATGCTCGCAAACCGTTTGGTCATTGAGCGGCCAGAATCAGCATGGGTCTGCAAAGTCACTCGGTCATCGTCAAGTTCGCGTTTTGACGGCGTAGGCAAGGAGGCTGGAGCTTGGCGAGGCGTATGGCGAGGATTTGAGCCATATCCATTTGTTGCCGAACTATTGGTTGCGCCTTCACTATCCGTAGCGGCCACTATTTCAACACCACCTGCGACTTTTTTATTCGACATGATCACCGCATCCTCACCCAACTCCCCTTTTACTTGGAGCAGTGCAGAACGCATGTCTTTGGCAAAAAATCGTTTAATCTTCAATTTGGATACCGTTTCATTTCACACTGTTCCTAGTTACCAACTGCTTGAACAATGCGAATTTGTTTTTCGTCTGGGATTTCTTGGTAAGAGAGAACTCGCAATGATGGAATCGTATTTTTGACAAACTTAGCCAAGGTTGAGCGTAAGACACCCGAAGTCAGCAGCACTGCTGGCTCCCCTTTAAGCTCTTGCTCTTGGGTTGCTTGGCTCAATGAGGACTGCAGTCTTTCTGCTAATCCAGGCTCAATGCCGGCCGACTCTCCACCTGATGCCTGCATAGTTTGATGCAATATTTGTTCCAGCTCAGGGATAAGTGTAATTACAGGCAGTTCTGGCTCTATACCATTGATTTCTTGGACAATTAATCGTCTTAGTGAGATACGCACTGCCGCAGTAAGAATGTCAGGTTCTTGACTCTTACTTGAGTATTCGGCCAAGGTTTGAACAATCGTACGGATATCTCGAATCGGAACGGCTTCATTAAGTAAATTTTGCAGTACTTTAACCACAACCCCAAGTTGCAGCTGATCGGGAACGAAGCTCTCCACCAGCTTCGGTGCACTTCTGCCCAGCATTTCCAGCAAGTTTTGAACCTCTTCATGACCAATAAGCTGAGATGCATTATTCGTAAGAAGTTGGCTCAAATGCGTCGCGAGTACGGTTGATGAGTCAACAACGGTATAGCCTAGCGCTTGCGCATGCTCTCTTTGTTCTTCACGAATCCAAACCGCTTCCAAGCCGAAAGCTGGGTCTATGGTCGGCTCGCCATCGATCATTCCGTAGACCTGGCCCGGGTTAATTGCTAACTCCATATCAGGGCGAATTTCAGCTTCTCCCACAGCAACTCCCATCAAGGTAATTCGGTAGCTGTTGGGCGTCAGTTCAAGGTTGTCACGTATGTGAACCGCGGGGATCAGGAAGCCAAAGTCTTGCGATAACTTTTTACGCACACCTTTTACTCGTTCAAGTAACTCACCGCCTTGATCTTTATCAACCAATGGAATCAACCGATACCCGACCTCTAAACCAATAATATCAACAGGTTGGACATCATCCCATGATAGCTCTTTTGGTGTAGGTGCTTCTGACTCGCTAGTCGCTGGCAAATTCGGCTTTTCTGCCTGTATTTTCTGCTTACGTTGAATCCAATACGCCCAGCCGCCAGCCATCGCTGCCAACAGTAAGAAAGCAAAGTGCGGCATGCCCGGCACAATCCCCATAACACCTAAGATACTTGCTGTAATCATCAGTGCTTTGGGGTTGTCGAACATCTGGAAGACAAGTTGCTGCCCCATGTCTTCGTCAGCATTTTGACGAGTCACCATGATTGCAGCACCAATAGAGAGTAACAGTGACGGGATCTGAGCCACAAGGCCATCACCAATGGTTAATAGCGTGTAGATTTGAATCGCTTCACCAAACCCAAGTTCATACTGGGCCATGCCGATGGACAAGCCACCGATGATGTTAATGAACAGGATCAAAATACCGGCAATCGCATCGCCTTTAACGAACTTTGAAGCACCATCCATCGAACCGTAAAAGTCCGCTTCTTTAGTCACCTCTTGTCGGCGTGTTCTCGCTTGCTCTTGGTCTATAAGCCCAGCATTTAAGTCCGCATCAATCGCCATCTGTTTGCCTGGCAACGCATTAAAGCGAGCACTGACTTCCGAGATGCGCCCTGCACCTTTGGTAACAACCATGAAGTTAATGATCATTAAGATCAGGAACACCACTAAACCAACTGCATAGTTACCGCCTATCACCACGTTACCAAATGCGGCGATAACACTACCTGCGGCTTCTGGTCCTTCGTGACCGTATAGTAATACCACACGGGTGGATGCGACGTTCAAGGCCAAGCGCAACAGGGTTGCTATTAATAGAACCGTCGGAAAAGCTGCAAAATCTAAAGGTCTGCGCGTGTATACCGTAACCAGCAATACAACCATTGCTAATGCGATATTGAAGGTAAAAAACAGATCAAGCAAAAATGCTGGGATAGGTAATACCACCATGGCCAACGTAGCCAAAACCATGATTGGTGCACCAATCGCAGGCATAGCTCGCTGTGGTATGGGGGGTAACTTATCTGCGAACGGCAAAGATAACTTCATAGATGAGCAGCAATAATTGTCTATATAAAGAGGGAATTAGCGGAACATGCAATATCCAGTCCAGTCGACATGTCAAATAAATGACTCGCCATAAAGACTGCAGCAAGAAGAGAGGTTATGGCATCTACCAGACTCTCCCTACGTGCCCGCTTTCTTATCAATGTTAAAGTAAAGCCACGTTTTATGGCTGAATGTTAAATACGATCTCACCACTGCGCTTCTCAGAGCAGTAGTCAATGCAAATTAGGCCTGATGTTGGAAACATAGGAGGCACCATATCTGGCACAAATTCGGACACCAAGTACCCCACTAACGGTAAATGCGAAACCAATAAAACAGATTCGAGTTTTTCTATATCAACCAACGCACTCACGTACTCGGCCACTTGCTCTGAATCCCCATAGGGCGTGATATCCGGGCTGACTTCAATTTGTTTAGCTTCAAACTCTGTCGCGATTTCCTGCCATGTTTGTTGAGCGCGGATATAAGGGCTAATAAGCACCTTATCAAAGCACTGATAACCTTGTTCAACGCAAGCTTTAGCAACAGCAGCGGAGGCACTGCGCCCCCGTTCGGTCAATGCTCGCTCTGCATCACTCTGCGCAAAGTGCTCTGCTTCCCCGTGACGCATAATAAATATTTTCATTGCTTCATCCTAAACTAGATCTGGAAATGGTTAATTTGGAGACCACTTGCTCTTATTATGTTTTGACATCAATGCTGAAACGCTGTGTATCATTTTGATCTCTCTAAAGGTGATTATACCAAGTCAGTTGCGAAAGACTCCGGCGCTTTATCACTGTTTAGCAAAAATCCTTTCCTTTAACTTGGAAGTATTTTGGTTAGATTTCTCAATCAGATAGTTGCACACGCTGCTATCCGAGTCATAATTATAAAAAACTCATCCCACACTTTATCAGACCGGAGAGAGTCTCGTGCATATTAGCCCTAATGACACCAACCTGTACCGTTACCTTACCCTTAACAACGGAATTAGGGTTTTGCTCATCCATGATGCCAGCGCGCAGAAATCCGCCGCAGCACTTGCCGTTAATGTCGGCCACTTCGATGATCCCTCAGATAGAGAAGGCTTGGCACACTACCTGGAGCATATGTTGTTTCTAGGGACAGAAAAGTATCCGAAAGTAGGAGAGTTTCAAAGCTATATCAGCCAACATGGTGGGGCAAATAACGCTTGGACTGGAACCGAGCACACCTGTTTCTTTTTTGATGTCACACCCAACGCATTTCATCCAGCACTTGATCGCTTTAGCCAGTTTTTTAGCGCCCCTCTCTTTAACCCCGAAGCGCTCGATAAAGAACGCCAGGCCGTCGACTCAGAATACAAACTTAAACTCAATGATGATTCAAGACGCCTTTACCAAGTTCACAAAGAAATCGTCAATCAAGAACACCCATTCAGTCAATTCTCAGTAGGGAACCTTGAAACCCTCTGCGATAGACATGGCCAATCTATCCGTGATGAGATCATAGACTTCCACTATCAGCAATACTCGGCAGATTTGATGACGCTTACTCTGGTTGGGCCACAAACCCTGGACGATCAGGAAGCATGGTGCAAAGAGCTCTTCTCATCCATTCCCAACCACCAGCTCGCCGAAAAGTCTATCGATATTCCTTTCAGTGGTGATGAGTCTACGGGTGTACAGGTTACCGTCGAGCCTATCAAAGACATCCGAAAACTTATGCTTACCTTCCCTATGCCTGGGATGGATAAACATTATCGCATCAAACCGCTTTCCTACTTCGCGCATTTACTTGGCTATGAGGGAGAAGGCAGCTTAATGCTGTCGTTGAAAGAACAGGGTTGGATCACGTCGCTTTCTGCGGGGGGCGGCACCAGTGGAAGCAATTACCGAGAGTTTACGATCAGTTGCGCGTTAACGCCTTTAGGGCTTAAACATACCAATGAAATCGTTCAGGCTATTTTTAGCTTCATTGAATTAATTAAAACTCAAGGCTTGAATGAGTGGCGTTATCTAGAAAAAAAAGCGGTATTAGAATCTGTGTTTCGCTTTCAGGAACCAACTCGCCCGCTCGATCTTGCCAGCCATCTGGTGATTAACCTTCAGCACTATCAGCCAGAGGATGTGATCTATGGCGATTATGTGATGGATGGCTATGATCAAGAACTGCTTGAGTCACTTTTAAGCTATTTCACCATCGACAATTTGCGAACCACTCTGATCGCCAAAGACTTAACATACGATAAAACCGCGAAATGGTACTTCACCCCTTATTCCGTCACGCCATTTAGCCAACAACAACGCACCGAATTCAGCGCGCCATCTTTATTAGATTTTAGACTTCCGAATGAAAACCCTTTCATTTGCTACGACCTTGACCCACAACCACTGGAAGCTGAGCACAAAACTCCCGTAACCCTTGAAGAATTACCAGGCTTTCGGCTTTGGCACCTCCAAGACCATGAGTTCAACGTACCCAAAGGGGTTGTGTATGTCGCAATTGACAGCCCTAAAGCGGTAGCAACACCAAGAAACATCGTCAAAACCAGACTTTGTGTTGAGATGTTCCTCGACAGCTTAGAAAAAGACACCTACCAAGCAGAGATTGCAGGCATGGGTTACAACATGTACGCACATCAAGGCGGCGTGACCCTGACTATTTCGGGCTTTAGCAAGAAGCAACCAGAGTTAATGCGGATGATTTTGGAGCGTTTTGCCAAACGTGACTTCAGCCAACAGAGATTTGATACCATCAAACAGCAGCTTCTGCGTAACTGGAGAAATGCTTCTCAAGATCGACCTATTTCGCAACTTTTCAACTCACTCACTGGCATTTTACAGCCGAACAATCCACCTTATGCGGCCTTGGTCGAAGCATTAGAAACCATAAAAGTCGACGAGCTACCAAGCTTTGTTGAAGCCATCCTTTCTGAGTTACACGTGGAAATGTTCGTCTATGGGGATTGGACAAAGGAAGACGCTCTAGCACTGGGTACAACTTTAAAGGATGCGCTTCGAGTTCAAAATCAACAATATGAGGAGTCACTCCGCCCACTGATTATGCTCGGGAAAAATGGCAGCTTTCAGCGCGAAGTATTTTGTGACCAAGAAGACTCTGCCGTGGTGCTTTACTACCAATGTGATGACACCAGCCCAAGAAGCATAGCGCTCTATTCTTTAGCCAATCATCTGATGTCTGCGACATTTTTCCATGAAATACGGACTAAGCAGCAGCTCGGTTATATGGTGGGTACAGGGAATTTACCGTTAAATCGTCATCCAGGAATCGTACTTTATGTTCAGTCACCCAACGCCGCTCCTACAGACTTGGTGAGCTCGATTGATGAGTTCTTAAATGCGTTTTATATGGTACTGCTTGAGCTCAATGAGTATCAGTGGCATAGCAGCAAACGAGGATTGTGGAATCAAATTTCAACCCCAGATACCACACTAAGATCGCGGGCGCAGCGGATGTGGGTCGCCATTGGCAACAAAGATTACGAATTTAATCAGCGAGAAAAAGTGCTCGAAGAGCTCAAAGGCCTCGACCGTGCCGATATGATTCGTTTTGTCGTGAACGAGCTTAAGCCCAGAACCGCGAACCGGTTAATCATGCATTCGCAAGGCAACGCCCATCACGAAGCAGAAAAATTACATCTGGGGCTAGAAATAGGGTCAATTGAAGAGTTCCAACTAAGACCAAAAGATGTGGAACTTGGTTAAACCACGTTAGCGATTGGGGCTATTCCAATACGTAATAGCCCTCTAATGGCGATTAGCCCTGCTCCGACTCGATGATGCTTTTGATCGGATGAGGATGAAGTTTGATACACACACCTTTATGTTTAAAGGCAACGGTTGGGTTATTCAAACGCTCACCTTCCCCTTTAGGGCTCGATAATTTTATATTTACGCCGTTATCAGCGAGTTGCTCAAACTGCTGATCAAACTCAGGAAACCTCTGTTTTAGATCGTTTAAATACTCATCTGCCGTTTCAGCTTCGGATGGCACAACAAACTCAACATGTTCCCAACTTTGCTCTGGGTAGACTTTCCCTTCAGCCGGATAAGGTAGTTCAAGGCACTCTATTTCCCAGCCCAAAAAACAAAGAGGCTGATGAAACTCCAGCACAATAATTGGACGGCCATTAATAATAGCGTTCGAGATCTCTTTCCCCTGTTTTAACCACTCTTGATGAGCCAATTGTGCGAGTTCTACATCATTGATACGCAATGCGACATGATCTGCCTGAAAACTAGACAAATCGATATGCAAGATTTGGCTTAAACCTTGGATTTTATGCATAAATTCGTCTAGTTTTTCACACAACTGCGAAGGCATTAATTCAGCGTCAATCAGTCTTTGAGACATTTTCTTCCATCCAAAACATTAATTTTTCTACGATAGTAACAAGATCGTCAGGAAAAGTAGAAAATTTCCCAGATCCTTCCCTATAAGAGCGTCAATAAACTTGGTATTATGTGTGTCAAATTATGAAGTAGATTGAGATATGCATTCACTTCCCTTTTTGTGGATATTATCCAAGATAAGCGCTCTGCTTACTTGAGTTAAAAGAATGCATACCAAACCAATTCCCTAGAATTGAAGGAAGCGCGTGTGAATATCCAAGCACTTATTAACGACAAAGTATCTCAGGCTCTAGAAGCCGCTGGCGCACCTGCAGGTAGTCCTGCTGCTGTTCGCCAATCTGCAAAACCTCAGTTTGGTGATTACCAAGCGAATGGCGTAATGGGCGTAGCAAAAAAACTAGGTACTAACCCTCGCGAATTTGCGCAAAAAGTATTGGATGTTCTGGATCTTGACGGCATCGCGAGCAAGACAGAAATCGCAGGTCCTGGTTTTATTAACATTTTCCTAAGTGAAGAGTTTCTAGCGAAACAAGCTGAGTCTGCACTTGCTGACGCTCGCCTTGGTGTGACTGCTGAAGAGCAAAAGACTATCGTTGCTGACTACTCTGCACCGAACGTTGCAAAAGAAATGCACGTTGGTCACTTACGTTCAACCATCATTGGCGATGCTGTTGTTCGTACTCTTGAATTCCTAGGCCACAAAGTTATCCGTGCAAACCATATTGGCGACTGGGGAACTCAGTTCGGTATGCTTATCGCAAACCTTGAGCGAGTTCAGCAAGAGTCTGGTGAAGTGTCAATGGAGCTTGCTGATCTTGAAGCATTCTACCGTGAATCGAAAAAGCTTTACGATGAAGACGAAGAGTTCGCACTTAAAGCACGTAACTACGTAGTGAAACTGCAAGGCGGTGACGAATACTGTGCTGAAATGTGGAAGAAGCTCGTTGACGTGACTATGGTGCAAAACCAACGCAACTACGACCGTTTGAACGTATCACTGACTCGCGATGACGTAATGGGCGAAAGCATGTACAACGACATGCTGCCAGGCATCGTTGCAGACCTTAAAGAAAAAGGTATTGCACAAGAAGATGACGGTGCGCAAGTTGTATTCCTAGACGAATACAAAAACAAAGACGGCGAAGCGATGGGTGTTATCATCCAGAAGCGTGATGGTGGCTTCCTGTACACGACAACGGATATCGCATGTGCGAAATACCGTTACGAAACGCTAGGTGCCGACCGCGTACTGTACTTTATCGACTCTCGTCAGCACCAGCACCTAATGCAAGCTTGGTCAATCGTGCGCAAAGCCGGTTATGTTCCTGAAGAAGTGACTCTAGAGCACCATGCATTCGGTATGATGCTAGGTAAAGATGGTCGTCCATTTAAGACTCGTGCTGGCGGCACTGTACGTCTTGCTGATCTACTGGATGAAGCCGAAGAACGCGCTGTTAAGCTCATTGAAGAAAAGAACCCAGAACTCGACAGTGAAGAGAAGACCAACATCGCGCGTACAGTGGCGATGGCTGCTGTTAAGTACGCAGACTTGTCTAAGCACCGTACAACTGACTACATCTTTGATTGGGACAACATGCTAGCGTTTGAAGGCAACACAGCGCCTTACATGCAATACGCTTATACTCGTGTAGCCTCTATCTTTGCGAAAGCTGGTATCTCTATGGACGAGTTGTCTGGTGAGATCAAACTGACTGAAGATAAAGAGAAAGCTCTGATTGCTAAACTGCTTCAGTTTGAAGAAGCGGTACAGTCTGTTGCTCGCGAAGGTCAACCACACATCATGTGTAGCTACCTATTCGAACTTGCAGGTCAATTCTCTAGCTTTTACGAAGCTTGTCCTATCCTTAACAACGAAGATGACGCAATTAAGCAGAGCCGTCTGAAACTGGCTGCGCTTACTGCTAAAACCATCAAACAAGGTTTGGATCTTCTTGGTATCGAGACGCTAGAACGTATGTAATCTAGTTTTTCAGGTTAAGCAAATAAAAAGGTTGGCGTGAGAACGTCAACCTTTTGTTTTATTTGGCGTATACTCACAAAAACAAACCATAATGAGATGACCGAAATGAGCTTTGAACTCCATCCTCAATTGGCAAAAGATACCACCGTTATCGGCCACTTCCCGCTTTGTGTCGCCCTGCTCCATAAAGACAATGCTGTCCCTTGGGTTATATTGGTTCCTAAACGTGAAAACCTGAAGGAACTGCATCACCTTCCAATGCAAGAGCAGCAGCAGTTTCTACTTGAATCACAAGCGGTCAGTCAGGCATTAGAGGCGACTTTCCAACCTGATAAATTAAACCTGGGTGCTCTGGGTAACATGGTTCCTCAATTACACATCCATCATATCGCTCGATTTAAAGATGATGTCGCTTGGCCAGGACCAATTTGGGGGAATACCCAAGGAGAATTTCGCAGTGAGGAAGAGCAGCAAGCACTGCTAACACGCATTGGCAACGTTCTATCACTCAGTAGTTTGTTTAGACGCGTATAAGTGGAACTTCCTGACTCACATTCAATATAATAGAGCCGCTCTATAAGCGGCTTTATTATTCACGTCACATTATAGCAGTTATGGACAGAGCATTTTGCTGCACAATCGAGTAACGAATCCGAGTGACTCTATCCGCTTTGTTGGTGTCGATATAACGAGAGATAACGCCTTTCTTTATCCATACCGAAAGCATTGCATCAACACCATCGACACTTAGCGCAAATTTCTTCGCTAAATCTGACTGGCTAACACTGCCTTTTTCTTCAATATATAGCTTTAACTCTGACAAGATCATGCCACCTGAGCCTCCAAAGCTAGCTGTTTATTGCCAATCGATTTCAACGCTTGATAACTGACAAAAAACACAAGTAAAATACCTGCAATCCAAGCGCTACTTGTCACAGGATGCTGAGTTAGGTGGGTGACCTGATAAAAAATCGTCGCAGAACCATACGCTAACCCCATAGTCCATATCGCGATAAAGCGGGCAAACTTGTCTCCAAATTCTCGCACGTACGCGCCCATCGCCGCGACACATGGCGTATACAGCAAAATAAAAATCAAGTATGCAAATGCCGCATTACCCGTCACAAAGTGCTGTTTTAAGTTACCAAAAATTGACGAACTTACTTCCTGCTCTTCAGCAACCGCTGCGCTGTCTGTCAGATCGCCGACTTCAATACCTAAAGGATCGGAATAACTCAGCCCCATCAAATTTTCTGGAATAGACACGACGGCTTCTTCAAGACTAGACAGAAGATCGTAATCCGCACCCTCTTCTTCGGTAGGCGCATAAAGGTTGTTCAACGTACCAACTACCGCTTCTTTGGCAAAAATACCGGTAATAATACCAACCGTAGCAGGCCAGTTGTCTTCCTGGATACCAATAGGGGCGAACACTGGAGTAACCACTTGTGATGCTTTTGATAATACGGAGTTTTCACTGTCTTCATGGCCAAACGAACCATCCGTTCCTAAAGAGTTAAGGAAACTCAGTATCGTTACAACGACAACAATCGTTTTGCCTGCTCCAAGCACAAAGCGTTTTAACTTTTGCCAGGTTTTGATCAAGACATTTTGCACGGTCGGCAGCTCATAATCTGGCATTTCCATGACCAAGCTATCGCTAGAACCCGGATAGAGCGTTTTCTTTAGTACAAAGCCAGTAAACACTGCAGCAACAATACCGAGTAAATACAGCGCGAATACGACATTTTGGCCACTTTCAGGAAAGAACGCAGCAGCAAACAAAGCATAAACAGGTAAACGCGCCCCACAGGACATAAAAGGCGCCATAGAAGCAGCAAGTTTACGCTCACGCTCTTGATCCAGTGTTCTAGTCGCCATAATGGCAGGTACGTTACAGCCAAACCCAAGGACTAAAGGCACAAACGCTTTTCCAGGCAACCCTATCTTCTGCATCACTTTATCTAATACGAACGCGGCGCGAGACATGTAACCAGAACTCTCTAAGATCGCTAAGAAAAGGTACAAGCAGGCAATCACCGGAATAAACGTTGCTACGGTCTGAATACCGCCCCCGATACCATCAGCAACAAGGGTAACCAGCCAAACCGGGAGGTGATCATCAAGCAGGTAATGCCCCCCATCTACGAGTAATGCCCCAACACTGATATCAAAGAAATCGATAAAGGCGCTTCCTACATTGATGGAGAACATAAACATCAGGTACATCACAACAAAGAAGAATGGCACACCAATCCATTTATTTAGAATGATACGATCGGCTTTCTCAGTGAAGCTGTGGCTTAACTTTCCTTCCGCTCGGCGAACATTCTTACAATGCTTGTGTAGGAACGTGTATTTAACATCGGCGACAAGCAAATCAATATCTAGCGTAATATGTGTTTTTTCTGCGGTAATTTGCTCACGCTCAGACTGAGTCATGGAATTAAGAACTAGCAGGTCGTTTTCTAACGCTCGAATGGCTAAAGCTCGTGAACAAACACTACCCTGTTCAGTATAAAGAGGCTCTATCGCTGTAATCGCATTCTCGAACTCTTCGCCGTAATCGAGTCGGAGTTCATCCAGAGCAACACCTTGTACAAGCACTTTGTGCAAGCGCTCTTTGAAGGCTTGAACCTGAGACTTGTTGTTCGCTGAAATAGCGAAAACCGGACAACCTAACAATGTCTCTAGCGCTTTAATATCAATAGATTGACGCTCTCGTTTTAACGCATCCATCTTGTTTAGCACCACAACCATAGGACGACCGAGCTCACGCAGTTGGAGTGTCATATATAGGCTACGCTCTAAACAAGTCACATCCACAACATTGATGATCAGGTCAGCGGGATGCGTTAACACGGCTCGTGAAGCAATGGATTCATCGATACTATTACCATCGTTACCGCTATCCAAAGCATAGATACCAGGCAAATCGGTAAGCAAAAACGCATCTCCGGAGTGCGTATACTTACCTGTTTTTTTCTCAACCGTCACACCTGCCCAGTTTCCGACTTGCTGCTTCGCACCAGTTAAACCGTTAAATAGTGTTGTTTTACCGCTATTTGGGTTACCGACCGTTAATATTTGGTACTCCATTATTTAACCTCTACTGTTACTGAGTCGGCAATTTTGGTGCGTACAGCCATAGAGACTCCTCTGACTTCAATCTGCAATGGGTCACCCAGCGGTGCTTTTCGAATCAACTTAACCTCTGTTTTGGGCAGTAACCCCATCACCATTAGCTTTTTTCTTACGTCTGTAGAGAGTTCAGAAAGATTTGAAATTGTGGCTTGTTGGCCTACTTGAAGCTGTGAGAGTTTCATTAACAAGGAGCCTTCAGGTAAATGAGAAAAGTTATTATTAATAATCGCAATAATACTCTTGTCACCCTTCCACAATCTTGCCTGAAATCAATAATTCCATTTTTAACACGTCATTTTCGTTAAATTTAACCACGTCAATTTCGTTAAAAATATACCTCGTGCACAAAACAAAAATAGAGTGATAAATCTAAAATAGATTAATATCATTAATTATCAATAACTTAATCAATCTGTCGTTTTTCTTATATTACAATGGCGTTAATTTTATAAGGAAAAACAGAAGACATGGTTATAGTGAATCCATCGAAAGGGCATGTACCTTAAGATTTTAAATTCCAGAGGTGGCGCCTCCCAGCGTCACTCCGGCAGCAAGCGAAGGTGTCGTTGGCACCCGTGGTATAGTCCCCCCGGCTATACCACGATATTTTTTTTATTATCGTTCTCACATATATTCCCTCTTCCTCAAACTCTAAACTTTCCTTATTGAGCATCACTCGCGCAAAGTGTAAAAAGTAGAACTCTACTCGAATATCAGACTGAGCCTAATGTTTCATCAGAGCCCTAGGGCAAGCTTTCATCTTGTGAACAGTGGCTTGTAATAAGGCGCTCTGAGTAATTCATTCAGCCGAAAGGCTGAGGTTCTATAATCGATAGGGACACATTAGAAGAGGATTAACGGGAAGATACCAGCGCTAATAAAACCAAAGATAGCGTTTGATACCTCTTATGAGTAGCAGCATCCCTCCTAGCCGACTAGAAGCATGAGGTAGTCACATATGAGGGTTAACTGTCTTGTTGTTCAACAAATTGCGTTGGTGACATACCAAATCGATGTTTAAAACGCTGACTAAAGTATGATGGGTCATTAAAACCACATTCAAATGCAACTTCAGACACTTTTTCACCAGCAAGTAAGCGACGGCAAGCATTATCCAAACGGACTTCAGTCAGATATTCAGTAAATGTTTTCTCTATCATCGACTTTAATCTACGCTGAAGGCTTCTTTCAGAAACGTAGAGCATTTTTGCCGCGGTGGACGTACTAAATTCCGGGTCAGAATAATGCTCCGAGACTAACTGTTGGACTCTGTCTAGCCATGGGTCATCCATTGTCGTTTGTTCATCAGTCTCTTCAGCATTTTCAATTGACTCTTCTGCCCATACTTCGCTTGTTTTCCAACGTATTTCGAGTAAGTTGCGCTCAGTCGAGGCGTGGATATTTAGAGTTCCTCCACTTTGTGCAACCATAACTTGGGCTTGTTGAATAAAAGAGGCATGATGACTTTCATCTATGGCTTCGCCTTCATCGATAATAGAAAGTGCGATCATTTCTCCTTCTTGACGTGTTGACGCAACAACCGTCTGATTTCGGTAACAACGCTTAACTAGGTTGTCTAACAGTAGGTTTAGCAATTCGTCTAAATTTGAACTTTCTAATGTCACGAAATAATCACAATCTGCATCAGATTTAAGCTCAATATTAACCCCAGATTTTGTCAGTTCATCTTCCCATCCATCAAGCACAGACTGCAAAATAAGTGTGAGGTTATATACCGCAGCAGAATCACTGTTGGTACTCTTTAAATGAAGGAGCAAGTCCAGCTCTTGGAGCAAAGAGTTCACCAATTTTCGATTCCCTACCCCCAGATTGAAGAGCACTTCATTAGTAGGGTTCACCAGTCTTTCTTTTAAAGCATTGATTGACTGATTGACAATAAGCCGACGTATTTGCAATTGTTTACGAAGTTGCTGGTTATTGCTCAACAAAATTCGGCTCTGATGGCGCAACTGGTTGGTTTTTAACTCAACTTGAGATCTTAGCTGTCGGTTTGCTCTTCTCATCATCTTAGAGCGCCAATACACAATCCCTCCAACCGTCAAAATGAATCCAAGGATATACATCGCCAAGGCATAAGGGGTCACAAACCAAGGTTTAGCCACAACAAACGAGAACGGAGTACTTTCGCCTCGTTGTGTATCATTAAAAACAGCACGCACTTCAAGTTGGTATTGGCCTGGAATAAGATGTTCAATGCTCAATGTGAAACCATCAAGCAATTGCCAGTCTTCATTATTCAACCTGTATTCTAAACTGACTTTGTTTACCTGCGGCAACACACCGAATTTAAACGCAATGGATTCGCCAAAATCGATCTCTGGCGCAATGGAAACGGGTGCGCCTAGCGATTGTAATTGTTGATTCACTTTAATCTGGCTAACGATGACTTGGACCGCCGGTGTTTTACTCACTGCCAGCTCTCGCGTATTTACTTTAATTAGATTGATGTGTGAACCGAGCAAAAGCACATTTTTATCATTAATGCTGTGGCTACATAACCCCGATGAGAACTCGTTACTGACTAGCCCGAAAGGCTCTCCGTAATGTCTTAACAAGTGACCTTGATTTGAGTATTGCGTTAAACCAGACGAAGAGGTCAACCACAGTCCATCAGTATTGTTTATCAGACATTTCGGCGTTATGTGTTCATCTAGCAGGGTTAATGGTTGAACGTGCCTATTATCAAGATTGAATTTGTAGACACCATATCGACCGGCAACCCACACCTCGTTATCAGAGGTTTGTACAATACTGATAACCAGACCAAATGGAGCGCTCTCTCTAATGAAATGAATTTTTCCATCACGTAGTACATATACTCCGTGCTCTGTGCCCAAAATCAACTCACCTCGATTGAGGACTGTCATTTTCGTGACTTGCGCAGGAAGGTACTTTTGAGTCATCCATTCCGAGCCATAATAAGTCAGCAATTCCTTGTTAAGCTGATAACTCCAAAGCTCATTTTCACTCGCGATCCAAAGAGTATTTTGCTGATCAATATCGACAAAACGAATGGCAGATGTACCAAGTACGTCGGGGATTGGGTAGTTATTTAGTAACTTACCTGTTGCCACATCCACTCGGCGAAGTCCTTGCGAGGTCGCTAACCACAATACACTCCCTTTCTCCGTCAAGTCATAAACTTTGCCACTGTATATCAATTCTCGCTTTTGATACTTATTACTTAAAGTCAACGTGTAAACACCGGACTCGCTTATCATCCAGTAGCCTTCACGGCTTTCCATAGGTATCAAAGAGTGGGGTCGATCTGTACTGAACTGCGGAGAAAAAATGTTACTTGGGTAGCGCTCAAATTTATGAGAAAAGAGCGAGAAGTAGCGAATCCCTCTATCCGTGGCAATCCAAACCCCCCCCGCTTGGTCATTGAGCAAAGCATAAATTTTTCCATTAACAATCGCGCGGTTACTTAGCTCAGAAGGTTGCAGTAATTTAGTCTCATTCGTTAAGAAGGAATAAACAAGCAACCCTTTTTCCGTACCAATCCAGTATTCATTGCCCGTTTCAGTAATACTGAGCACATGTGAGCCTTGTATATGCTTAACTGGATTGTTGGGGTCAGTAATATCGAAAACCAGCGCACCTTTGAGTGAACCGATAACAATTTCACGCCGCTTATCCGAGTAATAAAGAGTCTCAGTATAATTTTTACCTGAGCTAGTCACATGCTCGAACCCAGAATCATCAGAGAGATAAACACCAGCATCAGTAGCTAACGCCCATTTAGATAACACTAGTTGTGCATCATTAATTCGAATGGAAGAAGATTGGCTGAACTTATAGAGTTCGTATAATGAATAAGAGCTAAGCGCGCCTGTATCAATGTTGTAGGTATAAAAATTGGAATCATCCACTACCCAAATAAAACGTTTGGACGAGCCTATACGACTGATGACCGAACCTGGCTTCAAGCTGAAAGCCAGTTCTCTCTCTTGTTTGGGTATTGTGCGATAGATTTCATTTTGGAAGAACGTCCAGAATGCATTATCTAGAAAGGCAACTTGGTCGGTGTCGTGTTCAAGGGCAGAGCCAGATTGAGGCATGATGTTCTGACCATCAAAGAACAAGATCTGATTTCGAACATCCTGAAGCCATACTCCCCCTGTATCAGCGAGGAATAGGCGCTTAGCAGCGAATACTTTTCCCTGATCTTGTGTGGGCAGTGGGTAAAACACCGCAGGCGTCGACTCCACCGCAATGGCTACATTCGCTATGCAAATAGCAATAACGAACCAAACGGCTCTAATCACCAATTAAATCCCTAACAGCAACAATTATAAGTGCAAAAGTACTTTATCCTACCTACCAAATGTGTGTAGTCAAAGCATCTATTATTTTATAGGGATAATTATCTAATAATATCAATAATAAACAAGTTGGTTAGCAAACTTGGCGCGACTTTTCCGAACAGCTCGCAACGCATAAGCGAATTTGAGGAAATATCACGCAACGCTGTATCAAAAAAGGGAGTTATAAACTCCCTTAGTGATATTTGTCGAGCGAACGATGCAAAGCCGCTACTTCTGATCACTCAGACATTGGTAAAAGCTATCGGCTAATTGCTCACGCAGCATAAAGTAAGCGTTCTCTTCTTGCTCGATATCAGTTCCCAACGGATCAAGAACTCCCATTTTAGCGTTGCTGCCACGGATTACTGATTCAACAACCGCGGGAGTAAATTGAGGCTCTGAAAAAACACAACTTGCTTGCTGTGACGCCAGAGTCTTACGAATTTTAATTAAAGTCTTTGCGCCAGGCTTTCTATCAGGACTAACGGTAAAATGCCCGAGATGATTAAGGCCAAAATCCTGTTCGAAATAACCATAAGCATCATGAAATACGTAGTAGCCACGGCCTTTTACTGCTTCCAGCTTTTGCTTGATCTCTTGTTGTTGTCGAGCAAGCGTTGACAAAAACTCCTGCAAATTTTTCCGGTATGCATCTGCATTGGCTTTATCTATCAGTACTAACTGCTCTGTGATAGCTTCCGCTACTTGTTGAGCTGGACGGTAACCTAACCAAAAATGAGGGTCGTGATTACCGTGCTCATGTCCATGATGGTCATTGTGATCACCGTTGAACTCTCGTAACTCTAAGCCAGGAATGTCGCTTATGGTTAGGACTCGCTCTTGGTTTTCTAGCAACTTAGTCATAAACGGCTCTAGATCTTGTCCAAACCATATCACTAAGTCTGCTTTCCGAACTCGCTTTACATCAGAAGGGCGTAATGCATAGTCATGAGGAGACGTATTTGACGCCAAAAGTACGTCAGGCACTGAAACGCCTTTCGTTAACTCAAGCGTAATAAATTGAATTGGCTTGATACTGGTAAGTACAGTACTCGCCTGAGTGCTGAATACAGCCAACACTGTAACAAGGAGTGCAAAAATGCGTTTCATAAAACAAAACTACTATCTAGTCGAACAAGGGATTAAATGTTACATTATAACATTATATAATTGCAAATGAGTGCTATTCATGTCGACATTGGTCGAACTCACTAACATCTGTGTTCAATTTGATGAACGAAAGGTTCTCGACAGAGTCTCTCTAAAACTGAATCGCGGTGAAATCACGACGCTTATCGGTCCTAATGGGGCAGGAAAATCCACATTGGTCAAGGTCCTTTTGGGCCTTCAGCGTAAGTACAGCGGTCAAGTCAAGAAAATCGACAATCTAAAGATCGGTTATGTCCCCCAAAAACTTAAGCTCAATGAATCACTACCGCTAAATGTAGATCGCTTTATTCGACTTTCAGGAAAGTACAGTAAGCAAGAAGTCGTTGAAGCAACAAAGTTAGTCGGTGCTGAGCACTTGCTGAACTCAAATATGCACTCTCTATCAGGCGGTGAGAACCAGCGAGTACTGCTAGCTCGAGCTCTGCTTCAAAGGCCAGATTTACTTGTGTTGGATGAACCAGCGCAAGGCGTTGACGTGCAAGGGCAGATAGACCTGTACGATCTGATTGATACGATACGTCACCGTTTCAACTGCGCTGTATTTATGGTCTCTCACGACTTGCACCTGGTAATGGCCAAAACAGATGACGTCGTTTGTTTGCATCATCATGTATGTTGCTCAGGGACACCAGCCGCTATTAGTCAACACCCAAGCTATATCGCGTTATTTGGTACTCACCGCAACGAAGCTTTGGCTCTTTACCACCACCATCATAGCCACCACCATCACGATTTATCAGGTCAACCGGTATCTGGTGATGCAGAAACGTGCTCTAACCACTCTCACGGCCACCATCATGATTGAGTTTTTACTACCTTCAATATTTGCCGGCATAGGCATTGCTATCATTGCGGGGCCACTTGGCTCATTCGTTGTCTGGCGAAAAATGGCCTATTTTGGCGACACACTTGCGCATGCTTCTTTGATGGGTATTGCTCTTGGTTTTTTGCTTGACGTAAACCTGTATCTAGCCCTAGTGGTATGCTGCTTAGCATTGGCTGTTGTTTTGGTCACTTTGCAAAAACAGCAGCAGGTAGCCACTGATACGCTACTGGGTATTTTAGCGCACAGCTCTCTGTCTCTAGGCCTAGTTGCCGTCAGCTTTTTAGATGATGTACGCATCGATCTTATGAGCTACTTGTTTGGCGATTTACTTGCTGTCAGCCCAAGCGATCTTATCTACATCTATGCCGGTGCGGCAGCTGTATCGGTCATTTTAATGATATTTTGGCGTTCACTTTTAGCAACCACAGTCAGTGAAGACCTCGCGGCGGTGGACGGCCACAATGTAGAGTTAATGCGACTGATTCTGATGCTCATGGTTGGCCTTGTTATCGCTATCGGAATGAAGTTTGTTGGCGCTTTGATCATGACATCCCTGCTGATCATACCTGCCGCGACCGCCCGTCGCTTTGCTCAAACACCGGAACAAATGGCGATTACGGCCTCCATTATTGGCGCCATTTCCGTATTACTAGGCCTAAGCTTGTCTTGGCACTTTGATACACCAGCAGGGCCATCTGTGGTGATCAGTGCCGCGACACTGTTTATGCTATCTCAGCTGACTAAAGCTCGTAGCTAACGGCTACCGACTGATTTAATTCGCATAAAAACAATAAAGGCTTCCCAAAGGAAGCCTTTATTTACATTAGGAGCGAAGCCACTTAAGCACCTTCGTTATGCAGCTCTAAGTTAACAAGCTCTTGCTGCATGTCACGTTCTGTTTTCGCATCATCACTGCGTAGCGATTCTAAGAAATCGAGGTATTTCTGATCGATATCACCTGTCACGTATTCACCGTTGAAAACAGAAGTCTCGAATTTAGCGATATCTGTATTACCAAGGCCGACAGCTGAGACTAAATCATCCAGTTTTTGGAAGATTAACTCATCCGCACCAATTTGCTTGCAGATGGCGTCATTGTCACGCCCATGCGCAATAAGTTCATTCGCGCTTGGCATATCAATTCCATACACGTTAGGGAAACGAATTTCCGGCGCTGCTGAAACCATAAATACTTTTTTCGCACCCGAATCACGGGCCATCTCGATAATCTGCTCGGATGTTGTTCCACGAACAATAGAGTCATCAACCAGCAAGACATTCTTGTCTTTAAATTCTGAACGGATAGCGTTCAACTTACGGCGCACTGATTTTTTACGCTGTTGCTGGCCTGGCATAATAAACGTACGGCCAACGTAGCGGTTTTTAACAAAACCTTGGCGGTATGGCTTATCAATCGCTTGAGCGATCTGCAAAGCGATATCACACGATGTTTCTGGGATTGGAATAACCACATCAATATCCAAGTGATCGAAGTCATCACGAATACGATCCCCTAACTTCTTACCCATTTCAACGCGCGCGCTGTACACCGAAATCTTATCAATGAATGAGTCTGGGCGAGCAAAATAAACAAACTCAAAAATACATGGATTTAGCGATGGGTTATCTGCACATTGCTTAGTATGTAGCTGGCCATCAAATGTTGCGTAAATAGCTTCGCCTGGCGCGACATCACGAATAAAGTCAAAACCGACGGCATCAAGTGCCACAGATTCAGATGCCACCATATACTCCATTTGGCCGTTCACTTCGCGCTTGCCTAGACATAGAGGGCGAATGCCATTTGGGTCACGAAAAGCAATCATACCGTGGCCGATAATCATAGCTGTTACAGCATACGCTCCGCGAATCGTACGATGAACGTTGGTAACCGCGCGGAAGACATCTTCTGCTGTTACATTACCTTTAACGGTATCAATCTCGTGTGCCAATACGTTAAGTAATACTTCCGAGTCAGACGTTGTATTGATATGACGGCGATCTTTTTCAAACAATTTTTGACGAACTTCTACCGCGTTTGTCAGGTTACCGTTGTGAGCGAGAGTAATGCCAAATGGTGAGTTTACGTAGAATGGTTGAGCCTCTGAAGCACTTGAACTACCTGCTGTTGGGTAGCGAACATGACCGATACCAACATTTCCCTGGAGTCTTTGCATGTGTTTTGCTTCAAACACATCTTTGACTAAACCGTTCGCCTTTCTCAGACGAAAACGATTGCTTTCTATGGTACAAATACCCGCAGCATCCTGGCCACGATGCTGCAATACCGTCAACGCATCATAGATAGACTGGTTTACAGGCGTAGTGCCCACGATTCCAACAATACCACACATGTCTTAACCCTCGATTTTCGACAATGACTGGCGCACTAAAGCGCGCCAGATAAGAAACTAGATGTTGCTTGCAAGTGTTCAAAAAAAGGAGCGATGATGCGACTGAACTCTGGCACCAACTGCGACCCTTTCCACCACTCTGAGTCTGGAAACGATGTAAACGCATCCATAAAAAATAGTGTCGCAGAAACAATTAAAACACCGCGTAAACCGCCAAATACGATTCCCAACACTCTGTCTGTTCCTGACAAGCCTGTTTTTTGCACCAGTTGCGCGATGACGTAATTCACGACCGCCCCAACTACTAGCGTAGCAACAAACAAGGCTGCAATTGCGGCTCCATTTCGAAACATGTCATCTTCAATATTGGTAAAGTACACCGCAAGTTTTGCGTAGTACTGACTGGCAACAAAAAAAGCACCAAACCAAATAACTAATGACAATGCTTCTTTCGCGAAGCCACGAACTAAACTGATCAAAGCCGACAGGCCGATCACACTTAAAATGACAATATCTAACGGATTCATCTGTTCTTACATCTTAAGTTGGCGCGCATTTTAACAGAAAAAACGCTGACGCAAACGTTTTCTTATGGATTTAGCGGTTTAAATTTGAGCAATTGACCTTTTGAGCCAGTAATTTTTTCAAGTTCAATAACTTGTTGCTCCAACTTACTCTTCGAAACTTCAGGGCCAATTATTACCCTTGTGAAACCATTTTCTGGTTTGGTATGAGCTTGGTAACCGCGCTTTTTTAAATCACTAACAAGGTTCTTAGCGTTTTCTGCATTCTTCAAAGCCATGAGCTGAATTATCCACGCACTATCTTGATATTCATTACGCTCAGGAACCTCTCTGACCACTGCTGTGACTTCTTTGGGCTGTTCGACCTCAACTGGCTGAGCTGGGGTATCCTCGATAACCACTTCAACCGGAGACTCAGGCAGACTTACCCCATCATCAATAGGATCGAGTACCTCGAAGCTCTCTAGGTCGTTCCCCGTTTCAGGCTTAATAGGGATACTGGTGATCTCTTCCTTGTAGTGTGTTTTTTTACCATCCAACACATCCGGTAAAACAATCACTCCAATAGAAACTAATACGATAGTACCAACCAATCGATTTTGAAATTTGCTTGCCATTTATACTCCTTTGCTCTGCCAGTGCTCCAAAACTTCTCCAACCGTATGGAAAGAGCCAACGACAAGAATGACATCCTCAGCCTTTGCATGTGTCATTGCAGCTTCAAAAGCCTTTACCGGAGAATCATACTTATCATTGCTCCCCGGCAAATACTGACATAGCTCATCCGCTGACGCTGCTCTTGGTCCCTGTAGAGAGGCCGGATACCAACTTGACGCAATTCGAGACAACTCGCAAAGGGTCTGCTGAATATCTTTATCATGCAGCATAGCAACAACCGTATGGATGTTCTTACTGGCATACTGCTGAGCCACTTTTTCGACAAGGTAGCCTGCTGAATGTGGATTGTGGGCGACATCCAACAAGATCGTCGGTTTATCATTGATGACTTGCATTCGGCCAGGCAAGTGCGCGCCATTTAAACCATTGACGATGTTAATATCGGTAATGTCGAGGTGTGATGTCGCTAACGCCATAAGCGCTGTGGCCGCATTTTGCAGTGGTAGCCCTGGAACAGGCAAGTCTTCAAGTGCATAGGAACCATGCACCCACTTCCACTTTAGATCCGATGTTTTCTCGTACGAGTACTGTATCCCGACTTGGTACAACTCTGCGCCAATATCATCGGCATGAGCGGCAACCGTTGAAGGCGCTTTAGGTTGACCACATATTGCTGGCTTGCCGCTTCTATAGATACCCGCTTTTTCAAACCCGATGACGTTAATATCATCGCCAAGCCAATCAACGTGATCAATCGCTAGGCTGGTGATTACTGATACATCGTGGTCAACGACATTGGTCGCATCTAGACGTCCACCTAGACCAACTTCAAGTAGGACGACATCTACACTCTCTGTTTGGAAAAGTCGTAAAGCCGCTAACGTGCCAAACTCAAAAAAGCTCAGGCTAATATCACCACGTTGCTGTTCGATGAAAGCGAATGCTTGCGCATGTTTTTCATCATCAAGATCATGGCCGTTGACGCGTACGCGCTCGTTATAACGGATTAAATGAGGAGAGCTATAAACACCAACTGAATAGCCAGCATCGAGTAAGATGGCCTCCATGATAGCGCAGGTAGAGCCTTTGCCATTGGTGCCAGCAACAGTGATAACAGTAGGAGCAGGTTTGGTGAGGTTTGCAGACTTTGCGACAGCTTGAACACGATCTAAACCAAGATCGATCGCTGATGTGTGGATACTTGCTAAATAATCAAGCCACATCGCAAGTGGTGATGTGGCTTGTGGAATTTGGGGTTGATTCATCTAACTTAAACCAAAAAATTGCGGTTGTTTGTTAGTGTCTTACTTTACCCTTTTTCGTCGACTTCTGGTACATCATAAGTTTCTTCATTTGGCGAATCATTCACAGAAACAACCAATGGAGACGCTTGATCCGTCATTTTAGCAACCAGGCTCGCGATACGCTGGCGCATTTCACGGCGGTCAACGATCATATCAATGGCACCGTGATCCAGTAAGAATTCGCTACGCTGGAACCCTTCAGGCAGATCTTCACGTACTGTTTGCTCAATCACACGACGACCTGCAAAGCCAATCAATGCTTTAGGTTCACCGATGTTGATATCACCAAGCATTGCTAAACTTGCAGAAACACCACCCATTGTTGGGTCAGTCATTACCGAAATAAAAGGTAGACCCTTTTCAGACAAACGCTCTAATGCTGCACTGGTTTTTGCCATCTGCATTAACGACATGAGTGCTTCTTGCATACGAGCGCCACCGCTTGCAGAGAAACAAACCAAACCACAATTGTTTTCGATTGCCGCTTCTACTGCACGAACAAAACGAGCACCGACCACAGAGCCCATTGAGCCACCCATGAAAGAGAATTCAAATGCACACGCTACGATTGGCAAGCCTAGTAACTCACCCTGCATAACAACCAGTGCATCTTTCTCACCACTGTTCTTTTGAGCAGCTGAAAGGCGGTCTTTGTATCGCTTAGAATCTTTGAATTTAAGCTTGTCTTGTGGTTCCAGATCGTTAGCAAGCTCTACGCGGTTACTTTCATCAAGGAAAGTTTCCAGGCGACGACGAGCTTTCATACGCATGTGGTGATCACATTTTGGACATACTTCTAGGTTACGCTCTAGTTCAGCGTGGTAAAGCACCTGTTCACAAGATGTACATTTAGTCCATACACCTTCTGGAATGGACGCTTTACGTGAACTTACGATGTTGCTTTTTTCTAAAATCTTTTCAAGCCAACTCATGGAAGACCTTTTCTCTATTAGTCCCGCGCAAAATGCGAGGGAAACAAATTCTGAATTTACGCGTGAGGATTAAAGCATATTAAATGCCAGCTGTAGATAAAAAACTGGTTGTACCTATTTTTGAGCTTATCTCTCACACACTAAAAAGATGATAATGTAGACAATTTAACACGGTTTAGTTCAAATTATCTGGCAAAAATAGTGGCCCAATCGGCACTCTTGGTAATTCGAACTCTTCCGGATAATCAACATCCACCAAGTACAGCCCTTCTGCCTTAGCGGTTGCCCCAGCTAGCCTACGATTCTTCTCTTCCAGCAACCACTGAATCCATTCTGGTTCTTGCTCACCGCGCCCGACACAAATTAGACTGCCAGTGATATTACGCACCATATGGTGTACAAAAGCATTCGCTTTAATATCAATCACAACATACTGGCCATGGCGTGTAACGTTCAAATGCATCATATTTCGCCAAGGACTGCGAGACTGACAATGAACGGCTCTGAATGACGTAAAATCATTTTCACCTAGCAGGTATTGCCCTGCACGATGCATTTTTTCTTCATCAAGTTGGCCATGGTAATGGCTTACACCAGAAGATAAAATCCCTGGTCTCAAGGCGCTATTAAAGATGATATAACGGTACCGGCGTGCGGTTGCCGAAAAGCGAGCATGAAATTCTTCAGGAACCTCTTTAGCCCAGCGAACAGCAATATCACTCGGTAGATTTGCGTTCGCTCCCATCGTCCAGGCAACCGTTTTACGGTTTGCTGTTGTATCAAAGTGTACGACTTGGCCAGTACCATGCACCCCTGCATCAGTACGCCCTGCACATTGAACTTCCACAGGGTGGTTTGCAACGATACTCAGAGCTCGTTCCAGTTTTTCCTGTACACTTTTAACTTCTCTTTGACGCTGCCAGCCAAAGTAATGAGTGCCGTTGTACTCAATACCTAAAGCGATTCTCATCTTGGATTTCTCTTAGAAAATGGGGCGGGAAGTATAAACATTTTTGATAAAAAAAATAAGGGGGCTCTTCAGCCCCCTTAATGGATTTACTAGCTCTGAACAAGACTGTCTATAAGATTTTTAGCTTCACGGCGGATTTCATCACTACCATCCACTATGGCCTCTTCAAGCAGCTTTCTGGCTCCTGTCGGATCATTCATTTCCATATACATTTTGGCTAGGTCAAGTTTACCTGCCGCTTCAGTATTTGCACTGCTGTCATCGTAACTGTCGATATCACCGATCACATCCGGAAAATCGTTAAGCCCCACATCAAGTTGCAGCGTATCATCAATCTCTTGCTCACCTTCAGCTTCCACTTCAGCCATCAGCTCGTCAATCGTTCTGTACTGATGGTCCCTTGGGTTAAAGCCTTCAATTTCCTTCTGGTCTTCCCAATTTTCATCCGAAATTGTCGCCTGCGCGGGTGGATTTCCTTGAGACCAAATAGCCTGATCTTCCTCAGGAATATCATCACTGATTTTGGCTTGTTGCTCAGGAGAAAGAGAGAAGCCATTCCAATCCTCTCCCCCCATGTCGAGCATCGCATCGATATCTAAACCAGCACTGTCTGAAGCTGTCGCATCGATTGGCTGCTCAAAATCGAACCCAGGCTTGCCGTTGTCAGTGCTTTCTGAAAGCAGCTCATCAAATGCTTTCTCATCAAACTCTGCGTGTGGATAGCTGTCATCGATATCGTCAAGCGCACTGTCAACTGATAGCGTATCATCTTGAGTATTATCCAGCTCTTGCTGCGGGTCCGCCGCCGAAAGTTCAGGCTCAAGGTAGTTGCTATTAAACAGCTCGGCGAGAGCGTCTTGTTCGCTATATTCTGGCAGTTCTGAGTCATCAATATTGAATGGCTCTTCGACTTCAGCAGGTTCGGCAGTCTGCGCTTGTGGCTCAGCTTCTGGCTCTGACG
>NZ_BCUD01000014.1 GCF_001591105.1 Vibrio nereis NBRC 15637 | reverse complement strand
TACCATCGATTAGAAACCCAGCATTAAGCTGGGTTTTCTTTTTTCTGGTAAGAAACCATTCTACACTCATCCCTCTAACTAATACCCAGTCGTAACTAGGTTCTTTAGATGAGCGATCTCTAACTGATAAGATTAGCCTAAAAGTGCCAATGCTGAGTTAGGAGCCTGCTTAGCTTGCGCGAGAACCGAGCTTGATGCCTGACTTAAAATCTGAGATTTAGTCAATGCTGTCGTCTCTTTCGCAAAGTCTGTGTCTTTAATACGACTCTTAGACGCGTTCACATTTTCATTAATGTTGTCTAAGTTGTTTACCGCATGGTTGAAGCGATTTTGAAAAGCACCTAGCTCCGCACGGTGACTATCGACAAACTTCAGCGCTGCATCGACTATCGCAACGGATTCTTGCGCTCCACCCACACTTGTAACGTCAATCTTATCAACGGTCACAGCTGACGGCCCAGAAAAACCCAATTCGGTGTTCAGGTCTCCGCCAAAAGTAACGGCACCGTCGACTTTATTGTTGTCTGTAAAGATCTGCATCTCTCCATCTTCATTGACTGATGCTTTGACCATATCTGTTTGACCATTAATGTATGTGGCCAACTCTTCGATATCATCACCAGCTTTGGCATTGATCGTGATGGTTTGCGCATCTCCGTCTTTGTCCGTTAGCGAGATGGTCAGATCGTTTGCCGTGCCATCAACCTGCCAATCCGCACCTTTCGCATTCGCTGCTTGATAGCTATTCCCCCCCATCATCGTATTATCACTACGCATGTTCTTAAGTGTTAGCATCACTGCTTCACCATTATCTGCGCCGATTTGGAAAGACTTAGTTGCAAACGTGCCATTAAGAAGCTTGTTACCACCAAATGATGTTGTTTCTGCAATGCGGTTGAGTTCATCATTTAACGCAGTGATCTCTTCCTGAATTGCCACGCGCTCAGATTTTGAGTTAGAACCATTGGCAGATTGGAGTGAAAGATCTCGCATACGTTGTAAAATATTGGTGGTTTCATTCATCGCCCCTTCTGCGGTTTGGGCCATGGATATACCATCATTCGCGTTACGCACAGCTACGTCTAAGCCTCGGCTCTGAACGTTCAGTCTGTTCGAGATTTGCAAGCCTGCGGCATCGTCTTTTGCACTGTTAATTTTAAAGCCTGAAGACAGCTTTTCCATTGAGGTTTGCTGAGCACTGGTAGCATTATTCAAATGCCTCTGCGCTGTCATTGCTGCAACATTAGTATTTACGTTAACGGCCATATTGGTCTCTCCTATTGATTTCCATTTGCCGGAACTTCCGAAAGCTTTCCGACGTCTCGGAAAACCAATGAGTTCTCTCAAAGTACCTTTTTAGCGACTAAAAATTGTGCAGCTTTAATGCATATGAACGAATAACTCACAATCACATGCATATTTCATGAGAAATTAGACACGCTAAGTAGTTTTGAATTCTGGGACTAAAGTTTTCAGCAAGTTGGACGGCATAGGATGCTTATGCCAATTGGGATAAGTAGGAGAGCAGATAATCGTCTATAAAAACGTATTTAGGTTGGTGTTACTGCAGATAAAAGAAAGCCCCTTTCCTTTGAGAGAACTGGGGCTAGAGGGTTAGCCAGGCATTGCGGAGATCGAGAGAAATGATCAAAGCTTGGCTACTACATAGGTAAATAATTCACAGAGGCAGGTATGAGAGAGAGCCTCTAGGAGCAAATACCTATGTTTGCCGTCAAATCTTCACTAACCCCACGTCTGGGTTTACGTTAGTGAAGAGGTTGACCACTACTGCAATAGTGACATTGCAGAGTTTGGCAACTGTTTTGCTTGAGCGAGTATTGAAGTTCCCGCCTGTTGCAGAATTTGTGATTTCGTCATCGCTGTTGTTTCTTTCGCAAAGTCGGTATCGCGAATACGGCTGTTCGATGCTTCGACGTTTTCTTGGATGTTGGCCAAGTTGTTGATGCTGTGGCTTAAACGGTTCTGCTTTGCACCCAGATCCGCACGCTGAGAGTCAACATATTTCAATGCTGCATCAATAATACCCACTGCATTTTGCGCACCACCAACATCGCGTACATCGATGCTCTGAACCGTTGTCTGCGCACCTGGTCCACCAGCTAGACCAAGCTCACCCGCTAAACCACCAGAAATAGCCATGTTACCTTCTAGGTTTGGTTCTGCGGCAAAGATTTGCAGCTTACCGTCTTGGTCCACAGATGCGTTAAGCAAATCTGTCTGACCATTAATGTAAGTTGCTAGTTCTTCAATATCGTCACCCTGCTTAGCTAGGATATCGATAGTAACAGCTTCGCCGTCTTTGGTTGTAAAGTCTAACTTAAGGTCTGTTGCGTTCGCCGGCACTCCCCAGTCTTTACCTTTACCTTGGTCGGCAATAAACGTTTGTCCGCCCATACGATCATCATCGGCACGAATACTTGTTAGGCCCATGATTACAGCTTCACCTGAACTTGCACCGATCTGGAAAGATGCCTCGCCAAATGTACCATTAAGAAGCTTACGACCACCAAAAGAAGTCGTTTCAGCAATACGGTTTAGTTCATCTTGCAGTGCCGTTACTTCTTCGTTAATCGCTACACGCTCAGAGTCTGAGTTAGTACCGTTAGCAGATTGCAGCGACAGATCGCGCATACGCTGTAGAATCGACGTCGATTCATTCATTGCGCCTTCTGCTGTCTGTGCAATCGAAATACCATCGTTCGCGTTGCGCATCGCTACGTCTAGGCCACGAGACTGGGCCGTTAAACGGTTTGAGATTTGCAGGCCGGCAGCATCATCTTTTGCGCTATTGATTTTTTGACCGGAAGACAGGCGTTCCATCGATGTGGTCAAATCACCAGTGGCTTTATCAAGGTAACGCTGAGCGGTCATTGCCGATACGTTAGTATTTACTGTTATGGTCATAGTTTGCTCTCCTAGTGAGTTCGCAAGTGCTTGCGAAGCGGCCAGCTTAATCTCATTTGGAAGCACTGACCGTAAAATGCCTTGCTAAGCAAAAAAATTTGCTTAAAACCTATTTTTCAAACTCTGCATTAGACAATTCAATTTATGTGCCAAGTTTAAAAAACAACTCATTAAACTTAATTGTATTTGTATTTCATCGACTTAGCAGGCAAGCATAATGTGTTCATGCACCGTTTGCTTTTTGTTCAATTATTGCGGCAACACGTTTGCCGCTATCTTTGCCACCTGATTGCCTTAGCTTTATCACTAAGTAACTTGTCAGGCTTGGCCTACTGTCTTAAGGCATTGCTCTTAAGACTTTCTGTTCTCTATATACTTGTTTGTCGCTATATATAGTTAAACAGCGTTAAGTCTTTTGTTTTACCAAACGCTTGTTGAGAAGCCTGCAGCGCGCGCGAGTTTTCATTAAATTCAATAATCGCCTCTGCATAATCCAAATCTTCAAAATTACTTTGGGATTTCGCCAACGTGATCTGAAAGTCGTCGTGCTGCTCTTCTTGAATGTCTAACGTGCTAAGCCTCGCACCTACATCCGTCCTGGCTTTGTTTAAATGTATAAAAGCAGCGTGAAGCTCTTCAGTGAATTGATGCAGTTTTGCCGTATTAGACGCGTCCGAGACGGAACCCGAAGCTAGCTCCATCACCTCTTTAAACGTATCAAATACGCTGTACGTTTGGCGTGGTTCAAGCGTTATTGCATCACCTTTCGTGAGCTGCCCTTTTACCTGAATCGTGACGCCTTCAAACTGAATCCCTTTTGACGGTTCAAAGAAATCGGCTTTGACAACCGAACCATCACGTTCGAGTTGATAGCCATACTTTCCTTCCGGCATATCCACAAAGGTCACTTTATACGTAGACTGATCATCTGGATTCTGGTTAATGGCGCGCTCAAGCAACAGCTCTGATGCCTCTTTTAATTCATACTGAGGCTCAAAGTCGCCATACGGGTTATCAATTTCCATAAACAACTTGCTGCCGGGATCATTAATCGGCATTTCTAAGCTATTGGAAATTTTCATTTTTCTTTGGTAATCATCGCCCGCGTAGGTCACTTCACCGTTTCTATCACGGAAAAACGGCTGATTCTTCGGTTTCGTTCCAGCGAAGATATAGTTACCACTTTCATCCTGAATGTTAGCGAGATTGAGGAAGTTATTCGCCAGTTCCTGAATTTCTCTGCGTTTTGCTAAGCGATCGTCAGGCGACAGAGAGCCGTTGATCATCTCCATAACAGTGCGCTTTGCTTCGTCCGTTGTACTTTCCGCATTAGAGATAATCGCTTCATGGTTTTCTAGGCGATTACGCGTTAAGACAATGGCATCGTTATATTGACGGAGTTGCTCTTTCTGTTGACTAATGTTCTGGATATAGTGCGTCGCCAAAGGATCATCACTGGCTTTCATCAACTTTTTACCAGACGCTAACTGCGCTTGGTTGTGGTGCACTTTCGTTTCTTGACGACGCAGATCGTTTTGAACTGACTGATAGTTATGGAAGCTCGAAATTCGATTTAACATTTACGCCCCCTACCTCAATGCCAAGATGCTGTTAAAGGTGTCGTTAGCGGCTTGCATAATGCGTGATGAAGCCATATACGCTTGCTGAAACTTCATCATGTTGGCCGCTTCTTCATCTAAGTTCACGCCCGATATCGACGCGATGCGCTCTTGTGCCGCCTCTTTTTCTAACCGTGAAACGTCGGTCATGCGCGATGCTGTCGACATTTGTAAACCGATATCGGTATTCAAGTTGTGGTAAATATCTAGAACTGTTGATTCGCCATCGTTGAGCTTTTTCTCGGTCTGGAGATTTTGCATTTTGAGCAGGTTACCGTTGTCTCCTTCTGAAGGGACAAGGTTTGCCGTAAATTTATCATTGGGTAATGCCCCATCCGATAATTCAAAAGTCGTGCCTTGCACCGTTACCGCACCAGCAGGTGGATAGCTTTGTGGTGAAAGAAGCACCTTGCCTTCAGGATCAGTGACGGCAAATTGCTTCCCATCCGGTGAAATGATGACCTCGAACTCGCGCAGTGCACCGCTGCTTTCGATGGCAAACTGAGCGCTGCCTTGTGCAAAAGTGGTAGAAGCTTCGTAGCTCTGCGCCGCGATCTGACTTGGGTCATTGGTTTCCATTTTCATCTGCGCTGCGCCGTTGCGCGTTGGTCTAAGCAGCACTTTCTCACCAACAGCTAAATCAGAATTAATTTGTATTCTGAGGCCATCCACAGTGATGGCATTATCGACGACCGAAACCATAGATTGATCTCCGTTCGGGCGCGTAAGATAGTACTCACTACCATTCGATTGAAGTGAATATTCGCCACCAACAAGTTGTGAAGTATCTTCAATATAGACGGCTAAATCAGCAGTCGAGTCAGACGATGTCACGACACGAGATTTCGCGATAATGTCGGAGTTCACATCAGTAAACATCAGCCCGCCGACATTGCCTTTCAAATCTAGACCTTGTGATTGCAGTTGGTTGATATCATGAGAGAATGCGACGGCAAGCTTACCTAGCTCATCCATGATCTGCGGAATTTTCTCATCACGCATGGAGAGCATTGAACCCAATTTTCCATCGATATCTTTGGTAGTAATCGCTTTAATGCCTTTTCCCTCCACCATCGCCAGACGGCGCTCATGGACATCGGGGTAGCCATTAATCATGGTCAATTGGCTTGCTTCAGTACCAGACACCAAGGTGTGCCCGTTACCAATATGAACGTTAAAACCTTCCGCGTTTTTGCGTGGTGTCACCGTGACTTTGGTGTACTCAGACAGCTCATTAATGAGTTGCTCATGCTGATCCATTAAATCGTTGTGAGGGCCAGGCGTTCGCATCATCAATCGGTGCAAGTCACGAATTTCGACCGCCAATTGGTTCATTCGCTCTACACCAAGATCCAGTTTCTTGTTTGTTACATCGGATTGACGACGAATAGTTTCGTGGAAATCGTTCAGGTTTTGAGTAATTAAGCTCGCTTTTTCGAGTACAACTTTACGCGCACCCACATCGTTCGGGGTATCTGCCAGAGATTTTACGGCATCAAACCATTCGTTTAGGTTTTCGGGGATCTTCTTAGATGCCACCGATGAAAGCATACTAGAAAGCATCTCTAGGTTGACTTCGTCGTCTAGCTTACGGGCGTGACTGGTGGTCGAGACATTGAGTTCATTAACGGCAAACTGATCCCACGATCGGCGAACTTTTTCCACATGCACGCCCATACCGTAGGTTTCACCACCAAGCTGGCGAGGCATGTTTGTGCCTTGTATCACCGATTGACGGCTATAACCCTCGGTATTTGCGTTCGAGATGTTATGACCTGTGGTGTTTAATTGTCTCTGAGCCGTCAGTACGCTTTGCGAACCAAGATTCAGAAGATCAGACGCCATATTGCCCCCAATAAACCTTTTAAAATCAGTCGAAACTGAGTATCTACTTAGTTACAAAGCAATATATATGCCAAATTAAAAACAGTAACTGGAAGTGCTACTGTGCGATTGGTATTGAAGTGAAAGGTGGAGTAACAGGATAAAAAAACTCACCCGAAGGTGAGCTCTTATTACATCTGATCGATTTTAGCCTTGACTCGAAGTACTTTACTCGCGTACTGAGGATCGGTCGCGTAGCCCGCTTTATGGATACCTTCTATAAAGCGTTCTGAGCTGCCACCGTGGCGAAGTGCCATAGTGTAGCGAGGGTTGTCATTCAAAAAGCGAACATAGTCATTGAAGCTTTCTTCAAAATTGTTGTAAGAACGGAATGCCGCCTTTTCTTTAACCGGAACCCCTTGGTGATATTCGAGGGTTTGGGTTGCAACTTTATCGCCAGCCCAGCTTCTGTCTGCTTTGATGTTAAATAAGTTATTGCTGCTACCGCGGCTATTGCTGACCAACTTTTGCCCCCACCCCGTTTCCAGAGCGGCCTGAGCAAGTAATAAAGACGAGTCAACACCGAGGGCACTTGCCGCCTTTTTCGCGTACGGACGCATAGATGACACAAATGACTCAGGCGAATCGAAAGTATGTCTAGTTGGTGTCGCTTCTGCACGCTGAGTCGGTACCGTTTCAGGCACGTTTTGAGCTGCTGGCACTGGCGTGTGCTCTTGTGCGTGTCGAATGCGATCCACTTTTTTCATCAGTGCTTCAAAGTCAGTATTGCGACTTGAAGCATTTGGGTTATCGACGGAACCCGATGTTAACTGCGCGACAATCATATCCGCCAAACCAAGAGAGCCTGATGAGCTAAGCTCGCTGGACATCTGCTCATCCATCATCTGACGGTAGAACTGCTGGTTTTGACTGTCCATCAAACCGGACTCAAACGTAGAGTTAGCATCGCGCATCGATTTGAACAGCATCGAGGTAAAGATTGCTTCAAACTGCTTTGCCGCTGCAGTTAAGGCCTCTTTTTCACTTTGCTCATCACCATTCACAGCCTGCTTACGAAGCTGATCTAAGCCCGCAATGTCATGAATAAAGCCAATATCATTACCGTTATTAATCATATTCGACTCCGTTAAATGATGATCAACTGACCTTCAATTGCACCCGCTTGTTTCAGCGCTTGCAAAATCGCCATCAAATCAGAAGGGGCAGCACCAACCTCGTTAACCGCTCGAACCAAATCATCAAGCGTCAAACCTGGTTGAAACTTAAACATTTTTCCTTGAGCTTCAGACACTTGAATATCGCTATCAGGTACGACGACTGTCTCACCGCCACCGAATGCATTAGGTTGACTGACATTTAAATTCTCTTTTATCGCTACCGTCATCCCACCGTGCGTCACTGCAGCTGGCTTCAAACGAACGTGCTTACCGACCACAATCGTACCCGTACGAGAGTTAACGATAATTTTTGCCGCGCCATCTGCGGGATTAAATTCGAGGTTTTCTACTGCGGAAAGGAATGCCACTCTTTGGGAAATGTCCCTAGGTGCTCTGACCTTGACTGAGGTCGCATCAACGGCAGATGCCATTTGTGGACCTAAGAAGTTATTAACCGCGTCAGCCATTCGTTGCGCAGTGGTAAAATCGGACTCTAGTAAGTTAAACGTAATGTAGTCACCACGGCTAAATGGCGTTGGAATTTCACGCTCAACAATCGCACCGTTTGAGATCATGCCCGCTGTCGGGTTATTACCGACAATTTTCGAACCATCGGCACCGTTTGCACTAAAACCACTGACCACTAAATTGCCTTGTGCGACGGCATAGACTTGCCCATCTAAGCCTTTTAGCATGGTTTGCATTAGCGTGCCGCCACGTAAACTTTTTGCCGCCCCAATGGAAGAGACTGTCACATCAATCGTTTGGCCTTGTTTTGAGAAAGCTGGAAGCTCTGCAGTAACAATGACAGCAGCTACGTTCTTGGTTTTTGGCTTGGTGCCCGGTGGCAACTGAATACCAAACTTTTGCAACATGGCGTTAAAGCTTTGATCGGTAAAGGGAGTTGATTCGCCAGTGCCCGGTAAACCGGTGACCAAACCATAGCCTACCAATTGGTTACTGCGTACACCTGCCACTTGCGCTACGTCTTTGATACGCGCGGCTTGAGCTTGCATCGCAAGTAGCAGAAGACTAGTAAATATAAGAATCAGCTTCTTCATCGGAATACCTTTAACTCTAACTCTGTGCCTGCTTTCTTGATATGCCAAAAAAGCGACTTAAGATGGGATTAGAGAGATACATTAAAGAATCGTGCCAAGAATCCTGGCTCTTGCATATCTTGCTGAGTCCCAGTGCCTGAATATTGGATTCTGGCATTCGAGATACGATTAGAAGCGATGGTATTGTCGTAAGCAATATCATCCGGGCGAATAGTGCCACTCAAGCGAATGTATTCATCGCCCGTGTTAAGCGTTAGCCATTTTTCGCCGCGAATCACTAAATTGCCGTTAGCTAAGACTTCAATGACCTCAACGGTGATAGACCCCGAGATGCTGTTACTTTGGTTTGCCGCTGCACTGCCGCTGAATGAATTATCGTTGCTTAGGTTGTAAGAGAAGTTATAGTCACCAACATTTAACTGCTGGCCGCCGACCTCTAGTGGGTCCATGGTTGCGTCGTTGTTTTTGGATAGATCCGCGTCTGAGCTTTTCGCCGCTTTGGTGCTTTCATTCAGCGTCACTGTGATAATGTCGCCCACCCCTCTCGGTTTAGAGTCATCATATAAGCTGGTGGAACGCGCTGAGTTGAATAAAGAACCGGTTTCAGCCGCATAGTGCTCTGGTTGCTGCTTAGGGTGAATTGGTGCCCAGGCAGGGTCTCCCGCAACCGGATCCGTTCTGCCGCGTAGCGTATCAACGATGCCGCTGTTATCGTCTGCCGACTTATCCCCTTCAACAGCGTCCACTGTGGTTGTCCCTTCAACAACATCTGGCGTTTCTATTGGCGGAGGAAGCATCGAGCAACCCGACATTACAGCCACGACCAGAAGAGTCAGTATACGGTTCATCTTTCTACCCTCTACAAGCGACAATTACAGTTGCTGGTTAACAAAGCTCATCATCTTATCAACCGCAGAGATGACTTTAGAATTCATTTCATACACACGTTGAGCTTCAATCATATTGACCAACTCTTCCGTCACGTTCACGTTAGAAGTCTCCAACATTGACTGACGAATATCACCAAAACCATCCAGACCAGGAACCCCTTCCTGAGGATCGCCGCTGGCACCTGTTGGCAAGTAAAGGTTTTGCCCTATCGGCTCTAAACCACCAGGGTTAACGAAATCAACCGTCGTGATTTGACCAACCACTTGGTTATCTTGCTGACCACGAACGCGAACCGAGACTTCACCATCCGTACCGATGGTAATACTGATTGCGTCTTCAGGAATGGCAATTTCAGGCTCTAGCGCATACCCTGCTCCGGACGTAACAATGACCCCTTCATCGTTAACGGTAAACTGGCCATTGCGCGAGTAACCGATATTGCCGTCTGGCATCAAAACTTGGAAGAAGCCATCGCCTTCGATCATCATATCGAGGCTGTTGTTTGTCGTTTGGGTGTTACCTTGCGTGTGCACTTTTTGCGTCGCCACCACTTTAGAACCGGCACCCAGCATCAATCCACTAGGCAGTTCCGTATTCTGTGAAGACTGGCCACCAGGTTGGTTAATATTTTGGTAGAACAAGTCTTCAAATACCGCGCGACTTTTTTTGTAACCAACTGTCGAGGCGTTGGCCAAGTTATTCGAAATCGTTGAAATGTTTGTTTGCTGAGCGTCTAAGCCCGTTTTGCTTACCCACAATGCTGGATGCATAACAATCTCCTAAAAATCTATTAGCTCATACGAAGCAGAGAATCAGACGCTTTGTCCATGTCTTCTGCGGTATTCATCATCTTGACCTGCATTTCGAACTGACGTTGGAGGTCGATCAAGCTGGTCATTTCGCCAATCGCGTTGACGTTACTGCCTTCAATTGCGCCCGTAAGCAGTTTGACGCCGGCATCTGCTTC
This sequence comes from Vibrio nereis NBRC 15637, assembly GCF_001591105.1. Taxonomy (GTDB): domain Bacteria; phylum Pseudomonadota; class Gammaproteobacteria; order Enterobacterales; family Vibrionaceae; genus Vibrio; species Vibrio nereis. The sequence continues at coordinate 71,685 of NZ_BCUD01000014.1, read as the reverse complement.
GTATGCCGCATTAGGATCTTTGGCACGGAATAAACCGTTTACATCTTTGAAAAGTGATTGGTTGTTGGTTCGAGTGAGCTTAATTCGGTCGACGATCTGCATAGCGTCCGCTGGCGCGCCTTGAGGCACCACCGAGATTGTACCGTCGGAACCGATTTCTACTTTGCTTACTGGAATCGGCAACGTGATTGGAGCACCATTTTCGCCTAGAACCAAATTGCCATTGCCGCTCGTCAACAAGCCAGTAGCATCGATTTTTAAGTTGCCGTTACGAGTGAGGCCTTCTTGACCCATTTTATCGAGTACGGATATCCAACCATCACCTTGAATCGTCACGTCTAAATCGCGGCCTGTGGTAATCACACTGCCTTGCTGGAAATTATGCCCTGGGCGCTCAGTCATGCTGAAAACTCGGCTAGGCAAACCTTCACCGTAGGCCTGCATGGAACGAGCTTGTGCTAAATCCGCGCGAAAGCCTGTTGTGCTGACGTTTGCTAGGTTGTTTGCCCTAAGCTGCAGTGCCTGCATGTTTTGCTTGGCACCGCTCATGGCGAGAAAGAGTGCACGATCCATAAATTTGCTCCAACAATCACAATTCAGGATCATTTAAAGCAATTGATGTGCCATATATTAAAATTGATTATTTTTCAATAACTTAAACTTAAGAAGGCGAAAATAAAATGTAGATCTGAGGAGATTTTGTTCAGGCGGCAACAATGGCAAGCGAGTGATTGCCACCAGCTTGCCATCTAAATTATTGCAATGCGTTACTTAGAGATTATCGAATCTGTAAGATTGTTTGTTGGGTTTGATTGTGTACTTCAAGTGAGCGAGAGTTCGCCTGGAAGTTTCGCTGAGCCGAAATCAAATCCACCAACTCTTGAGTCATGTCGATGTTTGACTGCTCTAGAGTACCGCTATTGAGTGAGCCAAAAGAGCCTTTATTTGACTCGCCCCAGATCTTATCACCAGAGAACTGCGTCGAATCCCACTGTGTACCGCCCTTCTTATCCAGGCCTTGCTCATTGGCAACACGAACCAATGCCACACGGCCTAGAGTCACATTCTCACCATTCGAATAGGTACCTAGCACGCTACCGTTTTCATCAAAGTCTACTTTGGTCAAGAAACCCGTGGTGGCACCATCTTCATCAAATTTTGTCAGCTCAAATGGCGCTGCAAACTGAGTCGCGGAGTTTAGGTTGAAGTTTAGCGTTTGGTTAACGTCTGCACCATTCAGGTTAATACCGGCACCGCCTGCCACTGCTGGCTGCTCAGTCGCGCCCACTGCATCGGTATTTTCAGCGTTATCTACATTTTCAGCATTCTCAGCATTAGCTGGATTTGCTTGCGCTTGCGCTTCCGCTACTTCACCACCCAGAGGAACCGATTCTATTGGGTTGCCATTGTTCAAACTGGCCAGTGTGCCATCATTGTTAAACTTCATCGTATGGCCAACATGACCAGACGGAGACGTCGCATCACCACCAGCAATGTTCAGTGCTTTTTCACCTTCACTGTCTGTGACCGTGTAGTAGGTTTGCCATGTGTTAGGCTGCGTCTGATCTTTTAGGTAGTAGGTCGTTAACTTGTACGACTGGCCCATGGAATCATAGATAGTGGATGACGTAGAACGGTTGTATGAATCAGGATCATTAAAGTCGAACTTTGTTGGGTCTTTCAAGTCACCACTTGCTGGCAGGTTTACACCTACTTCAATATTGGCAGTTTGCTTCGGCTTACCGAACTCTTTCGGAATGTTAAGTGGCGTTGGCTCATAAGAGAGAACATCACCAGTGTCTTCATTCACTTTATAGCCCAGCAAAAACTCGTCGTTGGATGTCACCATGTAGTTGTCTTTGTTTAGGTGAAAAGCACCGTTACGAGTCAACTCATTGGTAGTAGGAGACAAGCGATCTTTTGCAACAGCGAAGAAACCTGTACCACTAATGCGTAAATCCATCGGGTTGTTTGTATAAACACTTGAGCCTTCGTGGAACTGTTGTGCCACTTTTTGCGCCTGTACACCACCACCTGGAGTCGTTTTCGCATTGGTAAACAGTGAATTTGAGTAAACATCTCCAAACTCGGCACGCGACTCTTTAAAGCCGTACGTGTTTGCGTTCGCAATATTATTACTCGTTGTATTCAGATCTAACTGAGCTGCGGAAAGACCGCTTAATGCAACATATGACATTCCAAAATCTCCTATCTAGCTAGCATATCTACTTTACTAAGAGCTACGCTTTACCAACTTCTAGTACTTCAGCAAGTCGAACTGGCGACTCAAAGCCAGCCAGATTGAGCAGTACGTTACCATCACCTTTACCGAGAAGAACGCTATTCACGTTTGCATAAGTCGAAACTTCAAACTCTTTGCTTTCTCCCTCTAGCAAACCTGCGGCTCTCACCTTGTATTTGCCAGCTGGCAATGGGTTACCGTTTTGATCTTTGCCGTCCCATTCAACACGGTTATCACCTGCTGGTGTGGCTCCCGCATCAAAGGTACGAACAAGCTGCCCCATTTGGTCTTCAACTCTTACCATCAAGTTATCGACAGATTGAGGAAGCTTAACCATTGCAGCCATGCCGTCACTGTCTTTTTTAACGCCTGCAGCACCCGGTACTAACACATCACGACCAACCAAAGATGACGCTTGAAGTGCTTGATTCGATGTCATCGAAGCATTCAATGTTTCAAACTGATTGTTCATTTTGCCAATACCGTCTACAGTCGCGAAGGACGCCATTTGTGCAATCATCTGGTCATTACTGACCGGCTTAAACGGATCTTGTTGAGCAAGCTGCTTGGTGAGTAGAGATAAGAAGTCCTCTTGCTTTAGGTCTTGCTTACCTGTGGTCTCATCCGGCTTATTCTTGTCTTGAAGTTGTTTAAGCTGGTCGATATAGGACAAGCTGTTTTGACCAACATTATTAATGCCACCGGCCATACGTTACCTCCTTATCCTTATTGACCCATCTGCAGCGTACGCAGCAGCATTTGTTTGCTTGCATCTGCTACTTGCACGTTTGTCTGATACGAGCGAGAAGCAGAAATCATATTGGCCATTTCTTCCATCACGTTAACGTTCGGCTTATAGATATAACCTTCGTTGTTCGCGAGTGGGTGATCTGGGTTGTACTCCGCATTAAGAGGCTTATCACTCTCCACTATACCCATCACTTTCACGGGCACGGTATGGTCATTGCCATACTTCGCCTTACTTAACTCTGCACCAAACACAGCGTGGCGCGCTTTATACGTATCTTTTGCTGAACTAGAGATACTGTCTGCATTGGCCAAGTTGCTAGAGGTCGTATTTAGACGAACAGATTCAGCGCTCATGGCAGAACCAGTTACATTGAATACATTGAATAAGCTCATCTAATTATTCCCCTTTGATCGCTTTCGTTAAGTTCTTGAATTTACTTCCTAAGAAGTCTAGTGAGGCTTGGTGCCTGATTTGGTTTTGCATAAACAAGTTACGCTCAAGATCCACATCAACCGTGTTGCCATCACCTGTGTCAGGTTGAGTTGGAAGACGATACTGTACTTCCCCTGTCGCTTGCGTAGAGGCAGAAATATGCCGACCATCCGTTCGGTTTAATCCAATGCTTGCCTCGGATGTTGCCGCTTGCAAAGCCTTTTGGAAGTCCATTCCTTTCGATTTATATCCAGGCGTATTGGCCTGCGCAATGTTGGTGGAAAGCACCTCTGCATTGCGCTCGCGCAAACCCACCGTATGCTGGTGGATACCTAGAGCCTTGTCGAAAGAAATAGCCATATTAACCTCTACACAAAGAACTGACCGTTAGTATGAAATACCAAAGCAATTAACATACCAGTTTAAGTAAAATGTACATTGATTGTTTCTCTTTCACAGAATTATCAGCAATAAATACGCCAACTTTTCGAATTGAGCGCGTCTCACTAGGAATGTCGACACCAGTATAGCAAACGACGGAAATATAAAAGGCAACAAAAAGCCCAGCAAAAACACTGGGCTTGAATGCGAAATTGATACGATTATTTAAGCTTGTAAATAATCCCGGGATTACACCGTACCATTTCAAAACGGTCGGTTAATCCCGTGAGTGACTCAGACGCCCCCAGTAGAAGGTAGCCACCAGGGTTTAAACTATTCGCCATTTGATTGAGCACTTTCGACTTCATCTCTGGAGAAAAGTAAATCAGCACATTTCGACAAAAAATAATGTCAAACTTGCCCAATAAGGCATAGCTATCCATTAGGTTTTGCGGACGAAAGTTGACCAAACGTTTTACGTTATCTTTCACTTTCATGCGACCATCGCCAGCGTCTTCAAAGAAAGTGCGACGACGCTCTGGTGAAAGACCACGACCTAACGCCAAGTTGTCATATATACCCGCACGACACATATCCAACATACTCGCAGAAATATCCGTGGCCGTGATAGACACACTTGGTAGCATGCCGGGTTTACGCTGCTGCGTTTCCAGTATCGTCATAGCCATTGAGTAGGGCTCTTGACCTGATGAACTTGCCGCAGACCAAATCTTGATCGGGCGTTTGTTTGCTGCGATCTCGGGCAATAACTTGTCAGCCAAAACGGTAAACGGGTACGTATCACGAAACCATAAGGTTTCATTGGTTGTCATTGCATCCACAGCAGCAATACGCAACTCTCGATTTCGCCCTGTTACTACATCTCTGAGTAAATCAGACAACGATCCCAATTTGAATTTAGTCACTAAAGGGCTCAAGCGACTGCGCACCAAATACTGCTTACTGTCACCCAGTACAATGCCACATTGAGACTCTAGAAAACGGCTGAAGTCACGATATTCTTGATCGCTTATAGTTATTGCTGTCATTAACTTCTCTTTATTCTGTAAGTGCAGATTTCACTGCATTACCAAGCTCATCTGGGTTAAATTTCGCAATAAAAGAGTTTGCGCCCACACGTTCGACCATCGCCTGGTTAAATACACCACTCAGTGATGAATGAAGAATAACATAGAGATCTTTCAAATCTGCATTTCGTCTTATTTCTGCGGTTAAGGTGTAACCATCCATTTCTGGCATTTCAATATCAGAGATAACCAAGGATATTTGATCGTAAATGCTGCCCGACTCTGCCATTTCTAGCAGTTTTTCATAGGCGTCTTTACCATCTTTGACAGATACGACTTCAAAGCCCAATGATGTAATGGCTCTCTCAACCTGTTTTCTTGCCACTGTTGAATCATCAGCAATTAAGATACGACGAACGATTTTCTTCTCAGTTTCTGCCTGAGTGATCTCTTCCCCGATCGTAGAATCCATCGTTTCATCCACTGGCGCGATTTCTGCCAGAATTTTCTCTACATCAAGAATCTCTACCAGTTCATTATCGATGTTGGTCACTGCAGTCAGGTAGTTTGCTTTACCAGCACCTTCTGGTGGTGGAAGAATCGCTTCCCAGTGCATATTGACAATTCTTTCTACCGAAGACACTAGGAATGCCTGTATAGAACGGTTAAATTCCGCAATGATAACAAACGCTTTATCAATATCTGCTGTTGGTCGACCACCAATCGCTAAACTCAAATCAATCACAGACACCGTGTGGCCACGGATGTGCGCAATCCCTTTAACCAAAGGGTGTAAGTTTGGCATTGCAGTTAGCTTAGGACACTGAAGAACCTCTTTTACTTTAAATACGTTAATACCGTAACGTTGACGCCCCATTAGACGAAACGTTAGGAGTTCTAATCGGTTTTGACCGACGAGTTGAGTACGCTGATTCACTGAGTCAAGAATACCCGTCATAAGCTCTTCTCCATTTCAAACTCTTTGCAAAAAAATGGTAGTCTACGTGATGCCATGAAAATTACGAGAAATAGAATGATGCGTTATCAATCAGTCCAAAGCTCAATTCCCACCGCTATTTGTAGAGCTTTCTATAAATTGTTTTTCAAGTCTATCGGCTGCGTCCTATTTTTCTTTAGTTTTTCCGTATCAGCCGCCACAGGTTCTCAAATTTCAAATATCCAGCACGCTGCAGAAACTTATGTCACTTCAACTTTAGAAAGCCCACCAGGAGGTTCACTAAGTGCTACTGCTGCTAACATTGATCAAAGAATATTCGCCACCGATTGCCCTTCAGGCTTAACAAGCTCTTCAAGCTCCACAAACCCAAATGCCAGTAATATCACTGTTCTCATTGAGTGCCCTGAAGACAATTGGCGGGTTTACGTTCCCGTCCGAGTGAGTAAAAACGGGCCACAAGTTACTTTGACTACCAACCTATCAAGAGGGCAAGTTATTTCTGCCCACGATGTCACTGTTAGTATGGTAGACTTGCAACGCTTTAGACGGCAAGGCTTTTCCTCTGTAGATGCTGTAATTGGCGCAAAAACGAAAAAGAACCTCCGAGTGGGTGAGGCAATAGAAGCCAATGACATTTGCGTGGTATGCCGCAATGAGTCCGTGACTATCAGAGCCGTAAAGTCAGGAATGACGATAACCACCAAAGGCGTCGCATTAACGGATGGTATACATGGTGAACAGATAAGAGTGAAAAATAGTAAATCCAACCGTATAATTGAAGGACGTGTCACTGGTCTATCTGAAGTTACGATTATCTTCTAAGTCACCGTAAAAAATGGCTAAAGTTATTTTTCTTTTGGTCGATAGTGTCAGTACAGGTTTATAACTTTTTAAAAGGCTCATACATGGCAGGCATTGATAATATTCGAACTGGGCAACCTTTGACGACGTCAAACAGGAACTCAGTTCGTCACGAAAGCAATACAGCAGCAACTGAATCGGCGGCAAAACAATCCTCCGTGGCAAAGGATGCGGTGTCCCTTAGTGCACAGGGTAAAGCTGTGGGTGAGATGCACAATCAAATGGTTAGCCAGCCAAGCTTTGATAAAGCAAAGGTCGCAGCAATTAAAGAAGCAATTGCCAACGGTTCTTACTCTGTTGACCCTCAAAAGCTTGCGGATAATATGATGAAGTTCGAAAAAGAGCTTGGTGGATTTTAGTTTTAGAGATAAAGCATTATGGCAGCGTTAGACAGTTTAGTTGAGTTTCAACTTAAAAATGCGAAAGAACTTTCTCAATTATTAGAGAAAGAAACACTGGCCATAACGCGTCGAGTATCGAAGGAAATCGAGCTACTCGCCAAACAAAAAATCGCACTGATTGATCAATTAAAAGCAACCGATGAAAGAATTAGCCGCCACCCAGATGTAGAGAGCTTGAAGAGTGACCCAGAGTTGAGCCCTCTGGTGAAAGAAATTCAATCCACTATTGCTGAGTGCCTACAGGTCAATACGATGAACGGTGAAGCGCTGCAAAGGGCGCAGTCTAGTTTCAATAAGCTGAATAATTTAATGAAACAATCTCAAGGCAAGCTTGGGATGACATACACGGCAGAAGGCCAAACTAGGAATGTGACCACTTTAGGAACAAACATTAAGGCCTGAGCACAGAATAAATAAAAAAGCGGCAATGTTTGCCGCTTTTTTTTGATCGAAGAGATTAGAGATGGCCAGTTCGCTAAAACAGAGTTTGTTGCCTTTTTTCCGGAACTTGCTGAACTTCACCATAATCTCTTAGCCTATCCATTTTCTGAATATCCAAGCGAAGTTCCGTCACGTAGCTGTCTCCTACTTTGTAACTCCGGACAACTTCAGCACCGCGAATAACACCATCAACCGCCCCGGACGTGAGTTCAGTACCTAGTCGCTGATCTTGAAGGCTTGCTCTACCGCTGACTCGCATACCGTAAACTTGTTCAGCTAACTCACGGTAAGCATCAATTTTTGAAGCTCGCATGGCACGAACCTGTTTTTCTTCTTCATTACGCCCTTTCTGCTCGCTGATGCTTGCATAACCAACGGAAGTAAGCCAATCATCAGGCCTCATCGTCCCCAAAGGTTGGCAACCTACCATGATGAGTACTGTAACCAGTAATAGTAGCTTTTTCATGCTCACTCCTATGGACGCAAAATAACAGTATATGGTTGAGTGATGGTTGGATCTGAGCGAATCAACACGCCATCTTGAGTACGGATACTATTGAGCGTATCTAGATCTCGACCAATACGGTCAGCAGGTAAAAAGCCTTGCGCGGTAGCGACCACAATACGTGACTGCATTCCAACAACACGAGCATTCACCAGAACCCCGCCTTCTTGGCGAAGCATTGTTCCTGTGAGTACGTACTGCACTTCTTGCTCCAGAGCCAAGTCTTTCCAGTCTCGGCTAAACGCAAAATCACCTTGATGAGTAACCTGAATTGCCCCTGTGGTTTTAAAATCGACAACTTTAAAACCACGGCGTTGGAACTGATGAATAAATCCTTCAGAAACAGAGTTGCCTAGCCAGTTGGTTGCATCCATATTTTGCAGGTCAACAAACGATGTGACCGCAATGGGTGTGCGCGCCGATACGCTTGTGTTTGAGACCATCAGATCTTCTGTCATGCTCTCAATGAAAAAGTCTAGGGTATGGCGTGGACTCTCCATCAGCATAAACTGAGTACCAGGGTACGGTTCCTTACCATTATATATAGGTGCATAAGCACACGCAGTAAGAAAGACTACAGGCACCAATGATAACCATTTCTTCATTCTCTAATCTCCGATACATTAAGGCCTGAACGTTCACACTAATTGCTCTCTTCTAAAAGTGGAACACTCTTTGCTTTTTAAGCTTTGTCACAGTCAAAAAACAACACCTAAACTTGCTAAGCTAGATAAAGCAAAAAATGAACCAACTTGGTATACCTAAATGAAAAAATCACTTCTTATACTTTTTTCTACCTTGTACTTCAGCCTATGGACAATGACTGCTCAAGCGGGATGGTATGAAGTGACAGGAACTGCAACGGTAGTTTCGTCCGATGACGTCGCACGTATTCATGCGCTCGAAGACGCGCTGTATAAGGCTGTGCAATTTTCAGGGGCCGATATAGGCAGTATTGCCAACCTGCGCCCACTACTGGAAAGTGATAGAAAAGAATACCAGTTTGCAAATAGCGAAGTTCGTTACATCATTGTTGATGAGCAAATTACCCGCCGAGGAGTGATGTTTGTAAAAGCTCGTGTTGATATTTATCCATCGGCAACGGGTTGCCATGTCGATCAGTATAAGAAGACCTTTTTGGTCGGCAATATTGATCTTGTCTCGCCACAACAAGCCGTCATGGGCCAGATTTATAACATCGGCGATGACTTCGCGAATGTCATCAACCGACAACTCGATCAAGAATCAGTTAACTTTGTTTCAGTGGGAACCACGGATTATGAAATTAATAAGCGCTTCCCTGAACGCCTGAAAATGATTGCAGAAGATACTGGCGCCCAGTACATATTAGGTGGTGTGATCACCGACCTTACAGCAACTATCGAACAAAACCTGGTTAGCGGAGATACGATAAATAGGCAGTTTGCGCTAGAAATGACGATTTTTGATGGCAAAACGGGCAATGAAGTGTACAACCGTAACTATCGAGAAGTCGCCCGTTGGCCTTTTGCTAAAACAAGCCAGATAGATACCAAAAGCGCGCGATTCTGGGCTTCTAGCTATGGTGATATGTTACTGCGCGTAAGCCGGAACATCATGCTAGACCTCGAATCGGAAGTCTCTTGCAAAATAACCTTGCCAGAAGTCGTCGCGAAATGGGGCAATGCGATTACGATCGATTTAGGCCGTGTTCATGGGGTGAAAGAAGGTGACAAGCTACAGCTATGGCATACTGGCTCATTTATTGATCAACGAGGCCTGCCGAGAAATAAAGTGACAGAAACCAATATCACACTGACTGTTAATCGCGTCTATGAGAATGAAGCTGAACTGTCTGTTGATCAACCCGAATTGGCCACCAGCATCCAAATTGGAGATGTTATGCATAAACTTCTTTAAATCATAGGCTTAACATTGCCATTTATTTCGGTATTATAGAGGCACGCTCCCGTGGCACAGCTGGATAGCGCGATCCCCTCCTAAGGGATAGGTCACAGGTTCGAATCCTGTCGGGAGCGCCATATTTTAAGAAACGTCGGCACTGATTAGTTTGCCGACGTTTTTATTTTCCGCTCAGAAGCACACGGTATTTTTAGGGCGAATAAACTTCGCAGTTGCGCTTACCTTCACTATGCCGTTAACAGTTAATTGAGCAGACAGATCATAAACACTTCTTCGAGATGAATGGCATATCGCTTTAACATCCACCTTTTCACCTAGCTTAATGACATCATGAAAACGAACATCAAGCTTTGCCGTCAATGCCATTATTCCATGTTGCAGCAAGCAGTGAGTCATTGCTCCATCAAGTAATGAACTGGCTATGCCTCCATGCAACAGGCCTAAATACCCTTGGTGGCGCTCTTCAACCAAAAAAGCAGATACACATTCATGCTCACCGTTCGCTTGGTAGTTCACATTTAGGCTAAATGGGTTTTCACTCACAGAAGAGCATACAGCGCAGCATGCATGAGAGTCGTTACAAGTGTTCATAAGATTACCTTTCGACCAATCAATATTTGTAGCATATGCCAAAAATTGAGCTAATATGACCTAGTAAACATAGATTTCATACCAATACCTTCAGGTATATAGAGTCGTTATCTACAAAAAGAATACTAATTGCTTGGTTCTGTCTCTCTCTGACTTCACGATCTGTTCACATTCATCTAAAATTAATATTAATAAAATTATTGATAGCGAACTCCATGAAGAAGAGTAACTTGACCACTAACACTGGTCATCGATTTATTTCCAAAGCTAAGACAGCGTTTAAGATACATATCCATACACCAGACGATAAGGTCTTGCACCGCTCTGTCGGATACGTACGCATCGGTGAAAAGAAAGGGCTAAAGAAAGCCATAAAACTTCGTAACGAACTGGGTTCGGCGATGTGGGGAAAGTTTTGGCGTAGACTATTAAAAGACCCTTACTTAATGACGCGCCTGCCCCACTCTCTTGAACCTAAAATTATATTCAAACCTAGACCAACCAAAGACGATCCCACTGCAACAGATGAGTGCTATATAGCAGCTTGGCGCAATTACGATAAGGATGGAAAGTTAATCTATAAGAGCGTTGTGTGCTCAATAAAGAAACATGGGCGATTAGCAGCTTATAGTAAAACGAAAAAAGCCTTACTTGAGGCCAATAAAGAGAATTTAGAAATTTTAGAGTTTATGGGAAGGTTAAATAGCATAGACTTAAAATAAAAAATGCCCTGGCGGATAAAGCCAAGGCATTTTCAATTAATGAAAGCTATCTACTAAAAGATTACTTTTCTTCGTATTCAAATGCAGGTACAACGATTTCTACACGGCGGTTTTGAGCACGGCCTTCTGCAGTTTCGTTCGTTGCAACAGGGTTGCTCTCACCTTTACCTGTAGCGGTAATACGAGATGCATCAATGCCTTGCTCTTCTAGAGCGTTTGCCACTGATTGAGCACGTTTCTCAGAAAGTTTTTGGTTGTAAGCTTCAGCACCACGTGAGTCTGTGTAACCAACAACTTCCACGTTTGCTTGTGGGTATTGAGTCATAAATGCCACTAGTGCATCAAGTTTTTGCGTGCCTGTTGCAGTAAGTTCTGCACTGTTGTGCGCGAAACTGCTAGAACCTACAAGTTTAGCTTCAAACGTTTTAACAACTGGCGCAACGACAACTTCTTCAACAACCTCTTCAACTAGTACTTCTTGTACTGGCTCTGGTGTTGGCTCAGTGCTGCCACCGAAGTTAGAGCGGAAACCGATAGTAAACGTGTTTGCATTAAACTCACGCGAATAGATACGAATACCATTAAAGTGCTGGTATTCCGCTTGAAGATCGATAGAAGGCATTAAGCTGTATGACAGGCCTGCTGCAGTCAAGAATGCGAAATCATCTTCACTCGCATACTTCATGAATGCGCCACCCACTTTAGCAAATGCATTAACGTCTTCGCTAAGTGCGTAGCTAAAACGAGGAGCAAAACTGTATTGTGAAAGATTTTGATCTTCCATGCCTAAGAAACCAGATGTCTCACCCAGTGCGCCTAGACCAGCCTCAAGAGCAACAACATCACTTACTTGATAACCAAGGAACGAGCCTAGCGCCCAAGAATCTTCGTCACATGCTCCAGCTGTACATGCGTTGTTTAACCAACTCACACCCGCTTTTGCACCAATATAAAATTGGCCTTCTTCTGTTGCCGATGCTGACGCAGATGCCAATAGGAGAGTTGTTGAAATTACCGCTGCTAACTTTTTCATTATAGTTTTCCTTTATGTTCGCATAAATGATTACGCAATATACATTCGACACAGTAACTCATTGTTACAGCGTGAATGCTGAGAAGGGTACATTTATCTGCTTATTTACACAATTATGTTTCTGTTATTTTTATAATATTTTTCTGCCACAATCTTTATTCTCAACAATAAGACAACGCCCCAATAGAAATTGAGGCGTTGAGCAAAAAATCTACTTTTTCGGCTATTTATTATTGCTGAACTTGATATTCAAATTCTGGCACAATGATCTCCACTCGACGATTCTGTTGGCGTCCTTCTAGAGTCTCATTTGATACGATTGGGTTATTTTCACCCTCACCACGAGCGCTAATTCTAGACGCCTCAATGCCTTGTTCCACTAGTGCACTCGCAACAGACTCAGCACGTTTCTCTGAAAGTGCTTGGTTGTAGCTCGCCGCGCCAGAAGTATCGGTGTAACCGACAACTTCGACATTAGCTTGTGGGTATGTGTTTAGAAACTCAACCAACTCACCCAGTTGAACTCGACTTTCTTCATTTAGCTTTGAACTATTCACTTCAAAGCTCTCTGTTCCTAAGCGCTGAGTCGCAAAAGTCTTGGTTACAATCACAGGCTCCTCAACTACAGGAACCTCTTCAACAACTTCTTCCACCATTTCCTCAACTACGACAGGTGCGGCAACAGCTTCTTCATTGCTACCAAATTTGTATACCACGCCAAGTGTTGCGCTGTTTGCTTCCGCGCGAACTAGGTCGTTGTTCACATCAGTCAGCGTTTGGTATTCAAGGCGTACAGAAACGTTTTGGTTAGTGCCAAACTCAACACCCGCTGCGCCAAGGTACGAATAGTCATCTTTGCTGCCGTGGTCAACAAACGCGCCACCCACTTTACCGTATAGAGAAATTGCATCAGTGACTGGTAGGCTAAGCTTAGGTGCTAACGTGTATGCCTGAACTTTTTCGTCATTAAGGCCAGCCCCCGTAAAACGACCTAGATAGTCATAGCCCGCTTCTAGCGATAGAAAGTCCCACATTTCATAGCCGACAAATGCACCTACTGTTGATGAGTCATCATCACATGCTGTTGAAGACGTACAAGCATCATCCAACCAAGACTTACCCGCTTTGGCACCTACGTATACTTCAGCTAAAGAAGGAGTCGAAGCTAAAACAAGTGATGCAGAAATAACCGCTGCTAATTTTTTCATTATTACTTCCTCTTGGATTATTTAATTATTAAGTCAGCTTAGGTATGAATATTTCATCCACCATATAAACAAACCATGTAGTATCCAAATGATGCGTCTATAGGCACTTCCTGCTGTGACAACTCCCTAGTGCAACAAGCTTACTGTGACTTGTTGCAGCCGACAGGGGAACTATAAACCGTTTTAATTTTTATAAAAGAGCAGTTATGTCAAGTTATAGTTAGGTGTTTATCAGAGAATCTTCAGTGAATATCACAAATATCATTGGAGAATAAAGAGGGAATGGAGATATTGAGCGAAGCAATATGAGACAGGTAAGCCTTTAAGCTTAATAATGAGATACAAAAAAGCCGCAGCGTTACACTGCGGCTTAATATTACTCACAAAGAAGAGTTACGCGTTTGCTTCGCGCTCTGCGATAAACTCTAGCGCCATCTTGATACGAGCGATAACACGTTCTTTCCCAACGAGTTCCATCACCGCATCAACAGATGGTGACTGGCCACCACCAGTTACAGCAACACGAAGTGGCATACCGATTTTACCCATGCCGATTTCTAGTTCTTCACACACTGCTGCGATAACACCTTGTTTAATGCTGTCTGTTGTCCAGTCTTGAAGCGCTTCGGCTTTCGCTAAAGCTAGCTCTAGTGGCTGCTTGGCTACACCGCGTAAGTGCTTCTTAGCTGCACCTGCTTCAAACTCCGAGAAGTCTTCGTAGAAGTAGCGGATCTGCTCAGCAAGCTCAATAAGGGTATTACAACGCTCACCTACTAGCTTGATCACTTCTGTTAGCGCCGGGCCATTTTCTACATTCAGGTTCTGCTGATCTAGGTGCCATTGAAGGTGCTTAGCAACATACTCTGGTTCTGATGTTTTGATGTAGTGGTTGTTTAGCCACAGTAGTTTTTCAGTGTTAAACGCTGAAGCAGATTTAGAAATTGCATTTAGGCTGAACAGTTCGATCATTTCTTCTTGAGAGAAGATTTCTTGGTCACCGTGAGACCAACCCAAACGCACTAGATAGTTGTTTAGTGCGTTTGGTAAGTAACCTTCGTCGCGATATTGCATTACCGATACAGCGCCGTGACGCTTCGAAAGCTTCGCACCGTCGTCACCAAGGATCATGGCACAGTGTGCAAATGTTGGTACGGGTGCACCTAACGCTTCATAAATGTTGATCTGACGTGGTGTGTTATTGATATGGTCTTCACCACGAACAACGTGCGTAATGCCCATATCCCAGTCATCGACAACCACAACGAAGTTGTAAGTTGGTGCGCCATCGGTACGACGAATAATCAGGTCGTCCATCTGTTCGTTGCTGATTTCGATACGACCACGGATCTGATCGTCAAAAACCACGCTACCTTGTTTTGGGTTGCGGAAACGAACGACACAAGGGTCACCTTCTTTCGCAGCCGCATTTGCCGCTACGATTTTCGGGTGATTCGCATCGTAACGAGGCATTTCTTTGTTTGCTTCTTGCTCTGCACGAATTTCTTCAAGCAGCTCTTTAGGTGCATAACATTTGTATGCTTTGTCTTCAGCAAGCAGCTTTTCAATGACTTCGTTGTAACGGTCAAAGCGTTTTGATTGGAAATAAGGACCTTCATCCCACTCCATGCCTAACCATTTCATACCTTCTAGGATCGCATCTACCGCTTCCTGAGAGTTACGCTCCAAATCCGTATCTTCGATACGCAGAACGAATTCACCACCCTGACTTTTAGCGAATAACCATGAGTAAAGTGCTGTACGCGCACCGCCAACGTGAAGGTAGCCTGTAGGGCTAGGAGCAAAACGAGTTTTAACCGTCATGTAAAATACCTTGATTGTCTAAATGACAGCACCGTGTAACGATGCTAAAAATTGCGCGTTATTTTAGCACCGATATGCAAATCTACAATCCGTCATTGATAGGTTTTCCAAGTTAAAAACAAAGTCACGCGCCATAGCTACCCCGCCACTTACTCTAATATTATGTTTCAAGCTTGACCTTACCCTTGAGTCAAGGTTTATTCTCAATGACAGTTATCGTCAGAGGGCTTTGATTATGTATCAGTTCGATATTCCACTATCAGGCTTAAATTGCATGGGATGTGCAAGAAAAGTGGAACGTGAGCTCTTATCTAAACATCATGTTTTGATTCAAGAGCTATCCCCTACTCAAATCGTGTTAGAAAGCGACAGCACATTTGCAGAACTAGAAAAATCCATTAGTGAACTTAGTTATCAAGCTGGTTATAAACACCATTTCTATTTGTCAGGGCTTAACTGTGGCAAGTGTGTCAATAAATTAAAGTCGCAGCTTGAAGAGAGTCCGTCAATTGGTGAATTCGACGTGTCGAAAACAGAGCTTACTGTTTCGACCCTACTATCAGCAGAGGAAATTAAAGCGCTTGTTGCAGAGTGCGGTTACAAGGCTGATGAGCAAGCCTCTTCGCCAACACCAAACACACAAGAAGATCTAGCGGATACGCAGCCGTCTGAGCCAGTAACCAATAGCGAACAGCATCAAGTCAGCGATGAGAAAACAATACACCTAGTACTATCAGGCATGACGTGCGCGAGTTGTGTCTCTTCGGTCGAAAAAGCGTTAACAAGCATTCCCGAAGTCACACGTGCACAAGTGAGTTTGGCAGAGCAAAGTGCTTTGGTCTTTTCTGATTCAGTTGCGCCTGAAGTGGCTGAAGCCCTTCTTGGCGCGGTTAAAGCCGCTGGCTATCAAGCCGAAGTGATTGACGATCCTCAAACACAACAACAAAGACAGCTTGAGCAACAAATTAAAACTCAGAGCTACCACAAGAAAAGTGCTTGGGCTGGCATTGCTGTTGGTGCTCCGCTTATGGTTTGGGGCATGGCTGGCGGCAACATGATGATCCGCAATGGCTCAGACCAGTTAGCTTGGGGCGTAATAGGACTAGTTTGTTTGGCTCTACTAGCCACTGCGGGTAAAAGCTTTTTTGTTAACGCCTGGCAAGCACTGACCCATAAACGTGCCACCATGGATACGTTAGTCGCCTTGGGTACAGGGGCTGCGTGGCTTTTCTCTATGTTAGTTGTCGCGTTTCCACATTGGTTCCCCGAAGCCTCTCGCCACGTTTACTTTGAAGCCAGCGCGATGATCATTGGTTTGATTTCTCTCGGCCACTACATTGAAGCCAAAGCCAAAGCCAAAACGACGCGCTCTCTGCAAGCCCTCATTAACCTGCAACCCAACGAGGCCACGCAGGTTACTGAACAAGGCGATGTGACCATTCATATCGACAGCATCACACTAGGAATGCAACTACGCATCAAACCCGGTGAGAAGGCTCCCGTTGACGGTAAAGTGATTTCGGGTCACTCCTATATTGATGAGTCCATGCTTACTGGCGAGCCCGTCCCTGTTTACAAGCAAACCAATGATGCGGTTTCCGCAGGTACGCTTAACCAAGATGGCAGCTTAGTGATTGAAGCGACTGGGATCGGTAGCAATACGATGCTCTCTCGGATCATCAAAATGGTAAGAGAAGCTCAAAGCAGTAAACCCGCCATTGCCAAGCTGGCTGACCAAATCTCGGCGGTCTTCGTCCCCGTTGTGGTGGCTATTGCTCTTTTATCCGCCGCGATCTGGTTTATGGTTGGCCCAGACCCGAAAGCCAGTTATATGCTGGTTGTCTCAACCACAGTATTAATCATCGCGTGCCCATGTGCGCTCGGACTCGCGACCCCACTCTCCGTGACCGTTGGGATTGGTAAAGCAGCCGAAATGGGTATTCTGATTAAAGATGCTGATGTACTTCAAAGCGCCAGCAAACTGGATATGGTGGTGTTCGACAAGACAGGGACATTGACCCAAGGCAAACCTGAGGTACAAAACCTTTTTGCGCTAGATGGCAACGAAGATGAACTTCTGGCTTTAGCAGCAGGTATAGAGCAGCACTCCGAGCACCCATTAGCAAAAGCGATTGTTAATCAAGCCAAAGCGAAAGGCGTCGTGTTTGCGGAAGTGAGCAAATTCGAAAACTTACGTGGGCAAGGTGTACTCGGGCAGTTCCAAAATAACACAGTATCAGCCACTTCCCTTGGATATGCGAAAAAACAAAACTGGGATTTGTCCAAAGTCGACTCAGTGGTTGAGCAGTATCAAGCTCATGCCTCGACCCCTATTCTGATCGCAGTAGACAACGAAGTTATTGGTGCTATCGCGATTGCCGATTCAATTAAAGAAGACGCCAAACAAGCGATCGCAGCACTGAAAAGCATGCAGATCAAAACCGTCATGCTCACTGGTGATAACCAACACGTAGCTAATGCTATTGCCAAACAACTTGGGATTGAGCAAGTGATTTCTGAAGTGTTGCCCGATGAAAAAGCCGCTCATATTCAGGCACTCAAATCTCAAGATGCTTGCGTAGCGATGATCGGAGATGGGGTGAATGACGCTCCTGCACTCGCCTTAGCGGATATCGGTATTGCTATGGGCAGCGGCAGTGATGTCGCGATAGAAAGCGCTCAGATGACTTTACTCAACTCCTCTCCTCTTGCCGTCGTGAGAGCAATAGAACTCTCTAAGGCAACGGTAAAAAATATGAAGCAAAACTTATTTGGAGCCTTTGTTTACAACTCACTGGGGATCCCCATCGCAGCTGGTGTTCTTTACCCGGCATTTGGCTTTTTATTGAGCCCAGTCGTCGCCGGGGCAGCGATGGCACTGTCATCGATTACCGTCGTAAGCAATGCGAATAGACTAAGATTATTTAAAACAGAAATACACTCATAGAGGTCATTATGAATAAAACCATTTTATCCTTAGCAACGTTTATGTTGTTGTCTGGCCCTGCGGTTGCTGCGGATGTGCTGAATCACAAGTCACCTTACTGCGGCTGTTGTACAGAGTGGACAAAGCATATGCAAGAAGCAGGTTTTAATGTGCAAGAAGAATTACATAAAAACATGAACCCGATAAAGCAGGAACTTGGGATCACTCCTGAGCTGGCGTCATGCCATACCGCACAAATCGATGGTTACGTTTTCGAAGGACATATCCCAGCGGAAGATATCAAAGCATTCTTAGAAAACCCGCCTAAAAACGCAATTGGTCTAGCTGTTCCGGGGATGCCTATGGGCTCGCCGGGTATGGAGTATGGCGATAAGAAAGATGAGTTTTCTGTGTACGCTTTCAATGACAAGGGTCAAGTGTTTGAATACCGTCATTACGACAGCAAATAATACACAGAAATAAATATTACGCATTAAGGGCTGCACAGGCAGCCCTTAATAGTATTAGCCGATATAAACTAGCTTTTAATCAGCTCAGCCATCATTTCGATATGAAGATCATCATCGTTCAAACATGGGATAAAGTTAAAGCGGCTTCCCCCATTCTCCATGAATATCTCTCGACATTCTTCAGAAATCTCTTCTAACGTTTCCAAACAATCAGAAGAGAAGGCCGGTGACATAATGTCTAGATTCTTTATGCCCTTGCCAGGCAAAGTTTCTAACGTTTTATCGGTGTATGGCTGCAACCACTCTTCTCGACCAAAGCGAGATTGGTATGTCATGCCAATCTGATTCGGCTCTAAACCCAGTTCACGCGCCAGTAGTGTAGTGGTCCTATCACAATGATTAGGGTAAATATCACCATTGTCAGCGTAACGCTTGGGGATGCCATGGTATGAGCAAAGCAAGTAATCGCCTTTGCCTTTCTGCTCCCAGACACGTTTTACGCTTTCTGCCAATGCTTTAATGTACAACGGGTGATCGTGGTAATCACGAATAAACCGATAAGCAGGCATCACCGGAATATTTTTAAACGCTTTCGTCAGGCCATCAGACACTGCGGCTGTCGTTGTCCCTGAATATTGCGGGTATAACGGCAATACGATGACTTCTTCCACGCCTTGCGCGAGCAACGCTTCTACGCCAGCTTGAAGGCTTGGGTTACCGTAAGTCATCCCTAGTTCAACAGGCATATCCACACGTTTTCTCAGCTTTTCTACCTGGCGCTTTGAATACACCATCAATGGAGAGCCGTCATCCATCCATACCGATTGATACAACTTGGCAACTTTCGGAGCACGAATAGGAAGAATTGCGCCATGCAAAAGTGGACACCATAACCATCGAGTCATATCTACGACGCGTTTGTCATGTAAAAACTGGCTTAGGAAACGTTTTACCGCAGGTGCAGTGGGTTCATCTGGCGTGCCTAAGTTAACCAATAACACGCCCTGTTTTTTATCGTTTTGCATAGAATCCTATCGACACTTAATGTGGTTATCTAGGTAAGATCACCGTTGTGAATCAATATGTAAGCATAAAAAAAGCGACCCATCAGGGCCGCCTTCACTATAACAAACTTTCAAACTTACTCGAAGAGTTGCTCAAATAATTGAGCCCTCGATTAAGCTAGTGCTTTTTCGATATCAGCGCTTACTTCAGCTACTTGTTTAGTACCATCAAATTTTAGGTACTTAGTGTTGCCTGCTTCAGCTTCTTTGCCGTAGTAATTGATAAGAGGCGCAGTTTGCTCGTGGTAAACACCAAGACGTGCACGTACTGTTTCTTCTTTGTCATCATCACGAACAACAAGGTCTTCACCTGTTACGTCGTCTTTGCCTTCTTCTTTAGGCGGGTTGTAAACCACGTGGTAAGTACGACCAGAAGCTAGGTGTGCACGACGACCCGCCATGCGCTCAACGATAACGTCGTCTGCTACGTCAAATTCGATAACGTAATCAACGTCTACACCCATTTCTTTTAGGCCATCAGCCTGAGGGATAGTGCGTGGGAAACCATCCAGTAGGAAACCTTTCTCGCAATCGTCTTGAGCGATGCGCTCTTTGATAAGGCCAAGGATAATTTCATCAGAAACTAGCTGACCAGCGTCGATAACAGCTTTTGCTTGTTTACCAAGCTCTGTACCTGCTTTGATAGCAGCACGAAGCATATCACCAGTAGAGATTTGTGGAATACCGTACTTTTCCATGATGAAGTTTGCTTGTGTGCCTTTACCTGCACCTGGAGCACCTAGAAGAATGATGCGCATGTTTAATCCTCTTAACATAATAATAATTTATACCGAAGCTCACTATTGCCTGCCAATCAATGATGGCTTAGCTCACGGTAAGTTTCGGTATAACTGTTTAAACAGTTCACAATAAAACAGGCGTGCACATTACACACCTGTCCGCTTCGTTTCAAGATTGCATTCTATCATACAATGTTACATTGAAGCGCGAACTACGACTAAAGAATGCTTAAACACTCACACTTAGCCGCCAGTTTTTCACTTTTTATTCACGATGAACGCAAATAAATCAAAAAGCCCGCATATTGCGAGCTTTTCGAACCTTTTGAGCTATTAGCCCTTAGTCAAAAGCGAATTTACCGCCCCTAAGAACTGTGATGGATCCGCCAAAGAGCCGCGCTCTGCCAGCATGGCCTGACCAAGCAGAACCTCAACCCAGCGGCCAAATGCCTCTTCGTCGGCTTCATCAGCCATACGTTTCACCATTTCATGTTCAGGGTTAATTTCAAAGATGTATTTCACTTCTGGTGCCGCCTGGCCTGCTGCTTCAAGCAATTTCGCCATTTGTGTGCCCATCTCAAAATCATCGGTCACGACCACTGCAGGCGTTGTCGCCAGTTTGAACGTTGTGCGTACTTCTTTCACTCGGTCACCGAGGTAAGCCTGAGTGCGCTCAACAACAGATTTGAACTCTTCTTCAGTTTCTTTCTGCTTCTCTTTTTCCGCTTCGTCTTCAAACTTGCTAAGGTCCAGACCCGCTTTTGTAATAGACTGGAACTGCTTACCGTCAAATTCTGTCAGGTAGTTCATCAACCACTCATCAATGCGGTCGTACATCAGAACGACTTCAATGCCTTTGGCCTTGAACTGCTCTAAGTGTGGGCTGTTCTTAGCGGCTGCGTAGCTATCTGCTGTCAGGTAGTAAATCTTATCCTGACCTTCTTTCATACGTTCAACATAAGACGCCAAGCTAACCGTTTGTTCTGCAGAGTCCACTTCTGTAGAGGCAAAACGCAGTAGGCCAGCAACTTTCTCTTTGTTGCTCATGTCCTCTGCAGGGCCTTCTTTCATCACGAGACCAAACTCTTTCCAGAATGACTGATATTTCTCTTCGTCATTCTTCGCCATGCGCTCAAGCATGGTCAGCACACGCTTAGTACATGCATTGCGTAACGATTGAGTGACTTTGTTGTCTTGAAGGATCTCACGAGAAACGTTCAATGGCAGGTCGTTTGAATCTATCAGACCACGTACAAAACGTAGGTAAGACGGCATGAATTGCTCTGCGTCATCCATAATAAACACGCGCTGAACATACAGTTTAAGACCTGATTTGTGGTCGCGGTTCATCATATCCCATGGCGCTTTTGCTGGGATGTAAAGCAAGCTGGTGTAATCGTTCTTACCTTCCACACGGTTGTGGCTCCACGTCAGTGGATCTGCAAAATCATGCGAAACGTGTTTATAAAATTCTTGGTACTCTTCTTCAGAGATATCCGACTTGTTACGCGTCCAAAGTGCTTGAGCTTTGTTGATTTTCTCCCACTTTTTCTCGCCCGTTTCTTTGCCTTCTTCGTCACGTTCTGCGGTCTGAATTGAAACAGGAATGCCGATATGATCAGAGTACTTGCTGATAACATCACGAAGACGCCACTCATTTAGGAACTCTTTACCGTCTTCACGCATGTGAAGGATGATGTCAGTACCGCGAGACTCTTTTGAGATGCTCTCAATGGTGTATTCGCCTTCACCTGAAGAATGCCATTGAACCGCTTGGTCAGCAGATAAACCAGCAGCACGAGTACGTACTGTTACCGCGTCAGCCACGATAAAGGCCGAGTAGAAACCGACACCAAACTGACCGATCAACTGGGAATCTTTGGATTGGTCTTCTGATAATTTAGAGAAAAATTCAGCAGTACCTGATTTCGCAATTGTACCTAAATGTTCGATCACGTCATCTCGGCTCATGCCAATACCGTTATCAGAGATCGTTAGCGTATTGGCTGCTTCGTCGAAAGAAAGCTTAACACCCAGATCAGCGTCACCTTGATACAATTCAGGGTGAGACAGCGCCTGGAAGCGCAGTTTATCTGAGGCGTCAGATGCGTTTGAAATCAGCTCGCGTAGGAAGATCTCTTTATTGGAGTAAAGAGAGTGAATCATTAAATGAAGTAGTTGCTTTACTTCTGATTGAAAGCCACGAGTTTCTTTGTTTGGTGTCATTGTATCGCTCATGATTGCTCCATTACTTCTATGACATCTCTGGCCTCAAACAAACGTGAGGCCGTCACCAAGTGAATCTGCAGGTAAACATGAGGGTGCCAAATGTAAATTCAAGGTCAAAGGTTATAAAAACAGTGTTTTTTTGTTTCAATTTTGACTATCCTTGCGGCTCGCAAAATTCTAGCTGAAGATACTCCCCCTAAGCTAGACAGCCTACTCCAAGACGGAGCGTGCTGAAAATAGCGCTAAACTACTAATAAAAATGGCTGAAATTGATGAGTAATATAGGTACCAAATTCAATCTCGCAAATAAATTTATCTTTGACCCAAATACGAATTCGCTTGTAGACAAAGAAAACAATAATGAGACCATTCATCTAGGCAGCAATGAAAGCCGGATCTTGAGATTACTGTGTGACAAACCAGGCGAGGTCATAACGCGTAATGACTTACACGACTTTGTTTGGCGTATGCAGGGGTTTGAAGTGGATGATTCCAGCTTAACACAGGCCATTTCCACACTGAGAAAGTCGCTCAACGATTCAACTAAATCGCCTCAGTTTGTGAAAACCGTACCGAAAAGAGGCTATCAGCTCATTTCGTCGGTAGAAAAAACAGTGCCTTTAATGAAAGGAGAATCAAAACCTGACGATCAGCCACCAGCAGAACCTGTCGTTGCTGCCGAGATCATTGATGAGCCCGTAGTTGAGCCAGAAATCAGTGAGGCTCTAGCAGCCCCCCAACCAGAAACGGTAGTAGATACTCCTGAAACTGCCCCTCAACGCTCGTCCAAAGATTGCCGAAACAAGCTGCTATCCAAGGTATCCCTTGCACTCGCATTGTTCTTACCTTTGTGTGTTGTGCTGTTCACAAACCCTGCGAAATCGAGCTTTCGTCAAATCGCAGTCTATGACAACACGCCCGTAAAAACGCCCGCCAACCACCCAAGCCTCAATATGTGGGCTCAATCTATTGAGCAGTGCGTAAAACGCTACAACGAATCTCATACCGACTCGTATGCACCTGTCGAAGTGATTGCCACGGGCGGACAAAACAACAGCGTGGTTCTTAACTACATTCATTCGCTAGAGCATTCAGGTGAAAATATCACGCTAAAAATCTATGCGGATCAAGAAGATCTCAGCAACGTGTGCCAATAGGATGAGTATCATGAATCAGAAACTAGCTGTCGGTTTATTAGTCCTTTCTGCCATTTTCAGTAGCTGGCTCTATTGGGGAAGTGATTTAAAAGTTGAACAAGCCCTCACATCTAAAGAGTGGCAATCAAAAATGGTGACACTGATAACTGAGCCACCGCTAGACAACTCTGTCGGACCGCTACGTAAAGTTGATGTCAGTTCTAACGTGAAATACCTGAAGAGCGGCACATACATTCGCGTCGCCACCGTCCGCCTATATGCAAACGATGCAGAAAACGAAAGTATCATTAGTATCTCCGAGACGGGAGAGTGGGAGATCAGCGACAACTATTTGCTTGTATCACCTACCGAGTTTAAAGATATTTCTTCAGCACAAAGCAAAGACTTCACTGAAGAGCAACTAAAGCTTATTACTCAGATCTTTAAAATGGATGCTCAACAAAGCCGTCGCATCGATATTGTCAATGAGAATACTCTACTTTTAACTAGCTTAAACCACGGTTCTACAGTACTTTTCTCTAATTAATCATTTTGATAAGGGGCAGGACGCCCCTTTGTTTTGTGACTCATGGATTGGATTAACTCTCTCGCACTCTTCTTTGGTTCCTTTGTTTCTAACACTCTTGCTTCGTTATCTGGCGGCGGTGCTGGGTTGTTACAATTTCCTTTACTTATCTTCTTTGGTTTGCCGTTTTCTGTCGCCCTTGCCACTCACAAAGTCGCCAGTGTGGCTTTGGGGTTAGGCGCCGCATTTACACATATCAAGCAAAAAAGTTTTAGCCCGAAAGTCGCCGCATACCTGGTTGTCGTCGGCAGCATTGGTGTCGTTATCGGCGCTAATATCGTCTTATACATTCCCGAACAGATAGCGGAAACACTGCTGGGGTTAATGATTTTAGCGATTGGCATATACTCCCGCGTAAAGAAACAACTCGGGCAATCTGCACGTCCTATCAACAGAGACGCGAAAGGCTGGCTGTTGGGAGGGCTAGGAATAGTGGTTATCGGTATTATTAATGGTTCGCTAACGGCGGGCTCTGGCCTGCTCGTGACCATGTTTCTTGTACGTTGGTTTGGTTTCAACTATAAACAGGCAGTAGCGCTGACGATGATCTGTGTCGGATTATTCTGGAACGGTATTGGCGGAGCTGCGGTCGCACAAGCAGGAGCACCTGTTTATTGGCCTTGGCTACCGATACTCTTGCTAGGGTCATTCTTGGGTGGCGGCTTGGGGGCCTACCTCACTACACGCTACAGCAACCAAACCATTAAAGTGTGTTTTGAAGTACTCACTTTTGCCGTGGGAATTAAACTACTATTTTGAGGATATATGGATAAAGCCGTTATTGATATTTACTACTGTCGCCAGTGCAACTGGATGCTTCGCTCTACATGGCTATCTCAAGAGCTACTCCATACATTTAGTGAAGAGATAGAAACCGTATCTCTTCATCCTGATACTGGAGGTCGATTTGAAATCCATTGTAACGGTCAGATCATTTGGGAAAGAAAACGAGATGGCGGCTTCCCTGAAGCCAAAGTGCTGAAACAAAAAGTCCGTGACGTTATCGACCCTGAGAGAGATCTAGGCCACTCGGATAGCAAATAAAACAATAAAAGGCAGCACCACTCGCTGCCTTTGTGAAAATAGAATCAACCCATATTAATACTGGCCAGTACCTCACCCTCAAAGGTCACCACTTTAAGCGTTTCGCCTTCCATTAAGCCATAACTGGCCGCAAAGCCATTACGAGGAAAAGTGACAGAGCCAGGGTTATAGATGAACTGCTCGCCCTCTTTTTCTGCGACGGGAATGTGTGTGTGACCATGAACAATCACATCTCCCTGCTTTAGTGCTGGCCGCTTTTGTGCGTTATACAAGTGGCCATGAGTTAAAAATAGTCGTTGTCCCGACGCCAACAAAATCCAAGCGTAGTCAGACATCATTGGGAAGGAGAGCAACATTTGATCCACTTCGCTATCGCAATTCCCGCGGACCGCAATGATTTTATCAGCGTACTGATTCAACAATTCCGCCACTTGAGGCGGGTTATAACCGTCAGGGATTGGATTACGCGGCCCATGGTTAAGCACGTCGCCCAAAAGCACCAAGGTTTCTGCGCCCGACTGTTTGAATTTCTCGAGCGCTTTTTCGGTTGCTGGCAAACTGCCATGCAAGTCTGAGGCAAAAAATAATTTCATGACATCATATCCTCATAAATACAGAGGATATTCTACGTTAAACGGTATCTAATCGTCATCCCGCGCCATGCCGTTAATCACAATATTGTTGTAACTCACCATGCCGATCACTTTGCCACAGTCCACAACGGGTGCGCGGCTAATGCCGAAACGCTCAAACAGTCTTGCACAGTACTTCACATGCATATCCGGTGGAACAGACAAAGCGGGCTTAGTCATAATCTCATATATGTTGGTTCGGTCTGGTGAGCGGTTTTTTGCTAACACTTTTTTAGCAATATCGTTCATCAGTACGATCCCGTATTCATCATCATCATGACGTTTATTTACCACCAAAGCCTTGACCTGATATTGCTTAGCCAACTGGATGCCTTCACGTACTGTGGTTAAACCATCAATCATGACATAAGTGTTCGCCATGACATCTCTGACGCTAATTTTCTCATGGCTACTCATAACTCATCCTCTACCACTTTAGTTAGTTTTTCGACCTGGTGAGCAACGCCAACCGCATCTTCAATATCGATTTGAACCGCGATGCCCTGCCCTGACTCCAAGTCAAACTCGCCGACACTGCTGATTGTTTCTAAAATATGCCGGGATAAGTGCTCCTCCACCACGAAGAGCAAAACGTCTTTTTGCACATCCAATGTCAAACCTAAAAACGTTCGCTTTTTAATGAGCCCTTCACCTCTGGCATTGTTAATCACGGTGGCCCCTGTAGCTCCTGCATTTCTTGCAGCATCCAGTACAGCGTCTGTTCTGCTGTCCTCGACAAAAGCTAATATCAATTTAAAGCGCATTTTCATTATCCTCCTTCTCTGACCCACGACTGAGCCAGCGAGTGATTTGGGCATAACCCATAACAGAAATGATCGGAAACAAACTCGCAAATGCAATCAAACCAAACCCATCTATCATGGGATTTCGCCCCGGCACTGTCGATGCTAAACCTAACCCAAGAGCCGCCACTAAAGGCACGGTGACCGTTGAGGTTGTGACACCTCCAGAATCGTAAGCAAGGGGCACTATTAATTTTGGCGCATAAAAGGTTTGAACAACAACTACGATATAACCTGCAATGATGTAGTAATGAATAGGATCCCCCACCACAATACGGTAGCTGCCCAAAGCTATACCAATCGCGACCCCAAGCGCGACCGCAAACCGCAAGCCATTCACGCTAATCGTGCCACCAGAGACTCGATTCGCTTTTATTGCGACTGCGATAAGAGAAGGCTCCGCTACCGTTGTGCTAAAACCAATACAGAAAGCAAACAAATACACCCAGTAATAATCTTTCCAATGGATGGCGCCTTGCTCAGACAGCCTAAACTGCTGCAAAAATTCCGGAGCAGTGAGTTGAATTGCCATTGTTTCCCCCAATGGAAACAACGCCATTTCTAAACCAATTAGAAACAGTGATAAACCCAAGATGACATACACAAATCCGAGGATAATTTTGGGTAAATTCGTGACAGGCTTTCGAAGAATTGCAAACTGGAAACCAAAGAGAATGGCCGATATAGGCAGTACATCACCGATGGTACTAATAAACGTCGCGGAAAAATGGGACCACTCAATCATGCCACCACCATTCCATACACCATGACAAACATCATCGGCAGTAGTGACGCGAAAGCGATCAGACCAAAACCATCAATCATGGGATTACGCCCTTTAATTGCAGAAGCAAGACCCACTCCCAATGCAGTGACCAACGGCACCGTGATGGTCGAGGTTGTCACACCACCAGAGTCATAAGCCACGCCAATAATGCTTTCTGGTGCAAACATGGTCAGCACAACCACACCGATGTAACCTATGATGATCATGTATTGAATCGACCACCCTTTTAAGATTCTTAGGACGCCAAGCATAATCGCGAACCCAACCGACAAAGCGACACTCAACCTTAACCCATTGGCGTATTCCTCCATCGCCACCTCATCATTTGGGATCATTCCCCCTTCAGCGGCGACTTCTGCGGCTTCATCTGCAACCGCGGTCAAAGCCGGCTCTGCCACTGTGGTGCCAAAACCAAGGCAAAATGCAAACACCATTAGCCAGAACAGACTTCCTTTGCGCGCAAATGCCTGCGCCATGGACTCGCCAATAGGAAATAACCCCATTTCCAAACCGAAGATGAAAAACGTCAACCCGGCCACCACGAGCAACAGGCCAAACAAAATAGAGAGCAAGTTAGGAAGTGGTTCCTGCAGCACAATAAGCTGAAAAAATGCGATAACAATAATAATAGGCAGGAGATCTCTCAGACTCCCTAAAAACGCTTTTATTAACGCAGCTATTGCTTCCATATGTGTCCCTACTCACTATGCGGTAACTACATAATGACAAATGAGTTTCTGATTTGATGTGATAGTGCTTGAGAGACGATCAATAAACGTAACAAATTGTTAATTTTGTGATAACCATTATCTTTGCATAAACAATGCCCCGGTATTGATCTAACTCGCTATAATAAATAGGGTTACGTACAGTCATTAACCTGCACATATGTTCAAGGAGAGATGGATGAAGATACTGCTCACTGGGGGCACTGGGTTTATTGGTAGGGAACTAATTAAGCATCTGACAACCCATCATCTGGTCATGCTCACCCGCTCACCAAGTAAAGCAAAGTCCATCGTCAATCATGCTGATATGGGCAATATTTCATACATATCTAGCTTAGACCATCTTCATGATCTCAACGAGTTTGATGCTGTGATTAACTTAGCTGGGGAACCCATCGCTGATAAACGTTGGAGCAAAAAACAAAAGAAAGAGATTTGTGACAGTCGCTGGAATCTGACTGAGAGGATTGTTGATCTCATCCACGCCAGTACAGCCCCTCCCTCTGTTTTTATTAGTGGCTCCGCAGTCGGCTACTACGGTGACCAACAAGAGCATCCATTTGATGAAGAATTGCAGGTCCACCATGAAGGGTTTCCGCACCAAGTGTGCGCGACTTGGGAAAACATAGCCAACCGTGCTAGCTCTGAGTCAACGCGTGTCTGCACCCTAAGAACAGGCATTGTGCTTTCGCCTGAAGGGGGCGCACTGAGTAAAATGCTGCTGCCATACAAACTCGGCCTTGGTGGCCCGATTGGTAATGGCCAACAATATATGCCTTGGATCCATATGCTAGATATGGTTCGTGGCATTGTTTACTTACTGGAAACCGAGCACGCACACGGTCCGTTTAATCTTTGTGCCCCCCACCCTGTGACCAACACATTTTTCAGTAAAGCGCTCGCGAAGACATTAAAACGTCCTCATTTACTCTTTACGCCTAAATGGGCACTTAAGTTAGCCATGGGTGAAAGCTCGGTACTGCTGTTTGATAGCATCCGCGCCAAACCGAAAAAGTTGACTGAGCTTGGGTATAAATTCAGTTACTCTCGACTCGCACCTGCTCTAAAAAACTTATTACAACATCATGAATAATCTTTTACTCTAATGACTTAGTGAAGTCTTAGAGAATGGAAACATGACGAAATCAATTCTTATCACCGGCTGTTCAACGGGCATCGGATACGTCAGCGCACACGCACTTCATCAGCGTGGCTACCAAGTAATCGCATCCTGCAGAAAGCCTGAAGATGTTGATAAGTTGAGGACGGAAGGCTTAACATGCATTCAACTCGATCTTTCCGATCCACAAAGTATCTCGAATGGCGTAAAGCAGACCCTGAAACTCACCGATGGCCGTTTAGATGCACTGTTTAACAATGGCGCTTATGGACAACCGGGCGCAATTGAAGATCTCCCGACTCAAGCATTACGTGAACAGTTTGAAGCTAACTTTTTCGGCTGGCACCAATTAGTTTGTGAGTTGCTGCCAACTATGCGAAAGCAAGGCTATGGCCGAATTGTACAGAATAGCTCTGTGCTTGGGTTTGCAGCGATGAGATACCGTGGCGCGTACAATGCGTCTAAATTTGCACTAGAGGGTTGGACTGACACACTAAGGTTGGAGCTTAACGATACGGATATTCATATCAGTCTACTGGAACCCGGCCCAATCGAAACTCAGTTTAGAGCCAATGCAAAACAAGCGTTCTTGAAATGGATTACTCTCGAAGGCAGTCCCCATGAATCTCAGTACCAACAACAATTGCAGCGCTTAGAGCAAGAAACATCAAACAACGCGTTTGTGCTTCCACCAGAATCTTGTGTTGATCCTCTTATCCATGCATTAGAGTCCCCAAAGCCCAAGATCCGCTACCGAATCACAACACCAACAAAAGTATTCGCCATACTAAAGCGCCTACTTCCAACGAGGCTACTCGATAAAATCTTGATAAAGGCCACATAAAAATGTCGCTCAATGTAATTTTACCGTAACAATATTGCGTTAATTTTAACCACAACACTAAGTACAAGTTAATTAACCCAAGGTTACATTCGGTCAAATTGCATGTCATTAAACCAATTAAACTGGCTTGGTGTGGGTGTTGCGCTCGTTTTGTTTATCGTTTTGTAACCACCTTCACCGCTTATCAGTAGCAAAAGGCACCATACAACTTGTGGTGCTTCTTGTCTCCTCCAACCCCTTGATATCTGTATGCTCTGCCCATATCTTAAATGTATAGAAACCGCAGCAAGGATACGTTAGATGCAATCACCTTTTATTGTCGAGCTAAACGAACAGAACTTCCGTCAAGTACTGGAAGGCTCAATGCAAACTCCTGTGCTTATTCATTTTTGGGCACCGATGAGCCAAGAAAGTGCACAAATTATTCCCGAACTTCAAACCCTAGCTCAGCAATATAATGGCGCATTTACGCTAGCACTGCTTAATTGTGAACAAGAGCAAGTCATCGCCTCTCAGTTTGGCGTTCAGGCACTACCGACAATTGCGCTATTTGTTAATGGACAACCTGTTGATGGATTGGGTGGTCCGCAAGAGCGTTCAGCTATACAAGCTATGCTGGCCAAGCATCTTCCTAGCCAAGAAGAAATGAGCTTAAAACAAGCCCTAGAGTTAATTCAGCAAAGCCAACACGCGCAAGCGCTGCCTATTCTTCAGCAACTTCCTGTTGATATGCAGCAAAAGGGTGATGTGAAACTGGCTTTAGCCGAGTGCTACTTAGAAACGCAAGATTTCACTGAAGCCAAAACACTGCTAGAGCATATTCCTCTGGAATACCAAGACAACTACTACAAGAGTCTTGTTGCCAAGCTTGAGCTTCACGAGCAATCAGCCAATAGCCCTGAAATACAACAGCTTGAATCTTCGCTTCAAAGTAACCCTAGCGATACAAAAATCGCAGCCGAACTGGCGCTTAGCTACCATCAAGTCAACAGAGATGAAGAAGCGTTAGAACTTTTATGGGGGTTTTTACGTACAGACTTAAATGCACAAGATGGCGAACTGAAAAAGCACTTTATGGATATCTTGTCTGCACTTGGCCAAGGCAATGCTATTTCAGCCAAATATCGACGCCAACTGTATTCATTGCTGTACTAGTTTCCTACCTAGCATTCACAAAGCCGGTTTTGCCGGCTTTTTATTTTCCTAAACTTCGCTGCACTTCTCATTTATTTCTTTGTCCGCAGTGTTTAATTACGCAACAATCGACATATTTAATTAATCAAGGAAATGAAATATGGTTGTTGAGTCACTTATCACAATTGGCGGCTTTCTTATTGTCGCTATCGCCTTTATCTTCGCTGGTGTTAAAACCGTCCCTCAGGGTAGCCACTGGACGGTAGAACGCTTTGGACGTTACACACATACGTTAAAACCTGGGCTAAACTTTATTATTCCATTTGTCGATGGGATCGGTCATAAAGTCAACATGATGGAACGTGTGCTTGATATTCCAGCGCAAGAAGTGATCTCTAAAGATAACGCGAACGTTACCATTGATGCCGTTTGTTTTGTACAGGCTATTGATGCGCCAAAAGCCGCGTATGAAGTGAACCAACTTGAGCATGCGATCCGAAACTTAACCTTAACCAACATCCGTACGGTTCTCGGTTCCATGGAGCTTGACGAGATGCTCAGTCAACGCGATATGATCAACACCAAGCTGCTTACTATTGTCGATGAAGCAACAAACCCTTGGGGCGTCAAAATTACCCGTATCGAGATCAAAGATGTACAGCCACCGACAGATCTGACCGCGGCTATGAACGCTCAAATGAAGGCAGAGCGTAATAAGCGTGCTGAAATTCTTGAAGCAGAAGGGATTCGTCAAGCCGAAATTCTTCGTGCCGAAGGGCAAAAACAATCGGAAATTTTAAAAGCAGAAGGTGACAAGCAGGCCGCTATTTTACAAGCTGAGGCCCGCGAACGCGCGGCAGAAGCTGAGGCCAAAGCGACAACAATGGTTTCTGAAGCAATTTCACAAGGTGATATGCAAGCAGTCAATTACTTTATCGCGCAAGGCTACACCGACGCGCTAAAAACTATCGGACAGGCAGAAAATGGTAAAATCATCATGCTACCACTAGAAGCATCTGGTTTGATGGGCTCGGTGGCAGGTATTGCGGAAATGTTTAAACATCAAACTGATGAGAAAAAATAGGCACACACTTGGTTGAGTTATTAGATTCGATAAATTATTGGCACTGGCTTGCGCTGGGTTTACTTCTGTTAGCAGCAGAACTACTTGGCGCGGCTGGCTACCTACTTTGGTTAGGGTTATCTGCTCTTTTAGTCGGTATTTTATTGGCTGTAGTCCCTTTAAGCTGGCAGTTACAATGGACATCGTTTGGTTCTTTTTCTCTCATCACCACATGGTTATGGTGGCGACGTCAGTTAACGCACGATAAACAAAGCGATGACCAGAGAGATTTAAATCAAAAACAAAAGCAGCTTGTGGGGCAAGTGATAAAACTTGATGAGGATTTTCCTGCTGGAAAAGGCAGAGTAAAAGTCGGTGATACAACTTGGACCGCTAAATCGGAGACACTTTTGACAGCTGGTACTCTAGTAGAAGTAATCGCTGTTGATGGCATTATCTTAACGATAGAAGCAAAAAAATAACTCCTTCTGGACGGGCTCCTCATATTCTCTTAAGGAGCCCCCGTTTTAAGCTCTCATTCTTAAATGCACTTCCACAAAACACATTACCAATAATAAAAAACAACTGCGTAAGATCGCTTCACACCCAAAAGCCACATAAAAAGATATGTTTTTAGCCATTTATAATAGTTAAAAATAAACATAACTATCTAATTTAATTTTAATAAAATAAAGTGAAACAGCGACAAACTTATCCATTAGCCTATTTTCCGGTTGAATTTAACTAGCGCTAATATTTTCCTTAAAAAGTTTAGAGCCTGCTCAAAGAAAATAACTCTATTTCCCTTTCAAAAACAATACTTAAACAAAAACCACCAACTAGCCACACTTACTTATTTTTAAAAATAAAGCTAATAATTTCAGCCATTTACTTGATGTATCAACCTTCATTTCTATACTAACCAGTATGAGTGAAAAGCTTCACTCTATTGCAGGTCAAAGCACGTATTGCGTTTGGTTTGGAGAGTTTACATGAAAAGTTTAATTGTATTGCTAGTAGGTTTTGGCGTGGCAGTGTTTGGAGCGAATGCAAACACTATGAACTCAACAGGAAGTACTCAACTAGGGCCTTTGGTTCAATGTGAAATGCCAAATGGTGAGCAAAAATACATCCCAGTTGAAATGTGTCGCCTCCAAGGCGGTAAGTCGTAAGAAAAAAGCCAGTGATTTTTCCGTCACTGGCTTTCTACTTTTTAGTAGGATTAATAGTTATTGCATGATCGCCCAAGAAAGAAACTCTTTCTTCTGAGTAGGTGTTAAGCTTTTAAACTGCCCTTTTAAAGCCTCTACTTTTACCGTTTCTCTGAGAGATACTTGTACGTTTCCACTCTGTTCTGATGCTACTTTGGTATCACTTTTTGGTAAATTAGCATCTTTTGATGAGGTTTCAACAACGGTATCACCTACACTATTCAGGTTACCTGAATAAGTAAATGTATAGTCATTGGCCATATTGTAAGCCGCCAACTCTTCTCCAAAGTCTCTAACCAGCCCTTTGCCTCTCGGTAATGTCTGAATATGTGTATCCAATAGTCGCCCATCTGCTTGAGTAATTTTTAGCGTTGGATTTGTTTGAAAGTCTCCAACCTGCTCGGCAGACGAAAACTTCTTGCCTGGCTCCAGGTAAATACCGACGTTGGCGGCATCAAACGTTACGACCAAAGGTTCTGATTTAAATTTAGTGTATACACCGTTTTTACGGATTAACTTTGATACTCGAACGACCATTTGATTTGGTCCGTCATCTAATTCCGCTTTAGTCATTTGGGTAGCGAAAGAACTCACTTCTTCCCCATTAATAAGTAAAGGCTCAATCGCAACATCAAAATCCACGTCAACAGCTGCAAAAGAACTAAATGACGCCATCATACCCGCTGCAAAAATCGTACTTCTTAATAATTTCATTATTTAGTCCTCTAGAGATAAAAATGCGAGTGCCTACCCGGCACTCGCGAAAAGTCAGTGAAATAGCTAAAGCTTGATTAGAAGTAGTACTCAGCACCAAGCAGAAGGTTAGTTGAATCCTTATCTTCAGTTGAACCATTCATGTCGTAGTTACGAACATCTAGGTACAAATAAGTACTCGGCAACAGGTAACCTAAACGACCGGTTAGCGCTTGATCATCCGTATTCGTTGTACCATCAACTTCATCGGTTGCGGCGTAACCGACTTTCATCAGGAACTTATCGGTAAACATATACTGAGCCGTTGCTGACAATGCATTTTGATCTTTACCATCATGCTCCATCATTTTATAAGCTGCCGTCAGTGTTAGTTTATCTAGGTATAAACTACCACCAAAGATGCCATAAGAATGCTCTTTAAACGATTTGTCTGCAGCTTCACTACGGTCATATAAGCCTGCGTGAACACTGAACATATCTTGAGAGTAAGATGCCGCTACAGACGTAACAACGTCTGACGTTGAATCTTCCATACCAGATAGAGACGCTTGGAAGTTAAAGCCGTTCCATGTTGCAGAATCAAAACGGATGACGTTATCAGCACGGTCTTGGAAGCCTTGACCAAGGTCATTATTCCAATCGAAAACGTTACCTAGACCTGGATTACTGTGTGGCCAATCCACGTAGTTATACGCTGCCACTAGCTGACGACCAATTTTGATCGAACCGACATCATCGAAATCTAAACCAATAAACGTATCACGGCCACCTAGAATACCTTTGTCATGGCTGCCACCAGCTTGTCCTTCGTGAGAAGCCCAACCAGATTCAATTTGCCAGATTAGGTTGGGGCCAAAATCTTCAAATACGTGTTTACCTTTAAAACCAATCTTCGATTCAACGCCAACCGTGTTGGTAGTCTCTGCACCGCTAGGCTCCGGCATACTTGTCATATTATACAGCGCTGCTGTACCGTAAATTTCAAAATTCTCGCCGGCTAATTGTACGGCCGCATTTGCAGAACCTGCTGCTGCCACTGTCGCGATTGCAGCACCCACAAGGGTACGTTTAAACATTTTGTCCATGGAAAAACTCCTAAAAAATTGGATATAGCTGTTTTTTCTTTTTCTCACCTTAAGTTGGCCGCCGAAGGGAGAAAGGATTTCCTATTTTTGAAAATCTCGAATTATTAACTAATTTTTTGATTTTCTATTTTCTGCATACACCGTGTGTATCCATGGCTTCAGACTAACTTCGCGACAAAAAACATCAATAGGAACTTAGTTTTCATCTAAAAAAATATGAGCCGCTACAAAGTTTTTGTTACTCAGTGATCGCGATCGACAACAAACGGAATGAAATTCTGTTTAAAGAAACAAAACTCAATAAAAACAAAACCTTAAACAATAAAAACCATAACCCCCTATTGATATGCCTCGCAGTAATTGATAGAGAACACCTTATTTTATGGTTATTTGAACACGATCACTGACGATAATAGTGGGTTTAACATGCTTTATATTGGCAGTTATTTTTGGACAAAAAAAAGCCACCTAAACGGTGGCTCTGACAGCAAAATAAATTAGATTTATTTACAGCATTTCTATGAGATCTTGCTCGCTTCGAACTTCAATACCGAGTTCTTGTGCTTTTGCTAACTTTGAGCCAGCATTCTCACCAGCAAACAAAATATCGGTTTTCTTCGAAACACTGCCAGTCACTTTAGCGCCTAAGTTCTGTAACGCGGCCTTCGCATCATTACGAGATAATTGAGATAAAGTACCCGTTAATACCACTGTTTTGCCCGCTAGAGGCTGTGGGACATCATCGCCTTTGTCTTCAATTTCAGCCCAACAAACGCCTTGCTCAATCAACTCATCAATCACGTTCAAGTTTTTCTCTTGCGCGAAAAATGCCGTGATATGACTCGCAACAATAGCACCAATATCCTGAACTTCTATCAATTGTTCATGCGTTGCGATCTTCACTGCCTCAAGAGTTTTAAAGTGTTGGGCGAGATTCGCTGCAGTCGCCTCACCGACTTCTCTAATTCCTAAAGAATATAGAAAACGAGGAAGAGAAGTCTCTTTTGATTTATTTAGTGCATCTACAACATTCTGTGCTGACTTTGGTCCCATACGGTCAAGCACGGTGAGAACGCCTGCCGATAGCTTAAATAGATCCGCTGGGGTTTCTACCATTTCTCGGTCAACAAGCTGCTCAATGACTTTGTCACCTAGTCCATCAACATCCAGTGCTTTTCGGGATACAAAGTGCTTCAATGCTTCTTTGCGTTGAGCTTGGCAGACTAGGCCACCAGAGCAACGAGCAACCGCTTCCCCTTCTACTCGCTCAACCTCTGAGTTACAAACCGGGCAGTGGGTTGGGAAAGTAATCTCACGTGCGTCATCAGGGCGACGTTCCGTCACGACCGAAACAATCTGAGGAATCACGTCACCGGCACGTCGAATCATGACGCAATCACCAATCATCACGCCCAAACGTGCAATCTCATCTGCGTTATGTAAGGTCGCATTACTCACTGTCACACCACCCACAAAGACAGGCTCCAGTTTTGCTACTGGCGTAATTGCACCGGTACGCCCTACTTGGAACTCGACCTCATTTAGTGTGGTGATTTCTTCTTGTGCTGGGAATTTATACGCGATGGCCCAACGCGGTGCTCTCGCCACAAAACCAAGCTGTTCTTGAAGCGAAACGTCATCGACTTTGATCACAACGCCATCAATCTCATAACCGAGCTCGTCTCTACGAGCCAATATGTCTTGATAGTAAGCTTTCACTTCATCCAAGGTGCCGACAAGACGTGTCTCAGGGCACATTGGTAATCCCCAACCTTTAAGCTGTAAGAATCGCTCATAATGGCTTTTTGAAAGTGTTGCACCTTCGACAACTCCTACGCTATAGGCGTAAAAACTGAGTGGACGGGTTGCGGTAATCTTCGAATCCAATTGGCGCAAACTACCCGCCGCCGCGTTACGTGGGTTAACGAAAACTTTTTCCCCTTTTTTTAACGCTTGTTCGTTTAGCTTCTCAAAGCCTGCTTTAGGCATAAATACTTCGCCACGCACTTCGATTCTTGCTGGCCAACCGTCGCCATAAAGTTTTAGTGGAATGGCCTTAATCGTACGTACATTTTCCGTAATGTTCTCACCTGTAGCGCCATCTCCTCGAGTCGCAGCCTGAACTAAAACACCATTTTCATACAGTAAGCTTACCGCCAAACCGTCCAATTTAGGCTCACAGCAAAACGCATCGAATTTAGCTAAAGGAAGACGATCGGACATGCGCTTATGAAATGAATTGAGCTCGCTGTCGTCAAACGCGTTATCAAGAGATAGCATTGGGATTTCATGAGCAACCGATTCGAATGCAGATAAAGGAGCCCCACCTACACGTTGGCTCGGAGAGTCCTGACTGATTAATTCTGGGTGTTGGGCTTCTATGTCCAGTAACTCTCGCATTAAGCGATCATACTCAGCATCCGGGATTTCTGGGCTGTCTTCGACGTAGTACTTCACGCCGTGATAATGAAGGGTTTCACGTAACTGGTTGAGTTTATCTTGAATCTGTTGCGACATAACTAACTCTGGTGTGTAAATCATTCCAAACTTGGTACCGTGGTTAAGCGGGATACCAATATATTTGCAATGGAGTATGAACAGACAGCTACCTATTAGCAATAGTTAGAATAGGTATCTACCAAAAAAGAAAAGGCTCCGTAAAGGAGCCCTAAGAATGCATTTTATACATTTAAGCAGTAGCGGATTTGAATGCTTTTATTTGCGCCTTATAAGCATCAATGCGGTTTGGCGTCATTAAATTACGCGCATCATCAAGTACGTTGCCGCCCAAATCATCCGCTATTTGCTGTGCCGTTTTCAGCATCAGCTTGAAGTTATGCTCCGGGTCGCCAAAACAAGGCAATGTCATAAAGAATGAGATCCCGTTTGTGGAGAACTCTGCAGGATCATCGTGCTTTAAGGTTCCTGGTTGCATCATGTTGGCAACACTAAATAACACCTTCCCAGTACCAGAGAGATCAGCATGACGGTGGAAAATATCCATTTCACCGTAGAGAAGCCCATTTTGTTGCATGCTATCAAACAGTCTAGTACCAACAAACGGCTCATCACCTGCACAGTGCACATTGATGACTATGACCTGCATTTCTGGCTCTGGTTTTGGCTCGGCTTTTTTCTCTACCTCAAGCTCAATATTTTCTACTTCAGCTTGGGGCGCTTCAATCACTGGTTCAACCTTGTCTTCAACATCATCAAACGATTTGGTTGATATTGATGGCAAATCGAGCTCTGGTTCATCAATAATTTTTGCTTCGGGTTTAGCAACAGGCTGAGGTTCTGAGTAACCATCTATTAAAGGGTCAGCCATTATAGGCTCAGCTGAAAATTCTGACTCATTTTTGTCTTTGCGGATAATCTCAAAGTCATCTTCAGGAGCAAATGAACGCTCTGATAAAACGTCTGACTCATCTTCATTATCAACATCTAGTTTGCGCAGAGGCTTGTTACCAAACTTAGCCGCACCTTCTTTTTTGCTTGTCCATAAACCGTGGAACAGCAAAGCGGCAATCGCTAGTGCTCCGACAATTATGAGTACGAATCGCAGTTCCTGCATTTTTTACTCTCAATTATTCGATAAATCGCGCCCACAAAGTCACGATATTGAATCTGGTTAAACCTAACTAACAGTAACTCTACCAAAACTCTCACCTGTTTTAGAACAACTTAATGTTAGAAGTTCCCAGAATGTTGTGATTTTGAACACGCTTTTTTCTTGTTAAGATAACTGTCGTTCGTTTTTAAACCACTAAATGATTTTAAAATATGAGTTTTACTACACGTCAACGTTCTGGCTTCGGCTACTTTTTTTATGGTTTAGAGCTCGCGCTTACCCCTGGTATTCGTCGGTTCGTTCTATTCCCACTTCTCACTAACATCTTACTTGTTGGGGGGGCTTTGTTTTACCTATTTTCCAACCTAGATAGTTGGATAAACCAGATGATGGGGCAACTTCCTGATTTTCTTTCTTGGTTAAGCTACATACTGTGGCCAATTCTTGTACTGACAATTTTGGCAACCTTCTCTTATTTCTTCAGCACACTCGCCAATTTTATAGCAGCACCATTCAATGGCTTGCTTGCTGAGAAAGTTGAGGAGCATTTAACCAAGCAAAGAGTCAACGAAGACGGCATGCTTGCTGTAGTCAAAGATGTTCCACGCGTTCTTGCTCGTGAATGGAGAAAGTTGGTTTATGTATTACCAAAAGCCATTGGCCTGTTTCTTCTTTTGCTTATTCCTGGTCTTGGCCAAACACTAGGCCCAGTACTTTGGTTTGTGTTTACTGCTTGGATGCTGGCCATTCAATACTGTGACTACCCGTTCGACAACCACAAAGTCAGCTTTAACGACATGCGTTACAGTTTGAAACAAAAACAAGGGAAGGCTTATGGATTTGGCGCTCTGGTTGCTTTTTTCACAACGATCCCGTTACTAAACCTTATCGTAATGCCAGTTGCGGTCTGTGGCGCGACTGCCATGTGGGTCAACGAGTTTAAAAATAAATAGCCTGCTATGCATTTTTGAAGAAGGGGAGATAGAAACACTCATCTCCCTTCTATTCATAGCCGTGACTACATGTTCATATCATATAACTTTTTAATCCTTTTCTAGTTTTTTCACCTGTCCTACTCTCTACACAGTCAAATTTTAATAGAACATAAGTAGTTTTGAGAGTTAAATACCCTCGAAGCGAATCAATATGATGAAGGATCACGCCATGAGCAAAATCTACGAAGATAATTCACTGACTATCGGTAACACACCTCTAGTACGCCTGAACAAAGTAAGTAACGGGAAAGTACTTGCTAAGATCGAAGCGCGTAACCCGAGCTTTAGCGTGAAGTGCCGTATCGGTGCAAACATGATCTGGGATGCAGAAAAACAAGGCAAACTGAAACCAGGTGTTGAACTAGTAGAGCCTACCAGTGGTAATACAGGTATCGCGCTTGCTTTTGTTGCCGCGGCTCGTGGTTACAAACTGACTCTGACTATGCCGGAGTCAATGAGTTTAGAACGTCGTAAGCTGCTAAAAGCACTAGGTGCAAACCTAGAATTAACAGAAGCAGCTAAAGGCATGAAAGGCGCGATTACTAAAGCAGAAGAAATTGTGGCAAGCAACCCAGAAAAATACCTACTGCTTCAGCAATTCAACAACCCAGCAAACCCAGAGATCCACGAAAAGACAACAGGACCTGAAGTTTGGGATGCAACAGATGGTGAAGTAGACGTGTTTGTTGCTGGTGTTGGTACTGGCGGTACTATCACAGGTACAAGCCGCTACATTAAAGGCGAGAAAGGCAAGAACATCGTGTCTGTTGCCGTCGAACCTGCTGAATCTCCAGTGATCACTCAAGCATTAGCCGGAGAAGAAATTCAACCAGCGCCACACAAAATTCAAGGTATTGGCGCAGGCTTTATCCCTGAAAACTTGGATTTAGAGCTTCTAGACCGCGTTGAGACAGTAACTTCTGAAGAAGCAATTGAAATGGCTCGTCGCCTAATGGAAGAGGAAGGTATCCTAGCTGGTATTTCATCAGGCGCAGCGGTTGTGGCAGCGAACCGATTAGCAGAACTCCCTGAATTTGAAGGAAAAACAATCGTTACCGTTCTACCAAGTTCAGGTGAGCGTTACCTAAGTACCGCACTCTTTGCAGGTATCTTTACGGAGAAAGAGAACCAGCAATAATATGGTTCGAAATCAATTTTTCGTTTAAAAAAGCCCCGTGTAGGGGCTTTTTTGTTGATCCTTACCTCACCTTTGGTAATATCAGGACAGTTTTATTTCTAGCTTCAAAATAAAAAGCTTAATAAGAAATTATCTCGCTATGAAATCCAACACAGATTGGGGTCATATGTGAAAAATTGATAACCAGTATCAGTTATGACACGGACATTAGGTTCAGTTGATAGCGGATTACAAAGTTAGCAGTTAAGCTAATTCTGGTTAATAAACTATCTAAAATATAAATCAATTGGGGTATATAACATGTACGAGAAGCAAGTAGAAATCACTGCTGAAAACGGTCTTCACACTCGTCCAGCGGCGCAGTTCGTTAAAGAAGCAAAAGCATTTGATGCGGACATCACTGTGACTTCTAACGGTAAAAGCGCTAGCGCAAAGAGCCTGTTTAAACTACAAACTCTTGGTCTAGTGAAAGGTACAGTAGTTTCTATCTCAGCTGAGGGCCCACAAGCTCAACAAGCTGTAGACCACCTAGTTGCTCTAATGGACCAACTACACTAATCCGGTCTACTATTTCTAAAGCCATTTTGTGAAAGCAAAATGGCTTTGTTGGAAATAGAGCAGAATTTAAGCTACTAATTATCGTTAGTGCACTCATTAGTCTCCCGTTTTTAAAGTTGACCAATTTAAGGTAAAGCTATGATTTCAGGCATCCTAGCATCTCCTGGTATTGCTATTGGTAAAGCATTACTACTTCAAGAAGATGAAATTGTCCTAAACACAAACCCTATTTCTGATGCTCAAGTAGAAACAGAAGTTGCGCGTTTCTTTGACGCTCGTAACAAATCTGCTGCACAGCTAGAAACCATCAAGCAGAAAGCACTTGAAACCTTCGGTGAAGAGAAAGAAGCGATCTTTGAAGGTCACATCATGCTTCTTGAAGACGAAGAGCTAGAGGAAGAAATCCTAGCACTTATCAAAAAAGATAAGATGTCTGCTGATAACGCAATTCATACCGTTATCGAAGAGCAAGCATCTGCTCTAGAATCTCTAGACGACGAATACCTAAAAGAACGTGCAACGGATATCCGTGATATCGGTACACGTTTTGTTAAAAATGCTCTAGGCATCAACATCGTTTCTCTAAGCGATATTGAAGAAGAAGTTATCCTAGTCGCTTACGACCTAACACCATCTGAAACTGCACAAATCAACCTAGACTACGTTCTTGGTTTTGCTTGTGACATCGGCGGTCGTACTTCACACACTTCAATCATGGCTCGTTCTCTAGAACTTCCAGCTATCGTGGGTACTAACGACATCACTAAACAAGTTAAGAACGGCGACATGCTGATTCTTGACGCGATGAACAACAAGATCGTTATCAACCCTTCTGACGCTGAAGTAGAAGAAGCGAAAGCAGTGAAAGCGGCATTCCTAGCAGAAAAAGAAGAGCTAGCGAAACTAAAAGACCTGCACGCAGAAACAACTGACGGCCACCGCGTAGAAGTTTGCGGTAACATCGGTACTGTTAAAGACTGTGACGGCATCATCCGTAATGGCGGTGAAGGCGTTGGTCTGTACCGTACTGAATTCCTATTCATGGACCGTGACGCACTTCCAACTGAAGAAGAGCAATACCAAGCGTACAAAGAAGTTGCAGAAGCAATGAACGGCCAAGCTGTGATCATCCGTACTATGGATATCGGCGGCGACAAAGATCTACCATACATGGATCTACCAAAAGAGATGAACCCGTTCCTAGGCTGGCGTGCAGTACGTATCAGCTTGGATCGCCGTGAAATCCTGCGTGACCAGCTACGTGGTATCCTACGTGCATCTGCACACGGTAAACTACGCATCATGTTCCCAATGATCATCTCTGTTGAAGAAATCCGTGAGCTTAAGAAAGCGATCGAAGAGTACAAAGCAGAACTACGCTCTGAAGGTCATGCATTCGACGAAAACATCGAAATTGGTGTAATGGTTGAAACCCCAGCTGCAGCAGCAATCGCACACCACCTAGCGAAGGAAGTGTCTTTCTTCTCTATCGGTACTAACGACCTAACTCAGTACACGCTAGCGGTTGACCGTGGTAACGAGATGATTTCTCATCTATACAACCCACTATCACCAGCAGTACTAACCGTGATCAAGCAAGTGATTGATGCTTCTCACGCGGAAGG
This sequence comes from Vibrio nereis NBRC 15637, assembly GCF_001591105.1. Classification (GTDB taxonomy): domain Bacteria; phylum Pseudomonadota; class Gammaproteobacteria; order Enterobacterales; family Vibrionaceae; genus Vibrio; species Vibrio nereis. The sequence continues at coordinate 28,205 of NZ_BCUD01000014.1, read as the reverse complement.
TAAGTGGACTGGTATGTGTGGTGAGCTTGCAGGCGATGAGCGCGCAACACTTCTTCTTCTAGGTATGGGCCTAGATGAGTTTTCTATGAGCGGTATCTCTATCCCTAAAGTGAAGAAAGTCGTTCGTAACTCTAACTTCGCAGAAGTGAAAGCGATGGCAGAAGAAGCCCTTTCTCTTCCAACCGCTGCAGAGATTGAAGCTGTTGTTGAAAAATTCATCGCAGAGAAAACTCAATAAACAGTTAATTCCAATAAGATAGACGGCGAAAATAGTCGTCTATCTTGTAAGATTGGTATACTATAATTCGACAGAATTACATAAAAACGTTAGGAGCATGACACAATGGGTCTGTTTGATAAACTTAAGAAGCTTGTATCTGATGACAGCGCTGACGCTGGTGCAATTGAAATCATCGCGCCACTTTCAGGTGAAATCGTAAATATCGAAGATGTGCCAGATGTTGTTTTCGCTGAGAAAATCGTTGGTGACGGTATTGCTATCAAGCCAACAGGCGACAAAATGGTAGCTCCAGTTAACGGTACTATCGGTAAGATCTTCGAGACTAACCACGCATTCTCTATCGAATCTGATGACGGCGTTGAGCTATTCGTTCACTTTGGTATCGACACTGTTGAACTTAAAGGCGAAGGCTTCAAACGTATCGCAGAAGAAGGTCAATCAGTAAAAGCTGGTGACACTATCATCGAATTCGATCTAGCTCTTCTTGAAGAAAAAGCTAAGTCTACTCTTACTCCAGTAGTGATTTCTAACATGGATGAAATCAAAGAGCTGAACAAGCTTTCTGGTTCTGTAACTGTAGGTGAAACTCCAGTTCTACGTGTAACTAAGTAATTCAAACTTAGCGAAATATAAAAAAACGCTGCCAATGGCAGCGTTTTTTGTTGTTCTTAATTTATCTATTTTAACCCAAGAGCATACTTCAAGACCTGCGTTTTAATCGGCCCTGACATTTCGGCCATTTTTAACGCGGCATTTCGAATGAATTTCAATGGCGGTAAGTCGTTGCTAAAGCCCTTATAAAAGAAATCCATTCCCGACTGCATTAGTAAATTATCTGGACGACGCTTACGCTCATACTGCTCAAGCAACTCATTAGACAAGTCTTCTTTGCCATCCGTCACTTCCAGCAAGGCTTCAACATCTTTAAATCCGAGGTTTACCCCCTGCCCCGCTAGTGGATTAATGGTATGTGCGGAATCTCCCACCAATACACACCCTCGATTAAAATAGGATTGCGCATGTCGTCGCGTAAGAGGGAACGCCCCAAACTGCAGAACGCTAATGTCACCCAGTTCTGCTGGAAAGTGGGCAAGAACCTCATTTCTTAGCTGCTCTTTACTCATCGCACAGAGTTGCTTAATACGCTTTGGTGAGTCATACCAGACCAGTGAACCTTGATGCCCACAAAGCGGTAAAAATGAACGTGGGCCGGATGGATTAAACTGCTGCCAAGTAATGTCTTGCTGAGGAAGCTCGGTTTCAACATTGATGAGCATACAATGTTGGCGGTAACCCCACGCGGTGACACCTATTCCCGCTAAATCACGAACCTTGGAGTTTGCACCGTCCGCGCCCACAACTAAGTGAGCTTCGATACAGTCACCAGATGCCAAAGTAATCTTAGATACATCGCCAAATTCAATATGTTCAAGAGTCTCAGGGCATCTCACCTTGATAGTCGAGTGTTTTTCAAATTCCGCCCACAATCCTAACTGTATGAGGCGGTTTTCAACAATGTAACCTAAACGCTCCATATGCAGCTCATCAGAATGGAAACGAGTTCGGCATTCAGGGTGCTCCCACGTTTCTAAGCGGCGATATGGACACACTCGCATTTGTGAGATGTTACCCCAAGCACCCAATTTGTTTAAAACCTCAACTGAATGCTCCGATATTGCAGAAACTCGAATATCCATTGGCTGGTCGGCAGAAAACGGTTGTGGCTCTCTTCCTTCAATGACAACCACTTGCTTGCCCTGCTTAGCAAAACCCAACGCTACCGCAGCACCCACCATGCCCCCACCGATGACGGCAACATCATACTTGCTCATATTTCGTACTTCATCATATTGATTATTTAGCTATTTTTTATTGTACGGTTTCATTACTAAAATGTAACTAAAAACCTTGCCTGTTATCTGGGCAAAGCCCTTGTACAGCATAGGTTTTAACAGAATAAGTGACAACACTAGTCAGTAGGTTTTTAAAGCAGTACAATACGCCGCTTACCGCCGTGAGGGCGGCTAAAACTTGGTCACCAACGGTTAATATCGTCGGTGACTTACTGGAAATATTGGGCGATTTGCTCCCTTAATTTAAACTAACGATCGAGCGAACAACATGAGTAAAAAACTGCTAATTAAAACCTGGGGCTGCCAGATGAACGAATACGATTCATCAAAAATGGCGGATCTGCTGAACGCGGCTAACGGCTATGAACTGACAGAAGAACCAGAAGAAGCAGACGTACTACTACTTAATACCTGTTCAATCCGCGAAAAAGCGCAAGAAAAGGTATTCCACCAGCTAGGTCGTTGGAAAACGCTAAAAGATAAAAAAGAAGGCGTAGTGATCGGTGTTGGCGGCTGTGTTGCCACTCAAGAAGGCGACCACATTCGTGAACGTGCGCCATTTGTAGACGTTATCTTTGGTCCACAGACACTGCACCGTCTACCTGAGATGATCAAACAGTCACAGTCAGATGACGCGCCAGTCATGGACATTTCTTTCCCAGAGATCGAGAAATTCGACCGTCTGCCAGAACCGCGTGCAGAAGGTGCAACAGCGTTCGTGTCTATCATGGAAGGTTGTTCTAAGTACTGTACTTACTGCGTAGTACCTTACACACGTGGTGAAGAAGTAAGCCGTCCAATGGATGACGTGCTATTCGAAATCGCACAGCTAGCTGAGCAAGGTGTACGTGAAGTCAACCTACTCGGTCAAAACGTAAATGCGTACCGTGGTCCAATGCACGACGGTGAAATCTGCTCATTTGCAGAGCTGCTACGCTTAGTTGCCTCAATCGACGGTATCGACCGTATTCGTTTTACCACTAGCCACCCGCTAGAGTTTACTGATGACATCATCGCAGTCTACGAAGACACGCCAGAGCTAGTGAGCTTCCTGCACCTGCCAGTACAAAGTGGTAGTGACCGCATCCTAACCATGATGAAGCGTCCACACACTGGCATCGAATACAAGTCAATCATCCGTAAATTACGTAAAGCGCGTCCTGATATTCAAATCAGTTCTGACTTCATCGTGGGTTTCCCAGGTGAAACAGATAAAGATTTCCAAGACACAATGAAGCTTATTAAAGACGTAGATTTTGATATGAGCTTTAGCTTTATCTTCTCACCTCGTCCAGGCACGCCTGCCGCTGATTATCCATGTGACACTCCTGAACAAGAGAAGAAAGATCGTCTTTACGAACTACAACAAACCATCAACAGCCAAGCGATGCGTTACTCACGCCTAATGCTAGGCACTGAGCAACGTGTTCTTGTTGAAGGTCCATCTAAGAAAAACCTGATGGAACTGCGTGCCCGTACAGAAAACAACCGTGTGGTTAACTTCGAAGGTAACGCTGAGCTGATTGGCCAATTTGTTGATGTGAAGATCACCGACGTATTTGCAAACTCACTGCGTGGCGAAATTGTACGTACTGAAAAAGAGATGGATCTGCGTACTATCATCTCGCCAACGCAAATGATGGCGAAGACAAAACGCGAAGATGAGCTAGGTGTAGCAACGTTTACGCCTTAAAGCTTGAAAATACCTGACTAAGTGACCATCTTAGAAAAAGGATGTAAAGCCATTAGAAGCCCGGTCTAAATCGGGCTTCTACAAAATGGCACAAAATGAGAGGCTACTTTGAGCAATAAAATTGTAACTCTAGAAATCAATCTAGAACCTTCAGATAATCGCCGCTTGGCAAGCCTTTGCGGTCCTTTCGACGACAATATCAAACACTTAGAGCGCCGTTTAGGTGTTGAAATTAGCTATCGTGGCAATTTTTTCACCATCGTGGGTAAACCTCACACCTCTGCGGCAGCACTTGAAATCATCAAAACGCTTTACGTAAACACAGCCCCTGTGCGTGGCAATATTCCTGATATCGAACCAGAAGAAATCCATTTAGCCATCAAAGAAACTGGCATTCTGGAACAAAACACAGAATCGAATATCGAGCACGGTAAAGAAGTTTTTGTAAAGACCAAGAAAGGCATCATCAAACCCCGCACACCGAACCAGGCTCAATACTTGGTCAACATGGTGACACACGATATCTCTTTCGGTATTGGCCCTGCTGGTACGGGTAAAACCTACCTAGCCGTTGCCGCCGCGGTTGATGCGCTTGAGCGCCAAGAAATTCGTCGTATTTTGCTTACACGTCCAGCGGTTGAAGCGGGTGAAAAACTGGGCTTTCTACCTGGCGATTTAAGCCAAAAAGTCGACCCCTACCTTCGTCCACTGTACGACGCATTATTCGAGATGCTAGGCTTTGAGCGTGTTGAAAAACTCATCGAGCGTAATGTCATCGAAGTCGCGCCGCTTGCATACATGCGTGGTCGCACACTCAACGACGCGTTTATCATTCTTGATGAAAGCCAGAACACCACCGTGGAACAAATGAAAATGTTCCTAACACGTATCGGCTTTAACTCGCGTGCTGTTATCACTGGTGACGTCACTCAGATTGACTTACCACGAGGCGCGAAATCAGGCTTACGCCATGCTGTTGAAGTGCTCAATGAAGTCGACGAAATCAGCTTTAACTTCTTCCAGTCAGATGACGTGGTACGCCACCCAGTAGTTGCGCGAATTGTGAACGCCTATGAAAAATGGGAAGCTCAAGATCAAAAAGAGCGCAAAGCCTACGAGAAACGTCGTCGTGAAGAACGTGAAGCAAAGCTGTTAGAATCTCAAAGCACCACCACAGAACAAGCTACTGCGAGTGAGAATAAAGAATAATGAGCATCGAACTAGATCTTCAGCTAGCTGTCGAAGATGAAAATGGTCTACCTAGCTTTGACGATATCCACCGCTGGCTTTGCAGTGCGATTGAAAAGTTTCAACCGCAAGCAGAAGTAACTGTACGAATCGTTGATGAAGAAGAAAGCCACCAACTCAACCATGAGTATCGCGGCAAAGATAAGTCAACCAATGTGCTGTCGTTCCCATTTGAAGCGCCTCCAGGAATGGAGATAGACCTGCTTGGCGACTTAATCATTTGTCGCCAAGTGGTTGAACAAGAAGCCAAAGAGCAAGACAAACCTTTGATGGCACATTGGGCGCATATGGTTGTACATGGTAGCCTGCATCTGCTAGGTTATGATCATATCGAGGATGACGAAGCTGAAGAGATGGAGTCACTCGAAACAGAAATCATGCAAGGTATGGGATTTGAAGACCCGTACATTGCTGAAAAGCAGAGCTAATCCTTAACATCTCGATTAGCTTACGTGTGCTATCACACATCTGATAGCGTTACTTAAATGAGAAACAATGAACGAAGACAATTCGACCTCATCTCTAGAAGGTAAGAAAGAAAAATCTGAAGGTCCGAGTAGAAAGTCCTTCTTCGGCCGCCTAGGTCAAATCTTCCAGGGTGAACCTAAAGATCGCCAAGAGCTTGTGGAAGTAATCCGCGACTCTGAAGAGAACGACCTGATTGACCATGACACACGCGACATGCTCGAAGGTGTTATGGAAATCGCTGAAATGCGAGTGCGCGATATCATGATCCCGCGTTCGCAAATGGTCACCGTTGACCGTAGCGACGATCTCGACGCTCTGGTTAACCTAATCACAGATGCGGCGCACTCGCGCTACCCAGTGATCAGTGAAGATAAAGACCATGTAGAAGGCATCCTGCTTGCGAAGGACTTACTTAAATACTTAGGTTCAGACTGTGCGCCATTTGATATCGAACAAGTCATCCGCCCTGCGGTGGTTGTTCCGGAAAGTAAACGCGTTGACCGTCTACTTAAAGAGTTCCGTGAGGAACGTTATCACATGGCGATTGTCGTAGATGAATTCGGGGGTGTTTCTGGTCTAGTGACTATTGAAGACATTCTTGAAGAAATCGTTGGTGAAATTGAAGATGAATTCGATGATGAAGAAGAGTTAGATATTCGCAAACTGAGTAAACACACCTACTCAGTAAAAGCGCTGACCACCATTGAAGAATTCAATGATAATTTCAAAACCTCTTTCAGTGATGACGAAGTCGATACGGTTGGTGGCATGGTAATGACAGCGTTTGGTCATCTTCCTTCACGTGGTGAAGTGGTAGATATCGAAGGCTACAGCTTTAAAGTCACCTCAGCGGACAACCGCAGAGTGCTGCAGATTCAAGTTACCATCCCCGATGAAGAGCCTCTTCCAGAAATTACCGAAGAGTAACGCTAATATCCCATTAGGGACACTCGAATAAGATACGATGAATAATACGATTTTTCATCGCCTAAAACGGCCGCTCGCGGCCGTTTTTGTTGGCGCTATTACCACACTTTCTTTCGCTCCTTATCAGCTTTGGCCGCTTGCTATTTTAAGCCCAGCCTTGCTACTACTCCTCATCCACCGCCAATCTGCAAAAAGCGCACTAGGGATTGGCTATGCTTGGGGCTTAGGTCAATTTGCCACTGGCATCAGTTGGGTACACATCAGTATTGATACTTTTGGTGGTATGCCAAAGATTGCCAGCCTATTCTTAATGGCGTTGCTGGTCGGTTACCTCGCACTCTACCCCGCTCTCTTCTGCTGGAGCTTGAATCGATTCTTCCCATCAGAAAATCGGATAAAGTTTTTCCTCGTCGCCCCAGCGCTTTGGCTAATTTTTGATTGGCTACGCGGATGGGTCATGACAGGCTTTCCTTGGTTATGGCTCGGCTATAGCCAAATCGATAGCCCACTCGCGAATTTTGCTCCGGTTGGTGGGGTGGAGCTCCTCACATTGCTGGTGATGATAAGCGCAGCCTGTATCAGTTACACCTTGATAAAAAAGCAGTGGATGCACCTGCTCATTCCTGTCATTATTTTTTCCGCAGGTTATGGACTAAAAATTGCCAACTGGGTGACCCCAAATCCTGACAGCACAACTAAGCTCGCGCTCATTCAAGGCAACATTGCTCAAGAACTCAAATGGGTACCAAGCCAGCGTTGGCCAACCATAATGAAGTACACTGACCTTACGCGAGAAAACTGGGATGCGGACATCATCATTTGGCCAGAAGCCGCCGTCCCTGCGTTTGAGTTTGAACTGTCTTCTTTCCTGAGCAATCTAGACTCAGCGGCCAAAATGAACAACAGCGCGGTCATTACCGGGGTCGTCAATCAAGGGGAAGATAAAAAGTTTTACAACAGCATTCTAACGGTGGGTGAAACGACCTACGGCGATTACAGCTATGACATGAGCCAGCGCTATCACAAGCATCACTTGTTGCCCTTTGGCGAATTTGTACCATTTGAGAGCATATTACGACCGCTGGCGCCGTTTTTTAACCTGCCGATGTCATCATTCAGTCAAGGGGACTTTATCCAAGCCAACATTGATGCAAATGGTAAGCAAATGGCCCCCGCCCTCTGCTACGAAATCATCTTTAACGAACAAGTTCGCCAAAACGTCACTGAAGAGACGGATTTCATCCTAACACTATCGAACGACGCTTGGTTTGGTCGTTCGATAGGACCGCTGCAACATATGGAAATAGCGCGGATGCGCGCATTAGAGTTGGGCAAGCCAGTGATTCGCTCAACCAACAACGGGGTAACAGCGGTCACTGATTTCAAAGGAACCGTTGTCGCACAAATCCCACAGTTTGAGACTGGCGTTCTTCGAACTGAAGTCATGTCTACATCTGGGCAAACACCTTACCGACAAGTAGGCAGTTGGCCTTTGTACTTCTGGATTGCTCTTAGCTTGGTGCTAGGGCTCAGAATCAGAGACTAAATAGAGACAATTAAAAACACCCGATACCAAATCCTGATATCGGGTGTTTCAATTTGTTTAAACCATCAGCGTACATTGAGACATAACTTATGGCTTGAGCGATTGTCGGCTAAAACCTGTACAGCCGCATTTAGTGCAAGGAATAATAACAGTCGGATGGTTATATTCGGTTTTATGACCACATTGGTCACAGACTAATACCCCGAGTCCAATCACTTCTCCCGCCTGGTATAACCCTTGGTGCTCAAGATCTTCAAAAAGCTCCACCCACTCCACCTTCGTGCGGTCGGTAATTTCCAGTAAACCCTGCCAAATGGAATCAGCAACCATAAGATAGAAAGGGCCGCTTTTCGACTCTTCATAGTTCTCGGCAAACTCTTTTAAATCCGATTTAACGTAAGCGGAAACCAGCGCTATCTCATCTTTGGTTAAATCATTGGCAGCTCCAACAACCTTACCAGATGTTTCTAAAACGCGGTTAACTTCTTCCGGACTATGTTTGAGTGTATCAACCACGTCCTCAAACATTTCCTCATAACCTTCTTTACGTTTAGGCATAGTTACCCTCCTTACTAAGATTTGAAGAGTGTAGGCTATTGTTGTACCTCTCTCCTTTAGGTATTCTATGACGATCTATTAATGTCTGTTCTAACCGAACTCACAAATTCCAAGATAACCGGATATCATCGATGCAAGAACAATACAACCCACAAGACATTGAACAGAAAGTTCAAAAGCACTGGGACGACAACAAAACCTTTGTTGTAAGTGAAGACCCAAATAAAGAAAAATTCTACTGTCTATCTATGTTCCCATACCCAAGTGGTCGACTGCACATGGGTCACGTGCGTAACTACACCATCGGTGACGTAGTATCTCGTTTCCAACGCCTACAAGGCAAAAACGTGATGCAACCAATAGGTTGGGATGCGTTCGGTCTACCTGCAGAAAACGCAGCAGTAAAAAACAAAACTGCGCCAGCACCTTGGACTTACGAAAACATCGAATACATGAAGAACCAGCTTAAACTTCTAGGCTTTGGTTACGACTGGAACCGTGAGTTCGCAACTTGTACGCCTGAGTACTACCGCTGGGAACAAGAATTCTTCACTAAGCTGTATGAAAAAGGCTTGGTTTACAAAAAGACATCTTCTGTTAACTGGTGTCCAAACGACCAAACTGTTCTAGCAAACGAACAGGTTGAAGACGGTTGTTGCTGGCGTTGTGATACGCCTGTAGAGCAAAAAGAGATCCCTCAGTGGTTCATCAAGATCACTGAATACGCGCAAGAACTACTAGACGACCTAGACAACCTAGACGGCTGGCCTGAAATGGTAAAAACCATGCAGCGCAACTGGATCGGCCGCTCTGAAGGCGTTGAGCTTAAGTTCGAAGTAAAAGGCCAGCAAGACCTAGAAGTTTACACCACGCGTCCAGACACGCTAATGGGTGTGACTTACGTAGGTATCGCAGCGGGTCACCCTCTTGCCGCATTAGCAGCGGAGAACAACCCAGAGCTTGCGGCGTTCATCGAAGACTGTAAGAACAACAAGGTTGCAGAAGCAGAGCTAGCAACAATGGAGAAAAAAGGTATGGCAACTGGCCTTACTGCTATTCATCCATTGAACGGCCGTGAAGTACCAGTATACGTAGCAAACTTCGTATTGATGGACTACGGTACAGGCGCGGTAATGGCAGTACCTGCACACGACCAACGTGACTACGAGTTCGCAACGAAGTACGGCCTAGACATAGTGCCAGTTATCAAGCCTGCTGATGGCAGCGAGCTAGACATCTCTGAAGCAGCATACACAGAGAAAGGTGTACTGTTCGATTCAGGTGAGTTCGACGGCCTAGAATTCCAAGCGGCGTTCGATGCAATTGCAGCGAAGCTAGAAGCAGAAGGCAAAGGCACTAAGACTGTAAACTTCCGTCTACGCGACTGGGGTGTATCTCGTCAACGTTACTGGGGCGCACCAATCCCAATGGTAACGACTGAAGACGGTGAAGTTCACCCAGTACCTGCTGACCAACTACCAGTGATTCTTCCAGAAGACGTGGTAATGGACGGCGTAACCAGCCCAATCAAAGCAGATAAAGAATGGGCGAAGACCACATTCAACGGCGAACCTGCTCTACGTGAGACAGATACGTTCGATACGTTCATGGAATCTTCTTGGTACTACGCGCGTTACTGTTCACCGCAAGCAGACGACATCCTAGATCCAGAAAAAGCAAACTACTGGCTACCAGTAGACCAGTACATCGGTGGTATCGAGCACGCTTGTATGCACCTACTGTACTCTCGCTTCTTCCACAAACTGCTTCGCGATGCGGGCTACGTAACATCTGACGAGCCGTTCAAACAGCTACTATGTCAAGGCATGGTGTTAGCGGATGCGTTCTACCACACGAACGAAAAAGGCACCAAAGAGTGGGTTGCGCCTACTGACGTGACAATCGAACGTGACGGTAAAGGTCGCATCGAGAAAGCAGTCGATAACCAAGGCCGCAACGTTGAGCACTCAGGCATGATCAAGATGTCTAAGTCGAAGAACAACGGTATCGACCCACAAGAAATGGTAGACAAGTACGGCGCTGACACAGTACGCCTGTTCATGATGTTCGCGTCTCCAGCAGACATGACACTTGAATGGCAAGAGTCTGGTGTAGAAGGTGCAAACCGCTTCCTGAAACGTGTTTGGAAGCTGGTTAACGAGCACACATTAAAAGGTGCAGCAGAAGCAGTAGATGCAGCAGCACTAACTGGTGACCAAAAAGCACTTCGTCGTGACGTTCACAAAACTATCGCCAAAGTAACGGATGATATCGCTCGTCGTCAAACGTTCAACACCGCAATCGCAGCGATCATGGAACTGATGAACAAGCTCGCGAAGGCGCCTCAAGAATCAGCACAAGATCGTGCAATCCTTGACGAAGCACTGAAAGCGATCGTTGTCATGCTTTACCCTATCACTCCGCACATCTCATACGAGTTATGGACTGCGCTAGGTGAGTCAGACATCGACAACGCGGCATGGCCAGCATTTGATGAGAAAGCGCTGGTTGAAGACGAAAAACTGATCGTTGTTCAAGTAAACGGTAAGCTACGCGCAAAACTGACGGTTGCAGCAGATGCAAGCAAAGAGCAAGTTGAAGAGCTTGGCCTAAATGATGGGAACGTTACTAAGTTCACCGAAGGCAAAACCATTCGTAAAGTGATTTACGTACCAGGTAAACTTCTAAACATCGTTGCGAACTAATCGGGTTCAACGAAGTCTTAAGCAGGGTGTGAATGCGCCCTGCTTTATTTATCTTAACGCTTTACACATTTCATAAAGTGTTAAGATAAGTATTCCAATAATTGAGAGTCATTAGTCTATGTTTCGTAGAGCATCACGCCTGTTTTCACTTTCTTCTGTCAAGCTCACAGCGGCTATCCTCACAGCTAGTCTACTCACTGGATGTGGTTTCCACCTTCGAGGCGATTACTCTATTCCGGAAGAGCTTAACACACTCTCTCTAACCAGCTACGATTCCTACAGCACGTTCACCAGAATGATGAAAGGTCAGCTTCGTCTGACCGAGATAAACATCGTACCTCCGGCGGAAAATGTACCTAACCTGCACCTGATCAGCGAAAGCGTCAGTGAAAGGACATTATCTCTTTATCAAAACACACGTGCCGCAGAAAAAGAGATCACGTTTAACGCCTCATACCGTGTGACAGCACCAGAAGTGGGCGCAAAGACTTTCTCTACCAGCGTGACGCGTAGCTATCTAGATAACCCACTCAGCGCTCTGGCTAAATCGGTTGAACGTGAAATGATTGAAGATGAAATGCGCAAGCTTGCAGCAACGCAAATCATCCGTCAGATGGCTCGTCTAAAAGCGGATTTAGAGCAAAACACACAAACACCGAATGCTCTCGATACTGAAGATAATACTTATCAAATTAACACCTTCAATACCGATAACGACACCAGCGACAAACAAGCCGTATCCGCTCAATAAGAGGCCACAATGCGCATTTTCGCTGACAGATTAGCGGAGCAGCTCAATAAGCAGCTCCAGCCTACTTATCTTATTTTTGGTAACGAGCCTTTGCTTTTGCAAGAGTCTCGTCAAGCCATCCAAAAAGCAGCCTTTACCCAAGGCTTTGAAGAGCGACATCGCTTCTCTATAGACTCTTCTTTTGATTGGAATGTCGTTTACGACTGTTGCCAAGCAATGAGTCTTTTCTCCGCTCGTCAACTGATTGAATTAGAGCTCCCAGAAACAGGCGTCAACGCGGCTATCGCCAAAGAGTTGCTGGCCATTTCAGAACTCTTGCACGATGACATCATTCTTGTTTTGGTTGGAAGTAAGCTCACCAAAGCCCAAGAGAACGCAAAGTGGTTTAAAGCGCTTTCGAACAAGGGTTGTTGGGTCAACTGCCTAACTCCCGATATTCAAAGATTGCCGCAATTTGTTCAGGCTCGTTGCCGTGCTCTCAATCTGCAGCCAGATCCCGAAGCGGTGCAAATGTTAGCCCAATGGCATGAAGGTAACCTATTTGCCCTAACACAAAGCTTAGAGAAACTGGCGCTAATCTATCCTGATGGGCAACTGAATTTAATTCGCTTAGAAGAATCATTGAGTCGACACAACCACTTTACCGCCTTTCACTGGGTAGATGCCCTTCTTGCCGGTAAAGCCAACCGTGCTCAAAGGATCATGCGCCAACTGGAAGCCGAAGGGGTCGAGGTCGTTATACTCGCGAGAACCATTCAGAAAGAACTCTCCCAGCTGCTCGCAATGTCACAGATGCTAAACACCGCCCCTATGGGCCAAGTGTTTGAACGTTACAAAATTTGGCAATCGAAGCGCCCACTTTATTCTGCCGCACTCAATCGGCTGCCTGCTGTACGACTCCGTCAGCTCGTGCAGTTACTAGCGAAAGTGGAAATTTTGACCAAAACTCAGTACGACCAATCGAGCTGGCCATTATTACATCAGTTAAGTGTTGAGATATGTCAACCTAACGTGAAGCTATGAAAAGCGTGATATACTTCGCCGCCTTAATTTGAACCAGATGAAACAACGAGGACACCACCTTGCAACTTAAAGAGCTTAATGATTTTTTAGTAGATAAGGTCGATGACATGAAAGCACAGGACATCATGACGATTGATGTTCAAGGGAAATCTAGCATTACAGACTACATGATTGTCTGTACGGGAACGTCAAAACGTCACGTCTCTTCCATCGCCGACCATGTTGCAAAAGAGTCTAAATTAGCAGGCGTTGAACCTTTAGGCATTGATGGTGAAGAACAGGGTGAGTGGGTTGTACTCGATATGGGGACGACGATTCTACACGTGATGCAAGAAGAGCAAAGAGAGCTTTACCAACTTGAAAAGCTTTGGGGCTAATGCATGAAGATACAACTGATTGCTGTTGGCACAAAAATGCCAAAGTGGGTTGAAGAAGGTTTTCAAGAATACCGTCGCCGCTTCCCTCATGATATGCCTTTAGAACTTGTTGAAATTCCAGCCGGAAAACGCGGAAAAAATGCCGATATTGCAAGAATTCTGCAAAAAGAAGGCGAAGCGATGCTCGCAGCCGTGCCAAAGGGCAGTCGAATTGTTACCCTAGACATCCCTGGTAAAAAGTGGGACACCCCACAGCTTGCAGAGCAGTTAGAAAGCTGGAAACTAGATGGTCGTGATGTATCAATTTTGATTGGCGGACCAGAAGGATTAGCACCAGCCTGTAAAGCAGCAGCGGACCAAAGTTGGTCTCTGTCAGCGTTGACACTACCACATCCATTAGTCCGCATTGTGATGGCAGAAAGTTTATACCGAGCGTGGAGCATTACTGCGAACCACCCTTACCACCGAGAATAATGATTCATGTTAAGGAAGCGTGCCCGAATCAGGGACTATCAAGAAGAAGCACGATTATTTAAGAATCGTGCTATTGTCGCTTTCATTGGCATCGTAGCCATGATGGGAATCTTGGTTACCAACCTCTACAACATCCAGATCAATCAGTATCAGGATTACAAAACACGTTCCAATGATAACCGTATTAAAGTCGTCCCTCTTGCTCCGAACCGCGGGTTAATCTACGACCGAAATGGCGTTTTGCTGGCTGAAAACCGTCCAGTATTTAGCTTGGACGTCACCCCCGAAAAAATAGACGATATGGATGAAACCATCGCTCGTCTACAAGAGATCCTGACCATTGAGCCAGAGAAAATCGAGCGATTTCATAAAGAGCGCAAGCAAACGCGCCGCTTTAAGTCTGTACCGCTATTAAGTCAGTTAACTCAAGAGCAAGTCGCCAAGTTTTCAGTTAATCAGCATAAGTTCCCTGGTGTGTCCGTCAACGCATCATTGAAGCGACACTACCCATATAGCGAAGTACTCACTCACGTTATTGGTTACGTTTCTCGTATCAATGATCGAGACGTACAACGCTTGATTCGACAAGAGAAATACTCCAATTATCAAGCTACTCGTGATATCGGCAAGCTAGGTATCGAACGTTACTACGAAGATATGCTTCATGGTACAGCCGGTTATCAAGAAGTCGAAGTGAACAGCCGTGGTCGTATTATTCGTACTCTAAAGTACGTACCACCGATCCCAGGGCAAGACATCGTACTTAACCTCGACATCAATCTGCAGCTTTATGTCCATCAGCTTCTTGATGATAGACGCGGTAGCGCAGTGGTACTTGACCCTAAAGACAACGGTGTACTGGCAATGGTTTCAAGCCCGAGTTACGACCCTAACCCATTTGTGCATGGCATTTCTGGTAAAGCATACAGCGCGCTGTTAAATAACAAGGATCGCCCTCTGGTTAACCGAGCAACACTGGGCATTTACCCTCCCGCTTCAACCATCAAACCATTTATGGCAGTGGCAGCACTGCAGGAAGGCGTGATAACTCCAAATACCACACGCAATGATCCGGGCTACTGGAGAATTCCAAACTCACGAACCAAACCATTTCGAGATTGGCGTCGTTGGGGGCATGGCAAAGTGGATATCGTGAAATCGATAGAAGAATCTGTTGACACTTTCTTCTATCAGATGGCTTACGACATGGGCATTGACCGTATTTCGCGTTGGATGATGATGTTTGGTTTTGGTGATTACACTGGCATCGATATTCACGAGGAAAGCAAAGCCAATATGCCAACTCGCGAATGGAAAATGGCTAGGCACCGCACGCCTTGGTATCAAGGTGACACCATCCCTGTTGGGATTGGCCAGGGATACTGGACGGCAACACCAATGCAGATCGCCAAAGCGACCTCTGTGTTGGTCAATCGCGGTGAAGTAATCGCGCCCCACTTATTGAGATCAACCATAGAGAATGGACAAGGTTTCGAAAACCAGCGTGAGGCAGAAATCGAAACTTACCCTCCTATCACTGGGGTTCAAGACCGCTACTGGGACATTGCCGTTGAAGGCATGCGTCTTGTGAATCATGGTAGAAAAGGCACTGCACGTCGAGCTTTTGTAAAAACAGAATACATGAGTGCAGGTAAGTCAGGGACAGCACAGGTCTTTGGCCTTGGCGAAAATGAAAAATACAACGCGGATGAAATCGCAGAGCACTTACGTGACCACGCACTATTTACTGGCTTTGCACCTACCGATGATCCAAAGCTTATCGTCACCATGGTGTTAGAAAACGCTGGTGGAGGCTCATCACAAGGGGCTCCTGTAGTGCGTAAAATTTTTGACCGTGTCATCCTAGATAAAAAAGAGGCGGATAACTGATGGATTTAAATCCAGCAACTGGGGAAAACCGTGCCCTTTTTGAACGCTTTCACCTCGACCTACCACTGCTCTTAGGCATTTTGGTTCTGATGGGCTTTGGGCTGGTCGTCATGTACAGTGCCAGTGGCCAAAGTTTAGAAATGATGGATCGCCAAGCGATGCGTATGGGCTTATCGCTTGGCGTTATGCTGCTGCTTGCCCAGTTTTCTCCCCGAACCTATGAATCTTTAGCACCGCTGATGTTTTTCGTGGGCGTGGTATTACTTGTGGGTGTGCTCTTTTTTGGTGAAGCCTCTAAAGGGGCACAACGATGGCTAAACCTTGGTTTTGTGCGCTTCCAGCCATCAGAGCTCTTAAAGCTCGCGGTACCTTTAATGATCGCAAGGTATATTGGTAAGCGTTCACTACCACCATCTCTACAGACTTTGCTGCTATCCTTGGTCATGGTCTTTGTTCCAACTATTCTGATTGCTAAGCAACCAGACCTCGGAACCTCTATCCTGATCGCGGCTTCTGGTATCTTTGTTATTTTCTTATCCGGTATCAGTTGGAGAATCATTTTCGGCGCAGCCTGTGCGTTAGGGGCATTTTTACCCGTACTTTGGTTCTTCTTGATGCGTGAATATCAAAAAGTGCGAGTTCGTACTCTATTTAATCCTGAATCCGACCCATTAGGTGCGGGCTACCATATTATTCAGAGTAAAATAGCCATCGGCTCTGGGGGGATTTCAGGTAAAGGCTGGCTACAAGGCACTCAGTCACAGCTTGAATTCTTGCCTGAGCGTCATACTGACTTCATCTTCGCGGTAATTTCTGAGGAATGGGGGCTTATCGGTATTCTTGGGCTGCTGTGCCTTTACTTATTTATAATCGGCCGTGGTTTATACCTAGCAGGTAAAGCTCAGACGGCCTTCGGACGCATGATGGCAGGTAGTATTGTACTCAGCTTCTTTGTATACGTTTTTGTAAATATCGGTATGGTTAGCGGCATTCTTCCCGTTGTGGGCGTCCCTTTGCCTTTAATCAGTTATGGTGGCACCTCCATGGTGACGCTAATGGCAGGTTTTGGCATTCTGATGTCTATCCACACTCATAGAAAAGCATTTTCTAAGGCAATATAATGATGAAAAACAATTACCTTCTAACACTTGCCTGTGCGAGCGTACTATTAGCAGGCTGCTCATCTTCGCCTTCAAAGCGTTATTCTATCGATGATGACCTTGCACCGGACAGCCCCATCTCTGTAGATCATATTGAAGATGCACATCCTCAATATGAACCCTATAGTTTAGGTGGCAACAAAAACTACAACCTTCGCGGTCAAAGCTACAAAATCGTCCAAGAGCCTAAGGGGTTTACTCAAGAAGGCTATGCTTCTTGGTACGGTAAAAAGTTTCATGGTCACCTAACTTCCAATGGTGAAGTCTACGACATGTACTCTATGTCTGCAGCGCACAAAACATTACCGCTACCGAGCTATGTGGAAGTCACCAATAAAGGTAATGGCAAAAAAGTCATCGTTAGAGTCAATGATCGCGGCCCCTTCCATGAAGGACGAATTATTGATTTAAGCTACGCCGCTGCTGCTAAGTTGGATGTTATTCGCACTGGCACAGCCAAGGTATCCATCAAAGTCATCACCATGGATCAACCCACCGATCCAAGAAAACAAAAAGCCTTACCCAAATACGTTGTTCAAGTCGCTTCATCACAACATGAAGGTCGAGTACGAACTTTAGCTGAAGACTTAGGTCAAAGGCTTGAAGTAGACAGTTATGTCGGGTCAGAAAAAAGTCTTCATCGAGTATTTTTAGGACCTTTTACCGATTATATGCTCACTCAAAAAGCACTAGAACAAGTTAAGGCGCTCGGTCATTCGAGTGCATTTATTAAATCATTATAGCGTCATCCATCCTGGTCACTGCACTGGCAGTGTCTTAGAGAATTGATTCTGTTAAGATATGGACAGTTAGAGATAAACTTGTAGTCAATATGAAAAAAACAACGCTCATTAATTCCGTTCTTGCGTCTTCTATTGCGCTTTCCGCAACTTTCGCATCCCCTACTTTTGCAACGCCTATTGTTGTTCCTGATGCACCAATGATCGCGGCGAAAGGCTACGTTCTAATGGATTACCATTCAGGCAAAGTGTTAGCCGAGAAAGAGATGCACACTCAGCTTTCTCCTGCAAGCTTGACCAAAATGATGACCAGTTATGTGGTTGGTCAAGAGCTAGAGCGTGGCAATATCTCATTGCAAGATGACGTCACCATCAGCAAAAACGCATGGGCTAAAAACTTCCCAGATTCATCAAAGATGTTCATCGAAGTCGGTACAACGGTAAAAGTTGAAGACTTAAACCGAGGCATCATCATTCAGTCTGGTAACGATGCTTGTGTTGCGATGGCAGAACATATTGCTGGCTCTGAAGATGCCTTTGTTGACCTGATGAACGCATGGGCCGATACGATTGGTATGGAAAATACGCACTTCGCCAACGTTCACGGCCTAGATGACCCAAATCTATACTCAACACCATACGATATGGCTCTTCTAGGTAGCGCGCTGATTAAAGACGTACCAGACGAGTACCGCATTTACTCGGAAAAGAAATACACTTACAACGGCATTACCCAATACAACCGAAACGGTCTGCTTTGGGATAAAAGCATGAACGTGGACGGCATTAAAACCGGCCATACCAGCAATGCAGGTTACAGCCTAGTGAGCTCAGCAACAGAAGGTAAAATGCGCCTTGTTGCTGTTGTCATGGGTACAAAAAACCAAAATGCTCGTAAGTCAGAAAGCAAAAAGCTACTTAGCTATGGTTTCCGTTTCTTCGAAACAATCGCTCCTCACAAAGCTGGCGAAACGTTTGTTGAAGAAAAAATCTGGATGGGCGACAAAGACACCGTTGCACTTGGTCTAGATCAAGATACTTATGTCACTCTTCCTCGCGGCCAGGCAAAAAACCTGAAAGCGAGCTTTGTTCTTGAAAAAGAGCTTAAAGCCCCAATTATGAAAGGTGACGTGGTTGGTAAACTATACTACCAACTAGAAGACTCAGACATTGCTGAATACCCGCTTCTTGCTCTGGAAGATGTAGAACAAGGCAGCCTATTTAGCCGTCTGTGGGATTACATTGTTATGCTTGTTAAAAGTTTTCTGTAACCCCCAATAATTGCCATATCAGCCAGTAAGACTTGATGAATATTTAAACAATATTTTTATTCAAAGACTTAGTAGCTACGATAATAAAAAGTCGCTGTGTGCGGCTTTTTTGTCCTCATAGGGTACGATGAGGACAGCTTGAGATTTAATGTTAATAGCAGTACTATTCCGCGCTGCTATACCGACTTTCCAACTTGGAGTTTCCTATGCTGAATATTAACTCAGATGCAAAACTGAAAGACCTGCTAGAGTTCCCATGTTCTTTTACTTATAAAGTAATGGGCCATGCGAAACCAGAACTACCAGAAAAGGTACTTGAAGTGATCCAACGCCATGCTCCAGGTGATTACAGCCCAACAATTAAGCCAAGTGCTAAGGGCAACTACCACTCAGTATCAATCAATATCACCGCAACCTCTATCGAACAAGTAGAGACTCTGTACAAAGAGTTAGGTGAGATCGACATTGTACGCATGGTTCTATAATATTATTTGATATATTCAATTTATTTTGAGAGCAGCGAAAGCTGCTTTCTTTTTAAATATCAAGCAGATAATAATCCTGCAAATATACTAGGGTTAAAAATGTGTTGCTGGTATATAGTTGAAAAATCAGAACCAGTTTATAATCTCAAAACTTTATTAACTGACGGTAGGATCAGGAATGCAAAACCAGCTTGTTGTTAGATATCTGGGAAGACAAGATTACGAGCCAATTTGGCAAGCAATGCATGATTTCACAGATAAACGCACTGAAGAGACCCGGGATGAAGTTTGGCTTGTAGAGCACAATCCAGTATTCACTCAGGGGCAAGCCGGTAAAGAAGAGCATCTTCTGAATACGGGAGACATTCCCGTGGTCCAAAGTGATCGTGGAGGTCAAGTGACTTATCATGGCCCAGGCCAATTGGTCGCTTACTTCCTGATAAATCTACGTCGTAAAAAGTTAGGTGTGCGTGATCTTGTTACTCACATAGAGAACCTCGTGATCAAAACACTAAAGAATTACAATATTGAGTCAGCAGCACGACCTGATGCGCCTGGCGTCTATGTTGATGGTAAGAAGATCTGTTCTTTAGGACTTAGAATCCGCAAAGGCTGCTCTTTCCATGGTTTGGCCTTAAACGTAAATATGGATCTCACACCATTCTTACGTATCAATCCATGTGGCTATGCAGGAATGGAAATGGTTCAAGTGAGCCAACTTGGTGGACCAGCAGATCTTGAACAAGTAGAAAAGACATTAGTCGAAGAACTTGTTACTTTGCTTGGTTACGATCAAGTGGAATTCAACACAGAAGCCCCCCTACGCGATACACAGTAAGAGAAGTAAAGAGAAGCATGAGTAAACCAATCCAAATGGAAAAAGGCGTTAAATACCGCGACGCCGACAAGATGGCATTGATTCCTGTTAAGAACATGCCAACTGAGCAAAAAGAAGTCCTGCGTAAGCCAGAATGGATGAAGATCAAGCTGCCTGCTGACAGCCAACGCATCCAAGATATTAAATCGGCGATGCGTAAGAACAACCTTCACTCAGTGTGTGAGGAAGCTTCATGCCCTAACTTAGCAGAGTGCTTTAACCATGGTACTGCTACCTTTATGATCCTTGGTGCTATCTGTACTCGTCGCTGCCCTTTCTGTGATGTTGCCCATGGTCGTCCACTTGCTCCTGAAGCAGAAGAGCCTAAAAAACTAGCGAAAACCATCGCCGACATGAAGTTAAAGTATGTGGTGATTACCTCGGTAGACCGTGACGACCTTCGTGATGGTGGTGCACAGCACTTTGCTGACTGTAACCGCGAAATCCGTGCGCTTAACCCACACATCAAGATAGAAACTCTGGTTCCTGACTTCCGTGGTCGTATGGATGTGGCACTGGATCTAATGAAAGATAATCCGCCAGATGTATTTAACCATAACTTAGAAACCGCTCCTCGCCTGTACCGTAAAGCTCGCCCAGGTGCGAACTATAAGTGGTCTCTAGAGTTACTTAAGAAGTTCAAAGAACAACACCCTGATATCCCGACAAAGTCTGGAGTAATGATGGGCCTTGGCGAAACGAAAGAAGAGATCATTGAAGTACTTAAAGATCTACGTGCACACGGCGTGACTATGCTAACACTGGGTCAATACCTAGCACCAAGCCGCCACCACCTACCTGTAGAACGTTACGTTCCACCATCAGAGTTTGACGAGCTTAAAGAGATCGCACTTGAGCTTGGCTTTACTCACGCAGCTTGTGGCCCATTCGTGCGTTCTTCATACCACGCAGATCTTCAAGCGCAAGGTATTGAAGTCGGTTAAAAGTTCAATCGACTCAAGCCTCTAAAAGCTGGCTGACTAAGCCAGCTTTTTTGTATCCGTAATCTCAATAAGTGAGTAATTTTCCTGCCAGAACGCTCCCTTTCACAAACCTCTCTCGCTCAAAAAACACCAGGCAAATAAAAAGGCCCTCAATTGAGGACCTTTAATAGTTCAATTTGCAAAATAGATGCGTCGAGTTCTAGGAGCACACACGGAGTTTGCGTGAGCAAATACGTATGTTCGACACCGAAATCGGCTCACTCTATAAAGAAACTATCGTTTACAAACAAAGTTATGCGTAAACTGGCAGACGCTTACAGATAGCCAGAACTTTCTGTTTTGTCGCTTCGATAACTTCTTCGTTGCCGATGTTATCCAGTACGTCACACATCCAGTTTGCTAGCTCTTTCGCGTCTTCTTCAGTGAAGCCACGACGAGTGATCGCTGGAGTACCAACACGGATACCAGAAGTCACAAACGGGCTACGAGGGTCGTTTGGTACTGAGTTCTTGTTTACAGTGATGTTTGCTGCACCTAGCGCTGCATCGGCATCTTTACCTGTAATATCTTTGTCGATTAGGTCAACAAGGAACAAGTGGTTTTCTGTACCATTAGACACGATCTTGTAGCCACGCTCTTGGAACTGAGCAACCATCGCTTTTGCGTTTTTCACTACGCGCGCTTGG
The DNA here is from genome assembly GCF_001591105.1 of Vibrio nereis NBRC 15637. Taxonomy (GTDB): domain Bacteria; phylum Pseudomonadota; class Gammaproteobacteria; order Enterobacterales; family Vibrionaceae; genus Vibrio; species Vibrio nereis. The sequence goes on along the minus strand of NZ_BCUD01000014.1, from coordinate 6,288 downwards.
TAAGCTTTAAATTCTGGCTCCATTGCTTCTTTGAACGCTACTGCTTTACCCGCGATAACGTGCATTAGAGGACCACCTTGGCCACCAGGGAAAACTGCTGAGTTAAGTTTCTTGTACATGTCTTCGCCAGCGTTAGACAGGATAAGGCCACCACGTGGACCTGCTAGCGTTTTATGCGTCGTTGTCGTTACAACGTGTGCGTGTGGAACTGGCGTTGGGTATTCACCTGCTGCAATAAGACCTGCAACGTGAGCCATATCTACGAATAGGTAAGCGTCCACTTTGTCTGCGATTTCACGCATGCGTTTCCAATCAACGATTTGAGAGTACGCTGAGAAACCACCGATGATCATCTTAGGTTTGTGCTCAAGCGCTAGCTGTTCCATCTCGTCGTAGTTGATTTGACCAGCTTCATCGATACCGTAAGGGATAACGTTGTAGTGCTTACCTGAGAAGTTTACAGGAGAACCGTGAGTCAGGTGACCACCGTGCGCTAGGCTCATACCTAGAACTGTGTCGCCTGGGTTAAGAAGCGCCATGTAGACCGCGCTGTTTGCTTGAGAACCTGAGTGAGGCTGTACGTTTGCGTACTCACAACCAAACAGTTTACATGCACGCTCAATCGCTAGAGATTCAGCTTTGTCTACGTACTCACAACCACCGTAGTAGCGCTTGCCTGGGTAACCTTCAGCATACTTGTTTGTTAGCTGAGAACCTTGAGCTTCCATTACACGTGGGCTTGTGTAGTTTTCAGAAGCAATCAGTTCGATGTGTTCTTCCTGGCGAAGGGTTTCTTCTTGGATAGCTGCGAACAATTCCGCATCGTAATCCGCGATGTTCATATCACGCTTTAGCATCTGTATCTCCTGACTCAGATTTAGACTTAAAGTTTCAAAAAACCTACTTATGACACCAACGCAAACGTTTGCATCAAGCTAATGACGCGCATTCTACATAAATTGATCTTGGTCATAAAGAGAAAATTTTTATTTTCTCATGCAGATTTTTCATAGTGTTTTACAACGGATGTCATAATGAGCATATCTCTTTGATAACCTCTCAAAAAGATGTGTCAATCTTATCCTTTACACCCGTAAAACGATAATTACATAGGTTTACCTTAAATTTCCCTCTCAAGCTACCGAAATCCTTAACTTTTCACTAGTATTCGCGCCATTATTTACTGTAAAAGTTTCAATTTGATGGAAAAACACTCACGCAAAGAAGATTGGATTGCGATTCTGACTGGGACCTTTTTGGTTGCCCAGGGCGTCTTCTTCCTACAATCCGCTAGCTTGCTGACTGGCGGTACAACGGGATTAGCCCTACTGGCAAGCCAATTTGTTCCCGTTTCATTTGGTACGCTGTACTTCTTCTCCAATAGCCCTTTTTATCTGCTCGCTTGGAAGCGTTTTGGCGCTCGCTTTGCATTCAACAGTGCAATATCCGGAGCGCTGGTTTCAATTTTTGCCGACCACCTTTATTTGGTCATCAAATTGGAAACCGTGAATGAAATCTACTGTGCGGTTGCTGGCGGCTTACTGATGGGGCTGGGAATGTTGATTTTGTTCCGTCACCGTTCAAGCCTGGGCGGCTTCAATGTGCTGTGTCTGTTTATTCAAGATAAATTCGGCATTTCCGTTGGCAAATCTCAATTAGCCATTGATATCTGCATTTTAGTGGCGTCATTCTTCTTTGTTTCGCCGCAAATTATCGGTCTATCGATAGTCGGTGCTATTTTACTCAACCTAGTGCTCGCGATGAATCACAAGCCAACCAGGTATACTGTTAATTACGGTTAAGTAAATCTCCTCTTCAAATAATAAAGCCCGCTAGTTTGCTAGCGGGCTTTGATTTTTAGTGGGTCGCTCGTGCTTTTACATCGTGGCTGAGTTCTTTATTTAGCTCAGCTTCGATATACCCAGGCGAGTGAGTGTTGATTGAAATCAGACGGTACATCGATGGAATTACAAATAATGTCACTAAGCTTGCAAAGCCCATCCCAAAAAAGATCACCGTACCAACGGCCACTCGGCTCTCATAACCCGCGCCAGTCGAAATAAGCAATGGGATAGCGCCTGCCAACGTTGTAAACGCTGTCATCATAATTGGCCTTAAGCGGCGAGCAGATGCATCCACAATCGCCTGTTCAAATGCAAAACCGCGATCGCGCAACTGGTTAGCAAACTCCACGATAAGAATACCGTTTTTGGTCACCATACCGATCAGCATGATCATGCCTATCTGGCTGTAAATATTCAGTCCTTGATTCATTAAGAAAAGCCCTAAGAAACCACCAAATACGCCCATCGGCACGGTAAACATCACCACCAGCGGGTTGATAAAGCTTTCGAACTGCGCGGCAAGCACCAAATACGCCACCAGCATAGCTAAAGCGAACACCACCAATACGCTGGATTGGTTCTCTTTGTAATCTTTCGACTCACCTGAGTAGCTGACAGAAATGTCTCCAGGCAGCAGATCTATCGCTTTTTGATCAAGAAAATCTAGCGCCTCACCTAACGTATAACCTTCGACTAGGTTAGCCGTGATGGTGATGGACTTTTGCTTGTTGTAGTGAGCCAAACGGATAGACGATGCTACCTCTTCAATTTTAGTAACCGTATCGAGCGTCACCAATTCACCAGACGAGGTGCGCAGGTAAATCTGACTTAAATCAGAAGCGTTATTGAAGCTGTTCTCATCTCCGCGTAAATACACATCGTATTCTTCACCGCGTTCCACAAACGTCGTTTCACTTTTACCCCCGAGCATCACTTCAAGTGTATCTGATATATCTGCAACACTAATGCCCAGCTCAGCGGCACGTTGCGTGTCTACCGTCACCACTAACTCTGGTGTTTTTTCAGAGTAGTTGATGTCCGCTCCTTCCATAAACGGAGATTCTTCCGCTAGGCGTTCTAACTCTTCCGCCCACTGTTTGAGTTCAGGGTAGTCAGAACCACCTAAAACAAATTGAACCGGCTCACTAGAGCCACCACGAAATCCGGGCATAAAAGGAAAGACGCGAACATCAGGCATACCCGCTAAGGCTTTCCTCACTTCTCCTAAGGCTTGTTGGGCTGTTACTTCGCGCTCATTCCAGTCCTCTAGGATCATAATCACAAAGCCCGTTTGATCTCCTGCATTGCCGCCAAATGCCGGCGACTGAATACTGAAAGATTTAAGGAAGCCTTGTCCTAACAGGGGTAGCAATCGCTCTTCAACGATGTCCATATTAGCGGACATTCGGTTATAACTGGTCGCATCGGCACCGCGAACAAAAGCGAGTAACACACCACGATCTTCTGACGGAGTCAGTTGCGAAGGTACCTGCTGCATCAGCCCCCAACTTCCGCCGATACACGTTAAGATGATCAGCGGCGCACTCCACTTCCACTTCAATGCCCCCACGAGCACTTTTCGGTAGCCACTTTCTAATCGCTTGAATAGTCGCTCTACCAGCAAACTAAAACGGTTCGGTTTGACGTTCGCTTTAAGTAGTTTACTGCCAAGTACAGGGGTTAAAGTCAGTGCAATCAGTGAAGAGAAGATCACTGACATCGCCAGCAACACAGAAAACTCGGTAAATAACAGTCCGACCATGCCATCCATAAATGAGATAGGCAGGAACACCATCACAAGGACCAGAGTGGTTGCAACAACCGCAAAGCCGACCTCTCGCGTTCCTTTGTACGCGGCAAGTAACGGTTTTTCACCTCTTTCAATATGGTGAAAAATATTTTCTACCACCACGATGGCGTCATCCACAACTAAGCCAATCGAGAGGATCAGCGCCATCAAGGTAATTAAGTTAATTGAAAAGCCAAAGTAGTAAGCGGCGATAAATGATGAAATTAACGACACGGGCACTGTCACCGCAGGAATCAATGTCGCCCTGACCTGGCCAATAAAGATATAGAGCACCAGAATGACCAAGCCACCCGTGATAAACAGGGTGTTGTACACCTCAGAAATTGAGCGGTCGATAAACACCGTCGAATCGTAGTCAATCGCTAACCGCGTCCCCTCAGGTAAGAACTTTTGGATTTTATCCACCTCTTGATGCACAAGGTCAGCAACCTCTAATGGGTTGGCATCAGATTGCGGCACAATCCCCATGCTCACGTTCACCACACCATCGCTTTTAAAGGTGGAACTTTCGTTCTCCGCACCCAGGTAGACATCCGCGACATCTTTTAAATAGATAGGAGAATTATCGCTGGCGCGCTTCACCACTAAATACTGAAAGTCCTCCACTTGGTTATAGCTACGCGCAGTGCGAACTGACATCACAATTTGATCGTTGCGTACTTCCCCACCAGGGCTTTCAAGGTTTTCACTGCGCAGTGCGGAGGTAATGTCAGAAGTAATCACACCACGGCCAGCCATTTGCTCTGGCTTGAGCTTAACGTACATCACTTTGTACAAGCCACCTGAGATATCAACCGAGCTCACACCTGAAATTAAGCTGAATCTATCCATCAGAACTCGTTCAACGTAATCCGTGAGCTGTGTTCGATCCATCTCAGAAGAGCTTAAATTGATATAAAGCGACGCTTGTCCGGAACCATTGTTTTTATAGACGATAGGATCGTCCGCTTCATCCGGTAAGGCGCGCTGAGCACGCGCGACCGCATCCCGAACATCACTTACGCCAGTGTTGAGATCGTAACCTAGTTCAAAAGTAATCGTAATTCGGGAGCTGCTATTACGCGTTGTCGAAGCAATTTCATCGATACCACTGATCCCCGATAGCTGATCTTCGAGTATAGAAGTAATCTGGCTTTCGATGATGGTCGCTGACGCCCCTTCATAACGAGTGCTGATCGACACCACTGGGCTTTCGATATCGGGCATTTCACGGACAGCTAACTTCGTAAAAGAAACAATACCAAACACGCACAGCAATAAGCTCAGTACGACCGCCGCCACGGGTCTTTTGACCGAAACATCAGACAACAACATTAGTTACTGCCCTCTTTTTTCGTAGTGGTCGCTTTACCTTTACCACTTTGACCTAATTCTTTGACCGATGCACCGTCGCGCATATTTACGATCCCTTGTACGACAATCTTCTGACCAATATCTAAGCCTTTTTCAATCACAACAAGGTTATCAACGCGAGCTCCTAGCACCACTTCGGTTCTTTTCGCCTTGTTATCGCTTCCAACAACGTACACATAGCGTTTAGTTCCGGAGTACTCGAGTGCTTGAACGGGAATGATCGGCGCTTCAATAGCCGGAAAATCCATGTTCGCGGACACCAGCATACCCGGCTTGAGTTTGCGCTCTGCATTATCAAAATGGATACGTACGCGCAGGTTCAATGTTTCTTCATTGATACGAGAGTCGATACCAACCACTTCACCTTCAAAAGTTTGCTCTCCCCATGCGGATGTTGTTGCCATCACTTGCATACCAGTCGAGAGTTGGGAGAGGTATCGCTCTGGCACTTGCAGATCAAGCTGCATCACCGAGAGGTTATCAAGCGTAAACAGCTCCGAACCGACGCTCACCATCTTACCCAAGCTGAAATCAATAAAACCAACAGTGGCAGGAAATGGAGCCGTGATATGCAGATCTTTTAATTCCGCATTAGCGGCATCCAAACGCGCTTGTGCAATTGCGACACTCGCTTTTTGCGCATCAATTTCTGTTTGAGTAATCGCATTTCTTTTTACTAACCGTGCAAACTCTTTAAGTTTACGTTGCTCATCTTTGAGGTACGCCCTAGCTTCCGCAACGGCAGCTCGAGCTTTGTCATCGTTGAGTCGAATAAGCAGTTGGCCTTTTTTTACCTCTTGGCTCGCTTTGACTGCAATTTTTTCTACCTTACCCGCGACTTCTGGTGAAATAACGACTGACTGCTCTGCTTCCAACTTACCAACGAGCGAAAGGGATTGAGAAACTTGGTGAATTTTCACTTGCTCAGTCACCACTGTGGTGGCGGAAGGCCCTCTCCTCTCGGCGCTTACCACTGGCATTGCCATCACAGTGGAAAACGTTAAAAGACTCAGAATAATTTTATTTTTCATTGTTTATGATTCTGTCTGGAAAAACTGTATGCATTGTACTCTGGAAAAGGAATGAATAACGTCAATGAATGTAAATGGAGATAAATAAAGTGTAAGTTTAACTGTTGTTTTCATACGCTTTATGGCTAATTACTGACATCTTTGCCCAAAAAGGCAGCATTCAATTCAAAATTACAAGAAAAATCTTTACAGCTTAAATGAGTTTGCTATGATGCGCCCCGCACTTGAGAGATGAGTTGGGAAACATCGA
>NZ_BCUD01000013.1 GCF_001591105.1 Vibrio nereis NBRC 15637 | reverse complement strand
TTGGCTTTTCGAGAAGCATTTCTCTCAAAGCGGAGGTGAATTCTAGCGAGATAATTTGAAGAGTCAAACACTTTTTCCAAATTTATTTTCTCAAGAAGTTTTTACCTCTCTAACACCGCTGAAGCCTTGTAGCGTCTGCTGTGTCAGTGGGAGCGCATTATAGGGAGTTGATTCGATAGCGCAACCTTTTTAAATAAAAAAAATCAAAAAATTGACCACTCGCTCAATTTATAGGCAAAGGCATAGAAAAAGAGAGCTCTTTGCTCTCTTTTTAGTCAATTAAGGCCAGCTTTAAATGAAAGCGTAGGCATCCGCAAACATGCGGTCACTGTGTGCACCTTTCTCTTGGGTGAACTGTTCTCTTGCAGCTCCCGCCATTTCAAAGCGTCCCGCGATATAAATGTCATATTCGGCTAATGAGTCAAAATCTTCGCTTACCGCCTGAAGGACATTACCTACTTTACCTTGCCACTCAGGTGAGTTTTGCTCAATTACCGGGATAAAGCGAACATTATTGTGCTGGCTAGCAATATCGAATAGCTCTTCTTTCGCGTAAAGCTGGCACTCATCACGAGCTCCCCAATACAAGTAAATGTCGTTTTCTTTATTCTGCGCCACACAATGGTCAAGTATAGAACGAACGTAGCTAAAGCCCGTTCCACCAGCAATCAGTAGTAGAGGACGTTCGCTGTCTTCTTTTACCCAAGCGTCACCATGAGGGGCATCAATCGCAATATCGCTGCCGTTTTCAAGCGCGAGTTTCATTGCCTCCACAACTTCTAGTGCATATGCGTTGTGTTCTGCGGCTCCAATATGAAGTTCGAGTTCGCCTTCATGGCGACAAGGGCTACTAGCAATCGAGAAAGGGCGCTTATCTTTTTCACCCATTACAACCATCAGGTACTGACCTGCCTTAAAGCGGACTGGTGATTCTGGGTGAAGTAGAATTTGATATGTATTACAAGCTAATGGCTTGATGGACTTTACTTTACATTGAATGGTCATGGTGTTCCTCTTACTTACTCCTCAAAAGTAAGCACTAAATTACTTTCGGCAATTGCCTGACAAGCAAATATCCAACCTTGTTCTTGCTCTTTCTCTGTGAGCATAGGCTCAAGGTGATAACTTACTGTCCCTTCGAGTTTGCGGCACAGGCATGCTGCACACGCCCCAACCTGGCAACGGTGCGGGAAGCGAATATTGTTGTTGAGCGCGGCTTCCAACACGGTTTGCCCATCCTGCACTTCAAATTGAATTTGCTGTGGTGACAAGATGATTGTTTTACTCATGATATTCCCAGCTTACTCCATTTCGCGTCTACCTGCGCAACGAGCTGAGGATCTTTCTTAATCGGGACGCCCCACTCGCGTTGGACTTCCCCTAGGAATTTATTGGTCGCGTCCAAACCGAGTTTAGAGCTTTGACCGTCTTGGGCGGCGATTTGTAACGTATCACGCGCAGGATCCATGCGAGTGGTCATCGCCCAGATTACATCATTCCAATCATGTACGTTGACGTCTTCATCGCATAGTACAACAAACTTGGCGTCTGTTAGCGGCTTCAAAAATGCCCAAATGCCCTCAAGTACGCGTTTAGATTGGTGGGCCTCTCTCTTATGCATAGATACAATGACAAATCGATCCTCTCCTGCAGACTCAGGCATAGCGATTTCTATCAGTTCAGGGAATTGAGACTTTAATTGTTCAATATGCTCTGGCGATATGGGCGTTGCTGCCTCGTGATTCAACTCTGGTGCGGTCGCGTTCTCAGCATCCCACTTTATTGTTGCGTCCATCCCCATTTTTGAGCCAAGGCCGACAACTGGTGAGGCAAAATCAAGTGAGTCAATCGGTGTATTCTCGATCATGAGTGTATCGCGTACTGGTTCCATGTTTTCTGTCATGGCTTTGATGACATCATCCCAGCTGCGCGCATTGACACTTTCATCACACACAACAACAAACTTGGTATACATAAACTGACGCAAGAAAGACCAAACCCCGAGCATCACACGTTTCGCGTGCCCTGGATACTGCTTCTTGATGGTAACCACCGCCATACGATACGAACAGCCTTCAGGCGGAAGGTAGAAATCTTCAATCTCTGGGAATTGCTTTTGTAAGATCGGGACAAAGACTTCGTTCAGCGCGACCCCCAGCACTGCTGGCTCATCTGGCGGACGGCCTGTATAGGTACTGTGGTAAATAGGATCTTGACGCATCGTGATATGCGTAATGGTAAACACATGGTGCTTTTCTTTTTCGTTGTAGTAACCCGTGTGGTCACCATAAGGCCCTTCGTCAGCGAACTCATTCGGATCGATGTAGCCTTCCATCACAATCTCGGCACTTGCAGGAATTTCCAAGTCGTTACTGATGGATTTGACCACCTCAGTCTTACTGCCGCGCAGCAAACCAGCAAACGCGTATTCTGACAGGGTATCTGGTACCGGCGTAACCGCACCAAGTATGGTAGCGGGATCCGCGCCAAACGCGACCGACACAGGGAAAGGTTTGCCTGGGTTTGTTTCCATCCAGTCACGTAAGTCTAACGCACCGCCGCGGTGAGCCAGCCAGCGCATGATAATTTTATTCTTCGCGATTTTCTGTTGACGGTAAATCCCCAGGTTCTGACGTTTTTTATGCGGGCCACGGGTAACCGTTAAGCCCCAGGTCAGTAATGGTGCGACATCATCCTGCCAACAACTCATGACCGGTATCTTGTCTAGGTCGACGTCATCACCTTGCCAAACCACTTCCTGACACGGTGCTTTACGTAGCCTTTTGGCTGGCATGTTTAAGACTTGCTTAAACACCGGGATTTTTTCCAGCGCATCTTTAAACCCTCGAGGGGGTTCTGGCTCTTTCAGGTAAGCGAGTAATTTGCCCACTTCCCGCAATTCTTTGACTTCTTCTCGTCCCATGCCAATAGCGACACGCTCTGGCGTGCCAAATAAGTTGGTTAAGACTGGAACGTCATAGCCAATTGGATTTTCGAATAACAGCGCGGGGCCACCTGCGCGCAATGTACGGTCGCTGATTTCCGTCATTTCATAATGCGGATCGACAGGGTGAGAAATGCGTTTCAATTTACCTTGCTCTTCTAGGTGAGCAATGAAGTCGCGTAAGTCTTTAAAACTCATAGGCCTTCTGATGGGCTGGTTAAACTGCACGCAGTATAACAAAAAGAGGAATCATTCGATCCCTCTTTTTCATGGGGTTATTCAGCGAAAGAGAACCTTATAGAGAGAGGGCCTGATCAATCGCATTGCTGCGTACTTTTTTATTGCTGCTCGCAAGATCTTTTAACCACGATTGATATCCTTGACGAGCAAGCTCATTCGCTACGATAGATGCATCTTCTTTAATGGCCATTTTACCGACGAGAAACTCTCTAATGTCTTGGGTTAGCGGCTTGATACTCGCCAACTCCTGAAATGCTTTTTCTTTTAGACTGGGGTTTTGTGTGGCAAGCATTAATTGCTCTATAGAGAAACTGTCTGCACGCGTAGCCAACCTCGAAAGCTCTTGATAGCTATTAAAATCCGCACGCATCAACCATAACAGTTTGTATACTTGTGAGTCTTCACTGACTTGAGCAAGCCTTACCATGACTGCAGAAGATGGCAGCCAACTGGTCACCGCTTCTTGCGTCAATTGATGGCTTAGGGCACTAACCGCATCAGGTGATAGGCTATCAAGCTCGCGGATTAACAAGGCTTCACGAGTTTGGACCTTATAATCACTGCCCGACAACCACTCTTTCAGTTGGAGCTCTCCACGTTCAGCCTTCATCACAAAATCGAGGGTGGACTGATCCTGCTTCCAACGGTTAAGTAAGCGGTTAGCGATAGCTGGGTAGTTAAAGGCGGGGACGGAAAACTCATAACCATCACCTCTTTCAAGGATTTGGTAAGTCGGCACCATAGCTTGCTGACGCTCGACAAATAACGCCATTTTAGGCGTTAAGATAAGGTTCTGCGCCTCAATTTTGCTCAGCAACAAATAACGAGTAACCTCTTGTTGGGACAATGAGAGTCGATCGAGAGCAAAATTCAGCGAATCGATATTACCTTCGACTGCGTATTGTAGTAGCTCTGCTACTTTTTGGTGGACTTGCTCATCCTCAAGCAACACTTCCACACGAGCGGGTGTCATTTCCATCGCTGAAATGACAGGTGCCCCCATTAGCAAAGATGCAGATAGGAGAACCGACGACAACATTCCTTGTTGCATGTTAACCTCCTTGTAACATTCTCAGCCATTCTGCTTGGTCAGCTGGGAGAATGCAAACAAAAACGCCATCGATATGGTCGATGGCGTTTGAGTCAAACTTTAATTACTGGCGACGCATTGCGTCAAAGAACTCATCATTGGTCTTAGTCATAGCCAGTTTATCGATGAGGAACTCCATCGCGTCGATTTCGCCCATTGGGTGAACAATTTTGCGTAGGATCCACATTTTCTGTAGCTCATCTGTCTTGGTTAGAAGCTCTTCACGACGAGTACCAGAGCGGTTGAAGTCAATCGCAGGGAAGACACGCTTCTCAGCAATCTTACGGTTCAGGTGCAGTTCCATGTTACCTGTACCTTTAAATTCTTCGTAGATAACTTCATCCATCTTCGAGCCAGTATCCACTAGCGCGGTTGCGATGATAGTCAGGCTGCCACCCTCTTCTACATTACGTGCTGCACCGAAGAAGCGCTTAGGACGATGTAGCGCGTTTGCATCTACACCACCAGTCAGTACTTTACCAGATGAAGGTACGACTGTGTTGTAAGCACGTGCTAGACGAGTAATAGAGTCAAGCAGGATTACCACATCTTTCTTATGTTCAACCAGACGTTTGGCTTTTTCGATAACCATTTCAGCCACTTGTACGTGACGAGACGCTGGCTCATCGAAAGTCGACGCGACTACTTCACCTTTTACTAGGCGTTGCATCTCGGTAACTTCTTCCGGACGTTCATCGATAAGAAGAACCATCAATTCACACTCTGGGTGATTGTAGGCAATACTTTGTGCAATGTTCTGCAGTAGCATGGTTTTACCCGCTTTCGGCGGAGCTACAATCAGACCACGCTGGCCTTTACCAATCGGAGAAGCCAAATCCAATACACGTGCCGTAATGTCTTCTGTCGAGCCATTACCACGCTCCATCACCATACGCTCGTTGGCGTGTAACGGAGTTAAGTTTTCAAACAGGATCTTGTTGCGGGCGTTGTCAGGCTTGTCGTGGTTAACAGTATTGACTTTGAGAAGGGCAAAGTAACGTTCACCGTCTTTAGGTGGACGAATCTTTCCGGCAATAGAGTCACCTGTACGCAGGTTAAAACGACGAATCTGACTCGGCGATACATAGATATCATCAGGGCCTGCTAGGTACGAACTGTCAGCACTACGAAGGAAACCAAAGCCGTCTTGAAGTATTTCCAGAACCCCGTCGCCAAAAATATCTTCACCACTTTTAGCGTGCGCTTTTAGGATGGCGAAGATGATGTCTTGTTTTCTTAGACGTGCTAGGTTCTCAAGGCCCAAGCTTTCGCCAAGTTTTACAAGATCAGACACAGGTCTGTTCTTCAGTTCTGTTAGATTCATGGTGGTGGATACTTGTTTAGTCAAAATAGGATCTGTTATTTAGTTAAGATGGATTTGGTCAGCGGATCGACCAAGAAGAGAATTCTGTTTAATTAACGTGCGATAAATTAGCACTAAATACTAGCCTAGTCTAGATTTTGTTGGAGCACAAAAAACAAAACCGTGCACTGTTTATCATGCACGGTCTCATCTAACTATTACAGGTTTGCGTCCAAAAACTCTTTCAGTTGAGTCTTAGACAACGCACCTACTTTAGTTGCTGCTACGTTGCCGTCTTTAAATAGAAGCAACGTTGGAATACCGCGAATACCAAACTTAGGTGGTGTACCTGCGTTCTGGTCGATATTTAGTTTACCGATAGTGAGTTTGCCTTCGTACTCTTCCGCGATTTCGTCCAGAATAGGAGCGATCATCTTACAAGGACCACACCACTCTGCCCAAAAATCAACAAGAACCGGGCCTGCAGCGTTGATTACATCGTTTTCAAAACCGTCATCAGTTAGCTGCAAAATCTTATCACTCATCTTCCACTCCAATGTGTTTTTCAGAACTGGTTGGATGATAACCAGTATTAAGATGCCCTATTGGAATGTATTTACTTTCGTATTGCAAGCTTAAGCTGATATTCTATACCCATGAAAAAGACGCATATCACAGAGCAAAAGTTCGCCGATTTGGGATTACATCCTCAAGTTACTGAAGGTTTGATGAAAAAAGGGTTCGATTTTTGTACCCCGATTCAAGCCTTGGCGTTGCCGGTACTGCTCACCGGCCAAGACATCGCAGGTCAAGCTCAAACAGGGACAGGTAAAACCCTGGCTTTCTTGACTGCTACTTTTAACCACCTGTTGAATACACCAGCACATGAAGGTCGTAAGCCAACTCAACCACGTGCCATTATCATGGCGCCAACGCGTGAACTGGCGATTCAGATCTACAACGATGCGGCACCGTTGATCGAAAGCACCGGCATTAAAGCGGCACTGGCTTACGGTGGCGAAAGCTACGACAAGCAACTAGGCAAACTAGAACAAGGTGTTGATATTCTAATCGGTACCACAGGTCGTATCATCGATTTTTACAAACAGCGTGTATTCAACCTAAACAACATTCAAGCAGTTGTATTGGATGAAGCGGATCGCATGTTTGACCTTGGCTTTATTAAGGACATTCGTTTCCTATTCCGCCGCATGCCTGAGCCAAAAGAGCGTTTGAACATGCTGTTCTCGGCAACGCTGTCTTACCGCGTACAAGAGCTGGCGTTCGAGCACATGCACAATCCAGAGCACGTGGTAGTTGAACCAGAACAGAAAACGGGTCACCGTATTCAAGAAGAGCTGTTCTACCCATCAAACGAACACAAAATGGCGCTACTTCAAACTCTGATTGAAGAAGAATGGCCAGACCGTGCGATTATTTTCGCTAACACTAAACACAAATGTGATTCAGTTTGGGGACACCTAGCTGCAGATGGTCATCGTGTTGGCTTACTAACGGGTGATGTACCGCAGAAGAAACGTGAACGCATTCTAGATCAATTCACTAAAGGTGAAGTGGACATTCTGGTTGCGACCGACGTTGCAGCGCGTGGCCTACATATCCCACAAGTAACGCACGTATTTAACTACGACTTACCGGACGACTGCGAAGATTACGTACACCGTATTGGCCGTACAGGTCGTGCTGGTGCAAGCGGTCACTCAATCAGCTTTGCATGTGAAGATTACGCGATTAACCTTCCTGCGATTGAAGAATACATTGAACATACGATCCCTGTTTCTGATTATGACCCAAGTGCGCTGATTGAAGACCTACCAGCTCCGATCCGCATGCGCTCTAACCGTCCGCAACAACGTCGTACTAACACAGGTGGTTCACGTTCAAACAACCGCCGCCAAAACACTCGCTCTCGCCCACGCCAACAAAAGGATTCGTAAGTCGTCTATGAGCCAAGCAGTTTCATCTCCGCTATACGCAGCCATCGACCTCGGGTCGAACAGTTTTCATATGCTCGTTGTGCGTCACATTGATGGCAGCGTTCAAACTATGGCTAAGATCAAACGCAAAGTGCGTCTCGCCGCTGGGTTAGACGAACACAATGCTCTTAGTCTGGAAGCCATGCAGCGCGGTTGGGACTGCCTGAGCCTATTTGCGGAACGACTGCAAGATATCCCCACAGAGAACATTCGGATTGTGGGTACAGCAACTCTGCGTACCGCGACAAACATTGATAAATTTCTGGTGCAAGCAAACCAGATCTTGGGTCGCGATATTGAAGTGATCTGTGGTGAAGAAGAAGCGGCCACCATCTATAAAGGCGTGGCGCATACTTCTGGCGGCAGTGGTCGCCGATTGGTGGTCGATATCGGTGGCGCAAGTACTGAGCTTATCATCGGTGAAGGCTTTGAAGCCAAAGCGTTAACCAGCCTGAAAATGGGCTGTGTCACCTGGCTGGAGCGTCACTTTAAAGACCGTCAACTGACAGCTTCGAACTTCACTAATGCCATCCAGGCGGCCAAAGACACACTCCAACCTATTTTGGAGCAGTACACACAAATTGGTTGGGACGTCTGTGTTGGTGCATCTGGCACCGTGCAAGCACTGCAAGAGATCATGCTGGCGCAAGGTATGGACGAAGTGATTACGCTCGCTAAATTAAAGCGCCTACAAAAACAGGCCATGCGTGCTGAACACTTAGAAGAGCTAGAGATCGAAGGTTTAACGCTAGAGCGAGCGTTGGTGTTCCCAAGTGGCCTTTCTATTTTGATCGCCATCTTTGAGCTGTTAGCCATCGACTCAATGACACTGGCAGGCGGCGCTTTGCGTGAAGGTTTAGTCTACGAAATGGTCGACGAGCTAAAGCAAGACGACATTCGTGCCCGCACGATTGCCAGCGTACAAAGCCGTTACCAAATCGACACCCACTATGGTGATCAAGTGGCGTTGCTGGCCACAAAGCTACTCGCACAGTGTCAACCTGAGTGGATCAGCGAAGAGCAAGGACACTTTTTGCTCGATACGGCTGCGAAGCTCCATGAGATTGGTCTGACGATTGATTTCAAAAAAGGAGGCGAACACGGTGCGTACCTGCTGCAAAGCCTCGATCTACCTGGCTTTACGCGTGCGCAGAAACACCTGCTTGGGGAGCTTACCCGCCGCTATCGCGATCAACTGACGTCGTTACCTGAACAGCACGCGATTTCGGGCACCAGCGCCAAGCGTGTCTTGCGACTGTTGCGTTTAGCGGTACTGCTGTCGCATCGCCGTAAGCCAGCCTTAGAGCCTAACGTCAACTTAGAGTCAGACGGCGATAAGCTGACCCTTACTCTCGACAGCCAATGGTTAGAGGCAAACCCGCTGACCGCAGCTGAGCTGGAAATCGAAGCCAACCGACAAACTGATATCGGCTGGCCGCTTACTGTCATCGCTAAATAAACTGCCAACTGTTAAGCGAGCAAATAACAAAAAGCCCGAGTGAGAACATCACTCGGGCTTTTTTATTGCTAGTCTGGCTTAATTCGCACCGACAATCTTGAACTCGGGATTCACTGCGGTCAGCTTCTTCACCAAGTAGTTAAGCAAGACGCCGTACATCGGTACAAACAGACCTAAACTGATCACCAGTTTAAAGCCGTAATCGACCAAGGCGATTTCTGTCCAGTGTTCTGCCATAAACGGATCAGGGCTTTGGTAGAAAGCAATCGCGAAGAAAGCGATGGTATCCAGCGCATTACCAAATAGCGTTGAACAGGTAGGCGCGACCCACCACTGTTTTAGCTGGCGTAAGCGGTTAAACACGTGCACATCCAGAATTTGCCCTAGTAAGTAAGCCATAAAGCTCGCCAGCGCGATGCGCGCGACAAACAAATTGAACTCGCTCAGTTGAGCAAAACCTTGGAATTGACCTTCATAAAACAGTACCGACAGCCCATACGATACCGCTAAAGCTGGCAGCATCACCAAGAAGATAATGCGACGCGCTAGTTGTGCACCAAAGATACGAACCGTTAAATCCGTTGCTAAGAAGATAAATGGGAAGGTGAAAGCGCCCCAAGTGGTATGAAAACCAAAAATGGTAAACGGAAGCTGAACCAGATAGTTACTGGATGCAATAATGATCAGGTGGAACAGGGTCAAAAAGAAAAGGGCTTTGCGCTGCTGCGCAGGGGTAAAGTTACTCATGCGATACCTTTTTAGTTTGGTTTGGGGGTGAGGGAACCCAAATCGAATCCATCCCAATTATTTGGAATGACTCTTACCAACAATGTAAATAAAGAGATTAAGATATTTTAAATAGTTGGAGTTTCAACAAGGCGACAAATG
The DNA here is from genome assembly GCF_001591105.1 of Vibrio nereis NBRC 15637. Classification (GTDB taxonomy): domain Bacteria; phylum Pseudomonadota; class Gammaproteobacteria; order Enterobacterales; family Vibrionaceae; genus Vibrio; species Vibrio nereis. The sequence goes on along the minus strand of NZ_BCUD01000013.1, from coordinate 95,637 downwards.
AGTACTGCCCTATGAGCATAGGGAACCTATGTGATTAGGGAGGACGAATGCAGTCAACGACGATGAAACTTCAAATATGACAAATATCGCGGCGGGCGATTATACATTAACCAATTTTAGCCGCAAGCATCGGTGATTACGCAATCGTTGGCGTACTAAAATCCGCGCTGAAACAGGCTGGCTAAGAAATCCAGTTCTTCTTGTGAATCTTCAACAACAAGCGCTTCAAACCAGACACATTCACTGTAATGCTCTGCTTTAAGAAACAGTTGGCAGCCTTCAAAATCAACCAGCCAAGAGTGGATATCAGCATCCCACTGCTTTTCCTTCACACTGGCAGACAGCAGCGAGATTAAACGCGCACCTAGCTCTGGAAAAGAATCAAAATCAAAGCGTGGGGTACGAATAATGATGCGCCCCTCTTCTGCCTGGTATTCTTGCAGGCCAAATTCCGTTTGTTGCTCAGCCATGGTTGGTTAAGTGCTCCTGAATTAAATCTAAGAATGGATCGGCGTATTTATCTAGCTTGCGCTGCCCGACTCCGTTCACCGCTAACATTTCTCCGTAGGAGGTCGGCAGGATCTCGGCCATGTCGATCAGCGTCGCGTCACTGAATACCACGTATGGCGGTAAACCGTCTTCATCGGCAATCGCTTTACGTAGCTTACGCAGTTTGGCAAATAGCTTCTTGTCGTAATGTTTGTTGGACAGTTTGTCGGACTTCGCCGCGCGCGCGGCCGTATCTAAACGCGGTACTGCCAACTCAAGCGACATTTCGCCACGCAGCAACGGGCGCGCTTCTTCGGTCAGTTGCAACGTCGAATTGCAGGTAATATTTTGGAACAACAACCCTTTGTGAATCAACTGACGGAAGACACTCACCCAGTAATCGTGACTGTTTTCACGCCCTAAGCCGTAAGTCGAGAGTTTGTCGTGGCCATTTTCGCGGATACGGATGTTCTGCATGCCGCGCAACACTTCCACCACATAGCCCATACCAAAGCTTTGATTAACGCGGTACACGCACGACAGTGCTTTTTGCGCTTGCTCGGTGGCATCGAAATGCTTCGGTGGGTCGAGGCAAATATCGCAGTTGCCACACGGCTTTTCGCGGTATTCACCAAAGTAATTGAGCAGAACTTGGCGGCGACAGGTTTGCGCTTCAGCGAACGCACTCATCGCATTGAGTTTGTGCGCTTCGACCTGCTTTTGCGGGCCGTCGTCTTTTTCATCCAACATGCGACGCAGCCAACTGATGTCTGCTGGGTCATACAACATCATCGCTTCCGCGGGCAAGCCATCACGCCCTGCACGACCAGTCTCCTGATAGTAAGACTCGATATTGCGCGGAATATCAAAGTGCACCACGAAGCGAACGTTGGGTTTATTGATCCCCATACCAAACGCCACGGTCGCCACCACGATTTGGATATCATCACGCTGAAACGCATCTTGGACGTAAGCGCGCTCGTCCACTTCTAAGCCCGCGTGGTAACTCGCGGCACGTAAACCGTTGTTGCACAGCTTCTCGGTCAGCATCTCGACTTTCTTGCGGCTACCACAATAAATGATGCCGCATTGACCACGTTGCCCTTCAAGAAAACGAACCACCTGAGAAACAGGTTTGTGCTTTTCGACCAAGGTGTAACTGATATTTGGTCGGTCAAAACTGCCCAAATATACATGCGGGTTATCGAGTTGTAGGCGATGGGTAATATCGTTACGAGTGGCATCATCGGCGGTCGCGGTGAGTGCCATCACTGGTACATGCGGAAAATACTGTTTGAGCTGGCCGAGCGAGGCATATTCTGGTCGAAAATCGTGGCCCCACTGAGAAATGCAGTGCGCTTCATCGACCGCAATCATCGACAGCGGTAGGCTCTCCAAACGTTCGATAAAGTCGCGCATTAATACGCGTTCCGGCGACACATAAACCAACTTCAACGCGCCAGAATGCATGCGGTTATAGACCGAAATCAGCTCTTCACGCGACAAAGTCGAATTCACACATTCAGCCGCCACGCCGTTGGCCTTCAACTGGTCAACTTGGTCTTTCATCAGAGAGATCAGCGGAGAGATCACCAAAGTCAGTCCGCTACGTACCAACGCTGGGATCTGATAACAAAGTGACTTGCCGCCACCTGTTGGCATGATCACCAAGCTGTCTTGGCCTTTGACCGCGTATTCGATCGCTTCCTGCTGACCATCACGAAATTCCTGATAGCCAAATACCTCCTCAAGTACGCTTTGTGGAGTCACTTTAGAATCGGATTGTTCAGCTAACAGTGTGGCAGTCATTTATTTCTCAATAGGAATAGAGTGCAGAAGTGCAAAAAGCGAAGCGCACATTGTATACCCAAGTCACAGCTGGATGCTACGTCGATCGGCCAATTGACCGCCGCGAGTTTGACGACGATTTGCCAACCAATATGAAGGATAGTGCACCAAATCGCTAGGTGATTTGTATCACCATTCGTATACTGGATGTTTCAAATTGTAAAAATAGTGTTGAGATTATCCAATGACACCAGAAGAACAACAAAGAGCGAAGCAAGGCGTCTTGCTCGCCATTGGCGCCTACACCATGTGGGGCATCGCACCGATCTATTTCAAAACCATTAGCGATGTATCGCCGCTTGAGATCCTCAGCCACCGTGTCATTTGGTCATTTTTCTTATTGGCGCTACTACTCCATGTCGGCCGCCGCTGGCGCAGCGTAGTTGATGTGTTCAAATCGAAGAAAAAGATAGCTTATCTGCTTTCGACGTCGGTGATCATCGCGACCAACTGGTTGATTTTTATCTGGGCAGTGAACGCCAATCACATGCTGGATGCCAGCCTGGGCTACTACATTAACCCGCTGATAAATGTGGTGCTCGGGATGATCTTCCTCGGCGAAAGGCTGCGTAAGATGCAGTGGTTTGCCGTGGTATTGGCGGCGTGTGGCGTTATTGTTCAACTGGTCGCGTTTGGTTCAGTGCCTATTGTCGCGATCGCACTGGCCTTTAGTTTTGGTTTCTATGGATTACTGCGTAAAAAAGTCAGCCTAGATGCACAAACTGGTCTATTTATCGAAACTCTCGTTCTGCTTCCCGCTGCGGCTATTTATCTGTTGTGGTTTGCAAGCTCACCGACGTCGAACATGGCTGACAACGCTCTCAACCTCAATATACTGTTGGTTGCGGCCGGTGTAATCACGACTCTGCCATTGCTCTGTTTTACTGGTGCCGCGACGCGCTTAAAGCTGTCGACATTGGGCTTTTTCCAATACATCGGCCCAAGCCTGATGTTCTTGCTTGCGGTGCTCGTCTATGGAGAAACCTTCACCTCAGACAAGGCGATTACCTTCGCCTTTATCTGGGGTGCACTTGTCGTGTTCAGCTTTGATGGTTTTCATTCGAGTAAACAATCACGCCGAGCCGCGCTCGCGAAGTGATCGTTTTTTACAAGACAAACCCCGTTTAGCACTATAAGCTTGGTGAATATTTCACCAAGCTTTTTTGTTCCATGGATAAGGTCAACTACCATAAAACGCAAAACCAAGAGATAAGCCTGATAGACGGAAACTATAAGAAGTTTGCCTTTCAGCGCCATTATCATCTCGATTTTCACATTGGCCTTATCATCGACGGACAACAGAAGTTCCACTACCAAGGAGCTTCATACCAAGTCGGTGCTGGGCAAATTGTGGTGATGCCACCGGACGAGCTGCACGATGGGCATTCCTTGCTCGACTCCGGCTATCAAGTCAAAGTCTTCTCGGTGGACCCGCAGTGGCTAAGTAATTTGGCTGAGCTACAACGCCCGGGCAATACCATCAGCTTTAACCAGTTGATCGTGCATGACCCAAGTGTCTTCAAGCCGTTAGCACAGCTGCACCACTCACTGGCCAAAGATAATCTCAGCCAGCTCGCCAAAGATTGTTTGCCTTATGAAGGTTTCAACCAACTGTTTGCCCGCTATGGCGCCTTAAGCCAGAAAGCGGCCATTCCTTTGGGACAACAATCGGTGACTACGCTCAAAGAGTATTTGATGGCGAACCTCGACCAGCCGGTGCGGCTAGAGCAGTTGTCTGAGCTTTGCCAACTTAGCCCGACTCAATTTCAACGTCACTTTAAGGCTAAGGTCGGCCTCACGCCGTACGCGTGGTTAAGCCGTTTGCGCCTAGAGCAAGGTATGAAGCTGCTTAAATCCGGCCTGTGTGGAACAGACGTGGCCCACCAAATTGGCTTTTACGACCAAGCTCATTTCAGCAAAGCGTTTAAAGCCACTTATGGTGTCTCGCCTTCGCAAATCAGTTAGTGTCAGTTTTTTACAATCGCCACCCAACCATTCCATGCACAATGATGTTCTGTTTTTGACTGTATTGGCCTCTTGCAATGAATGAACTCTCTATCTTAGTCACCTTAGCCACCGTCCACTTTATCGCCTTAATGAGCCCGGGGCCTGATTTCGCCCTCGTGGTGCAAAACGCCACCCGTTACGGCAGGCAAACGGGAGTCTACATCGCGCTCGGGCTGTCGTTTGGCATCTTATTGCATTCCTTACTCAGCCTAACTGGCGTCAGCTATTTGGTGCATCAACAGCCAACCTTATTCGCACTGGTACAAATCGCCGGCGGTAGCTATCTGTTCTATTTAGGCTTTGGCGCACTAAAAGGTACATGGCAAACCCTAAGCTCAAAAAGCGAAACGTCTGCTGAAGAATCCGGTTCGAGCTTACTGCTGAGTAACAAACGCCAAGCCTTTTCTCGTGGCTTTGCCACCAACATTCTCAACCCAAAAGCATTGGTGTTTTTCGTCAGCCTGATGTCGACGTTGGTCCCTGCCAGCATGTCACTGACAGGGAAAGGCGTGGCGCTGTTTATTCTCTGGAGCTTATCTCTGGCTTGGTTCTCATTTCTAGCTTGGGCACTGTCGACCGAACGCCTACAAGCGAAGTTAAAATCACTGGCGGTATACATTGATGGCTTATGCGGCATTATCTTTACCTTGGTCGGGGCGAGCATCCTTTGGCAGTCACTGCATGCCCTGCTCAACACGATCTAAGTTCTGGCTCCAAGTTACATTTTTATAACAATGAAATAGACGCATTGCATATCCACTGCCAATCTTGTTGAGCAAATACAACAAGGAGAAAAATAAATGCAGTGGACATGGAAACTTATCACTACTTCCCTTTTGCTCACATCAACGTCTGGCTGGGCTGATCAGGCAGCGGACTCGGTTGCTCCCGAGCAGAGCACCGGCGTCGAACAAAAACGCTTAGTGACCGCCAAAGATTGGATGGTCACCGCCGCCAACCCAATTGCGACCCAAGCGGGGGCAGATATTCTCGCACAAGGTGGTAACGCAATTGATGCGATGGTGACTACTCAGTTGATGCTCGGCTTGGTTGAACCACAATCGTCCGGTATTGGTGGCGGTGCATTTTTGGTGTACTGGGATGCCAAACAAAAAAAACTCACCACCTATGACGGCCGCGAAACTGCGCCACTCGCGGCGACGCCTACTTTATTCCAAGACGCTAACGGTGAACCGCTCGCTTTTTACGATGCGGTAGTCGGTGGCAGATCTGTCGGCACACCGGGAACGGTAAAACTGATGTGGGACACCCACCAGAAATACGGCCAACTCGAATGGGGTAAACTGATTGAACCGGTGATCCAACTGGCTCAACAAGGGTTTGCGATCAGCCCTCGCTTAGCTAGCCTTATTGCAGGCGATGCCGAGCGTTTGAGCCGTTTCCCTGCCACAAAAGCGTATTTCTTTAACCCTGATGGCTCACCAAAAGCCGAAGGCACAATCCTTAAGAACCCAGAATACGCCGCCACCTTAACCACGATTGCTAAACAGGGTGCAAAGGGCTTCTACCAAGGTGAGATCGCCAAAGATATCGTCAATACGGTACAAACCGCCGCTGGGAATCCGGGCGTACTTGCCGAGCAAGACCTGAGTATCTACCAGACTAAACAGCGCGACGCAGTTTGTGCGCCCTACCAAAGCTTTGACGTCTGTGGCATGGGACCACCAAGTTCTGGCGCCCTGACGGTTGGACAAATCTTAGCAATGACCGAGCAATTTGACCTCAAAGGCTGGGGAGCCGAAAGTCCAAAGTCTTGGCAGGTGATCGCCGATGCGTCAGCTCTGGCGTTTGCGGACCGAGGCATGTACATGGCTGACGAAGACTTTGTACCGATGCCAACAACCGGGTTACTTAACAGCAACTACCTCAAACAGCGCGCGAGTTCGATCACTCCAGGTAAAGCGCTGGAATCGGTCTCGGCAGGCACTCCGCCGTGGAATTATGCTCAAGTACAAAGCCAGGATGAATCAATTGAACTGCCTTCCACCAGCCATTTCAACGTCGCCGATGGGGACGGTAACGTCGTTTCGATCACCACGACGATTGAAAACGCGTTTGGCTCTAGACTGATGGTGCGAGGGTTCCTGCTCAACAACGAACTGACCGACTTCTCGTTCCGTACCCATCGCGATGGTAAGCCGATAGCAAACCGACTTGAGCCAGGCAAACGCCCTCGCTCTTCCATGGCTCCAACCATCATTATGCAAGACAATAAACCCTACATGGCAATAGGATCTCCAGGTGGTAGCCGCATTATCGGTTATGTCGCCCAAGCGATCATTGCTCATACTCAGTGGGGAATGGATATTCAAAGCGCGATTAATCAGCCACATTTACTCAATCGTTTCGGAACAGTCGACATTGAACAGGGAACAAGCCTAGAAAAGATGAAACCTGAGCTTGAAAAGAGCGGGCTAAAAGTGAATATTCGCGACTTAAATTCCGGATTGCACGCAATTCGATTCACCGAAAGTGGCTTGGAAGGCGCCGCTGACCCTCGTCGAGAAGGAGCCGCCATCGGTAAATAACGACGATCTGCCCACTTGTTTGTGAGAGATCTCTTACAAGCAAGTGAGCAAAAGTAGCTTCTTACGTAAGGCGATTCAGAAAGAAATAAACTAAGTCATTGTTTTTAAATGCATAGTTTTATTTTTCAATAATATTTCTTTTATGTAATCGTTTTCTTAGCATTGCTGAAATCCGTCAAAGTCGTAATATTAATCCTGTCGGAAGGATACTGACACGGAACAGGAAATTACCAAGGATTAGGTAATCTTCAGGAAGAAGATACGGTTACTCAGGATGAGTGGTCGGCACGGATAGCAAATTGGACATTGAACGGACGCAATAGTAACTAGGATGGTTGCTACTAAGGATGGGAAATGGACACCTCTGGACGAGGAAAGGAACTTATCATCAGGATGATGAAAGGGACACCGCTCAGGGAACAAGCGAAGTGAGCTAACGAGGATTGTTAGCAGACCAGGATAGGGTCAAGGACACCGCTAGGAAGGCGATGAAAGGATTAGCTGAAGGAAGTCAGCATACTATCAAGGATTTGATGCATGGAGCACTTTTAGTAGCCGGATTGCTGCGAGTAAGACTATAACCCCGATGGGCGAAAGCCCTCGGGGTTTTTCTTTATCTGAATCTCACCCATCTTCATTTTTCAATAAATCTTGCCATTGCTGTTGACCTCTACTTAACTTGAGGTTTTAAAGTCATTACATCCACACCGAAAATCAACTTAAAACAAGGATGTAAGACCATGAGCTATTACCTAGAACACGCTAACCTGAGCGTTGATAACGCCCAAGCCACTGTCGATTTTTTACTCGCCGCAATCCCAGCTTGGAGAGTACGTGGCGGTGGTGATTGGGACTCACCAACCGGACAAACTGTTGATTGGTATCATGTGGGTGACGACAATCAGTACATCACAGTGCAATCTGGCGGAGACGGCCCAGCGCAAGACTGGACGCTAAAATGGACCGGCGTCAAACATCTCGGCATCGCAGTCCCCAACTTAGAAGACGTGATTGAACGCTTACGCCAACACGGTTACGAACTCGATCATTTAGGTGGTGAACATCCACATCGTAAAAGCGTTTACTACTTGGATGGCAATAATCTGCAATTTGAATTTATCGAGTATCTTTCCGAGCGCACCGATGAGCGCAATGACTACACGTTGTAAGCAATAAAAAAGCGCTAACTCGGTTAGCGCTTTCTCTGTCTGGTTATAGCTTTTCCAGCTTAGCGTATGCGGTCACGAGCCACTTGATGCCCTCGCCGTTAAACGCCACCTGCACTCGGCTTTGCGGACCGCTACCTTCAAAGTTGATGATGGTACCTTCACCAAACTTCGGATGCATTACACGTGCACCCAGACTAAAGCCGGTCTCGTTAAAGCTCTCTTTGACCACAGTTTGGCTAAATCGGCCAGAACTCGCTGGACGGCTCACCTGTGCTTTCATGCGCACTTCGTCTAAGCACGTTTCTGGCAATTCACGAATAAAGCGCGATGGCTTGTGGTATTTGTCTTGGCCGTAAAGACGACGCATTTCAGCATACGTGATGTAGAGCTTTTCCATCGCGCGGGTCATCCCCACGTAGCAAAGGCGGCGTTCTTCTTCCAAACGCCCTGCTTCTTCGGCGGACATTTGGCTTGGGAACATGCCTTCTTCGACACCAACCATAAACACCAATGGGAATTCGAGGCCTTTCGCGCTGTGCAGTGTCATCAGCTGAACCGCATCTTCAAATTCGTCGGCCTGGCCTTCACCCGCTTCGAGTGCTGCGTGGGTTAAAAACGCCGTCAGCATTGGCATCTCGTCCGCTTCTTCCGGTTTTTCAAATTGACGCGTTGCGGTGACCAATTCTTCCAAGTTTTCAATTCGCGCCTTAGACTTCTCGCCTTTCTCCTGCTCATACATCGCGAACAGGCCCGAGTATTTGATCACATGGTCGGTTTGCTCGTGAAGCGGCATTTCGCAAGTGTCGTCTTCCATCGCGTTGATCAGTTCAACAAATCGGCTTAAAGCACTGGCAGCACGTCCAGCCAACACTTTGTCTTCCAACAGGCGTAAACTCGCTTGCCACATGGTGCTACCTTGGTCACGCGCGGCAAAACGAATCGTTTCCAACGTTTTGTCGCCAAGGCCACGCGTCGGGGTATTCACAATACGCTCAAACGCCGCGTCATCATTGCGGTTCGACATCAAACGCAGGTAACCAAGTGCATCGCGGATCTCTTGACGTTCGAAGAATCGCATCCCGCCGTAGATTCGGTACGGTAAACCCGCCTGAATTAACGCTTCTTCCAATACACGTGACTGGGCGTTATTGCGGTATAGCATCGCGGCATCGTTAAGCGCGCCGCCTTTGTCCTGCCACTCTTTAATCTTATTGACCGTAAAGCGCGCTTCATCCAGCTCGTTATACGCAGAGTAAACCGAGATAGGCTCGCCTTCTGCCCCTTCCGTCCACAGCTCTTTACCCATACGCTCGGTGTTATTGGCGATCAACGTGTTCGACGCTTCCAGAATCATCTTAGTTGAGCGGTAGTTTTGCTCCAAACGGACAGTGGTTACACTCGGGAATTCTTGCGTGAATTTTTCGATGTTCTCGATTTTTGCACCGCGCCAGCCGTAAATGGACTGGTCATCGTCACCCACGATCATCACGTGCGAATCCGGACCCGCCATCATTCGAAGCCAAGCGTACTGAATGTTGTTGGTATCTTGGAATTCGTCGACCAGAATATGCTTAAAGCGCGCTTGGTAATGTTCACGGATATGCTTTTTATCGCGCAGTAACTCGTGCGTTCGCAGCAAGATCTCCGCAAAGTCGACCAATCCCGCACGGTCACACGCTTCTTGATACGCGGTATACAGCTGCAAGTAGGTCTTGGTCACCGGGTCGTGGTAAGCATCGATATGATTTGGGCGCAGACCTTCGTCCTTTTTGCCGTTGATCCACCACGCCACTTGGCGCGCTGGCCACTGTTTCTCATCCAAGTTCTGAGCTTTAATCAGGCGCTTAAGTAGGCGCTGCTGATCATCGGTATCGATGATTTGGAAATCTTCTGGCAAGTTCGCGTCCAGATAATGTGCGCGAAGAATGCGGTGACAGATCCCGTGGAAAGTACCATTCCACATCCCAGACGCGCTGCCCATCATGAGTTCTTCAATACGGCCACGCATTTCTGCCGCCGCTTTGTTGGTGAACGTCACCGACATAATCGAAAACGGCGAGGCTTGTTCAACCGACATTAGCCAAGCAATGCGGTGTACAAGCACGCGGGTTTTACCACTGCCTGCGCCAGCAAGGATAAGTAAGTTTTCTAGTGGGGCGGCAACGGCTTCACGCTGCTTGTCATTCAGACCGTCGAGAAGTAATGAAGGATCCATTCTGAGCTCAGCTACTGGTTATCTATACATAGAAATTGATTATAACCTAAACACCGATGCCATTTCAGGAGAAAAGGAAGAAAAAAGTGACTGATATTTTTAGCCAACTTATCAAACACTTAAATAAACACAATCAATAATTAATCCATTTATCATTATTTATCTGAAAGTTTTCCTGCGGCTTTTCTTTCTTTTTGAATAAGCAAGCTGGTCAAGAACCAAACACTTTGAGTAGCTCGTTTGACACCATTTAAGGACAAAAGAAAACCAGAGGAAACTACCATGAAAAAATCGAATCTTGCCGTAACTGCCGCTGTGACCGGACTACTTGCTCTAGGTGGCACTATGCTCACTGCCACTCCTGCCGTCGCAGCTGAAAAAGAAAAATGCTACGGAGTTGCCAAAGCCGGTAAAAACGACTGCGCAACCAAAACTGGTTCTTGTGCAGGTACTGCGAAAGAAGACAGCCAAAAAGACGCGTTTGTGGTCGTTCCCAAAGGGCTTTGTGACAAACTTGCTGGCGGTAGTACTGAATCGTCTTAAGTTTCCTGTTCGCCTCACAAAACATTGGCGGTCTAGCTTACGAATGGCCGCCGTTTCTTCCACTCACTCGCAAGGATTCGCCCGTGATTAGCCACCACTACCACACACAGGTCGGCGTAGGGTTACGCTCACCACACTTGGAATTTTTCTCTGGTGAACGGCCGGGACTGACTTGGCTAGAAATCCACAGTGAGAACTATTTCCAACCTTACTCGGCTGCGCGGCAAACCTTGCGCCAATTGGCCAATTATTACCAAATTAGCTGCCATGGCATTGGTTTATCACTCGGCAGTGTAGCTCGTCCGAGTCAGCCTCATCTTCAACAACTGAAACATTTAGTCGATGAACTACAGCCGTTTTTGGTCTCTGACCACCTAAGCTGGAGTGAGAATGGCGGCCACTACTTCAACGACTTACTGCCACTGCCCTACACAGAAGAAGCGTTAGAGGTGTTTTGTCGCAATGTCGACGAGGTACAAGATTATCTGCAGCGTCCAATGCTGATCGAAAACCCATCGAGCTACCTCAAGTTCAATCACTCCACCATTTCAGAGTGGGAATTTCTCGCCGAAGTGCAGCGGCGCACTGAGTGCCGACTGTTGCTCGACCTAAACAACGTTTATGTTTCAGCGTTTAACCACGGTTTTGATACCGAGACCTACCTCAACGCGATTCCAGCCGACGCGGTGGATGAAATTCATTTGGCCGGCTTTACCATCAAGCATCTTGAGCAAGGCGAAATTTGGATTGATACCCACAGCAAACCAGTCAGTGATGAAGTGTGGCAACTGTTTGAGAGATGGCTGAATCAGCACGGTCCTCGCAATACACTCATCGAGTGGGATTTGGATATTCCTGCCCCCGAAGTCCTGCTCGCAGAGGCAGAAAAAGCCAGCCAAAGGCTGCAAATGCTCCCTTCACAAAATGGGAGAAAAGCGTCATGAACTTATCTCTCGCGGTTCTGCAAAACCGATTTTCTGCCGCGCTGCACTATGACGCAACAGGCGAAGAGTGCGACGTCACCAATGATGTATTTAGCGCCGACGAGCGTATGCAGATCTATCGCAATAACTTTATTATTGGCTTAAGTGATGTGCTGCAAGCAACCTACCCTATGGTACTAGCTTTAGTGGGCGAGGAATGTTTCAGCCAACTTGCCAGACAGCATGTGCTGAATAACCCGTTAACTTCAGGCAATGTCAGTCATTATGGCGAGCGCTTTGCCGATACCATTCAACACTTTCCAGCGGTCATGAAAGCCGCGCCCTACCTCCCCGACGTCGCGGAGTTTGAATGGCACATTGACCTCGCTCAGCAGCGCCATGACAGCATTGCTCAAAACAAGCGACTGCCATTCACGCAACTCCGTGCACTCCCTGCCGACAAACACGCTGAGGTCATCTTGCATCTACAGCCAGGCGTTTTGCCCTTTAGTGCCCACTTTGCGGTGTTTTCACTGCAAGTCGCGATAGATAACCAACAGTTCGACGATTTAAACCTAAACCAAGCCGAGCAAGGGGTTGTTTGTCATCTTAGCGGCAGCGAAAGCTGGAGTTTGGCTTTGCCGTCAGACGTGTTTCAACTCTTACAAGCTATCTACAACGGGGCATGTTTGGCTAAGATTCCGAGCGAGTGTCTAGTGCACTTAAGCTTTCTCGTAGACCATCATCTGTTGGCAGGATTTACACTGGCTGAAGAAGGAGGCCATTATGTCGACTGCGATTAAAAATGTTATCGAGACTTACGAGTCCCTGATTGGTAAAGCGCAGTGCGTATTCATTCCTGTGCTGCTGTTGTTTTGCCGTTTATGGGTTGCCTATGTGTTTTTTAATTCGGGCCTGACCAAAATCGCCACTTGGGATAGCACGCTCTATCTTTTTGAATATGAATACCAAGTACCACTGCTGCCTTGGCAAGTCGCCGCTTATATGGGGACGGCTGCCGAGCTGATTCTGCCCGTCTTTATCGGGTTGGGATGGTTAACTCGACCAATGGCGGCCATATTGTTTGTCTTCAATATTATTGCGGTGGTGTCTTACCCACTGCTTTGGGAGCGCGGATTCTATGACCACCAGCTGTGGGGCTTGATGATTTTAATTGTGATCGTTTGGGGAGCGGGGCCTTTCTCTATCGATAAATTATTGAAAGAGAAGTTAAAGGGTTAAGATATTTAGCTACAGCCGATAAAACAATGCCCTCACATCAGAGGGCATTGTTGGTTGATATTACGGGGTTAAGCGGTAATACCAGAATGACGCAGCAGAGCATCGATTTCTGGCTCACGACCACGGAAGCGTTTGAACAGCTCCATTGGTTCTTCACTGCCACCCATTTCTAGGATGTTGTTTAGGAAGCTCTTACCCGTTTCCGCGTTGAATATACCTTCTTCTTCAAAGCGAGAGAAAGCATCCGATGATAATACTTCTGCCCACAAGTAGCTGTAGTAGCCAGCGCTGTAACCACCAGCAAAAATATGACTAAAGCTGTGCGAGAATCGATTCCACTCCAAGCTTGGTAACACCGCGACTTTCGATTTCACTTCAGCCAGCGTTTCCAGTACGCGCGGACCGACTTCCGGGTCAAACTCGGTATGCAGGGTAAAGTCAAACAAACCGAACTCAAGCTGACGCAGGATAAACATCGCCGACTGGAAGTTTTTCGCCGCCAGCATCTTGTCTAGCATCTCTTTTGGTAGCGGTTCACCGGTTTCGTAGTGACCCGAGATAAACGCCAGGGCGTCTTCTTCCCAACACCAGTTCTCTAGGAACTGACTTGGTAACTCAACTGCATCCCAAGGCACGCCATTGATACCAGAAACAGACCCCGTTTCCACTTGCGTCAGCATGTGGTGGATACCGTGACCAAATTCGTGGAAAAGCGTCACTACTTCATCGTGGGTAAACAACGCCGGTTTGTCACCGATCGGGCGGTTAAAGTTACACGTCAGATACGCTACTGGTGTTTGTAATTCCCCTTCACCGTTGATACGGCGCACACGGCATTCATCCATCCACGCACCGCCACGCTTGTGTTCGCGCGCATAAAGGTCAAGATAGAAGCTGCCGCGTAGTTTGTCGTTCGCATCGAAGATATCGAAGAAACGCACAGACTCGTGCCAAGTATCCACACCTTCACGCTCTTTGACTGTCATGCCAAACACGCGTTTCAGCACTTCAAACAGGCCACTGACCGCTTTTGCTTCAGGGAAGTAAGGGCGCAGTTCTTCGTCTGAAATTTGGAAGAGATGCTGCTTTTGCTTTTCGCTGTAGTACGCGATGTCCCATAGGTTAAGTTCTTCAACGCCGCATTCGCTCTTCGCAAACTGACGCAGCTCTTCGACTTCACGTTCACCTTGCGGTTTGGCTTTGCTCGCTAAGTTATTGAGGAAACCAAGCACCTGAGATGGGTTTTCAGCCATCTTGGTCGCCAATGATTTCTCACTGAAAGTATTAAAGCCGAGCATACGCGCAATTTCATGGCGCAGTTTGAGTTGCTCGTTAATGATATCGCTGTTGTCCCACTTGCCGGCATTCGGGCCACGGTCCGACGCACGGGTCACGTACGCTTCGTAAAGCTCTTTACGCAACTCTTGGTTGTCACAGTAAGTCATCACTGGCAAGTAAGACGGAATGTCTAGCGTTAATAAGTAACCGTCCAGCTCTTTGGCTTCCGCGGCTGCTTTCGCTGCTGATAACGCTGAGTCTGGCATGCCTGTGAGCTCTTTCTCGTCGGTCACATGCTTGGTCCAGCCCATGGTTGCGTCCAGCACGTTGTTTGAGAACTTAGAGCCTAGCTCTGACATACGTTTGCTGATCTCACCGTAGCGGTGCTGCTGATCGGCAGGGAGCGCGATACCAGAGAGCTCGAAATCACGTAAGGCATCGGTAATGGTTTTCTTCTGCGCTTGAGTCAACTCTTCATACGACTCATCGGCTTTGATCGCTTTGTATGCTTCAAACAAGCCTTTGTGTTGGCCGACCCAAGTGCCGTACTCAGACAACATTGGCAGGCAGCTTTCGTACGCTTCGCGTAACTCATCGCTGTTCACGACCGAGTTCATATGGCTCACCGGTGACCAAATGCGGCTTAGGCGGTCATCCACTTCTTCAATCGGCGCAATTACGTTTTCCCAGCTTGGTGCCGCGTTATCTTTTAGCACTTGCTCGATCTTCGCGCGGCAGTCAGCAATCGCCTGCTCAACCGCAGGTTTTACGTGCTCGGGTTTAATCTGAGAAAACGGAGGGAGGTCAGTAAAAGTCAGTAGTGGATTAGACATAAAGCATTCCTTTTGATTCAAAGATGTACCTCTCTAGTCATCTTTGTACGTATCGTTTGTGTTAGATAGTAAATATAGGTAGGTTCTGCAATTTTCAATAGTAACGTATACTAAGTGCCATTATTCATGATGCACCTCGCACCGATTCTGAGAGAAATATTTTGTTAAGTTATCGCCATAGCTTTCACGCAGGAAACCACGCTGACGTAATAAAGCATATTGTTCAAAGCCTTATCCTAGATTCCCTCAAACAGAAAGATAAGCCTTTTGTCTACCACGACACACATTCTGGCGTGGGTCGTTACGATTTAACGCACGAGTGGTCTGAGAAAACTGGCGAATACAAACAAGGTATCGCGCGTGTGTGGGATCAGAAAGACATCCCAGCGGAAATTCAGAGTTACTTAGACTCAGTCAAAGTACTCAATAACGGTGACAAACTACGTTACTACCCGGGTTCACCGCGTGTGGCGCGTGCGCAGATCCGCCAGCAAGACCGCATGGTGCTAACCGAGCTGCACCCAAGCGACTACCCATTGCTTGAACAAGAATTTCACCGCGATCGTCAGGTCAGCATCTATAAAGAAGACGGCTTTCAGCGCCTGAAAGCGAGCTTGCCGCCAAAAGAGCGCCGTGGTTTGGTGCTGATTGACCCGCCTTACGAGCTGGCCAAAGAGTATCGCGATGTGGTGCAAGCGATCTGGCAAAGCCACAAACGCTGGGCAACAGGCATCTACGCAATTTGGTATCCTGTGGTCAATCGTCACGATATCGAAGACATGATCGAAGGATTGGAAGGCCTGGGCATTCGCAAAATCTTACAAATTGAGTTAGGCGTGGCACCGGATACCAACGAGCACGGCATGACGGCATCTGGCATGATAGTCATCAACCCGCCGTGGAAGCTGGAAAGCCAAATGAAAGAGATTTTGCCGTTCCTTAAAGAAGCAATTGCCCCGGCAACCGGTCATTGGAAAGTAGATTGGATTGTGCCTGAATAACCTTCAGTCGCAGCAAATTTAAATAGGATGGATTGAGTTCAACCGATTCGTCCTCAACTATATAAAGATTAAACACATTTAACACTCTCAGGGAGCTTGCGGCCTCACGAAAAGTGAACACCCTGCCCTCGCCCCTAGATAAACGGAGAAAGTAATGGCGACTCATTTTGACTATATCTGTATCGGCGGCGGCAGCGGCGGTATCGCATCAGCAAACCGCGCGGCAATGTACGGTGCTAAAGTAGCGCTAATCGAAGCTCAAGACCTTGGCGGTACGTGTGTAAACGTTGGTTGTGTGCCAAAAAAAGTGATGTGGCACGGCGCGCAAATCGCAGAAGCGATGAACTTGTACGCAGAAGACTACGGTTTTGACGTTGACGTAAAAGGCTTTGACTGGAGCAAGCTGGTTGAGAGTCGTCAGGCGTACATTGGTCGTATCCACCAATCTTACGACCGCGTTCTTGGCAACAACAAAGTCAACGTCATCAAAGGCTTTGCTAAGTTCGTTGACGAAAAAACCGTGGAAGTAAACGGTGAGCACTACACCGCAGATCACATTCTGATCGCAGTCGGTGGTCGTCCAACCATCCCTAACATTCCGGGCGCAGAATACGGCATCGATTCGAACGGCTTCTTCGACCTAGCAGAGCAACCAAAACGCGTAGCGGTTATCGGCGCGGGTTACATCGCGGTTGAAATCGCAGGTGTTCTTCACGCTTTGGGGACTGAAACTCACTTATTCGTTCGTAAAGAATCGCCGCTGCGTAGCTTTGACCCAATGATCATCGAGACGTTGGTGGAAGTGATGGATGCAGAAGGCCCTAAACTGCACACCCACTCAGTACCAAAAGAAGTAGTGAAAGAAGCAGACGGCAGCCTGACTCTACACCTAGAAAACGGTGAGAGCCAAAACGTTGACCAATTGATCTGGGCAATCGGTCGTCACCCAGCGACAGACGCGATCAACTTAGCGTCCACTGGCGTTGCGACTAACGACAAAGGCTACATTAAAGTCGACGAATACCAAGAAACGAACGTTCCTGGCATCTACTGTGTGGGTGACATCATGGAAGGTGGTATCGAACTCACTCCAGTGGCAGTGAAAGCGGGTCGTCAACTGTCTGAGCGCTTGTTCAACGGCAAGACTAACGCGAAGATGGACTACGATTTGGTTCCAACCGTAGTATTTAGCCACCCACCAATCGGCACTATCGGTCTAACGACTCAAGAAGCGGAAGAGAAGTACGGCAAAGATAACGTTAAGGTTTACACGTCTGGTTTTACAGCAATGTACACCGCGGTCACTAAGCACCGTCAACCGTGTAAGATGAAGTTAGTCTGTGCTGGCGAAGAAGAAACGGTCGTTGGCCTACACGGCATCGGTTTCACGGTGGATGAAATGATCCAAGGTTTCGGTGTAGCAATGAAGATGGGCGCAACCAAAGCAGATTTCGATTCTGTTGTGGCGATTCACCCAACTGGCTCAGAAGAGTTCGTTACCATGTAAATCGGTGTCTGGAAAATCCACCCTGTAGATTTGTAAACTCTGGAAAACATACTAGCCTCTATGTATATCAAATACATTGGAGGCTGGTATGGTTACTGTCGTAAATTCGAACAATTTTGACGTTCCCCGAATCTATCCGCCTTCAAGTAAATCAACATCTATTCATCTAACTGGGTTTCCTACCTTTTACTCCAAAGACCACGAATATCTACTACCGGTTAACCTTTGGCTCAATTACTTAGTGAACATTCGAAAAGCAGCCGATATAACAGCAAGTGTTCGTGCTCTTAAAAGATATTGGCAGTTCTTAGAATCGAATAATTATTCCTGGGACAACTTCCCTGCGAATGACTACCTAAAACCGACCTATCGATTCAGAAATGATGATCTGTTAAAAGCAGCCAGGTGTGGTGAGATCGCCTTTTCTACAGCGTCTATGTACATTCTTCATGTTATCAAATTCTATGAATGGGCAGCTCATGAGAGATTCATAACCTTTACTGAAGAGAACAAACCATTTAATTATCAGATAGTCCATATAGCTAACTCTGGGGTGATGAACCATAACAACCCTCGGTTTGCAGTACGCTCAACTGATCTAAGAATCAGAAAACCAGCAAGAAACGAACAACAAAAACTCAATCCATTATCTCAACAAGAACTACTTTTCTTCGCTGACTGCCTCAGAGAATGTTCCGAAGAATTTATCATTCATCAACTACTCCAGATACAGTCTGGATTACGCGTTGAAGAAGCTTGTACATTTCCATTTGATGTTGTTGAATTTCCTCAACAAAATATTCGCCGATACGAAGTTGAAATCGGAGCTAATAACGGCGTACACACAAAATTCAACAAAACACGCAAAGTAGAAATACCTAACCAGCTAATGCGCAGGATGTATGACTATTTGGTTAGTGAGCGGCGACTAAAACGGGTGAGGAAAACTGATAATACACATAAAACACTTCTCCTGAACAATTTAGGTAACCCTCTTTGTAGTAACAACGTCCAACAACATTTTCGTCGCTTAAAGCACCAAATCCAACGGAAACACAATATTGTCTTTAGCCACCGCACTCATGATTTAAGAGCAACCTATGGTACCTATCGACTCGATTCACTAATGAACCACCTACCTGTTGGTGATGCTTTAGCTTTGATCATGGGGTGGATGGGACACAAAGACGATAAAACCACATGGAAATACCTTCGATACTTAAGAAAAGAAAAAGCAAATCAAAATGCGATTGTAATGCTTGACCAAATATTGGAGGAAGCAATGTTATGACTTACACGCCTCCTAAGCTAACAATCAAACTTCGCACCGGAATCAAACAAACGTTCACTTATGACTTCACTCGTTTTTTCTACAAAGGCGTTGCTTTTAAGAGAGATTTACAGCGAGCAGAACCTGCACATCGAGATGCTGATGTTCTGAGATGGTACAGAATATTTACTGAGACAAACGAATACTCTGATCTGACAAAACAAAGCTACCTAAGAGATTTTGCAAAATACGTTCGCTTTTGTGATACGAAAAGACTTAATCCGGAAAGCTCTGCTGCCGTTGAATCATGGGAGAGACACTTGATAGAGCAAGTTCGTATATCTTCAATGAACGTCAATTCTGCGCGGAAAATGATTTCTTGTTCAAAAAAATGCTTAGAAATGCTTGGTAATCCAAGCTCAGAATGGTTCTCTCCTTATGGATTATTTCGCTCTGAACCTAATCCTACTCAAGGTTATTCAGATCGAGAGCTGTCTTCCTTAATCAAAATTATTAACTCATTTTTCAGACAGATATCCAAACAAATCATGGAGAACCCAAGCATACATCTGAATGCTTCAACCAATAAAAGAACTGCGACCTTTACCTACAACAACCATACACATGAAATCGCCTCACCAATAACAAAATGCTTTAGTGCCGCCTACTTCATGTTGTCCTATTACACTTGGGGCAATACAACCGTCCTCCTCAACATGACAAAGCCGAAAGAAAAAATATTTGAAGGTGGTAAGTGGTTTGAGCAAAGTGTTTTAAAGCCTAGAGCAAATAAGTATGTATCTATATCGATTGGGGATAACGGTACATTTCATGTTCCCAAAATAGCACTTAGATTTTTTGAGCAGCTATTGCAACTTAGTAGCCTTATTTCTTCGGATCCTCATTTGCTCTGGCAAACCAAAAGAGGCCATATTGCACCTTTGGAACAAGGACATATACAAACCTTCTCTAAATGGCTGTATGAGACGTTTGATCTAAAATCTGATGATGGTGAGCCACTAAGGCCAATGGCTTCGAAATTTCGTGCCAGTGGAAGTTACCGCTATTTAGCAAAAACGGGAAATACAACTGAAACAGCATTGCTCCTAGGCAACACCCCATACACGTTATCAAAGCACTATTCTTCCGGAAATCAGGTTGAGAACCAAAAACAATTGCTTGCAGCAACTCACACAATTGAAGGCGCAGCTCGGTGTTCAGATATTAATGCCGCAAAAGAATTTGCAAAAAAAGAGTTGGGGGTAGAAGTTCTTCCGTACGAGGAGTTCCTTGCAAAATATGCAGATAAGCACGGCGAAAAAACGATTATAGGAACGGGCTGTAAAAATGTCTATTCCAGTCAGGCTGACAAATACCGAAGGAGGAATCACTTCAGTCCGAAAGACTTTAATGTTGACCACCTGGCATGTTCTGACATTCATAATTGCTTCGATTGTGAAAATCAGGTCATCATTGAAAGTGTTGAGGATATCTGGTGTCTACTGAGTTATCGAGAATCGATCATTGATTCAAAAGTTCACCACCTTAGTGAGCAGCATTTTAATAAAAACTATTCAGACCTTTTAAACTCGATCAATCGAATTGTCTTCACCATCCATCCCAAAGTAAAAAGATTAGCAGAAAAGAAACTTCAGAATGAAGGAAGACACCCTCTATGGCCAGAAGGAATCAACATCGATTTTTAAGGACAACCTATGACACCATTGTTTGAACTACCTAAAAACATACTCAAAGAAAACATTTCCGAATATAAAAAGGTTATAGAGTTGTATGTAAATAAAAACTATAGAGAATTAGATAATGTAGTCGTAACTAAAAAATATGATGGAAGCCCTCAAAGCTACTTTGGCGATGAGGAATGGAACTTTTCCGCTTACTTAGATGCCAGAATAGTCCATAAAAAACATACTGTATTTTCATCATTCTCAGATGAGAACTTGGCTAGAGAGATGAAACTTATCTGTTTCTCATGGCTTTACATATCCGGTCATCATAGAAAAGGGGCAGTTATTAAACCAACAACACTTCTCGCACGCTTTTCAAAACTATCTCAAGTGTATAAATTTATTGAAAAAAATGGTTTTTCTTCTATTAACGATCTTTCAGCAAATATTGTTTTTCTCGAATTTCGTAACCACCTTCAATCCCAAAATTATCAACATGCTCAAGTAGCAGCAATCTATAATACATTGACCAGTATACAAAGAGTTAGTAGATACCTTCCTATAACATTCTCCATACCACCAGATCAAAATTCGACTAAGTTCTCCTTTGAATTAACAGGAAAAAATAAAGAGGAAGGATCTAATCAATTTTATGCTATGCCAACTAGAATAATGGAAAGGATATACGGCTATTGTTTTAACACCATTGATGAATACTACCCATATAGAGAAGCACTTCACGAACTATTACATGACTTAAGAGAGAACTACGTCGAAGGAAAAAGGCGAGTTGATGAAAAAATTGAAAATGGAATTTGGAAATGGATGAGCAAAGATTCTTATGACTACAGAGTAGAAGTTAACAAACACATGCCTTCAAAATATAAATCCATAATAGATGCTCATTTAGACAATACTCCTCTCGGCAATAAGCTTCCTAGAGACGCACGCAACCTCCAAAGTGCAATTATTGAATTACAAACGGTCTGCTTTATCACCTGTGGGGCTCTGACAGGAATGCGTCGTTCAGAACTATATTGCCTAAACTCGAATAGTTTTAGAGAAAAAGAAATATATGCTCGAAAATACTACGTTCTTCGCTCTGAGCATCATAAATTTACCCAAGGAAGAGGAAAACCTGCAGAGTGGGTAACAACTAAACTAGCTGGAAAAGCCATTGATATTGCAGAAGCTCTTTCTAGATACATGCGAATTCAGTTGTTAGAAGATGAAGATCCTATGAGTGAGTATAACTCTTCATGCTTGTGGTTGGGACAAGGACGAAAATCACAGAAACCAGTAATCACACAAGACAATAATATGAGGAAACACTTTCGTCGCATATGTCAAAAAGCAAACGCCATAATCACTGAAGATGATCTTGAAGAGTTTCGTCTCATCAATCCCAATAGAGAGCCACAAAAGGCTGCTGAGAATTTAAAAGTTGGTAATATCTGGCCATTAACTACTCATCAACTACGCAGAACTTTTGCTGTATTTTCAAAACGTCATAACCTTTGTCACGATATTGCGATAAAAGAACAGTTCAAACACCTAGATCTACCCACAACAGAATGGTATGGAGAAGGTGGTCTTGCCAGCAAAATAAAAGCACTACAGATCGATACAGAGCTTCAATCATTCCTCAATGACGTAATCCAAGAATCTACGACACAAAAAATTCATGAATGGTATAAAGGCTGGTATTCAGGTCAACTGATGGGTCATATGGCCGGTTCAATCAATAAAAACCGAATATCTCTTCACAAAAAATATAAATCATGGGATGCGATTAATGGGCATGTAAAAGCTGGTCGATTAACCCTTGTAGGCACGCTACACTCTTACTGTATGGCTGGCTACGAATGCCAGATGCATAAGGTTAGTTCCCCAGCCAACTGTATGAGCTGTGAAAATCAACTCATAGATAAAGAAAAAGCTGAAAACTGGAACAAACGCTATCAATGGGTGTGCAAACAAGTTATTGATATGGAAGCAATCGGTTCGTTAACCGCTTCCATGTATTCACATTTTATTACCCAAATCAGAGCCGCTGAAAAAGTTCTCCACAAATTTCAGATTCCATTCACAAGATTTGAGATAGGCAACGGTAAATATGAGCAAGTCCCAAATTACGAAGGCTGAACTAGAGCAAGCGCTAAAAAGAATCCTATCGGGAAAAACTCACCGCATTGATCCTGCGCGGAAGATTTCAGTTAAAGCGGTAGAAGAAGAAGCTGGGCTAGGCGATGGCTCTGCCTATTATTACAAAGACATAGTACAAAAAATAAAAGACTCAGTTATCCAAAACTCACCGAAATCCAAAGCTCAAAACGCATATGAAGATAAGATTTCCAGCTTAAGAGAACGGTTAAAAAAAGAAATAAGCCTGAAAGAAAAATACCGAGCGCAAACAGAAGATTTAAAAGAACAACTCTCTAATATGGCGAGCCAACACAACCAGCTCGCCTTAATGATTCAGCAATATCAGTACAAGATTGCTGAGTTAGATTCTGAAGTATCTCTGCTTCCTTACCCTACACCTAAAAGCCACCAATAACAGTGCAGATCAGATGCACGATACTTACAGACTATACTCGAACTCGGTTAGCAACTTTTACCGCTTGTAACGTCTGGTTTTGCTGAAGAACCAAGTTATAAGTATTGTTATCACCCTGCGCTCTAATAGATATCACAAGTGAGTAGTTAAGTGGCTCCAGTTCTGTTTGGCTATCTCCACCTTGCTCTCTAGCGTGATACTTAACGTCAAACACCGGCTTGAAGAGGGTATCTTTTTTGAATCGTTGAGATCTAGAAATACACGTTTCCCATTTATGTGCATCTTCCCTTAATTCCTCTTCAGTTTCATATAGATTACCAACGGAAAAGAACGTTTTAGAATCAGCATGATCAGATTCATCGCTTTTTTTCTTACTTTCATTTCCTCTAAACACAATATCAAGACCACTTCTCGTATAATGCAATGGGTGCTCTGGATCTGTAATTGCGTTGAAGCAAAACGTCGCTTTGAGGTGAACCCAAGTACAATCAATCCCATCAGGAATAGGGATAGGTATTCTCAAATGCTCTGACTTATTCAGTTCACCTTGATATACGATAATTGCTTCATCATCCAAGCATTCCACAATGGACTCTGGAGAATTTGGTAATAACCCCCACCCAACATCATTTTGTTCTTTTTCCTCACGACTTGCATGATGCACCATGAGCGCCTTTACTGTAGACGGATTCAAGTCAAAATCTGTAATCGCATCGATGCCAGCCGCTACTCTTAAAGCATAAGGGGCAGCATAGCTTGTCCCTAATGTCCCTATGATTGAATGAGTCAAAGGAGAGTAAACTTTGAAAAGTTCACTGTATGAACCTCCAAAAATGACACCATCAGGCTTAACTACACCAGGGCTTCTGCCTGGTCCAATACAGCTGTAGGGAGCTCTTTCCCACTTATCACTTTTCGAGTCACTCGCCCCAACAGCAAAACAATTAACCATGTCACTTGGAGGTTGTATCCTAGCAAACTCACCGTCGAGCTCTCCATCATTACCAATGGCAACAGTGGCAAAGCAGTGGCCATCTTGTAGAAGCCTGTCAATAACCGAGGTCCATACGTGCACATCATCATCATCTATCGCCAGTCTTGGCCCTAGACTCAAATTTATGTATTTATATTCCTTTTTCTTTAAAACATCTTCTACTCTAGTCAATACATCGAATAGATCGGGATCTGTATCCGTAGCTGATAAAACACGAACAATATCAACTTTAGAATATGGTTCTCCCATTTGGGGACTTCCATCTATGTATGGCCCAAAGAGAAATGCAGAACATACTTCACTACCATGGGCTAACAAGCTTGGGTGTCCATGAGTAACATCTGATGGAATATACTCTGTCACCCAATCATGGAGAATATGTTCAGTACCTATTCCACCATCGAATATACATACCTTAAAATCATTGTTTAACGCTTTGAACTGAGGTAGTTCAAAGACTTCTTTTAGGGACTCTCTCAGCACATCAGGGTGATTAAACCTGAGTTGAGGCATACTCCTTAGCGCTCTTAGATGAGAAAATTGTGCCAATTCCTGTTCTGTACCAGTGCCAATAGTCACGGGCAAGAAAGTCAGTCCCCCTACAGTCTTGGCTCTTTTCCAATCAACTGTTCCCCCTAGGGAGACTGAATAGTCGTTAAATGAACGTTTAACGAATTCATCATGCTCAGAAGCATGCAACACTACCTCTAACTTGAGCTCATCACTCTGCTCGTCTATATGCTTGATCTTTTCATCAGGAGTTATAGAGCTAATATTTTCGATTGATCTAATGATATCTTTTGTAGTCTCAGGTAAGTTGTCATACTGAATACTGTTCAACATTGCTTCGAACTTCGATTTAGTTCCTGACACAAAAATACACGATGTAAGCCCTTCTTCAGGGTGTTTTTTAACGGCCCACTTTTCGGGCTTTATACGCTGGGATTTTGAGCCTACATCCTTAATATCATATCGATTAAATAACTTTGTCGGGTAATAGGACTTGGCAAGGTAAGAAGGGTGTTGTAAGAACTTTATTACAACCTCACCATTTGCACATTGTGCCTCTGGTTTTAAGTCAATGTCTTCGATAACGCTAGACAGGTCTTTTACCAATCTATCTCTTGCTTCATAAAAAGTGTATGGATGCTTCTTTTCACCCCCACCGCTCCTTACTTCCACAGAGTTAGTAAGCGATTCACCATAGCCAATAATAAAGTTCTTCATTACTTTTACCCTTCCCCAGAGTCTTCAATCGACTTTTTAACCGTTGGTCTACTAATACCCAGCTTATTTGAGATAGCTCTTTGAGAGAGTCCTTGTTTATGAAGCTTTACAGCCATTACTTTCTTCTCTTCCAAGCTCAACTCTTCGTGATAACTTACGTTCTCTTCTCCAACTAGCTTCCTAAGCGTCAGTGATGAAATTACATTAGCTCGCTTTTGCTGGGTCAGTTCACGATCAATATTGCTGAATGACATACCTTCAAATTTATCGAGATATTCTTCTTTCTTATCAGCAACATCTGGCCAATAATTGGATAAGTACTCATTTACCATTCCCTTTGTAGGCATTGTAAATGATATTTCCATATCAAACCGTCTCCATATAGCAGGATCTAGAAGCTCACCATGATTTGTGGCTGCAATAAGTAATGATGTTGCAGGCCATTCATCTATAGTCTGGAGAAGTACCGTAACCAGCCTTTTAAGCTCACCTAGCTCACGATCATCATCTCGACGTTTCGCTATAGCATCAAACTCATCAAGCAGTAGTACACAAGGAAAAGACATAGCATGCTCGAGTACAGCCCTTACATTACTTCCTGTTTTTCCTAAAAAGCTACTCATCACGGTCGCTAAATCTAGAGTTAATAGTGGGAGATCCAACTGGTTTGCCAACCACCTAGCGGAAAGAGTTTTACCAACTCCAGGTGGGCCTTGGAATATAATCGACTTAGTTGGCTGTAGCCCCTCTGATAAAAGAGCGTCTTTATACTCTCTCTCTAATAACACTTGCTCAAAAGCTTCCGAAACATCCTTAGAGTAAATGGGCTCCTTCAAAAGCGACACTGGCTCTTCTACTTTGATTAAACTTTGTCTGCTATCTGCATCTACAGGTAGAGGCAATCGCCTAACGTTACTGCTCCTTAAAGCATCTGTAGCCAATTTTTTATTTATCTGCTCATATAGCGATGGGCTATCTAGTCGAACTTTTGAAGCCAACTTTCTAACAATCATTTGAGCTGTAGATTTATCTCCCTTAAGGGCAACATCTATCAAATTTAATATGAATTTATCTTCCATTTTAACCTACATGTTTAGGTTTCAATTTCAAAATGGTAAACCAACCACCAAACAATTACCACCAAAACATCTTATATTTACCACAAAGAATAAATGTTTAACCAAGAATCAATCAAAAAAACCCACCCAGACTGGTAACCAATAAGAACTACGAAAAAGCAGAAATGACGCGCTGTTTGAATACCCCTAACCGAAGGTCATCAACAGCACTAGGCGAGCCACCTGAACTGGAGCCGCTTTTAACTGTATTCCCCCAGATAAGATTTGAGTTAACTACTTCTTCACCTAACAAAGAGTTGTTTTGATCTAGTAGCCTACGGTTGTCAGCAAATTCAGATTCTTCTTGCGTAGCAAGTTTGGCAAAAAGACATGATTCAGGAATGTCTTGTTCTATCCGTTCTGCAAATTCAATCAAGCTTTTCTCTGCAAAAGTAAATAGCCAAGCTTGCTGGTTTATCAGCCCATTTACTCGAAGAATGCGTCCAAGTACTTGCCTAAAGTACAATTCAGTTTTGACCGAACTCATATGGCAACAAACTTGAAGGCGAGGAATATCAGTACCTTCGCTAATCATTCCAACACTAACGATCCACTGAGCATCACTTTGACGATATCGTTCTATTTCAACTAAAGGCTCTTCATGACGGTATGTAACTATTGAGACTGTTTGGGAGTAAAAATAGGTATGGATGAAAGCTCGGCAAGCCCAAGGATGAATCAGTACGAAAAAGGGAAACATTCGCCTGATGTTCAAACGCTGAAACTGATTGCGAATGAACTTGGTGTACCTTTAAGTTACTTTTTCTGTGAGTATGAGTTATCTGCGCACCTAGCTATTGCAATAAGTCGACTAACTCCTTCACAAAAAGAAGTACTACTCAACTACATCTCACAGCTAGATGTTGATAGCTAGTTTACTATTGCTTGAGCTAAGTACTATTAAAACTAGTAAGTTGTGGTATATCATTCTCTGTGCATATGAACGGATATACTGCGATAATGACACATATTAACCTGCACTCAAAACTATTAGATAGTACGAAGACGTTCTGCGATGCTTCTCTTGTTTCTACCTGTGCTGATGAACAGAACACCGCGCTGACCGAGCTCGTTTTCAATATTTCTAGATATCAAGAAGAAGGCACTAAGCTGCACCCCAAAGTGTATCTCACCAGCAATATTAAACTTGCGCTCCAGATGTTACCTGGTTCAGATTCGATGCAAATTGGCTCAGAAGTTAACTTATCTAACGCTATGAGATCTGCGCTTAAAAAGTGTGCACCTCTCGCCAATAATGGTTGGTGTATTTACATAGCCCAAGAAGATGCACAGGTATGCTACGGTATATTCAGAGGTGATACTAATCCTATTACGACTTCTATCGATGAAGTGGTTCTTACTACAGATGTTCCTTACAACACAATTAAAGTCCACCAAGTTACACAAGACCAAGTTGAAGTAAGATCGAACAAAGGCCCTACGTTACACATCTCTTTAAGCCCAACAGCTAACCACACATCAACACAAAGCGACTTATCAAAGCTCATAGACTGCATCACAAATGAAGTCCAAGAAAATAAAGAGTTCGTACATAGAATACTGTCAGACTCTCTATCAGAAGCAATTAAAAAGAGTCATGGATGCTTAATTGCCGTATCAACCTCCGAACAAACCCCACCCACTTTCAATGGCGATGGGATACAATTGTCACCTGTAATAGATTTTCATAAGCTCGTAACTCTATGTATCAACGAAGATAGAGAGGCTGGTGCGCTAATCAGCTTTACTCATATTCTTGAAAGTATGATAAACACAGATGGTATAGTTATCTTCAATCAAAAAGCCCAACTACTAGGTTTTAATTTCTTTGTTCAATCCTCGTCCACAAATTCTTTTGGAGGGGCAAGAAGTCGCGCCTTTGAAGCGCTGTGTTCAAAACTTGATACAGAGCTATGTGGAGCTTACATGCAATCGCAAGATGGTTTAACTCAATTTAAAGGAGCTGATAATGAGTAATATCACACTCTGGCAGCCAGATAGCCTCGTCACTATTCCTGAAACAGCAGTTACCGCTGCTGCAATTGCAGATTGTGCTCTACAGCTAAATACAAAGGATAAACATCAAATATCTTTTGCTTTAGACAACGGCTTCTATGAAATGGGTATGAACTACCTTTGGTCTCGCACGATACATGCACTTAAAGCAGAACTATCGAATGTCGGTGTTAGTCTAATAGGTGAAATGTTAGGTAAAGCTGACATCACCGAAGATGATGATATCAACGATATTATTACTACGAGAGAATCCATTAAAATCGCAGAAGAACTAGGTATGATTAGTTCAACTGAAGCAATGAGACTAAGGCACTCACATGAGCTAATAACTCATTTCTCTACGCTAAGTATGACAGAGAGTGAACAGCAAAATATAAATAAAGAAGAAGCTATCATGTCTCTAAAGGCATGTGTAAAAGCTGTTTTGGGTAAACCAAAAATTCCTGTAGCAACGCCCTTTATCGAGTTTCGTGAAGCGCTAGAAACAGAGACACTCTCAGAGTCTGACCCTAAAGTCGACATGCTCAAAAGTTCTCCATATTTTTTCTATAAGTTAACAATTAGCGTTTTAATGAATGCAGCAAAAAAATCTAATGGCGCCACCTTAGAGCACGCTCTAGCTAACAGCAACCTACTCATACCACTTATGTGGCCAAACTTACTCGACTCTGAAAAATGGCAAGTTGGTCATACGTATGCTGAAAGTTTTGCTTCGGGGAAAAATATCTCTGTTAGTGGGCTTAAAAGAACATTACTAAAAGTCCATGGATTCGATTACGTTCCTGAAAACCTTAGAAGTGACTCATTCGTAAAAGCTGCGGATGAGATAGTTAAAGCTCATGAAGGCATAGATAATTTCTACAATGAGGCAGCGCCAGTCAAAAACCTAGCTAATTTAGGTACAACAATTCCTACACCAGCTCTTCCTGCGTGTGTATCTGCTTTACTTTGCGTTGTACTTGGCAATCCATATGGAACATCTCATTCTGCTAAACCTAAAGCGCAAAACTTGCTAGATATGCTCACTCCTGACCGCTGGGAATACTACCTAAACCATGTTTTACCAAGTGACACTAGAATTCTAAACAAACTTTCGATTTCTAAGCCGAGTGAAAACTGGGTAGATGACGTAGTAAAAAGATATAAGCTTGATCAATTAACCATTAAAAATAAGAATGTTAGTTCCCTTATCAACGTATCTAAACGTTCTAACTACTCCAAGATTAGAACTCTAGCGTCAGATTTAACCTCAGCTTATTACGGAAGAAAAAACTAATAGTGAAGTATCTAATACCTAGCTGGAAAGCACTGAGAGTTCTTGGTGAAAGTAACACTGTTAAGCTAACTATGCTAACGCCCATAGTTGGATACATGATCATTTTTAGTGAAAAATTCCAACAGTGGTTCACCATAGCGTCATCCGCTCTGGGAATAGACTCTGCACAAGCAGCAGCAACCACGATTTCCAACAGTTACTTGCTTTACTTTGGGTTAATCGCCATTGCACTTGCATCAGGGCTTTACAGTTTATTAGCCCCCTCGCTTGCTAAAGAGTACCGTTCTAATCGTGAGTATGTACAAGAAAACATTGAACACATCACTCCATCCAGGCTATTCGGGCTGTCATCTTTTGTTGAGAAAAAATACGGTGACGAAAAGGAAAGGCATGAGGTGTTTGTCAAGATTTCACTGTTTGAGTCTTCTTCAAAATCAACAGGGAACTCAGATGAATCAACGCTCAGAACTCTTGCTATAGATCTACATAATCACTTCTGGAACTGCACTGTATACAGTCGAGAAAAATGTAGAGCTTTAATTACTCTGCTGTATATTTCTGGATTTGTATTGCTGATGATACCGACCGTAAAATTATTCTGGAACGTTATCTTTTAATTAATCCTCTAAAGTCTGGAAAAACTGTTTTCCAGACTCCAATTTTTTTCGAAAATCATCTAATTTTCGTGTTTTCTGGAAAACTACCTTTAGTACTTGCCAACAAAAGCTTTCCAGAAAATTTACAGAGTCGAAAATAAAGAGTATGTGATTACCATGCGATAAGCATGACGCATTAACATTCGATAACGTTTATGTACAAAAAGCAGCCGACTTCGGCTGCTTTTTAGTATGTTAACTATCAATAAAAGCTATAACACTCTCAATTTTAAGAAAAATAATGAGATAGTCATTCCAATTTTTAATACACTGTGCCGCAGATAAAATAATATTAATCAACGCGCAGTGAATCTAGATACGGGTAAAACCCAGCTGTATTATTTGTTGTTGGATTTAGACGAGCAACAAAAGCAAGCAACGCTTCAACAGCTGCAGAAAAGTCGGCCAGACCTATACAAAGAAATCTCGGCATTGGTTGATGCAGAAAGCTCTGACGATTTAGATCAGATTTTTCAGCTGACGCTGCAAAGTAGCGTGTTACAGCAAGCGGATTACAGTAATCAACAAGTCGACAAATATCAGATCCTGCATGAAATTGGCCGGGGCGGTATGGGCGTGGTATATGCAGCTTGCCGCGCGGATCACGCCTTTGATCAGCAACTCGCGATCAAATTTCTCCAATCCGACTTAACCCAAGTTTTCAGTGACCAAGCTTTATTTAATGAAGCCCAAATGCTCGCCAAACTGAACCACCCTCATATTGCCAAAGTGTTCGATGGAGGGATCCACAACGGTGACGTTTATATTGTCATGGAGCAAGTTGACGGCTGCTCGCTTGACCAGTATTTAGAAACACACAGCCTAACCAAACATGAGAAACTACATACCTTTGCGCAGCTTTGTGGCGCGATTGAGCACTCGCATCAACAAGGCATCGTTCATGGCGATCTTAAGCCCGAAAACATTCTTATCGATAAGCAACACAACGTTAAGCTGATTGATTTTAATCTGACGCAGAAAGTCTCGGAGTCCTCTGATACCTCGCTAGACTGCTTGCGCGCCTTTAGCAAAGAGTACGCCAGCCCCGAGCAACAAGCCGGGCAAAGCATAAGCAGCGAGAGCGATACCTATTCGTTAGGTAAATTACTGGAGTGGTTGTTCCCTAATGAGTCCGCCCTGTCAGACTTATGGGTGATTCAAAAACAAGCGACCAAAGCGAGTATGACTGAGCGCTATGCGTCCGTGAGCGATATGCGCAAAGACATTGAAGCGATCATCGCCACTCGTCCTGTCTCTTTAAAGCAGCATATTCCTTTTTACCCTTCTGTGCGCTTGTTTCAACGCCATCCCCTGACCTGTACCTTGTGCCTTATGCTATTGCTGTCTGGGACTTACTTCTCCATCGCTCTGGTGAACAAGAACCAGCAATTGGAACGTGAAAAGCTCATTGCTGAGAATATGATTTTTGAAGTCTCTAGCATGATGTTCCACTCCAAAAGTCAGGCCGCACAGAATATGCCGTTACACATGGTGGTCGATTCCACCAGACGCCGCATTCTGGCCAACCCGGATATACCAAAACACATCAAGCAGAAACTGCTGTTAGTCATGATGACCCCGATTGAAGAAAAAGCCCCTGCGGCAACCGTGAACAAAGAACCGAGTTAGTATCATGAAACGATTCCCTACCCTATTCCTATTGAGCGCGCTTATCCCAACGATGGCGAGCGCTGCCGAAGCTGACATTCAAACGGGTTACTTTATTGATTCACCGGTATCGGGCCTGTATTACCAAACCAGCTCTGACTTATCCGGCCGGACCGATAAAGGCTCATTCCAATACCGCGCAGGCGATGTAGTCAGCTTTTTTCTCGGTAATGACGAAAACAGCTACTTGCTGTCTACCGTATCCGCTCAGGAAGTGATTACACCTACGCTGATCTCCACCAAGCCCAGTCGCAGTATTAACATTACCCGCTTACTGTTGTCGCTAGACAGTACACCGGAAAATCGCCAAGAAATATTGTTGCTCGATTCACAGTTAAGTGATGAGCAGTTTCAAGCCAAACTTAAAACGCTCGATCTCAACCACTTGCTGGAAGAAGACATGGAAAGATTGGGGCTCCGTGAGTTAGCGTCCGCCGACGAGGCCGTGCAGCATCTCAATGAGAGCCAACAATTTATTCAGGCCAACTTCCAATCCGACAAAGTCATCTTTGAACCACGCCATCGACGCTTAAGTAACGTAGTAATCAAAAAGCGTGATGTGTATGGCCGAATCTGTGCGTATGACCTTAGGCTCAAAAATCACCCGAAATATCATCCACCCATCGGCGAGTTATCCTATGAGCTGACGGAATCATCGATCATCGAATACCCAAGCAAAGGGGATTACTTTTATAACTGTCAGATCCAGCCCAACTCCATCAAGGAAGTCACCACCACCGCCTTGGAAGATTTTCCTGATGATTTTGGCACCTTCCAATGTGCTGAAGATGGCTGCACCCGGAACGACCTCAATGGTTTTACTATCGACAACTACGATGACGAGGGAGACTGGAAATACCGCTCAATAGCCATCAACTTTGACCCGACCACCCAATTGCTGATGGAAAAATCGCAGGGCATGGGATCACAGCCCCAAATCAACCACCCAAACCGAGGGGAAGAGATTTGGTTTACCTACCCAGAAGAAAAACGCGCTTTGCTGAGTTACCAAGGGGTCTGGCGTCAAACCAATTACCTAGAAAACACCATCCAAGAAAACTGCCTGCTGATTTCAAACGGACACATAAAACAAGCCTCACTGGTCGATGGCCAATGCCCTGCAGATAGCAACCTGTATACGCAAGATGTGACACGCCAATATTCCGATATGTGGTGGGTCAACACAGACAGCAACACGGCAGCCATCGAACAACTCAATATCGTTGTACGCTGGTACCAACCGCAGCCAACTTACACCACGTGGGAATATTTACCGGCAGGCAGTCAGTGGGATAAAGGCATTTTGTACCGCTATCAACAAACACTATCGAAAGCCCCAGACGGCTCGGACGTACTCAAAACCTACGCAATTTCTGAATACGTAAAAGTGAAGGAGAATATCTAATGGGATCTTTGTCTTCTTTAACCCATATCATTCACCAATGGCAATCCGGCGACAAACAAGCCGAAAACCAGCTGTATCAGTTTGCTTATCTACAGCTCAGAAAAATTGCTCAGCAAGAACGAGAGCGCAGTGCCAAAAAATACGGTAACGAGAACAAGGTACTGTCAGACAGTGTGAACAGCACCACCGCCCTGATCCACGAAGCATACTTAAAGATGTCAGGTTCGGATTTAGGGGACGTGAACTCGCAAAAGGAGTTCTACCTGATGGCATCGAAAGTGATGCGCCAGATTCTGATTGATAATGCGCGTGCTCATCAGGCGCAAAAAAGACAGCAACGAGAGACTAATGATCCAAGCGGCGAGCAGTCATTCGAACAATTGCTCATTTTGGATAAAGCACTGGATAGTTTTAGCGTGCGCTACCCTCGTCAATCTAATGCCTTGAAACTCAAATATCTGATGGGCTTAAAGAACCAAGAAATCAGCCAACTGCTTGAATGCAGTAGCAGCTTGATTGAAAAAGACCTCAAGTTTTCTCGCAGCTGGTTACAGTCACGAATTGCATCATAATGAAGAAGCGATGGATTCTCAGCCTAACCTGTGTGTTAGGCATAGTGAGTTGGTTTCACTTACAACAGGCAAGCGGCACGCTAAATGCGAGTGCCACGGCAGCGCACCCGCAGAACGCCTCAAACTTTGAAACGAAGGCCACTTTGGACTCAGTTTCAAATAGACAAGCCTCCCAGCAAACAGGAAAAAGCCCCATTTCCGCCTTGGTGTTGATCACTGAAGACGCGGCAGATTCAGGCAATCCAACAGGCGCAGTACAAGAAAACGTAGCCGACAGCTCTAGCCATGAAGAACAAAGGCAACAAGAGGCAGAATACTGGCCCGAAACCCGAACAATAAATGGGGAAGCCAACCTTTCCAATACCGCGACGAGCACAAACGGTAAGCCCTACATCAACCAGCATGTTTATCAGCGCCTACAGCAAGAGCTGTCTGGATGGGAGTTGGTTGAAGACAAACCGACCAATTTTCGCCTATGGGTTGCGGATCTTTTTGATGACCCTGAACATGACTTTGTGTCGATACGCATTGAGCTGAAATTACAAGGCGTCAAAATGTCTGGCTCATCGGCGCTGACCTTTAGAGGGATCCCGAAAGCCACAGCTTCGCCGCAACTCAAAATATCCGCCAAAGATGACCACCACGGGAACGATGAAGAGGCTTGGGTGTCTGCCCACTTTGATCTGTCACTGACTCATGCAGCAGAACTTAACAGGCACCCGCTGGAAGGCGAAACCGTCTATCGACTGGAAACCACTCATAACTTAAACAATCAATACACGTTGTACGAAGTGGTGTACTGCGAAGCGTTTAAGTTTGTGCAGCAAGAAGTGTTCTACGCAGCGTCAAACAACAAAACCCAATGCCCAACTGAAGAGCAGCTCAGAAAAGTGGGTTCCTACACGGTTAATGCGGATACGCTTATCGTCTCGAGTAACCAATCATTTTTAGATGCAGAGCAAACGTGGAAGCTAAAAAAACAGTACCCGTCGGTTAAACATCCAGAGGTCACCAACTACTTTGTTAGCGTGCACAACGGCAAACAGTTTGAAAGCTACACCATGCAAAAAGATCGCGCGGTGTTTGAAGAGCGTATCAATGCCACCACAGGACAGTATTTGTACCAAATCGCTTGGTTCGATTATTTACTCCCACTACCAAGCGGTGACTACCTCATCACTGAAGTCGGTAACTATATTTATGACCACGGCAGTGAGAGCGTCGGGCCATATAACGAAACCATCGACTCAGACTTGAACCTGCGCAGTTACAACAAAAACCTGAGCTGCCGAAACATCGCCACTTGGTATGAGAGTCAAGTGATCGCGGGGAAAGGTAACTACGACATCGACCTGATATCGTCTCAACTGCCCTATGAGCCGACCTACAACATTGATTGCTTTGAGTATGTCAGCAACCTTGTCACTGGGCAGCGTTCATTGGCCTTTGACCTTAATTATTCACCTTATGATGAACCCGTCGCGGGCCAAGTTTACAGTTACATTCTTCGCCCAAAACCTCAGTACGCAGAGCGGCTAGAGGAGCTTAAGTTGAATCTGATTTATCACCATCCACGTAACTGACTCTCTATGTTTAAAAACGCCACAGAGCTTGCAAGCCCGTGCTAAACGTCAGCGTTTCGGCTTCTGGTAATGTGGCTTTTTTATTCTCGGTGACATACTCCTGGCATTGGCCATCCGTCATGGTGTTACAGTAGGTTGCACTCACAACATGAGAATCCGACTCTAGGCGTTTCTCAAACCCTACCATCGCGAACCACCCCAAATGCAAACCTTCCATAATTTCGTAACTCACAGTACCTTCCAAACTGGTACGGATACTATGACTATCGAAATTTGTATCACTAAATTGAGTAGAGGAAGTCTGGCTATATAACGGCAGACCAACGAGAGCTTTGCCTGAGATGTGCCATTTGTTACCTGAGAACAGTGTACCGTCATCATATACCACACCTAAATCAGCAAAGATGCTGGTCGTGGTTTCTTCCCACGTTCCCATGAAGAACTTATTACCCTGTTCGGTATAGTTTTTAACTCCGTAGCGAGTAAAGGTTTGATAGGTTAATGATGGACCAGCCACTAAACGCCAGTTATTTTCTAATTTGTAATGAAGCAGAATATTGGTCGCGGTTTTAAGGTATTCGGCTTCATTATCTTGAATAACCTGCCCATTCCAACGCCACTTTTCTTCGCTGTTTGCCGGAGAGAAGGTTGCAAGAGCGTCGATGGAGAAATCAAAATCATCGTTGACACGATATAATCCCCCGGTGTTAATCACTGGGTTAAGCAAATTCACCGAGGAATGAGCAGCACCTGACTCCTCATAGCTCACGTTCTCCATCCCCATGGTAAAATACGAATAGCCATAACGATCATCCATTTCACCCGCTACTACGGTAGGTGCCAAACACATCAAAGCTAAACCCGCGTATTTCTTCATTATTCTCATCCTTTGTATTCGTCAGTGCGGCAGATGATAACGTTGAGCAAATCAATTCCAAACTCGTAATTGATAAAAAAAACAAAATAAATTTTACGGATTTCTTGCTGTTTTTCGTGCCTTGAATTTGCTCATTTTCACTGATAAAAACGCCATCTATATATGCCGATAGCGGCGTAAAAGGCTAATTCTCCCTCTGAGTAGTGAGACTTCAATTCGATTCAAGGACATAATAAAAATGAACAAGCTTAGTTTACTAGCAGCGTCAGTAGCAATCGCCCTTACTGGATGTGGGGGCTCGGAGGGAGATTCATCGGGTGGTACACCACCGACTCCTGGAGGCTTAGTCATTACCGCTGTCGATGGTCTGTTGTACAACGCCAGCGTCATGGTAGATGCTGACCAAGATCTGTCAAATGGCTGTGAGCTCGATACTGGCGTAAAAACCAACCAAGAAGGTCAAGCTCGGATCAGTGAAGACTATGCAGGCCTAACGATTTGTGTCGAAGCAAAAGCAAACCAAACAATCGACATGGAGCGCGGTATTCTAAGCCATAACTTTGCTTTATCTGCCATGAACGTCAAAGATGGCAGCGTGGCCAGCCCGATGACTCACATGGTAGTCGAGCAGATCAAAGCCGATGGCTCTCTTACTCAAGAGCAAGCAGAAGCGAACGTTGTGGCGTCGATCACCGATTCTGGCCTAGAGGCCGATTCTGCGTTGATTTTCGGTAACTATCTAGAAACAGATAGCGATGATGCAAAAGCTCTAAAGATCATTGGTGAAACGCTGGTGGATAACGCTGATATCGATGTTGAGAAGCAGCTTGAAGTCGCAGATCTTGTTGCGAAAGAAGCGAACGATATTATCGAAAACAATGGTGATATGACCGATTTTGCACCTGTTATTACTGTACCAAAAGATGACAGCCCAGTTGTGGTCGAGGAAAACCATCGCCCAACAAGTTCTCAGACGGTCGAGCCAATCACAATCGTGCTAGGCGATGCTAGTACACCATTCACTGCATCATTTACCGATATTGACGCTGACACACTGACATACGAGCTAAAAGCTCTGAAACTAGCGAATGGACTGAACGGCTTATCCATTGACTCGACAACTGGCGAAATCAGCGGCACTCCAGAATCCGCAGGCGTATTTACCTATCAGGTGTTTGCGACTGATGAGCATAAAGCGCGCTCTTACCCGCTAACCTTCACAGTAACGGTTGAAGCGCCAAACACAGCGCCAGTAATCAACGAAACAGTGAAAGCTGAACTTCAAGCAGAGATTGATACTTGGCAGTGGGTCGAAGGCGAACAACCTCTAGATACATTAAACATTTCAGCACTATTTGACGATGCAGACTCAGACCTTCTGACTTACCGAGTACTTAGCTCACTAAGCAAAAACGGTGATGCAGAGACAGGCTTCCAAGTTCATGTTGATGGTAACGGCAACATTTCATTTGATGGTCCGCTGCCGTTCAAAGCACCCGCTGGCGCAGAGAATCTATATGTTTATGCTAAAGACAGCGTTAACGCAGATGAGCCTCTAGTAATATTTACACTGCCAGAGATCATCGAAGGCACACCTGTTGTACCAGAGCCGCCTGTCGCTTCAGTTGCCGACCTACAAAATAAATTCCTTCACTTTGTTGAAGTGGGCAGTAACGGAACAAACTATGCTAAGGCTTGGTGTGACTCGATTTACTTTGATTCAGCATCACAAAAGATTTACTGGAGCAATCGAACAGACGCTAACAAACAAACTTGTGTCGACGAAGACTTAAACAACTTCACTTCAGATATCACTTACACAATTGAAGATGGTCTGATTAAATCAACTAACTTCGCTCAAGATGGCATTAGTTTCGAACTGGTTGAAAGCTCGATTTATGATGATGACATGTCAAACCATTACCTCGTCAAGTTCAACTACATTGACGATGAGAGTGAAGAGCTTGAATCTGTGACTGAAGTTTACGGTTACTACACTGACAAACGTGAAGTTGAAAAAGAGATTTATCAACCAATCGGTCGTTCAATGGATAATGCACCTTGGGCGGTTGGTCTTACACACACGGTGATTGATGGTAAGGTCCAAGAATTTGATGTGAGCGGCATCGTTCAGCAATTTGATTATGAAGGTACGGATGGCCAGGTTCATACCTACACCGCAGCATCTCTGTACGCAGAAGATGCCCATGCGTGTGATGTGCTGAAAAACGATTACACAATTCGTGTAATGGGCTCCAACGACGCAGCAGGCTCTCACTTTGTGAGCCGAGAGTTCAAAGTCGACAACGGTTGTTATTTGAACATGCTTCCGTTCAATCAAGAAGAAGCTATTCCTGCTGGCCTTTACACTATCGAAGCAAAACCTAACCGCCTTGACGAAGGTGAGCGAGTGATCTTCAGCTTTAAGAAGTAACATTGTAAAAAGCCCCGCATTGCGGGGCTTATTTTATTTTCTCACTTTCAGCGTTCTGATTAATCTACTTCACACACAACACATTTAACTTCGAGCTACCTTTAAGGTGATTCACCTTACCACTGTAGAACAAGCCCGACTTTTCCGCGCCCCAATACGGTAGGTGAATAGGCCACTTCCCTTTTGTCATCACTTCAGAATCCAGTAACGCTCGCCATTCAGCGGCCGTGGCCAAATGCATCCCTAAGCGATAACAAGTTTTATACGCCCCTTCATAGCTCATACGATTCCATGGCAACTCATGCTCCATATAGAACAAGTCATCACTAAACATCACATAAGGTACTTTGTACTCTTTGCCATTTAGGATGGTTTGTACACGAATCGACACATCCGTTTTTTTCTGCTCTGTCACTTTTTTGGGAACTGGCTGTGTTTTTGTTGCTGTAGGTGCGGGCAGCACGGTTTGAGTTCGTTTAGGAGCTGGGCTTGCAATGGGTTTATTTTGTGAGGCTTTTGCGACTGGTTTAGCTGAAGAGGATTTGCGCACCTCTCGGATAAAGGCGTCTTTGTAACCTTGTTCTTTCCTCACCTGAGACAGTTCGCGGCTTGCCTGTGCATAATCTGAGTACGGGCCAATCAAACAGCGATATTCCTTCTTTTCTGGTTTCATCCATACATCGGTAGAAATGTGCTGATACAGGCGCTTAGCGCGCTTTAGGGGGAGTGACTCTGGATAAATACCGCATTGAATCCAAAACTGGGACTGCTGGCCTTTCGGTTTTTGCCTACCCCATAAGCCATCACCGATCGGGCAGGATTGATCGAGCTGAGGAAGTTGCTGGGTTGACGCTTGGGTTGCATCACATAAAAACTCTTCAGCGTACGCTGACACAGATACCATCGGCAAAGATAACGCCGAAATGCTTAGTAGTTTCACCAAAGGTCGCTTTAGTGTCACAGCTATCTTCGTTTCCATACTCTTATTTCAAACCTCTGTTTTATGTCCGAGCACCGGGATATGGCGACAATGTGGCGGCTCAAAGCCCTCTGGATCAAAATGCAAAAAAAGAGCCGTAATCGCTTACGGCTCTTAGTTTAGTGAGGTTTTTAAAGTGAAATCTTAGGCTTAGATCACCCTTTATAAATTTTTGGGTTAAACACATCACGTAACCAGTCACCCAACAGGTTGATGACAAGCACCAGTGTCACAAGAACGATACCCGGGAAGGCGGTAATCCACCAGGCGCCCGAGAAGATGTAGTTAAAACCAATACTGATCAGCGCGCCTAAAGATGGCTGGTCTACCGGTAGGCCTAAACCTAGGAAAGAGAGTGCCGCTTCAGACATGATGGCATTTGCCACCTGTACCGTGGAGATCACCAAGATGGGTGACAAACAGTTCGGCAGAATATGGCGGAACATGATACGAGGCGATTTAAAGCCCATCACACGCGCCGCTTCGACGTACTCTTTCTTCTTCTCGGCCAATACTGAAGCACGAATGGTACGCGCGTATTGCGGCCACTCTGCGACACCAATGATCACCACCAGCATCACAACCGCGTATTGACTGTAAAAGTCGCTACCGAAGCTGGCCTTGAAAATGGCAGAAACGATGATCGCCACCATCATGGTCGAGAACGACAGCTGAACATCGGCAAAACGCATCAGGAAGCTATCAACACGACCACCAAAGTATCCCGCCGATAGACCAATAACGATGCCCAAAATCAACTGCAGACCAACCGCTAAAAAGCCGATCGTCAGGGATAAACGCGAGCCATAAAGAATGGTCGAAAGAATGTCTCGCCCCTGCTCATCGGTCCCTAAAACAAAACGCTCTTCGCCCCCTTCCATCCAAGATGGCGGCAGTTCGGAGTCCATAATATCGATAGACGCCAAATCATATGGATCCGTCGGTGACAACAAAGGAGCCGCTAATGCCGTCACGAGGAAAAGCATAAAGACGGTGAAACTGGTCATCGCCACTTTGTCGCGTTTGAAGTGGTACAAAAAGTCCGATTGTTTGAAACGCTCCCAACGAGAAGGAGCTGCTGCTAATTGGCTCATGGTTATGCTCCCTTTCCAGTTAGGTTAACGGTTGGGTTAATCAGACCGTACAGAAGGTCAACGATGGTATTGGTGACCACGAAAATCAATCCAACAAAAATAACGTAAGCGGTGATCAACGGTGTATCGACTCGGTTGATCGCTTCAAGGAAAAGGAATCCGGTACCCGGCCACTGGAAAACCGTTTCAGTGAGGATGGTGTACGCCACCATAGTACCGATCTGCACGCCACCGACCGTCAGCACTGGCAGCATGGTATTTTTTAACGCGTGTTGGTAGTAAATCTTGTTGAGTGCCAAGCCTTTAGCTTTAGCAAACTTAATGTACTCCGAGCTCAATACTTCCAGCATTTCAGAGCGCACCAAGCGGATGAAGAGCGGCAACATAATGGATGCCAAAGAAATACATGGCAAAACTAAGTGTGCTAAGCCATCAAGCGTGAAAAAGCCTGATTCCCAGCCGAGTACATTGGCGGTTTCTCCCCGTCCATAGGAAGGCAGCCACCCCAATTCAATCGAGAATACATACATCAGCATAATCGCGGTTAAGAACACCGGAATAGAGATACCGACGCTACTGAAAGCCATAACGACTTTGGTGAAGAAGCTTTTGGGATGTATGGCGGAGTAAACGCCAAGTGGAATGGATAAAACGACAATGATAACGGTCGCCCCAAACACCAGCTCCAGTGTCGCAACCAATTTATCTAAAATCACTTCAACCGCCGGGCGTTTGAAGAAGTAAGATGTACCCAAGTCACCCTGTAGAGCGGCGCCTACAAAGCGAGTGTATTTTGTGATGAAGGG
Source organism: Vibrio nereis NBRC 15637 (assembly GCF_001591105.1). Classification (GTDB taxonomy): domain Bacteria; phylum Pseudomonadota; class Gammaproteobacteria; order Enterobacterales; family Vibrionaceae; genus Vibrio; species Vibrio nereis. The sequence goes on along the minus strand of NZ_BCUD01000013.1, from coordinate 53,813 downwards.
ATCATTGAGGCCTAATTCGTCACGCAAAGCTTGACGCTCTGCTTCGGATACCGACTGACCGACTAACTCACGCAATGGGTCACCCAGATTATCCTGAATGGCAAACGCCACCAAACTGATCACAAACATCACTATCAGTGCCTGAAACAGGCGCTTGACCAGAAACGAAAACATTCCTTGCCCCTTAACTTTCCATAGTTTTTCAGCCTACAAGCGAAAAAGAACTGTGGCTGTTTTTTTTCAGCCTTAAAAGTGGCACTTAACCCGACTGAAACAAAGTTAAGTACCAAAGATTCCAGCTGGCATCCGACAGGTCGGATGCCATTTATTCCTTACTGACGATGGATTATTTCACCATTAGATCGCCAAAGTAAGGGTAGTTCATCGCATTTACGATTGGCGCGATATCAACGTTCGATTTTGCACCCCAAGCTAGGTTCTGCCAGTGTAGAGGTACGAATGCCGCGTCGTTGTACAAGGTTGCTTCAATGTTTTGTAGCATCGCCGCACGCTTCGCAGGGTCGGTTTCTACGTTTGACTCTTCAACCAGCTTGTCGACTTCAGGGTTCGAGTAGTAACCACAGTTGTACTGCCCTTTACCTGTCTCTTCGTTACGCGTCATGGTCAAGAATTCAGAGAAGTTCGCTGAATCTTCTGTATCTGAGTGCCAGCCGATCATTAACATGTCTGCGGCACACTTATCGAATTCAGGCCAGTATTGCGCTTTCGGCATGGTCTTCAGATCAACTTTGATGCCAATCTTAGATAGCATCGCCGCTGAAGCCTGAGCAATTTTCGCATCGTTCACGTAACGGTTGTTTGGCGCCATCATCGTCAGCGTGAAGCCTTTTTCATAACCAGCTTCTTTCATTAGCTGTTTCGCTTTCTTCAGGTCATAACGAGGCACAAGCTCCGCATCATAGCCAGCATACCCTTCTGGACCTTGCTGACCTGCAGTAGTGGCGAAACCTTTCATGATTTTCTTCACAATGCCTTCGTTGTTGATCGCGTGAACAATCGCCTGACGAACGCGCACGTCTTTCAGTGCTTCATTGCTGCTTTGGTTCATTTGGAAGGTGATGATACGCGTACCAGGCAACGTCACTAGGTCCACACCTTTCGCGCTTTTCACACGCTGGTGGTCATTTGGCGCAACTGGCGCAATCATGTCGACATCACCAGACAGCAGTGCCGCAACACGTGTTGCGTCTTCTTTGATAGGAACCAGTGTAAGCTTATCAACGTTACCTGTGTCATTATCCCAGTAGCCGTCAAATCGCTCGAACGTCACTTTCACGCCTTGCTCTCGTTGAGTAACGATAAACGGACCCGTACCAGAAACATTAGTCGACGCAAATGAGTTACCGTGCTTAACCACTTCGCCTTTATCTTTACCGTCTTCGGTTTGGCCCGAGTAGAACTTGCTGTCCATTGGGAAGATGTAAGTCGCGGTTTGTAGAACAAGCGGGTAAGCGCCTTTTGAAACTAGCTCAACCGTGTAGTCGTCTACTTTCACCATCTTTTCGTATGGTTCGAAGATAGCTTTAAAGTCTGGCGAGTTTTGCAGACGCTCAAAAGTCCAAACCACATCATCCGCCGTTAACTCGTTACCTGAGTGGAATTTCACGCCTTTACGCAGTTGGAAACGGAAAGTGGTGTCATTAACACGTTCCCACTTCTCAGCAAGACGCGCTTCAAAATCTAACTTTTGTGTATAGCGAACCAGCGGATCAAACACCATGTGAGACATTTGCAGTGTACCGCCAGATAGCTGCTCATGCGGATCAAGAGAAACTGGATCAGCATCGTAAGCGACGGTGATATCTGCTGCAGCTGCACTAAAGCTTAAGCCTGCTGCCATTAAAGCCACTGCTAGTTTGCTTTTCATGGTTTTCATTGCATAACTCCTTATGCGGGATTTATCCCTAGTTGTTGTATTTGCTTATGGTTTTTGCCCAATCAAGCGTTGGGAAATTCTATGACCTAAGCCGTCTTTACGTCTTCTCGTAAGCCGGTAAATTCTGGCATTAGTGAAATCAGTTGTTTGCTGTACTCGTGCTGAGGCGAGTTAAACAATTGCTCCGTCGGCGCGACTTCCAGCAAGGTGCCCATCTGCATGACACCCACTCGGTCACACATTTGGCGGATAACCGGCAAATCGTGACTGATGAACAGCATGGTCAAATTCAGCTCATCTTGTAAGTCTTTCAATAGATTCAAGATCTGTGCTTGGACGGAGACATCGAGTGCCGAGGTTGGTTCGTCACAAATCAGTAAGCGAGGACGAGTCGCCAGAGCGCGCGCAATAGAAATACGCTGGCGCTGACCACCAGAAAATTCATGTGGATACTTCACCCCAGCCATTCGACCCAAACCAACGTGATCAAGTAGATCATTGACGATCTGTCTGGTTTCGGCTTCGCTGTTGGTCAACTTGTGGAAACGGATTGGCTCGGCAATGATATCCGCAATTTTCATCCGTGGGTTCATGGATGAATATGGGTTTTGAAACACCATCTGCATCTGGCGACGAATTGGACGGCGTTCTTTTTCAGATTTGAGTGAAGTCAGGTCAATACCTTCAAAAGTCACTTTGCCTGAGTTAGGTTGGTAAAGACCGGCAATCACACGTGCAATGGTAGATTTACCCGAGCCGGATTCGCCCACCAAGCCGAAGGTTTCGCCTTCAAAGACCTCAAAGCTGACATTATTTGATGCCTGTACGTACTCACGGCGGCTTTCAAATAACGAGTCTTTCGTAACAAAGCGTAGGTTTACATTTTCCACATTCAATAGCGGACCGGTGTATTTACGCTGATCTTGGCTTTGACCCAGCCAGTGATTTTTCACATCGAGCAGTTCCATCTCGTGGGCTTCTTCGATATAGCTCACCAATGGGAAACGGTCGAGTTTAACGTCGGAACGTGGCACCGCTGAAATCAAACTGTGCGTATATGGGTGCTCGGGCGTTCCCAACACTTGCTTCGTTGGTCCAAACTCTACCAAGTCACCACGATACATCACGGCCACGCGATCGGTAACGTTAGAAACGACCCCCATATCGTGGGTCACCAACATGCAACCCACGTTATTTTCAATACACAAATCACGAATCAGTTGCAGGATTTGGTCTTGGATAGACACGTCGAGCGCGGTCGTCGGTTCATCAGCAATGATCAGATCTGGCTCACCAGCCAAAGCAATCGCAATCACCACTCGCTGACGCATACCACCTGAAAACTGGTGAGGGTACTGTTTAAGACGGTTTTCCGGTTGTGGAATGCCCACTTGCTGCATCAAAGCCAACGAGCGTTGGTAAGCTTCTTCGTCTGAAACGTTCATATTGGCATGAATCGTCTCTTTAAGCTGCTGCTCAACCGTAAAGAGTGGATTAAGCGAAGTCATCGGGTCTTGGAAAATAAACCCAATTTTTGAACCACGAACTTTACGCATTTGTTCTGGCGATAAACCGGAAATTTTTTCACCATCCAGGTAAACATCGCCGCTTGCGATCTGGCCTGGAGGGCTCAGCAAATCAATAACGGCGTTACCCACCGTTGATTTACCCGCACCAGACTCACCAACAACGCCTACTATTTCCCCTCGCTCAATATTAAACGAAAGAGATTTTACGGCGGCGTGTACACCATGGCGGGACGGGTACTCAATACGAAGGTTTTTAACTTCTAAAAGTGACATTAACCAGACCTCTACTGCTTCGGCAGCTTTCTGCCCTGTCTGAAAATTGAATCCATTCAAGCCAGTTAGGCACTGGCAATTTATAAGCTCATCAATTTGGCAAAAAATTCACAAAAAAGCAACAAAGGCAGAATAAAAACTCGAAGTTGCGCAGAAAACAAGCACCTTAACAAAATAAATATGCATTAGTGCCACATGATGAGTTACCAAGCCTTTTCTAAACCAACTCGATATAAACCTCTATATCGTTAGCTTATAGTTATTTTCTAGCTCCAATAGTTATAAGGAAAACCAGTAAAAAATCGAATAAAAAGTCACAGAGTGCCAACTAGGTCAATTAACAAAAATAAAACATAAATCTAGTTAAAAGTGAATTAAAAGGTAATTTGGGAATAACAACACCAAAATAACGGAATTTAAGACCACCCATATAGATAATTATAGTTTTAATAACCAGTCGGGATAATGAATAGTTTCGTTGTTTGTGGAAGTGCATACTTTTGTAGTACCGATCACGCAAGATCAGCAACGCAATGCTAGATTTAGAGGTTATGCTTCATAAGATATTAGTAAAACACAGAGACGCAATGGCGAAAATTCAAAGCGAATAACGCCTGTTATTGCTGAAGATATTTTGGATAGCTGTCGGTGAAATGCCCACTCTTTGGTATCAAACGAACCTCGACAAACAATCAGCAAGCTCAGAACGTAAAAAAGCCCCTGTCTTTCAACTGAGGCTCTAATAGTGCTCGGTGAAGAGCCAGGTTTTGAATCTCAGGCGAACCCCCGACCCAAAAACTGGCAACATTTAACAACCGCAGAATGTAAAAAAGCCCCTGTCTTTCGACTGAGGCTCTAATAGTGCTCGGTGAAGAGCCAGGTTTTGAATCTCAGGCGAACCCCCGACCCAAAAACTGGCAACATTCAGCAACCTCAGAACGTAAAAAAGCCCCAGTCTTTCGACTGAGGCTTTAATAGTGGTCGGTGAAGAGGGATTCGAACCCCCGACCCTCTGGTCCCAAACCAGATGCGCTACCAAACTGCGCTATTCACCGAGCTTATTCTTTTATAAAGAATGGGGTGGCTAACGGGATTTGAACCCGCGACAACCGGAATCACAATCCGGGGCTCTACCAACTGAGCTATAGCCACCATCAAATTTTGTTGTTTACCGCTTTAAGCGAAAAACGAAATAGTGGTCGGTGAAGAGGGATTCGAACCCCCGACCCTCTGGTCCCAAACCAGATGCGCTACCAAACTGCGCTATTCACCGACAATATTTGATCTTTTACTAACTTTACCTGAGGCTCGCCCTCTGGTCCCGCTATTCTCAAGACCTCGATGCTCTACCAAATGTAGTATTCACCGACTTTTCTTTTATCCTGACATTTATCAGAAATGGAAGCAAGGCTACCAGAATAATGGGGTGGCTAACGGGATTTGAACCCGCGACAACCGGAATCACAATCCGGGGCTCTACCAACTGAGCTATAGCCACCACTGAATTTTACCGACTTTTCCTCCGGGATATGGTACGCCCGAAAGGATTCGAACCTTCGACCTTTGGCTCCGGAGGCCAACGCTCTATCCAACTGAGCTACGGGCGCATGCCCCATCGGCGGAGTGGAATAATACGTATATCACCTTGGGCCGTCTAGTACTTTTTCAACTTTTTTTACTGTTTGACGCCTTTTTGGACAATTAAAGTGTGATAAACCCCTATTTCCCATTAGATAACTGATATGAAGGGGGTAACTTGCTGTTTATTGCAACAAGTTATCAGGATATAATCACCCATTATTTACATTGATTTAACAGCAATTCGCCTGTTGATTCAAACCACACTCTAATAATTAGGTAAGCAAGAACTTACCTTCAGGAATGTAAAGTGAGTTTAATGGATATGTCTCGAAAAATCTTAACCGCTTTGGTCGCTGCAGTAACTTTTTCTAGCGCCTCTTTCGCAGCAAGTATTAGCCAAGAAGAACATGATGCAATTGCTGAACGTATTAAACCTGTCGGTGATGTTTACCTGGCTGGTTCTGAACCTGTGGTTGCTGAGCCAACTGGCCCACGTGATGGCGCAACGGTTTACGGCACTTTCTGTATTGCATGTCACGCGTCTGGCGTGAGCGGTGCACCTATCATGGGTAACGCAGATGATTGGGCGCCTCGTATCGCTCAGGGTAAAGACGTACTAAAAGATCACGCAATTAACGGTTTCAACGCGATGCCAGCAAAAGGCTCGTGTATGGATTGTTCTGATGATGAGATCGTTGCAGCTATCGAACACATGATCGCAGGTCTGTAATTTACAGATAGCCAGAATACAAAAAGGGCTTGGTGAACTCACCAAGCCCTTTGTTTTATTTTTTGTTGAACATCGCTCTTAGGTTCGCAATATGCGCTTGTCCCTTAGCCATGCGCTCTTCTTGAGTTTGAGGCTTCTTGTGAACTTCCCACTCAACGTCATCAAAAGGCAGTTCATCCAGAAAGCGGCTTTGAGTCGGCTTAATTAACTCCCCAAACTGGCGACGTTCTTTGCATATGGTAAAGGTCAGCTCTCGCTGAGCACGGGTGATCCCAACATACATTAAACGACGCTCTTCTTCGACGTTCTCTTCATCGATACTGGTCTGGTGCGGCAAAATGCCTTCTTCAGAACCAATCAAGTATACGTACGGGAATTCCAAACCTTTAGATGCATGCAGTGTCATCAATTGTACCGCATCGCTGTCATCAGCTTCTTCACCGCGCTCCATCATGTCGCGTAGCGTGAGACGCTGAACCACCTCTTTTATCGTTTTTTCTTCTTGGTCATAGTTGTCACCTTCCAGATCCGACACAATCCAAGAATAGAGATCGGAGACGTTCTTCATCCTCATTTCAGCGGCTTTCGGGCTTGGCGAGGTTTCATACAACCAATCTTCGTAGTTGATATCACGTACCAGTGAGCGCACCGCTTCCACCGTATCACCGCGTTCAGCTTGGTCGGCGATTTTGACCAGCCAAGCGGTAAAGCGTCTTAAGTTTTCCAAGCCGCGTCCGGTCAACGACTGCTCTAAGCCCATTTCGAAGCTGGCTTCAAACAAGCTTTTACTCCGCATGTTGGCATAACTGCCCAGTTTTTCTAATGTAACCGGACCAATCTCACGACGCGGCGTATTCACAATACGTAAGAAGGCATTGTCATCATCGGGGTTCACCAGCACGCGCAAATACGCCATGATGTCTTTGATTTCAGCACGCGCAAAAAACGAGGTACCTCCAGACAGCTTATACGGCACACGGTTTTGCATCAGCGAGCGCTCAATCAGGCGAGATTGATGGTTACCACGATACAAAATCGCGTAGTCTTTATAGTCCGTCCGGTTAAGGAACTTATGCGCGATTAACTCACCAGTGACACGCTCGGCTTCGTGGTCTTCATTCTTGGCCATTAAGACTTTGAGTTTTTCGCCATCGGGGATCTCAGAGAAGAGCGATTTCTCGTACACGTGCGGGTTGTTGGCAATCAAAATGTTCGCCGCACGTAAGATTCGGCTAGTCGAGCGGTAGTTTTGCTCCAGCTTAATCAATCTCAGATTTGGGTAATCTTCACCGAGTAACACCAAGTTTTGCGGCTTAGCACCACGCCAAGAGTAAATCGACTGGTCATCATCGCCTACCACGGTTAAGCGACCGCGCTCACCCACAATCAACCTGACCAACTCGTACTGGCTGGTGTTGGTGTCTTGGTATTCATCCACCAGCAAGTAACGAATTCGGTTTTGCCAACGCTGACGCACTTCTTCATTGGTGCGAAGCAGCAATACGGGCAGCAGAATCAGATCATCAAAGTCCAACGCGTTATAGGCTTTCATTTGCTTTTGGTACATTTCAAAGCAGAAAGCGAACAACTGTTGCTGCTCTCCTTTGGCCTGCGCTTTCGCTTGATCGGGCGTCAGCATGTCGTTTTTCCAGTTTGAGATGGTACTTAACAGCTGCTTGAGCAAGTCTTTATCACCATCTAACTGCTGCTCAGTTAACTCCTTGAGCAATGCCATTTGGTCTTGGTCATCAAATAGCGAAAATCCCGCTTTCAGTCCCAGCGCTTTATATTCACGTTTGATGATATTGAGGCCAAGGGTGTGGAAGGTTGAGACCATCAAGCCTTTGGCTTCGTTCTTACCCAGAGTCTGCCCCACACGCTCTTTCATCTCGCGCGCCGCTTTATTGGTAAACGTCACCGCCGCGATGTTACGCGCCTTATAACCACACTGCTGAACCAAATAGGCAATCTTGTTGGTGATTACACGGGTTTTTCCCGAACCAGCACCAGCCAATACAAGGCAAGGCCCTGATACATACTTAACTGCTTCATCTTGTCTTGGGTTCAGCTTCATATGGGTCTCTGAGATGAAAAATGGTGGCGCCTATAATAATGGTGCATTAGGTGGATTGCCACGTTTAATCATGCCCTCGTCACATTGATGGACTAACCTCAACAACAATAAATTTTCATAAATAATAAAATGTTTTATTGCACAACCGTACAGCTTTCGGTCTATAATGAATGAACGTTCATTCATTGGATGTACAGTTTATGTCTAATAACAGTTCTTTAGATAAGAAAGAGCAGATCCTTTGTGCTGCAGAAAAGCTGATTGCCGAATCGGGATTCCAAGGTTTTTCGATGCAAAAGCTGGCCAATGCGGCAGGGGTAGCTGCAGGTACGATCTATCGTTACTTTGCGGACAAAGACCACCTTTTAGATGAAGTTCGATTGAACGTAGCAAAGCGCATTGCAACAGCGGTACAAGCAGGCGTAAGCGACGATATGCCCTTGAAAGAGCGCTATCGAACTATGTGGCTCAATATATGGCGTTTAGCCGGGTCTAACATAAATACACTGAGCAACCGTGTTCAATATGAATCTCTGCCCTGTGCCAACACGAATGAAGCGCGAGAAATAGAGCGAAAAATGTTTGCTCAAGTGGATCGCTTATTTCAAGAAGGTAAAGAGCAAGGGATTTTTAAACCTCTCGACAATCAGATTCTTTCAGGGCTGAGTTTTGAAGCTAGCGTTGCGCTTGCTCGAAAACATGCTTTGGGATTCTACCAGCTGGACGAAGCGGCCATAGAAGCGGCGATCGAAGCCAGTTGGGATGCAATCATTCAACATTAACTTGGAGTTCTAATCAGAATGAAAAAGTGGATCTTAATGCTATCAATTGTATTGATTCTATTTGGTAGCGTATTTGGATATCGCATGTACGATATCCAAAAACAAATGGAGAAATTCGCCAATATGCCAGAGCCTTCCTTCCCAGTGACCGTTACTGAGGTCAACACGGTGGATTGGGTTCCGGTGATTGAAGCGATTGGCTTCATTGAACCAAATCAAGGTGTGACAGTAGCCAATGAAACCAGCGGTGTGATTGACCAAATTCCATTTGAGTCAGGTACTCAAGTCAAAGAAGGTCAGCCTTTGGTACTGCTGGACTCGGCGGTAGAAAAAGCCAACCTAAAGAGTGCTCAAGCAAAACTGCCTGCTGCGCAAGCTAAATACAAACGCTACCAAGGCCTGTATAAGAAAGGGTCTATCTCTAAAGAAGCTTACGATGAGGCAGAAGCGAATTACTTCTCGCTACGCGCGGACATCGAAAGTCTAAAAGCGGCGATTGACCGTCGTGAAATCAAAGCTCCGTTTGCAGGTGTGGTGGGTATTCGTAATGTTTACCTTGGTCAATACCTGCAAGCAGGTACAGATATCGTGCGTCTTGAAGATACCAGCGTCATGCGCCTACGCTTTACTGTGCCGCAAACCGATATCTCCCGCATCAATATGGGCCAACAAGTCGATATCTCTGTCGATTCTTACCCAGAAACTACCTTTACCGGTTCAATCACAGCGATCGAACCCGCGGTAAACGTTCAAAGTGGTCTGATCCAAGTTCAAGCTGACATCCCTAACAGTGATGGCAAGCTGCGCAGTGGTATGTTTGCCCGTGCGAACATTATCCTACCTAAGCTAGAGAACCAGGTCACTCTGCCACAAACCGCGATCACCTTTACGCTATACGGCAACAATGTATACATCGTAAGCGAAGAAGACGGTGAAAAACGCGTTAAACAACATGTGGTCAAAGTGGGTGAACGCGCGAAAGACATCGTCCACGTCCTTGACGGTGTCAAACCTGGAGATGTGGTGGTGACGTCTGGTCAGATTCGCCTAAGTAACAATGCGAAAATTCGTGTCGTAGAAAGCGATGCGATTACTCCACCCGCTGAAACACCTATGCTGTAATTGGAGGCGTCATGCGCTTTACTGATGTTTTTATTAAACGTCCAGTTTTAGCGGTATCGATCAGCTTTTTGATAGCTCTGCTTGGTCTACAAGCCATCTTCAAAATGCAGGTCCGTGAATACCCTGAAATGACAAATACTGTGGTAACGGTTTCGACCAGTTACTACGGTGCCAGTGCCAACCTGATCCAGGGCTTTATAACTCAGCCTTTGGAGCAAGCTGTCGCACAGGCCGATAATATCGACTATATGACTTCTCAATCCGTGCTGGGTAAATCCACCATCACGGTCAACATGAAGTTAAACACCGACCCGAACGCGGCATTGGCCGATGTTCTGGCCAAAACCAACTCGGTTCGCTCTCAGCTTCCTAAAGAAGCCGAGGACCCAACGGTCACCATGTCGACAGGCTCAACGACCGCGGTACTTTACATTGGCTTTACCAGTGATGAGCTTTCTTCAAGCCAAATCACGGACTATTTAGAACGTGTAATCAACCCGCAGTTGTTTACGGTTAACGGTGTCTCTAAAGTCGACCTTTATGGTGGTATGAAGTACGCACTGCGTGTGTGGTTAGATCCTGCCAAAATGGCGGCTCTGAACTTGACTGCAACTGACGTAATGGGCGTGCTAAGCGCGAACAACTACCAATCTGCAACCGGTCAGTCAATTGGTGAATTCGTACTGTACAACGGCAGCGCCGATACTCAGGTGTCTAACGTCGAAGAGCTGAAGAACCTCGTAGTTAGCACGACCAAAGGCAACGTCACGCGTCTAAGCGATGTGGCAAAAGTGACTCTTGAGAAGAGCCACGACGTTTATCGTGCAAGCGCCAACGGCCAAGAAGCGGTGGTTGCTGCAATTAACGCAGCGCCGAGTGCCAACCCAATCAATATTGCGACCGATGTGCTAGAACTGTTGCCTCAGCTAGAGCGCAACTTGCCAAGCACCATCAAAATGGACGTGATGTATGACTCCACTATCGCGATTAACGAATCGATTAATGAGGTAATCAAAACCATCATTGAAGCGGCGTTAATTGTACTGATCGTGATCACTCTGTTCTTGGGCTCGTTCCGCGCGGTTATCATCCCTATCGTCACTATCCCCCTCTCTCTGATCGGCGTGGCGATGGTGATGCAAGCGATGGGATTCTCGTGGAACCTGATGACCCTACTGGCTATGGTACTGGCTATCGGCTTAGTGGTGGATGATGCGATCGTGGTACTTGAAAACGTCGACCGTCACATCAAGTTAGGCGAGTCGCCGTTCCGCGCAGCCATCATCGGTACGCGTGAAATTGCGGTACCCGTTATCGCGATGACGTTAACATTAGGCGCGGTATACGCACCGATCGCGCTAATGGGTGGTATCACTGGCTCACTATTTAAAGAGTTCGCCCTCACACTCGCAGGTTCGGTATTCGTTTCCGGTATTGTCGCGTTAACACTATCACCAATGATGTGTTCGAAGATGCTGAAAGCGAACCAAGAGCCAAGCAAGTTTGAGCAGAAGGTTCACCACTTCTTAGATGGCATGACTGAACGCTACGGCAAAATTCTCGGCAGTGTGATGCAAAACCGAGCGGTGGTAATCGTGTTTGCCTTCGTCGTGTTTGCCAGCTTGCCGATGCTGTTTAAGCTGATCCCAAGTGAGCTAGCACCATCGGAAGATAAAGGCGTTGTGGTTCTGGTTGGTACTGCACCATCTAACGTGAACTTGGACTTCATGCAAAACACCATGAATGACGTGAACAAGATTCTGTCTGATCAGCCAGAAGTCGAGTTCGCACAGGTCTTCACCGGTGTACCAAATTCAAACCAAGCATTTGGTATTGCCTCGATGTACCCATGGAGTGATCGTGAAGCGAGCCAAGCTGAAGTTGCCGGCCGTGTTGGTGCCTTGGTGTCAAACGTCCCTGGTATGGCGGTAGCGGCATACCAAATGCCAGAGTTGCCGGGCGCAGGTGGTGGCTTGCCTTTGCAGTTTGTCATTACAACGCCAAACGCGTTTGAAAGCCTGTTCACCATCGCAACCGAAGTACTCACGGAAGTGAAGTCGAGCCCAATGTTCGTCTACTCAGACTTAGATCTGAACTACGATTCGGCGACGATGAAAATCCGTATCGACAAAGATAAAGCGGGTGCTTATGGCGTCACCATGAAAGACATCGGTATCACGCTGAGCACCATGATGGCCGACGGTTATGTTAACCGTATCGACCTCAATGGCCGTTCTTACGAGGTGATCCCTCAAGTAGAGCGTAAGTGGCGCTTGAACCCAGAGTCGATGAACAACTACTACGTACGTTCAGCCGATGGCAACGCCGTTCCACTGGGCAGCTTGATTACGATTGACGTTGTGGCAGAGCCTCGCTCACTACCACACTTCAACCAATTGAACTCTGCAACGGTTGGTGCACTACCTGCGCCTGGCACAGCGATGGGTGACGCGATCGACTGGTTTGAGAATATTGCTGAAACCAAACTGCCAAGCGGCTACAACCATGACTACATGGGCGAATCACGCCAGTACGTCACCGAAGGTAGCGCACTGTACGCAACATTCGGCTTAGCGTTGGCGATCATCTTCTTGGTTCTGGCGATTCAGTTTGAATCTCTCAAAGACCCAATCGTGATCATGGTGTCGGTTCCATTGGCCGTGTGTGGTGCTTTGATTGCATTAGCATGGGGCACCGCCTCGATGAACATCTACTCACAAGTTGGTCTAATCACCTTAGTTGGTCTGATTACCAAACACGGTATCTTGATTTGTGAAGTAGCCAAAGAAGAGCAGCTGCATAACAACCGGAGCAAGGTGGACGCAGTCATGGAAGCGGCGAAAGTTCGTCTACGCCCAATTCTAATGACGACTGCGGCGATGATCGCAGGCCTTATCCCACTGATGTACGCAACGGGTGCCGGTGCTGCTCAGCGCTTTAGTATTGGTATCGTTATCGTCGCTGGTTTGGCGATTGGTACGCTGTTTACGCTATTCGTACTGCCAGTGATTTACAGCTTCCTAGCGGAGAAACACAAGCCACTGCCTGTCTTTGTTGAAGACAAAGATCTGGAAAAGTTAGCACGTGTTGACGAAGCCAAAGCTGCACAACGCGATTTAGCGGATAACCGATAATAGGTTGAAAGATAAAAAGGTCACTTCGGTGGCCTTTTTTCTTCCCTGTCATTTGGGTGAACCCAGCTCGATTTTTTACCACCGAAATAGCGACTTTCCTGCATCAATTACATAGAATGTACGCAAAGAGACAGGAGTTTTAGTCACCATGTTTGACCCAAAGAAACTAGAGCAAATCGCTAAGCAAATTCACGACTCTATGCCAGCCCCCGTTAAAGAGCTAGGCTCGGATGTTGACCAAAAAGTTCGCCAGGTAATTCAAGGCCAACTAAACAAGCTAGATGTTGTCAGCCGTGAAGAGTTTGATGTACAAACTCAAGTGCTACTGCGTACCCGCCAAAAGCTGACAGAAATGGAAGCAAAACTGGCAGAGCTTGAAACAAAACTTGCCGACAAGTAAGCATCACTTTCAACAAAACTCAAAAGGCTGACATTAATGTGTCAGCCTTTTTTATACCTCTCTTCAAAGCAAACGCGCCGAAAACAAAAAGGCTTGGTCAACGGAGACCAAGCCTTTTAATTAGATGTTGTGTTTTATTTTGTATTTATCACTCCAGTCTGCCTGGAGTTCATTTTATGTTTTCAATGCTGTAAAGCTTAAGGTCGCGGAGGAAACACGGAGTTTGCGCGAGCAAATGAGTATTTCCGACAAAGAGATTAAGCTCTACAGCGAAGAAAATTAGCCCCCCACCGCGATGCGCTTCATATCCGTCATATACCCACGTAACTCTTCACCGATGTACTCAACTGGGTGATTACGGATGGCTTCATTCACTTCGATTAAACGCGCGTTATCTACTTGGTTAGACGTTTCACCGAGGCCTTTACCGATAACATCTGTACCGACTGAAGGCATGAACTTCTCGCGTAGTAGTGGTGTTGCTACGTTCGCGAATAGGTAGTTACCGTATTCTGCTGTATCCGAGATTACGACGTTCATCTCGTATAGGCGCTTACGAGCGATCGTGTTGGCGATTAGCGGTAGCTCGTGCAGTGACTCGTAGTACGCAGACTCATCGATGATGCCTGACGCTGTCATTGCTTCGAAAGCAAGCTCTACACCTGCGCGAACCATAGCGATCATTAGGATGCCGTTGTCAAAGTACTCTTGCTCGGAGATTTCTACGTCTGACGCTGGGTAGTTTTCGAATGCCGTTTGGCCTGTTTCTTCACGCCAGCCTAGTAGGTTTGCGTCGTCGTTCGCCCAGTCTGCCATCATAGTGCCAGAGAACTCACCTTCGATGATGTCATCCATGTGCTTGTTGTACAGCGGGCGCATTAGGTCTTTTAGCTCTTCAGAAAGCTCAAATGCTTTGATTTTCGCTGGGTTTGATAGGCGATCCATCATATGCGTGATGCCACCAAACTTCAGAGCTTCTGTTACTGTTTCCCAACCGTACTGTAGTAGTTTGCCTGCGTAACCTGGGTCGATACCTTCTGCAACCATCTTCTCGTAACATACGATAGAACCCGCTTGTAGCATGCCACATAGGATAGTTTGCTCGCCCATAAGGTCAGATTTAACTTCTGCTACAAATGAAGACTCTAGACAGCCTGCGCGGTGACCGCCCGTTGCTGCCGCCCATGCTTTGGCGATATCCCAACCTTCACCTTTAGGGTCGTTCTCTGGGTGAACCGCGATTAGCGTTGGTACACCGAAACCACGTTTGTACTCTTCACGTACTTCGGTACCCGGACACTTAGGCGCAACCATCACTACCGTTAGGTCTTTACGGATCTGCATACCTTCTTCAACTACGTTGAAACCGTGAGAGTAACCTAGTGCAGCGCCTTCTTTCATTAGCGGCATTACGGTTTCCACTACGTTAGTGTGCTGCTTGTCTGGGGTAAGGTTTACCACTAGATCTGCTTGAGGGATCAGCGTCTCGTAGCTACCTACTTCAAAACCGTTTTCTTTTGCGTTTTTGTAAGACTGACGCTGCTCATCGATCGCGGCTTGGCGAAGCGCGTAAGAAACATCAAGGCCAGAATCACGCATGTTTAAACCTTGGTTAAGACCTTGTGCGCCACAACCAACGATCACCACTTTTTTACCTTTCAGGTAATCGGCTTCTGTTGCGAACTCACTGCGGTCCATAAAGCGACAACGACCTAGTTGGTCTAGTTGCTGACGTAGGTTTAACGTATTGAAATAGTTAGCCATGGGCGGGCTCTCCTTGTAAGAATTTTTCCATTTGGTCGATATTTCTCTATCGAATGACTTGATACTAAAACAGACATTCGATTGCTTAAAGTGATATATTCACAATTAGTTATTGCAAGAAATGCAACAAGGAAATGACGCTTTCATGAACATTAAAAGTCTGCAGCTATTCATACATTTATGTGACAGCAAAAGCTTTGCCAAAACCGCCTCAGCCATGCATATCAGTCCTTCTGCGCTCAGTCGGCAAATACAAAAGCTGGAGGCGGAAACCGGGCAAGGTTTGTTTGTGCGTGATAACCGCAGCGTCGAGCTAACCCCTGCGGCCAAGAAGTTACTCCCTGTTGCACTGCGCATTATTGGAGAATGGCAGGCCTACAACTCGCAACTCAAAGGGATGGAAGAGGAATTAAAAGGAGAAATTCGCCTGTTTTGTTCGGTCACCGCCAGCTACAGTCATTTACCCAATTTGCTGACCGAGTTTCGTATTCAACACCCTTTTATCGAACTTAAATTGCAAACTGGCGACCCCGCCACCGCGATAGAACGCGTCATGGCAGATGATGTCGATGTGGCGATCTCTGCACTACCGGAGCAGCTGCCCTCTCGCATCGAGTTTGAAACGATCAGCGAAATTCCTCTCTCGGTCATTGCGCCGGTGGGCGTCAGTCACTTTGTTGATGAGTTGCAAAAAGAAAAGCCAGATTGGTCTGCAATTCCATTTATCGTGCCGGAGTCTGGCACCGCGCGTGGGCGTGCTAATGCGTGGTTTAAAAAAATGAAGATAAAGCCCAAAATTTACGCGCAAATATCTGGCCATGAAGCGATTGTGAGTATGGTCGCGCTTGGCTGTGGCGTGGGGATTGCGCCGGACGTGGTGATCAACAACAGTCCGGTCAAAGAAAAGATTCAGCGCTTAAAGGTCGCTCCTATTCGTCCGTTTAAACTGGGCGTGTGCTGTAAACGCTCCCAATTGGATAACCCTCTTGTGCAAGCACTTTGGAAAGTCGCCCAATCCACTTACATTGCCCCATAACGCAAAAAGCCACCTTAATCGGTGGCTTTTTCAATTAGTTGCTCGGTTAAATCACGCGAGAAAACTGTTGCTGACGCGCTTTGGCACGTAGGTACTTATCAAAACACATACAAATATTGCGGATTAACAAACGTCCACGCAGTGTGACTCGGATCTCGCTGTCATCCACTTCAACCAACTGGTCATCAATAAAGGTTTGCAGTAGACCTAAGTCTTCTTTGAAGTATTGATTAAAGTTAACCTCAAAACCTGACTCAATAGCGGTTTTATCCAACTTAAAGTTACAGATTAGTTGCTTGATAACTTCGCGGCGTAGCAAGTCGTCATTGTCCAGCGCGACACCTTTCCATAAAGCATGACGCTGCTCACCGACTTGCGCGTAGTACTTTTTCAGCTCTTTTTGGTTTTGCGCGTACGCGTTACCGATCATGGAAATCGCCGATACACCAAAGCCAACTAAGTCACATTCACCTTGAGTGGTGTAACCCTGGAAATTGCGGTGCAATATGCCGTTACGCTGCGCAACCGCGAGCTCGTCATCCGGCAGAGCAAAGTGGTCCATGCCGATGAACTGGTATCCCGCACCTGTCAGTGTGCTGATGGTATCTTGCAAGATCGTCATCTTCTCTTCAGCTAAAGGCAAATCTTCATCTTTGATTTTACGCTGCGCAGCGAAGAGTTGTGGCATGTGCGCGTAGTTAAATACGGATAGACGACCTGGTTGCATCTCCAACACTTGGCTCAGCGTCTTGGCAAACGACTCTTTGGTTTGCTTTGGCAGGCCATAAATCAAATCTAAGTTGGTTGAGCGGAAACCAAGCTGCTTAGCGCGTTCAACCATGGCGAAGATAAACTCTTCGTCTTGCTCACGGTTCACCAGCTTTTGCACTTCTTTGTTGAAGTCTTGTACACCGATACTCAGACGGTTAAACCCTTCGCCACGAAGGTGGTCCAGCACATCGAGTTCGATTTCACGCGGGTCGACTTCGATGCTGATTTCGGCGTCAGATTCAAAGCAAAACTCACCACGCAGAATGGCCATTAAACGACTGATCTGCGCTTTGCTCAAGAAGGTCGGAGTACCGCCGCCAAAGTGCAATTGGGTAACCTTACGACCATGCAGTAAGGCTGCTCGCGTGCGGATTTCCAGCTCTAAAACGTCTAGGTATTCATCTGCTTTGTGCGAGTGACGCGTGATGACTTTATTACAGCCGCAGTAGTAACAAAGCTTATGGCAAAACGGAATGTGAATGTAGAGAGACAGTGGTCGCTCTGGGTATTCGGTACACGCCATATCATAATCGGCAATAGTAAACGCCTCATGGAACTCCAACGCGGTCGGATATGAGGTGTAACGTGGTCCGGAGTAGTTGTATTTATCAAGAACTGCTTGGTCCCACACTATTTGCTGACTTGCGACAACTTGCTGCGACATAATGTTGTTTCCGTTTGGGCTGTAATAAATGTCCGGCGACTAAGCCTTCATCAATAGGCGGCTATTTTGCCATACACAAAGTGCACTCGTTGCTAGACAGTTCGCTTTTTAGTTAACAAAGCTAAGATTTGATAACCCGATCACTTAGTAAGAATAGAAAGTAATCGGGCTTTCTCTAGATCATTTGGATGTTGATCTGATTATTTAAAGGCTGCACCTTTTTATGAAGCAGTTTCAATTCTTCGATAATGGCATCTTGCAGACGAGATTCCGCCTTGTGACGCGCTAGATTTTGTTGCATACGCTCTTTCTTTGCCAGGTTTTGACGTTCGTCACCGCGCGGCATATCTTTTACGATATGAAACAGTTCTGAAGTGGCTGGATACTCTTTATCAAAATCAACGCGCTCTTCACCTTGAACATAGTCCATGATGTTATACACACGGATACTGATCTCAGACAAATCACACTGACCTTGGATCCCGGCCAAACACAAGACACTCACACTCTCGAAGATATTGGCGTTGCGCTTTTCAATCGCCAATTGCTTATGCTGCTCTTGCAACTCCTTTTGCTTTTTAAGCTGGAGCAGAAGGTAACCTGCATAAGACGCTAGGCCGAGAATAATGACTCCACCAGCAATGGCTAACAAGGTTACGTTCATAACAGGCTCTTATCCTTTAAATTGGTTCAGATCCAAATCTTCAAATTGCGATAGCAGATCGTCATCAGTCGCGACTTTCTTACTCGCTTTTTTCGGCGCGGTTTCTACCACTTCTTCTTCGCACTCTTCTTCCGCTGGCTCTTCTTCGTAGAGACCAAGCTGCTTCATAAGCACTTCAATGCGCTCTAGTTTCTCGTCTACGTATTTTTGCAGACCTGCACCTAGGCTATCACCGTTGTCTAGACGGTCGAGAAGCACGTTTAGTTGCGCATCGTTCTCTAGCATTTCCAGCTCTTTCTCAGCGTTAGCACGACGATCGGCTTTGCTCAGTTTTTTCGGCGCTTCAACGACTAGAGGAATTTTTTTCTTGCTACCAAGGCGTGGGTCCTGTTTTTGACCTGCGCTTTGTTGCTTTTGTGCTTTAGCTTCAGAGTTGCGCGCACCTGTCTTTAGACCTTTGCGCTTTTTCTCTCTTTTACGTAGACGTCCTTCCACGTCTGACTGTGTACGGTTACGAACAACGACTACGTCGACGTTACCACCTGATCTTGCTTTCTTACTACGGCTCATTACTGGGGCTTCCTCAGTAAAATTACATCATTACCAATAAATTCAAGCTCGAGCTGATCCCGCTCTGCCAAGTACTGAAACGTTCGGCGACTAAAGAAAACCACATGAGTTGGGTCATTTTTATAGTGCCAGCTTGCAAACGCTTCGACATTGATGACCATCTTGGTCATAAGACCAATCCAGCCACCTGGCTTAACCAAATTTAACCATTGCTGCCACACAGTATCGGGCTCGTATAAGTGCTCGATCACTTCTGTGGACGTCATAAAGTCATACTGTTTATCTAATACCGTTCTCTCTGGTTGGTAGTAGATATCGTACAAACTCATAGCATGGCCCTGTTCTTCCAACATTAATGATAACGTTGGACCTGGGCCACAGCCAAAATCTATCCCTTCAGATGCAGGGGCGATGCGTTCTAACATGGGGTCAGCAACCCGAGATAAAAAGCGTCGATAGCCTTCATCGTTTGGATCGTTTTCATGCATATCGTAGTGGGCTTTTTCAGCCTCTGCATCCAGTCTTTGTTCTGGATTGACGAACACGAGCTCACATTGCATACATTGAAGATACGCACGACGCTTATCTTCAAAGTAATGTTGGGTATCCAAGCTATGACAAAGTGGGCAATTGTGCATTGTTACATCTCCAAACAGGGATGCGAAACATACCAGAAACTGGCTTTGGAGTG
The DNA here is from genome assembly GCF_001591105.1 of Vibrio nereis NBRC 15637. GTDB lineage: Bacteria > Pseudomonadota > Gammaproteobacteria > Enterobacterales > Vibrionaceae > Vibrio > Vibrio nereis. Next base: position 34,131 of record NZ_BCUD01000013.1, on the reverse strand, counting down.
GAGTACTCTTGTGCAAATAATCGTCAATTTAATAAAATTAACCAATAAAAAAAGCGATAGGTAAACCCATCGCTTTCTAAGTGCCTATTGGCGAAACTGTGTTGCACTCATGTTAGTGCACCAAATGTCCTTTTGTTTTTTGTGCTTTCCCTGCAAAAAGGTGTCGTTGTTCACCATCCTAGTGAGTTTTGGCTATCCTTTTTTACTTCCTGTATTTCGGCGATTCCTTCGCCTGATCCTTGTTACTGTCTAAACCATTAGACAAGTTGACCATCCCTATCTGGTAAGCATCCTGCCTACCCTTTCCTTTTCTTACTTGCGAGTAGAACTCACATCCCTTGAGACCATCATGGTCTGCTTTCCTGTATCAGCACCCCTGCCGATGTAGATACTTTAACGCTCTGGTTGATTGATACAATCCATCGAAGCAAAAAGTGACGCTTAAATTTCGTCAAATTTCATAAAGCTTTTAACTTCAATCAATTACAACACAGGGTTTCTTATATTTGGTCAATTGAATGGACGATCTCGCACAAAGTAATGAGAAAGATGAGAAAAGCACGCCAATCTATCAGTGTGACCGCGATCAAATGAAAAAGCCCAGAGAGAACTCTGGGCTTTTTCATTACAACTGTGCTCGAACGAATAAGTAGGGCTTAGTGCAGGCCACCAACGTATTTAGAAAGAACTGCAATATCTTCATCTGTCAGCTTTTTAGCTACATCACGCATCATCGCGTTCATGTCGTTCCCACGGTTTTCGTCGCGGAATTTTTCTAGCTGAGCTTTGATGTAATCTGCATGCTGGCCAGAGATCTTAGGAAAACCTGACAGCTCTGTACCATTACCACGTGGACCGTGACAAGCAATACAAGCAGTTAGGCCACGCTCTGCGTCACCTGCTGTGTATAGCGTTTTGCCTTGCTCCACAACATTTTCCGGTGTTGTGTTATGCGAGATAGGCAGAGATGAGTAGTAAGCCGCAAGATCTTTCATGTCTTGCTCTGACAGTGGCATTGCCATACCACTCATAACAGGGTCGTAACGACCTTGCTTACCATTACTAGTCATACCCAGCTTCAGGTCTTTCAGCTGCTTCTCAATATATTTAGCATGCTGACCTGCAAGTTTAGGGTACATTGCGAGTTGACTGTTGCCATCAGCACCATGGCAGGCAACACAAGTTTGGGATTTTGCTTTACCAGCTTCAATGCTGCCTTGGGCCCACACAGAGCAGCTGGCTAAAAGACTCAAGATTAGCGCTAATTTCTTCATGACATTCCATTATAATTATCAAGCTTCCAGTACCACTCTGCGTTAACACTCATGGTACAATAGGCGACCTTATGCCGAGCACGGTTATTTTACACAATTTCACAAAAAAGTAATCAATCGACTACACAAAGTCGAGATGGAGTTAACAGTGAGCGTAAAAATTCATTATCAAAACACCCATTTCATCACCAGCGCACCTGATATTCGTCATTTGCCTGAAGATGAAGGTATCGAAGTTGCGTTCGCAGGACGTTCCAACGCCGGTAAGTCTAGTTCGTTAAATCGCCTGACAAACCAAAAAAGTTTGGCCAAAACCAGTAAGACACCGGGCCGAACTCAGCTTATTAACTTATTCAAAGTAACCGATGGTTGCCACATTGTGGATTTACCAGGATACGGCTTTGCACAAGTACCACTCGAAATGAAGAAAAAGTGGCAAAAGTCGCTGGGCGAGTACCTGCAAAAACGCCAATGTCTGAAAGGGCTGGTTGTATTGATGGACATCCGTCATCCAATGAAAGACCTCGACCAGCAATTAATCTACTGGGCGGTAGACAGTGGTATTCCTGTGCAAGTGCTTCTGACTAAAGCAGACAAACTGAAGAGCGGAGCGCGCAAAGCTCAGGTTCTGAAGATCAAGCAAGATGCTGTCGGCTTTGGTGGTGATGTCAGCGTTGCGGCGTTTTCTTCATTAAAAGGCCTCGGTGTGGATGTGCTGCGCAACAAACTGGATGAATGGTTCGCGCCAGCATTCGCTGAAGAGCTAACGGAAGAAATCGTCCAAGAAGAGCAACAAAGCGACGAGCAAGAGTAACGTCCCAAAGCGCTCACTCTTTTAAATTGGCCTCACTATTAATAGTGGGGCTTTTTATTTGCACCGCTTTTACAGCCCCTTGTTGTGAATAGAAAGCTATAGATACAAAAATCCCCACCATCCTGGCGGGGAAACGGGAGAGAAATAGGAGGTAATAGTTATTATTTGTTTAGCATTGTTCAATCGCTCCTTTATTGCAATCCCTCACTCAAAGATAAAAACGGGCTCATTTCTTTACCAAAACAAACCTAATACATTGATCTTGATGCATTTAATAAATAGTCTCACGACAGTGCTTTACTTGGGTTATAGCTAAAAATAACCAAACTGTGATTGGAGTTTTCTTACAAAATTTGTCTAACTTTCAATTCAGGACAGAAACAGTCGAGTTGAGCTTTGGTGATGTGAATGAGGAGCGTTGCGGCGGAGCACTGGTTGGATTTTTCTTTGCCACAATAAAAAACGCCCCAGTCAAAAGGCTGACTGGGGCGGCTGAATCAGCCTAATCCAATAACGTGAAACAAAAGGTCTGAAAGATAGAACATCTTACCTCTGTACCCTACGCCGTTTAATGTACAACAATTGGTCAGAGATGCAAACTATTTTTGTAAGTTTTTTTCATTAAAGTTTTATTAAACTACATTTATCAATAACCACCTCAAACTTTTTTAGGGGTAAAAAAAAGCTGGCGTTTGTGCGCCAGCTCATGTTTAAAGGTCAATATTGGTCAATAAACGTCTAATGCGCTTGATCCCAGTTGTCACCGTGACCAGCTTCAGCAATTAATGGCACATCTAGCTGTGCTGCTGATTCCATCAATTGTTGTACTTTACTTTCAATTTCGGCCAAAGATGACTCTTGCACTTCGAAGACCAATTCATCGTGCACCTGCATCAGTAGCTTCACGCGACCATCACCTTCTTTTTGAATCCACTCATCCACAAGCAACATGGCTTTTTTGATGATATCGGCAGCGGTACCTTGCATTGGTGCGTTAATCGCCGCACGCTCAGCTGCTTTGCGGCGCATCCCGTTACGCGATTTAATCTCAGGTAAGTGCAGTCGACGACCAAAAATGGTTTCCACATAGCCCTGCTCTGCAGCCGTGCTACGAGTGTCTTCCATGTATTGCATCACACCTGGGTAACGCTCGAAGTATCGATCCATGTATTCTTGCGCTTCACCGCGAGGAATTCCTAACTGTTTGGCCAGGCCAAAGGCACTCATACCGTAAATCAGGCCAAAGTTAACCGCTTTAGCACGACGACGCTGTTCAGAGCTCACTTGATCAATGGTTGTACCCATAATTTCGGCAGCCGTTGCCGCGTGGATATCTTTACCTTGCTGGAAGGCTTCAAGCAGGGCTTTATCACCCGATAGATGGGCCATAATGCGCAGTTCAATTTGCGAGTAATCGACAGCCATGATCTTATAGCTATGCGGGGCAATGAATGCCTGACGAATGCGGCGACCTTCTTCGTTACGAATTGGAATGTTCTGTAAGTTTGGATCGGTTGAAGATAGACGACCTGTCGCTGTCACTGCCTGATGATAAGACGTATGCACTCGGCCTGTCTCTGGGTTAATCATCTTCGGCAACTTATCCGTGTAAGTTGACTTCAGCTTCGCCAAGCCGCGGTATTCCAGAATCAATTTTGGCAACGGGTAATCCAGTGCCAGCTCTTGCAGCACCTCTTCATTGGTCGAAGGTGTGCCAGATGGGGTTTTCTTGACAACTGGTAGGCCCATCTTCTCGAATAAGATCGCTTGCAGCTGTTTCGGAGAGTTCATATTGAACTCTTGTTCCGCCACTTCATACGCTTTTTGTTCAAGCTCATCCAAACGCTGGGCAATTTCTTGTGACTGAGCCGCCAGCTTCATGTCATCGATCATCACACCAGTACGCTCAATGCGCGATAACACTGGCACCAACGGTATTTCAATATCGTCGTAGATGGCCTTTAACTTGTCATCGTTCTCAATACTCGCGATCAGACGATTGTGCAAACGCAGTGTCACATCCGCGTCTTCCGCAGCGTAAGGAGCGGCTTCATCCAACTCAATCTGGTTGAATGTGAGCTGTTTTTTGCCCTTTCCAGCGATTTGTTCAAATGAAATGCAGCTGTGCTGAAGGAAACGCAGTGCCAGGCTATCCATATCATGCTTACCGCCGACACTGTTGTAGACGTAAGACGCGAGCATGGTGTCGTGCTTGATGCCCTTCATTTCAATGCCGTATCGCGCTAAAACGCTGGCATCGTATTTTAGGTTCTGCCCGACTTTGGCTTGCTCCTCGTCTTCTAGGATTGGTTTTAACTGCGCCAACACCCAGTCACGCTCTAACTGTTGTGGTGCATCAAGGTAATCGTGCGCCACAGGTACATAAGCCGCGACACCTTCTTCTGTCGCAAAAGATAAACCGACTAGGTTCGCGACCATGTAATCTAGGCTGTCGGTTTCAGTATCAAAGGCAAACACCTCTGCCGCTTTAAGCTTTTCCAACCAAGCGTTGAAAGTTTCTTGGTCTAGAATCGTTTCGTACTGACTACGATCGATAGTTACCGCCGGTGTGTCTAATTCAGGCGCTTTTTTCGCGGAAGATGCAGCTTTACCCGATTTTTCAACCGCTTCAACGACACCTGTACCACCATCTAGCAACTCGTTGAGCCAAGATTTGAATACCAGCTGACCATAAAGCTTGATCAGTTCATCTTTATTTGGCGTGGTTTTGATCAGAGAGTCTGGGGTTTCCTCTAACTCTACGTCCAACTTAATGGTCGCGAGTTGGTAAGAAAGCATCGCATTCTCTTTATTGTCTAGCAGCTTTTTCGCCATGGTCTTGGAGCCGCGGAAACCGAGCGGTGCGATGTCATCAAGGTTGTCATACAGCTTGTCTAAGCCACCAATGCCTTGGAGTAATGCTGTCGCTGTTTTATCACCAACGCCTGGTACACCCGGGATGTTATCCACCTTATCGCCCATCAACGCGAGATAGTCGATGATCAACTCAGGCGGGATACCAAATTTCTCAATCACACCTTCGCGATCCATCACGACGTTCGTCATGGTATTGATCAGGGTAACGTTGTCATCCACCAGCTGCGCCATATCTTTATCGCCCGTGCTGATCAAAACCGGCATACCTTGCTGTGATGCCTGGTATGCCAACGTACCGATCACGTCATCGGCTTCCACACCTGGAATGCAAATTAGTGGTAAACCCATGGCGCGAATCACGTCGTACAACGGTTCTATCTGGCAGCGCAAGTCATCTGGCATAGGCGGACGATTGGCTTTGTATTCCGTATACATTTCATCACGGAATGTTTTCCCTTTTGCATCAAACACAACCGCGATTCTTTCACTACTGAATTGACGCATCATACTGCGAAGCATGTTGACCACACCGTAAACAGCGTTGGTTGGGATATCACCATTGCTCATGGTGCCCGGATAAGCGTGAAATGCACGATATAGATAAGAAGAGCCATCAATCAGGATCAATGGGTTGTCTGGAATACGAGCCATAGTCTTTTAGTATCCATAAAATAAAGATCTGCTTAGGATGCCATGACTCCTCCAGTGAATCCATTTTAACTCCAACAATACTACTCACACATTGTGATGATTGTTTTTCCACTGCAAGCACCCACTTGTGGATAACTCTGTTTATATTATTTATCCACTGACTATTAACGGGGATAATCAAAGGCCAAAATAAAACCTAAACCATTGTAAATAAACAACAAAAATACAGATCGATCGCAAGAAGATCGATCTAATTACGATCCTCGATTGTGGACAAGACTATTGGTGCCCTTTTATTCACTCTTGATCTTCAGGCATAAAAAAAGCGACATCTAATGATGTCGCCTAGCAAAAAAGGGTCAAAGCGGATTCATATGAATATGGGCTTTGCCGTAAAGCTATAAATTACACTGGAAGCAATGTGAGCAATGTCGTGTCAAAAAGAACTCGTGCAAGTTCGTTTAAATTCAGTGTCATCACCGTCTCCAATATTGAATCTGGTAACTCGACGTCCTTGTGAACTTCTCTCATTCCCTAAGACGAGATAAATAATAACCATTCTCATTTGATGCGTCAACACCTAAATGAGAAAAAATCTCATTTAATTTTTATGACCGTTTTGTAAAGGCTTCACAAAGTGAATACGGTGTTCGATCACAAGCTCTTTTTCTTCGATTCCCTCAATCAGGTAACCATTCCTTAATAGCAGCCTGAGCATCGCTGGATACTGGTTGCGTGACTTCACTTTGATCCGATCATAGCCACGCTGGCGAACCCAAATTTCTTGTGCTTCTAATAGCGCCTGCGCAACACCTTTATTTCTCGCTCGGCTGGTCACTCCGCCGAACCAACTGTAAAACGTGTTCTTATCCCTCTCATAACCAATTTTAAAACCAAGAATGTGGCCTTTTTCTTCCGCGACCAGGATCAGAGAGCGCTTCCCCGCTAAACGGTCAGACAAAGACGCGACACTTTCTTTACTGACAAACTCGTCTATTTGGTTAGCCGCCAGAACACACTCCTGTAGCGTCCCTTGCCGATACGTCACTGCCATAACACTTTCCTCAGATAGAACAAAGGCCAGCAGTTGCTGGCCTTTGGCGATCATCGATTAACCAGATTTGTAAGGTCTCTTTTTACTCAGCGTCTTTCAAATACTGAGATGCTTGCGCATTTTCTGCCGCTAACCACTCCGCCACGTCTTTTGCAAAGTACGTTAAGATGCCATCTGCACCCGCACGCTTAAAGCAAAGTAGTGACTCCATTACGGTGTCTTTTTCTTTCAACCAACCATTTTGGAACGCGGCTTTATGCATCGCATACTCGCCAGACACTTGGTAGGCAAAAGTTGGCACCTTAAGCTCGGATTTAACACGGCGAACCACGTCTAGATATGGCATACCTGGTTTCACCATCACCATATCTGCGCCTTCACTCACGTCTAGCGCAACTTCATGGATGGCCTCATCACTGTTGGCCGGATCCATTTGGTAGTTCTTCTTATTGCCACCTTTAAGGTTGCTTGATGAGCCGACTGCATCACGGAACGGGCCGTAGTAGCATGACGCGTATTTCGCTGAGTACGCCATGATTTGTGTGTTGATGTGCCCTGCTTGCTCAAGTGCTTCGCGAATCGCACCAATGCGGCCATCCATCATATCTGATGGCGCAATCACGTCCGCGCCTGCTTCAGCGTGTGACAGTGCTTGTTTCACCAAGACTTTGGTGGTTTCATCATTTAACACGTAGCCATCTTCATCAATGATGCCGTCTTGGCCGTGGGTTGTGAACGGGTCTAGCGCCACGTCTGTGATCACACCGATTTCTGGCACGTGCTCTTTCAAAGAGCGGACTGCACGCTGCACTAAGCCTTCTGGGTTATACGCTTCTGTCGCACACAAGCTTTTTGCATCTTGGTTGACCACAGGGAATAGAGCAATCGCAGGGACACCTAGTTGAGCCAGGTACTGCGCTTCTTCTAGCATCAGGTCGATAGACAAACGCTCGATGCCAGGCATGGATTCAACGGTCTCACGACGATCTTTCCCCATCAGGATGAACATCGGGTAAATAAGATCGTTTACCGACAACTGGTTTTCAGCCATAAGACGACGACTAAAGTCATGTTTACGCATACGGCGCATACGACGGCCAGGGAATTGACCTTGAATGGAAACTGACACTCTATTCTCCTTGTCTGGTGAAAGTGTTGTGAAACTGCTTGAGCTGCATAATATCACTCCAAACGGTTGAGACCAGTGACAGAATAGAAAAATGCAAAAAATGACCAAAGGCTCACACTGCCTTATACTCTCCCCATCTAAGCAGACTTGAGAAACAACATGATCGATACGCACGCCCACATTTATGCCAGTGAATTTGATAATGACCGTGATCAGGTCGTTGAACGCGCTTTGGCTCAGGGCATTGAAAAGATTCTATTGCCAAACATCGACCTTGAGTCCATCGAACTGATGCTCAAGACAGAAGCGGCCTATCCAGAGGTGTGCCGCTCGATGATGGGCCTACATCCGTGTTATGTGGATAGTAATGTAGAGCAAACGCTTGAGGTGATTCATTCTTGGTTTGCCAAGCACAATTTTATCGCGGTGGGTGAAATCGGCATCGACCTGTACTGGGATAAAACCTATAAAGCAGAACAAGAAATGGCGTTCACCACTCAGCTCAACTGGGCCAAAGAAATGAATTTGCCTGTCGTGATCCATACGCGAGATTCAATTCAAGAAACATTGTCGCTGCTAGAGAAAGAGCAAGATGGCTCACTGTCTGGTGTATTCCATTGTTTTGGTGGCAGCGTCGAAGAAGCAAAAGCCATCAATGACCTCGGCTTCCACCTTGGACTCGGTGGTGTCACCACGTTTAAGAATGGTGGTATGGATAAAGTGATCCCCCACCTAAATATGGACTATGTTGTACTCGAAACCGACTGCCCTTACCTCGCACCGGTGCCACACCGCGGTAAGCGCAACGAGCCGTCCTACATCCCGCTGATTGCGGAGCGTATTGCCTCACTCACGGAATTATCTGTGGAAGATGTCATAAGAGTCACTGATAAAAATGTTAACCAGCTATTTCTATTGTGAAAATACGCACATTTTTAGTGGATATTATTGCAACATAATGTGAACTAATACTCATGTTCAACTTTAATACGAACAGCAACTAGATTACTATTACGCCTCTAACAAATATAAAACAGGTGTCATACATGTGTGATCATAGTAATTACTTACAAAGAAAGCACCGTACGTTTTGGCAAAAGTTGCTAGGTATTAAAGAAGTCTATGTGTGTTCAAACTGTGGGCATGTCATCAAGATCCGATAATGCTTAAGCGTTGTAACCTTAATCCAAGGCTTACTCTTCTACACTAAAAAAGGTTGGCATTTGCCAACCTTTTTTATATTTAACTCTCGCTTTCTGTCTCTTCATCGTCGTTTTCTTCTTTCTTACGCACATAAAAGCGCGCAAAGAACAAACCAACTTCAAACAGCAAACACATTGGAATCGCCAACAACGTCTGCGAGATCATATCTGGTGGTGTCAGCATCATCCCAACGACGAATGCCGCAACCACAATATAAGGTCGTTTCTCACCGAGACTTTTCGGGGTTGTCGCTCCAGTCCAACACAACAGAATAATCGCGACCGGCACTTCAAACGCGATACCAAACGCCAAAAACAGCGCGAGCACGAAATCGAGGTAACTCGAAATGTCCGTCGCAAACTCGACGCCACCAAGAGAAATAGCGGTAAAGAAACCAAATACCAGCGGGAAGACCACATAGTACGCAAACGCCACACCACAATAGAATAAGAGCGAACTTGAAAACATTAACGGCATAATCAAACGACGTTCATGTTTATACAAGCCAGGCGCCACAAACGCCCATACCTGATGAAGGATGAACGGTACGGCGACAAAGACGGATGCGATCAATGTCAGCTTTAGTGGGGTAAAAAATGGCGATGCAACGTCTGTTGCGATCATGGTCGCCCCTTCAGGTAAACGTTCTACCAAGGGCTTCGAGATAAACTCGTAAATTTCGTTAGAAAAATAGATCAGGCCAACGAACACCACCAAAATTGCTAAAATAGCTTTTAGTAGGCGGTTTCGAAGTTCTAAAAGATGGCTGATCAAAGGTTGTGTCTGCTCAACCGAAGACATGGCTAACCTCGTTTATAAGATCAAAAAGGAGCCGCACGACATGCAGCTCCTCCAGAGAGACTATTCGGCTTTCTTATCTGCTGTAGACTCGCGAGTGTCTGATGCAGTACCGCTTTCACTCTCTGCATCGTCCGCTTTCTTTTCTGCGGATTGCTCACTCGCATAAGGACGCTGGACTTCTTGCGCGGCTCGTTTGAGCTCTTCAACAGAAGATTTCAGCTGAGGAGCTAAATCCTCCATGCCCATCTGCTCAGCTTTACGCAAGTTATCTTGCAGCTCCTGTACCTTCAGCTCATGTGAGAGTTCGTCTTTCACACTATTCGCCATGTTTTTCGCAGCACCAACAAATCGGGATATACTACGAATGGCATGAGGTAAACGCTCAGGTCCAAGAACCACCAGCCCGACGACAGATATTAATACCAGTTCCCAAAAACCGATATCAAACACGTCTTATGCCTGCTCTTTGTCTTTCTTAGTTTCAGAAGTCTCTGCTGACTTCTGCTGTTCGATGTTCTTTGGTTCAAAGTCCGCATCTTTGCTCGCGTCCGCGTCTTTCTTTGCAGACTCGTCGTCATTGATTGCTTTCTTGAAACCTTTCACAGCACTACCTAGATCACCACCGATGTTGCGTAGCTTTTTTGTACCAAAAAGCAGAATAACAATCACAGCAATGATCAGAAGTTGCCAAATACTAATACCACCCATTTTTCTTTACCTCGGGTCTTATTAAAAATAACTTATTTAAAGAGTTTAACGCCTATTGACGGTAAGCTCGCCAACTAAGCAACCAAAATGTGACACCGCCAATAGCGCTTGCCATAGAAAGCTGCTCAAAGGTGCTGTTGACTAATATTGCCGAGCATACGACCAATGTAGCCCCAACACCAAATAAAAATTTCCCTGTCGCCTGCTGACGTTTAGTTGAGCGGTACCCTTGGTAGAGTTGATCCATGCGCTCATTCATCATTTTGCCCTGACGTAAGCTATCGTAAAGTAGCTCCGGCAGTTCAGGTAATTTCTCTGCCCAGAATGGTGCCCTGTCTTTTACGGCATTAATGACCGCTTTTGGTCCCACCTGATTCATCATCCACTCTTCTAGGAATGGCTTGGCCGTTTCCCACAGATCAAGCTGCGGATAAAGCTGACGCCCTAAGCCTTCGACGTAGAGTAGCGTTTTTTGCAACAGTACCAGCTGCGGTTGCACCTCCATATGGAATCGACGTGCCGTGTTAAACAGGTTCAACAGGACGTGACCAAAGGAGATTTCACACAATGGTTTCGCGAAGATGGGTTCACATACAATGCGAATCGCAAATTCAAACTCGTCGATATTGGTTTCACGTGGAACCCAACCGGACTCAACATGTAATTCTGCGACACGGCGATAGTCTCGGTTGAAAAACGCCAAGAAGTTTTCCGCCAAGTAACGCTTATCTTCGCTATTCAACGTACCGACAATGCCACAATCCAGCCCTATCCACTGAGGGTTTTCTGGATGCTTAGGCTCAACAAACACGTTGCCCGGGTGCATGTCAGCATGGAAGAAGCTGTCGCGAAACACCTGGGTGAAGAACACACTTACACCACGTTCAGCCAGAAGCTTCATGTTGGTGCCGTTTGCCTTCAACCCTTCAATATCAGAGACTTGAATGCCATATATTCGCTCAGAAACCATGACAGTTTTATTACTGTAGTCAGAAAAAACTTCTGGAACGTACAGCTCTTCGCTGCCTTCAAAGTTTCTGCGCAACTGAATCGCATTGGCGGCCTCTCGGCGCAGATCCAGCTCATCGAGCAAAGTCTTCTCGTACTCACGTACCACTTCAACAGGTTTCAAACGACGTGCTTCAGGAAGTGCTTTGGCGACTATACGTGCCATTCGGTACATCAGTTTTAGATCTGCATCAATGACGGGGCGAATATCTGGCCTGATGACCTTTAATACTACTTCTTGGTTAGTCTCTTTGAGCTTGGCAGTATGCACCTGAGCGATCGAGGCCGAAGCTAACGGTTTTACATCAAAGTCAGTAAACCAGTTCTCTAGCGCTCCACCCAGTTCTTCTTCCATCTGCTCTTTGGCGCGCTCACCATCAAATGGCGACACTTGGTCTTGCAGCAAGGCAAGTGGATCAGCGATATGAGGAGGGAACAGATCGCGCCGAGTCGACATCATCTGGCCGAACTTGATCCATACAGGCCCAAGCTCCTGAAGTGCTAATCGTAAACGCTCACCCAGCTCTTTTTCTGGGTGCTTGTTCTTGATCCAAAACAGTCCTTTACGCGCTAGCAAAGGGGCTTTGGAGAGGTGGTGATTAGGCAGCAGTTCATCAAGACCATATTCGAGCTGAACTTTAGTGATATGGTATAAACGCTTTAGTTCAGCCGGGGTCATGTGCGCTCCAGAAGTTGATTCAACTTGGCTTCTACGCGTGCGGCATGGCTTTTCAGTTCATCCACTTGATCGCAGAAATGCGCGACCTCTAACGGTGCTGGCGCAATTTTCCACTCTTCCGTCAGTACCTGACCAAGATGGCTTTGGTGCTTATTGGCCTGAGCTTTGACAAACTGACCGAAGTTCTCCGCCCCTTTCACCAACGTGTGTGCAACGACATCACCTGTGGCGCGGGACAGCCACTCTTCAATGTCTGGCTTGCAGTCGGTCATAAGCTGGGAAAACTTCTGCGCTAACTGAATATCCCCTTCCAGCACCAGCTTATCTTGTTTGATCAGCTTGGTGATGTTTGACTGATCGCGTAACTCTGGCAGTACGGCCAAGTTAAGCGATAAATAACAGTCCGGCTCACCTTCGTAGTTCGCCAACACATCGATTTGCTGACTGAAGACAAACGTCAGGGTTTTGTTGAGTTCTTTCAGATGCACCTGAATGACTTGGCCTTTCAAGCGCGCAAGACGACGACCCAACTCAGGATCGTCTTTAATCAAAGTGTTTAGGGACGTTTCAACGACCGCCGTTACCAGAGGATCAAATGGCATAGTACCCCTACCTTAGAACTTGTAACCACGGTGCAGAGCAACGATACCACCCGTCAGGTTGTAGTAGTTGGTTTTATCGAAACCCGCGTCTTCCATCATGCCTTTCAGTGTTTCTTGATCTGGGTGCATGCGGATCGATTCTGCAAGGTAGCGGTAGCTTTCTGCATCGTTCGCGACTAGTTCGCCCATTTTTGGCAATAGGTGGAACGAGTACGCGTCGTAAATTTTTGACAGTGGGTCAAACACTGGCTTAGAAAATTCTAATACCAATAAGCGACCACCTGGCTTAAGCACGCGGAACATAGAGCGCAGTGCTTTGTTTTTGTCTGTTACGTTACGCAAACAGAAACTGATGGTGATCGCGTCAAAATAGTTGTCTGGGAACGGCAGTTCTTCTGCGTTCGCCTGAACATAATGAACATTACCCACAATACCAATATCACGCAGTTTATCGCGACCGACATTCAGCATTGAATTGTTGATGTCGGCTAGGATGACGTGGCCTTTATCACCCACCATACGGGAAAATTTAGCCGTCAAATCACCTGTACCGCCACCTAGGTCAAGTACGCGTTGACCCGGACGAACACCACTACAATCGATCGTAAAGCGCTTCCATAGACGGTGAATACCACCAGACATCAAGTCATTCATGATGTCGTATTTTGCTGCGACAGAGTGGAATACTTCCGCCACTTTCTCGACTTTTTCTTCTTTTGCTACGGTGGTGAAACCAAAGTGCGTTGTTTCACTCGATTCTAAAGCTGTATTCGATTGCACGCTTGTATCCGTCATGATGTTTCCTCTTCAAGCAGTACTGATAAATAAAAATGACCTGAGCACTGCGGGCGATTAGTTTACTTTATCCTCAGCCGGATGTCTTTGTGCGATAGGCTCATTTTTATTCAGCGCTGTATTTTCTGTGAGCCCATCGTAGTGCGCCATTTCGGTCAGTTTGGTCGATATCGGCCGTTTGACCTCCACGCCCAGTTGCTTAAAGCTTTCAGCTTGTCGGATAACGTTGCCGCGGCCCGTCGCCAATTTATTCATCGCGCCTTGATAGTTTTGGTTTGCGCGATCCAGCGCGCCGCCCAAGCTTTCCATATCATCGACAAACAATCGTAACTTGTCATAGAGCTTACTGGCCCGCTCTGCGATCACTTGCGCGTTCTGGTTTTGCCTTTCATTGCGCCATAAATTGTCAATCGTACGCAGCGCCACCAGCAAAGTGGTGGGACTGACCAAAATGATGTTTTGCTCCATCGCGTCTTTGACCAAGCTTGGGTCGGCCTGAATCGCGACCTGAAACGCAGGTTCTACCGGAATAAACATCAATACATAATCAAGGCTCTGGATGCCCTTAAGCTGATGGTAATCTTTTTGCGATAAGCCTTTGATATGTGCTCGAAGCGCAAGTAAGTGGTCACTTAGGGCTTTATCTCTTTGGGTATCCGTTTCAGCGTTGAAGTAGCGCTCGTATGCCACTAAAGCGACTTTGGAGTCCACCACCACTTGTTTGTCTTGCGGTAAGTGAACAATCACATCCGGTTGATAACGCTTGCCCGCTTCGTTTTGCAAACTGACCTGGGTTTGGTACTCATGCCCTTCACGCAGGCCGGATTCTGCTAACACGCGAGCGAGTACCACCTCACCCCAGTTGCCCTGCTGTTTGTTGTCACCTTTTAAAGCTTGGGTCAGGTTGACTGCTTCGCGCGTCATTTGCTCGTTTAAGCGCTGCAGGTTTTTCAACTCGTGGACCAGGGTATGGCGCTCTTTGGCTTCGACGGTAAAGCTGTCGTTGACTTGTTTTTTAAACCCTTCCAGTTGGTCTTTCAACGGTGACAACAACCCTTCTAAACTTTGGCGGTTTTGCTGGTCAACTTTGGCAGTCTTGGCTTCAAACAACTGGTTGGCCAAATGCTCAAACTGCTGTTTTAGGCGTTCTTCGGCCTTCTCAAGCAATTGAAGCTTTTCATGGTTGGCTTTGTTTTCTTGTTCGTGGCGCGCTTCTTGTTCCCGTAGCTGAGCTTCAAGCTGAGATTTTTGCTCGCGAATACGGTTGAGGTCATCGGCGTACTGCTGCCTTTCTTGTTTTACGGCTTCGAAATAACGTAGCTTCTCCATCACCGCCATCAGTTTGCCGTGAGACTGTTTTAGCTCGTACGCCGCTTTATCTCTTTCACTATCTAGCTCATCAAGCTCTTGTTGCTGTTGTTCAAGCTCACGCTGCAATTGGCTAATTTGATTGCCGGAGAGTTGTTGGCTGGACTCTAACTGCTGCTCCATAAGCTGATGACTAAACAGCATTTTTTGCTTAATCCACCAGCCAACGCCTAACCCACTTACCACGGCGCCACTGAGCGCGCTGATGATTAGGCTCTGATTCTCTAGAATCCATTGCATAATAAAGGTTTAACTCGTTTTTCATCTATTGATTTAATGGTATTTTAGCACTGGATAAATGTCCAGTTTGCCGGCTAGATATCGAACAGATAGACTGGGCTCACCGTATTCCATCCCATTTTCTAAATAACAAGGGAAGTTACCCATTTTGGGTTTATGCAAGGAGCATTATGAACGAACGTCGCGCGCTAGGGTTCGGCCTGTCTGCCGTCCTATTGTGGTCAACCGTGGCCACAGCCTTCAAATTAACTTTGGCTGAGTTTACGCCTATTCAAATGTTAACGGTGGCCAGCATCGTTTCTGCCATTATTCTGATCGGTATTTGCGCGGTGCAAGGCAAGCTCTCTTTACTACCACGTACCTTTCTGTCCAACCCTTGGTATTACTTACTTCTTGGCCTGATCAACCCACTCGCTTATTACATCATCCTGTTTAAGGCCTATGATTTGTTGCCTGCCTCACAAGCGCAGGCGATCAACTACAGTTGGGCGATCACATTGACGCTGATGGCTGCCTTTTTCTTGGGGCAAAAGATCCGCAAACAAGACTGGATTGCCTGCTCACTGAGTTATTTTGGTGTGATTGTGATAGCAACCAAAGGCGATATCCTTGGGCTCAACTTTGAAAGTCCCCTCGGCGTGGGTTTAGCTTTACTGTCCACACTGCTATGGGCGGGCTACTGGATTTTAAATGCGAAAAACCAAGCCGATCCGATTGTGGCCGTGTTATTGGGTTTCTTAGTCGCGATCCCTTTCGCAATAGGTATCAGCCTCTATGAAGGGGCAAGTTGGTCTCACATTACCACGCAAGGTTGGCTGGCCGTCACTTATGTCGGGCTGTTTGAGATGGGTGTGACTTTTGTACTTTGGCTTAGTGCGCTGAAGCTTACTCAGAATACCGCGCGCATCAGTAACCTTATCTTTGCCTCACCGTTTATTTCGCTGATCCTGCTGTCGACCATTATTGGTGAAGAGATTCACCCCACTACACTGATTGGGTTGGTACTCATTGTGGGAGGCCTAGTGATCCAACAGATCAAATTTGGCAAAAAAGATCTCTCACAAGCTACGGGTTAACAATTTATAAACATCCGAGAAGTGAGATACTTTTTGCCGATAAAAGTAATATGCCGGACACGTCCGGCATATTTTCTGATTCATTGAAATTGCGAACCTAAACCCACTGCCCGGCCACAAATCCAGAACTCCAGCACCATTGGAAGTTGTAGCCACCTAACCAGCCCGTCACGTCCATCACTTCACCAATAAAGTAGAGTCCTTTAACGTTTTTGCATTCCATCGTCTTGGAAGACAAATGATCGGTATCCACACCACCCAGCGTGACTTCGGCGGTTCTGTACCCTTCGGTACCGTTAGGCGCGATATGCCAGTTTTCTAATGTTTCGGTAATGTGTTTAAGCTGCTTAGGACCAAACTGCTTAAGCGGTTTGTCTTCCAACACTTTTCTTTCGATCAGCACTTCAACCAAGCGTTTTGGCAACACTTTTGACAAGGTGTTTTTGAGTGTTTGGTTTGGGTGCTTCTCCAACGAGCGTTCAATCAACTCGTCCACATCCACTTCGGGCACTAGGTTGATGTTCACTGGTTCACCCGGTTTCCAATACGACGAGATTTGCAGTACCGAAGGACCAGACAAACCACGGTGGGTAAACAGCAAGGCTTCTTTAAAGACCTTATTATTTTCTGATTTGATCTCGACCGGAATCGCGATGCCCGACAGATCCGCAAAATCTTCTTTGTCTTCTTTGTGCAAAGTAAACGGTACTAAGCCCGCCGTGGTTGGTAGTACAGGTAAACCAAACTGCTCTGCAATTTTATAGCCAAATGGTGTCGCACCCAGCTTTGGCATCGAGAGGCCGCCTGTTGCCACGACTAAAGACTCACACTCGATAACGTCGGTATTCGAATGCAGCACAAAACCAGAGTCACTCTTTTCAATATGGTGGATATCTTGCTTGTAACGCTGCTCGACAGAAGGCAGGTCACACTCTGCCATCAGCATTTTCACGATGTCTTTCGAATCGCAGTCACCCACACAGAACAGTTGGCCATGATCGCGCTCTTCAAACTCAATCCCATGCTTGTAGATCATCGAAATGAAATCCCAGTTGGTGTACTGAGCCAGAGCGGATTTAACGAAATGAGGATTGCTACACAGATAGTTTTTGGCCGTCACATCGTAGTTGGTGAAGTTGCAGCGCCCGCCACCTGAAATCAGGATTTTCCGGCCTGGCTTTTTCGCGTGGTCGAGCACCAGAACTTTACGTCCGCGTTTGCCTGCTTCTGCAGCACACATTAAACCCGCAGCACCTGCACCAATAATGACGACATCAAACTTTTCTGCCATGACAACTTCTCAACGTAAACCAATAAAAAAGGATGTGCATACAGCACATCCTTGGCAATTTAGGTCGCTATTCTATCGGTATTCTGGCTGCTTGCCAATTCACCAATCAGAGAATAAATGAAGCAAAGAGAGTCACACCCACCAAGGATGCGGAAAGGATAAAAAGCTCTCGAACGCGTTCACACTTACCCGTAAACACCTCATCATGATGGTGATGGTATTCTTTGGTTTTTAGGTAGTGATAAAGCCTGACTTGTTTGGTGACATTGCCATGCGTGGTAAAAAAGCCATTGCCATCAACTTGTTGGTATAACAGTGGATGGGCTTCACGCATAATGTAAATCAGAGAACGCAGCGCTGTCAGGTATCTCGCAATATTAACGATAGTGACCAGCATAAGCGCAAATAGAATGGTATCGGCATTGATCATCTTTTCCTCCCTACATCTTCATTTGATGCCCAGAAGAAAAAGACGATCTTACTAGAGAGTCTTTCGCTGAAAGTTATTCAGCAGGGGCATCCATAATAGAAGATGAACCTTCTTTTGCTAGAGCCGCTAGATCTTTATCGATAAAGAACAGCGCTTTGCCATCTTCACCAACCAGTTCCAGCTTATCTAAAATCCCTTTAAATAACTTCTCTTCCTCGTGCTGCTCAGCCACGTACCACTGCAAGAAGTTGAAAGTTGAGTAGTCTTGAGATGTAAACGCCAGATGAGCAAGCTTATTGATTTTCGCGGTAATCATTTGCTCGTGCTCGTACGTTTCACGGAACACTTCACCCAGGCTAGCAAACTCATGGTTTGGTGCTTCAATTGCACCTAGAATTGGCATTGCTCCTGTTTCACTTACATACGTAAACAAACGCTGCATGTGCTCCATTTCTTCTACGGCATGCGCTCGTAAAAACTCAGCTGCGCCTTCAAAACCTTTGTCTTCACACCAAGCACTCATTTGTAAGTATAGATTGGATGAGAAAAATTCGAGATTAATTTGCTCATTCAATTGATCAACCATCGCTTGTGCAAGCATTTGCCACTCCTACTAAGTCTATGAACTTAAACTGACTATAACATGACTGCAACGATAACACTTTGTCGAATGAATGTGGATCTGAGATCATGGCGGCATAAATTATTTATCCTTGGTGCTAACCTTTAGATAGTCACCTAAAGGAGCTAGCACTATGACTTATAAACATATTTTGGTTGCCGTCGACCTAACTGAAGACAGTAAACTTCTGATCGATAAAGCGGTTTCACTGGCTAAACCGCTTGGCGCCGAAGTCTCGTTTGTTCACATTGATGTTAACTATGCCGAGCTTTACACGGGCCTTATCGATATCAATTTAGCAGAAACACAACATCAAGCGATTCAAGCTTCTCAAACACAGCTACAAAATTTTGCTGATCACGCCAACTTCCCGATTAAACATACGTTGGTAGGCAGTGGCGACCTTGGCAATGAGCTGTGCGAGACTATCCAAGAATTCAACTTTGACCTTGTGGTATGCGGACATCATCAGGACTTTTGGAGCAAACTGCTTTCATCAACCAGACAACTGATTAACTGCACGCCTGTTGACCTATTGGTCGTGCCACTTAAAGACTGATAGTTAACCAGTTTTGATATAGACTGCAGAGCAATTATTGATAATGAGTATTAATCATGGGTTATCTCTCTGCAGTCACACTATTGTGGGCGTTCTCGTTCAGCTTGATCGGCGTTTATCTTGCTGGTCAGGTTGATTCGTGGTTTTCTGTGCTGATGCGCGTAGCATTGGCCAGTATCGTGTTTATTCCTTTCTTAAAGTTCAAAGGCGTCGATAAATCGCTTATCGCCAAACTCATGGTGATCGGGGGTTTTCAGCTCGGCCTGATGTACTGCTTCTACTACCAGTCTTTCTTGTTGCTGTCGGTTCCGGAAGTTCTGCTGTTTACGGTGTTCACTCCGATTTATGTCACGCTGATTTATGACTTTCTCAAGGGACGTTTCTCACCTTGGTACTTAGTCACTGCGATCATCGCGGTTGCAGGCGCAGCCTTCATTAAATTCGCTGGCATTAACGAAAACTTTATTTTGGGCTTTTTGGTCGTTCAGGGCGCGAATATCTGTTTTGCGATCGGTCAGGTGGGTTACAAATACCTGATGGAGAAAAAGCCACTCGATCTCCCTCAGCACGCCATTTTTGGTTACTTCTACCTTGGTGCTTTATGTGTCGCACTCGTGGCGTTCGCGCTGATGGGCAATATCGAAAAGATGCCAACCACCAGCACCCAATGGGGCATTTTGATTTATCTTGGCTTGATTGCTTCTGGCCTGGGTTACTTTGCTTGGAACAAAGGTGCAACCATGGTGAACGCGGGTGCACTAGCTGTAATGAATAACGCGTTGGTTCCGGCCGGTCTGATCGTCAATATTGTGATTTGGAATCGCGACGTCGACTTGCCTCGCCTTGCGATTGGCGGTGCAATTATTATGTTTTCACTCTGGTTCAATGAGACTTGGGTAAAACGAAAAGTGGCACAGAGTTACCGCTCAGCCAGCTAAAACGAAAAACGCTCTCCAATTGGAGAGCGTTTTTGTCAGGGTCTCTGTCACACTCAGTGCACCTTGGACTCATTTTGTACTTCGAGCAAGCCCGGCAGTAAATTCGGCACATCAGAGCGAGTATCTAATTTCTCTTCTAATCTGCGTTGGCGCTTTAACAACTTATGTTGTTTCTTCGCCAATTTGAGTAATTTCTTCTGCTGCTTGTAATGCTTCTTCAGCGCCTTCTTAGCTTTCTTCAACGCCTTTTTATCTGAGATATCGATTGACGCGACAAGTGAAGATTGAGCTGCGATTTCCGTCTCATTTGATGGTGCCGTAACGGTAGCGCGCGCTGATTTTTCTTTGACTCGCTCGATCACGCGGCGCACCGCCTGCGCTTTTTGCTCATCTTTCACTTTTGCTGGTGCGGCTTGCTCAGGAAGCGCTTCCGCCAATAAGCCACACGCTCTTTGTTGCTCGATAGATTGGCTTTGGCATTGTTGGGGAGGTATTGCTGCTGGCTTACACAAGGAGCCTTTTGAAGCCGACGAACGCGCGCAAGAGCGACACATAAATTGAGGTTCAACAACCAGACGGTGAATATCACCAAGGTTTTCCGCTATCTGCTTGCGACTCATTTTACACAGACGTTTAGCCATACCATTACCTAAGCTAAGAATACGAATAATTCTTAGTAAGATATACTCTGACATGAGTTATTAAGCAAGCACTAAATTATGTTTTGCCGTACTCTGTGGGTTAAGTCATAGAGGCTTTGACATACACGTCGAAGCGGTTCTTTTTGGTTTCAATCGCCATCGTCGGTTTGTGCTCTGCCAGCCAGTTTGCGTAGTCTGGCCTTTTCACCACCACCCTTTTTGTCGCCAGGGCTAAAGCGGGTTCTAACAAGTTATCCGCATCCAGATCAGCCCCGACTAACGACTGAAATACGCGCATCTCTTTTTTAACCAATGCCGATTTCTTTTTGTTTTCTGGATGCGGATACATTGGGTCGAGATACACCACATCCGGTTTGGTAAAACTCTTATCTTGAGCTAAATCGTCCAGTGCAGTGTGGCTAGACGCATGAAGCAACGACATACGCTCACTGACCCAACCGCCAATTTCTTCGTCTTGCTTAGCGCGCTCTAAGCCATCATCCAATAATGCGGCCACCACTGGGTGACGCTCTACCATTTGTACCTTACAGCCTAACGATGCCAGCACAAAGGCGTCTCGACCTAAACCCGCAGTCCCATCGAGAATCGTTGGCGTCGCCCCTTTATTGAGCCCCGCCGCTTTCGCGATGGCCTGCCCTTTACCACCACCAAATTTACGTCGATGCCCAACGGCGCCACCAATCAGGTCAACGTAAATTGCGCCTAATTTCGGTTCGTCTGTCTTACGTAGTTCTAATCTTTGTGGGGTAAGCACCAAAGCGAACTCGCTGTCTTGGCAGTGAGTCAGCCCCCAACGTTGAGCGATGGTTTCTAGCTGCTCATTTTGATTAGGGTCTTCACAAATAAGTTGTATCTGCACGAGATGCTCCGATGGTGGTAATTGAACAAGCGCAAGTGTAATGGATTTTACTGGGGGGTACTAATTTCTTCGCCAAGAGAGCACAAATACACCTAGTAGTTCAGGCTCAATGCGCACTAGAATAAAGGCTCATTGTAGAGAATCATGTTTATGGGAGAGCAGTATGCACGCGCACAACACAAAACTGGACGATTTGGATCGTGCTATCTTGAAGACGCTGATGGAAGACGCACGAACTCCCTATGCTGAAATGGCGAAGCTCTTTGACGTGAGCCCAGCCACGATTCATGTGCGTATAGAGAAAATGAAATCGGCAGACATCATTCAGGGTACAGAAGTGATCGTCGATACCAAAAAGCTCGGCTATGACGTGTGCTGCTTTATTGGGATTAACTTAAACGCGGCGCGTGACTACCATTCTGCGTTAGAAAAGCTCAATGCGTTGGAAGAAGTCGTCGAAGCCTATTACACCACTGGCGCGTACAATATCTTCGTGAAGTTGATGTGCCGTTCGATTGAAGAGCTGCAATATGTGCTGATCGATAAGCTGCAAGCGATTGATGAAGTGCAATCCACCGAAACGCTAATCTCGCTGCAAAACCCGATCAACCGCAATGTGAATCCATAATAAAAAGGCTCGCGTTTGCGAGCCTTTTTATTAACGAGATTCTAGATATTTTTGGAGGTCTTCTACCGAGATACCTTGCTCAGCAATGGACTTCGCCATCAATTCGACCTGTTCATCTTTACGCGCTTCAATCACTTGTTGAAACTGGTAGACAATGTCGCGCAACATATGAAGTGGTACTTGTTTTGCCGCACTGCGAATACGTTCACCACTCTGGTTGCCAAGCTCGTTAAGCAATTTGCCAAACATAATTTTTTCTGGAGATTCTTCTAGTTGCTCCAGTACACGAGCCATCTCATAAGTTGTCATCGACATCTTTAGTATTGTTCCAAAATTTTTAAGGAGAGAAGGTCAAATATACAACGTTTTCAATTCGCTTCAAAGCAAATAACTCGCTATTGTGCGACAGCGCTGTGCCAGCTTTTACCGCTCTTACTCATCAGTATCAATAATCCTGGAACCACGATCAACATGTGGGTCGCAATCATGGTTTGCGGCTCTAAACCTAAACGCTGCACTGTCCCGACTAATAAGCCAGAACCACTCATTTGGAATAAGCCAAGTAAAGCCGCTGCCGTTCCTGCTTTGTCTCCAAATGGTGCAAGTGCTTTACCTGCCGCTCCACCAAGAATCAGCGCGAAGCCAACCGATGAGAAGAAGATAGGCGTCATAAAGGCCAACGCCGTTTGCTCATGAGCAAGGATAAGCATGAGGATGCCACCCAATGCTAGCGTCACAATACCCACAATCAGCGTCACGTGTGTGCCATATTTGTCCATCAGCTTCGGTGCCATCATGCAAGCGATGATATTCACGACCGCATTCACTCCGAACCACATGCTGAACTCATTCATCGACAAACCATAGTTTTCCATCAGTACCACGGGCGCCGATGTGACATAAGCCAGAATCACCGCCATCGCCAGCAAACAAAGTGATGCATGGAAAACAAATGATGGGGTCTTTAATACAGCCATGTAGCGGCTCGGACGAAAAACAGGTTCCGTGCTCGGTGCAGGATTGGTCTCTTTCATAAAAATAACCATTGCCACGAGTGAGATGCTGGCAAAGCCTGCCAAGAAACTAAAGTTGGCGCGCCAATCAAATTGCTGCGTTAACCAGCTGCCTAAGATCGGTGCCATTGCCGGGATAAAGCAGATCGCGCCATTGAGGTAGCTGATCATTTTGCCACTTTTTTGCGGGCCAAAGATATCGCGAACTGTTGCAAAGGCTGCTACCGATGTCGCGCACGCACCTAAGCCTTGTAGCAAACGTGATACCAACAACCATTCGATGTTCTGAGCGCTCCACGCCAATAAAGCACTCATCGCATAGATTGTGATACCACCCAATGCAACAGTTCGACGTCCTAGTTTATCTGCTAAAGGTCCAGCAAAAAGTTGCCCTACACCCATAGCAAATAAGAACCATGTAATCGTGTCTTGCGCCAATGCATGTTCCACGTGAAACGCAGCCGAGATAAGAGGTAATGCTGGTAGATAGATATCAATAGCAAGCGGGCTAAATAGCACCAGTAGTGTCAGCAGGACAAGTTGCATTCTGCTGTTTGCGGCTGGTTGAGTGGTTTGCACTGGAGTCTCCACAATAACAAATGAAATTGACCGTATTGTAGGTTAAATTTAGATATGCCAACCAATGATTATTCATCATTAAAGATATTCCATATAGGAAATTCATATGAATCTGGAAAAGCTGGTTCGAATCGATATCAATCTACTGGTCTGCTTAAAGGTCCTGCTTGAAGAGTTAAATGTGACTCGCACGGCACACAGGCTTTGCCTTAGCCAGTCAGCCATCAGTAAAAACTTAGCCAAGTTGCGAACGCAATTTGATGATCCCCTGTTTGTACGCCACTCCCATGGGCTCACTCCAACGCCAAAGGCATTGTTCCTCAAACCCAAAATCGACCTTCTTATTAACCAACTCGAACAGATAACCCAGCCAGAAATTTTCTCGCCAGAAACCAGTTCGTACCGATTTCAAATTGCCACCGTGGAAAGTGTCTATCCCCTGATCTTACCGCATTTCCTTCCAGCGATATTTCATCAAGCCCCCGGGGTTACCATCAGTACCCACGCTTGGTCAGATAACACATTTAAAATGCTACAGCGTGGCGAGCTCGATTTAGGACTTACAGGTAAAGACATCGATATCAATGATGCCAAGCTCACCTTGCTTCCACCCAGTGATATCTGCGAACAGGAGATTTACCGAGATAATCAAAAATGCTTAGTCAGAAGCGACCACCCTGCACTCTCGCAACCGTGGAACCTACAAAGCTATTTATCCTACCGACATGTGCAAGTCAGGTGTGATGGCAACGACCGCTGGCTACTCGACTATCGCTTAGCCGACATTGGCCACGAACGAGATATCGCGATTACCGTGCCAGATTTTAACAGTGCCGCAAGTTTGTGCTCGTATACGGATTTCATCTTTACTGCTCCGAGCCATTTTGTTGAACTCGCCTCCGAACAAATGGGCTTATCGGTATTGCCACTGCCCATCGTGTTTCCGCCCATGGCCTATACCTTGTTCTGGCATAGGGACAGAGAAAATGACCCTGCGCTGTCTTGGATACGCCAGATGATCACAGATAAAACGACACCATTGAGATAATTTGCAGCCATTCTTTAAAAAGAGTAGCTTATCTCCATCGTCCGCACACTGAATGGACGCCTGATACATATTGAAGGATTAACAGATGCTAACAACGACAGAACAACGTCTGACTGCCATCAGAGAATGGCTCTCTCAGCACCAGATTGACGCTTTACTTGTCCCACATGAAGATGAATACCTCGGCGAATACGTACCTGCGCACAATGAGCGCCTTCACTGGCTTACAGGATTTACTGGCTCTGCTGGTGCCGCAGTAATTACACAAGAAAAAGCAGCGATTTTTGTCGATGGACGTTACACCGTTCAAGTCACCAAACAGGTTCCTGCTGAGCTGTTCGAGTACCGCCACCTAATCGAAGAACCCGCGTTAGACTGGATAAAAGAAAACGTAGCAAACGGCGCGAGTATCGCGATTGACCCACGCATGCACAGTTCTGCCTGGTTAAATGCCGCTCAAGCAAAACTGGCGGGCGCATTCGAACTTAAGATTCTGGATACCAACCCTATTGACCAGATCTGGCATGACCGCCCAGAACCATTCGTGTCAGAAGTGCGCCTAATGCCAACAGACGCTGTAGGTCAATCAAGTGAGAGTAAGCGCAAAGAAGTCGCCGAGTTAATCAAGCAAGCAGGCGCAGATAGTGCGATCATTACTGCGCTGGATTCGGTTTGTTGGCTGTTAAATGTCCGTGGTTTGGATGTGTCTCGTTTACCCGTTTTATTGTCGCACGCAATCTTACACAGTGATGCCAGTGTCGAGTTTTTCTTAGACCCAGCGCGACTGCCTGCCGACTTTGAATCCCATGTTGGTCCTGGCTTATCGGTACACGCACCTGAGCAGCTTCAGTCTCGCCTTGAAGCTTTGCAAGGCAAGCAGGTTTTACTGGACCCTGCCATCAGTAACGCTTGGTTTAAGCTTGTGTTGCAAAACTCTGGTGCTAGCGTTGTCAGTGCCGCGGATCCTTGCTTAATGCCAAAGGCTGCCAAAAACGACGTCGAAATCGCCGGCATGAAAGCGTGTCATATCCGCGATGGCGTTGCGATGACTAAGTTCCTGTGCTGGTTGGATAGTGAGGTCGCATCCGGCAACCTACACAATGAAGCCACTCTCTCGGATACGCTTGAGAGTTTCCGTAAGGAAGACCCTACTCTGATGGACTTGAGCTTTGATACGATTTCGGCTGCTGGCAGCAATGCCGCTATGTGCCACTACAACCACGAAAACCAGCCAGAGCCTGGCCAGTTAGAAATAGACACACTCTACTTGGTCGATTCAGGTGGCCAGTACCTAGATGGCACCACAGATATCACGCGCACCATTGCGATCGGACAGCCAAACGAAGAAATGATCAAACAGTTCACGCTGGCCCTAAAAGGTCATATTGGTGTTGCACGCGCGCGCTTCCCGAAAGGCACTCGCGGCTACCAAATCGATACACTTGCTCGTCAGCATTTGTGGGCGGAAGGCTATGACTATGACCACGGCACAGGTCATGGTGTCGGTCATTTCCTCAGTGTTCACGAAGGTCCGGCAAGCATTTCTAAGAAGCATGTCGATGTTCCTTTGCTTGAAGGCATGGTGCTTTCAAACGAACCTGGCTACTATCGCGCAGATGCGTTTGGTATCCGTATCGAGAACTTGGAGCTGGTTGTTGAAAAACAGACGTCAGGCGACTTCCCTGTCTTAGCCTTCGAATCACTGACCCGTTGCCCAATCGACACACGCAATATCAATGTCAACATGTTAACCCGGCCAGAACTTGCATGGTTAAATGACTACCACCAAAAAGTATGGGATGACATTAGCCCATTGGTTGAAGGCGAAGTGAAAGAATGGTTACGAGCTGCGACACAACCGTTGACGCATGCTTAATCCATAAACCGATTCGTTAAAATGCAAAAGGGATTGATGACATCATCAATCCCTTTTTTAATGTTTCACGTGAAACATGATCACTAACCAGAATATACGGAATGCCAATCACGCCACACAGGATCGAATCCTCTGGCGCGAATCATCGCTTCTACCGACTCGGCGCTGCGTTCATCGCTGATCTCAAACTGCTCCAGCTCAACATCATCATTCGCATACCCCCCAGGTTGGGTCTTGGATGCAGCTGACATCGAGGTAATCCCAAGAGGCAATACGTTATCGCGGAATTCCGGTGACTCTCGCGTAGAAAGTGATAGCTCTACTTCAGGGTTGAATAAGCGATAAGCACAAATGAGCTGCACTAATTGCTTATCAGTCATCACTGACTTAGGTTGCAACGCCCCTGCACACGGACGCAAACGAGGAAAAGAAATCGAGTAGCGTGTTTTCCAATACGCCTTTTCAAGGTAGTCCAGATGAGCCGCGGCATAGAAGCAATCTGTACGCCAGTCTTCCAGACCGATCAAGGCACCAATACCAATTTTATCAATCCCGGCTCGGGCTAATCGATCCGGGGTTTCTAAGCGAAACTCAAAGTTCATTTTATTGCCACGCAAATGGTGCTCGGCATAGGTCGACGGGTGATAAGTCTCTTGATACACCATCACGGCATCTAACCCAAGTGTCTTAAGTTCTGCGTAGTCTTCTTCTTCCAGAGGCTGCACTTCCATCGCGAGATAGTTAAAGTGCTGCTTAATTTGCGGTAACACTTTACGAAAGTAGTTCATCCCAACTTTGGTTTCATGCTCTCCGGTCACCAACAACACACTGTCAAACTTCATCTGTTTGATTGCTCGAATCTCGGCATCGATTTCCTGCTCGCTGAGCGTTCTTCGCTTAATGCGGTTCTCCATTGAAAAACCGCAATATGTACAAGCATTCGCGCACAAGTTAGAAAGGTAAAGCGGGATATAAAGCGACATGGTGTTACCAAAACGCTTACGCGTCAGAGCTAAAGACTGTTGTGCCATTTGCTCTAGATACGCTTCAGCGGCTGGAGATATCAAGGCTTTAAAATCCTCGAGATCACGTTTGGTTTTACTCAGCGCACGCTCTACATCTCTGGCTGTCTTCGCATTGATCGACATAGACACATCGTGCCAATCGAGCTCGTTAAAACGTTCGACGAAACTCATTTTTTACCTCCGCGCTAGTTATCTAAAAAGGAGGTCAACGGGCTTGATGCCACCGCATGAGAAACCTTTCCAGCTAAACCCGCTTCATACGCCATCCTTCCCGACTCGACGGCAATCTTGAAAGCTTTTGCCATTGCGACAGGGTTTGATGCCGCAGCAATTGCCGTATTAACCAAAACAGCGTCCGCGCCCATTTCCATCGCGCGCGCAGCATGTGAAGGCGCACCTATCCCAGCGTCAACAATAACCGGAACCGTCGCTTGGTCGATGATGATTTCAATAAAGTCGTGTGAAACAATTCCCTTGTTAGAGCCTATTGGCGCGCCCAACGGCATCACCGCAGCACAGCCCACTTCCTCTAGCCGTTTACATAAAACGGGGTCAGCATGGCAATACGGCAAAACGGTAAAGCCATCTTTTACCAACTGTTCAGCAGCGGATAACGTTTCGATGGGATCAGGCATAAGATATTTAGGGTCCGGATGAATTTCGAGTTTCAACCAGTTGGTTCCTAATGCTTCTCGCGCTAAGTGCGCGGCAAAGACGGCATCTTTTGCGTTCTTGGCACCGGAGGTATTTGGTAGCAAGCCGATACCCATATCGACAATCGGTTTGAGAATATCATCTTGTTGATTGTTCACGTCGACACGCTTTAGCGCCATCGTTGCTAATTGCGAACCTGATGCATTAATGGCTTCGGCCATCAATTGGCTGTTGGCAAATTTACCTGTGCCTGTAAACAGTCGAGATTGGAATGTCTTATTTGCAATAGTCAGCATGCGATTACCCTCCTGCAATTGCTTGAAAAAGTGATATCGCATCACCGTCATTTATGTGTGTACTCGACCACTCACTGCGCGGTACAACGCTATTATTAATTGCAAACACGCACCCCATTTCTGGTAACGAAAGCTGTTCTATTATCTGGGCCAGTGAGCTATTTCTCGGCACCGTATGAGCTTGCTCGTTAATTACAACTTGTATTATATCCATGTCATTAACTCTCTATCTCTGCTGGGCACAAACACTGCATTGCTTATCTTGCCTAACAGCGAAGCATTGCCACTGTAATGTCGTTCCATCAAATACGTTCAATTCATTGGTTTGGAAATTGAAGTGGCCTGTAGCCAATAATTGAATAGTCGCCAATGCTTGGTAGTTACCCATCGTCCCAACAACCGGGCCGATGATCCCGCTGTCACTACAACGAGCAGGTTGGCTTAGTTCCTCATCCGGCACTAAACATTTGTAACAACCATGGTCAGTATTCTCTCTGAAATCGAACACAACAAATTGCCCTTTCCAGCCAATGGCCGAAGCGGAGATCAAAGGTGTCCGTTGCTGATAGCACGCTGCGTTGATTAGCTGCCGAGTGGGCAGGTTATCACTGCAATCAAGCACGACATCCGCCAACATCACTTCAAGATTCAACTGCTCTGGACCAAGCCGTGTATTCAATTGACGGATACTAATATCGGGATTGATGGCTTTGAGTTGCTCGCCCATCGCGTGAACTTTGTCCAAGCCGATATCATTTTCTCTATAGATAAGTTGTCTTTGCAGGTTGCTTTGTTCAACCTGGTCATCATCACTAATTACCAACTTGCCAACCCCTGCGGCCACGAGGTACATAGCAGCGGCACTGCCCAAACCTCCACAGCCAATAATAAGGACTGTCGAATTTTTCAAGGCAACCTGCCCGCTTTCTCCAATCTCGGGCAGAGCAATCTGGCGTTGGTAGCGTAAAAAATCGTGATCATTCAACATGGCTTGGCTCCCTAATCTCTTTAGGGAAACGCATCAGTTGCTTAAACGAATCAATCACCTCTTTAGGAGATGAAGCAAGAGTAATGGCGCGTACAACCGCTAAGCTCGATACGCCACATTCCCAAACTGATTTGGCATTATTCAAATCAATACCACCAATCGCAACGGTTGGGACACCTACCGATTCGCCATATGGAATGGTATTAATAAGTTGCTGATAGAGCTCTAATCGAACGAGTCCCTGGGGTTTGGAGGGCATCTGCTTGGTAGTGGTGGGAAAAATATGCCCTAATGCGATGTAACTCGGCGCTATTTGGACAATCCTAAGCAGTTCATAATAACCATGGGTCGATAAACCGAGTCGAATGCCAGCACGGCTTAACTGAGTTAAGTTTGACTCTTCAAGATCTTCCTGGCCCAAGTGAACACCATAAGCGCCATGCTTGATCGCAAGTTGCCAGTAGTCGTTGATAAACACCTGAGCGTCCGCTTGATTCCCTAACTCAATAGCGCGCTTAATTTGCAGTTCTAGGTCGTCTTGAGCGGGGTTCTTTATTCTTAGCTGAACCGTTTTGACTCCTAGATCTAATAAGCGCTCGACCCATTCGACACTGTCGACCACTGGGTACAAACCCAAACTTGCTTTCGTCAAAGTAGGAAATTGGGTTGTATGTTTCCCGACACCCCAACCGACTTTGATGCCAAGTCTGGTATCTTCTATCACTGGAGTCGGAAATTGATCGAACTGATTGGCCCATGTTCCACGTGAAACATTCACCATCGCGCGCGCTAAAGTCAGACAATCTTCAATAGGGAAATCGAGCGCTAACAACGCAGCAATCCAAGAGAAATGCGTCTTGTAAGTTTCATGGCTGCATGACGCTGCCTTGAAAGACAGTGCACGTACTTCCTGATCAAGAGGATGATGCCACATATCGAGAGACTGATTGCCATCCTCTACCGACAGGTAGATAGCATGCTTAGGTCGGTTTACCAGTTCATGCAAAGAGCATTGGTGAGAGTAATTGAGCAAGTAGAAAGATGAATATTCTTGGTCAGAAACCGCAGAGGCTTCAGTATAAGTATCAGCCACAAGTCCAATACTCTCATCTTCCTTAATCACTTGAAGTACATGAGTTGGGCTAACACCCAACTCAATATCATCAACTAAGAATCCTTGCTCTTTTGCTTGCAACAAGCACTGCTGAATCAAACCTGTCAGTTCGATGACTTCAGCAGGAATAAGGATTTTAGTCATTACTCCTCCGCTTGCGCAGTGACTGCTGGGTGATACAGCTCAGAACCCGTTGCACGAAACTCTTCTGATTTTTGACGCATACCTTCAAGCGGATCATCAAGCAGTTTTACTGAAATAGCCTGATCTGCAGCAACTTGTTTTGTGTCTTTCGCGTATTCGCGCACTTCTTGGGAAATTTTCATTGAACAGAACTTAGGTCCGCACATTGAGCAGAAGTGAGCCACTTTGCCTGACTCTTGCGGAAGAGTTTCATCGTGGAAAGTGCGAGCAGTATCCGGATCTAAAGCTAGGTTGAACTGGTCTTCCCATCTAAATTCGAAACGTGCTTTGGATAGTGCATTGTCACGAACCTGCGCTCCAGGGTGCCCTTTCGCAAGATCGGCGGCATGAGCCGCAAGTTTATAGGTGATTAGGCCGGTCTTAACATCTTCTTTATTTGGTAGCCCCAAGTGTTCTTTTGGCGTTACGTAACAAAGCATCGCACAGCCGTACCATCCGATCATTGCGGCACCAATGCCGGAGGTAATATGGTCATAGCCAGGAGCAATATCAGTAGTAAGTGGACCAAGCGTGTAGAAAGGCGCTTCATGGCAATGTTCCAGCTGCTCTTCCATATTCTCTTTGATCATGTGCATTGGCACGTGACCAGGGCCCTCAATAATCACTTGTACATCGTATTCCCAAGCAATTTTAGTTAGCTCACCTAGGGTACGTAACTCTGCAAACTGAGCTTCATCATTGGCGTCAGCGACAGAACCAGGGCGCAGGCCATCGCCCAATGACAGCGCAACATCGTACTTCGCACAGATTTCACAAATCTCGCGGAAGTTGCTGTAAAGGAAGCTTTCTTGGTGATGAGCAAGACACCATTTAGCGATAATTGAACCACCGCGAGAAACAATACCCGTTACACGTTTAGCCGTCATTGGCACATAACGTAGTAATAGACCCGCGTGAATAGTAAAGTAATCGACACCCTGCTCAGCTTGCTCAATAAGCGTGTCACGCATCACTTCCCAATTCAGGTTTTCGGCAATACCATTTACTTTCTCTAAGGCTTGGTACATAGGCACAGTACCGATAGGCACTGGGCTGTTACGTAAGATCCATTCGCGCGTCTCGTGAATGTTTCGCCCAGTAGATAAATCCATTACTGTATCGCCGCCCCAACGAGTCGACCAAACCAGCTTCTCTACTTCTTCCTCAATCGAAGACGTCACGGATGAGTTACCAATGTTCGCGTTAACTTTGACTAGAAAGTTACGGCCAATGATCATGGGTTCAGATTCAGGGTGGTTAATGTTGGAAGGGATGATGGCACGCCCTTCTGCAACTTCTTTACGTACAAACTCAGCGGTAATATCTTTAGGTAAGTTCGCCCCAAAACTCTGGCCGGGGTGCTGTTGATTCAGCACTTCATCACGGTATTTGGCGCGCCCCATATTTTCACGTAGCGCGATAAACTCCATTTCGGGCGTAATAATACCTTTACGAGCATAATGAAGCTGAGTAACACACTGTCCTTCTTTCGCACGTCTTATACGCGGTAAGTTCCCATAACGAAGCTCATCAAGCGTATCATCTTCTAGCCTCTCTTTGGTGTACACCGAACTGACGTCATCGAGGATTTCAGTATCTGAACGTTCCTCAATCCATGCTTCTCTGAGCTTCGGTAAGCCACTGTAGAGATCAATTGAGTAATCTGGGTCTGTATAGAACCCCGAAGTGTCATATACGCGTATAGGTTCGTTTGGTTTGAAAATGGGTGACTCTTTAGTACCACCAACTAAGCTGTCAGCAAGCGTAATTTCACGCATTGGAACACGAATATCAGGACGTGAACCTTCTACGTATACTTTCTTTGAGTTTGGGTATGGTTGTACCGATAGAGTATCAATAAACTGTTTTGCTTCCAGTCTCGCTTGTTTGCGACTCGACATAGCATTTTTCCTTGCTTTGTTATGCTAGATAAAAAGATTTTGGATAAAAATGCTTGGCGGATAGATGCGACAAGAGGTGTCAAACTGTGGCTTAGTAGAACGTTATACTTATACACCACGTTTGAGTTTGTGATAGGTCAGCCAGATAGAACTCTAGCGTAGATATCTTCTCCTGTTCCCTTCGCAGGTGTTAGCCTGATCAGGTTCAACGGATCCCGAATTAACGGTCTCAGCCTTATGGCACTCCGACAAGTTGTACGAGTATATAAAATCGGCTTGGATAAACCAAGCCGACCTGTATAAATTTAACTCAGATGATAACTAACTTTTAATCAAAAGTTGAAAGCCAACCCAGGCAGCTGAAATACTTAATATGATATTAAGTAAGATATTTAAGCCCATCTTAAAAAATGCACCCTGCTGAAGCAAAAGGACATTATCCATAGAGAAAGTAGAAAACGTGGTGAGGGCTCCTAAAAAACCTAAGCCGACGATCTGACGCCATGGTTCAGTTGCTAGAGTGCCATTTTCAAACGCAGCTATAAGTAATCCCATTAGGAATGAGCCAATGACATTGACTGAAAGTGTACCGTATGGAAATCCACGGCCAAACAAAGTAATACAAAACTCAGATATCAGGTAACGAGAACAGGCACCAAAAGCTCCGCCGACCGCAATAAACCCTAGTATATAAAACTGCCCCATAACTCCCCCCTTGTTGGATAGCGATACATTGTAGCGGTAAGTGCTGAACTTTCGAACAACAAATACAAAGCTATGCCTCAAACATTGTTTGAAAAATAGAAAGTTACAGGCGTCACATTGTTGGTCATTCTTAAATAGTGAACTGCATGAATGCAAAAAAGCCTTAGTCTTTCGACTAGGGCTCTAAATATTGTTGGGGGGCTGGCGACTCAGAGATTCGAACTACTGGCATACGCTATTTCTAGTAATACGGGAGAATACGATGATCTATCAAGATGATCTATCAACTGGAGACTTAATATTCTAATCAAACGAAAAAGGCTCCAGTCTTTCGACTAGAGCCTTAAATATGGCAGGGGTGGAGAGATTCGAACTCCCAACACGCGGATTTGGAATCCGCTGCTCTGCCAATTGGAGCTACACCCCTGTAGATCTTTCGAATTTTAGATTCGAAAAAACCTCGCTAAAAGCGAGGCTATCG
>NZ_BCUD01000012.1 GCF_001591105.1 Vibrio nereis NBRC 15637 | reverse complement strand
CAATTGGTGAGCCATACGGCGGAGCAGAAATGGGCTATCTGGCGCATGTTGTTGCCATGGAAGAAATCAGCCGAGCGTCCGCCTCTGTTGGCTTAAGCTATGGTGCCCACTCCAACCTTTGTGCAAACCAAATCTACAGAAATGGTACAGATGATCAAAAAAACCGATACCTACCCAAATTGGTAGATGGTTCTTTCATTGGCGCACTCGCGATGAGTGAAGCCAACGCGGGTTCTGATGTCATAAGTATGCAGCTTAAGGCAACGTTAAAAAACAATCACTATCTGCTTAATGGCTCAAAAATGTGGATCACCAACGGCCCAGACGCAGACGTCGTGATTGTGTATGCCAAAACGTCTCCGAAAGATGCTTCACGTGGGATCACTGCCTTCATCGTTGAAAAAGAATTCGAGGGTTTCCATTCCGCGCAAAAACTCGACAAGCTAGGCATGCGTGGTTCTAACACCTGTGAACTGGTTTTTGAGGACTGCGCCGTCCCGGTCGAAAACGTGCTAGGTAATGTCGACGAAGGTGTCAAAATGTTGATGAGTGGGTTGGATTACGAACGCGTCGTGTTAGCAGGTGGCCCTTTAGGGATCATGCAAGCTTGCCTGGATGTCGTGGTTCCGTACGTTCATAGCCGTCAGCAATTTGGGCGGGCTATCGGTGAGTTCCAGCTCGTTCAAGCGAAAGTCGCAGATATGTACACGCGAGCCAATGCAGCGAAATCGTACGTTTATACCGTTGCTGCGGCCTGTGACCGAGGTGAAACCACCCGCAAAGATGCCGCTGGCGCGATTCTCTATGCCGCTGAACTGGCGACACAAATCGCGTTAGATGCGATTCAACTTCTGGGTGGCAACGGCTACACCAACGAATACCCTGTTGGGCGACTATTACGAGATGCCAAGTTGTACGAGATTGGCGCTGGCACGTCTGAAATTCGTCGAATGCTCATAGGACGTGAGCTATTTGATGAATCAAGTTAAGGAAGACGGTTATGGCTATCATCAAATCAAAAATTAAAATCGATTCCCCACTCTACACAGAAAACCATCAGAGCATGACTGCATTGGTCAAGAGCCTACATTCTAATATCAAATCCATTGAACAGGGAGGCGGAGCCAAGTCTATAGAAAGACAAAAAGCCAAAGGTAAACTGCCAGTCAGAGAACGTATCAATACCCTACTCGATGAAGATTCAGACTTTTTGGAGATAGGCCTGTTTGCCGCATGGCAAGTCTACGATGAACCCATTCCTTGTGCTGGCATTGTTGCGGGTATAGGCAAAGTCAAAGGGATTGATTGCATGGTGATCGCCAACGATCCATCCGTAAAAGGGGGAACTTACTACCCTCTGACGGTAAAAAAACACCTACGCGCCCAAGAAATCGCAGAGCGATGCCACCTTCCCTGCATTTACTTAGTCGACTCTGGCGGAGCCAACCTGCCTCATCAGGCGGAAGTATTCCCAGACAAAGATCATTTCGGGCGGATTTTCTTTAATCAAGCACAAATGTCTGCCAAGGGGATCCCACAAATCGCGGTTGTGCTTGGCTTGTGTACTGCTGGTGGCGCGTACATTCCAGCCATGGCCGATGTCTCGATTATTGTTAAACAGCAAGGAACCATTTTTCTTGCAGGCCCACCTCTAGTAAAAGCCGCCACTGGAGAAGTCGTGACAGAGGAAGAGCTCGGCGGCGCAGATGTTCACTGCCGAAAATCGGGGGTTGCAGACTATTACGCCGACAATGAAAAACATGCGATGAAACTCGCCCAGCAAGCGATAGCCAATACTAATGCTCACTCACCCATCCAAATGGAGAGTGCAAAGCCTCTTCCTCCTAGGCACAACCCTGAAGAAATCTACGGCATCGTGAACAGTAACCTGAAGCTTTCATTCGATGTACGAGAAGTGATTGCTCGGATTGTTGATGATTCGGATTTCGATGAATTTAAGGCGCTATTTGGTTCCACTTTGATTTGTGGGTTTGCGCGCATTGAAGGCCATTTAATCGGCATAGTGGCCAACAACGGCATCTTATTCTCAGAGTCAGCGCAGAAAGGTGCGCACTTTATCGAGCTCTGTACGACACGGAAAATCCCACTACTTTTCTTACAGAATATTACCGGCTTTATGGTGGGGAAAAAGTACGAAGAAGGCGGTATCGCCAAGCATGGCGCGAAGTTAGTGATGGCTGTTGCCTGTGCGAATGTGCCCAAATTCACCATTATTATCGGCGGCTCTTACGGAGCAGGAAACTATGGCATGTGTGGCCGAGCGTATGAGCCCACCATGATATGGATGTGGCCTAACGCGCGGATCTCCGTTATGGGTGGCGAGCAAGCAGCGGGCGTACTGACCCAAGTAAAGCGTGAAGTAATGAAACGGCAAGATGCAGATTGGAGCGAAGCAGATGAACAGCGGTTTTATGAGTCGATCGTTGATTTGTATAACGTTCAAGGGCATCCATTATACGCCAGTGCTAGACTTTGGGATGACGGGATTATAGATCCGAAAAAAACGCGCCAGGTGCTCGCACATGCATTGCGAGCGTCGAGGAATGCGCCTGTCAAAACGAGTCGCTTTGGTATTTTTCGTATGTAAGGCATTTTCCGAATGTGAAGGGGGTGTGCGATGGAAGGACAAATTCACAATGGCGATCTACTCTGCACTATCGATAAGAATGGCGTAGCAACACTCGCCTTAAACCAAGGTGATAAATTTAATGCGTTCGACAACCATATCATTCAACTGTTAATTACTGAGCTTAATCGACTCACACACGCCGCCAATGTTCGCTGCCTAGTGTTACGCGGTAACGGTAAGCATTTCTCTGCTGGCGCTGACCTTAACTGGATGAGGTCAATGGCAGCAAAAGATTACGAAGAGAACCTTGCAGACGCCAGTCAACTGGCTGAATTAATGCACCTGCTCGATAGCTTTCCCCACCCCACCATTGTCTATACTCATGGCTGCGCATTTGGGGGAGCACTTGGGCTTATCTGCTGCTGTGACATTGCAATCGCAGATATCGACGCCGTATTCAGCTTGAGTGAAGTAAAGCTCGGGTTAGTCCCCGCCACCATCGGTCCTTATGTGTGTCGGGCCATTGGCGCACGTAATACGCGTCGATATGTGCTGACTGCGGAGCGGTTTGATGCACAAGACGCACTTAAGATCGGCTTAGTCCACTTCGTCACGGCTCCCAGTACCATCGATGAAAAACTCTCACAAGTCATCGGCCAAATATTAGCAAACAGCCCAGCGGCAATGACACAAGCTAAAGCTCTAATCCATCAGTGTAGCGAGCAACCTTTGGACAAAGAACTGATCGCTTATACCAGTGAGTTAATCGCAAACATTCGCGTATCAGAACAAGGACAAGAGGGCTTAAACGCGTTTCTGGAAAAGCGTGATCCGGTATGGCATATAGGTCCGAAAAATGCTGGTTAACCAAACACTGCCAGATGCTGTCACCATTATTGAGGTTGGTCCACGAGATGGCCTCCAGAATGAAAAGCACGTCTCTACACGCGCCAAAATTGAGCTGATCAATGCCCTCTCTACCACGGGTCTTAAGCACATTGAAGCGGGCGCGTTTGTTTCTCCTAAATGGGTGCCTCAAATGGCCGATTCCGCTCGAGTGTTTGACTCGATCAAACGGGCATCTGGTGTAGCTTATCCCGCTCTAACGCCTAATTTGAAAGGGTTTGAAGATGCAATCACCGCCAAAGCAGATCAAGTCGCTATTTTTACATCAGCTTCGGAAGGTTTTTGCAGACACAACATTAACTGTTCGATTGATGAAAGTATTGACCGCTTTGCGCCAGTCATGGAAGCCGCGAGCGACAGCGATATCGCGGTCAGAGCCTACCTATCGTGTGTGATTG
The DNA here is from genome assembly GCF_001591105.1 of Vibrio nereis NBRC 15637. Classification (GTDB taxonomy): domain Bacteria; phylum Pseudomonadota; class Gammaproteobacteria; order Enterobacterales; family Vibrionaceae; genus Vibrio; species Vibrio nereis. The sequence continues at coordinate 128,844 of NZ_BCUD01000012.1, read as the reverse complement.
ATTGCCCTTTTGATGGCCCAACACACCCCAGCCAAGTGGCACGTATCGCCAAACGACTATTTGAACTCGGCTGCTACGAAATATCGTTAGGCGACACCATAGGGACGGGCACCCCTGCAAAAGTCTCTGCCATGCTCGAAGCCGTCATGACGGAAGTCCCAATCTCCAATTTGGCCGTGCATTTCCATGATACTTGGGGCCAGGCGTTAGCAAACATATACCAGGCTCTGCTTATGGGGATCAGCGTGATAGATAGCAGTGTAGCAGGGTTGGGCGGCTGCCCTTATGCACCAGGCGCAGCTGGTAATGTGGCTACTGAGGATGTGCTGTATCTGTGCCAAGGGCTTGGTATTTCTACCGGTGTTGATTTGAATAAAGTCGCTCAAGCTGGCTGGACGATCAGCGATACCTTGAAGCGACAACCCAGCTCTAAAGTCTCATTAGCTCTTCGCGCTCACGGCCTCAAATGATGGTTCGCTTTACGGTAAGTATTTAATAAAAATCTTACTTTGCACATTTCATATCTTTTACTGGCAAACATGTTGCATAACAACTAGAATCAAAACTTTGGACTGTATGACAATGTCATGTCATGTCATACAATTAATACATAGATTACATATAGAAAGCCGTCTCATTTATTGTGGCGGCCTTTTATTTGGGAGTTTCATATGTCTGAAAACACCTCTATTTTCATCTCAAGCACTGATATGAACCGAATCACTGCACTATTGGATAAAATGCCAAACTTAGCCAATGATCTTGTTCAATTAGACGCAGAGCTCGATCGTGCAACCGTTTTAGAGCCAAGTGACATGCCTGAAAACGTAGTTACGATGAATTCAACAGTCGTGTTTAAATTTACTGATAGTGACAAAACCATTACGAAGACTTTGGTCTATCCATCAGAACTAAAAAGTAGTGATGATGTGTCTATTTTTGCTCCTGTAGGCAGTGCGCTCATCGGGCTTTCTGTTGGCCAACAATTGTCGTGGCCTATGCCTAATGATCAAACCAAAACCATCGAAATTGTAGAAGTCATTTATCAACCTGAGCGTTGTGGTAGCCTAAACCACTAAGCTGTAGGTAATCCCGGTGCAAAGACCCCACATACAGGCTTTGCACCAGGAGCGTATCCTTTCCAACTTACCATCCCCCTCTCTGAACACCTATTGCCAGTCTGTTACTCATTGATTTTCTCTACATGTAGCACGAATAATTTTGAAAATAATTCAAATTTATTCATACTGATACAACTCTAATAAACATAAGTATTTACTTTGGCCTTAAGTCGCCACAGTTTTCGCTTTAATCGGCTAGGAATTTGCAATGCAAGGCAATGCGCAACAAATAATAGATGATTCTGATCGTCTACATGAATTCTCTCGTAGAGATGTATGGAATGGCTTTACCCAGCTAGTCCCCCTCTCGCTCTTTGTGGTTATTTTTGGTATCGCGTTTGGTGTTGCCGCAGTGCAAACGGGACTAGAACCATTTTCAATCGTCCTGATGAGTACATTGGTCTTTGCTGGGGCATCTCAATTTGCCACGTTAGAGATGTGGGGAACGCATGTGCCTTTATTACCCGTGTTAATTACTGTTTTTGCCATTAACGCTCGTCATCTACTAATGGGCGCAACGCTTTACCCTTGGCTACGTGAACTCCCTACTGCGAAGCGTTACGGTGTTATGCTGTTTGCTTCTGATGCCAATTGGGCTCTTGCTTTGAATGCATTCGGCAACAAAAAGCCAGGCTTAGGTATATTGCTTGGTGGTGGGTTTGCGTTATGGTCTTTCTGGATTGTTGGAACTTGGCTGGGCTTTTACTTTGGTAATGCCATTACCGATCCTGTGAGCCTTGGCCTCGATATGGTAATGGGCTGTTTTCTGCTTTCGATGGTTGCTGTCGGGCCTAAAAACCTACGCGTTTTTGCTATCTGGTCGGTGGCTGCGGTTTCATCACTTCTGGCGTATTGGTATCTACCTGACAATATGCACGTTGTGGTGGGAGCTCTAGCTGGCGGTACTTTAGGTGCGATCTGGATGGAGAAAAAATAATGCATATTGAAACTACATTTGGTGGCACTATCTTAATCATCCTCGCGATGGCACTGGTAACATTGGTTACGCGCTGGGGCGGTGTGTTTGTCATGTCTTTTATTCCAATTGGCCCTCGCGTTCAACAATTTATCAGTGCGATGTCTGGCTCAGTCTTGGTTGCTTTACTCGCGCCGATGGCCGTCGAAGGTGATGCTGGTGCACGAATGGCTCTGCTTTCAACAGCCGTAGTGATGCTGATTTGGAAAAAAACACTCCCTGCTATATCAGCAGGATTGATAGCAGCGGCTTTAGTTAGGGCAATGTGAGCATAAACCGTCATAAAAGTGGTAGATCAATTACAACAATAACTCCCCCCAACGGAGTTATTGTTGCTCTAACCTATTGCTAACGCACAACTTACTCATCTCACCTAAACCATTGCGCATTAAACTGTGCAACGTCTTTCATTTTGTTGCTGAACTAATTTCTCAGCAGAGTATATTTCATACCCACCTTCTGGATAGCGGCCTTTCGCTAAATACATCATTTCATCCGCACGCTGAATCAAAATATTGACCTCAGAACCATGACTAGAGAATACCGATATACCAATACTTGGGGGGACATCTACACTCACACCATTGGTGAGCGTATGCGGTTTGGACAACTGAGTAACCAATTTAGTCGCTATAATTTCAACGTCAGCGATTGCTTTAAGGTTCTCTATGATGACGACAAACTCATCTCCGCCTAAACGGAAAATAAGATCAGACGAACGGAAAAAAGAAGTCATCTTATTAGCAACATTCTTAAGCACTAAGTCACCTTCGTGGTGCCCGTAGGAATCATTAACTAGCTTGAACTTATTCAGGTCAATATAGAATATGGCGTACATTGTGTTTTTAGCGACCGCAAAGTCATGCACTTTGTCCAGTCGATCATGAAAGTAACGTCTGTTCGGGAGCTGCGTTAACGGGTCTATATGAGCTAGCCTATCCAACTCTTCATGCAGCTGCTTTTGAAGTGTAATTTCTTGATGGGTTCCTGCAATTTTTAATGCTCGGCTAGTACGCTTATCTCGCTTTACGACTCTTCCTCGGCTCATTATCCAAATCCAGTGCCCCTGCTTGTGTCTTATACGTAATTCACATTCATAGAATTCAAGTTCTCCTTTAATGTTACCCTTCATGATCTGTTGGGATTTTTCCCAATCATCAGGGTGACACATAGATCCCAGTCTTTCAGGAGTTAAAGGGCTAAGTTCTTCTAATGTGTAACCTAGGATCGTCGCAAAGCGCTCATTAATGACAAAATTATCAGACTTTTCGCTGAGCTCCCAAGTGCCAACATTGGTCCCCCAAATCACATCAGAAAGACGCTTCTTTTCAATTTGCAGCAGCTTTTCCGCCTGCTTCTGCAAAAAAATCTGCCGAGAGAAAGCAATCGACAATAACGACAAAAAGATAGTTAGTGTCGATAAGATAACAATTTGCTGGTGACGTTTGATTTCGAGCTGTTTAGTTTTCTCTTCAACCATTTGCTCTAGACTGTTTTGGTAGTGCCACAAGTCTTGCTGAGCAACTCGGTATTCAGAAATATCCCTAATAATTGAATAAAGCACCGTCTGGTTTTGGTATTGGACCGGAAGAGACGAAACCTCAACCGTACGAACATCACCATTCTTTAAGCGATGTTTAAAAACAAAAAAGTTTCGGTGCTCTTTAGCAGCCAGTGCACGCTCCTCTGCAATAGCTTTTGCACTGAATACATTAATATCTTGAATATAGAGCGACTGGAGTTCAGTTTCGCTATATCCATAAAAGCGCCTCGCCGCTTGATTGGTTCTAACAATCTTTCCATCACTGGACCTAACCAGCAGCATAACCACGTTATGCTGCTCAAAAGCATCACTCCAGGTAGCAGCAAAAGCTAATTGAGGTGAAAAAAATAGCTCTATAAACGCCACAAATAGTAAGAATCGGTAGAACACCATTTATTTCTTCTTGTAATCATTCTTTTATTTTATGGCCGCTTTTTATACAGAAAGGTTGGGTTATGCAACAGACTGATATCTTTATTGTTACCTAGCGCAGTATTTATCTATACCCGTCGCAATAATTACTTTGTCCTACGAACAAGTAATAGCCATGGAAAATACAAAATAGCGCGAACTTTACGCCTAACACTTTCAACTGCACACGATCAAAAGCACCGGAAGATCGATCGTTAAATGATCGATTGATCAAAGTTAAGCCAAAAAAAAATATGCAATTGGGTTTTTAGTCAATTAAAACATTGCGTGACAACGCTTCCAATATTTTAATAATTGACAAAAATCACACAAACAGAAATTGACAACCATAAAGACCATTGACTTGGCAGACAAACCATAGATAATCCTCGCGCACTTAATTTGTACTAAAGCATTAATTTATAGGGATTAAAAATGAAAAAAGTTGGCCTATTTATCGTTTCGGCTTTGACTCTATCTGGTTGTCAAATGATGGGCGGTGACACTGATATCGCTAACACAGATTTCACTGCAATGTCTTGTGAAGACATTCAGCAAGTATTCACTGACTACCAAGACAACATGAACAACATTGAAACAGGTGCTGGCTTACTTTCAGTTGTTGGTCTTGGTGCAGGCACAGATGGAGCAAAAACGTTGATGCAGCAGACTTACCAAAGTGCAGCGACTGCAGCTCGTCCAGTAATCAAAGCGAAAAACTGCAACTTCTCTGTTTAATAACAGCTGGTACAGAAGTTATTAAAAAATACAAAAGGAGGCTTGAAGCCTCCTTTTTATTGTTGAATAATCCCTTTAATTTTATTCGCACTAAAATTTGTTCATAAAAACAACCTTCCTCCTACCCCAAAATCCCTTTGCATTCGCCCCAACAAATGTGATCAATATCGCACTAAATTTAATAAGTTTACTTCTTTTGCTAAATATTACGTTCATTGAGTTCGATCGAATGGTTAGTGGATAATGCAGTTAAACACTCTTAGGTCCGCAGTATTAGAAAAACTCTTTTGCCGTGGATAACGAACCGATTTTATGCAAGATATTATTCAAGTAACAGGTACGTTCAAAAATAGTGGTCAAAGGGAAATAAATAAGACCAACGTTCAATACTCTCATGTAAATATTGAGACAGGTGAACAAAACAAAGAACACATCACCAATGTGATCGTCCCAAATACTGTGGATTCTTACATTTTTTCAGGTGTTCGAGGAACTTTCTATATTGTTAGATTAAACAGGGGAAAAAACCTTATCTTCGCGTTCAGCAATGAGAAAAGAAAGATCTATGACAAAGCCGACATCTCCCTTTTGAACCGGGTGGCATTGAGTAATATTGGCTTATGGATCTTCACTGCAGTGGTATGTTTGCCCTTACTTTCGTACGTACTAGGGCTCATCCTGTTGCCTGTCGTCCTATTTGGCATCTGTTCAAATTACCAAATACATAAAAATATGAGAAACAGGAAGCTAGAAGCGTACTTAAAAATAGCAGGGTTTCCGTTAGATTTATCATGAACGCTATTAAAGTACGAATAAATTTGTCACATAAAAATGGCTACAGCGTCGCTAAATTAAGACATCAAGAAATATAGATTAATTTAACCATCGAATATCTCTAATTTTAGTGAGTTCGATAGCAGACAGTGGGTGAACTATAGTAAATTAAACCGTTTATTTTTCACACTGTTGGTCTGAGATGGATTTTGTTTTAATAATATTGATTCTAGGTGCGTTATTCATTTTTATAATGTTTGGGGCCGTGTTTGGGATAGACTCTCACCGTAAAATTATCGAGTTACGCAAACGCGTAGAACAACTCGAGACCACATTGGCGTACTTAAGAAAAGACGATCCACATATAAATAAAGCGCTAGAAGCTAGTGCTCGCAGAACAGGCTCTACTCACATCTCTTACACAAAAAAGGCCAACCCTGTTCAAACTTCAACGTCGAGTTCACCTCTTCAAGAGTCTAAAACGAACCAAACCCCTCCTCCTGCGCAGACATATGCACTGGCGTCAGAAAAAGCAGAGAGCGGCTTAGGAAATGATCTGAGTAAACCGTCAGACTCTCGTTCATGGTTTAGCGCTATTAGCGATCTTTTCACCTCTTTCCCGACCAATAGCCGATCAACCAATGTGCTTTTTTGGTTAGGAGGCATAATATTGGCGTTTGGCGGCTTGTTCTTGGCTAAGTACACACTAGATGCAGGCTTACTCTCACCGGTTGCACGCGTGTTGTTAGGCTTTGGCGTTGGTATCGGCTTCGTTGTCTCAGCAGAGTACCTCACCCAAAGGAAAATACGTTTTCGTATTCATAGCGATTATCTCTGCGCCGCCTTAGTCTCCGCAGGGGTTATTACTTGCTATGCGATGACTTTAGTCGCGTCCCATTACTATGAGTTAATTTCGCCTAACTTCGCGTTCGTTATTTTGGCGATAATAGCGCTTACCGCTACCGCAATGACCCTCCGTTATGGGCCTATTGTCGCTGTCATTGGTATTTTGGGTGCCTATTCCGTTCCATTGCCGTTTTGGCAATTTAACTACAGTGTATTAGCCATCGCAGGTTATGTGGCGTTAGTTAGCGTCTCGGCTATCGTCGTCGCCAACCAAGTACAAAGGAACTGGTTATGGTGGCTAAGTTTTTCGGCTCATTTTAGTTGGTTCTTTATCATAGTGATGATTGGCGGGAAAGGAGAGGCTTTATCGGTTTTCCTATTTTCCATGTTATCCCTGTATCTTTACGTGCTAAGCGATGTTTTAGGTTGGCGTCTACAACATAGCCACTTGCGTCCTCTGACTATTCGAGTGTTACTGATGCCACGTAAAGAACAAGCCGGACTGCTTGCCTCTTTGCTGCCTATTTGGCTGTTTTACTTTGTTCACGGTTATCAGCCGAGTCTGATTTTAGCGACTGTAGCAGTACTCATTGTGCTATGTTCAGCACCACTACGCCACTCAGCTTTTGATAGCTGGCCATTGCTGGGCTGGTTGCTATCGATTATTACGCTAATAATGCTATTGCCTCAGGCCTATTACGAAGACCTAGACTTTGTCTTTACAGGCGCTCACCTCTACAGTCAAGCTATCGCTCTTGCACTGTTTATTTACGCGCTGTACATGCAACGCCTTCACCCTAAACGATTGGCTTACTCTCTTTTGCTCGTGGTCGCGCCAAGTTCGTTATTCGGGCTGTGTTATGTTTTGTCTCCCCCACCAGCGAATATCGCTATGTACTCACTTTGGGCTGTCGAGCTGGCTGTATTGGCAGTGATAGGAGTACGATTAACGACTAATCATCGTTGGGCTTGGGTGAAACTCTCAGGGGTGCTGCTGGCCAATGTGAATGTCAGCTTAATCATTACTATGCTTCTTGAGTCGAGCACCTTAACACTGGCTTTAGGCGTTCAGTTAGTGGGCTTAGGTTATTGGTGTCAACGTTATTCATTGAAGCCGCCACACTGGCTTGTCAAAACTTTACTCGCGGTACTATTGGTTCGACTGACTCTATTCCCTTGGATAGATGGCTATAGTGGCGAGTTATTGCTAGGTATTCACTGGACGATTGTTGTCTACCCAGTGACTATCTTTATGCTTTATATGGCGCGCAATTATTATCGAGATGATGCCATGCGCCAGGTCCTTGGCGGAGGAGTAATACATGTTTTGGCATTGTTAGTGACTACAGAAACCAGTTACCAACTGGTAGGTCACTATCCTGACTTTACCTCGCCGACTTTCCATGAGGCCGTATTGCTCTCAATGAACTGGCTGATTATGGCGGGCGTATATTGCTACCGCTATTTATATTCGTCGTCCCTTCGCTACATCTATCTCGGCTTTGCGGGTTTGTTGACTGTTGGAGCAGGTATTTATCACCTAGTATTACTCACGTTTAGTAACCCTTGGTTTAGCCAACAACCTGTAGGCGAATTACCTATATGGAACTGGTTATTACCATTATGGTTAATACCTGCTTTAGTTTTGCTCGCAGTAAGTCGTTTAAGCCTGTTTAACAAAGTACAACGCTTAGCGATGTATAGCGTGGCCGCACTGTGGTTACTGCAATTTATTAATGCAACCGTTCGTCATCAGTTCCACCACGATATGATCTGGTTGGGTCTGCCAACCCAACAACTCGAAACGTATGCATACTCGCTGGTTTGGTTATTAATCTCTGTGGTCTTACTATTAGGCGCTCGCCGTTTCAACTCTCCAGTTATCTCAAAGGTTGGCTTTGGCGTACTAGCGGCTGTTGTGTCCAAGGCCTTTTTAGTGGACATGTCTCAACTGACCGGCCTTTATCGCGCGCTTTCATTCCTTGGTTTAGGTATATGTTTATTGGGGATTGGGTGGCTATTTCAGAGAATGAAAGACTCTACTGAAACAAATGACTCTGATGCAATCCAAGAGAAGTCACAGATAAGTCCTTAGCAAAAAAAGAAAAGCGAGCCAAATAGAGGCTCGCTTTTCATTCATTTAAAAATTAAAGAGTTAAATCAGATCTACTGACTGTTGAGCAATTACCCACTCTTCGTTGGTTGGGATTACAATCGCTACCGCATCCAACAATTCTGATTTTGCAATCACGCCAGAGTTACCAAAGCGCGCTTCTTCGTTGCCTTTTTCGTCTTCAGCAAAACCTAACAGCTTTAGGTTGTTCAAGATTTCACGACGAATTGGCAACGAGTTTTCACCGATACCACCAGTAAAGATAACCGCATCTAGGCTATCTAGTGGAATTAGGTAAGAACCGATGTATTTCGCTACGCGGTAAGTAAAGACTTCAAATGCCAGTTTCGCATCTTCGTGGCCATTTTCCATCGCTTCAAGAATGCCACGTGCATCTGAAGTTAGGCCAGAAACACCCAAGAAACCAGACTTCTTGTTTAACGTTTCGAATACCTGCTCTTGTGTCCAACCTTTTTTCATTAGGAACTCGATGATGCCTGGGTCTAGATCTCCCGAGCGTGTACCCATCATTAAGCCCGCAAGTGGAGTAAAGCCCATTGATGTGTCAACAGATTGGCCGTTGCTAATCGCACACACTGAAGCGCCATTGCCAAGGTGAACCGAGATGAAGTTTGCTTCATCTACAGGTTTATTAAGCATCTTCGCCGCTTCTCGGCTTACGAAATAGTGACTAGTGCCGTGGAAACCGTATCGACGGATACCGTATTCTTTGTACAGCTCGTTAGAAATCGCGCCAGTAAATGCCTTTTTCGGCATTGTTTGGTGAAACGCAGTATCAAATACAGCAAATTGAGGAAGGCTTGGGAAAGCAAGCATAGCTGCTTTAATGCCTTTTGCGCCTGCAGGGTTGTGGAGCGGTGCTAAGTCAGACAAGTTTTCAATTTCTGCTAATACTTCGTCGTTAATACGAACTGTAGACGTGAATTTTTCTCCGCCATGAACGATACGGTGACCAACGGCAACTAGATTATTGGTAAAACCTAATGATTCAATTAGGCTAACAATTCGGTTAATCGCATGTTGATGGTGATTATCAGGCGCTGAAATAGCTTCTTCTGTTTTCTCTCCATTGAACTTCCAGCCGATAACCGCCTCTGGTAAGCCAAAGCATTCGCCTAGACCAGATACAATCGCGTCACCAGATTGAGAATCGATAACCGCGAATTTTAGTGAAGAGCTACCAGAGTTAATCACCAGTACATACGAATTAGACATGAGGGGTATCCTGTTTCAGACCAAGTTGTGAAAGCACTATGCTTCGATCATTATGGATACCATTATTCAATATTTTTTGAATCTTTCAACTTTATTTGATGTCTTTTCCAGCAATCAATCAAATTTTGTTGATCTAACACAATCAAGGATTTATTTCGCAACTGGAATTTAATATTTCGATCGCATTTCTACTTCAAAAGTATGCTCTCGCCTTATGCAACCAAGTAGTCAGAAAAGACTCTGGCTTGTCAAATTAGAGTGTCGATATGTTTATAATGCGATTGAAAGTACACCACTCAAATATTTTTGAGCGGTGTCGTTAAGAGGATCAGTGCTAAAACAAAGAACGTTTACAACACTAGGTCGTTTGCCAACTAAGCTCTAACGCTTCACGTCTTGAAAACATATTAACGTGAGAATCGATGATTGATATCACGCCATTTACTTTGTGCTCATCTTCCGCGGTGCAGCGAATCGTTAACGTATTAGTCGTACCGTCAGCCCTCATATATGCTTTCCCCATAGGAAAATGAACTTCGCCGTTTTCATCATCCCAATTAGCTTCAACTTTTCTCGCAAAATGGCGACACAGTACCACCAAGTATTTACTCACATGCTCAGAGTGAATAACCGTGTACTTCTCCATGTGGATTCCTTTTAAATTCTTTTTAAGCGCAATGCCTAATTTAGATGCATAAAAAAGCTGCCCTTGCGAGCAGCTATTGTCCTAGCCAACTATCGTTATTATTAGAACTGGTATGAAGCCGATAGTTTGAAGTTACGGCCTGGCTCGTAGTCATCGGTCACATAACCACGAGCTATACCGATTCGTGATGCATGGGAGACATAAGCTTCATCAAAGATGTTATCCACCCCCACTGTCAGCGATAGGTTCTCATAGCTTGAAGGTACCCACTGCGCGTAAATATTGTGAACATCATAAGCTTCTTTCGGATCGGCACCATCTGGCACATTATCTTCTTCAAGCACAGCAATAGAGCTCCAACCGAAGATGGTATCAATGCTATCTGCGGTGTAATCCAATGTAAGGGCAATACTATCCCCCATGTCGATGCTGCCGCCTGGCCCCATTACTGGTGAGCCATTTGTCTTATCTTTCACATCAGAGCGAGAGTAAGATAGCTTAGAGTTCAGTGATTGATAGCCGTATGATGCGCTAACCTCGAAACCTTTGATTTCAACATCACCTAGGTTCGAGAACGTATAGCCACTGCCATTCCAACCTTCCGTAATATAGTCATCGATATCGGTTTTGAAGATAGTCACATTGGCACCAACAAAGTGATCACCGAACTGTGAATCAAAACGAACACCACCTTGACGGTTTAGACCTGTTTCAGCCTTAAGATCTTCTGCGAGTACCGACCCTTGCTGATACTTAACAAAAGTCTCTAACAGTTCTGGACCTTTAAATAAGCTGCGCGCATTGGCAAACACAGTCCAGTCATCATTGATATCCCACTCAGATCCTAAAGACCAAGTCACATCATCAAATGTATCGGTGCTTGTTTCCGCTTTACGTTTGTAATGGTCGTAGCGCAAGCCACCCGTGACGCTCCAGTTATCCAGCACATAAAGTGTGTTCTCGGTAAATACCGCCGTAGAAATCGCGGACTCATCCATGTACTCCACACCACCATATTTACTGGAGCTGTTTTTATCCATGTAATCCGCACCGTAAGTCACACGGTTGTCTAGACCTGCAAGAGCGTAATCAGATTGGAATTTGGCATTCAGTCCTGAGTTGTGGTTGGTCGCTTCATTCTGCGACGCGCGTCCCATACGCTCCCAACCGGTTTTGCTTTCGTCTCTGTCTATGGTCGTTTTGCTGCTGTAGGTAACCACCTTACCGCTGTGCTTGTCCGTATCCAGCTCATAGCTAATCGTTACCATGTCACGGTCATAATCTGTTGGCAAAAGCAGATCTTGAGACAAGCCTAAGTTTGAAGTGCTGCTCATGTCTGGTCGAGGGCGGTAATCACCACTGTCACGGTAAATATCATATGCCAGTTCAAAACGATGGTTGTCTGATGGTTCAAACCCTAATTTGCCGAGAATGTTGTAAGTATCGCCTTCGGTACCAAACGCTTTAACACCATTACCGTCTTCAAAATCATCTCTACGAATGAAATGACCGTAAACCATCGCATCAACGTTATCTGTTAATAGACCATATACCGTTAACGACCCTTGTCTATTTGCATTCGACGCATAACCACCGAATACACGTGCGCCGAAGTTCTCTCCTGAACGCAACAAATCTTTCGCGTCTTTGGTTTCAAACTCAACGGAGCCACCAAGCCCATTTTGCGTCACCGAGTTATTACCTACTTGAATATCAGCCGATTTCAAAATATCCGGATTAAGCGTCAAGTTGCCCACATGGTGGAACATATTTGCATGCTGAGACGCACCATCCAATCGAATATCAAGATCGGTTTCACCTAGACCACGAATATTGATTCGCTGGTTGACCGAGTGTGTTCCACCCACATCCACCCCTGGAATATCACGCAAAATATCCGACATATGATCAGCTTGCTTTAAGGACATATCCTGAGCACCAAGAGAGTCCGTATTCGATGATACTTTCGTCCCCCATACCAATACTTCATCAAAATAGCTTTCTTCTTCACTTGCAACGACTGGTGCACTGATAGCGACACCGACAGCGCTGCAGACTAAGGTTTTATTTAGAGGTATGCGATTAGCCCATCCCATGATGATTAACTTCCTAACTGGTAATGATAATAATTCGCACGTATGATAGGTTTCAATTTTATTAATGAGAAGCATTTCCAGTTATGCAAAAATGCTTATCGACTATGAGGAATCACCAGATGGAGTATGGTTCATCACAATTCAGAGTACCGAAGGTGGTATTAACTCAAACGGTATCAGATCAAGATAAGCACATCATAATGAGCCATAGCCGTTTTAATGACATCCCTATCGTCGAAGGCAAACTCATTAACTATGAAGTAGAAAAAAGCTTTGCTGTTTATGGTGGCTTAAGTACTGAACTTGTTGACTCGCATGTGGTTTCATCCACTTCCGCGGCAATGATCGTAACGATTGTGTTAGAGGGCCGCCTCACATTTGGCTATGACGACATAGAATTTCAGCTTGATGGGAACAGACAAGCGGAAGCTGTCCTAGTAAATTTAACTCAAGCCTCGAGCTTTCACCGCAGTATAGAAAAGAATAACCGACTACTTAAAATAAACCTGTTATTCCATTCCAATTGGTTGCTATCTCGCTTGGGTAGCCAAGAAACCACCCTACCTTTTGCCTCGCAGCACCTTAGCTATTTGAAGATTCCCGTCTCGCAATCACTTAACGATCTGACCTTACAGATTATTGGTATGGATCAACCGCGAGACTTTAAGACCCAATTGCAGGTCGAGGCCACAGCACTGCAAATACTGACCGAGATTATTTCACACGCGAGCTCGTGCACCGAGAAAAACGCGACAAACGAGACATCTGTCATCGCTCAAAGCCGAATTGAAGATGTCCTCAATTACATTGAACTTCACCTTAGCGATACGTTAAACATTGATACTATCGCGTCACATTTCTCAATGAGCGGTTCCAATTTGCAGCGACTCTTTCGCCAACAAGTGGGGATCACAATCAACAGCTACATTCGTCAAAGACGATTGAGGAACGCCAAGCTTAGCCTTGAAAAAGGATTAACAACAATCACAGAGGCCGCTTATGAGGCAGGTTATAGTCACCCAGCGAACTTTACTATCGCCTTTAAAAAAACCTTTGGCGTTCCGCCTACAAAAGTAGTAAAAAACGAGTGTAGTAGAGACTCAAATGCGAAACGCAGTCAAAGGTAAAGTATGAACATTGGTGAAGTAGCAAAAATTACCGGCCTATCGAGTAAGTCAATTCGCCTTTACGAAGACAAAAAGTTAATCACGCCGCCAAGCCGCAGTGAATCTGGTTACCGAGAGTATCGTGATTTACACATTCACGAACTCAACATGATTTCTCGCGCTAAAAATGCAGGATTTTCATTGGTGGAATGTAAAGAGTTTGTCGAGCTCGCGCACAACCCAAACCGAAAGAGTCGCGAAGTCAAAGAAAAGACGCGAGAGAAACTGAAAGAAGTCGAGAACAAGATCCGGGAATTAAAAGAAATCGAAAAGCAGCTGAACAGTTGGATTTCGTCTTGTCCCGGAGATGAAAGCAATCAATGCCCAATCATTGAAGAGTTACTCAAATAAAAAAGCCCGTGAGAGCCACGGGCTTTAGCAGTTCAATCACAAACGTTAGTAATAGGTACACATACGTTTGCCATCAACTTCAATAATGTTAAATGGGGTTTCGTAGATGCTTTCAAGGACATCTGCTTGAATCACCTCTTCTACACTGCCTTGTGCGACTACTTTGCCTTTCTTGAGCGCAATAATCTTATCTGAATAGCACGCCGCAAAGTTAATATCGTGGATCACAACCACAACCGCTTTTTTCATCTCGTGCGCGAGACGGCCAACATTACGCATAATTTGTAACGAGTGTTTAATGTCTAAGTTGTTTAACGGTTCATCCAAAAATACATAATCGGTATCTTGCGCCATCACCATTGCAATGAAGGACAACTGGCGCTGACCACCACTTAACTCATCTAAGTACTTATCTTGGATATCAGTAAGATCGAGGTAATCAATCGACATGTCGATGATCTTGGCGTCTTCATCGGTTAATTTGCCCTGAGAATACGGAAAGCGACCAAAAGAGACCATCTCACGCACTGTGAAACGCATGGTGATACTGTTGGCCTGCCTTAATACCGCCAGTCGCTTAGCCAGATCTTTGGTGTCCCATTCCGACAGCTCTTTGCAGTCAATATAAACTTCACCACTGTCTCTGCTGACCAATCGACTCACCATAGAAAGCAGGGTACTTTTTCCCGCACCATTTGGTCCAATAATGGATGTGACTTTGCCGTTCTCAAATTCCGCGCTGGCGTTATCCACCACCGCAGAATGACCAAATACTTTTTTGAGGCTTTTTAATGTAATCATATCTACCCTAAACAATCTTATTGCGCAGTAACATGGTTAAGAAATACAGACCGCCAATGAAGTTAATCACTACGCTCAGCGTGGTCGAGAACCCAAACAGGTTTTCTATGATCCACTGGCCACTCAGCAACGAAGCAACAGAAAGTGACGAAACACCCAGTAGCAACACTTTGTGCTGATAACTACTGAACAGCTCTCGCGTTAAGTTGGTGACCAATAATCCAAAGAACATAATGGGGCCGATTAATGCGGTCGAGATGGAGATCAATACCGCAGAAAGCATCAGCACTTGCAGTGTGATCTTCTTTACATCCACTCCCAAACTGGTCGCGTTGTCTTTGTCTAACCACAGTACGTCTAACACTCGATGTTTTCGGTACAATAACCAAGAGACGATAAGGAGCAAAGGCGTACTCATGTAGACCAAGTCTACGTCTATATTGTTAAAGCTCGCGAACATGTTTGCCTGAACGCTGGCAAAATCGCTGGGATCCATCAACATGACAAAGAAAGACGAAACACTACCAAACAGCTGGCCTAAAATGACACCAAGAAGCAAAAGCACCATAAGGTTTTGTCGCTCACCTCGGAAATAGAAGCTGAACAACAAAGCCGAGAACCCCAACATTGCGGTCACTGAAACCGCAAAGTTAAAGTAAGTGTTCATCGCGATGCTGCTTAGGCCACCAAAGATCACCACCGTCAGCACCTTCGTAAACATATAAAGGGAATCGAACCCCATAATGCTAGGCGTTAAGATCCGGTTATGGGTAATGGTTTGGAAAGCCAAAGCAGATTGCCCAATAGCAATCCCCGCTATAACAATCGCTAGAACTTTCGGTACGCGACGAGACAAGAAATATTGGTAATTATCTGCATTTAGCCCAATGGCAATGAACAAGCCACTAAAAAGAAGCCCACAAACGATTAGCAAAAGTAATTTAGATCTATCGTGCACTGCGTTCACCCTTAAGAATAAAGAAGATAAACACACTGCCACCTAGCATGCTGATGATGGTAGAAATTGGGATCTCATACGGGAAGATAATCAGGCGCCCAGCCAAATCACAACACAATACAATGAGCGCACCCAACACTGCCGTGATCGGGATATTTCGTCGTAAATTGTCACCGTAAAAGCGGCTAACTAAGTTCGGTACGATCAGTCCAAGGAATGGCAGCATACCTACAATCATCACGACAGAGGCAGACATCACAGACACAAGCAAGACGCCTATAATCAGCACTTGCTGATAGTTCAAGCCAAGGTTGACAGCAAAGTCTTTACCTAAGCCAACAGCAGAGATCCTCGTGGCATACAGATAGCTGCACACTGCGAATGGCAACGCAATATAGAGCAACTCGTAGTCACCTTGGAGCAAATTAGCGAAGTTCGCGATCGTCCAACTTGAGAGGTTTTGCAACACATCGTATTTGTAAGCAACAAATGTCGCCATGGAGTTGACGACGTTGCCAAAAATAATACCAACCAAAGGCACAAAGATGGCGTTCTTAAACTGGATACGATTAATGAACTGGACAAACAGCAGTGTGCCTAGCATAGATACGGCAAAAATAAGCCAAAGTTGCTGCCCATTAAAAAAAATCAAGCTTAGGACATATCCAAACATGGCACACTCGATGGTGCCTGACGTGGAAGGCGATGCAAACTTGTTTTGGCTGATCTGCTGCATGATAAGGCCAGCGATACTAAGACCAGCGCCAGCCAATAAAACAGCAGCTAAACGGGGGATGCGACTAGTAAAGAGCAGATCCCAACTATCGCGGTTACCATTAAGTAACTCCGCAACGCTTAGCTGCCCTATTCCTACAAACAAAGACACTACGCTGAGTATGAATAGCGTCCACGATAACTTCTTCAAAACGAACCTCTTGAAATAAAAAGCCTCAAGCGCGGCGGCTCGAGGCTCTTTGATTCATACAAACCGGGGATTAGTTCAAACTGGTAGTGGACTTAACATCGTCAATCATCTGCTCAGTGGCACGCATACCACCAATCGACAGATACCAAGCATTAATGTCTAAGTAAGCCATTTTGTTGTTCTTGTACGCGTTCGTTGCCTTTACAAGATCATTTTCA
This sequence comes from Vibrio nereis NBRC 15637, assembly GCF_001591105.1. Lineage (GTDB taxonomy): Bacteria > Pseudomonadota > Gammaproteobacteria > Enterobacterales > Vibrionaceae > Vibrio > Vibrio nereis. The sequence continues at coordinate 111,925 of NZ_BCUD01000012.1, read as the reverse complement.
AAGTCACGCTTAACTGTACTGCCTTTACCTTTGTTGATCAGGATGTCTTTATCCACAATCAGCAGAGTTGAAGGGTTTTTCTCACGAATAAATTCATAAGACACCAAATCACCGTGGTTACCGCCGTCTTTCACTTCATTAGCCGTTTCTGTAAATCCAAAGTCTTTGTAGACAGAACCAAAACGAGAGTTAGGTCCAAATGTAGTGACATTGCCACCTGCACTCATTACGGTCAGTGCATCAATATTTTTGCTTTGGTTGTAATCGCGGATCTCTTTGAATGCACCGTCAAGCTTAGCGATCTTCTGCTCAACAAAATCTTGCTTTTCAAAAACTTCACCTAGAATACGCCACTGCTCTTGAGTGGTTTCCCAGTAGCCTTTGCTTGAATCTAAGGCGTACACAATCGTAGGTGCAATTTCAGACAGTTCTTCGTATTTAGCAGCCGCTCGAGGACCTACAATGATCAAATCAGGTTTTTGCGTGTAAATCGTTTCAAAATTAGGTTCAGATAGACTACCTGCTGAAACAAAATCGCCTTTGCGGTACTGCTCTAAGTAATCAGGGAACATGCTAACTGTAGAAACAGCAACAGGCTCTACACCAAATGCTTTTACCGTATCCAGTGGGCCTAGTCCGATCACGACAACGCGCTCTGGGTTTGATTCAAGCTTTGTCTTACCTTGCATATGTTCGACTTCAACCACTTTCGCGTTCGCCCCGAATGTGAGCATTGCCAACGCTAGCGCAACTGCCTTCAATTTCATTGTATTAATCCTTATGCCTATCAAATGGAAAGCATTATCATTTAGATTTCTATTATTGTCACTATTCAATTTTAAATTTTAGTGTTAACTGCCTAACAAACCAGCAAACAAGGTGGATATGTACAGTAAAAAGCCCTCTGCTAGCTGAAAATATCAGATCCATAGGCAGTCAGTTGTCGAAAAGTGAAAACAGGAGACAAACAAAAAGCGCGGCTTCTGATTAGAAACCGCGCTTTTAGGTATTGATACAGGTATTCAAAATGCTGCTTAACACCGTTTTATGATTGTGTGCTAAGCCAATGGCAAAGTAGGTTAGAAGAAGTCGATAGATGAACGACCATTCTGTTTTTTGTCCTGCTTCTTCTCTGGTTGAGATTTAACATTCTTGTCAGCCGATTTATTCTTATTCGTCGTCCCTGCTTTTTGGCCTTTTTTAGCTGAGCCTTGCGCAGTTTTGGCTTTTTGTGGCTGAGAGACAGGCTGTTTTGGTTTTGGCTCCGGCTCTGTCACTGGCGCATCACACACTACAACGTAATACTCTTGGTTAAACTCAAAAAAGTCACCGTCATACATCTTTCTGCGTTTGCGTGTTTCGAGTTCACCATTAACCGCGACATAACCTTCAGAGATAATGTGTTTTGCTTCGCCCCCTCCGCCAACTAAGTTAGCAATCTTAAACACTTTATATAGTTCAATAGGTTGCGACGACACTTCAATACCGATTGCTTCGATCTCAATCTCTTCACCTTGGTCGTACTCTTCGCTCATACCATTCTCTTAAAATTTAATTGTCATTTGCGTGCTGAGTCTAATCTCTCTGCTAACAGAAATAAACTAAACTTCGGCAATAGCTGCTTGCAGAGCCGGCATATGCAATAACATCTCTGACGGATTCTTCATTGTAGATTTACATAAGTTTAACGACATGGCTCACAATAAAAATGAAACACAATTGATCAATAGTGTGTATTTTCGTTTAGTTGATCGAATAGCGGTATGTTACGTCTAAAAACCGACACGATATTGCATCAGTTGCAAGTAACATAAAGAACATCTAGGCACCGCCTATTCGAGCGGTCACTGAAGAAAATCGGCCTGAAGTTTGTTGTAGGTACGCCAAAGATTATGTCACAGTTTCTAAATAACATTGTCCCCTATCCGAAAGACAGCCATCGTTCTGACTATCTCATGGTAGACCAGCAGGACACAGAGCAGACATCATTTGTTCTGACAGAGGCCGATCTCGACGAATTGATGGACAAAAACGTCAGGCATATTGTTGATGTGCTCAATGACGGTTTGTTTTATATGTCAGAAGCCGGACATATTCGTTTTTACTCTTCCACTTTTTACGAACAATTTGGCAGGCTGTCTGGCTCTTCTACATTGCAGGCCTGGCTGGAAATAGTGCATCCCTTAGACAGAGAACGGCTCCAAGACGAAGTGGACAATCACATCCGACATGATGGAGAAAAGTTTTCGACCCAGTATCGAGTCAGAAATAAATATGACCAGTATGTATGGATTCAAGGCACAGCGGTCATCAAAACGGTCAATAATCAAAAAATCATGATCGGCTGCCACAAAGACATCTCAGACAAAAAGTTGAAAGAAGTCTACGGACACCGCCTAGCAACAGCAGCCAATGAACAGAAACTCACGTTAGACTTAGAAAACACGCCTCCTGAAGAACCACTCAATAGCCTCCTCTATATCCAAGTTGCAAACATTCGTTCCTATTTATCCCTTTACGGCTCCGACATTATTAACGACGTTTTCAGCCACCTTCAGGTCGCTGTCGATAGGCTCTCGTACTACTCACTTGAACTCTATCGAATCCGTTCAGATGATTTCGCAATTTTGCTGCAAGGAGAGAACACCAAAGAGGCCTTGCTTCATTTAGGCGAGCAAATATCCAAGCACTACTATGAATCCGTCAAAGCCAATGACTCCCTTTATGGTACCGAAATCTCAATCGGAATTTACCCCAACTTTCCTCTGCAAACAGGTACTGAAGAAGCACTAAACATCGCGTTCAAAACCAGCCAGTTTGCCAGCCAACACGATGATCACCGAGTGAGTCTTTACGGCGGCTCAACCAAAGCGAAAGTAGAACGCCATTTTTATATCGAGCGTCAACTTGGCAATGCCATCAAACAAGAAATACTCTCTGTTAAATATCAGCCGATTGTCTGTGCCAAACAAAATAAAATCGCAAGTTTTGAAGCTCTGGTCCGTTGGAAATCGGCAGAGTTTGGTGATATTTACCCAGATGAGTTTATCTCTGTGGCAGAGCAGAAAGGGATGATCGTCGATTTAGGCTATCTCGTATTTAAGAAAGCCTGTGAGTTCCTCCATCGCTATCAAGACACACATGGAAATCAAGTGCGTATCAACGTGAACGTGTCTGTGATTCAATTACTTAACCCTAAGTTCCCAAATACCGTAAAAGCACTCGCCGAACAGTACAACGTTGACACGCAAAACATTGTTCTAGAGCTCACCGAAACGCTCATACTAGACGGAAATAGAAACGCCGTAGAGCAGCTTAATCGACTTAAAAAATACGGTTTCCAGCTTGCTCTCGATGACTTTGGTGCAGGTTACAGCTCATTAAATAGCTTTTTCGATTTACCGCTTCAGCAAATTAAAATTGACCGCTCTATCGCTCTGCGTTCATTGAACAATCCAGCCACATTTGAATACCTGTCTTTTGTTGTCCAACTATGTAAAACCTACGATGTCGACATTGTGATTGAGGGCATTGAAGATCCCAACATGCAGAAGGTGTTTACTGATATGGGTGCGTCCTACTTACAGGGCTATTGGTTTTCAAAACCACTATCCATCGCCAGTGCCAGCCACTACACCCTGATTTAGTCATTAATCCGCACATACATAAACGGCCCATCTCAGGGCCGCTTTTAATAAAAGTCGTTTTATACCAATCTAATTAACGATTGATCAGTCTTATCGGTTAAAACGCAGGTTCAATCGTGCCATTAAATGCTGTTTGCATATACTCGCGAATGGCCTGTGACTGATAGATTTCGACAAACTTTTTATAGTCTTCGTTACCTTTATCCTGCTCACGACTGGCGATGACCATCACTGCCAAAGGTGCATCTTTTGCTTCTAGATAAATACCTTGCTTCTTCGGATCCAGCCCGGCGGACATCACGTAGTTCATAGTAATCGCGGCGGCATCTACGTCATCCAGAGTACGTGGCAGCTGTGCAGCATCAACTTCAACAAACTCAAACTGCTTAGGGTTACTTACTACGTCATTCAGAGTCGCTTTAAACCCTGCCCCTTCTCTTAGCGTAATCAGTTTTGCTTCAGCAAATAGCAATAGGCCGCGTCCACCGTTGGTAGGATCGTTTGGGATTGCGATGCGCGCTTTTTCTGGCAGTTCTCCAATCGAGCGATATTTATTTGAATAAACCCCCATACGCATAAGGATCGAATCACCAATTGAGACTAAATTCGCCCCTTGGTTATTATTGTAGTTATCTAAAAACGGTTGGTGCTGGTAACTATTGAGATCGATACTGCCATCTTCCAAAGCCGCATTGGGAGTAATGTAATCTGAGAACTCAACTACTTTGACATTCAGCCCTTGCTTAGCCGCCTCTTTCGCCACAGCTTCTACAACCTGCGCGTGTGGACCGACCGTCGCGCCCACTTTGATTTCTGACTCATCTTGTTGACCACAAGCCGTTAAGCCCACCACGATTGACGCTGCAATTGCCCACTGACCGACTTTTCTTAATCCTTTCATTCTTGGTTCCTTATTATTTTTAATAGACGTTTAGCCATCTAAACTGCCATACTACTATCAAAAATAAATTCCGCAATAGGATTTTAAAAAATCAAATAAACTCCCAATAGCTAGGGCCATGCGTAGATGCAGCGTAAGGCCTCGAGCATTAAAAAGAGGATAAAGAAACCAGCTCTTTGGTGTAAGGGTGTTGAGGTTGGGTAAAGAGATGCTCTGTGCTGCCTTGCTCTACAATCTGCCCTTGCTTCATCACGATGGTGTAATGACACAACGACTTAACCACATTTAAATCATGGCTAATAAACAGATAGCTTAACCCATACTTGCTTTGTAAAGACTTAAGTAAGTCGAGCACTTGAGCCTGCACGGTTCTGTCTAGCGAAGAGGTTGGCTCATCAAGCAATATGAACTCTGGCTTTAGAATAAGTGCACGTGCAATCGCAATCCGTTGCCGTTGCCCACCGGAAAACTCGTTGGGATAACGATGGCGTGATTCTGGATCAAGGTCCACTTCTTCCATCACCTCAATGATCAGTTTATCCATTTCATCTTCGCTCAGCTCTTGGTGGACGCGTAACCCCTCACCGATCACCTGAGCGACAGACATTCGCGGGTTGAGAGCTGAGAACGGATCTTGAAACACGACCTGCATTTTGCTGCGATAAGGCAGCATTTGGTGTCGGTCTAACCCCTGTAATTCATTGCCTGAATAATTGATCGACCCTTCCGATTTCACCAATTTTAAAATGGCCATTCCGGTCGTTGATTTACCTGAGCCACTTTCTCCAACTAACCCTATCGATTGCCCTTTGCGCAAAGAAAACGCCATATCCGTTACTGCTTTGATATGGGAAATAACACGTTTAAATAAGCCACCCGTAATCGGAAACCAAACGCGCAAATGGTTTACATCGAGTATGGTGGACTGAGCGTTAGGCAGCGGAACAGGTTTTCCCCGTGGATCGGAGTTGATCAGTAACTGCGTGTAAGGATGTTTTGGCTGAGTAAAGAGCGCATGGCACTCGCCTTCCTCTACGAGCTTGCCTTCTTGCATAACTGCGACTCTGTCGGCAATTCGTCTGACAATACTTAAATCATGTGTAATAAATAACATCGCCATACCCAGCTCTTTTTGCAGATCTTTAAGCAAGTCAAGGATCTGCGCCTGAACCGACACATCTAGCGCGGTAGTCGGTTCATCGGCAATCAGTAATTCTGGGTTGTTAATCAGCGCCATCGCAATCATTACCCTTTGACGCTCGCCGCCAGACAATTCATGCGGGTAAGCATTGAGTTTGACTTCTGGGTGACGAATTCCCACTTTTCCCAGCCATTCAATCGCTATTTTTTCCGCTTTGCCCTGACGAACGCCACGGTGGATTGATAATGTCTCCACCAGCTGTTTACCCACTTTATGCAGTGGATTTAGTGAAACCATCGGCTCCTGAAAGATCATCCCCACTCGCCCACCACGAATGCCACGCAGCTTGCGCTCGGAACAGCTTAAAATATCTGTTCCATCAAAATCAATATGCCCTTCCATATAGTGAGAAGACCCTTTGGGCAAGAGCTTGAGGATCGAATTAGCAGTGACCGACTTCCCTGACCCACTTTCCCCAACTAAGGCGAGTGTTTCACCTTTTTTTACGGAGAGAGATACTTGGTGAGTCACCTGCTCTATTTCATCGCTGCGGCCGAATCCAACCGACAGTCCTTCAATAGTCAATATAGGTTTACTCATCGTTACTTTCCTTGTTGGTGAGGGTCAAAGGCATCGCGTACAGCTTCGCCAACAAACACCAATAGAGTCAGCATCAGCGATAAAACAAAAAATGCTGAAAAGCCTAACCACGGCGCCTGCAGATTAGCTTTACCTTGTGCCAACAGTTCACCGAGAGACGGCGATCCCGCCGGTAATCCGAAGCCCAAAAAGTCTAAAGAGGTTAACGTTGTCACCGAGCCAGACAGGATAAACGGCATCATAGTTAACGACGCGACCATGGCGTTAGGCAGCATGTGTCTAAGCATAATTCGCTTATCACTGACGCCCATCGCATGGGCCGCCCTTACGTAATCAAAATTACGGCAACGCAAGAACTCGGCCCGCACGATCCCTACTAAGCTCATCCAGCTAAATGCCACCATGATCCCCAGTAGCCACCAAAAGTTGGGCTCGACAAAACTCGACAAAATGATCAGCAAGAACAGCGTCGGCATGCCAGACCACACTTCGATAAATCGCTGTCCAAACAAATCCAGCCAACCACCGTAGTAGCCTTGCGTGGCACCAACAGCAACACCGATTATGCTGGACACTATGGTCAGCACAAAACCAAAGAGCACCGAGATACGAAAGCCATAAATGATGCGCGCCAGTACATCTCGCCCTTTGTCATCGGTCCCGAGCCAGTTAACATCATCCGGCGCAGACGGCACCGAGCCTTGAATATCAAAATTGATCGTGTCGTAGCTGAACGGAATTACCGGCCAAATGATGTAACCCTGCTCTTCAATCAAATCAATCACATAAGGGTCAGTGTAATCTGCTTCTGTCTCGAACTCGCCGCCAAACTCGGTTTCAGCGTACTGCTCAGCGATGGGGTAATACCATTGATTATTGTATTCCACCAGTAACGGCTTATCGTTAGCGATTAACTCGGCAAACAAGCTCATGACGAACAACACCATAAAGATCCACAGCGACCAATAGCCGCGTCGATTCTCCTTGAATCGTAACCAACGCGCTTCGTTTAACGGATTACGTCTTTTTTTCGTCAACATTAGCGAGCCTCAAAATCGATTCTTGGATCCACCCAGGTGTAGGTCAGATCAGAGATGATGCTGAGTATCAAACCCAGTAGCGTCATAATATAAAGGGAACTGAACACCACTGGGTAATCGCGCTGGATAGTGGATTCAAAGCCAAGTAAACCAATACCTTCTAATGAAAACATCACTTCGATCAGCATGGAGCCGGTGAAAAAGATACTGATAAATGCAGCCGGAAAACCCGCAATAATAATCAGCATCGCGTTGCGAAAGACGTGTTTATAGAGAATATTGCGCTCATCAAGGCCTTTCGCTCTCGCTGTCACCACATATTGCTTATTTATCTCATCAAGAAACGAGTTTTTCGTCAGCATACTGAGGGTGGCAAACCCACCAATCACCATCGCAAAAATTGGCAGAGTTAAGTGCCAGAAATAATCGATGATTTGTTGATACCAGTTGAGCTGTTCAAAGTTCGAAGAAACAAGCCCGCGCAAAGGGAACCAGCTAAAGTAGTTTCCGCTGGCAAAAAGAATAATCAGAATAATGGCGAACAAAAAGCCTGGAATCGCATAGCCAACAATCACGACCGCACTTGACCAGATATCAAAACGAGAGCCGTGGTGAATGGCCTTGAGAATGCCGAGTGGAATAGAGATCAAATAGATGATCAACGTGCTCCATAAACCCAACGAAATAGACACTGGCAGCCGTTCAATGATCAGGTCAATCACATTGCCACCTTTAAACAGACTATTACCAAAGTCGAAGGTGGCGTAGTTTTTCAACATATCCCAATAGCGTTCAAGCAGCGGTTTATCAAAACCAAACTGCTTTTTGATCGCTTCGACAACTTCAGGGTCAAGCCCACGAGAGCCTTTATAACCCGACACATCAGTCTCTTCCGTTGCCCCTAAGTCAACTTCACTTCCGCCACCAGCAAAGCGCTCCATAATACCCGAAGCGTGCCCTTCCATTTGTGCAATGGCTTGTTCAACAGGGCCGCCCGGCGCTATCTGGATAATGAAAAAGTTAATGGTAATAATTGCCCACAGTGTGGGGATCACCAAAAGTAGTCGACGAAAAATATAGGCAGCCATGAGTCCCTCTTGCTAGCCGTGATCCCTTACCTCAAACCGGAGAGCGATTACTCCCAGCACTGTATTTATCGGCGTTTCTCAGGAAGTTTCTGCGCTTTTTGCTTTGAAATCCACCATGTATCTATACCAAGATCATATTTTGGCATCGTCTCCGGACGCTCAAACTTATCCCACATCGCGACTCGATATTTACTTAAATGCCACTGGGGAATGACATAAAAGTTCCATTGCAGTACGCGATCCAAAGCGCGACCAAGATAGAGTAACGCGTCCGGGTTTTCCTGATTCTTCGCAATCTCTGCTGTGAGGTGGTCAACCACGGGATCTTTCACCCCAGCAGTATTGTAGGTGGAATCAATAAAGTTAGAGTTCCATACAATCATTAAATTGGGGCTTGGATACGCATTGGCACTGTAAGGCGACGAAAGCATATCGAAGTCTCGATCGCGAAGGCGCTTAATGTATTGAGTGGTATCGACTGTGCGAATTTTCATTTCGATCCCCATTAGGCTGAGGTTCTTTTGCACAGGAATAGCAATGCGCTCTGTGGTTGGGCTATAGATCAGGAACTCAAAACTCATTGGCTCCCCTGTCGCCACGTTAGTCATCACCTTATCTTTGAGTTTCCAACCTGCTTCCTTAAGCAATTTGAATGCGGTGCGCATTTGGGCACGAATACGTCCAGAACCGTCACTGACCGGTGGCTGGTACTCCTCTGTAAATACACGCGAAGGAATGTCTTTTTTGAATGGATTCAGAATGGCGAGTTCTTGCTCGGTTGGCAGCCCTTTCGCCTCATATTCGGTATTTTGAAAGTAGCTTCGGGTTCGCGTGTATTGGTCGTAGAACATGTTCTTGTTCATCCATTCAAAGTCCATCGCATAAGTCAGTGCTTCTCGAACTTTGGGATCTTTGAACACTTCACTTTGGGTATTAAACACAAAGGCTTGCATGTTTTCTGGTTTCTGGTGTGGAATTTCTTCCTTGATGATGAAGCCCTGATCAAAGTTTACACCTGTGTAGGAATTAGCCCAAAACTTAGCGGAGCTTTCCATACGAAAATCAAACTCGCCCGCTTTAAATGCTTCCAGCATCACAGTGTCATCGCGATAGTAGTCGTATCTGATTTTCTGAAAGTTATGGCGCCCGACATTAACGGGCAGCTCTTTCGCCCAGTAGTCTGACACCAACTCGTAAGTCACACTCTGACCTGACTTGTAATCACTGATTTGGTAAGCACTGCTGCCCACCGGAGGCGTCGCCAATGGCTCAGCGAGACTTTTATCTTTCCAGAAGTGTTCCGGCAAAACACGCGCAGACTGGGCAAAACTGAACAGCTTTTCGCGATTCGGTTTCGCCATTTCAATACGCACGGTCAGCTTATCTTTCGCGGTAACTGACTTAATATCTTGGTAATAAACACGGTATTGCGGTACCCCCTCTGCCATAAACTTATCAAAGGTAAAAGCAACATCGTGCGCGGTGATCGGCTGGCCATCATGGAACCGGGCCTTGGGGTTAATATCGAGCTCTAGCCATGTGTAGTCGTCAGAATATCGGACTTTCTCGGCAATTAAGGGATAGTACGCATCAATTTCATCACTTGGAGAGTACATTAACGTGTCATAAAGCTCACCACTTTGAGCAGCAGCGACACCACGCGAAGCAAAACGATTAAAGTTATCGTATGTGCCTACTTGGCCGTAGGTCACCGTTCCGTACTTAGGCGCATTCGGATTTACATAATCAAAATGGGTAAAACCCGGTTTGTATTTTGCCTCTCCAAATCCAACCAACACCGAGGTTTCGATAACCTTTGCGTACGAAAATGTGGTCGTTAACGCTAACGCGCACCCTAGCACAACCTTGTGCATTGTCCCCATAAGCCGCTCCCTTGCTCACTTTGACTGAGAATCTAGAAATTAATATTTAGTAATTCAACTACTTGGATAAGTATAGAAGTCAGTTTAAATTTCTGTGCAATAAATTCAAATCAATTGAGTGATTGGTTACTAGTTTTACCGTATCGCAACTCACAACATCAAAATGCAAACGAGGTGTTCTGCCAACAAAGGCTCAAAACGTGCCTATTTCCATATTAAGTGAATCTTTGCAACGAGTTACGCGCTCGCTTTTCATCATTAAAGCGTTCCTGGACTACGCTTTAAAGAAAAGTACGTGTTTGATAGCGGAATCCCCCTTATAAATAGCAGGAAGCGTAGCATGTCTGATAATGATGATAACAAGACACATAGAGATTCAGCGGACGTCGCACACAAGGTTCTTCAGATCGTTAGAGACCTCTCTCTTGAATTAGATGCTGAAGCCCTATCATCAAACTCTCTGAGCTTAGACAGCGACCTGGACCATGACCTCAACTATGACAGCCTGACGCGAGCAGAGCTGTTAACCAGAGTCGAAAATCGTTTTAACGTCTCACTACCAGAACACACGCTCTCTCGCATCCAAACCCCTCAAGATATTGTCAACGCAGTATTACAAGCCGCGCCTTCAGAACAAGCTCGATTATCAAATACGGCCACTCAACCACTTCAGTTAAGCAGCGTAAAAAAGCAACCGACCGACGTAGATACACTGCAAGCACTGCTTGACTGGCATGTGGAGAATCATCCCACCCGACCTCACCTTTACGTTTATCAGGATGCGGATGATGTGGTGGAAATCAGTTACCAACTACTGAGAGACAAAGCACTTGAAGTCTCGGCTGGGCTAGTCAAAGCAGGAATAGAAGCTGGGGATTGTGTGGCGATTATGCTGCCAACCAGTGATGACTACTTCTACAGCTTTTTTGGGATACTTTATGCTAGGGCGATTCCGGTACCGATTTATCCACCAGCTAGAATCCAACAAATTGAAGACCACTTAAAACGCCACGCCAGTATTCTGAACAACGCACAAGCCAAAATGCTCATCACGGTTCCTGAAGCCAAATCCCTTGCTCACTTGTTGCAATTGCAGGTTCCATCGATCGAGTCTGTCGTCACTGCCGTGGATCTGACTGGCTCTGCAAACGCGTTCGATGTCGGTCAGGCTAAAACCAGCGACATTGCCTTTATTCAATACACCTCTGGCAGTACTGGCGTGCCCAAAGGAGTAACACTCACACACGCGAACTTGCTGGCTAACATTCGAGCGATGGGAAAGGTCGTTGGTGCCAGCTCTGATGATGTTTTTGTCAGCTGGTTGCCTGTCTATCATGATATGGGCTTAATTGGCGCGTGGCTTGGCAGCCTGTACCACGCAATCCCTTTGGTGATCATGTCACCTATACTGTTTTTAACCAAACCGGAGCGGTGGTTATGGGCCATTCATCGCTACCGAGGCACGCTCTCGCCTGCTCCTAACTTTGCTTATGAACTCTGTGTGAGCCGAGTAAAGGAAACTGACTTAGAGGGGTTGGATCTGAGCAGTTGGCGACTGTCATGGAATGGCGCAGAACCCGTGAGCCCGCAGTCGATTAAAAACTTTACAGAGCGGTATGGAAAATATGGCTTTAAGCCAGAAACTATGTCGCCCGTTTATGGTTTAGCCGAATCCTCCGTTGGGCTGACCTTTCCGCTCAAAGTAAGAAAGCCGCGTGTCGAGTATGTCGAACGAGAAGCGTTAAGCCACTTTGGCCGTGCGGTTACCACTCGGCATGATGGAAAGAATGCTATTGCTGTGGTCGGTCTTGGGCATCCGCTCCCGGGCCATCAGATTCGTATTGTCGATGAATTAGGCAAAGAGTTACCCGAAGGTGAGGAAGGCGCCCTTGAGTTTAAGGGGCCATCTTCGACACAGGGGTATTATCGTAACCCAGACAAAACTCGCACACTCTATCACGACGACTGGTTGGTGACGGGCGACCGCGCTTTTACTCTCGATGGAGAACTCTTTCTCACCGGACGCAGCAAAGACATCATTATCAAAGCGGGTCGTAATATTTACCCTCACGAGTTAGAGCAAGCGGTTGCCAATGTATCAGGGATACGCAAAGGCTGTGTTGCCGTATTCGGCTGTCACGACCGTCGTTCAGGCACCGAAAAGCTGATTGTTTTGGCTGAGAGCCGCGAAACCAGTCAGGAAGAAATCAGCCAGTTAAAAAAGCAAATCGCCGCTCTTGCTTTGCATTTATTAGACAGCCCTGCCGACGACATTGTGATAGCGCCTCCTCATACCATACCAAAAACATCGAGCGGAAAAATTCGCCGCAGTGCCTGCAAAGAGCTGTATGAACAGGGATTGCTCAATAAAGGGCAAAGCGCTGTCTGGCTCCAAGCCATACGCCTTGCTGCCGCTGGCATCGTGCCGCAATTACGTAAATATACCCGCACTGTTTTCGATATCGGCTATGCCGCCTATGCTTGGCTAGTAATGGGATTACTGGCACCCGTTACTTGGCTTCTTGTTGCGGCAGTCAATCATAAAGACTGGTGCTGGAAGATCACGCAACTTGGCGCCCGTGCGTTGATGCGTCTTACTGGTACAAAGTGTTCTATCGAAGGGCTAGAAAATTTACCTAACCACAACACCCCCTGCATTTTGGTGGCGAATCATTGCAGCTACTTAGATGGTTTGGTATTGGTCGCGGCAACAGGTTTACCGTGTCGTTTTGTTGCCAAAAGTGAGCTACTAAAAAATCCATTCGCACGCATTTTTTTAAGTCGACTTGGCACTCAGTTTGTAGAGCGTTTCGACGTAGAGAAAAGTGTTGTGGATGCCAAAAAGCTGTCTGAAGACGTTAAAGACTGTCAGCCAATTGTTGTCTTTCCAGAAGGCACGTTATATCGAATGGCGGGGTTGCATCAATTTCATATGGGCGCTTTTATCGCGGCAGCGAATTCCGGTGTGCCTATTGTCCCCATCACGCTGCGTGGAACCCGTTCGAAACTCAGAGGAAGCTCACTGTTTCCGCGCAGAGGTGATATCAGCATTACCGTTGGTAAACCTCTTTATCCCAACGGAAATAACTGGCAAGCAGCGATTACTTTGCGCGATCAAGCCAGAGTCCACATCCTCCATCATTGTGGTGAACCCGATTTAGCTCATGACACCACAAGATAATCGGTGTCTACACTGCTAATAGACGACTGTGGTTTTCCTTAAACGGTTACGCTCAGTAATCCAATCAACCGCGCACCTTCATCTATACTTTTAGTAACAAAGCACGGCAAAGAAAGGCGGTTTCAAATGGACTTTACAGAAAAACTGCGCTTAAAAGGCAAAGCGGAAGAAGACCTATATTTCGCTGAATTGGACCGTCAACTGATTGAAGCGATGCATAAAAAGCAACGGCGAGAAAACAACCGTGCCCAACCCGAGCATGTTGATGACGGTGGCCCTCACTTCCAGACGCGCCCTAAATAAAGCATCTTTGTGTTGAATATCGGCATCAGTGCAAACGCTGAAACAAAAGGCAGTTTCAGCGGCGTTGGAGCATAACTGTCACTCGAACATTAGCAAATTCTTAATATCACGGTGGAAAAGCGTCGCTGATAAACCATACTTTTATCACGTCTACTTTCTCTCTGGACAAGGTTCACTTTTGTGCAGGATGCCATATATGTTTAAAACACTCTTTCACCAAGATCTCGCTGATAACGCTAACCTTAAAACCGATGCACCACTCTCCCCTCCGAGTATTAAAGGGCTAGCTGACGGGGCGCTCAATATTGGTTATGAAGCATTAGATGGGCATGTTGACGATTCTATTCAGCACAAGTTGGCATTACGTTGGATCAGCAAAGATGATCAGATTGTCGATTACAGCTATCAAGAACTCAGCCAGCAAACCAGCCGTTTTGCCGATGTGCTATCTCAACTGGATTTACCACAAGGCAGCAGAGTCTTCACGCTGGCTGGCCGGCGACCAGAGCTTTATATCGCCGCCCTCGGAACACTCAAAGCAGGTTGTGTCTTTACCCCTCTGTTTTCTGCATTTGGTCCAGAGCCCATCCGCTCGCGTATGGAAATAGGCAATGCCAATGTGGTTGTCACCACTCGAAGTCTCTATCGTAAAAAATTGAAAAGCTGGTGGCGCGATTTACCTCACCTCAAAGCCGTCTTACTCATTGATGGCAACCCTGACAACGAGCCCGGTTGCTACGATTACAGTACTCTTATGGCAAAGGCCGACCCCAATCGCCTAAGTAAAGCCACGCAGCCAGAAGACATGGCTTTACTGCATTTCACTAGCGGCACTACGGGTAAGCCCAAAGGTGTCATTCACGTCCACAATGCCATTAAGCATCACATTCGATCAGCCTTCTACGCACTAGACCTAAAACCCAACGACATTTATTGGTGTACCGCGGATCCAGGCTGGGTGACTGGCACAACATACGGCATCATTGCCCCACTTTGTTTAGGTGTGACCATGATTGTGGATGAAGCAGAGTTTGATGCCGAGCGATGGTACCAAATTCTGCAAAACCAGCATGTCACCGTTTGGTACACCGCACCGACCGCGATTCGTATGTTGATGAAGACAGGCAGCGAGTTACCCAAGCAGTTCGATCTTTCCGGCTTACGTTTTATGGCCAGTGTCGGCGAGCCACTGAACCCAGAAGCGGTAGAATGGGGAGAAAATACACTCGGTATGCCTTTTCATGACAATTGGTGGCAAACCGAAACGGGTGGCATCATGATCGCTAACTTTCCGAGCCAACCGATCAAGCCTGGCTCCATGGGGAAACCTCTCCCTGGGATAGAAGCCGCCATCGTTAATGCCTCTAGCACTGGTGAATTCAAGCTAGAAACTCAACCCATGCGAGTTGGCGAACTCGCGCTAAAAAGCGGTTGGGAGTCCATGTTCAGGGGCTACCTAAATCAAGAAGCCAAATACCAATCGTGCTTTCACGACGGGTGGTATCTGAGCGGTGATCTCGCGATGAAAGATGAAGACGGCTATTTCTGGTTTGTGGGTCGTAAAGACGACTTGATCAAATCTTCCGGCCACTTAATCGGCCCATTCGAGGTAGAAAGTGTATTGATGGAACACCCTGCCGTTGCCGAAGCGGGTGTTATCGGTGTCCCTGACCCGGTCGCAGGGCAGATAGTCAAAGCCTTTGTCGCACTCAAACCCGGCATCACCCCCGATGACGATCTTCAGCAAGCGCTACTCGGCTTAGCGCGAAAAAGGCTCGGCGCTGCAGTTGCCCCCAAAGCCATTCTGTTTCGAAACAATCTGCCCAAAACACGCAGTGGCAAAATCATGCGCCGTTTACTTAAAGCGCGAGAGCTTGGGTTGCCAGAAGGCGACATTTCAACATTGGAGAGCGATGAACAATGAATAAGAGACTCCATATCAACCGTCAACACTTGCTCGAACAGTTAGAGCAAATGCTTCGCATCCGTCGCTTTGAAGAAAAATGTGCCGAACTCTATGCCATGGAGAAAATTCGTGGCTTTCTTCATCTCTATATTGGTGAAGAAGCGATTGCCACAGGCGTTATGGCGACGTTAAGCCAAGACGACCAAATCGTCGCCACTTATCGAGAACATGGTCACGCGCTCGCTCGCGGGCTTAGTATGGAAAGTATATTGGCAGAAATGTATGGTCGCACAAACGGATGCAGTCATGGTCGCGGTGGCTCGATGCACCTGTTTGACAAAAATCTGCGTTTTTATGGCGGCAATGCCATTGTGGGCGGTGGACTACCGTTAGCCACGGGGTTAGCGATGGCGAACACAAAAATGCAGCGAGATGCGATTGCAGTGTGCTTTTTTGGCGAAGGGGCCGTTGCAGAAGGCGAATTTCATGAAAGCCTAAATTTAGCCGCTTTGTGGCAGCTTCCCGTCCTCTTTGTCTGTGAAAATAATCGCTATGCCATGGGAACCGCACTCGCGCTTTCTGAATCCGAAACCAATATCGCCCAAAAAGCCCGCAGCTACGCCATAGAGGCAACACAAGTCGATGGCATGAATGTCGTTGACGTGGAAGCTGCCGCATCGGAAGCCGTCGACTACATTCGAGAGCAGCAAAAGCCTTACTTCATTGAATGCCAAACGTATCGCTTTCGTGGGCACTCCAGTTTTGATACCCAACTTTATCGCGATAAAAGCGAAGTATCACTCTGGGAAGAAAAAGGGCCGGTAAAACAATTGATCCAATGGCTACGTAAAAACAGCCACTTTCAGGATAAAGAGCTGTCTGTCATTGAAGACAAAATCGCGCAAGAAATTCGTGACGCCGTCGCCTTTGCTGAAAGTGGTGAATTGGAACCCGAAGAGCAACTCACGCGTTTTGTTCATAGCCCCGAAAGCCAGCCTCCCCCAGCCCCCGTCCCTTCAAGCCAAACCCCAGCAACATTAACCTACCGAGGAGCCTTGCGCGCCGGCATTAACGATGTGCTAAACAGTGATCCACGCGCCTTTCTGATGGGCGAAGATGTCGGACGATATGGTGGCTGCTACGCCATCAGCAAAGGGTTACTTGAGCAGTTTGGTTCCGAGCGAATTATTGATACCCCTCTGTGCGAATCGGGTTTTGTCGGTGTTGGCGTTGGGGCGGCTCTTGGTGGCATGCACCCAATTGTCGAAGTGATGACAGTGAATTTTAGTTTGCTCGCCATGGATCAGATCATTAATACCGCTGCGACGCTGTTACACATGTCTGGCGGGCAATTCAACGTTCCTATCGTCATCCGCATGGCGTGTGGCGCGGGAAAACAACTGGCAGCGCAACACTCTCACAGTTGGGAAAACTTCTACGCTCATGTTCCGGGTTTAAAAGTATTAAGCCCTGCGACACATAACGACGCCAGATATATGCTCAGCCAAGCGATCGTAGACCCTGATCCTGTGCTCATTTTTGAGCATGTCATGCTGCTCAACGAAGAAGGTCTGGTCAGCGACAAGCCTGATGCGCCAATGGACCAAGCCTTAGTTCGCAAAGAAGGTAAAGACGTCACGTTGATCACCTACGGCGGAAGCCTCGGCAAAGCCTTACAGGCCGCGAAACAATTACAGGGCGAAAGCATTGACGCCGAAGTGGTCGACCTTCGCTCACTCAGACCGCTCGATAAAGCCACCATTGTTAGCAGCATCAACAAAACCCACCGCGCGGTGATTATTGATGAAGGCTGGTACACCGGCAGTTTAGCGGGAGAAGTCAGCGCCATAATAACGGAGAACGCCTTTTGGCAACTGGATGCGCCAATAGAACGCGTTTGTACCCAAGAAGTACCCATTCCTTACGCGCACCATTTAGAGCAAGCCGCAATCCCTCAGTGTGACAACATCATCGCGGCCGCCAAGCGCGTATTGATGCTACCGGATTGGCAATCAGAGGGAGGAGCATCAGGCGATGAATAACCATACAGACAATCGTTCATTGGTTGATATCACGATGCCCGCCTTAGGAGCAGATATGCGTGACGGCACCTTAATTGAGTGGCAAGTCAAACCCGGTGATCACATTGAAAAAGGCGATACGATCGCGGTGATTGAAACCAGTAAAGGGGCAATCGAGATGGAGTCCTACCACAGCGGTACCATCTCAGAATTGTTGGTCGAGCCGGAAATTAAACTGCCTGTCGGCAGTGTCATGGCAAGGATGGAAAGCGATAGTCCACTCAGTGAAAGCGCAATTGAAGAAGCGACTTCAGAGACCGTTCCACTGACGAATGAACAGCGTCAAGAGCCGGAGCTAGACGACACGCTGTTGCCGCCTTACATCCCGCCTAAACACTTACGTTCCGCTCCTTCCTCGACCGAAGCGATAAGCAAGTCACAAAGCAGATTGTATGCTTCACCCGCCGCGCGTAAACAGGCACATCAATCCGGTGTTGATCTCTCTACCTTAACTGGAAGCGGCCCCAATGGAACCATCGTCTTACGCGATCTCACGACTCAAATCTCGTCAAGGCCAGTCGAGCCTAGTAAAACAAATGCGTCGGCCACTCCAACATCAACCGCCACACCATCCTCCTCTGCCACGTCTGCAATGCGCCAAGCGATCAGTGATGCAATGACGCGCTCAAAGCAAGAAATCCCCCACTATTATCTTGCTTTAGAGATCAACCTCACTCAGGCGCAAAATTGGCTGGTGGAACAAAACCAGCAGCGAGAGCCAGAACAACGCTTATTGCTGCCAGCCATATTAATAACAGCAATTGCTCGGCAGTTGGCCAAGCACCCGCAGCTAAATGGCTTTTATCAAGATGGGCATTTTACCCCTAGCGCAGACATAAACATCGCAAACACCATCAGCCTTCGTGAAGGTGGCTTGGTCACCCCTGCGATTCTTAATGCCAATCAGCTCACCGTTGCACAAACAATGGACTCATTACGCGACTTAACAGAGCGAGCCAGGCACGGCCGTCTTAAAAGCTCCGAGGTAAGCCAAGGCACCATTACCGTCACCAGTATCGGTGAGCGTGGCGCAGATATGATTACTGGAGTGATTTATCCACCACAAGTCGCAATTATCGGCTTGGGTCGACTGCGAAAAGTCCCCGTGGTCGACGGAGATGCGATAACGGTTGGCGATGTTATGACCGTGACGCTCGCCGCTGATCATCGAGTCAGTGATGGTATTAACGGCGCGCGTTTTCTGCATGCACTCGCTAAACAGCTGCAACATCCGGAGGCCTTACTATGAACGAAGGTATGAACGAAAAAATGGATCACGAAAAGATGAGTTCAATCATAGCTGAAGCGCTAGCCCATATTGCGCCTGAAGTCGAAATCACTGATATCGACTTAGATGAAGATTTGCGTGAAGAGTGCGATCTCGACTCAATGGACTTTCTCAACCTGCTGGCGTCAATTAAGAAAAGTACTGGCGTCAGTATTCCAGAAAGTGATTACGCCAAGGTGCGTAGTTTCAGCCAGCTGCAAGATTATCTCCAACAGCACAGTAAGTAAGAGCGGTATCTGCTCATCTCATCGCCCACACAAAATACAAACAAGGGGCGAGATAGTGACTTAAACCAAATAATGAACACAAGGACGGACACCATGCAGGCAGATAGCGAGCAAACGTTGATTTACCCCTTTAAGGAGCTTCATTCTGGTGATGTCGCTCTGGTAGGCGGCAAGAATGCCAACTTAGGCGAAATGCTCAGTCAACTGAGTCAGTCGGGGATTCGCGTACCGGACGGCTTTGCGACAAGCGCACAACTCTATCGAGATTACCTTAAGCAAAATGAACTGGACTCCCCGATCGCAACCATTCTGCACGCTATGGATGACGGAGAGTTAACTCTGGCGCAAGCAGGTCAGGAAATCCGTCAGTTAATTGAGAATGGGTATTTCACTCAAGCGCAAGAAAGCCTGATTCTGGATGCATACCATAAGCTAGGTGAGAAGATTGGCGTTGATTTTGCTGCTGTTGCCGTGCGAAGTTCCGCCACCGCAGAAGACTTGCCTGAGGCCAGTTTTGCTGGTCAACAAGAAAGCTATCTGAACATCAGCGGTGACGAGCAAGTTCTTGACGCCTGCAAACAGTGTTTTGCCTCACTGTACACCGACCGCGCCATCGTCTACCGACAAGAACAAGGGTTTGAACACCAGCAAGTCGCGTTATCCATCGGGGTACAACAAATGATTGAATCAGAGTGCGCCGGCGTGATGTTTAGTCTCGATACGGAAAACGGATTCCCAGATGTTGTAATGATTAACGGCAGTTGGGGACTGGGGGAAACCATTGTCAAAGGCTCGGTCACACCGGATCGTTTTATGGTTTACAAACCTTTGCTTGAACAAAAAAACAAACGCCCCATCATTGAAAAACAACTCGGCAACAAGCTGGAAAAAATGCTGTTTAGTCAACCCGGTAGCTCTGATCATCCAACAGTGACGTTGCCAACCAGCAACGACGAAAGAAAACAATTGGTGCTGAGTGACGATGAGGTTCTGCAACTGAGCCGCTGGGCCGTGATCATAGAACAACATTATGGGTGCGCAATGGATATGGAATGGGCAAAAGACAGCCATACTCAACAGCTGTTTTTAGTTCAAGCAAGGCCAGAAACCGTCGAATCCCATCGAGATAGCGCTTTGCTGGTGAACTACCAACTCGACAAAACTTCTGCGCCTGTTCTGCTTGAAGGTGCCAGTGTGGGGGGCGCGATAGCAATAGCGAAAACGCACACGGTTCTATCACCCGATGATATTGATAGTTTTCCTGACGGTGCCATTCTCGTCACAGAACGTACCGATCCGGATTGGGTTCCTTTGATGCGCAAAGCAGCGGGGATCATCACTGACTCTGGCGGGCCAACCAGCCACGCCGCGATTGTCAGCCGAGAGCTAAAAGTCCCAGCAATTGTCGGAACAGAGCACGCGACGCAAATACTGCCATCGGGTAAAACTGTCACGCTATGTTGCGCTCAGGGTGCCACTGGCCGGGTTTATGATGGCGAGGTCAACTATTCCACTCAAGAGATCGACCTAAAAGCGCTACCAGCCACCAAAACCAACATTATGATCAACGCAGCCATGCCCGACGGTATTTTTCATTGGTGGCAACTGCCCACCTCTGGGATAGGTTTAACCCGAATAGAGTTCATTATTTCCAGTCAAATTGGGTTGCACCCGATGGCGTTATTGCACCCAGAACAAGTCACCGACCCCGGTGTTGAGCAGGCGATTCGCACTCGTTGTGAGGGATTTCCTACCATGGCGGACTTTTTTGTCGATAACCTCGCACTCGGCGTCAGTAAGATCGCGGCAAGTCAGTATCCAAAACCGGTAATTGTGCGCATGTCTGATTTCAAATCCAACGAGTACCGAGGTTTACTGGGAGGAGAGTTTTTTGAGCTACATGAAGAAAACCCAATGCTCGGTTTACGCGGGGCCTCTCGCTATTACCACCCTCATTACCGCGAAGCGTTTCAATTGGAATGTAAAGCGATCTTAAAGGCTCGAGAAGAAATAGGATTTGATAACATCATCGTCATGATCCCATTTTGCCGCACGGTCAGCGAAGCCGATAAAGTGCTTGAGGTTATGGCCGAAGCGGGCCTTAAACGCGGTGACAATGGGCTGGAAGTTTATGTCATGTGTGAAATACCCTCCAATGTCATTCTCGCCGATCGCTTTGCCGAGCGGTTTGACGGCTTTTCTATCGGCAGCAATGACTTAACTCAATTGGTATTAGGCATTGACCGAGACTCCGCCGAACTCAAGCCAATGTTCGATGCACGAGATGATGCAGTAAAAAGCCTTATTGAGCAGGTTATCCGAGTCGCACACCAAAAAGGATGCAAAGTTGGTATTTGTGGGCAAGCCCCATCAGATCATCCTGAATTTGCTGAGTTTCTTGTCGATTGTGGCATCGATTCGATCTCACTCAATCCTGACTCCTTTGCCAAAGGATGCGCGGTTGTGGCAAAAGCAGAGCAAGCGCTGGCGAAAGCCAATAAGATATAACGCCAACCTAAGCCGCACTCATGATGACAAGATGGCCCCCACATCGGCCCAGCGAAATGTTGGGCCTTTATTGCACACATAGTGCTGTTTCAAATAACAGTGCCCACACAACCCAACGGCACAATGCATTCGCCGCTCTACCGAGAGGTAAATATCTTTGGCATCAATACCGTAGTCGATAAGAAACTCACTCACAGCGCACATCATCGCTTCTGGCCCTGCCATCAACACACAGTCTGGCTGCTCACCAAACGAATTCAATACTTGCGGAAGCACACCTAGCGCGGTTCCTAGATAGTAGTTTTGCGCATCCAAACCGGTGATATCTTCCACCACATTGAACATCGGTATGCAGTGCTGCCAGTGTTCTCGCTCTGGCGTTAGCAGCAAGTTGTTCTTATTGCGAGCGGCATACACAACTTCCAACTGGGTAAAATTCTGCTGATCGATAAGTTGTTCAATAACGCTGACCAAGGGGGCCAAACCACACCCACCGCCGATAATCAGGATCTTTTTATCGGCAAAGTCACTGCTTAACCAGCCATGGCCGAATGGGCCCCGTGCTCCGAGAATATCACCTCGTCCTTTCGCAAAGAGCGCTTGTGTGACTGATCCCATTTTACGTACCAGCGCACGAAAATGTCCCGACTCGTTGGGCAATTCCGTAAACGTAAAAGGCGCTTCACCAACACCCGGCACACATAACATGAAAAACTGACCGCACTCGCTGTTTGACCATGCTGAAGTCATGTTCAGTAAACGAAATTGATAGTGACGGGTGTCTTCCCCATCGTCGTAGAAATCGATAATTTCAATGCTTTCTGGCGTTAGGCTATACATCATCTGCGATCCTTTTCATTAATGAGTGTACTCCAATCACGCCAGGGCAAGTCTGTTCGCAACGCCCACATCCCACGCATCCATACCGTCCGAACTCTGGAACAAAATCATGGCTAAACTTGTGATACCAAAAGCGTTCAACTCGTTTTCCCGCTTCCTTAGTAGGATTATGAAAACTCGCCTCACGCTGAAACCCCTCGTATAAACAAGAGTCCCAAAACCTCACTTGGGAAACCGTCGCTTCACCATCCGTTTTCTCTACCGACTTTTTTTCTACCGATCGAGTACCATAGCATGAACAGGTAGGACACAGCGTCGTACAGCCAGAGCAGCCCAAGCATTGAACGCCCACTTGCTGCCAAAACTCTTGCGGCACCTCGCCTTCTGTTACTTTGCTGATGCCATCAAGAAGGTAACGGTCATTAGGGAAAGCCCGCTCACATTGATTAATGTTTATCCAGCGTTGATTCTGCTCATTAGGCGCTGCAATCGTCAGATCCAACCCTTTCAATGCCTTTTCGCCTCGCTCAGAAAGCACTACCAATAGCCACTGTTGCTCATCAAGCGGATGAAGCACTAAATCAGCGGTTTCATCTCTGACACTTGGGCCAGCATTTACTGTCGGGCAAAAACCGTGTTCACAGGGCTGAGTACATTCCAACCCAACCAGCAACGCTTGTTGGCGGCGGGCTTGATAATACGGATCTTGTTGAAAAAACTGGTCTTGATAATGAATCGCGACCAAATCACAACTTTGCACACCAAACAGAACAAAGGACTCGACTTTGGGCAAGGTTTCTTTAAAAAACTGCCCATCAAACACATACATGGGTTCGCTTTCAGCAAAGAAGAAAGCTTTCGCTGAATGCAGTGGTTTGCGACTTATGAGTGGCGGTAACTGCTCACCATACACAGGCTGCCAGTAACACTCACTGGGTTCGCCCTCATTGTCTGCGACGACCTGATAAAGCTCTCTGCTCTGTAATAAATGGGCTCGAAGTGAGTCGATCGAATCTAGCAGGTAGGTCTCCATCATTTTGCTTCCCCCTGAAGTGTCCAAATTGCACTTGGTTGATGCCCGGCGGGTAATAGTTCCACTGCCACTGCACACGCTTTTAATTCAGGCATCTTAGTGACCGGGTCTTGCGCAGTATTGGTTAGCTGATTCGACGGCGCTTCTTTAAAGTGATAAGGCATACTCACCACCCCTGGGGGAACATCGTCCGTGATCATGGCTCGGGTTTCTATATAACCTCTCCTTGAGCGTACACAGATTGGGCTATACAAAGAGACTCCGAGCGAGTGGGCATCTTGTGGGTTAATGAATAAAATCCCGGGTGGAATTTCTCGCTCCAACAAGGGCGATTTTCGGGTCATAGAACCACAGCCATAATGAAAGTGAAGCCGGTTAGTGGTTAACAAAAGCGGAAACTGCTCATCCGCAGACTCTGCAATCGGCACATAATGAACGGGGGTTAAACGAGCGCGCCCAATAGGAAAGGTATCTTGATGGAGAACGCTTGTTCCTTCTGGTGCCTTATCATTACATGGCCATTGTAGACCATAGTTCTGCGCCAATTTTTGGTAGTTCATCCCTTGATAAGACGGCGTTAAAGAGGCCATTTCATCGAACACTTCTTCACTGCTTGTCCAATTGAGTGCGTGGCTTTCCATCCTTTCTGCCAGTGCTTGCAGCCATTGCCAATCTCCCTTTGCCTCACCTAGTGGCGGCATGGCTGGGTTGATTCGCTGCACGCGACGCTCACAGTTGGTAAAGGTGCCTGACTTTTCGGCAAAAGAAGCAGCAGGAAGAATGTAGTCCGCCAGCTTGGCGGTTTCTGTCATGGTCAGTTCAGCGACCACCAGCAAATCCAGTGATTTATAGGCTTGCCGAACGTGGTTTTGGTCTGGGTCTGTCACAACCGGGTCTTCACCAAACAGAATTTGAGCACGGAACTGTCCTTCTAAGGCGGCCTTTGTCATCCCTAATGAGGTTAACCCCTGTGCCGAAGCCACTTCGCAGCCCCACTGTTCAGAAAAATGCCGTTGTGTTTTCTTCTCATCAGCCAATTGATACCCGGGATAAACATTAGGCAAGCACCCCATATCACACGCGCCCTGAACGTTATTTTGTCCACGCAGTGGGTTAATACCGGTGCCCGGTTTGCCTATATGTCCACACACTAAGGCTAAGTCAGCCAAAGCAACCACATTGGAAGTACCGCTGACAAATTGAGTAATCCCCATGCCGTACAAAATCATGGCGAGCTCCGCTTGGCTATAACATTTTGCGGCTTCTCGAATCAATGCGGCATCAACCCCGGTAATCTTCTCAACCGATTCCGGAGTAATACTTTCAACCTGCTTTTCTAAGGCCTCAAAGCCATCACAACGACGCGAGATAAACTCTTTGTCATGCCATTGGTTACTGATGATGACCTGAATCATCGCGTTAATGAGCGCAATATTACTGCCAGGGCTAAGCTGCAAGTGTAAATCGGCAAGCTTAGCCAAACGCGTGACTCTCGGGTCGACGACGATGAGCTTTGCCCCCGCCATCTTGGCTCGTATTATCTGCCCACCCAAGACACTGTGATTCTCTGTCGGATCCGCACCAAACACGACGATCACTTCGGTTTCAAACAGATCTTTCGCGCTATTGGTCATCGCACCAGAGCCCAGCACTTGCTTTAACCCTGCGACGGTTGGGCTGTGACAAATACGCGCACAGTGATCAACATTGTTGGTGCCTAATACTGCTCGGGCAAACTTTTGCGCCGCGTAATTGTCTTCGTTGGTTGCTCGGGCGCTGCTGATAACACCCGTCGCATTAGGGCCAAACTCGTCAATAATCTCGGTTAGCATGGTGCTAATGTCATCCAGCGCCTCATCCCAACTGACAGGCACGAATTGATTGTTGCATCGCTTTAATGGTTGAGTGATTCGGTTATCTGGCGAAATCGCGTACGGGCTGCTCCAGCCTTTTTCACACAGCTTACCTTGGCTGATCGGATGTTGAGTTAATGGGCTGACACTACAAATGTGCCCTTCTTCATCGCAGGAAAGCAGCATTCCGCACCCCACACCGCAAAATGGGCAGATCGTTTGAGTACGTGTCAGGATCTTATCTGATGGGGGCAGGCTTTTCTTAGATTGCCCCGCTGCTGAATTAGAAGGCTTGGATGCCTTGGACAACTTGTTGTGGTGAGATCTCATAGCCGTTACCTTGCTACTTGAAACTAGCTAGATTATAGCAGTCACGATCAAAATCGCTGGGCGAACCGAGCGTTTTGATATTGGTGGGGCGCGTTGTTTCCATCCAAGCTACTGCCGTTTTTCAGGGTTACCACGCAGATAAATAATGTGATAAACCAAGCCAACAAATACGCTGCCACCCACGAGGTTACCCAAAATAACGGGTAATAAATTGCCTAAAAAGCCAAATACGCCCACGGAGTTTGCAACCTCTACCGTACCTGCGCTTTGCAGCATCATTGCCAAAGGAATAAAGTACATATTGGCGATGCTGTGCTCAAACCCCGCCGCAACGAAAGCGGAGATAGGAAAAATGATCGCTACCGCTTTATCGACAACACTGCGACCTGCCAATGCCATCCAAACCGCCATACACACCAACACATTACAAAGCACGCCACGGAAAAATGCCGTCCAGAAAGGCATATCGCATTTTGCGGCTGCGATTTTGGCATAGGTCAACGCAATCGCCCCTTGATTCATTTCTGGGTGTCCAGAAAGAAACACCAAAGTGGCAACACCAACAGCACCGACGAAGTTGGACAAACATACCACCACCCAGTTTTTCAAAAGCTCAGCTGTGGTGATTTTTTTGTCTGCCCACGCCATCGCCAGCAAGTTGTTCCCAGTGAATAGCTCGGCCCCCGCCACGATCACCAGAATCAGCCCTAAAGAAAAGGTCAATCCGCCGACGACTTGTTGCGTTGCGAACCCCAGTGATGCATCCGATTTCACAATGGTGAAGTACAACCCACCTAAACCGATAAACGCACCCGCCAAGATCCCGAGCATTACCATCGACAGCAGCGGCAAGCGTGCTTTAGTTACCCCAATAGAGTCCACCTTCTCCGCTATTTGCTTGGGTGAAAACGAGTCAAAACCATAAATATCAGCCACAAACGAAAGCCTCCTGCTTTCCTCTTCATACCCATAAGCTAGTTCATATTGTATAATTATCAATCAACGACTTTGCTCCTCGTGCCATCAGAAGAAGGCTTTCACATGGAAGAGAAAATCACCCTTTGGCACAATAAAACGACCGAAGAGACATTTTCTGCCCTCTTGAGCCAGCCATACGGACTGACTCCACAGGAAGCTTCTCAGCGCCTTGCTCAAAATGGTGCCAATAAACTCCCAACATCTCGCGGGCGTACCGCCTTCCAACGCTTTCTTAGCCAGTTTCATAATGTCTTAATCCATGTTTTGTTGGTTGTTATGGTCATCACCGCTTTACTTAACCACTGGGTGGATGCTGGTGTTATTGCAGGGGTGGTGATCATTAATGCCATCATTGGCTTTATCCAAGAGGGCAAAGCAGAAAACGCCCTCAATGCTATCCAAGCGATGTTAGCCCCGACCGCTCTGGTGCTGCGAGGTAGTCACCAAGTCATGATTAAAGCGGAAGAGCTGGTAGTCGGTGATGTCGTCATCTTGCAACCAGGCGATCGCGTACCTGCCGATCTTCGATTGTTTCGTAGCAAAGGTTTACAAGTTGCAGAAGCGGTATTGACTGGCGAGTCGATGACGATTGACAAACGCACCGCACCTCAACCAAAAGAGTGTGAATTGGCAGACCGAATCTGCATGGCTTACTCAGGAACAATGGTAACGCATGGGCAAGGATCCGGTGTTGTTGTCGCGACAGGGCTAAACACCGAGCTGGGGAAAATCAGTTCTCTGGTTTCACGCGTCAAACCAGCCACTACACCGCTACTAAAACAAATTGCACAATTTAGTCGATGGCTAACAGTGGCCATTTTAGCTGTGGCTGTAGCGACCTTTGCTTTCGGCTTACTGGTTCGAGATTACCCAGTCACAGATATGTTTATGGCCGCGATCAGCCTAGCCGTTGCAGCGATTCCTGAAGGGCTACCCGCGATTATGACGATCACCCTCGCTATCGGGGTAGAGAGAATGGCAAAGCGGAATGCGATCATTCGTCGTCTTCCTGCCGTGGAAACTCTGGGAGCGGTGACCGTAATTTGCACCGATAAAACTGGCACGTTGACTCGCAATGAAATGACCGTGCGCAACATAGTAACGGCAGATAACTCATTCGAGCTTAGTGGTACGGGTTATGATCCGCATGGCGTCGCCACGGTGAATCAACAAGCCATTTACCCAGAAGACTATCCCTTACTCACCAAAGCAGTCCAAGCGGCGGTGCTGTGTAATGACGCAACCTTAAGCCATTCCGACGAGCAATGGAAAATCCAAGGCGACCCGATGGAAGGCGCACTCTTAGTCGCAGGAATGAAACTCGGGTTAGACACAGACACAGAAAATAAGCAATTCCCACGCACCGACCTTATCCCGTTTGAATCAGAACACCGTTTTATGGCCACACTCCACCATAGTCACCAAGGGGAAGCATTCATTGTTCTTAAAGGGGCTCCCGAACAGGTACTGGATATTTGTGACCATCAACTCAGCGCTCAAACGGAACAAACCAAGGCCCTTGACCGAAGTTATTGGCACCAACAAATCGAAACAATGGCGAATCAAGGGATGCGAGTTTTAGCAATTGCCTACCGCCCTACCGAATACAACCAGCTCGAACTTACTTTTGATGATGTTTGCGATGACCTCATTATGCTGGGCCTTTTAGGATTAATAGACCCACCAAGAGAGGAAGCAATACAAGCGGTTAAAGCGTGCAATACCGCAGGCATACGCGTAAAAATGATGACGGGCGATCACGCTTTGACCGCAAAAGCGATTGCTCAGCAGGTAGGGCTAATGAACCCTCAAGACACCTTGACTGGCCAGCAAATTGATTCACTCAGTGATGATGAGCTATCCATTCGGGCAAAAGACGTTGATATCTATGCGCGAGTGAGTCCAGAGCATAAGATGCGATTGGTTAATACGCTGCAAAAACACCAGCAAATCGTCGCAATGACGGGAGATGGCGTAAACGATGCACCAGCATTAAAACGCTCCGATATTGGTACCGCGATGGGGATAAACGGCACAGCCTCAGCGAAAGAGGCAGCAGAAATGGTACTCACGGACGACAACTTTGCCTCGATTACTGCGGCTATCGAAGAAGGAAGAGCGGTATACGACAACCTAAAAAAGGCAATTTTATTTATTCTGCCGACAAACGGCGGCGAGGCATTGATTATTCTCTCCACCGTCATGCTTGGGTTTAAACAACTGCCGCTCACACCCATTCAGATCTTGTGGGTCAATATGATCACCGCAGTTACGCTGGCCTTGTCGTTAGCATTTGAACCCAAAGAAAAGAGCCTAATGCAGCGCACGCCCCGCTCCCCAAACACCCCGATTCTTAATACCCACCTTATTTGGCGAGTCCTTTTTGTTTCCGTCATTTTAATGCTAGGAACACTTGGCATGTTTGTTTGGGAAATGGATCAAGGTGAAGACATTGCCAAAGCCCGCACCATCGCGGTCAACACTCTGGTCATGTTTGAAGTCTTTTATCTATTCAATGCCAGATATATTCTCAGCTCCGTTTTCTGCCGACAGGGCTTAATCGGCAATGTGTATGTTTTAATCGCAATTGCCGTTCTTTTGGTTTTTCAGGCCTGTTTCACCTACTTACCCGTAATGCAAACGCTATTCGGCACCAGCGGGCTAGAGTTAGAAGTGTGGTTAAGAATAATAGCCGTCGCTTCTTCAGTTTTATTCTTAGTTGAGCTTGAAAAACACTACCTAAGGAAAACTGCTCGCAATAGATAGTCACTTTGGTTGGCACCTAAGCTTTCAAATTGAGTCACTACCTCAAGCTTTATGCAATTGGATGTTTTTACGCTTAGTACGTCATATCAATGACCACTGAGCTCCCCTAAAAATTACCAAGTTCGATCCAAATCTTGCGCGTAATGCCTAATTGCACATTTATACATCAAACATGAGTGGGGCAATATTTATTCGAATAGCACTATTGGCCTTAATTGGACTAAAAAGAAATCTATCAAGAGGCACCATTTTAACCATATGATTTTAAAGGTAATTAAAAGTTAATGAAGAAAAATATATCTATTATGCGTAAACAGTGTATAGTAGCGTCAGCTCTAGCAGTGAGCTATTGATTAAATATTTAGTTCAAGATCTTCTCAGTTTTTTTCGATTTAATTCGTAATATCTTTCCTGCGATACCTTTTTCTTCATTCCTTATTTAGTAGCTTTATTTTTACTCTAATCTATCGAAATACAGTCAAATAAGACAACTAAGTTAGACCTCTGGTCAACTATCATGGATTAGCTAAATAACGATGTGCTTAAACGGCATATTCTAACCAGAATAAATATCCACTTCTTTGATTTGAATTTTTTCATTTTTTGAGTTGGAAAAGACTGGTGAAATTAAAGATTTATAAGGCACAGCCTTGGTATGTTTTTATATACCATTAAAGAAGGAAATTAAACTTTGAAAAAGCAATTGACTTGCAATAATTCGAAAGCAGCGACAGTTAAAAGTAATGCTAAAGGCGAAAGCTTAGATAACATTCATAAGATAAGAAAAAAAATCGAACATATTCTGTTAGAGCGTGAACAAAAAAAGCTATGGGATCTATAAGGTTAGAACGACATGAGAAAACCAGTAAGAAAAACCGGCAAAAAAATGCGAAAAAACGACTTTGAAGAGCGATTTTCCCTTATGGTCGGAGAGTATAACAAAGCTAAAGAAGTTCTTGATTCTATGGAAGAAGGGACTTCTGAATATGCCGCGCAGAAAAAAACATGTGATAGGCTATTTGCCAATGCAGAACGATATATTAATAGAAAATAAATAACTTAGAATTCTATCTAACTTATTCAAGTTTCGCTCAAATATATTCTTATCAAGAATTACTATTCTATGATATTCGTATTATCAAACGAGCGTTACGGACTGGGCACTAAAGCTCGGTTAAAAGGCCATCCTTGCCTATCAGATCTTGATTAGACTGAAGAGCATTGAGGGCCTTTCTAATAAGTCAACAGAGCTTAAAGCATCTCTTTGGCGATCAAATGCAAGAGAAAGGTTTCACGCTCAATGCTCATGCCCTTTTTCGGACTTTCTGCAATCGTCTTCTCATTGTGTGCAATGGCGTCATGAATGTTGACCCACATTGGTTTCATGCCATTTTTGATTTCGTAATCTTCGTACGACGTTTCTCCAAGCTCCCTGTCAATTTTGCAGGTGTAGCAGTAAGAAATCATATGCATTACGTCGGCATCGTCTTTGTACCAAGGGCGAAACTCTTCGAAAATACCAAAAGGCTTGATGCTGTGGATATTGTTTGCGCCCGTCTCTTCTTCTAACTCACGTACCATGCCAGCGATCACATCTTCGCCTTCATCCAAACCGCCACCAGGAATGGTGTAGTCATGGTAACGTTCGGTATAAAGCAGCAGAATATCCTCACCGTCCACAACGATAGCTCGCGCGGCATTACGTTTAAACACAAGCTTATCATCTAGGTGTTCGATATCAGGGTGAATCGTGGTTTTAAGGTGTCTCATTAGAAAATTACATCAACAAAAATTTGCCGAGATTCTAACACATCACCTTCCCCTCTCAAGCGTTCCCCCTCAGTGATTAGTAACTATTTAGTCATTGAAAAAATCGCTCTCTTCTTATCCTTCTATCACTACATTCCGTACCAATAAGCTCGCTTGCTCTGAGAGTCCACAAATCACTGCTAAAAACGCCAATAGACGCTCATTTTCTAGCCATATATTCCATACTTACAAAAGCATCATCTTAAACCGCTGAGGCTCCATGTTTTTCAGTCAAATACCACAATAAATTGGTGGTTTTATTTTTTATTAATTAGATGTTCAATAGGGGAAATTTCCCTCCTTCATCTATTTTTTGAGAGGTCTTTTATGTTAGATGTCGCTTTTTTCAGTGCTAAGTCTTATGACCAAGAGTCGTTCAGCAAAGCAAACGAGAAATTTGGTTTTAATTTGCACTTCCACGATTTTGCACTTACACGTAAAACGGCTAAGATCGCGCAAGGTTGCCAGGTAGTGTGCCCTTTCGTGAACGATGATCTCTCGGCCGAGGTACTCACCTCGCTGGCAGAGCACGGCGTGAAGATGATAGCCATGCGCTGTGCGGGCTTCGACAGAGTCGACTTAGACGCGGCTAAAACGCTCGGGATCCAAGTCGTTCGAGTTCCTGCTTACTCACCAGAATCAGTAGCGGAACACGCGGTGGGCCTGATGATGAGCTTAAACCGTCGTTTCCATAAAGCGTATCAACGTACCCGTGACGCAAACTTTTCTCTAGAAGGTTTGGTCGGCTTTAACTTTCACGGCAAAACAGCTGGCGTGATTGGTACAGGTAAAATTGGCATCGCAACCATGCGCATTTTAAAAGGATTGGGCATGGATATTCTTTGCTACGACCCAT
Organism: Vibrio nereis NBRC 15637; assembly: GCF_001591105.1. Classification (GTDB taxonomy): domain Bacteria; phylum Pseudomonadota; class Gammaproteobacteria; order Enterobacterales; family Vibrionaceae; genus Vibrio; species Vibrio nereis. The sequence continues at coordinate 79,666 of NZ_BCUD01000012.1, read as the reverse complement.
ACGAAAACCCTTTGGCCATTGAGATGGGCGCAACCTACTGCAGCAAAGAAGAACTGTTTTCAAAAAGTGACGTGATCACCCTTCACTGCCCGATGTCTGAAGAGAACTACCATCTACTGGATGAAAAAGCATTTAGCCAAATGAAAGATGGCGTGATGATCATTAACACCAGTCGAGGTGGATTATTAAATGCTGAAGCCGCAATCGAAGCACTGAAACAAGGCCGCATTGGTGCGCTTGGCTTAGACGTGTATGAAAATGAGAAGGAGCTTTTCTTCCGTGATAAGTCCAACGATATCATCGTAGATGATGTGTTCCGCCGTTTATCCGCTTGCCACAACGTGCTGTTCACCGGGCACCAAGCCTTCTTAACTCACGAAGCGTTAGGCAACATCGCAGACACGACACTAGGCAGCATTGATGCATTCCAAACTGGCAACAAGTCAGGTAATGAGCTTATTGAGCTCTAAAACTTCTTAGTGATCCATAAAAAATTAGGGCTTCCAAATGGAAGCCCTAAAACATTATCTGCTGGTTTATTTTCTCAATGAGTTTAATTTCGCCTGCGCGATACCAAACACGGTATTGATAGGATAGCTACCTTCTTCGCTCAGCTCGCCCGCGGGTTTGCCCATAAAGATCTCAATCGCTTCCACCACATGGTCGATGGCCCAAATATGGAACTCCCCTTTTTCTACCGCTTTGACCACATCGGGTCTTAGCATTAAGTTATGTATATTCGCCCTTGGGATAATAACGCCTTGCTCGTCATGACGCCCTTTGATGCCACATACCTCGAAGAAACCTTCAATTTTCTCATTCACGCCCCCAATCGGCTGCGCTTCACCAAATTGATTCATCGAGCCAGTAATTGCGATGTCTTGCCTATTCGGTTGTTTTGAAAACGCAGACACCACGGCACACAGCTCCGCCATACTCGCACTATCACCATCTACCCCACCGTAAGATTGCTCAAAAGTAATGGTAGTATTCAGTGGTACTTTCGCCGTTCGGCCAAATACCGATGACAAATAAGCGCTGAGAATCATTACCCCTTTGGAGTGAATACTGCCACCTAAATCGACACTTCTTTCTATATCGATAACATCACCCTCACCATAGCAGGTAGTGGCGGTAATGCGGTTAGGTGCGCCAAACATATATTCGCTGGTACTCAGCACAGACAACGCATTAACCTGACCCACTTCCTCGCCTTCGGTTTGCATTAAAGTCGTGCCGTTGACGAACCCTTCCATCACTGAATCTTTCAGCCGACTGACGCGTAGCTCTTGGTTCGCTAATGCTTCTTCAACATGAGTCGAGCGAATCATATTTGAATTCGATTGCTTAGCCACATAGTTAGACTCTCGCAAAAGATTGGCAATATGAGCCGAATGCAGTGAGAGTTTTTTCTGATCGCCCGCTAAGCGCGAGCTATGTTCAATGATTCTCGCGATGGCTTTGCGGTCACAATGCAGCATGCCATTATCATGCACGACGCTGGAAATAAAGCGCGCGTAGTGCAGTTCAGACTCATCGCTACGCCCCATCTCGTCTTCAAAATCGGCGGTCACTCTAAACAGTTCGCTAAACTCTGGATCGTAATGTTGCAGCAGTTGATATGTCCGGTAGTCACCAAATAGGATGATTTTTACGTCCAATGGAATCGGTTCTGGATCCAGGGAAACTGTCCCGGTTAGCGTGACTTCTTTCTCTAAAGAGGTAAAACTCAGCTGACGCGAACGTAATGCGCGCTTTAAGCCGTCCCACACATAAGGCTGCTCTAGCACCTTTTGTGCATCCATCAACAACACGCCACCATTGGCTTTGTGCAGGCTACCAGCTCGTATTAAAGAGAAATCCGTAAATACGGTGCCCTTGAAGGTTGCTGTCTCAATGTAACCAAACAAAGAGTGATAGTTTGGGTTCTCTTCAACCACAATCGGGAAAGTATCACCTGAGCGGCTTACTAACACGTTAACCTTGTAGCGGCGCGGTAATTTTTTGTCTAATGAGGCGCTTGCCATCTCCGCTTGCTCGGCACTACTTTCAAGAAAAATATCCGCATTCTCGACAATATCTTTTTGCAGTTCGGTCAAATATGTTTTGATTTCAGGATAGCGTGAATAGTCATCTTTTAGCTGTTTAATGAAATGCGTGATCACATCCAAGGTAACATCGTCATTAAGCTTTTTAATTTTCTCACTATACGCCTCTTCCCATTCGGTTAGCTGGCGCACCATATCACGGAGTTTAACTTCCAGCTCATCAATGGTCTCACCGAAGTATTCTTGATCCTTCTTAGTTAGGGCATCGAAGCTTTCTTCGGTGTGCATCTCATCACCGTTCATTGCAACAAACTGGTAGTCGCCCTGAGTTGTGATGGTCAGGCTAACCCCTTTGGCTTTCGCTTCTTTAGTAATTTGTGCCAGTCCCGCTTCTTGCTTTTGAGCCAGCTGATTCTTCAGTTTATCCGCACGACTAAAGTAGATTTCATTGTCAAACGCCAATGGCATCGCGTTCAGCAATTTGGAAATCAACTTTTCGATATCTTGCTTAAACTGGCTACCAATTCCGCACGGAAGTTTAAGCACTCTTGGCGTACGTATATCTTCAAAGTTCGCCACATAACACCAATCATAAAGCTGCGTAGGCTCATGCTTATGACGGTTAAGGTAACGTAGAATCATCGTACGCTTACCTAGTCCGTTTTGGCCGATGGCATAAATGTTGTAGCCCTTCTCTTTAATCGACATCGCAAATTCTACCGCCTTTTGCGCGCGCTTTTGCCCCACAATCTCATCGATTGGCGGAAGCTCTTTGGTCGACTTACTTGGCAACATTTCCAGCTCGGCAGCGTGATACAACTGAGTTGCCTCTAACCGTTGAATAGCCATCTTCAATTTCCTTATTTGAACTTCTTTTGCCTTAGTGTAGGCTATATTTAGTTATATTTTAGTGACTTAGGTGTTATTTGTGTTTAAGTGATTAAATATCCATCAATTAACCTTTTCGGCCGTTAAATGATAACCATTTGCAATCGAGAATAAATTCTATTTAAATAGGCTCCATAAATTTCGGTGGAGTAAAGAGAACATGGATCTACAACAGTGCTGGACACACTACCTAAAAGCAGAACAGTTATTGGAACAAGGGCACTGGCCAGAAGCACACTACTTATACGATCTGGTCCTTTCAAACCTCCCCTCTCACATTCAGTGCGCGATTGAAAATAAGGCAACCAAACCCTGCCAATTCAGTTGCTTGCTTACTGGTTTGCGAGATGCCGCTATATCGCAATCTGAAATCCTCAATAAGTTAGGCCAACATCAGAAAGCCTTTGACTTACTAAACCAAAGCTATGCCCTACTTCAGTTTCTCTCGATTGAGAGCTCTGAGCTGGTCAAAGCGACTCACCATGTTTTAGACAGAAACAGCGAAGAGTTGCTGCAACATATGGGAGCGTTTTGCAGCGCGCAGCGTAATGCGCAATGGTTGCTTGAGTTCGAGCAAGTACAAAAAGCTCATCATCACTTTGCAACGCTTAAAACCTACCACGCAGCCACGGAAAGCTCTCGCGTTATAAATTAAATAATAAAGGAATACCCATGTCACAGATGCCTATTCTAGAGGTGAATAACCTCTCAGTAAGCTTTACCACCAACGATGGAATTGTTGATGCGGTAAAGGACGTGAATTTTAAACTGTATAAAGAAGAGACATTGGCCATTGTTGGAGAGTCAGGCAGCGGTAAATCGGTATCCACCAATGCGTTAATGCAGTTGCTACCACATAATGCGATGATTCACGAGCAATCCAGTATTGTGTTTGAAGGTGAGGAGTTACTCCACAAGTCTGAAAAGCAAATGCAGTCAATCCGCGGTGACCGTATTGGGATGATTTTTCAAGAGCCAATGACCTCACTGAACCCCTACATGCGTGTCGGGATTCAAGTTGCAGAAGCCATCATGTGTCACCGATCTGTCTCAAGATCTCAAGCAAAAGCCAGAGTGCTCGAATTGTTCGATTTGGTGCATCTACCAAACCCGCTCCAAGCGTATGGTAAATATCCTCATGAGTTTTCAGGTGGTCAGCTACAGCGCATTATGATCGCGATGGCGTTGATCAACGAACCCGACATTCTGATTGCCGATGAGCCAACCACAGCACTGGATGTGACGGTTCAGGCTGAAGTGTTGAATCTCATTAAAGAGATCCAGAGCAAAATGGGGATGGCGATTTTGTTCATTACCCATGACTTAGGCGTTGTTAAGCACCTCGCCGACCGAGTGATAGTGATGTGTAAAGGTGATGTTGTAGAAAAAGGTGATTGCCAAACTCTGTTCGACGCACCAACACATGATTACACCAAGATGTTGATAAACTCGATTCCGCACGGTGCGAAAGATCCTATCGAAGATACCGCACAATCCCTGCTTAAAGCAGAAGACATACGCGTGAAGTTTTTAACCAAATCTCACTTTATTCCGAGTAAAAACCAGTATTTTGAAGCGGTAAAAGGCATCTCTCTCGACCTGAAACAAGGTGAAACGCTGGGTATTGTGGGGGAATCTGGTTCAGGTAAATCAACCTTGGGACGCGCTTTAATTGGCCTGCTGCCTAGCAGTGGTCGCATTGAATTTAAAGGGCAAGACTTGTCAGCCTTGAGCGAAAAACAGAGGTTCGCGCTTAAAAAAGACATTCAAATGGTATTCCAAGATCCTTATGGTTCGCTTTCTCCTAGAATGACAGTTGGTGAGATCATCACTGAAGGGTTAACCGTCCACCAGCCACATTTGTCGCGAGAGGAACGCTTGCAACGTGCAAGAAAAGCGCTGATTGAGGTGAGACTCGATCCCAACTCTATCAACCGCTACCCGCATGAATTTTCGGGTGGTCAGCGTCAACGTATCGCAATCGCGAGAGCGTTAATCCTGGAGCCTTCATTCATTCTGCTTGATGAGCCTACATCAGCACTGGATCGCTCGGTGCAACTGACCGTGATCGATCTGCTTAAAGATATTCAGAAAAAGCACAATATTGGCTTCTTGTTCATTAGCCACGACTTAAGCGTCGTCAAAGCGTTGTCCGACAGAGTTCTGGTGATGCAAAAAGGCGAAGTGATGGAACAAGGCAGTGCGGAAGAGATTTTCCATAACCCTCAAAGTGACTACACCAAGAAGCTCATTGCAGCGTCGTTTGATTTGGATGAACCAGAGCAAGCCGCGTAACTATTCACACTACCGATTCGGTTTGGCCGCCGAAAAAAAGCCGGCACAAGGATGTGTCGGCTTTTCTTTGCTCGTTAGGAACAACGTGCCCGTTAAAAGTAATGTGAAATCGCGAGATACCTTGCGCGAATGTGTTCAATAAGCAGCTTTACTTTATTAGGCGGCTGGCGAGTAAACGGATACACCGCATAAATGCCGAGCTTTTTGCCGACTTGTTCTGGGAATAAATCGACCAATTGACCGTTGCGTAAATCATGATAAACCAAGCATCGAGGAACGTACGCGATACCATGACCGCCTAGGGTGGCTTTTCTGAGCGCTGTCGCGTTGTTAGTAAAAAACGCCCCCGACACGCTAACGATGTAGTTGCCGCTTTTCGACTTAAACTCCCACTCGCTGGCGCCTGTTGTTTGATAGGCATACTGCAAGCAGTTATGTTGAACCAGTTCTTCTGGTATGGCTGGCTTACCATTTTTGGCAACATAAGCAGGCGAAGCACACACCACCCACTGCGAGTCAAGAATATGCCGCGCAATAAGGCTAGAGTCTTCTAAATAGCCAGTCCTAATAACCAAATCGTAACCGCCGTCCACCAGATCCACAAAGCGGTTATCAAGTTCCATATCCACCTTAAGACCTGGGTGCATGTTACAAAACTCCGCCACCGCGTCGGCCAATATCAAATCACCAGAAATACAAGGAACGGACATTTTGATGTGTCCGCTTATGTTCTCGCCAAATCCCGATATCGCATCCATCGCTTCAACAGTGGCTTGCTTCACATTTTTAGCGCTATGGGCCAGGGCTTTACCTGCCTCTGTTAGCGTTAATTTGCGCGTAGTTCGATATAGTAGTTGTACCGCCAATTCTTCTTCCAGACGGGCAATTCTTTTGCTAACTACCGAATTTGTAAGATTATTTACCTCAGCAACCTTACTAAAGCTGCCCATTTCCACTACCTGTGAAAACAGAATTAAGTCGTCTGCTCGCATCTCATTATGCCATTTTTGGAACTAATCATTTTCATTATTTCCCTATATAAACAAAAAATAAAGCGTTAAATTCCTCCCGAAATTAACACTAATATCACAAATATAAAATCTAAGAGACTCAACAGAGTCCAGATTTAGAAAGATAGTCGAGCCAATCTGGATAAGTAGTTGTACGACTCATTGTTTATAAAGGAAAACTTTTCAAGCACCTTAAGTTGAGCCAGTTGTTACTTTAGTGACTACTATGTAATAACGGAATAACAAAGTGTCTAGATAAGAACTCCGTATGAGTAACTGATGTTCGAATGCTTATTTAGATTGGTATCAATGCCTTTGCGAGGAATACCAATGAGTGAGACTCTACTTGCCTTAGTGGCTTTTTCACCGATTGTGGTGGCTGCCATACTACTAGTCGGCCTTAACTGGCCAGCAAAACGTGCGATGCCTGTCGCGTTCGGTTTAACCGTTGTTATTGCCCTGTTCTTCTGGGACATGACAACAAACCGTGTACTGGCGTCTGTCTTTCAGGGATTAGGAATTACTGTCTCTGTACTATGGATTGTATTCGGTGCAATCTTCCTACTTAACACGCTAAAACACACTGGTGCCATCAGCACTATCCGCAACGGCTTTACTGACATTTCGCCAGACCGCCGTATTCAAGCCATCATCATCTGTTGGTGTTTCGGTTCTTTCATTGAAGGCGCATCGGGTTTCGGTACACCTGCCGCAATCGCTGCTCCTCTTCTTGTTGCTATCGGCTTCCCTGCTATGGCTGCTGTGTTGATGGGTATGATGATCCAATCAACTCCAGTATCTTTTGGTGCCGTGGGTACACCTATCATTGTAGGTGTAAGCAAAGGTTTAGATACGCACAACATCACTGAATCACTGCTTGCGACAGGCTCGACTTGGGAAGCGTACATTCAACAAATTACTTCTAGCGTTGCACTTATCCACGCAACAGTCGGTACGCTAATGCCAGTACTGATGGCGATGATGCTGACGCGTTTCTTCGGTAAGAACAAGAGCTGGACTGAAGGCCTAGACATTCTACCATTCGCGATTTTTGCAGGCCTGTCATTCACGATTCCTTACGCACTAACAGGTGTATTCCTGGGTGCTGAGTTCCCATCACTGATTGGTGGTCTGTTTGGTCTTGCTATCGTTGTAACCGCAGCGAAGAAAGGCTTCTTAGTACCGAAATCAAAGTGGGACTTTGAAGACGAGAAGAAATGGCCTACTGAATGGCTTGGTACTCTTAAAGTAGAGGAAGAAGAATCTGTTGCTCATGCTAAACCAATGAGCATGGTAAAAGCATGGATACCATATGTCCTACTCGCTGTTGTGCTTGTAGCAAGCCGTGTAAGCGCAGACTTCAAAGCAATGCTAACGGGCGTAAGCCTTTCATTCAGCAACATTCTGGGTGAAGCAGGTATCAGCGCGGCAATTCAACCACTATACCTACCAGGCGGTATTCTAGTCTTTGTTGCTCTACTGGCAGTACTGATTCAATCTCGCAGCGCAACACCACTGGTGAAAGCGTTTGGTGAGTCAAGTAAAACACTGGTTGGTGCGGGTTTTGTTCTAGTATTCACCATCCCAATGGTTCGTATCTTCATTAACTCTGGTATTAACGAAGCAGACTTAGCAAGTATGCCAGTAACCACAGCAAACTTTGCAGCAGACCTGGTTGGCCAAGCATTCCCAGCGTTAAGTGCAACAATCGGTGCTCTGGGCGCATTCATTGCGGGTTCAAACACGGTTTCGAACATGATGTTCAGCCAATTCCAGTTTGAAGTGGCACAAACCCTGACGATTTCAAGTGCAACAGTTGTCGCTTTGCAAGCGGTTGGTGCTGCAGCAGGTAACATGATTGCGATTCACAACGTGGTTGCTGCGTCTGCAACGGTTGGGCTACTGGGCCGCGAAGGTGCAACGTTACGTAAGACTGTTATCCCAACGTTCTACTACCTAGTTTTGACAGGCATCATTGGTATGGTTGCTATATACGGCCTACAAATCACTGATGCTCTAATGAAATAACTTAATTATTTAACGAATTTGGCGTTAGTGCCTACTCCCCTGACAAGAGCGACACTAGTGTCATCCTAACTGGGTACTAACGCCATCTCTTTTACACAGATGTCGAACTAGCCTCTACAAAGGCTTAAGAATTAAAAAGTTGGCAATATCACCTGTATTGAACACCTTGTAGCAGGCTTACTTTAAACATGGTGTGACATCAATCAGGATGACGAACAATTAAACCAGCTTCGCTTTCATTGAAAGCACTGCATTAATAGGACTGATTATTATGATTATCTCTGCTTCAACAGACTACCGCAAAGCTGCTAAAGCTAAGCTACCTCCATTCTTGTTTCACTACATTGATGGTGGTTCATACGGAGAGCACACTCTTAGACGTAACACGGAAGATTTGGCAGAGATCGCTCTAAAACAGCGCGTACTAAAAAACATGTCAGATCTAAGCCTAGAGACTGAAATCTTTGGCGAAAAATTCGATTTGCCGATTGCCCTATCTCCGGTAGGTCTAACGGGTATGTACGCGCGCCGCGGTGAAGTACAAGCAGCAAAAGCAGCAGAAAAGAAAGGCATTCCTTTTACAATGTCGACCGTTTCTGTATGTCCGATTGAAGAAGTAACACCAGCGATTCAGCGCCCTATGTGGTTCCAACTTTACGTACTAAAAGACCGTGGCTTCATGCGTAACGTTCTTGAGCGCGCAAAAGCAGCGGGCGTAACCACACTAGTCTTCACCGTAGACATGCCTGTACCGGGTGCTCGTTACCGTGACATGCACTCTGGCATGAGTGGCCCTAACGCCGCTGCACGTCGCGTATTCCAAGCAATGCGTCACCCAGAATGGGCATTCGATGTGGGCCTATTTGGTAAGCCACACGACCTAGGTAACATCTCAACTTACCGCGGCGAACCAACAAAACTGGAAGACTACATTGGTTGGTTGGGCGAAAACTTTGACCCATCAATCTCTTGGAAAGATCTAGAGTGGATCCGTGATTTCTGGGATGGCCCGATGATCATCAAAGGTATCCTTGATGTTGAAGACGCGAAAGACGCAGTGAAGTTCGGTGCAGACGGTATCGTTGTGTCAAACCACGGTGGTCGTCAGCTTGACGGCGTCATGTCATCTGCTAAAGCACTGCCTAGCATTGCTGACGCGGTTAAAGGTGACCTGAAGATCTTCGTCGATTCTGGTATCCGCACCGGTCTTGATGTCGTGCGTATGCTGGCAATGGGTGCAGACTGTGCAATGCTGGGTCGTTCTTACATCTACGCGCTTGCGGCTCAAGGCCAAGCAGGTGTTGAAAACCTACTAGACCTTTACGATAAAGAAATGCGCGTAGCAATGACGCTAACAGGTGCGAAGAGCATTCAAGACCTGAACCGTGACTCATTAGTAAACATCTAATTTACGTCGACTAAATTGAATGGGTGTCACAGCAATCTTAAACATTGTGTGACACCTTTTTTATCACTGGAATCAATAACATAAAAACAACATCACCAGTGAAATGACAACAAGGAAGCAACAATGGCTAAATCAATTACAGCAGCTGCCTATCAACAACTGGAAGAATTACTCGCTCTACAGATTGATCCGGAGCGGATCATCACCCAAGAAGCAAAACGTCTAGCTTACGGCACCGACGCGAGTTTTTATCGTTTGGTGCCGAAAATCGTTTTAAGACTGAAGCATCTTGATGAAGTCATCTATGCGATTCAAAGCTGCCGCGAAATGGGTATTCACTTCACGTTTCGTGCAGCTGGCACCAGCCTTTCAGGCCAAGCAGTCTCTGACTCTGTACTCATTACCCTCACGGATGACTGGCGCGGCCACGAAATTATCGACAACGGCGACAAGATCATCCTGCAACCGGGGGTGATTGGTGCTGATGCCAACAAATACCTTGCACCTTTCAAACGTAAAATCGGCCCAGATCCGGCCTCAATTAACACCTGTAAAATTGGCGGTATCGCGGCAAACAACGCAAGCGGTATGTGCTGCGGTACGGCGCAAAACTCTTACCGCACTGTCGATAGCGTAAAAGTCGTTTTCAGCGACGGCACCTTACTGGATACATCGAGCAAAGACAGCATCACCACATTTAAAGCCACACGGCCAGACATTGTAGAAGGCCTGACGGCGCTGGTAGCAGACACGCAAGCCAACCAAGAACTCAGCGAACGTATTCGCCACAAGTACCGCCTGAAAAACACCACAGGTTACGCCCTGAACGCTTTAGTTGACTACAACGACCCGATCGAAGTTCTAGAACACTTATTGATTGGCTCAGAAGGCACACTGGGCTTCATTGCCGAAATCACCTACAACACCGTCATTGAGCATTCAAATAAAGCGTCTGCGCTATTGGTATTTGCCGATATTGAAGAAGCCAGTAAAGCGGTAACAACGCTGTCGAAAACACCGGTTGCCGCGGTAGAGCTAATGGATGGGCGTGCTCTTCGCTCGGTGGCTGACAAACCAGGTATGCCTGCATTTATTCCTGAGTTAGACCTTGAAGCTGCAGCGCTATTGGTTGAATCCCACGCCAGCACACAAGAAGAGTTAGACAACCAATGTGAAGCGATTCTTGGCTCACTCACCGACTACACGATCATCGAATCTGTTCCGTTCACGTCAGACGCCAAAACCGTGGCGACCCTTTGGGGCATCCGCAAAGGCATGTTCCCTGCTGTCGGTGCGGTACGTGAAGTGGGTACTACCGTTATTATCGAAGACGTTGCTTTCCCAGTAGAGAACCTAGCCAACGGTGTACGCGATCTTCAAGAGCTGTTTGACAAGTACCATTACAGCGAAGCGATCATCTTTGGTCACGCGTTAGAAGGCAACCTGCACTTTGTGTTCACTCAGGGTTTTGAGTCTCAAGACGAGATTGATCGCTACGGCAAGTTCATGGATGACGTAGCAGACTTAGTCGCGGTGAAATACCAAGGTTCACTAAAAGCGGAACACGGCACCGGGCGTAATATGGCTCCTTACGTCGAACTTGAATGGGGCAAAGAAGGCTACGCGCTGATGCAGCGCATTAAAAAGCTGTTTGATCCAGAAGGCCTGCTCAACCCAGGCGTAATCATCAATGATAGCCCTAACTCGCACATTGAAAACTTGAAACCCATGCCTGCCGCAGATGACATTGTTGACCGCTGTATCGAGTGTGGTTTCTGTGAGCCAGTCTGCCCTTCTCGCACGTTAACTCTGTCTCCGCGCCAGCGCATTGTGCTGTACCGTGAGCTGCAAAGACGTCGAGAGGCAGGGGAACAAGTCGAAGCTTCCGAACTAGAGCAGGTATTTGAGTACCAAGGTTTAGATACGTGTGCCGCGACAGGTCTTTGTGCCGAGCGCTGCCCAGTAGGCATCAACACTGGCGATTTAGTGAAAAAGCTGCGCACTGCGAAATACCAAAAGTTCACCCCGATCGCGAAATGGACGGCCAACCACTTTGCCACCACCACCTCCCTAACCCGTGCGTCGCTTAAAGCCAACCAGATCGCGGTAAAAGTGATTGGTGAAAACGGCATGTCGAAACTGGTTAATGGCGTTCGTAAACTCAGCCACAACAAAACCCCAGTTTGGATGCCCGAAACACCGCAATCCAATACGCATAAATTGGATGGCGCACTTGAACTGTTGGTTCAATCAGACAAGAAGGTCGTTTATGTGCCCTCTTGTGCTTCGCGTACGATGGGCCAACAATCGGATGCACCGGACCAACGCAGCCTAACAGAGGTGACGCTGTCACTCATTAAAAAGGCAGGGTTTGAGATTATTATCCCCGAAGGGATTAATGACCAATGCTGTGGTATGCCTTACGACAGCAAAGGAATGACGGATATTGCTCAAGCCAAAGTGGAACAACTAGAACACGCGCTTTGGAGCGCGAGTCTAGAAGGCGAATACCCGATTCTGATGGACACCAGCCCTTGTGCGAAACGCAGCGTCGATAGCTTCACCAAACCACTCGAAGTGTTAGAACCAACAGGTTTTGTCTCTAAATATCTACTGCCATGTTTGGATATCAAGCAGAAACAGGAAACCGTCATGCTGCATGTGACCTGTAGCTCTAGAAAAATGGGACTGGAAAATGACATGCTGAAACTTGCGAAAGCATGCGCAAGCGAGGTAATTCTCCCAGAACATATTGCGTGTTGTGGCTGGGCTGGCGACAAAGGTTTCACCACCCCAGAACTGAACGCGGCGGCGGTGCACCCGCTGAAAGAACAAGTGCCAGCCAACTGCACACGTGGCTTTAGTAATAGCCGAACGTGTGAAATTGGCCTGTCTCACCACAGTGGTATTCCTTATCAATCCATTTTGTATTTGGTTGATGAAGTCACTACCGCGCTGTAATCAATAATCGCAAACTAACAATTGAAGAGTCGCTGAAACGTACAAGTTGCAGTGACTCTTCTCATTTTAGCTATGCGGTAAACTCCACCTTAAGCAGAAACGCTTTCAAGCTCTGCCTTGAGCTCACGCTTTAAGATCTTGCCCGTCGCACTCATTGGCAATTGTTCACGAATTTCCACAAAACGAGGATATTTGAACGAGGCAAACTGCGCCTTACCCCACGCCTGTAATTCGTCGGCTTCTAGGTACTGCCCTTCTTTCAACACCACATAGGCTTTGATTTCTTCGCCATACTCTTCATTGGGAATACCCAATACCGCCACCATCGCCACCGCTGGATGGGTCATAAATACTTCTTCAATTTCACGCGGATAAACGTTAAATCCGCCACGGATAATCATGTCTTTTACGCGGTCTACAATGAACATGTTCCCCGCGTCATCAAACCTGCCGATATCGCCAGTATGGAACCAGCCGTTCTTCATGGCTGCTTCGGTGGCTTCTGGCTGATCCAAATAGCCTTTCATCACATTATGGCCGCGAACAACCACCTCGCCTTCTTCACCAACCGGGAGAAAGTTCCCTTCTAAGTCAACGACTTTGACCTCTACCCCTTGTATTGGCTGACCGACCGAGCCAGGAATTCGCTCGCAGTCTAGGTGATTGAAGCACGCAATCGGGCTAGTTTCTGATAATCCATAACCTTCTAAAATGGGCACATTAAAACGCGATTCAAAACAACTGATCACTTCTTTAGGCAATGATGAGCCACCACTGATCGCCAGTCGCAGCGAAGACACGTTCGTCTCCTGCTTGGCATGAATAAGACCAATGTACATCGTCGGTACACCAGCAAAAATTGTCACTTTATGCTTCTCGATAAGATCAAGCACCAAATTGGGTTCGAAACGCGGCACAAGTACCAAAGTCGAACCACTCAAAACAGCCGCGTTTAAGTGCACTGTCTGGCCAAATGTATGGAACAGAGGCAAGGTAACCAAATGCACTTCACGCTCTCGAGAACCCATAATGTTTTGTGCCACCATCGCATTCATCACGATGTTGTTTTGCGTCAGTTCTGCGCCTTTGGGTAAACCCGTAGTGCCTGATGTGTATAAGATAACGCAAGTATCGTCGGCCTCTCTTGGCACGTAATCGGTCAATGGCTCAACACCTTCGATAAAGGCCGTCAGAGTTGGTAAGCCATTGTATGATTGCTGCGTCTGATCTTGGGCCATAACGATCATCTGCTGACAGTCATCAACCTCGTTAAACGCGCTTTGCCCCTCTTTGGCCATTGGCAGTTCTGGCGTACCTTCAAAACAAAAATAGAACTTGGCTTTAGAATCTTCTAGGTGATATTTGATCTCTCTCGCTTTGAGCAACACATTCAACGGCACTGCTACTGCTCCCGCTTTTTGAATCGCAAAATAAACTAAAGGAAAATACGGCAAGTTAGGACAACTGAGCGCCACGCGATCACCGACTTCGACTCCATTTTTAGTCAATGCGTTAGCAATTTTTCCAGCTATCGCATCAAACTGCTCATAAGTGAGTTCAACATCACCACACACCAAAGCAATCTGGTTAGGTTTACAAGAGGCATTTCGTTGCAGAGCAGCAGCAAGATTCATCATATTGGCGTCACCTTAAAGTTCTTCACGTATCTATCGTTGAAATGAAAACAATAGTTAAAATTAAAACACTCGTTTGAATCTTATTACTCATCACAAGCCTAGCCATGTCAACAAAAGGATGAATAGTTGTTAATTAAATGTGATCAATATGATTACACACACTCTACAAATAAGCGCGCTTGTGCATATTAAATTGATTGAAAAAGAAAATGAAAAAGCCATTCAAAATGATGAATGACTTTTTATTCTCTTGATAGTGAGCTGAATTAAAATACTTTTGCTAACAATATGATTTTGCTTGAGATATGACATCTGCCAGTTGAGCAAAACCAAAACCACCACTACGCTCGGTGATAAAAGTAGGTTTGCTATCAAGCTGGCTTAATACAGGCGTTATATTTGCAACACCAAAGGTAGTCGGCAGCCAAGTAAACATCCCTTCATCATTGAGCGAATCACCAACGTAAGCCAGTTTAGACAAGTCCGGTAGTCGACCGTGATTATACTCTCCGAGATAGGCTTCGCCCGTCGCTCGTTTGCTGTGCTCACCTACCCACGCGTTTAAGTGGATAGAGCTTAGGGTTGCGTTAACATAATACTCACCAACCTTGATTGCGCGAACTCGCTGGGCAATTTCAGTTTTCAAACCATACGAAATAGGCGCTCTGTCTTGCCCTAAGTTCACCGCCACGTCACAATAACGAAACGCTTGATCTTGAGCGAACTCGATCTCTGGATACTCTTCCAAGAGGGTTTCTATTGCTTGGTACAACGCCAACTGATCCTTTTTCATTCGCACACGGTCTCTGACGTGTTTGACATGGAAAGCATTGTCGTCTTTGCGCATCCAAAACGCGCCGTTTTCACCAATCACACCGTGTAGGGGCCACAACCTCGCGATTTGATCGCACCAACCCGCACACGCACCCGTTACCGCAACGACTTTCACCCCGACCTTTTCTAGCTTTTGCAGCGCTAGCAATGTTTCTGGTGGGAGCCTGCCTTGCCATGTAAGTGTGTCATCTACGTCAGTCAGCAACCACTCAATATGTTGCGCGTATTCAAGTGATAGTTCACTTAAAGGTTTAGGCATTACTCACCTCTTGGAACGCATCAATATTCCATTCCACTCGTTTTTGCGTTTTGCAGTCAAACAAATGAATATGCTGAGGCTTTATATCGACTCCCAAACAGTCACCAATCTTTATGTCACTGTGTCCATCCACTCGCACCACCAGCTTTTGCGCACTGTCATCTTGCGTTGTGCAGTAAAGCAATAAGTCAGCACCCAGTGCTTCTATTAGCTCTACTTCCACCTCTAGCCAAGGGTTGTCTTGAGCAATACAAAGATGTTCTGGGCGCAGACCAATGTGAATGATCCCTAGGTTTAGTGCCTCTGTAGGCAGTGGATATAAGGTATTGCCTAACTTTAGCCCCTCCGCTGTGACTTCACCATCGAGGATATTCATAGAAGGTGAGCCAATGAAGGTCGCGACAAACATAGAGGCCGGAAAATCATATAAGTCGAGAGGGGTTCCCACCTGCTCAACATTGCCTTGATTTAATACCACCAGCTTGTCTGCCAGCGTCATGGCTTCTACTTGATCGTGCGTGACATAAACCGATGTCGTCCCTAGCCTACGCTGCAATTTTTTGATCTCTAATCGCATTTGCACACGCAATTTCGCATCTAGGTTGGACAGCGGCTCATCAAACAAAAATACCTTAGGCTGGCGAACAATCGCGCGCCCCATTGCAACACGTTGACGTTGTCCGCCTGACAGCTGTTTCGGCTTTCGATCGAGCAGATGATCAAGTTCCAGCATTTTTGCCGCTTCGTTCACTAAGCGCTCTATCTCTTGCTTGGGCGTTTTTCTATTACGCAGTCCGTAAGCCATATTGTTGTACACGGTCATATGCGGATAAAGCGCGTAATTTTGAAACACCATGGCAATATCGCGTTCACCGGGTTCAAGATCATTCACTTTGGTCGCATCGATGTTAAGTTCACCAGAGCTGATCTCTTCAAGGCCCGCAATCATTCTCAGCAACGTCGATTTGCCGCAGCCACTCGGGCCGACCAAAACCACCAACTCGCCATCGTTGATCTCTAGGTTGAGTTTTTGAATCGCCTGGTAGCCGTTCGGGTAACATTTGGCGATGTTTGAAAGTGTAAGTGTTGACATTTTATTTCTCCGAATCGACTAGACCTTTAACAAACGCTTTTTGCATCACGATAACCACGATGACTGGGGGCAGCATGGCAATAATCGTGGTCGCCATGATCTTGTTCCACTCAATGACTCCATCGACCACACCCAGCATCTGCTTAATGCCCATTACGATGGTGTAATACTCAATGTCGGTTGTGATCAGCAGCGGCCAAAGGTATTGGTTCCAGCCATAAATAAAGGTGATCACAAACAGCGCCGCGATATTAGTACGTGATAGCGGCAGTAAGATATCGACGAAAAACTTAATAGGCCCCGCACCATCAATTCGCGCCGCTTCAACCAGCTCATGAGGCACCGTGAGAAAGAACTGCCTAAATAAAAATGTGGCAGTGGCACTGGCAATCAATGGAATGGTTAAGCCATAAAATGAATTGAGCATGTTGAGGTTGGTGATCACCTCAAATGTCGGCATGATGCGTACTTCAACTGGCAACATTAAGGTAAAAAAGATCATCCAAAACGCAATCATTCGCCCCGGAAAACGAAAAAACACCACCGCATAGGCAGACATAATCGAAATAGTCAGCTTGCCGATGGTGATACACAGTGCCATCACCAAAGAGTTAAATAACATCCCTGTGATCGGTAAAGCTGTGTTGTTTACTTTACTGGCATTACTTAATAACTCTGAAAAGACCGAGAAACCGAGATCACCAAACCAAAGCGGTGTTCCTGTAGCAAAAGCGCTGTTTTCATGCGTGGTGGCCACAATCGCGATCCAAACCGGCAGTGCGATAGAGGCAATACCAAGCACAAGAATGACGTGACAAAATAAATTAAATATTGGCCGACGTTCTACCATTAGTAAGCCACCTTCTTTTCAACATATTTAAATTGGAACACGGTTAGGGTCGCAACCAGAATCATCAAAATGACAGACTGAGCCGCCGACGAGCCAAGATCTAACCCAATAAAACCATCGTTATACACTTTGTAAACCAGCGTCGATGTGCTGTTACTCGGTCCGCCTTGCGTCATCGCGTGAATGATCGCGAAGGTGTCAAAAAACGCATAAACGAAATTGACCACCAACAAAAAGAAACTGGTTGGCGATATCAGAGGAAAACTGATGGTGATAAAACGTTTCACCGGACCGCTGCCATCAATGGCGGCCGCTTCGTGTAAGGAGCGAGGGACCGATTGCAATGCGGCTAAGAAGAATAAGAAGTTGTAACTGATCTGCTTCCAAGTAGACGTGACGATCACCATCCACATTGCGTGGTTGCCATTCAGAGTCGGATTCCAATCGACCCCGAACCAAGCGAGCATTTGAGTGGCAATACCGATGGTTGGATCAAACAAGAATAACCAGAGTGATCCTGCCACTACAGGGGCTACGGCATACGGCCAAATCAAAAAAGTTCGATACATGGTCGCGCCACGTACGATTTGTTCAGCAAATGCAGACAAAACCAAGGCACTGATCAGAGCCAGTACCGCAACGCTAACGCTGAATTGCAATGTGGTTAACAACGAGTCCAAATAATAAGGATCGTTCAAGAGCTTTTCGAAATTCTCAAGCCCGACAAATTCTCGGCTCATGCCGAAAGCGTCTTCAAGTTGTGAAGACTGAAAAATAGCTTGCCCTGCAGGCCAGATAAAAAACACCAATGTGATGATCAGTTGAGGTGCAATTAACGCAACAGGCAGCCACTTGTTTTTAAATACAACTGGCGATGACATAGTAAATACCAAAGAAAACTTAAGACACCCAGCCAAGCACTGAAGCTTAGCTGGGACACAAACTGAAGAGCGTAGGCCCCTCGTCAGTGTTTATTTTTGTGTGCGTTCAAAGCGACGTAGCTGTTCATTACCACGACGAACCGCGTTGTTCAGTGCAGTTTTCGCGCTTGCTTTACCTGCCCATACCGCTTCTAGTTCTTCGTTAATGATGTCTCGCGTTTGTAGGAAGTTACCAAAACGAATCCCTTTCGAGTTTTCTGTTGGCGCTACTGAAGTCATCTGTAGAACCGCAGTATCCGTACCTGGATTCTGCTGGTAGAACCCTTGCTTCTTCGTCAATTCATACGCTTGTTTTGTAATAGGTAGGTAGCCTGTGAACTGGTGCCAATCAGCCTGAACTTCAGGGCTAGACAGGTAAGAGAAGAATTTCGCCACGCCTTTGTACTCCTCGCTTGAGTGACCGCGAAGTACCCACAGTGAAGCGCCACCAATAATGGTGTTTTGCGGTTTAGAGATCACGTTAGAATCATAAGGTAATTGTGCAACACCAATATCCACACCCTTCATGTTTTCTTTAATGCCAGCCAAGCCCGCAGACGATCCCATCGTCATCGCACATTCTTGCGTGTAGAAAAGCGGCATGCCGTCTGACTGGCGTCCACCGTACTTAAAGATACCTTCTTTCGACCATTCGCCCATTTTCTCAATGTGTTTCACAAACGCCGATTCGTTAAACTTGAATTGGGTATCTAGGCCAGCAAAACCGTTGTTGTTTGTCGCAACTGGTACGTTATTGCGCGCACCAAAGTTCTCAATCTGAGTCCATGACTGCCATGTAGTACTAAAGCCACATTTAGCGCCGGAAGCCAGAAGCTTACGCGAAGCCTGTTCCATTTCCTTCCAAGTTTTTGGCGCTTCTGTAATGCCTGCTTTCGCGAACATATCTTTGTTGTAATACATCACTGGCGTCGAGCTGTTAAAAGGCATTGAGAGCATTTGGCCATCGTTTGTTGTGTAGTAGCCCGTCACTGCCGCCAGATAATTATCTGGATTAAACGGTTCTTTGGTATCTTCCATCAGCTGGTATACCGGATAAATCGCTTTTTCTGCGCCCATCATGGTGGCCGTGCCCACTTCAAACACCTGCACTATCGCTGGCTGTTCTTTAGCACGAAACGCCGCAATCGCGCTGGTCATCGTTTCTGCATAGCTGCCTTTATAGACGGGTTTGATCTCGTAGTCTGATTGGCTTTCATTAAAGTCCGCCGCAATTTCATTGACCTTCTTTCCAAGTGCGCCACCCATTGCGTGCCACCACTCGACTTCAGTTTTTGCTTGTGCCTGAGCGCTCATTAGCGCAGCGGTAACTGCCAGCCCAGTGAGGTATTTAATCGACATAATGATTCCCTTTCTATGGATTATGTTATCGGTTAGTTGTTGGCGGATGTTCATTTGATAAAACATTTCGCACCAGAAGTTTCATATGAAAATTAAATGGGAAAAATGACGCTTAAGTGACAGTTAAATGAACTTATATGAACATGCATAAGTTCACTTATCCGTCATCAGAATGTCATATCAACGCGCGATATTCCGAAGTAATCATGCTTACTAAAATGGACGAAATCATGAACTTAACAGCGCACCGCGGTTTATCTAGCTTGGCACCAGAGAACACACTGGGTGCTTTTCAAATGGCAATCGATTTTGGCTGTCAGTGGATTGAGATAGATGTGCAACTCAGCCAAGACTTTGTGCCTGTCGTTATTCACGATCAGACCGTTGATCGTTGTACCAATGGAAAAGGTAAGGTTGCCGATTTAACTTGGCACGAACTGCGAATACTCGATGCAGGCAGCTGGTTTGACGAGGACTTTCACCGCGAGCATATCCCGTCGCTGGCAGAAACGCTCACTTTGGTCAAAAATGCCGGTATTCACCTCAATATTGAGCTAAAAATCTACCCAGAGGATGACGTTGAATTACTGTGTGAGCGTGTGGCACAAATCGTCACTGAATCAGAAATAAGCTCAGAACAATTGTTGTTTTCCAGTTTCAGCACAGAAGCACTCATCAGCATTGCTCAACATTTGCCAGAGGTAAAACGTGGTCACTTGTGGCAAGAGATACCCGAAGCGCCAGAAACGACACTGCAACAAATCGATGCGTACAGCGTACATTGTGATTATCGCTACCTTACTGAACAACAAGCAAAACACATCAAATCGATGGGATACCAACTTTTCTGTTACACCGCCAATGTGCCGCAGCAGGTCGAAGCACACTGGCAATGGGGCGTAGATATGATGATCACCGACATGCCACAACGCTATTGTGATGCAACCACGCCGGAACCTGCGCTCAATGCATGATCTTAGCCATCGCCAACAAACCATTGTTGAGCTTGTCCACCAGCAAGAGTACTGCTCCATCGATGGATTAGCTCAACGTTTTGATGTAACCACGCAAACCATTCGTCGCGATATTAACGAACTGTGCAATTTAGGGTTAGCACGCCGACATCATGGTGGCGTAGGATTACCCACAACATTGAATAATCGAAGCTATGCCTCGCGGTCACTGACTAACTTGCAAGAGAAACAGCGCATTGCTGATCGGGTTGTTAAAGCAATCCCTGACGGCGTCACCCTTTTCTTGGGCATCGGCACTACCATTGCTTGCATTGCAGAGCGCCTAGAACATCATAAAGAATTGCGTGTCGTCACCAATAACCTTGAAGCCGCACATATTCTTTCCCAGTTTAGCCATATTGAAACGTGGATTCCTGGTGGCCGAATTCGAACCAATGACCGAGACATCGTAGACAATGGTGTCGCAGATTTCTTCGCGCAGTTTTCGGCGGATATAGGCATCATTGGTTGTGCCGCCGTGGCCGAATTGGCGATTTCCGATCTTTCACTTAGCAGCAAAAACGATTCCAAACCACAGGAATATGTGATGGAGCATAAGCTCTCAGAAGCGAAAGTCAGTCAAGCGATTGTGGCTCACTCTCAGCAAACTTGGTTAGTCGCAAACAACACAAAATGGCAACGTAAAGCCAATACAAAAGTGGTACCCGTGAGCTATTTTGATCGCGTATTCCAGAGCGGTAAAAATTGAAGCCGACCTAGCCGCATTATCCCTATGCCAGCCACAAAGCATCCCCTTCAAACGCTCAAATTTCATCCATAAAAAACTGGAACGGAGATCACTTTAATTTGAGCACCATCACTCTATGAAATAGCGGTTTATGATAGTTTAGAAGTCACTAATATTAAACATAATAATACGAAATCATGACGCTGTTTTTTGATTTCTAAAATTAGCATTTCTATGCATTTGCCATGTCGCTGTCGAAAGGAGAACGGATGTTAGATTTCTCTTCATCCAAACCAACTGTGTTGGTTATTGACGATATTCCCGAAAACCTCACACTGATGTATCAGCTACTTAAAGATGATTACACAGTAAAAGGAGCAAACAATGGTGAGCGTGGGATAGCGCTTGCTGAAACCGCTAATCCTGATTTGATCTTACTCGACATCATGATGCCGGAAATAGACGGTTATCAAGTCTGCCAACAGCTAAAATCAAACCCAGCAACCTGCGATATTCCGATCATATTCCTCACCGCGAAAGCTGAAAGAGTCGATGAGCAAAAAGGGTTAAAACTCGGTGCCGTTGACTACATAACCAAACCAATTAACCCAGAAATAGTGAAAGCACGTGTTAAAACGCATGTTTCTCTGAAAGTGGCATCCGATACCTTAAAGGGCAAGAATAAAGTTCTCGAGCAAGAGGTGGAACGGCGCACGACCGAAGCTTTACGACAAAAAGCAGAGCTCCACGCGATTCAAGATGTCGCTTTTTATGCCATGGTATCGCTGGCTGAAACTCGCGATAACGAAACCGGTAACCATATTCGACGCACTCAAGCTTACATCAAACGTTTAGCAGAGCAGTTACGCGAAAATCCGCGTTACACATCAGCACTCAATAATGACTTCATCGATCTGTTATACAAGTCGGCCCCTTTGCATGACATAGGGAAAATCGGTATTCCAGATACAATCTTGCTGAAGAAAGGGCCGCTGACAAGTGATGAATTTGAAGTGATGAAAACCCACACCACCATCGGTTACGAGGCGATTAAAAACGCAGAACAAGTAAGCGACCAATCGATGAACTTCCTCGATGTCGCCAAAGAAATTGCCTACTCGCACCATGAACGTTGGGATGGTAATGGTTATCCATTAGGGCTTACTGGCGAAGAGATTCCGTTGTCAGCCAGACTCATGGCGATAGCGGATGTTTATGATGCACTCATCAGTAAACGAGTTTACAAGCCTGCATTTACTCATCTAGACGCGGTACAAATCATTACTTCTGGTAAAGGTACCCAATTTGACCCAGATGTCACGAATGCTTTTTCGGATATCGCCGATGACCTATATGCCATCGCACAAGAATACACCAATTAATAACAAGACTGCTTTTAGAAGCCGCTGGTACAAGCATGAAAGATAAGAAAATCACCACACAGTCGTGGGTGTGGCGTTCAATGGTCAAAACCGGAATCATTCCCCTCATTCTGGTGGAATCGGTTCTGATTGCCGTTTACTTGTTAAGTAACCATTTTATCAGTACCGATAACATGGAATATATTTACACACAGGTTAACGATGAGCTAAGAATATCCTCTGATAGAGAAGCCGCTATCATTCGAGAAAAACTGCTCTCCATAGAAAATTTAACCACACTATACCGAAACGAAACTGCGCGTGTGTTATCAGAGCCAGACATTATTGACCGTTCTGAAAAACCTAACCTCGCGGTCAGTGAAGATGGTGTCTTGTATTCCAAACAAGATTTAGGTGGCTCGGCTTCTTTCTACTCTGGCCTGACTGCCGAAAAGGATTGGGAGAAAGTCTATAAGCTAGCTCACCTCGATCCGCTCATGAAACAAATCGAAAAAAACAACGATTTAGTCGCCTCTATCTACTTTAATACCTGGGACTCATACAACCGGATCTACCCTTGGTTTTATACCATCGATCAGTACCCGACCAAAATGGACATCCCGGAATACAATTTTTACTACCTAGCCAATGAGACAAACAACCCAAGCCAAAAAACGGTTTGGACTGATGTTTATATTGATCCCGCAGGTCATGGTTGGATGGCATCAGCCATTGCTCCGGTGTATAACAAAGAGTTTCTCGAAGGCGTTGTTGGGCTGGATATCAAAGTCAGCGCCATCATTGACAGCATTCAGAACCTAACCATTCCTTGGAATGGATATGCCGTTTTAGCAAGCAGCAACGGGACAATTATGGCCCTGCCCCCACAAGGCGAGCACGACTTTGGCTTAAAAGAACTCACGGAACATAGTTACCAACAAGCCATCACACAAGAAGTGTTTAAGCCTGACGCTTTTAACTTGTACAAGCGTGACGATACCGCTGATCTCAGCATGCATTTGCTAAAGGAAAGCAATGGACTCATGCAGTTGACGCTTAACGGTGAAAATAAACTGCTCTCTTGGTCGACCATACCGGAAACCCAGTGGCGTTTACTGATGATTGTTGATGAGAATGAAATGTATGCAACTTCTCATGCGCTAGAGGAAAAGTATCAAAACATCGGCTACATTCTTATCTTCGGTTTAGTGGCGTTTTATACCCTGTTCTTGATCTTTATCTGGCGGTCCTCAAAGCAGATGAGTGAATTTATTGCCGAGCCACTAACGCAAATCCAAAGCATGGTGAACAGAGCGGGTTCGGGTGACTTTGATCTGGCTCATGATGGTTTCCGTTTAAAAGAGCTCAACGAAACAGCGAACGCCATCATCAGCATGGGTGGAAAGTTAGATAGGCTGACCAGCGAGCTTACAGACGCAAAACTTTCTGCTGAAGATGCAAACATCGCTAAAAGCCAGTTTATATCTAATGTCAGCCATGAGATCAGAACACCCATGAACTCGATTCTAGGGCTATCTCATATTCTCTTACAGTCAGACCTGACTACAGAGCAGAAAAGTAACCTAGTAAAAATTGATAAGTCAGGCAAGCACTTGCTAACACTGATTAACGACATTCTGGATCTCTCTAAGCTTGAAGCCAATAAGATAGATATTGAGAAGGCCCCATTCAACGTTCGAGCGACTATCCAAGATGTTCAAGATATTTTTGAGCATAAAGCCGAACAGAACGATATTCATCTTGTTACCAAAGTCGATAACTCCATTCCTCAGCTAATAGGCGATCAGTTCCGTATTAAGCAAATCCTCTTTAATTATGTCAGTAACGCCATCAAGTTTACTGAAGGAGGTGAAGTGACGATTGTAGTCGGTGTCGTGCAGAGAACTGAAAATAGTGTTCATTTACATTTTAGTGTCATGGACAATGGCATTGGATTATCACAACTCGACCAAGCTGCGGTGTTTGACAGCTACCAACAGGCAGATGCATCAACAACCAGAAAGTACGGGGGTACTGGCCTTGGCTTAACTATTTCTAAGCGGATTGCAGAGTTAATGGGCGGTAGTGTTGGTGTTGAAAGCGAGCTAGATAAAGGAAGCAACTTCTGGTTTACCATTGAGCTCGACATCGATCACTCAGGTGTTTCTGTGATACCTAAGCATAAAGAGATCCCACAAGCAGATATGGTTGAAGCGGCTCCAACGCCATTAGAGTGTGATATTAAGTCTGTTGAAGAATTTGAGGCTAAAGTGAATCACCTGGTCTCTTTACTTGAAGAGTGCGACTTAGAATCTGAGTTTTATTACTCGAAGCACCAGTCCTGTTTTGAAAAGCTCGACCCCGAACTCAGCTACGCCCTTGCTGAAGCCGTGTCAGCCTACAATTTTGATACTGCTCTAGATGTAATGGCTAAAATAAAAGCGGAGTTGAACCAATATAAAGAGACCATGGCTCCAAGCGAGTAAGAAATGTTTACGAGCAAATGAAAAAAAACAGGCACTACGTTAAATGTAGTGCCTGTTTTTATAGATAGACGTCTAACTATGACATGCCGTTCTAATTGCTATAAGTCTACATCGAGCACGTCAACCGATTTTCTGGCTCATTGACAGGTATGCTCAAAGTAAATCGGCTCCCTTCACCGACCTTGCTCTCAACATAAATGTCGCCCTGATGTTCCTGTGCGATTCCATAGGCTATCGCTAACCCCAGTCCCGCACCTTTGCCGACGGCCTTGGTGGTAAAGAATGGATCAAACAGTTTTCCTTTATCTTCTTCAGTGATCCCTTTTCCTGTATCAGTTACGCTGAGCTCTAACCTGTCGCCATTCTGTTTGGAACAAATAGTAATCGTGCCCTGATCTTCAATCGCGTGGCCCGCGTTTAGCAGAAGATTAAGCAGCACTTGATTGATTTGTCCGGCACAGCAATAAGTGAGCGGCAACTCACCTAATTCTAATTTGATATCACAGTGATATTTAAGCTCGTTGCTGGCCATTTTAAGCGTAGATTTGATGCACTCATTGAGATCACACAGCGAGTAATTTTCGCTGGTATCAACGTGTGAAAACTCTTTTAACCCTTTGACGATATCCCTCATTCGTTCTGTGCCTTCAATGGTGTCTTGGAGCAGAGGTTCAAGGTCTTCATTCATAAAGTCTACATCGTATTCTTCATACAGATGTGCAATTTTCTGTTGCTGCTTGAGTATGTCTTCAGGCTCTGTCAGTTGAGATAGCACCTTATATTCATCCAGCATTTGTCGGTAGTTTCTTCCGTAAACATCTAGCGAATGTAAGTTGCTCATAATAAAGGCAAGTGGGTTGTTAATCTCATGGGCGACACCCGCAGAAAGCACCCCGATAGAGGCCATTTTTTCGGAATGAAGAAGTTTCGCCTGGGTGGCTTTGAGTTCTTGGTTTGCATGCTCAAGCTGTCTGTTTTTATTCTCGATTTGGAGGGTTCGCTGTTCCACGCGATTTTCTAAAAACCGGTTCAGCTCTTTAAGTTCAAGCTCGAATTGATCACGCCGCTCACTCGCTTCTCTCAGGTGGTTAGCCATCGAGTTAAACGCTTTTGCTACGTACGCGATGTCATCTTTACCTTTCACTTGAAGTTCAACATCCAGTTTCCCATCCGAGATAGATTGAGCTGCGGAGCTAAGAACTCGCAACTGACTCGTCAAATAGGTCCCTAATAAAAATGAAAAGAAGGCCACCAGCCCCATCTCTAAAATGGCAACCCCGGTACTAAGGCGTTTTGCTTCCGCGATAGTGGATTGAATACTGCTGATATCAAGCCCTATCTCCACTCGACCATATACCTCGCCGCCCTCGGCTATTTCAGCAAAGGTATCAAACACACCATCTGCAGCATTTTCTACGCTGCTATCCGCCACAAACTTTTTCTGCAAGAATTCGCTGCTACCGCCTTGTGCAAACACTTTATCGCCTTGTCCTACCACACGGGCGTAGACAAGATCTTGGTTTTCTAGAACTTCCTTAACGAATGCGTCAAGCGAGGCTAAATCATAAGAGAGAACCGCATCTTTGGTTGTGGTCGCAAACAGCGAAGCAGTCGTAGATGCGCGTGTCTTCAGAGCATCGTAGTTCGTCGTACGAAGGTAGTTCAGCGTCATTGAAACCAAGATCAACAACAGCACGGCTTCAATCAAAGCAGTGCCTATAATAGTTTTGAGCCTAAACGACACGAATGCCCTCCCCTGGATTTTCGAACATGGACTGACTACTTAATGACCTCGTCGAGTAGTTTGATATTCAATGCTCTGACATCATCCCAATCCGCGTTCTCTGCCAATTCAATGCCTTTAAAATTGATATCTTTTAGCAGCGCCTTCCCCTTCGGATCTTGGTTCATCTCAAGCAATGCGGCTTTGATTTTTGCAACCGTGTCTGCGTTGACTCTAGGGTGAATCGCAATCGCATGTGGCGTATAAGTTGGCGTGGTCCAAAGTACCTTAAGCTGATCACGGATCTCTGGTGCAGAATTATTAAATGTACGCATAACACCACCACCAGCAGGAAAGAAACCGCGGGCAACGTTCATGTATACAGAATCGTGTGAAGAAACATAACTTGGGATTATTTCAATCCCTTGCTGCTCCATTTTTGCTCGCGGAATAATACTTGCGGCAAATGCAGCTGGAGATGGAAAGGCCATTTTCTGCTTATCTAACTCGGCGATATCTTGAATAGGGCTATCTTTATGGACAACAACAATACCTTTAATACGTTTGTCTTTTTGTCGCGCTATTGCCTGATATCCAGGTACTTGGTGGAAAACCGTGTAGTGATAGGGATTCATGTACGCAATGTCGTACTCGCCTCTCGCTAGACGCTTTTCAAACGTTGGAATATCACGCGCGGTACTAAATCGGATATCTTCACCTGTTTTTTCACTAAGGTATTGAAAAATAGGTGTCCAGAGTTTTGCCATTTTATTGGCTGATTGCTGCGGGACCACACCAAAATAAAGACTGCTCGCATTCGCCGACGATACCGCCAGCAGCGACATTAATATACCCAGATAAATTGTTCGCAAAGTTCTTTTCCTTCTTATTTTTAGCAAATTACACACTCAGTAAAGCCTATGAAGTGGCACTTCGGCACTATATGGCGTGCTGCTGCCCATTAACCCAGGCTGACTATTTTTATGACAAGTTAAATATTCTCAGCTTGCAGCTCTAAAGACGTTTCGTTTTCTTGGTTCTGGTCGTCACGCATAAACTGCCTTATTGGCAAATAAACATAGAACGATGTCCCTTCCCCAACCTTACTGACCACGTCGATTCTGCCACCATGTTTTTCTATAATGCCGTAAGAAATCGACAGCCCTAAACCAGTGCCTTCGCCCAAAGGCTTGGTGGTAAAAAATGGATCAAATAGATTAGGTATGTTCTCTGGCGCGATTCCGCAGCCTGTATCTTTCACCTGAATCCAAACTTCGTTCTGCGTAAAGCCTGTACGAATGGTAATGGTCCCGTAACCCTTTATCGCATGTGACGCATTCACCAATAAGTTCAAAAACACTTGTCCTAATTGCGAAGGGATACATTCGATTTCAGGAAGTTCACTGAATTCTTTTATTAAGTCGGCTTTGTATTTGAGCTCATTAGTCACGACCTTTATGGTACTTTCCAACACATGACTTAAATCACTAAGATGCCACTCGTCAGAACTGTCGCGAGAAAACTCTTTAAGCGCAGCGATGATTTGTTTCACTCTATCTACACCTTCAGTCGTCTCATGTAGCAGCTCTTGGATATCCTTTTTTAAGAATTCGTAATCAACCTGGGACTTATATGCGCGAATTTCTTCCGTATCGCTTGAGTTATTCTCAACATATTGTTCATACAATTCGAGCAGACGCATCAGGTTTTCCGTGTATTGGCTTAAGGAATTAATGTTTGAATTGATATAGCCAACGGGATTGTTGATCTCATGCGCGACCCCAGCCGCAAGTTGCCCAATAGACGCCATTTTTTCAGATTGCAGCAACTTTTTGTGCGCAACGCTAAGCTCATGGATTATTTTTTTCTGCTCAATGCTAGTAAAACGCAATGACTGTTCGAGTTCTTTTTGAGCAGTAATATCAGTAGCAATAAACAGACTGCTAGATATATTTCCCGTTGCGTCTTTGATGGGGGTCAGTTGAACAGATAACCAAGAGTTAGCACCATTTGGGCTAGTGAGTTGGAACTCCTTTCGCCATCCACGCCCGACACTTTCCGCTAAAATAATCTTCTCGACTTCTTCCATTATCAGCTGATTGTCATACAGTGGGCTGTCTATCTCATTTGTACTGTCGGCTGAAATCGATAAACAGGAGTTGTGGTACACGATCTCACATTGCGCGTTAAATATGATCACCGCTGCCGGACTTTGCTCTATGGCTTGCTGCAAAATACTATTGTTTTCACTCAAATTCTGGTTATCCGCGCGCAAACTGCCCAATGTATTGTTGAGTTTCTTCGTTAACTCTTCGAGTGCCAACTCTACGAGCTCAATTTCATTCTTTTTCACTAATGATGGCTTCAACGCGTCAGAACAGAGTGACAGAGGTAGTGAATTGATATCATTGACCAGCTTATTTAACGGACGGCTAAGCAGTTTTTTACCAAAATAGAGAAACAGCACCCAAAGCGAAAACGTTTTGATGAACGCAACCAGTAGAATGACGATGAAGGTATGGCCTGTTTCTGCAATCACCATGTCACGGCTGGTGTAGAAACGAGCATAACCGATAGGTAGATTCTGCGTTCCACTAGGAGCAAATAAAGGCGCTTTGTGCTCAAACATACTCAATGCAAAGGTTGGCTTGGCGATACTCAATGAGGCTGATTCTAGCGTGGCTTGAGGCCAGGCACGTTCGCTATCAGCAACTATGCCCTTTTGTAGGACAACCTCTCCCGAAGCGGTTGTAATACTGACCCCTGTAATCACATGATTAGCCATGACATCTGTTAGTATTTTGTCCAGATATGCGATGTCATAGCGCCATAGCGCATTTTCTAAACGATGGGAAAAAATATTCTCAGATGTTTCTATTTCATAGTGAACGTGTTCTTTTGAATCTTTATATTCCATCACTACTTGTAAAACTGTCGCAATAAGCGCGACAAGACAATAAGCGCCAAACACATTTTTGAGCAGTTTTGCACTGATGGATTCAAAAACATTAAACGTCAATGATTCCTTTAGAGACTGGCTTGCGAGAGAGCGGCTGGTGGCTACTTGCTTGGTCTGTTTAAAAGTAATTTTAGGAATTCTTATACTCATACTTTCGAACCTTGTTGCATTAAAGCAAACATTCATTATGCGCACGCATGAAATGCGTAAGTTACTCGCTTAGTTTCGACGTTTCGTCGTCTAACACATGGATCTCAAAGTACGTTTCGTTATTTTTTTCAAAGGCAAGTAATCGATTGATCAGCCCTTCTGTAAGCTGTCGACCTTTTGGTAACAGCAAACGTTCATGACTGTGTAAATCACGCGCTAAGGTCATCCCAGATAACAAATGACGAGCACTAAGAACAATTTCTGTCGGTTCTTCACTGTCGCTTAGTTGCGGGGTCACAATATCACTCAGTACTTTTGTCAACGTGGGATCGTATAAGTTGCCGCTCTGAGCTTGTATACGCTTCAAAGAGGCTTTCGCACTTTGTGGAATACTTAAGTGTTTTGTCCCTTGGTACGCATAGAAGTCCTTGGCAACCGATAAGATACGAGCCCCAAGCGGAATATCGTGTGTACTAAGCCCGATGGGAAACCCAGAACCGTTGTAATACTCCTCATGGGATCGAATAATAATGGCTGCTTTTTTTAACCCATCAACACAAGCCAGTACGTCATGCCCAACGGTTGGATGACCATGATATTGCGCTTGTTCACTCAGCTCATACGTGCTGGTTGGGCGATTAAGTAAGTGGCAAGGTAAGCTCACTTTACCCAATTCGTGAAGCATACTGGCAGCAAAAATATCTTGAATATCACTCTCATTCAGTTTGAGAACCTGAGCCATTTTCTTGCTCAATTCAGCCACTTTACTCGCGTAACGATATGACAAGCCGTCACGCGTATTGATCAGGCTCATAAACGCTTTAATGGTATCTAAATACGTTTTATTCAGCTTGCGGTTAGCTAAACGAAACTTGCCAACAGCCATCTCTATGTCTTTTGTTCTTGCGTCGATCGTTTTTTCTAGATGGTCGTTGAGTTCTTCAAGCTGAAGGTTTTTCTGCTGGGCTAAGAACGCGTTTTGCTGTTTTTCTTGCTCAAGTTGACGGCTGCGCAACGCTTCTTCTACCAACTCAACAATCGCGTCATCATCCCATGGCTTGCTTATGTAACGGTAAATACTGCCTTCATTGATCGCATTTACTGTCGAGCCAAGATCGGCATGACCCGTCAAAAGAATACGTATTGCATCTTTATTTATCTTGACGGCTTCAGCAAGAAACTGGTCGCCTTTCATTCCTGGCATCTGCATGTCAGAAATAACAACGTCAATAGAGTTTTCACGTAAAACCTCTATACCTGTTTCACCATCACTCGCCATAAAGGTAGTAAAGCCGTGTCGTTTAAATAGCCGATGTAGTGCCGACAATATATTGCGCTCATCATCAACAAACAGGATATTTTTCACTCCTGCTAATCTATCTTCTGACAATTGGTCACCTAGCTCTAACCGATCATTATTGTTACTTTTCATCGTTATTATCTTCTAGATTAAAGAGAACGTTTGTCGCAGATCTTTCTCTAGAGCCCTCGTAAATAAAGAGGCACTCCGCCCTACAAACAAACCATCGCTTTCTCTATCTATTGGTCACAATATTATGTACCACTTTATCAATAGCAATAAAAACATGACATTGGTTCCAAAAATGACGCACTTATGTGATGCAAATCTTAATTATTTGCAAGGAAAAACCTCAATCACTTTAAATACGTGTAAAAATCACACAAATAACTCCTAACTGATTCAGCTTACATTCGTGCAAATTTCGCTCAGAACGTTGCAATATCACTTGTATTTGTGATGTAAGAATAGAGAAAAGAACCTTCTCTTCAAGGAACGAGAATTATCAAAAATTCCGTAAATGCCACCAGAATTTTTTGCTTGTTAAGCTCACCATCAGCAACGCCAAAGGTGAATTAATGATTTGCTTGACCATTTTATGAAAAGCTTGAGTGTCTCGTGGATTTTTGATTGCTGTAGTAATAAGCGGCGCAGGAAATCATCAAGTTGGATTATCGCATTAAAGTAATACTGGTAAGTAAAATTACTTATGGAAATACCCCACTCAGAGATACGGCTAAATAACAAAATAGCAGCGACTTATCTTCCGTAACGCTGCTTTACCATCTTAATCTATGGTAGAGGATAGATTGAACAATTACCTTTTGACCAAAAACACAACATAATCAATTGAAATCAATTGGTATTATCATTTTTAGGCCATAATTCTTTGGAATTTTCTTCGAATGCTCGGCACTAAAGACTACGTTTTAGGCCAGTGTGACGATGATGATGTTGCTTAAACATTGGTTGATGTCGCTGACTTCGGATTATATTAGGTTGTTAATGTGAGCCTTGCGGGTACAGAAGCAGATACATCTATGGCAGCACCACATATTGCAGGGTTAGCGGCTTAACTGCGCGCTAACCCTATTGCTTTGCCTTACATCCGCATTCCGCCATCGACTTCCAACACTCTTCCGGTGACGAATTCATTAGTTAATACATATTTGATCGTTGAAGAGATTTCGTCCGCCAATCCTAAACGACCGACAGGAATCATCTTGACCAAACGTTCCATCGCGTCTGGTTTAATTTGATCTGTCATTGCCGTTTTGATCACTCCAGGAGCAATCGCGACTGAGCGAATGCCAAAGCGCCCCAACTCTTTAGCCCACACAGCCGACATTGTTGCAACCGCCGCTTTGGATGCGGAGTAATTGGTTTGGCCGATGTTGCCAGCACGCGCCACACTAGAAATGTTGATCAACACGCCTTTACTGTCGGTGTTGAGCATCACTTTGCTCGCTTCACGTCCACAAAGGAAAGTCCCTGTTACATTCACATCCATAACCGACTGGAACTGCTCCAGTGACATTGTATTGACTTGCCCATCTTTCACTTTAATGAACATACCGTCACGCATAATGCCCGCGTTATTGACCACACCATTAAGCTGCTTGAAGTCACTTTCAATCTGTTCAAATGCGGAACACACCTGTTCTTCGTCCGTGACATTGGCGACATAACAGCGTGCAGTGACTCCTCGCGCTTCACACTCAGCTTTCGTTTCAGCCAGTTGATCTGGGGTTAAGTCAATCAGTGCCAGATTAACGTGACTTTCCGCCAGCGATACTGCCATCTGTTTCCCCAATCCTTGCCCTGCGCCTGTAATGGCAATGACTTTATTTGCTAATTCCATAGTCTTTCCTTATGCCTGTTGCTGTTTTTGGTAGAACTCAAACAAGCTAGAAAAGTCTTTCTGTCCGTTGCCCTGACCATTATGAAAATTGAAAAGATTTCTCGCGAGACTGCCCATTGGCGTCGAGCTTTGGCTGGCAGTTGCTGCTTCCATGGCAAGGCCGAGATCTTTCGCCATAAGCTGACTCATGAAACCGCCCTGATAACCGTTACTCGCAGGGGTGGTTTCCATCACGCCTGGGCACGGGTTGTACAGCTCTAACGCCCAGTTGCGGCCAGAGCTTTGCAACATGATGTCGGACAACACTTTTGGGTCTAGCCCGTTTTCTATGCCCAAATTCAGTGCTTCGCAAGTGCCACTCATTAGAATGCCCAGCATCATGTTATTGCAGATTTTCGCCACCTGACCTGCACCAGCATCACCCGCATGGAAAATGTTTTTACCCATGTGGCTAAGCACGGCTTTCGCTTGGATAAAGTCCTCTTGAGAGCCACCAACAATAAAAGTCAGTGTACCTGCAGCGGCACCAGCTACACCGCCAGAAACAGGCGCATCAACAAAACTGATGCCTCGCTGTGCGGCTTTTTCTCCAACGCTTCTTGCTGTCGCAGGATCAATGGTCGAAGAGTCGATGAGCAGCGTGCCAGAATCTACGCTATCTAAGATGCCATCTTGACCAAGATAAACACTTTGAACGTGTTGACTCGCTGGTAGCATCGTGACGACAACGCTCGCGCCTTGAACCGCTTGCTGAACCGAATCGGCGCTCGAAGCACCAAGTCCTGTGAGCTCCTCAACCGCGCTTGGGTTTAGATCGAACACTTCAACATTAAGTTCCGCTCTGAGTAGGTTCTTAGCCATGGGCGCACCCATGTTACCAAGTCCGATAAATGCTATTTTGTCCATGTGATATTCCTTCTGTATTCCTTGAAGCTGAATTGCTGGAGGCTATATTCCTTGCAACTGTTGTGGTTCCGGAGCCATTTGAGTCGCGGTCAGTGGATACTCGGTTGAGTCAATCGGGGCAAAAAAACGCTCCAAAACCTGTGGCGTCACATCAGAAACACAGCTGTGTTGCCAATTTGGTTGGTTCGTTTTGTCAATAATTAACGCGCGAACCCCTTCTCTGAAATCACCTTCTAAACCACAACGCAATGTCAGGTTAAACTCCATATCAAAGCACGCTTTTAATGGCAGCTTTTGGTACTGAGTGAGCTGCTGGTAGGTAATATTGAGAGAAAGTGGACTACCATAGTTCAGTGCTTTCTGCGCATTAATGAACCATTTATCCTCTACTTCGATACTGCTAATTGCTTCCACAATATCTGCTAATTCTCCGGTGCAAAGCTGTTCTATCAGCGTCTCATGGGGCATTAGCATTCCAGTGCCCAACTCATCGACTTCTATAGAATTGAGAACCGAAGAAAGTTTGTCGTGAATGTTTGATTGACGGCTCCAATTCACGCTCGCTAACGAATCTAATAAACGGGTTTTACTTTCCGGAGAGGCAACCCACCTACTCAGGCCGAGAGCTTTCATGTCTGTCGCATTGATTTGGCAAGCAGTTAAGCCAAGAAACAGCGCAAAATGCTTAGGGAGCTGATTTAAGAAATAAGTTGCGCCAACGTCAGGGTACAAACCTATCTTGATTTCAGGCATCGCAAATCGCGTGGTCGTTTCCGCTACGCGATGACTCGCGCCCATAAACAGGCCCACGCCACCGCCCATCAGATAACCATGCCCCCACGCGATGATTGGTTTGGGATAGGTGTGGATGAGATGATCACAACGGTATTCAAGATCGAAAAAGGTTTCCATCGCAGAAAACGCCGAGTCAAAGTCTTGTTCTTTGTTCTCTAACGCGCGGTAGATCGCTTGGATATCACCACCGGCACAAAACGCTTTATCGCCCTTCGCATGCAAAAAGACCGCGACGATGCTGTCGTCCATTTGCCATTCAAGCAGTTGGTTGTAGAGTTGCTCTATCATCACATAGCTAAGCGCATTGAGGGCGCTTGGGTTGTCTAACTCCAACACACCAATGGCCGAGCCGTCGGCACACTCAATTTGTGACACATTTACTTTGCTGGCCATGACGCCTCCGTTAACTGTTGGTCCAGTTAGGTTTACGTTTCTGCAAAAATGCATTCACCCCTTCTGCCTGATCTTGGGTATTGAACAGCTGCAAGAACAGCTCTCGTTCTAATACCAAACCAGCAGCATGAGTTTGCGTGCGTCGGTTTTGGATTAACGCCTTACATGCAGAAACGGATTGCGGTGATTGACCTGCGACACGCTGTGCGAGTTCCATCGCCGCATCTAGCGCCTGACCTTTATCAACCACTTCTTCGACTAAACCGATTTTCTCGCCTTGCTTTGCTGTCACACGTTCGCCACACAGGATCATGCGCTTCGCCCAGCCTTCACCAACCAAGGCAGTCAGGTTTTGCGTCCCGCCCGCGCAAGGCAGTAAACCGACTGACGCTTCCGGCAGTGCCATTTGAACTTGTTCTTCTGCGATACGAATATCACACGCCATCGCCACCTCGAGACCACCGCCCATTGCATAACCATTAATCGCCGCAATAGAAACACCATCGAACGCTGACAGCGCTTCAAACGCTTCACCAAATGCGAACGCCATATCTGCCGCTTGTGATTTATCCCCCGAGGCAAAGTTGTTCAGGTCTGCCCCCGCAGAGAAGAATTTCTCCCCCTCACCCGTGAGCACCAACGCGTAAACAGAGCGATCATTACTCAGTTCTATCGCCAGCTCTTTAAGTTGATTGAGAGATTCAAGCGTCCAAGTATTGGCAGGTGGATTACTAATCGTCAGCTTAGCAATGTGCGCTTCGCGCTCTAATTTGATTTGTGCCGTCATAATCTTTTAGTCCTTTTTAGTTCCGTTCTAGACCAGCTCAACGCCTTCCGTGAGTAAGCGTCTTGCGACAATCAGACGCATAATTTCATTAGTCCCTTCAAGGATTTGATGAACACGAACGTCTCTGAAATGACGCTCGACTGGATATTCTTTGATGTAGCCATAGCCGCCATGGATTTGCAGCGCCTGATCACACACCTTAAAACCCACATCGGTGGCAAAGCGTTTCGCCATTGCACAATAGGCGCTTTTTTCTGCGTGTTTCGCGTCCAGTTTTGCGGCGGCGAGTCGCACCATTTGGCGCGCTGCCACCAGCTCTGTCGCCATATCAGCCAGTTTGAACTGTAATGCTTGGAATTGTGCCAGTGAACGTCCGAACTGCTTACGCTCGGTCATGTATTGCTTGGCTTCATTGAGTGCTTGTTGCGCGGTGCCGACCGAGCAAGTAGCAATATTGATTCGACCACCATCTAAACCAAGCATGGCGAATTTAAAGCCTTCGCCCTCTTCTCCTAATAGGTATTCTGCGGGGATACGCACATTTTCGAAGGTGATCATTCGTGTTGACTGGCAGTTCCAACCCATTTTGGCTTCTTTCTTTCCATAGCTAATGCCTTCACTATCAGCAGGAACGATAAAGGCAGACACACCACCCGCGCCTTCACCGCATGAGCGTGCCATCACGACCAACACGTCTGTATCGCCCGCGCCTGAAATAAAGACTTTTGCCCCATTCAAAACGAATTCGTCACCATCTCGTACCGCACTGGTTTTAAGGGAGGCCGCATCAGACCCTGCATTGGGCTCGGTTAAGCAATATGAGGCGAGCTTCTCGCCTGACACTAAATCCGCACTAAATTGCTCTGCCACTTCTGGTGTGGCGAAGCTAGTGATCATCCACGTCGCCATATTGTGGATGGTCATAAAGGCTGTGGTTGCGGTACAACCCATGGCTAACTGCTCAAAAATAATGGCGGCATCGAGGCGAGAAAGCCCTAAACCACCGTGCTCTGGAGGCGTGTAGATACTTAAGAAACCCAGTTCACCCGCCTGACGAAGCACATCTTTAGGGAAGTGGTGAGTTTCATCCCATTCCGCCGCATGTGGCGCGAGCATTTGATCTGAAAACTGTTTGGCGGCGTCTGCAAACGCTAGCTGATCTTCATTTAATTCAAAATCCATCTCGAAATCCTAAGCTATGAATTGTGTCAATCGAACGGAGCCAAGCCGATGTCACAACTTGGCTACCAATGTCGCTAAATAGAGTGATTATTTCAGTTGAATGGTCATATTGGGACCACTTGGGATATCATCTTCAAACCAGCGAGAAGTCACGGTTTTTGTCTCCGTGTAGAAGCGTACTGCTTGCTTACCGTACGCATGCAGATCGCCATAGAAGCTGCCTTTCCAACCGGTAAACGAGAAGAACGGCAATGGCACCGGAATTGGCACGTTAATACCCACGTTACCCACTTCAATGTTGTGCTGATACTTTCTCGCTGCGGCGCCATTGGCCGTAAATATTGATGTGCCGTTACCAAAACGATTATTGTTGATTAGTTCAATGGCCTCATCTAAGTTGTCGACTTCCATTGTCAGCAGCACTGGGCCAAAAATCTCTTCCTGATAAATCGACATATCTGTTGTTACGTTAGTGAACAGCGTTGGTCCAACCCAGTTGCCGTTAGGCAGACCGTCTACGGTGCAGTCCGTACCATCCAGCACACAGTTCGCGCCCGCCGCTTTGCCTTCGCTAATCAGATTCACGACACGTTGCTTCGCTTGAGGACTGATCAGTGGGCCGTAACCCGCGCTTTCGTCATCCCACGCGCCAGGTTGAACCTGAGATAACGCCTCTTTAAGCTCTGGAATCCACTCTTTGGTATCGCCAACAAACACCGCGACCGAAATCGCCATACAGCGCTGCCCTGCCGCACCAACCGATGCGCCAACAAGGTTATTAATCACTTGCTGTTTATTCGCGTCTGGCATTATCACCGTATGGTTCTTCGCACCCGCAAATGATTGAACGCGCTTCAAGTTATCAGTACCCGTTTTGTAGATATACTCGCCGACTGGCACTGAACCCACGAAAGAGATCGCGCGAACCACTGGGTCGGTTAGAATGCGGTCAACTTGCTCTTTCGTACCATGCACAACTTGCAAGACGCCTTTTGGTGCACCTGCTTGTTCAAACAGCTCTGCCAGTTTCATCGCGGTAAGCGGCACTTGTTCTGACGGCTTCAAAATGAAGGTGTTACCGCAAGCCACTGCCATTGGGAACATCCACAGCGGGATCATCGCTGGAAAGTTAAACGGCGTAATACCAGCACAAACACCAAGCGGTTGAACATAAGAGTATCCATCAATGTTCGTTGCGACGTTTTCAACCGTTTCACCCATCATTGAACTACAAATATTCGCGGCTTGTTCCACCACTTCAATACCACGCCAAACGTCACCTTTTGCATCCGCAAGGGTTTTACCTGTCTCGCTGGAAAGCAGTATTGCCAACTCGTCATGCTGCTCTTTTAGTAGATGTTGGTAGCGCAGCATGAGTCGCGCACGCTCTGGCGCTGCCACTTCTTTCCAACGCTTAAACGTTTCCGTCGCGCTGGCGATTGCCGCGTCCATTTCCGATTCCGTGGCACAAGGTACTTGCGCTATCACTTCGTTGGTTGCCGGGTTGGTTACATCTAGCCATTGCTTTGAGTCGGAAGCGGCGAATTCACCACCGATATACTGCTTTACTTGTTCTGTCATGATGACATCCTTGTATTTTCAGCTTTTAGTAAGGTCTGTTGTGTAGTTGAAACTTTGTTGAAAATGATTTAGCAGAGTTCAATCGCGATTGCGGTTGCCTCGCCACCACCAATACAAAGCGATGCAACGCCGCGTTTACCGCCTGTCTGTTTCAGAGCATGAATCAGAGTGACCAGGATTCGGTTACCACTTGCACCAATTGGGTGGCCTAAAGCACATGCGCCGCCGCGTGGATTCACTTTGCTTTCGTCCAGTTCGAACGCTTTTACTGCGTATTGAGTCACAACGGCAAAAGCCTCATTGATTTCCCAAAGGTCAACATCTGATTTGTCCCAACCTGTTTTTTCCAACAGGGTTTCAATGGCAAATACCGGCGCGATGGTGAACTCTTCTGGCTGTCTTGCATGCGTACTGTACGCCACGATTTTGGCAAGAGGTTGCAGGTTTTCCTGACGACCAAATTCACTGTCAACTAAGACCATTGCCGATGCACCATCAGAAATTGAGCTTGAGTTTGCTGCCGTTACGCCACCATCTTTAGCGAATGCAGGGCGCAAGGTTGGAATTTTCTCTACATCCAGTTTGCTCGGCTGTTCGTCGTCGGCCACAACTATTTCGCTGCGTCTGCTTTTTACGTTAACGGGAACAATCTCTTCTTTAAACAGGCCTTGTTCAATCGCTTGCTGAGCACGAGTGACAGATTGCTGCGCCCAAGTGTCCATACTTTCACGGCTAAATTGATACTTTTGCGCGGTTTGTTCAGCAAAGACGCCCATCAACTCTCCTTGATAAGCATCCTGCAAACCGTCATAAAACATGTGGTCGAGCACTTGCTCGTGACCCAAGCGAAAACCCTCTCGCGCTTTCTTTAATAGATAAGGAGAGGAAGACATGTTCTCCATACCACCCGCGATAACCGCATTCGCGTTGCCAGACTGGATAAGGTCATGAGCCAGCATCACAGTCTTCATACCAGATCCGCAAACTTTGTTCAGCGTCGTACAACCAATCGATTGTGGCATTTCCGCTTTTAAACTGGCCTGTCTTGCGGGCGCTTGACCCGCACCGGCTGGGAGTACGCAGCCCATCAAGACCTCATCAATCTTTTCTGCATCTAGCTGGCTTTCGGCTAGCGCACCTTGAATTGCTTTCGCGCCTAATTGAGTGACATCGGTTGAAGCTAGTGCCCCTTGAAAAGAGCCGATAGGCGTTCGTTTAGCGGCAACAATCCATGTTTCATTTTTCATTTCGTTAACCTTCTGTTGACGTTTACGTCATAACTATACTAACATTTACGTTAACGTCAAGTTTGAGGTTATTGTTTGTTCGAGTGGCTCGTTTGTTTTGTTTAAATGCGAGTGATATCAACGCTCCAGGGGTGCTAGTGTATATTTACTTTAACGTTAACGAACTGTATATTCGTATGAATGTTATACGAAAGTCGTAAGGTTAGTGAATGAATACATTTAAGATCAGCGAACTCGCGAAAGAGTTCGACATTACAACCCGAAGTATCCGCTTTTACGAGGACTTAGGGCTGTTAACACCAGAGCGTAAAGGCAACACACGAATCTACAATGGTCGCGATCGAATTCGACTAAAACTGATTTTGCGAGGTAAGCGATTGGGCTTTTCTCTTGCAGATATCAAAGAGTTATTTGAACTCTACGATACCGATCAAAGTACTGAGCAGTTGAACTACATGATTCGGTTGATCGAAGAGAAGAAGGCGACATTGCAACAGCAAGCGAATGACATCCAAGCGGTAATGATGGAGTTAAATGCAGCCAAGTTGCGATGTGAAAATACACTGAGCTCCATGAAAGGCGAAAAAGTCACCTGATCCCCCTTATTATTAATCACAGTACGGGGATGTAGGTGACGTAAAGGCAAGGACACGCAATGAAATCTACCTACTCTTCCCTGAACTTTGTTTATGATGAAAATACCGATTTGCTACGCGAGCAAATCAATAGTTTTGCTGCAAGAGAAATTGCGCCTTTAGCGCAATCTATCGACCAATCTAACGACTTTCCTAACCAACTTTGGTCCAAACTGGGTGACATGGGTCTTTTAGGTGTGACCACCAGCGAGGAGTTTGGTGGCGCAAACATGGGCTATCTCGCCCACGTGATTGCTATGGAAGAAATCAGCCGAGCATCCGCTTCGGTTGCATTAAGTTACGGCGCTCACTCCAACCTTTGTGTCAACCAAATCCACCGCAATGGCACACAAGCGCAAAAAGAGAAATACCTACCTAAGCTCATCTCCGGTGAACATATTGGCGCGCTAGCAATGAGCGAGCCCGGAGCAGGTTCCGATGTAGTCTCTATGCAACTTAAAGCGGAACGTAAAGGCGACATTTTCCTGCTCAACGGCAACAAAATGTGGATCACTAATGGCCCAGATGCTCACACTTATGTTGTGTACGCCAAGACTGAGCCAAGCCTAAATGCGAAAGGCATTACCGCGTTTATTATAGAGCGCGGATTCCCTGGATTTACTCAGGCACAGAAGCTCGACAAGTTGGGAATGCGCGGCTCGAATACGTGTGAACTAGTATTCCAAAACTGCGAAGTCCCTGCGGAAAACATTCTCGGCGAAGAAAACCAAGGCGTGAAAGTATTGATGAGCGGTTTGGACTACGAACGTGTGGTACTTGCCGGTGGTCCGCTTGGCATCATGC
Organism: Vibrio nereis NBRC 15637; assembly: GCF_001591105.1. Taxonomy (GTDB): domain Bacteria; phylum Pseudomonadota; class Gammaproteobacteria; order Enterobacterales; family Vibrionaceae; genus Vibrio; species Vibrio nereis. The sequence goes on along the minus strand of NZ_BCUD01000012.1, from coordinate 38,205 downwards.
AGGCGTGTATGGATATCGTTGTGCCTTACATTCACGACCGCAAACAGTTCGGCAAATCCATCGGTGAATTCCAGCTTGTGCAAGCAAAAATCGCTGATATGTACACACAGATGAATGCAGCTAAAGCCTATGTTTACGCAGTCGCAGCCGCTTGTGATCGCGGTGAAACCACACGTAAAGATTCTGCTGGTGCGATCCTCTACAGCGCAGAACTCGCAACAAAAATGGCTTTGGATGCGATTCAACTACTTGGCGGTAACGGCTATATCAACGAGTTTGATACCGGCCGTTTGCTACGAGATGCCAAGCTGTATGAAATCGGGGCCGGCACTTCAGAAATTCGACGCATGCTTATTGGTCGCGAATTGTTTAATGAAAGCGCCTAATAGTCAGCCCAGGCGTCCCGACTCAAAAACACTTTCGTAATCAACCTAAATCTTACTCAACCTAAATAAAGACGGGTGTTCTCACCCGTCTACCGAATGGAGATCGGCTATTTATGGCTTGTTTGACGACCAATATTAATACCCATTCAGAGCAGTATCAGGAAAACTACCGCTCTATGGCGTCTCTTGTGGATCAACTCTATACCGTGACTGCCCAAATCGAAGATGGTGGCGGTGAGAAAGCCCGCGAGCATCAGCAGAAGAAAGGCAAACTTCCGGTTCGTGAGCGTATTCTTTCCCTGCTCGACCCTGGTTCATCCTTTTTAGAAGTCGGTCAGTTTGCTGGCTGGGATGTGTATCCAGATTACGTGCCATGCGCTGGCGTGGTTGCTGGCGTGGGTGTAATAGACGGCACCGAGTGTATGATCGTCGCCAACGACGTGACGGTAAAAGGCGGTAGTTACTACCCACTTACGGTGAAAAAGCACTTACGCGCACAGGAAATTGCAGAAAAATGCCAACTGCCGTGCGTTTACTTAGTCGACTCTGGCGGTGCAAACCTCCCCCGCCAAGATGAAGTCTTCCCAGACAAAGACCACTTCGGTCGTATTTTCTATAACCAAGCCCGTATGTCGGCCAAAGGTATCCCGCAAATTGCGGTGGTAATGGGGCTATGTACCGCTGGCGGCGCGTACGTGCCTGCGATGTGTGACGTTTCCATCATCGTAAAAGAGCAAGGCACAATCTTCTTAGCGGGTCCGCCTCTGGTAAAAGCAGCCACTGGCGAAGAAGTCAGCGCGGAAGATCTTGGTGGCGCAGACGTTCACTGCCGTACCTCTGGTGTGGCCGATTATTACGCAGAAAACGATCACCATGCATTAGAGCTGGCAAGGCAAGCTGTATCTCAAATCAACCACTTGAAATCCGTCCAACTCAAGCAAAAAGCGCCACAAGAACCGCGTTTTCCGCCACAAGAATTGTACGGCATCGTAGGTACCGATCTGAAAAAGCCGTTTGATGTAAAAGAAGTGATTGCTCGAATTGTTGATGATTCCCAGTTCGATGAATTTAAAGCGCTCTTTGGTGAAACCTTAGTCTGTGGCTTTGCTCATATTCACGGCATGCCGATTGGCATTGTCGCTAACAACGGCATTCTATTCTCAGAGTCTGCACAGAAAGGCGCACATTTTATTGAGCTGTGCGCACAGCGCAAAATTCCTCTGCTTTTCTTGCAAAACATCACGGGCTTTATGGTCGGTCAGAAGTACGAAGCCGAAGGCATCGCCAAGCATGGCGCGAAAATGGTAACTGCTGTTGCGTGTGCAGACGTGCCGAAGTTTACCGTGGTTATTGGTGGATCGTATGGCGCAGGCAACTACGGCATGTGTGGACGCGCTTATGATCCAACCATGATGTGGATGTGGCCAAACGCGCGCATCTCCGTAATGGGTGGAGAGCAAGCGGCTGGCGTGATGGCGCAAGTGACTCGCGATATCAAAACGCGCAGAGGTGAAAGCTGGAGCGCAGAGGAAGAAGAAGCGTTTAAGCGTCCTATCGCTGAGCAGTACCAGACTCAAAGCCATGCGTACTACGCCAGTGCGCGACTGTGGGACGACGGCATTATTGACCCTGCGAAAACACGTGATGTTGTGGGTATTGCTCTGTCTGCTGCGCTTAATGCACCAATACCAGACAGTAAATTTGGCATCTTCCGCATGTAGCCGGATGCAAGGCAAACCTTAACTTCTCGCTATCCACCGATGTTTATCCGAGTACTGGTTAGCGAGTATTGGAATATCAGACTGAAATGTCAGACAAAGGAAGTCACATGACCGGACTACTGCTTGAAAAAGACAGCAATGGCGTTGCCTGGTTGAGCCTGAATCGACCAGAGAAACACAACGCGTTTAATGATGAATTGATTGCTTCACTTATCGAAACCTTGGAACAACTTGAGCGAGACGACTCTCTACGCGCGTTAGTATTAACGGCGCAAGGGAAACACTTTTCAGCGGGTGCAGACCTTAGCTGGATGCAGTCAATGGCCACCAAAACCGAGAGTGAAAACCTTCAAGATGCACAGCAACTAGCAAAACTTTTGCATACGCTGGATACCTTTAGCAAACCAACCATTGCTAAGGTGCATGGCGCTGCATTTGGCGGCGCACTTGGGCTTATCTGCTGCTGCGATATCGCTATCGGTACACCTGAAAGTCGCTTCTGTTTGAGTGAAGTGAAACTCGGCTTATTGCCCGCGACCATCGGTCCCTACGTAATCCGAGCAATTGGACAACGACAAAGCCGACGCTATTTTTTAACCGCGGAACTGATTGATGCCGAGACTGCGCTTTCGATGAACATTCTTCATCTAATCGCTCCCCAGACAAAAGAGGCGGTCAACCGTATGGTTGAGCACCTGCTTAATAATGGCCCACAAGCCATGCAGGCGGCAAAAGCACTTTGTTTACGTTGTGATAACCAACCTATCGATCACTCATTAATTGAATACACTAGCCAAGCTATAGCAACCGCCCGCGTGTCCAGCGAAGGACAAGAAGGGCTGACTGCGTTTTTTGAAAAGCGCGCCGCCAATTGGAGGAATCATGTTTAAAAGAATACTGATCGCAAACCGCGGTGAAATTGCCTGCCGAATCATTAAAACCGCAAAAAGCATGGCTATAGAGACGGTTGCCGTCTATTCCGAAGCGGATCGCAGCAGTTTACATGTTAAACAAGCGGATTTTGCTGAATTTATCGGCCCTGCTCCGGCAGGTGAATCGTATCTCGATATCGATGCGATTATCAGCGCAGCGAAAAAATGGCAAGCTGATGCTATCCACCCTGGGTATGGTTTTCTCTCTGAGAACCCGAAACTAGCCAAAGCGTGCAGCGAAAATGGCATCGTTTTTATTGGCCCACCCACCAGCGCCATCGAAGCGATGGGCTCGAAGTCGCAAGCCAAAGCAATTATGTCAGAGGCGAACGTGCCTTTGGTTCCGGGCTATCACGGCACAGACAACAGCGTTGAGCATTTATTGGCTGAAGCGGAAAAAATCGGTTATCCAGTGATGCTTAAAGCGACACAAGGAGGCGGCGGTAAAGGCATGCGAGTGGTCAACAGTGCCGCTGAAATGCCGTTAGCCATTGATGGCGCGCAGCGTGAAGCACTTTCTAGTTTTGGCGATAAGCAGCTTCTGATTGAAAAATGCATATTGCAGCCTCGCCACGTTGAAGTTCAGGTATTCGCCGATCAACATGGCAACTGCGTCTATCTTTCTGATCGCGATTGTTCCATTCAGCGTCGTCACCAAAAGGTGGTCGAAGAAGCACCAGCACCCGGTCTGAGTGATGAACTGCGTAAACAAATGGGTGAAGCCGCGGTTCAGGCCGCCCAAGCAATCGACTATGTTGGCGCCGGTACGGTTGAATTCTTGCTCGATAGCCGAGGTCAGTTCTATTTCATGGAGATGAATACCCGTCTGCAAGTAGAGCACCCTGTCACTGAATTAATCACCGACGTTGATTTGGTTGAATGGCAATTCAAAGTTGCGGCTGGTGAGCATTTACCGATCTCGCAATCTGAAATCACCCACAACGGTCATTCAATCGAGCTGCGAATTTACGCCGAAGATGCTGACAACGACTTTATGCCATCGACTGGCCGAATTGATTACTTGCATGAGCCCGTTTCAGACAACGATGTGCGCTTAGCTTGTGTGCGTGTTGATAGCGGTGTTACTCAAGGCGATACCATCAGCGAATACTACGACCCAATGATCAGCAAACTGATCGTCTGGGGGCAAACACGTGATATCGCCCTAAAGCAGCTTAAACAGGCGTTAACTCAGTATCACGTGCGTGGAGTAACGACAAACATTGGTTATCTGCACAGCATTATTTCGCAGCCAGCCTTTGCCAATATCGCACTTGATACCGACTTCTTGGTTAAACATCAGCAAGGCATCAGCGCGCAACAAAATGTGTCGGACTCTATCTGGCCAACGTTGGCTGCCGTTGCTCGCTGGAATGATCTCATTTCAAAATCAGACAGCTCAACGTTACCCGCGCCAACCAAACAAGGTTTTAGACTGTCGGTTGACAACGTTTATCGATTTAACTTCACGGATGCCAATGCCAATCATCAGGTACGCTTGCAGCAATCCTCTCAGGAAACAGGACCTCAGCATTTGAACCAATTCACTATCCGATGTGGTGAGGATTCACATCAGGTCATCCTGCTTGAAAGTGGCAATCAGTTTATCGTCGATATCGATAATGTGCGTTACACCTTTAACGCGCTCAACGACGAACAAAAGACAACGCTGTTTTATCTTGGTCAGCAACGTACCTTTACTCACCAACCAAGTTTTGAATCCGCAAAAGGTCAAGACGATGAACTTAGCCCAACCGCGCCACTGAACGGTGTGATCTCGGCGGTCATGGTGAATAAGGGAGACAAAGTAGCGGCTGGTGATCCGTTGTTAGTGCTCGAAGCGATGAAGATGGAATACACCATTACCGCTCCGGTAGCAGCGACCGTTGATGAAGTGTTTTATCAACATGGAGACCAAGTACAGCACGGTTCAATATTGCTGCATTTGGCTTCTGCGCCAGAAAGTGATTGTGTCGATAAGGAGCGAGAATATGCTACCAGCGAAGGTTAATATCATCGAAGTTGGCGCGCGTGATGGCCTACAAAATGAAACTGCTGTAACGCTGGTTGATAAAATCCGTTTAATCAATCAGTTAAGCAGCAGTGGCTTAAAACACATTGAAGCGGGCTCTTTCGTCTCGCCGAAATGGGTGCCACAAATGGCAGACTCTGATCAGGTGTTTGCTGGTATCTCGCAAAAACCTGATGTGGTTTACAGTGCGCTTACTCCCAACCTAGCAGGGTTAGAGCGTGCGCTCGAAAGTGGTGTAAAGCGAATTGCGGTATTCGGCTCCGCTTCAGAGGCGTTCAGCCAGAAAAACATCAACTGCAGTATTGCCGAAAGCCTTTCTCGCTTTGAACCGGTTATCGAGCTTGCAAAGCAACATAACATTCCAGTGCGCGGGTATTTGTCTTGCACCATGGTTTGCCCCTACGAGGGAAACATCAAGCCAGAGCAAACCACCGCGGTAGCGAATACGCTGTTTGATATGGGATGTTACGAGATTTCGCTCGGTGACACCGTTGGCAAAGCGACGCCTAATCGCGTTATCGCCATGCTAGAATCATTGTTAACGCAGCTACCCAAAGATGCGTTAGCCGTGCACTTCCACGACACGTACGGGCAAGCACTAGCCAATATCTACCAAGCCTTGCTGATGGGGATCAATACCATTGATAGTGCGGTAGCTGGTTTGGGCGGCTGCCCTTACGCAAAAGGGGCCAGTGGCAATGTCGCAACGGAAGATGTGCTTTATCTTTGCGAACAGCTCGGCATTGAAACAGGCGTTGACCTCAACATCATCAATGAAGCAGGTTGGCAAATTTGCCAGGCATTAGGAAAGCGACCTTCGTCAAAAGTCGCGCTAGCTCTGGGTGATCCGCACAGCTTGTAAAAAACTATTGCGTGATTAAATAAGAAAACTACCGCCTGATGAAAAAGGCGGTAGTGTCAAACTCGTAGAAAAATGCCATGCCTTTGCGCTAACTAGTCTTTTTATCGACTGGTTTGTTCAAGCCATGGCATTATCATTTACTTGAATTGATATGCTGGAAGCTCTTGGGGTTCTACTACACTCTCTTGCTGCTCTGACGTTACCTCTCCCGATAATTGCATCATCAGTTGTCGTATCAATATCGCGTATATGAACATCATTGGCAGGCCTGCAACAACACATAAAGATTTGATAGTTTCAATGCCTCCTCCACTTAAAAAGACACTAAAACTGATAAGAGAAATCGCTCCAGCCCAAAGTAACTTCACTTTATTATCTGGATCTCCGCTCAACGTAAGCTGGTTAGTGGTGAGCATAGATGTCGCAACACTAGCGCTCGACATAGTGGTCAACATCAAGAAAAACTGAATAACTAAGAATATTGCCAAGACCATATTCTTTTCAGGCAAGGTGTTGATTAGAGAGACCACCGCGAAAGTCAGCCCACCGTCGCTCATCCAGTCTTGGATTGGATAGCCGCCAAAAAGTTGCGCCCAAATCGCGTATCCACCAAAGATGGAGATAAAGAAAGCGCAACCAAGCGAGCCCATAGAAATAGCGTATAGGATCAACTCTCGAATGGTGCGACCACGAGATATCCGAGTGATAAACAGCCCCATCATGATCAAATATGCGTAGTACCAAAACCAATAGTATTGAGTCCACCCTTGTGGGAAACCACTTTGTTGAACTGGGTCCGTCCACAATGACATACGGAAATAGCTGTCTAGCATCACGCCAATAGCATCAGTAAAATTATTTAAAATGAACTGTGCATTTGCAGAAAACAGGACAAAGACAGCAAAAGCAATGGCGGCAATAACTGTGTAATCAGAGACTTTGCTGATCCCTTTGTTAAAACCCACCAGCATCACAGCCAATAGCGCTGCAACAAATAAAACAATGATACTGCCTTGTAGTAGCAAGCTATTTTCAATTTCAAATAGCTCTGAAACACCCGTACTCAAAAGCGTTACGGTCAGGGCAAGTGAACTTGCGAAAGCTGCAAGGGTGCCGAAAATCGCTAATAGATCGATACATTTAGCGACGGTACGGTTTTTACCAACAACAGGCTCACACAGAGTAGATAGCTTTAACGTGCGCTTTTTCTGCACATAAAACGCGTAAGCAAATGGGATGGCTGGAAAACAGTAGATTGCCCAACCTGTAATTCCCCAGTGGAAAATAGAGTACGTTACTGCCCAAGCGGCGGCCTGATAGCTGTTGGGCTCTGCAAACATAGGAGGCGACTGTAAATAATACATGGGCTCTCCTATTCCCCAATAGATAAGAGATGCCCCTACACCAGCAGTAAAAATCATACCGCCATAAGAAAAGTTAGAGTATTCGGGCTTTTCGTCTCCTAAACGAATCAATCCATATTTAGAGAAAGCCAACCAGAACAGAAAAACAACTAATGCCAAGCTAGCCAGTTCTACTAACCAACCAAACCAGCTCGTGACAAACTTCATGGCATTCCCAGCGACAGCCTGAGACTGCTGCGGGAACAATGTGGACACGGACAGAACCACTAGAACTAATACAATGGCAGGAATAGCCAAGCCGAAATTAAGATTTTTCAAGAGAGTCTCTCCATTTCGTTAGTGCTTGAATATGACTTGGCTCGATACCGCAGCACCCACCAATGATCTCAGCGCCAAGACGGTGCCACACTTTGCAAAACTCTAGGTATTCGTCTGGAGAGAAATGGCGTAGCTCTTGAATTGTGTCATTTGCTTTATGTTCAGATTTAATCGGCGCAAAACTATTAGCAAAAACACCAATGGTGAGTGCTTTACCCGTGCGATGTAGAACAGTGTTTACGTCCTTAATCGCTTGCTCAATCACTTCAGGTATGGAGCAGTTAAAAAAGATCCCTTGAACATCCGTCTCTAATAGCGCTTCAACGGCATCCGAAACCAGCTCCCCAGAGCGCAAACGTGCTGACTGATGCGCTTCATCTTGTAAAGTGTAAGCAAAGTAGCAAGGCTTATCGCTACGAGCGAAAACCTGAGCGGCTACCTGCGCTTCCGCAATACTGGATAGTGTTTCAGCTAACCAGATGTCTACGTACTCATCTTGAGCAGTGAACAACTCGTTACTTACCTCGTATGCCTTATGCGCTTGAAACAAATCAGGTCGGTAAGAGCCGAAAACTGGCGGGAGAGATCCAGCCACCAGCACTTTGTTTGGTGAATTGTTGGCGACCTCATGGGCAATAACAGCCGCTTTTTCAGCGAGTGCCTTCCCTTGTTCTGCGTAACCTTGTTCACCCAGATGAAAAGGAACACACGCGTAGCTGTTAACGGTGATAATTTGAGCACCAGCATCAACAAAGCTACGGTGCACTTGTTGTACATGCTGCGGAGATTCGATTAGCGCCTGCGCGCTCCAAAGGGGCTGGGAGAAAGGTGCGCCAATGCGTTTTAGTTCGCGCCCCATTCCCCCATCTAGAATAGTTAACCTTGCCAAAATAGACTTCCATACTGCTAAATGGATAAAGTCCTATTCAACCATAATGCGACGCACTTCATGTTGATATTCACTCAATATCAACATGATAAAAATTCATGTTGATACTCAAGGTACTTTTGTTGGTCGCAATGCCCTACTGCTAAACATAGTTGCTAGGCATAGTATTTACGTTTCATTCTTAGAGCGACATTCACCAAAGCAATCAACACAGGTACCTCTACCAGTGGGCCTATCACACCCGCAAAAGCCTGATCGGAATTAATACCAAACACCGCGATAGAGACCGCAATCGCGAGTTCAAAGTTATTGCCTGATGATGTAAACGCAATAGAAGCATTCTGATCATACGGTAGCCCCATTCGCTTACCGATGTAGAAGCTGACGAAAAACATCACCATAAAATAGATCACAAGAGGAATCGCCACTCGAAACACGTCCATTGGCAATTCAATGATCATTTCACCTTTAAGGCTAAACATCAGAACAATCGTCGCGAGCAACGCAATCAGTGTGATCGGCGATATGCGCGGAATAAACACATCGTTGTACCACTGCTCACCTTTGGCCGACACTAACCATTTACGGCTTAAAAAACCTGCCAAAAAAGGCACACCAAGGTAAATAAGTACACTTTTCGCAATATCTAAAATGGTGATATCGACAACGAAGCTTTCTAGGCCGAAGTAAGGTGGAAGCACCGTAATAAACAGCCATGCCATAAAGCTGTATGTGACTATTTGGAACGCACTGTTTAACGCGACCAAGGTAGCCCCGTATTCTTTGTTCCCGCCGCTAATATCGTTCCAAACAAGCACCATAGCAATACAGCGAGCGAGACCAATTAATATTAATCCCACCATATAACCCGGTTGATCGCGTAAGAAAGTGATCGCCAATAGGAACATAAGGATAGGACCGACTATCCAGTTCATGACAAGTGATAACGTTATCGCTCTTTTATCACGAGTGACTTCACCAAGCAGGCTATAGTTAACCTTCGCCAATGGCGGATACATCATCAGGATCAAACCAATCGCCAACGGTATGTTCGTTGAACCCACAGACATACTTTCATTCCACTGTGCAACCTGTGGGAATAGCACGCCAATACCAACTCCGACCGCCATTGCTAACAGAATCCACACCGTGAGGTAGCGGTCTAGAAAATTCATCCTTTGCGAGGCACTCGCCTGCGCGCAACTTTCAATATTACTCATATAAGCCTCAATCACTTTTGTACTTTAGGGCAACTTATTGTGGTACTAATGTCGATTAATCGTCATTCGAACACGACATACTATTTATCGCGCTCACTTCTTTCTTGATGACGGAAAAATTATGCTCAAGGGTGATCTTAAGTATCTGTTGAACCCACCCTTCCAAATGCGGGTTAATTCGGTAGTAAACCCATTTTCCGCGTCGATCATCCAGCACCAACCCATGTTTTCTTAATTCAGCAAGGTGTCTAGACACTTTAGGCTGGCTAAGATTTAACGCGTTCATAAGATCACACACACACAACTCGCCCTGCTGCTGCATTAAAAGCAATGACTTAAGACGAGTTTCTTCAGAAAGGGCTTTATAAAGTAAGAGAGGATCAGACACCATTTTCAACTCAAATCACACAATACATATGAATAATCATATATGTGAAATATCGAATGTCAAACCAGTCCGATATAAATAGCAAACCTATTGATCACGCTCTCACTGACTTGAGTGATTGAGATTCAAGTAAAACGTCATTCCATATGGCCGGTAAGCCTCTGCGCGCCAGAACCTTGTTCATGCAGTTCATCACTAGGATTAAAGAGAGCACACTGTTCCATACTCAAACAACCGCAGCCGATACACCCCGTCAAGTTATCTTTTAAAGACTGAATTTTAGCCATTTTTCTATCGAGATCGTGTTGCCATTTTTTTGCAAAACGCTCCCAGTCTCGTTTTGTGGCTGACTTGTGCATGGGTAGATCATTCAGCTCTTGAATGATCTCTTCAAGGGTAAAACCTACCGACTGAGCAACTTGAACAAGCGCCACACGACGCAACATAGAGGGCAAATACCGACGTTGATTGCCATTGGTTCGAATAGAAGTAATGAGCCCTTTTGTTTCATAAAAACGAAGAGCCGAGGCCGCCACGCCGCTGCGCTCAGCCAACTGGCCTACGGTTAAATAGTGATTATTTATCATTGAATTAGCCTACAGTTGGCGTGCTAATCGGTGTCATGATTTCAGGCGATACAGTGAAAAACACCACCTGGCTCGCCTTAGCGGTTATCCTATTAGCGTTGTTATTCAATCAAGTACTCGAAAAAAAGAGCGACCGAATTAACCCACAACCTGATGAAACATGAAGAGACCAAATGACGCTTAGTATGCTCGTTAATTATCTCGCCAGATGATGACGAATAATATTAGCGAGCAGATTGAGAGCATGGACGTATTTGTCGTTAAGCTCAAAAGAAGCGTTAAGCCGAATACAGTGATCAATACCGCGACTCACTACGTAATAGCGTAACAAAACGTCAATTTATCGATTGAAGCACATTTTCAACACCCTAATAAGATGATAATGAGAACCATTGGATCCGTTGGTCCAGTAAGCCCAAAACAAAAATGGAGAAAGTGATATGTCTTTACGTTTATTAGCAGCAACGTTTGCTCTGGTTGGAGTGAGTTTCGGCGCACAAGCAAATGCAGAGTGTGAAGTGTCGATTGATGCCAACGACATGATGCAGTTTTCTAAACAAACGTTAAGCGTGCCAGCAACCTGTAAAGAAGTAACTCTGACGCTTAACCACACTGGTAAGTTGCCTGCACAATCGATGGGGCACAATGTTGTCGTCGTGGATACCGCAAACCTGCAAGCAGTCGGCACTGAAGGGATGTCTGCTGGTGTAGAAAACAACTATATAAAACCGGGTGACGAGCGAGTTTACGCGCACACTAAAGTGATCGGCGGTGGCGAGAGTACCAGCGTGACTTTCAGCACTGAAAATATGACGGCTGGCGGGGATTACTCATTCTTCTGTTCATTCCCAGGTCACTGGGCAGTGATGAAAGGCAAATTTGAATTTATGTAATTGCATTGACTTAGATTGACGAAAAAGAGCCGCTAGTGCGGCTCTTTTTATACTGAATTAGACTACTGAATATATGCTCCACCACAGACTGGGTTGTATGTCCCTGTAATATGCGAGCTTGCTTCACTTGCAAGGTAGCGCACTGTGTTCGCTACATCTTCAGGTGTCGCCACACGCTGTGTTGGCGTGAATGATCTGATCATCTCTTTGAATTCAGATGGTGCATCTTTCGTTGCATCAGTTTCAACTAAACCCGGCGCTACAATGTTGGAGGTGATACCCAATGGACCAAGCTCTTGCGCTAGGTATTTATTAAAGCTATCTAGTGCGCCTTTCGCCGTACCATGCGCAATAAAGTTCGGAGCAGGAACCTCTGACAATGTACTAGAAATAAAGATTAAACGACCAAATTGCTTTTCTTTCATACTTTTAGCAGCTAGCTGAGCAGTCTGGTAGGCCGCATGCATTTCATCATTCAGTTTTTGTGCAAACTCATCCCAGGTCTGCTCGATAAACGCCTTGGCGGTAAAGTTCATATTGGCATTAGATACCAACACATCAACACCACCAAGCTCGTCCACTGCTGCAAACATCGCTTCGATCTGCTCATCATCGCGCACGTCAGCTTGAATCGCGAAAGCCTCACCACCTTTACTACGGATCTCTTCTGCTAATTGCTCTGCAATCGTGGCGCTGTTCACATAGTTGATGAATACACGATAGCCATCTTCAGCCAACGCTTTTGCCGTTGCAGCGCCAATACCACGCGCGCCACCAGTCACTAATGCATTACGTTTAGTCATGTTACTTCCTTATGAATTTTTAATGTTAGATAACGACAGCATGTTATGGCTGTCTCACGTTACTCTTATCGATTCAGTTGTCTTAAATTGGTGATCACTTTCGATAAATTTTGTTTACTTGTCTGTAGTTCTATTTCGTTGGTGTCCTGCTGCGCATCATGCAAAACGCTCGTTGCAATCGCTTCACACTGTTCAACGACACAGCGAGACTTCTCTGTAAGAAGAACTATTTTACTGCGGCTATCATGAGGAGAACGCTGGCGCTCTATCCAACCACGTTTCTCCAAGCCGTCAATCGAACGACTGACACTGGATTTCTCCAAATACAACAGTTCACCAATCTGGCTTTGCGTCATTGGCTCACTGTTTTTCAAAACCACAATGACCCCCCACTGCTCAGCAGTCATATCAATACCCGCGTCTTTAAAGCGTATTGTGAGTAATCGGTTGAAGAGCCGACTGGCTAAGCCAGTTAAATGCCCAAGCGATTGTTGGTGACTGTAGTTCTTCATTTCTTTTCTCAATTGTCTTCACTATATAGTTGTATACACAACCATATGGTAACTTGTCAATAATTGTCATTAACTAGTGAGTGACTGAAAACACGTCTCAAGGATGACAGCGCGTTACCCGACAGTCCTTTAACTGGCTTTTTAGTTATCCGAAACTTTGTCGCTATCTAACAATTTGGAGAAGGAGTAGAGCAGGAATGAGAAAAGGCATAGGTGGTGACCACCTATGCCTTTAGAGCGAGATTCGATTAACCGATCAGAGCAGGAATGCCCGGAAGCTGACCAACGACAGCAAGGGAACCAGCACAAACGATAAATGCAGCACCAGGAATCAGGTATTTATCTTTGCGCGATAGCTCGTTGGCACGCTCATGGTCGCCGATAAGTCCGAGGTTATCCAGCAGCATCGTTATTGCCCAACCAAAGACCGGGTTAACGAATGCACAGGCAAAAATACAGATACCGGCACTGAGCGAATCTTTATGCTTGTGGATCATCTGCATACCCGCTTCAAGAAGTGGCAAGAATACACCGACAATCAAAGCAACACGCAGAACAGGTTCCCACATCGCTAGATCCATAGGGTAACCAATGACTGCCGCAGCAATACACATGAAACCCGTTAGCAGCGCACCGCCTGGAATCGGACGTTTGGCAATGGCGGCAGGAATCATGTACGTGCCCCAAGAAGAAGCCAGGTTACCGCCACCCAATAGTGAACCAACCCCCTGACGAACAGACGCTCCGACCATAGTGTCGTCGACATCCATTAGTACGCCTTTCGCCTCTTTTGGATAGTTAAGTTCTTGAAACACACGATGGCCTAGGTAGTCAGGAGACCACATAGCGACTGCCAGTAGAGCAAATGGAGTCACGGCAATAAAGTGCTCCAGGGTTGGCCAGCCTAGTTGCCAGCCAGTATTTTCACCCCACCAATAGAATGGACTGAAATTAGGCAGGCCCGGCTCTGTGGTAAAAGCAAACTCAGCGCCCATCAAATAAGCAACAATACCCGCGAGTGCAGAACACAGTGGGATTGCCAACCAACGCTTGTTGATCTTAGCTAGGTAGGCATAAACCATAACCGTTAGACCAATAACCACAAACGAGATGTAACCTTGGTCTGTACTCGCAGCCCACGCCTCAGTCTTATTGATCTGTCCGAGCAACCCAACGGCGCCTAGGTAGATCAGTAACCCTCCTCTAACCCCAATGCCAGTCAGGGTCATGAGTTTAGAACCACCTTTAGTCAAAGCGAGAATTAAACCAAAAGCACATACCATCAAACCTAGCGCCAGAGGATGCCCTCCTGCGGCAGCAATCATAGGAATCAGCGGTATCATTGGGCCATGAGTACCGGCTAAGTTTGCATTCGGGTTTAGGATGGCAGAAAACAGAATAACGAACAGAGCACCCGCGATAAGCAGTTCGTAACGCACGTTTTCTGCAACGAACTCCGGAGATAAGCCGAACTGAGCAGCAAAGGCAGCAACCATGGCGGTGACCATCACCACTTTACCAATGGTTGCGGCTAATGCAGGCACCCAGTCTTCGATTTCAATACTGTAATCACGTGATGGCAAATGAATACCCCAGCGACGAAAACTCATGATGGTTAAATCATGGTTTAGAAAGTCTTCTCGACTTTCAAATTCATGCGGTTTTTTGCGCACATCCCTGTAAAAGGTCTTACTTGAGTCAGACATTGAGCTATCCTTTGTTATATTTCAACGTTGAACTATGCCAACTAGAGTTTCGCTTGGTATAAAGACCAATACGAGACAACACCCACATCAAACATCGAGGCCACACTCAGAAAGCGGTATGGCTAATTTTGATTTGAGCCTATTAAGCATGTGTTGCTATCGGTAGGAATATTAGACATTAGTAAAAGGGCAACAAAAATCTCACTTATTGCACAAATATTTAACATGACATTAGAGTACGCTGATATTTAGTGAGAGTTTTTTGAACAGCAATTCAAGAAGAAGCGAAGTGGCTAACTTTGCTCATGCAAATACGTACTAATAAAATCAAATGGATTTTATATTCTAAATAATTTCGGGCAGGAATGAGTCAGCCGTGAGTGCTCTGACTCAAGGACGAACATTGTGAGTAACAGAATTTGCTTATTTAGCTACTGTTGAATAACGTCTCATCCCCCAAAACAAACCGCCGTACCATCATTCTCGAACCTCTAAAGTCTTACCAACAATTGTCTTTAAAATATTCTTGCAAATAATCGATTAATGCCCTGACGGTAGGAGATTGATACTTTCTGGAGGAGTAAAGAGCATAAATAGTGAGATTGGCGGGTTTCCAGTCAGAAAGAATTGGCTGTAATGTGCCGCTCTCGATGTATTTGTTCGCGAGATAGGTTGGTTGAATCGCAACACCACCTCCCAGAAGTGCAGCATGGAGTAATGTCGTTGCCTCGTTGGCGGTCAATTTACAGTCAACATTAACTGATTTTTGTTGAGTCCCTTTTGTGAGGTGCCATACGTGTTGCTGAAAGTTTTTATAGCCTAAGCAGCTATGCCCGCTCAGTTCCTCTGGCTCTGAAATATCCCCTCTGTTCGCTAAATATTCTGGCGACGCGACCAATACCGATTCGCACACCGCGATCGGTTTACCAATCAAAGATGGATCCGGGTTAGAAGCAATGCGAATGGCAAGGTCAATTTGTCTTTCTGTTAGGTCAGCGACCGAATCCTGTAAATCGATATCGATATGCACTTTAGGGTGGATAGACATAAAATTCAGTAGCGCAGGAACAAATTGGGCAAATCCAAATGACGTACTTGTCGCCACTCTTACCATTCCAGATAGCTCTTCACTATTATCACTCAAGGCCACTAGATTTTCTGCTTGCTCTAGCCAAACCTCTGTTTCTTTTAAGCATCGCTCTCCGGCAGTCGTGAGCGACACCTTTCGGGTCGTCCGGTGAAGCAAACGCACGTTTAGCCACTTTTCCATGGCTTCAATATAACGAGTCACCATAGGGCGGGACATGTCTAGTCTGTCAGCCGTCGCGGTAAAACTGCCTGACTGAGCAACATCAACAAATACTTTTGCTGCGGTTAATTTATCCATCCATCTGCTCGAATTAAGAAACAATGTTACTCGATTTTGTGTGCTTTTCAGAACATGTCAATCTTTTAAGATTCAGTCCATCAGAACAAGCCAACCAATCTATGGAAAAAGTCATGAAAAAAATCAGCCTATTAGCAGCATCTATCCTTGTCGCAGGTAGTGCGTTCGCCACAGAGCAAGCCCCACTTACCTTTGATACTTATAATGCAGACCAAAACAGCTTCTATGTAAACTCAACCCTGATCATTGGGGAAAATGAAGTGATGCTAATCGATACTGGGTTTACCAAAGCGGATGCGCTGCGCATTGCAGCAAAAATACTGGACACAGGTAAAGAGCTAAAAACCATCTTTATTAGCCAGGCTGACCCTGATTACTATTTTGGTGCTGAAGTGCTTCACTCTCTGTTTCCCGAAGCCGACATTGTTACGACTCAAGCGGTACAAAAAGTAATAGAAAAGAAATTGCCCTCCAAGCTCAAGGTCTGGGGACCTAGAATGGGACAAAATGCCCCCGCAACTCCCTATATTCCTCAAGCAATTGAGGCGGCCAGCCTTACTTTGGAAGGACACACAATTGAGATCAAAGGCACAAGTGGCCTATTAGCGCACCGCCCATATTTGTGGGTCCCTTCAAGTAAAACACTCCTGGGTAACGTCGCAATATACGGTGATTTGCATCTTTGGATGGCAGATTCGCAAACCGAACAAAGTCAAAAGGCTTGGAGCGCACAACTGAAGGAGATGCAAGCTTTACAGCCCGAAGTGGTTATTCCGGGGCACATGAAATCGGGAACCGCGCTAAATGTTGAAACCATTCGTTATTCTCAGCAGTACCTTGAAGATTTCAGCGAAGCGAAAAGTAGCAGTAAAAACAGCAAGCAACTTATCGAAAAAATGTCAGAGAAATACGAAGGTTCTGCGCTACCAGTCGCGTTAAGCATTGGTGCTAAAGTTCATATGGGAGAGATGGAATGGTAACGATTCACTACTTTTATGATCCTATGTGCGGGTGGTGCTATGGCGCTACTCCACTAATAGAATCCGTTGTAAGCAGCGATAAGTTTAAGGTTGTCTTTCACCCCGGCGGTATGCTCCCTGCAAAAACAATTGAGCCAGCTTTTCGCCAACATATCTTAGACAGTGACCAACGAATTAGTAAACTGACTGGTGTTCAGTTCGGTCAACACTACCTAGAACGCGTAACGGGTAATGAGGAACTTGTTCTGGATTCTTATCTTCCTATTCGAGCGGTTTTGGTTGGAGAGGCTTTAGGGCTAAATCCATTTACAATGTTAAAAGCAATACAGAAAGCTCATTATATGGATGGGAAAACCGTCAATAAGCTAACAACGTTGGAAGAGATCGCTGTTCAGCTAGGGCTAGACCAAAAGTTATGGCAAGAAAAAATGCAAACAGGGCAAACCTTAGAAATTGACGCGATCGATGACAGCCATCGACTAATGGCTCGATTAGGTGTGCAAGGCTACCCGACTCTTTTCCTAGAGGACAAAGGACAACTGAAGAGGCTACCTCATACAGAATATTACGGCCAAGCAGAACAGTGGCACGATTTTTTGGACAGTCTAATTTAACGTTTACCTTGCATTCACTTTAAAGCTGGTGACGCAGTTCATCTGCGTTACCAGCTTCCGAAAGGATCTAAACGGCAACACCTTACGCTTGTTGTTAGGCTGACTCCTCTCCCTTCAAAGATCTTGTATTTAAGATAGAAATAAAATCCACAAAGCTATAGCTCAATAAATAGTGTCAAGGTTATCAATAGTTGTCTAAAGTTAGTGATGTACAACCCTTTGGGTACGTAAATTTGTAGCAATCGGTGATACGAACTACAGAACAGAAATGACGTAGCAGTTCTTGGGCGTGTGCCGACAAAGGAACGCATCATGAGTGAGAACGAGAAAAACAAACCGCAAGGTATCTACAAGTATTATGAAAACAACCCCGACTCTGCGGATGAGAAAGTCTTTGGACGAGTCAGTTATCCCGACAGGCGCGGTTTTTTAAAAGGTGCAGGTTTAGCGACAATGGCCGCGGTGCTGGGTGGCGCTATTCCCTTCCATCGGAACATGCCTGCAGGGATTGTTCCCGCCGCTTTTGCGGAAGGCCTTGATGATGTGATGATTGAAGGTAAAGACGGCTTGTCGGTGCTGAACGATAGGCCGATGAATGCCGAAACCCCACCCCATTTGTTGAATGACGATGTGACCCCAACAAAACGCCACTTCATTCGTAATAATGGTATTCCACCTATAGATGTAAATCCTGAGACTTGGACAATCACCATTGACGGCTTAGTCGATAAACCGATGACACTTTCGATTGCTGAGCTGAAAAAGAACTTCGAGGTTGTCGAACAGCAACTTGTCGTGGAATGCGGCGGTAATGGTCGCGCGTTCTTCGAGCCAAAAGCATCTGGTAATCAGTGGACTTACGGTGCAGTGGCTTGCTCTCGTTGGACTGGGGTACGCCTTGCAGACGTGCTCAAAGCCGCAGGCGTTAAAGACAGTGCCGTTTATACCGCGCACTATGGCGCCGACAAACACCTTTCAGGCAAAGAAGGCAAACTACCGATTTCTCGCGGTGTACCCATCGCCAAAGCCATGGGGAGTGAAAACCTGATCGCATTTGCACAAAACGGAGAAGCGCTTCATCCAATGAATGGC
The DNA here is from genome assembly GCF_001591105.1 of Vibrio nereis NBRC 15637. Taxonomy (GTDB): domain Bacteria; phylum Pseudomonadota; class Gammaproteobacteria; order Enterobacterales; family Vibrionaceae; genus Vibrio; species Vibrio nereis. The sequence continues at coordinate 19,519 of NZ_BCUD01000012.1, read as the reverse complement.
GCACCACTGCGCTTAGTGGTACCTGGCTGGCCGGGTTCTTGTTCGCAAAAATGGCTGACGCGTATTCAGATCCGCGATCAGGTACATGATGGCGCGAAAATGACGGGCACATCGTATCGCGTACCTAACCGCCCTGTCGCACCTGGAGAAAAGGTTGCGAAAGAGGATTTCGATATTATCGAACGCATGCCAGTGAAATCGCTGATCACCTCTCCACAAACCAATACCGAAGTGGCAGGCAACCAAGTGGCCGTTCGCGGACACGCCTGGTCGGGCGACCGTAAAGTGACAAAAGTGCAAATCTCGATTGATTTTGGTGCGACATGGATGGATGCCGAACTCGCAGCCCCAGCCAATGACGGCGCTTGGCAGACGTTCAACGCCAAAGTGACATTCCCCCAAGCGGGCTACTACGAAGTTTGGGCAAAAGCGACTGATGACCAAGAGGTGAGCCAACCTTTTGCTATCGCATGGAACCCGAAAGGTTACCTCAACAACACCTTCCACCGCATCGCGCTGATTGTTAAGGGATAAACATGAAGGGGGAATCACAGTGAAAGCAACATTCTTAAATGAGCGGGGTTTCCCGCTCTCGTTTACTTTTCTCGTGCTGTTAAGTTACTCTGCCTTAGCAAACAATGACGAGTTAATAGCCGCAGGCGAACAGCAAGCGATGGTGTGTAAAGCTTGTCACCAGTTTGAACCCAATGGAGTAAGTGTTGTGGGGCCGCCTCTTTGGGGGTTAGCAGAGCGTAATATTGCCAGCTTTGCAGGCTTCAATTACAGCGAAGCCATCAAACAGCATCAAGGTCAATGGGACGCAGAAAAACTGGATGCTTTTTTGGCGTCACCATCGGAGTTTGCTCCGGGCACAAACATGGTCTTTCCCGGCGTAAAAGACCCGGGTGCTCGAGCCGCGATCATTGCATGGCTAGCGACCAAAAACCCTACGCCACCAGATTGGAATACTGCTTCATCTGAAATGGAGGTCAAATCAGCTGGTGATGGGATATTAGCGCCAGGAGAGAATATGGAACTCGTCGCAGCAGTATGCTCGGCCTGCCACTCTTTACACATGGTCACGCAGCAAGGATTAAGCCGACAAAGATGGGATGAAACCTTAGACTGGATGATTGAAGAGCAAGGGATGGATGAACTGCCGGGTGATGATCGCGAAGCCATTCTGAAATACCTTTCGACCTATTATGGGGGTAACTCCCGCCTTTAAAACTAACGCTTATTGATATTTTACATACGTATTCTTTCTATGTGAGCATCCCCTCTACAGGAATAGAGTGAAATAACCTCTGTTATTTCACAGTACGTATCGATGAGGTTTAAGAGATTGAAGGCAGAAGAGTTTTTTGACAACCATTACCTTTCTATTTGGGTTTTTCTTGTTGGCGTGGCAGTCATTACCTTGATTATGATGGGAGGCGGCATGGCAGTAACGTTGCTGGCAATATTGATTGACCAGTCGTCTGAGCACTTAACAACTGATGCTTTCTTGGCTCTAAACTTTTCTTTTGCTGGGATCATGACTCTACTGCTTGTTATCCCAAACATGATGATTGTTAGAGGCAAACCTAAAGCGGCAGAAATCAACTTAATCAATATTTACTTTCAGTTCCTTGTTTACGCTCTTGGCCTATTCCTTCTTGAAGATGAACATAAACTTTTTTTTGTTAGTTTTGTACTTTTTCCTATTATCGCCCTCTGGCTCATGGCATCGACCAAATATCATACATTTGTGACTTACTTTTCAGCGATTAAAAAAGAGCCAGAAAGTTTCCGTGAATACTTCTTAAAAAAGATTAAAAGCGACTAACACTTCTGCCACACCATCCAATACTCCTTCCCTTTAAATACATCCACACTATTTGTAACTGGTGAAGATTCAATAAGTGTAAACGTTGGTTCAAAATGTTGCGCCAACTCCCCACTTCGCAAACAAAATGGTGGGAAACGAGAACAGTAGTCATCATCAATAACGAAATAACCAATTAAAAAACCGCCGCTTAGCAGTAATTTATCCACCATCGCAAAGTATGCTGGCCACTGGTCTCTCGGCAGGGCAGCGAGAAAGGCACGCTCGTAAATCACATCAAATGAGTGCGTAAAGACGGCGTTAAATACATCCCCCAGCACGACTTTATCTTTGTGCTTACCTAATGTCGATTGCGCCATTTTCACCGCTTGTTCACTGTAATCCATCGCGATCACGTCATGCCCATATTGAATAAAAGAGCTAAGTTCATAAGCAGCGCCACAGCCAGGGATAAATACAGCCTGGCCGTTACTAAGCGCGTTTTCAAGATACGTTTTGAGCTCTTGAGGCGTGGTGCTCGCATCCCACGGCATGGTGCCTTGGATAAACAAATCATCCCAGAATTGTTGATTGATGGTTGGTGCCTGTTTCATTTATCGCTCCCTGATCGTACTGGCACAAAAAGAAAGGGATACGCAGCACAATGTGGTATCCCCTCTCCTAGCCTTTGACTTTTACGTTGTTAGCTTTTTATAGCTGCGGTTTACAATGACGGATTAACTGCGCAAGTCATTGATTAACGGCTGTTCGGTCTGATTGGGCACGAACTGGACATTGCCTTTCAGTTTGGTGACAGACTGAAGTGTCGCTTGAATATCCTCTGCCGATACGTGAGCATCATGACAGCAGAACGTAATAGTATCGTTGAAGCCATCGCGCTCAATTTTTAAGGAGCCTTTAATATCGTGGCGACGACAGACTTCTTGGATCTGATGCGGATAAACAAACAGGCCTTTCACTTTCACCGCTGAGTCCGCACGCCCCATCCAGCCTTTAATTCGTGCATTCGTGCGTGGCGAATCCGAGCCCGTTTCTAGGTATGCCGATAAATCTCCCGTTGCGTAGCGAATCAGCGGAAACTTCTCATCGAGCGATGTCACGACTACTTCACCGACTTCTCCCGGTTGTACAGGAATGCCATCAGGATTAACGATTTCAACGATAATATCTTCGGCAATCACCAAGCCTTGCTCGCCTGTGACTTGATAAGCAATCAAACCAAGCTCAGCACTTGCGTAGGCTTGAGAGACTGCAATGCCTTTGTCCTCAAACATCTGTTGCATGTCTGCGGTGACCGCTTCACCAGAGACCAGCGCTTTGGTAAAACTCGGCGACTCATCGTATTGTTCTTGGTACTTTTGTAGCAACGTCAGCAAGTAAGAAGGCGTGCCCGTATAACCCGTTGGCTGCAGCTGTTTAATCGCTTCAATTTGTGCTTCGGTATTCCCGACACCCGCCGGAAATACCGCGCAGCCACAAGCTCTTGCGCCACCATCCATAATAAATCCACCAGGCGAGAAATGATAAGAGAGCGTGTTATGCACTAAATCGCCCGCACTAAATCCAGCCGCGTGAAACGCGCGCCCCATACGCCAGAAATCCATCTCATCCGTTTGTGCCTCATACAACGGCCCCGGTGATTGGAATACACGCGCCATCTGACCAATCGCAACACTATTTAAACCACCAAACGGCGGTTTAAGTTGCTGCTGGTTTGGCATATTGAATTTGCGCGTAATTGGAAACTGGGTAAGCCCTTCACGATTATTCGCCAATGTAGGATCTAACTCAGCAAAATGCGCCGCATAATGTTCGCTGTTGGCTTTTGCATTTTCAATCAACGTTGGCAAACGTTGAAACAGCGATTCTTCTCGTGCCTGCGGAGACAACGATTCTTTCGCATCAAATAGTTCGTTCATCTTTGCTCCTTATAACCAACGCTTACGACGTTTGTAAGATTTCAGATTCTTGAAGCTCTTGCGATCTTCATCGCCGCCGCCAAGGTAGAACTCTTTCACATCTTCATTGTTTAGCAGTTCGTGCTTGCTGCCATCCAGTACGATTTTGCCTGATTCCATGATGTAACCGTAATCGGCCGCTTGAAGGGCAAAGTTGGCATTCTGCTCAACCAACAGCATGGTAATGCCTTGATCTTTATTGATCTTGTTAATAATGCTGAACACCTCTTTCACCAGCAGTGGTGAAAGCCCCATCGATGGTTCATCCAACAAGATCATTTTTGGACGAGCCATTAACGCTCGACCAATCGCCAGCATTTGCTGCTCACCACCTGACAAATAACCCGCCAGACCAGTGCGCTCTTTAAGGCGAGGGAAATAATCAAACACCATTTCGATATCTTGCTCGACTTCGTTGTCCGTACGCGTGTAAGCACCCAAGCGCAGGTTCTCTATCACCGTCATATCTTCAACGATTCGGCGCCCTTCCATCACTTGGAAGATGCCCGAACGGACAATCTCTTCCGGGCTTTTGTTATCAATACGCTCGCCCATGAAGTTGATTTCGCCACGGGTCACTTCGCCATCTTCAGTCTTCAATAGGCCGGAAATTGCTTTTAACGTTGTTGATTTACCCGCGCCATTTGCCCCAAGTAAGGTCACAATCTGCCCTTTTGGTACCTCTAAACTCACGCCGCGCAACACCAGAATTACTTCGTCGTACACCACTTCAATATTGTTCACCGAAAGTAATATTTCTTCAGGTTCGATATTCGTTGCTAATTCAGTCATCAAGCCACTCCTTGCTAGGGTGAGAGTGTCCTCTCACCCTTCCTTATTTTTAGTAAGCTTTGTTATTAATAAGTCGTAGATTAATAACCTAACCAATCATCGCGACGTGACAACGTCACCTGAGACACTTTCTTAATGTCGACTGCGCCGCCGTTGTTGTTACCCATAAATACGTTTACAGTTGTTGTGCCACGGTGATCTTCTGGCTGCCAGTTAGCAGGAACACACACGCCCTCTAAGCCTTTTGGTACCCAGTTATCATGGACATACATACCTTTCTTGATGTTGTCACCTGTGATACCACCATTGTCTTTCGCCCACTCCATCGCTTCTTTCATGTAGAACGCAGAACAAATGCCGCGAATGTAGTGGTGAGTTCTAAACTCGCCAGGCTCTGATTCAGACTGCTTAGAAATCTCACGAACCAGTTTCATGCCTTCGTTATCGTCTCCCCAAAACGCCGTCATGCCAGGGAAAACATAATCTTTAAGGCCGTCACCCGCCGCTTCAAGTACTGGTTTGTCACCGCCCCAAATGTTCGCCATGTACTGGAACTCTGTACCAACCGTGTTACAAGACTTCACTAGTGAGATAACCGAGCTACCGATATTGGCAATATAACCGTAGTTGGTGCCTGACTCTTTGAGTGACAGACATTGTGCTTTGAAGTCCCCCGGTTTGAGTGACACAACGACTGGGTTTTGCACCTCAAAACCAAGCTCTTCAGCATATTCTGCACACGCTTCTTTTGGCGCATTCGGGAATGGGTGGTTATCACCAATGTGGGTAAATTTCGGCGCACCTTGATTACCCTTAGATTCCCAATCTTCTTTCGCCCATTTCACCAGTGCACGACACGCATCCGAATAGGACGCGCCATAGAAGAAGTTATAAGGTGCTGGTTTCGCAGTTTTTGGGTTCTTGCCGGTTGGGTCGGTTAAGTGACCTGAATAAGAGGCAGAGAACACTGGCACTTTGTCTTTGGTCACAAACGAGATGAGTGCTTCTGTATCTGCCGTGCCCCAGCCTTGCAGCGCAACCATGTCTTTACGCGCCACCCAACGTTTGTAGTTGGAAATGGCTACTGGCACTTTATACGCCATGTCTACCGTTTCAAATTCGAGCTCAGTACCGTTAATGCCACCGTTTTGGTTAATCCAGCGTAATGCGTCTCGCACGCCGGAACCATAAGGCTTACTCACGTAGGCTGTTGGTCCAGAAAAGTCGACCAATTGCCCGACAAATACAGAGTCTTTTGCCCAAGTGGCGGTAGTAAACAGTGCCGAAGATAGCACCAACGTTGTCGCTAAATGTCCTTTGTTCATAACTCGTTGTCCTTGTTATTGAGGTATATTCCACTTAAGTACACGTTAATAAGAAAACGGATAGTGTTTCCAATATGCTCGAATCTGTTGCCAGCGATGCGACAACCCTTGAGGTTCGAAAATAAGAAACAGCATGATGACCAAGCCGATCGCCATTTCTTTGAAGTAAGCGAGGCCGTCGGTAAATGCGGTGTTATCACCAAACGCTGAAAGTCCTGTTACGCCAAACTCTAAAACCTCAGGCAGCAATACGATAAATATCGTACCCATCAGCGTACCTTTGACTGAGCCCAAACCGCCAATGATGATCATTGCCAGGAACTGGATTGACATCATGATGGTGAAGCCTTCTGCTGAAACGAATCCTAAGTAATGTCCGTATAGTGCACCCCCGATGCCTGCGTAGAACGCACACACACCAAATGAGAGCAAACGATACTTGGTTAGGTTGATACCCATGATTTCTGCCGACAGGTAGTGATCTCGCACCGAGACAAACGCGCGACCATCACGAGAACGGATCAAGTTCGATGCCCACATGTACATAAAGATCAACGCAAACAGAGCAATGTAGAAGAAGCTTTCATCGGTCGTAAACTCAAAGCCAAACAGATTGATAGGGTTTGCACCAGCACCATATGAGCCGCCACTGAACCAGTCTGCACGAGCAAAGAAGTCCTCTAAAATAAACTGCGCAGCCAAAGTCGCAATCGCGAGGTATAAACCTTTAATTCGCGCAGCTGGCAAACCAAACAGCATCCCGACAATCATGGTTAAGTAACCCGCAAGCGGAATCGCAAACACGACTGGAATGTTGTACTGGTTATTCAGCCAAGCCGATGCAAAGGCACCAAAGCCAAAAAACGCGCCATGACCTAGGGAAATTTGTCCGGTAAAGCCAACTAGGATGTTTAAACCCAGCGCCGCGATACCGAGATACGCAATCTGAATAAACAGGTTAAGAAAATAGATATCCAATACCAAAGGCGCAGCCAACATGGCGATCACACCCGCAATCGCTAGGCTTCTAATGGTTTTGGTTTCAAAAATTGGCGTATCACTTTTGTATGTGGTTCGAAAATCCCCACATGGGCGCATGCTAAGTTGAGCCATGTTATTTCTCCTTAAATACGCTCGATATCTTTGGTACCAAACAGGCCATATGGCTTGAAGGCAAGAATGATTAACAGCACATAGAACGGTGCGATGTTATAAAGGTTACCCACTTGCAGGTATTGACTATCAAAGAACTCAGCTAAGTTCTCTAGCACTCCGATGGTGATGCCACCGACAATCGCGCCGACCACCGAATCCAAACCACCCAAAATAACAGCTGGGAAGACTTTGATACCGATGATGGATAGCGCATCTGATACGCCGTTTACGATCCCGATAACAATCCCTGCTGTCGCGGATACCATTGCCGAAATAGCCCAACTGATGGCGAACACTTTCTTGATGGAAATGCCAAGACTCTGCGCGACTTGCTGGTTAAACGCCGTTGCGCGCATCGCCAAGCCCATTTTGCTGAATTTGAAGAACCAGTAGAACGCGCCCATGATGAACATTGAGAAGATCAAACTCAGAATGTAAGCAAACTCAACATTCAAACCACCGATATTCACCACGTTTGTTTCGAACACTTGCGGATAAGACACAGCCGAGACACCAAATATCCACTTCATCAGCGCTTGGAAGAACATGGATAGACCGATGGTCACCATAATCACCGAGATGATCGGCTCACCAATTAACGGCCTGAGCACAATGGTTTGCACGGCAATACCGAACACCATCATGAACGCGAGCGTGAGTAAAAAGCCGATAAAAAATGGCAGTTGCAGATGAACAAGCGCCGCCCAGCATACCCATGCGCCAATCAGCAAGAACTCACCCTGAGCGAAGTTGACCACCTGAGTCGATTTGTATATCAGTACAAAGCACATGGCGACCACGCCATACAACATGCCAACGATCACGCCATTAATGACGAGTTGCAGTAATAAATCCGTATTCACTATGCGATCCTCCGTTGTTCGCTATCCACCAGTGTTGGCTCATGTTCAATAAGCGTTTCAATCACTAGCGACGTTTGAATGCGTGTTTTGGTGCCATCCTGATAAGTGATTACCGTATCCACATCGACTTTTGGATCGTCGCTGTAGATGGTTTCGATGATGTCTCCGTATTTCTCCGCAACCACACCACGACGCACTTTACGCGTACGAGTTAGCTCGCCATCGTCGGCATCCAGCTCTTTGTAAAGTAGAATGAATTTGCTGATCTTCTGTGCATCCGGTAGGGATTCATTCACTTTCAGAACTTCTTCACGAATGGCTTGATACACTTCTGGTTGAGCGGATAAGTTGGTGTAGTTAGTAAATGCCAAACCGCGCTGCTCTGCCCACTTCGCGACGATCGCGTAGCGAATACAGATGATGGCAGACAGCCAAGGTCGACCTTTGCCCACCACTACGGCTTCTGCAATAAACGGCGAGAACTTGAGTTTGTTTTCAATGAACTGCGGAGAGTAGCGGTCGCCATGGCTGGTTTCCGACATATCTTTCAGACGATCAATCACCACCAAGTGACCAGAGTCTTTAAAGTAGCCCGCATCGCCGGTGTGCATCCATCCGTCTTGTACGTCTTCGTCATACGCTTCCTGGTTGTTCAGGTAGCCAGTAAACATGCCCGTACTTTTCGCGATGATCTCCCCCACGCCATTGCTGTCTGGGTTGATGACTTTCACTTCGGCATTGTCAAACGCGACACCGACCGAATCGTAATCCACGTCATCGGCTTGGTGGACGGTGTACGCACCACACATTTCGGTTTGACCGTAAAGCTGCTTGAGTGGCACGCCGATCGCTTGCAGATAGCGGAAAGTATCCGGTCCCATCGCCGCACCACCCGTCGCCGCAGATGCTAGATTCGAGAAACCTAAGCGGTCACGCAGAGCACGTAGCAAAATCCATTCAGCGAGTTTTGAACGTTTGCCCTGCTCCAGTGCTTTGTTGGCTAAGCTCATGCCCAGTTTGTACATCTTCTGCTTAAACGGTGTGGAATCCATCATTCGCGCAGACACGTCTGCCACAATGTTTTCCCACACTCGCGGCGCAAGCAGCACGAAGTTTGGACCGATTTCGCGCAAGTCAGACATCATGGTTTCTTGTTCTTCCACGAAGTTAACGATTTGACGAGAAATCAACGCCTGACCAACCACATACACCTGCTCCATAATCCAAGGCAAAGGCAGAACAGAAACGTAGTTGTCGCCTGGAGAGCGCGGGTCGGCACGCAGATAAGCCGCACAGTGATCTAAGAAAGTGCCGCTGTGTAGCTGAGCCAATTTTGGTTTGGAAGTCGTACCCGACGTGGTACAAAGAATCGAAAGATCGCTGCCTTTGGTTGCCGCAACCATATTGAGATATTTATCCGGATCCGCTTTGTCGATCTGTTGACCTTTTTTATAGACCTGCTCAACATCAATCAGTCGTGGGTCGTCGTACTTGCGCATTCCACGCGGGTCACAATAGATAATGAATTCTACGCTTGGGATCTCATCACCGAGCTCAAGTAGCTTATCGCATTGCTCCTCATCTTCCGCAACCACGACTTTTGCTTTGGCATAATTGATGAGGTACGCCACCTCTTCGTGCATAGAATCTTGATAGATGCCCAGCGAGAAACCTTTGATCGCGTGTGCGGCCAATTCGCCCCATACCCATTCCGGACGGTTATCACCCAGCAAACCAACAACGTCTTGCTCACCAACACCTAAATCTTGCAATGCCAGAGCCATCCACTTGACTCGGTTTTCATAATCTTGCCAAGTGAACTCTCGCCAAATACCAAACTCCTTTTCACGCATTGCGACTTGCTCGGGCCAGTGCTTGGCGTTGTGCTGCAACACTTTTGGAAAAGTATCTAAGCGGGTTATATCTGCCCAATCATTATGTTGCTGTGCCATTATGCACTCTCCTCTAATGTCGGTAACTCTTCGCCTAAGTACGCTTGTTTCACATGTGGGTTGGCCATCACTTCTTCTGGCTCGCCCATCGCAATGTGTTTACCAAAATCCAACACCAATACGCGGTTAGAGATATCCATGACCACGCCCATATCGTGCTCGATCATGATGATGGTGATATCTAACTCTTCATTCAGATCCATGATGTAACGCGCCATGTCTTCCTTTTCTTCCAAGTTCATGCCTGCCATCGGTTCATCAAGCAGCAACAACTTAGGTTTTAGAGCAATGGCACGAGCAAGTTCTACACGTTTACGTAAACCGTAAGATAGCGTGCCTGCGGTTGCTTTGCGGATGTGCTGGATTTCTAGAAAATCGATCACGTCTTCCACGTACTTGCGGTGCGCCATCTCTTCTTTCTGCGCGTTAGAGAACCAATACAGTGGCCCCGTGACGAAGTTGTTTTTCAGTAGGTGATGTCGACCAACCATAATGTTGTCGAGTACCGACATATGAGAAAAGAGTGCTAAGTTCTGGAAGGTTCTTCCCAGCCCTAACTCAGCTCGTTGGCTAGGCGTTCGTTTGGTTACGTCATCTCCAGCGAAGATTACAGAGCCTTTGTTTGGTGTGTATCGACCAGAGATGCAGTTAAGCATCGAGGTTTTCCCTGCACCGTTTGGACCAATGATTGAAAAGATTTCCTTTTCGTTCACATGGAAGCTCACGTCAGTCAGAGCTTTCACCCCACCAAAAGCCAATGAAATATCGTTTACCTGCAACAGAGGCGTTTCCGATACCATAGTTGATCTCCCTTTCATTATTTTTAAGTGCATTCCATTGAGCACTATCTGAAATCAAACTTAACTTGATACTGGTAACCGCTTTTACACCTGCGCATCAATTTTTATTCAGTTTACGTAAACGTCAACTTGTAATCAGAATAGTGCTTGAAAGATTAAGTTGCAATCGAGTTCGTCGTTAAAGATTTGAGCTAACGCAAAGTTTGCGTAAATAAATTGTTAAACAAATTAACTGTTTGACAATTACATGTTCGGGTAGTTAGGTCCACCACCACCTTCCGGCGGTGTCCAGGTAATATTCTGACTTGGATCTTTGATGTCACAGGTCTTGCAGTGGATACAGTTCGCCGCATTTATTTGCAGCTCTGGCTGTTGCTCTCCCTGCACGATTTCATATACGCCTGCCGGACAATACCGTTGCGCTGGCTCTGCATACAATTCAAGATTCTGTTCAATAGGTATGCGCTGGCTAGCCAAACGTAAATGGCATGGCTGATCCTCTTCATGATAGATATTAGATAGATAGACAGAAGAGAGACGATCGAAACTTAACACGCCATCAGGCTTCGGATAGACAATTTCATTGCTGTTTTCCGCCAATAACAGAGACTGATGATCAGGCTTGTCACAGCGGATATGCCACTTAGCTTTACCTTTTAATACGTTATGTTCCAGCAGCGCTAAAGCACCGCCCAGCCACGATCCAAAGCGGTGAATGCCACTTGAGAAGTTACGTGCTTGATAAAGCTCTTCATACAGCCAAGACTGTTTGAAGTGTTTTCGATAGTCAGCGGTAATCTCCTGATTATCAAGGGCTTCACATACTGCTTCAGCGGCAAGCATGCCAGATTTCATTGCGGTGTGCGTGCCTTTGATTTTAGCGCCGTTAAGCGTTCCTGCATCACAGCCAATCAACAAGCCACCAGCAAACTGTTGCGTGGGAAGCGAATGGAAACCGCCCTTGGTGATCGCTCTTGCGCCATAACTAATTCGTTTACCATTTTTGAGGTATTGCTCAATCATCGGGTGATGTTTAAAACGCTGAAATTCATCGAATGGACTCAAGTGCGGATTCTTATAGTTCAAGTCAACAATCAACCCGACGGCAACTTGGTTCCCCTCCAAGTGATAGAGATAGCTGCCTCCTGTGGCTTCGTTCACTAACGGCCAGCCTAAGCCGTGAACCACTAACCCTTGTTGATGCTGCTCTGGTGGTATTTCCCACAGCTCTTTAAAGCCGATAGCGTAATGTTGAGGCGTTTTCTCTTCAGCGAGATTAAATCGATTAATCAATTGCTTACCAATATGGCCACGCGCGCCTTCCGCAAACAGGGTAAACTTCGCACGCAGTTCAATACCGGGTTCGAAATTGGCTTTTTGTTCGCCATTTTTGTCTAACCCCATATCGCCAGTGATAACGCCACAAACACGGTTGTCTTCATCAATGATGGCTTGACTGGCAGTAAAACCTGGGTAGATCTCTACGCCCAAACCCTCGGCCTGCGCAGCCATCCAACGGCATAGGCTGCCCAAGCTGATAATGTAGTTCCCATCATTGTGCAACGTGCTAGGCACTGCCCAAGAAGGCAGTTCATGACCATTGATTTCATTGCCCAGATAGTAGGTTTTATCTTGGTTTACTTTGGTATTGAGTGGCGCGCCTTTCTCCTGCCAATCTGGAAACAGTTCATCCAAACTTCGCGTTTCAAACACCGCACCCGATAAAATATGTGCCCCAACTTCAGAGCCTTTTTCTACCACGCAAACTGATAGATCTTGTTCTTTCTCTGCGGCTAACTGTTTAATTCGGCATGCCGCAGACAAGCCTGCGGGGCCCGCGCCTACAATGAGAACATCAAATTCCATGCAGTCTCTTTCCATGATTGCATTCCTTTTTCTTTGCATGTTGCCAACTTGTTAATCAACAATATATTTAAAGTTGACGCAAACGTAAAGGTAAATTAACATCATTTTAAAGACGTCATCACATCGTCTTCCCAGTAAACACATAGTCTTCACTGTAAAAAGGAATCTAACGTGAAAATACTAGTGCCAATAAAAAGGGTCATTGATCCCTACATTAAAGTTCGCGTGAAAGCGGACCATAGCGATGTTGAAACCAATAACGTCAAGATGACGATTAACCCATTTTGCGAAATAGCCGTTGAAGAAGCCGTACGACTAAAAGAGCAAGGTATTGCAGATGAAGTCATCGTTGTCAGTGCTGGCGGTAGCCAATGTCAAGAGCAGTTGCGTACCGCGCTTGCTTTAGGTGCCGATCGCGCCATTCATGTCGATACCGAAGATAAAATTGAGCCATTGGTCGTCGCTAAGCTGCTTAAAGCTCTGGTCGAGCAAGAACAAGCACAACTCGTGATTACGGGTAAACAGTCGATTGATACCGACAACAACCAAGTGGCTCAGATGTTGGCAGCCCTACTTGACTGGCCTCAAGCGACTTTCGCTTCCGACGTTAAGATTGAAGATCAAAAAGTGCAGGTTGTCAGAGAAGTCGATGGTGGCTTGCTGACGGTTGCGATGAATTTGCCTGCAGTAATCAGCACTGACTTACGTCTGAATGAGCCGCGTTTTGCCTCTTTGCCTAATATCATGAAAGCTAAGCGCAAGCCGTTAGATACAATCACACCTGACAGTCTGGGTGTTGAAGTGGTATTTAGCCAAACCATTCAAGAAGTCACACCACCAGCGCAAAGAAAAGGTGGCATCAAGGTTGAATCTGTCTCAGAGCTTCTCGATAAGCTGCGTAACGAAGCGAAGGTGATTTCATGAAAAACTTAATCATAGCAGAACATGACAATAACCAATTGCATGCAGACACACTCAAAGTGGTTAATGCAGCAAAACAAGTCAGCCAAGACAATGTTTTGATCGTAGTGGGCCACCAGTGTGAAGAAGTCGCTCTGCAAGCTTGTCGCGTTGATGGTATATCAAACGTCATTTGTATCGATGACGAGCAACTCAAGCACCAATTTGCCGAGAGTATCGCACCTATTGTGGTGAGTATTGCCGAAGGTTTTGATGCTATCTGGGCAAGTTCTTCTTCAAAAGGGAAAGATCTGGCGCCACGAATTGCAGCAAAATTCGGGGTTGGGCAAATATCCGATATTGTCCAAGTTATCGATGAAAACACCTTTATTCGCCCTATTTACGCAGGTAACGCATTTGCCAAAGTGACCACCAGCGACAAGGTTCGCGTCGTCACAGTGCGCGCGTCTGCGTTTGAGCCGGTTACTTGTCACAACCAAGCTGATATCGAACATCAACAAGTCACCATCTTAACTCCAATGGTCGAATTGGTTTCTGTCGATAAAACCGTGTCAGAGCGTCCTGAATTAAGCGCGGCAGAGGTGGTTGTATCTGGCGGACGCGGGGTTGGTAGCAAAGAGAACTTCGCGTTGATCGAACAAGTCGCCGATAAACTGGGGGCCGCCATTGGCGCTTCTCGCGCGGCGGTTGATGCAGGGTTTGTTGCCAACGATTTACAAGTGGGTCAAACCGGTAAAATCGTTGCGCCTAAGCTTTATATTGCGGTCGGGATCTCCGGAGCCATCCAACACCTTGCAGGAATGAAAGAGTCCAAAGTGATTGTCGCGATCAACAAGGATCCTGAATCTCCTATCTTCGAAGTTGCCGACTATGGATTGGTTGGTGACTTGTTTGAGGTATTACCTCAGCTTACCGAGCAACTTTAAGCAATCGAAATGAGGGGCGAGCATTACGATGTTCGCCCTTTTATTTTGTTTTTAGCCATATTCAAACGGATTGAAATTAGAGGGACCTATGCCAAATTCTGCACCTATTTGGTCACCATCTGCTGAGCGCATCAGCAATAGCAAATTGCTACAATTTATCGAGACGGTTAATGCGCACCAAACCGAAGATATCTCAATCAATGATTACGCGTCTTTGCACCAGTGGTCCGTTGATCACAATGATGACTTTTGGCGACATACATGGCAGTTTTGCAACGTAATCGGCGATATGGGTTCGCAAGTAAAAAGCCTTGGCAGTCCCAAATGGACACAACCAAGTTCTACTTATAACCATGTAAATAGAGACACAGTATGGTTTGCTGACGCCACGCTTAACTACGCAGAGAATCTCCTCTCTCAGGCCGAACAAACACCTGAGCGTGAGTTTATCGTTTTTACTAATGAAAGCGGTGAACACAGGCAGCTCACTGGTAAACAGTTACTGGAACAAGTGTCTGTCGTTCAGCAATGGCTACTCACTTGTGATGTTGGTAAAGGCGATGTCGTTGCAGGCTACTTGCCCTATCTCCCAGAGACCGTTATAGGTATGTTAGCAACTACAAGCCTTGGTGCCATTTGGACTTCAACTTCGCCTGATTTTGGTATCGATAGCGTTGTAGAGCGTTTTGGTCAGGTCAAACCGAAAGTACTTTTTTGCTGTGACGGCTACCAATTCGGAGGCAAAACTTTCGATATGACGGACAAAAACACCACTCTTAGCAGCAAGTTAAGCAACGTACCAGAAAGCCCTTCAATTAGCGTATGCCAAATCGAATATATACAAAACGCTAAGAGTGCTAGCACTTCTGACTTTGTGTATTGGTCTGATATTACTCACCACTTTTCTCCACAACCAATTCAATATCAACCAACACTGTTTAATGACCCGTTATTCATTTTGTATTCTTCTGGCACAACGGGGCAACCAAAGTGTATTGTCCATTCCGTGGGCGGCACCCTGCTCAATAACCTCAAAGAGCATCAACTACATTGCGATATCAAACCACAAGACAAGGTTTTCTACTACACAACATGTGGCTGGATGATGTGGAACTGGCATGTTTCAGCACTTGCGAGTGGTGCTACCTTAGTGATTTACGATGGTAGTCCGGTTTACCCTGATCACTCCGTCTTATGGCGATTAGCGGAAGAACATAACGTGTCACTGTTTGGTACGTCAGCGAAATACTTAGAGGCACTGGAGCATGCGAGCTACTCTCCCAAGTCAGAACATGACCTGAAATCACTCACAACCCTGTGTTCGACTGGCTCGGTGCTTTACCCAGAACAATTTAATTATGTCTATCAGCACATCAAGCAGGACTTGCATATCGCTTCTATCGCTGGCGGCACGGATATTTGCGGGTGCTTTGTACTTGGAAACCCTATCTCACCAGTTTACAAAGGTGAATGCCAAGGCGCAGGGCTGGGAATCGACGTGCGTGTTTTGGACGACGAGGGAAAAACCATTACACAGCAACGCGGCGAACTGACTTGCAATAACTCACTACCTAACTTCCCTATTGGGTTTTGGCACGACAACGGCGAACGCTATCACAACGCTTATTGGAGCAAGTTTACTGATATCTGGCACCACGGCGACGATGTGATGCAAACCGAACATGGCGGCTTTATTTTTTATGGCCGTAGCGATGCGACATTGAATCCAGGCGGCGTACGAATCGGCACCGCTGAGATCTATCAGCAAGTGAACGCGTTACCCGAGGTCGAGGACTCCATCGCCGTCGGCAAGTTAAACCAGCAGTCTGAAGAAATCTGGTTAATAGTAAAACTCGCTCACGAGGT
The DNA here is from genome assembly GCF_001591105.1 of Vibrio nereis NBRC 15637. Lineage (GTDB taxonomy): Bacteria > Pseudomonadota > Gammaproteobacteria > Enterobacterales > Vibrionaceae > Vibrio > Vibrio nereis. The sequence continues at coordinate 3,267 of NZ_BCUD01000012.1, read as the reverse complement.
CGAGTTAACCCAACAACTCACCGATTCAATTCGCCAAACACTAAAATCAAAATGTTCACCGCGCCATGTACCACGCCAAATTTTTGCTATTAGTGATATTCCTAAAACGCGCTCGGGAAAACTGGTTGAACTAGCAGTGAAACAATTGGTTAATGGACAACCTGTAAAAAACATTGGCGCCATTGCCAACCCAGAAGTGCTGGATGAAATTGCGCACTTATCCAAGAGTGGCTAAAAAGTCATCCGATATATTGATGAAAGTGGTTCAAGCCTAAAAACAAACTACACTTGTAACACGCCAGCCAACAAGGAAGATAAAATGATTCAACCAGGCCAAACTATACCTGCTGCTACGCTCAGCGAACTGACAAAAGACGGGATGGTAAATCATACAACCAGCGAATTGTTTGCCAACAAAAAGGTGGTCCTTTTTGCAGTACCGGGTGCTTTTACCCCAACATGCTCAGAAGCACATTTACCTGGTTTCGTTACCCTTGCTGACCAAATTAAAGCGAAGGGTGTGGATATGATTGCTTGCATAGCGGTTAATGACGCATTTGTTATGCAGGCATGGGGCGAAGCACAAAATGCATCCGAAATCTCTATGCTCGCGGATGGTAACGCCAGCTTTACCAAAGCACTCGGGCTGGAGATGGATACCGGCGAATTTGGCGGCATTCGTTCTCAGAGGTATTCGATGGTTATTGATAACGGCGTAGTAACACAGCTTAACGTAGAACCACCTAATCAGTTTGAAGCCAGCAGTGCTGGAACCCTACTGGCGAGCTTGTAATATTCGAATCAATAAAGAAGCGGAAGAGACGACTTCCGCTTCTTTATTCTTTGAACCTGCATCTTGCTAACATCGAGAGCATTACTGTCAAAGCAGGCTTAGGAGTGAATACAGCTCAGAATAGTAGATTGAACCACACGCTATATACCCATCATCGCTGGCCACAACATGACACAAGCAGCAATCGCTATAGCGACATGTATAAATGAAAACATAAGGTAAATTGACGTTTGTAATTCGAACCTTTTACGCGTAGCTTCTCTACACCATAGCAAAAATGAGAACGGAGAGAATACAAAAGACAGAAACACTACTATCCCGATTAATGCGACGACAGGCTCTGGCAATATTCCCTCATACGATAAACCGACACTTAAAAGTATTAGGAAGACAAAACTCAATAAAACATACGACTTCAATCTTCAGTGCTCCCTTCGTTGCGCCGCTTAGTGACAATAAGCGTAGCGGATCACTCTGGTTTTATGGCTTCGAGGTACAAAGAATGAAGCTCTTCAGAGTTCAAAAAATCTATACAATAAGCCAGTTCTATTACCTGACCATCTTTTGCAATGTAGCTTGTTTCAACTTCACTTTCTAGCAATGTACTTACGTCAAAGAATACGTCTAAGTGCAAGTCGGAGAACTCTCTATAGCCCTGCATCGCCGCTAGTGCATCATCTGCGATATCAGAACCTTTATAATATTTAGCAAGGCAAGACGAAAGCGCAAAGCTCTTAAAGAGCTGTTCGTCGTTCTGATTAATTAACGGACTGGCATTTGCGCCCATACTGAAAATTAGCCCACATATAAAGCTAACTAATCTTCTAATTTTCATCAATAAACCTACCCGTTACTGAGTAATAAACACATAATACTATGGTTACCGAGGAAGAATGACAACATGCTCTTAAGCGCTTTATTGGCAGGCTTTCTCATTCGCACTTATGCCACTGAATGGAACCAGAAATAAACTACTACAGAGTGCATAAAATAACGGCAATATAGCAACCCCCAATCCTGCCAAGAACACCGCAGTCTCAAACGGATATTGCCCTAAAACTAAAACAAGCCCATAAACCGTCGTTAGGGTAGCGCTGACCCAAACCACCTTCAATAATCGACTAATCTTGTGAGTAAGGTTACTGCGGCCAGGTATCAAAAGAGATAGCAACGCAGGTAAGAAAGTACAAATAAGAGAAAAACTGTCATAAAACAATTGCCAATCATTCATTAGCAATAAGTAACTAAGAATATAAGTACAACCAGCTAAATAAACGACCAATCCAAATTTTTTCAATTTTACTCCTAAAATCATGTAAGAAAATTCAGTAACTATCATATGAGGGAAAAGCACACTAACGAAGATTTTCTAGCTGCACTCCAAAAATATCAAGAGTGCACACAATGTATATTTTCTTGTTCAGCGTACTGTCACTTAAATTATGACTTATTACATTCGACGCTCATTTCAAAACAAACGCCGCCTTTGTCATTACATTTTTCTAAAACTTTCCCTTTAGCCTCTGCCTGTGTATTACCTGTTCCGTAAACACCTCCCGCTGTAACATAATCCAAATAGCACCCCCACTTTTTGGTGCTTGAAGGTCGCGATTTACCCTCCAACTCAGACACTCTTTGTTTTAGATAGTAAATTTCTCTTTTTAGTTCTCTTATTTCTTCACGAACCTCGGCGTTACTCATTAAAAAATCCGTTTCATTAGCAAAAACAGATGTAGATAGTATCGTCATAACCAATATTGATTTAAACTTCATTTATTTTTAATCCACGTTAATTTTAAACTTATCACATTGCATTCTGGGCTAATAAACAGATTGGACTTACCCCGTATTGAATTACGTTTTTCATACTATCCAAACTTGTTATTTTTCCTTTAGATAAAACAGTACCAACCTTTATACATTTTTACTATTTTTTATGGTTTTTTAAGTAGCGAGTTAGATATCACGCCTTTCACATAAAAACCAGTGGCGCTTTATAGTCAATTAAGTAACAAACGACGTTCTTCCATTTATCACAATGTTTTATAGCATAAAGCCTAGAGTTTTATTGATGCTTATAATCCCCAATTAAGGCTCTACTCACACTGGACGCAGCCTAGACGAATTTGAAATTTAACGCTGTCCATCACGGTCCAAATAGATGATGATACCTTTAGGTGACTTACGTGACTCAAACGCCATTTTTAGCGCATTGATGATGAGCTCAACGGTCATCGTTGTCCCTAGCGACCAACCCACGATGCGCCTTGAATGCAAGTCCATCACTGTCGACAAGAAGAGCCAACGGCTCTTCACCCAGACATACTTGATGTCCGCTACCCACTTCTGATTTGGCGTCTCAGATTCGAAGCCTCGACGCAGTAAATTGTCAGCAACATTCGTCATAGCAGCCACTTCCTTGCAGTACTTAAACCCCTTGCCATTGCGTGCCCTGATACCTTTTCCCTTAATGA
>NZ_BCUD01000011.1 GCF_001591105.1 Vibrio nereis NBRC 15637 | reverse complement strand
GTGTCGCTCCAAATAAGAAATCCCAGCAGAAATGCTGGGATTTTTTGTATCTGCCGTACATCAATCATCGCAATGATCTGAGCGTACTGTTTTTCGATAGGTACGTTCGGTGATATTACTGCCCAACCAAGCGATAGATCTTCCCGCTGTCGGTACTAAAGACAATCTCTCCGTTGGGTAGCACCTCGATATCTCTTATTCGCTCTCCAAGTGACTCAAGAATACGCTCTTCTTTCACTACATTGTTGTACTGATCTAAGCTGACTACGTTGATGTGAGTGAGCTTTAGCGCACCAGCGAGCAATTTCCCGTCTAGGGAAGGGTAGCGTTCCCCACGATACAGCACCAATGAACCTGGCGCGATTGAGGGAATATAAACTTTACGTGGCGAGACGATGCCTTCTTTTTCTTGCGCTTCACCGACCGAAATGGGCCCCCAATACTCTTTGCCGTGTGATGTCACGGGCCAGCCATAATTGGCGCCCTTGGTGATCAAATTGATTTCATCGCCGCCACGCGGGCCGTGCTCGATAGACCAAAGTGAATTGGACTGTGGATCGAAATGCAGACCTTGTGGATTGCGATGTCCGTAACTCCAAATTTGCGGTTCGATCTTCGCGTTACCAACAAAAGGGTTGTCATCCGGTACGGAGCCATCAGGATTGAGTCGCAATATAGAGCCTGCATGTGTCGCTCTATCTTGGCCGTTCTTTCTTTCCCCCCGATCTCCAACCGAGAAGTACACGAATTTTTCATCAAAGGCGATACGGCTACCGAAGTGACGCCCCGTATCAGAACCCGAATAGGTAACTAATAAGTCTTGCCAGTCGTTCAGCGTTTTACCGTCATAAGTTGCCACAGCCAGCGTGGTTTCAATAGCATCATCAACTCGTTGGGAGTAAGTGAAATAGAATTGATCGTGTGCAAAAGGCGAGTGAGCGACATCTAATAAACCACCTTGCCCATAAGCCGCTACACGTTCTACTTGTAGCAGTGGCTTGACGGCCTTTGTTTTGAGGTTTAACACGCTGATTTGTCCGTTCTGCTCAGTAAGCATAACGTTGTTAGCGTCAATTGCGCTTAATCCCCAAGGTACATTCAATCCTGATACCACTTCTTCTGGCGCCCAGTTGGCTGCCAAACTTTGCATTGGCAGTAATAGCGCAGCACACAGAACTCGATGTTTAAACGACATTGCTTTTCCCTAGCTGAAATTACCCTTGTAAATATCTTAGCATTGAGAACGATAAGTTAGGTTAATAAATTAATTTCATATGTCTCTTGCAATGAACGATAAATGAACTAATATGACGATGTGTCAAAAATGACGAGTCGTCATAAAGTGGATTTATAACGACTCTGATATTCGTGTTACAATCGGTACGTGTAAGGAGTTTCAAAGAGACGGATTAATCATGTTTGGCTTTAGCTGTAGTAAAAATGACAAGAAAGATAGTGGCGGCTGTGGCGTGGGTTTAACCAAAAAGCAGCAAGCGATAGCGGATCGGGAAGTTGAACTGACGCTATTGGCGAAGTCTATCGTAAGGGAACAAGGGTGGAGCAACTTAACAATGGATAAGTTGACCGCTGCGAGCCCCTATTCGAAAGGGACTATCTATAATCATTTTTCGAGCAAAGAGGACGCTATCCTCGCGTTGTGCATTCACTCGTTAAAAAGAGAAAGTGTACTGTTTGCCAGAGCGGCGGCATTTGAAGGTTCGACACGAGAACGAATCATCGCTATGCACGTTAGCTTTAGTGTCTATGCGCGGATGGAACCGGTGTTGTCGACCTGCCCAATTATGGCTAAGAGCCCTTGGGTACTAGAAAAGGCATCACCTGAACGTGTGAATGAACTGAATAAACTCGAAGAGCAGGTCATAGACCATGCGGATTTGTTGGTTACCGATGCGGTGAAAGAAGGGGATTTGAAATTCTCACCCGGTATCAGCTCTGACGCGATAGTGTTTGCAAACTGGTCTATTGCCTTTGGTTCGAATGCGCTCGCGCAAAATGCGTCAAATAGCCGTTGTATTAACCGTATACAAGACCCTTATTCATTACTGAATAACGCGAATATGTTGCTTGATGGTCTGAACTGGAAACCGCTCTCATCTGAGTGGGATTACCGTAAGACTTGGCGCCGTGTAGAACAAGAGCTATTCCACGAAGAAATGGAGTATCTCGAGTCGGTCGGCAGATAGCATCGCAGTTTAAAAAGCCCAACGTGGGCTTTTTAAATCTCCTTTGGTGACGAATCGTCAATTTTTGATAAAAGCAATCCGTGCGGACATCTGTGTCCGAAATTTTGCTTGATGACCAGCATTTGCTGGTTTTTATATCACTTACTATGACGAAACGTCACAAAATGGAGAATGTGATGACAACGAATAATTCAACCCCAGACGCGGCAAACAGTTGGCTAACATTGCCGACGCGATTTAGTTGGTGGGTGTTATTGGCAACGATGCTCATGCTTATCGCGGCTTCGATAGGTGCAAAAAACCTCTACTTCAGAGGTGACTACAGTATCTTTTTTGAAGATGACAATGTTCAGTTGCGTGCCTTTGACGAGATACAAACGACGTTTGCTAAGTCAGACAACCTCGCGATCGTAATCGCACCAGAAAGTGGTACGGTCTTCGAACCTGAAACGCTTACGTTGCTGCAGCAAATTACCCAAGACGCGTGGCAAATTCCTTTTTCTAACCGCGTTGATTCGTTGGCGAACTATCAGCATACCGAAGCGTATCAAGATGACCTGATCGTTGAGGACTTGCTGCTGGAAGATTATCCACTCACGTCAGAGCGGATTGAGAAAATTAAGCAAATTGCTCTATCAGAGCCAGTGGTCAAAGACTCGTTGGTGTCACGTGACGGTCATGTCGCGGTGATCAACATTACGTTGCAATTGCCACAATTGGATGAGACAGCAGAAATACTGGAGATCAACCACAGCTCAGACCAACTGATTGCTAAGTATCAGCAACTCTATCCAAATGTAGAGTTTCATAAAGCGGGTATCGTTGCGCTCAACTACGCGTTTATGGACTCGGCGCAGGAGGACAGTATGACGCTGATCCCGACCATGTTGCTGGTGATATTAGTCTTCCTCACCGCTATGTTACGTTCACTGTTGAGTGTGGTTGCAACGCTAGTCGTGATCATCATGTCGGTATTGGCGACGTTTGGTATCTCAGGCTGGGTCGGTATATTTCTTAGTACCTCAACAGTCAACATTCCCACGTTAGTGATGACGCTCGCTGTAGCCGACTGTGTCCACGTGATCTCGACCATGCGTCAGTACATGAAAAAAGGGCATAGCAAGCAATATGCGATCGATCAGAGTATCGCCATCAACTTTGTCCCGATCATGATCACTTCGGTCACTACTGCGATCGGCTTCTTGATGATGAATATGTCCGATTCTCCAATCTTGCGTGACTTCGGAAATTTGGCCGCACTCGGCGTTATGATCGCCTGCTTCCTTTCAGTATCTATGCTGCCTGCGATGCTCAAGTTGTTACCGATTCGCGTCGAGCCTCAACCAGAAGGGGAGCAAGCACCGTCTGATGTGATGGATAAACTGGGCGATTTGGTCGTTAAGTATCGTCAATGGCTACTACCCAGTTCGGTATTAGTCATCGCTGCAACCGCTGCTTTGATCCCGTTGAATAGAGTGAATGACGAATCGGTGAAGTACTTTGCTACCAGTAGTGAGTTCCGCCAAGCTGCAGACTTCATGGAAGCAAATATTAGCGGTATGACGAACATCAGCATTGCGGTGAAAACCAATGAGTCACAAGGTATCGCCGATCCTGAGTTTCTGAAAACCATCAGTGATTTTACCGGTTGGCTGCGTAATCAACCGGAAACAGACCATGTGGCGTCCTTGTCCGATGTCTACAAACGTCTTAACAAGAACATGCACGCTGATGATGCAAGTTATTACCGTCTGCCTTTGGAGCGTGAACTAGCCGCACAATACTTGCTGCTTTACGAGATGTCTCTGCCATACGGCTTGGATTTGAATAACCAGGTCAATGTCGACAAATCGTCGATCAAGATGGTCCTAACAACCGATAACCTCGGCAGTGTTGAGCTGGTGGATTTAGAAAACAGAATCTACAACTGGTTTGCGTCAACGGCGCCGCAATATGAGGTGGTTGCTTCGAGTCCATCGCTAATGTTTGCCCACATTGGTGAAACCAATATGGAGAGTATGCTTTCAACCTTGCCAGTCACATTGATCCTCATCTCCGCTTTGATGGTGTTCGCTCTGCGATCTTTTCGATTAGGCATGATCAGCATCGTACCCAACATTGCGCCTGCGGTTATCGGCTTTGGTGTTTGGGCGCTGTTTTCAGGTGAAATCAACCTTGGCTTATCGGTGGTGGTGACGTTGACCTTGGGTATCGTTGTCGATGACGCGGTGCACTTCCTGTCGAAATACCAACGCGCTCGAAAACTGGGTCAATCAGCGGAAGAAGCAGTTCGCTATGCCTTCCACACCGTAGGTCGAGCGCTATGGATCACCACGGTGGTACTGGTGTCTGGCTTCCTAGTCTTAGCCATGTCGAGCTTCAGACTGAATGCGGATATGGGACAGCTCAGCGCAATGGTGATCTTCTTGGCGTTGGTGGTCGACTTTGTCTTCTTGCCAGCTCTACTGATGCGATTTGATACCGCGAGTTATACCGAGTCCGAAAACAGTGAACTTACGCCTGCTCGCACCGCTACTCCACAGATTCAAAACTAAGGGATGAATGATGAAAACACTATCAATGATTAAAGCAATCTCGGTTTCTGCGCTGGTTCTCTGCTCGGCGCAAACATTGGCTACGCCGGAACGCGGCTTAGAGATCGCCACGGAGCGTAAAGCTCGTGATGAAGGTTGGGGAAACTCAATGGCGACGATGCAGATGATCCTCAAAAACGCGCAAGGCGAGAGCAGTACGCGCGAAATGCGTTTGAACTCCCTTGAAGTGGATGGCGATGGTGATAAAGGCCTGACGATCTTTGACGAGCCAAGAGATGTTAAAGGGACGGCTTTCCTCAATCATTCGCACGTCACAGAAGCAGATGATCAATGGCTCTATTTACCAGCACTAAAACGCGTGAAACGTATTTCTTCACGCAATAAATCGGGTCCATTTATGGGCAGTGAATTTGCCTATGAAGATTTAAGTTCATTTGAGCTGGAAAAGTACCGTTTCAACTATATCGGTGATGAGGAGTTGGATGGCTATGCGACCTACTTGATTGAGCAAGTGCCGACGGACAAAAACTCGGGTTACACCAAGCAGTTAGTATGGCTTGACCAGCAACACTATCGACCACTGAAAGTTGAATTTTACGACCGCAAAGCCGCACTGTTGAAAACCCTGACTTTCACCGATTACAAACAGTATTTAGATAAATACTGGCGAGCGCATACGATGAGTATGGTCAATCATCAGTCAGGCAAAAGTACGCTTCTTACCACCAGTGAACTCAGCTTTCAAACGGGTCTGGATGACAAAGACTTCCAGAAAAACATCCTCAAGCGCGTGAAATAAGGAGCCTCATGAAACAAGCAATGAGTGTGACCGCTCGACTAATCGGCAGCGCTGTACTGACTTTGGTGGCGCTGCAATGTCACGGTGTCGAGCTGTCTGGACAGTTGAACTTAGAACACCGACAGTTTTTCTCCGATGGCTTGCAAGGGCAGGATAAAGGGCAAAGTTCGCTGGTTCTGCAACCCGAACTATTTTGGGAAATCGGCGAGCAATCGCAGTTTACCTTCACGCCGTTCTATCGTCTCGATAGCCTGGATGATGAACGTAGTCATGGAGATATTCGCGAAGCGTTGTACTTAACTTACTGGGATGACTATGAGTTGCGAGCTGGGATCGGTAAAGTGTTTTGGGGCGTCACTGAATCGGCGCACTTGGTCGATGTGGTTAACCAAACCGATGCGGTTGAAGCGGTTGATGGTGAAGACAAGCTGGGTCAGCCGATGCTTCATTTCACTTCAATAAAAGAGTGGGGCACGCTGGACGCGATGATGTTGCCGTATTTTCGTGAACGTACGTTTGCTGGGAGTGACGGCCGTTTGAGGCCGACAATTGCAGTCTCAGAGGATGCGCTCTACGAGTCATCGCGAGAGCAGAAGCATTTGGATTTTGCAGCGCGCTATTCCAAGATGCTCGGTGACTGGGATGTTGGCGTCAGTTACTTTCAAGGTACCGACCGCGATCCCTATTATCGTTTTGACTCTGGTGAACTCAAGCCTTACTACGCTCAAGCTAAACAGCTTGGATTGGATGTTCAAGGGATTGTCGGAGACTGGCTCTGGAAGCTGGAAAGCATTTACCGCGATAGCCTACATCATCATACAGGTGTCGTAACGGGATTTGAGTACACGGTGGTCGGAGCATTGGGTAGCGTGTGGGATGTTGGCTTGATCGCCGAATATCTGTACGACAGTCGCGGCAATAACGCACAGACGATCGGTCAAAATGATCTGTTCCTTGGGACGCGGCTGGCACTCAATGATGCAGACAGTACCGAGATCTTATTGGGAGTCACACAAGACTTGGATCATAGTGATGTGTACAACGCGAAGCTCGAAGCGTCTAGCCGCTTAACCAATCATCTCAGTTGGCGAATCGACGGCTGGTTGTTTGAAAATGACACGCCGGATGACTTACTTTACTTCGGGCGCCAAGATGACTTTTTTGAAGTGTCGTTGGAATACTATTTCTAAGTGACTAAGTTCACTGTTTTAACGCTTAAAAATAGATAATGAAAAAGCGGGGCTGATCTAGCTCCGCTTTTTATTTTTTAGTTCTTAGCATTCTGTAAAAGCCATGTAAAAATCCATGATATATATGCGGGTATAAGCAAGTTATATTGAACTTTTATAAGAGAAAACGATGAAGGCTAGGGTTATATGACGTCATTTAAGTGGGACAACTGCTATGAGACAGGTATTCATGACGTAGATGAACAGCATCAGTATTTAGTTGAAATCATCAATCGTTATGGTGACTTGATCGCTGAGAACAATATCTCTCTTCAGGATATCCGTATGGCGTTATTTGAGCTTTCTCGGTATTCAGAATTTCATTTTAAAGAAGAAGAGCAACTGATGCGCCAAGAAGGCGTGTACCACGAGCACATTGAAGCTCATGTTAAAATTCACCGTGCCTTCATGGCTGATATCATCAGCATGCAGGCCTTTATCAGCGAAGAAAATAAGAAAGCCTCTGAACAACTTTTAAATTTCCTTATCCATTGGCTCGCTTATCACATTCTTGGTATTGATCAGAATATGTCGCGTCAGGTTGCACAGATTAAGGCAGGGGTTGATCCTAAAGTTGCTTACGAAAGGGAAGAGAAAAAACAAGCAAGCTCTACTGAGCCGCTGTTGAGGGCATTGAATGGTTTGTTTGACCAGGTGTCTGAACGAAACAAAGAGTTGTTGGAGCTCAACCAATGTTTAGAAGATAAAGTGCATGAAAGGACTAAGCAGTTATCTCAAGCCAATAAACAACTCGAAGAGCTGTCATTGACTGACTCATTAACCAAGTTACCTAATCGACGCTGTGCCATTCGAAAGCTCAAAGTGTACTGGCAAGAATCAATAAGAAATAACGAGCCATTGGTCTGTATCATGATCGACGCGGATAACTTTAAACAAGTGAATGACACGGCCGGACATGATGCTGGTGATAGGCTACTCATTGAGTTATCACATACATTGCGTGATTCATTTCGTAGTGACGATCTTGTGTGTCGTTTAGGTGGCGATGAGTTTTTTGTTATCTGCCCAAATACAGAACTACAGGGTGGGATACATATCGCAGAGCTCACCAGGCAAACGGTGTCCAACATGCTGATTCCTACCGGAGAAGGCGCATGGCGAGGCAGTATCAGTGTCGGTGTAGCAGAGCGTACTGCTGAAATGGACGACTTCAATGATCTTATCAAAGAAGCCGATAATGCTGTCTATATCGCGAAGTCTGGTGGTCGAAACTGCGTGGCTGGTGGTTAAAGTTCTTTCAGCATCCATACGTCACAGCCATTATGTTCGGTGCCATCCATCGGTTGGTCTAAATGTTCAAAGCCGAGATGTTCATAGAGTTTAATGGCAGAAGTCATGGTGTTTAATGTGTCCAGATAGCAGCTTGTGAACTCTTGCTGCTTCGCAAATTCCAAGCATTGCTCACTCAGCTTCTTTCCTAAGCCTAAGCCACGACTTTCTGGCAATAAAAAAAGCTTTTTCAACTCACAGGCATGTTCTGAATGGTTGAAAGGTGCAATCCCACCCCCACCGACAACTTTGCCGTCTAATGTGGCAACAAAGTAGCGGCTTTTATTCGCAAGAGAATAATGTTCACTCATTGCCAACACTTCTGGGTCTGACGGCCCAAAGCCTTCACCAATCGCTCCGAACTCGGCGCCGACAGATTGAATAATGGCGCGAATATTGGAATTTTGCGCAGCGTGGATTGGCGCGATCTCGATTTTCATTTAGGGAGCCCTAGTTGTTAAGTCTTTGTTCTTAACTTTGGTGTTAGATTCTCTTTTATCAAGCGTTGGGATGAAATTTTATCCAAAGGCATTAAATAAAAGGATTTCAGTTTGGATTTGCACTTGTCATTCGTTACTATGTACAGCTATTTATAGACCAAAAATCCCTGTCGGGTATCAGCCTCCTGCGAAGCTATACCCATAAAGGACACTACCACTTATGCCTATTACTTTGCAGGTGGGCATAGGTAGATGAGGAAACGATGCAACATCTAGAAGAGATCATTGCTAACGCGGGCGCAGCAATTGAAGCTGCAGATTCGCTAGTCGCACTTGATGAAGTGCGTGTTCAGTATCTAGGTAAAAAAGGTGAGCTAACGGCTCAGCTTCAAAGCCTAGGTAAACTACCACCAGAAGAGCGCCGTACTGCTGGTCAAGAGATCAACAAAGCGAAAGGCATTGTTCAGCAAGCTATCGCAGCTCGTAAAGACGCGCTACAACGCGCAGAGCTAGAAGCGAAGTTAGCAGCAGAAACTATCGACGTGACTCTACCAGGTCGTCGTATCGAGAATGGTGGTCTACACCCAGTTACTCGTACAGTTGAGCGTATTGAACAGTTCTTTGGTGAGTTAGGCTTTAACACTGAGTCTGGTCCTGAAATTGAAGACGCGTTCCACAACTTTGATGCGCTGAACATTGCAGAAGATCACCCAGCTCGTACTGACCACGACACCTTCTTCTTTAACCCAGATTTGATGTTGCGTACTCACACGTCTGGCGTACAGATCCGTACGATGGAAAATGGCAAGCCTCCTTTCCGTTTTATCGCTCCGGGCCGTGTATACCGTAACGACTACGACCAAACGCACACGCCAATGTTCCACCAAGTGGAAGGTATGCTGGTTGACGAGAACGTAAACTTTGCACAGCTGAAAGGCATTCTGCACGATTTCCTATGTAACTTCTTTGAAGAAGAAGTAGAAGTTCGTTTCCGTCCTTCATACTTCCCGTTCACTGAGCCTTCAGCAGAAGTTGACGTGAAAGGTAAAAACGGCAAATGGCTTGAAGTGTTAGGCTGTGGCATGGTTCACCCGAACGTACTACGCAGTGTTGGCATCGACCCTGAGAAATACTCTGGTTTCGCATTTGGTATGGGCGTTGAGCGTCTGACTATGCTTCGTTACGGCGTAAACGACCTACGTGCGTTCTTCGAGAACGATCTTCGTTTCCTTAAACAGTTCAAGTAATCCAGGGGATTTATCACTATGAAATTCAGCGAATCATGGCTTCGTGAGTGGGTAAACCCTGCGGTATCGACTGACGAGCTTACTCACCAAATTACAATGGCGGGTCTAGAGGTAGACGACGTACTACCTGTAGCCGGTTCATTCACTGGCGTTAAAGTGGGTCACGTTGTTGAATGTGGTCAGCACCCTGACGCAGACAAACTACGTGTGACTAAAATCGACGTGGGTGAAGAAGAGCTACTAGACATCGTCTGTGGCGCGCCAAACTGTCGCCAAGGCCTTAAAGTTGCAGTTGCAACGGTAGGTGCGGTTCTTCCAGGCGACTTCAAAATCAAGAAAGCGAAACTACGTGGTCAACCTTCTCACGGCATGCTCTGTTCATTCACTGAGCTGGGTATCGACGTAGAGTCTGACGGCATCATGGAACTAGCAGAAGACGCCGTTATCGGTACCGATTTCCGCGAATTCCTCGGCCTTGAAGATGTAACGGTAGACGTAGACTTAACAGCAAACCGCGCTGACTGTTTCAGCATTCGTGGTCTTGCTCGTGAAGTGGGCGTACTAAACCGTGCAGACGTTACAGAGCCTGCGGTTAACCCAGTTGCGCCAGCGATCGATGATACAGTTTCTATCGAAGTAAAAGCGTCAGCAGCGTGTCCTCGTTACCTTGGTCGAATCGTTAAGAACGTAAACGTTCAAGCTGAAACACCACTTTGGATGCAAGAGAAACTGCGCCGTTGTGGTATTCGCTCAATCGACCCAGTGGTTGATATCACAAACTACGTTCTGCTAGAGCAAGGCCAACCAATGCACGCATTTGATCTGGCTAAGATCGAAGGCGGCATCGTGGTACGTATGGCAGAGCAGGGCGAAAAACTGACTCTTCTAGACGGTACAGAAGCTGAGCTAAACGCAGACACACTAGTGGTTGCAGACCACGGTAAAGCGCTAGCGATCGCGGGTATCTTCGGTGGTGAAGAATCAGGCGTAACTGCTGAAACAAAAGACGTGCTGCTAGAGTGTGCATTCTTTGCACCTGACCACATTCGTGGCCGCGCGCGTAGCTACGGTCTACATACTGATTCTTCAATGCGTTTTGAGCGTGGTGTCGACTTCGCACTACAAACAAGCGCAATGGAGCGTGCTACTGAGCTTCTTGTTGAAATCTGTGGCGGTGAAGTTGCACCTGTTGTGGCAGTAGAATCTGAATCTGATTTACCAACAGCAAACACCGTGGCACTGCGTCGTACTAAACTTGATAACCTACTTGGTCACCACATCCCTGATGCTGACGTAGTAGAGATTTTAGAGCGTCTTGGCCTAACTGTTGAATCAACAGAAGCCGGTTGGATCGCGACGGCACCGACATGGCGTTTTGACATCGCGATTGAGCAAGACTTGATCGAAGAAGTTGGCCGTATCTACGGTTACGACAACATTCCAAATCAAAACCCAGCAGCAGCACTTAAGATGAACGACCACGTTGAAGCGGATATTCCTCTTAAACGCGTTCGTAACCTGCTAGTTGACCGTGGTTACCAAGAAGCGATCACTTACAGCTTTGTTGAACCAGAGCAGCAAAAACTGATCGTGCCTGACGTAGAGCCGCTAATCCTGCCATTCCCAATTTCTGTGGAAATGTCAGCGATGCGTCTAGGTCTGATTCAAGGCCTACTGAACACAGTTGTTCACAACCAAAAACGCCAGCAGCCACGTGTTCGTCTATTTGAATACGGCTTGCGTTTCATTCCTTGTGAATCGGCAGAAAACGGCATGCGCCAAGAGCCAATGCTAGCAGGTGTGATTGCAGGTACTCGCGGTGAAGAGCACTGGGACATTGAAACTAACACGGTTGATTTCTTTGACCTTAAAGGTGACCTAGAAGCAATTCTAGAGCTTTCTGCAAACGAAAAAGCGTACTCTTTCGCGGCAGCGAAACACCCAGCACTTCACCCAGGTCAATCTGCGGCGATCGTTGTAGACGGCAAAGAAGTGGGCGTGATCGGTACGGTTCACCCAGAGCTAGAGCGCAAGTTTGGTCTGAATGGTCGTACTATCGTATTCGAAATCGAATGGTCGGCGATCAACACGAAAGTGATCCCAGAAGCGGTTCAACTGTCTAAGTTCCCATCAAACCGTCGTGACATCGCAGTCGTTGTCGACGAAGCAGTAGCTTCAGGTGACATCGTTGCAGCGTGTCTTGAGCAAGGTGGTGAGTTCCTGAAAGATGCGAAACTGTTCGACGTTTACGTAGGTAAAGGTGTTGAGGAAGGCAAGAAGAGCCTTGCGATTGCACTGACACTACAATCTGTTGAGCGTACGCTTGAAGATGCAGACATCGCCGGCGCGGTAGAAGCTATCGTTGCACACGTATCAGAGAAGTTCGGTGCGACACTGCGTGACTAATTCAAACGCATAGTGTTGTTATAAATACAAAGCCCTGCTAATCCAGCAGGGCTTTTTTGATACATTTGCCATATAAATTTGTAAAAATGGTATGAGTCTAAGTTTAATAACTCTCGAGCCAATTCAAAGTAATCAATGACTTATACCTTTCCAATTGCAGTAACATAACCATGTTAATAACAAGGTTTAGGAAAGCTGTATGAGATACAATAAGTTATACTTTGCATTAGTAGGTTTACTCGCAGGGTGTGGAGGTGGTGGTGGAAGCGACTCAAAACCGAGTATTGAGACAGGGGTTTGTGGTAACACGCAAGAGCACTCTTGTTCTTATTCGGTTGATCAGCTGCAAGCTAATTTCAGGGTAGAAGTGGATAACTCTGCTGACCAGGTCGAGCTTCATGCGACTGTATCGAGAATTGGTGATCATCTAAATGAGCTTATTTTGGCGGATGAAGACCGATTTGAGATTGTGGCTAATGGTAAAACTTACCGATCTAGGGTGAATGAATTCGGTAAGATCGAATTTGACAAAGTACCCATGTCTAGTAATCACGATTACGAGTTTTTCTACTACCGAAATGACCAGTTAGCGGGCTATGCTACTCTTTTATATGGACCGGATAAGGTAGAACAGGGTGGTACTGCTTCTGCCATTGTAGGCGGTAATGAATTCAGTTTCGATGCTTTGATGGGCGCGCATACCTCGTTTGATATACTTGACTTGTAGCTATCTTGCACCGTCTTTGAGCCGTATCAAGATAAGGATTGGTATGTTGAAAACGCTGATAGAAAGCGACCGGACTTAAAGGATGTCTATGGTTCGCAAACTTGGCAATTGGATACCATGTTTGGGATACCATACTCGGATCTACAAGCGACATACGATACGTGCTCCGTGAGAGCGTATTATTGGGGTGACACACAAACTACATCAGCCGAGGTACATGATGGCACCGTCTATGTCTCTACCTTATCGGCTCCAATGCTAGAGAGAAAAGTCTTCTAGTTGATGAGGCAAGCCCGGTTAACGACCGGGCTTGATTATTTTTATCAGTGACTGATTTTAATCCCGACAGAATCAAAGCGAGCATAAGGATTTTTGCTCTCGCAGTGGTACCAACTGCTAGGCATGTTATGCATTAACCCTGTGTGCTTTAACGTGGCTTGCTCTTGTTTGGTGATCACCACAAAGTGCAGTAAACAATCTAGGATTCGTTTTAGGCTAGTTGGGGTCAGTAAACCATCGCGAGCATAGCGCTTTATTTCTCCCACCACGACCTCTAAAGGGACAATAGGCTCTAACGCTGATTGCTTAATCGCCTGAACTTGATTGGAGCGGGGTGCGTTAGCACGTACCATTTCCCAATCTGGTTTTCCATGCTTGGTAAGGAAACCTTCGCGAAAGCAAAAGTAACTAAATAGAAAACGATCGATTTGTTGCCAGCGTTCTGCACGAACCTCTAAGTAAATATGTTCAAATTCTAGCTCTAGATCTGTCATGGCTGCTTCTTAATAACGTCAAGCCGCAGATGATAAAGGCTAACTGGCTGCGACAGCAAGGGAATCTGGAGCGCGATGTTTTCTGATGGCGAACAGCAACTGCACAAGCAGTAAGATGCCCGTTACACCGAGGCCAACTCCAATACCCGCCCAAATACCGCCAAGTCCAAATTTTTGCATGAGCAGCCAAGCCGCAGGTAAACCAAACAGCCAGTAACCAATAGCGGTCATGGCGGTTGGCGACACCACAATCTTCATCCCGCGCAGCAAGTTGATCGCTAAAAGTTGCCAAGCATCAACAATAAACGAAAGTGCTACTACCCAAAGAACCGCAATCAACAGTTGGGTTAGATTCGTATCTAGATTAAACGCTCCCGCAATTAGCTCAGGCCAAAGCATGAACCCACCTGCCATTATCACACTGAGTAAGGTTGTCAGACCAAAACTGCGAATGGATGTACGCTTAATCCCTTCGTAGTCTTCCGCACCAAAATCCTGTCCTACTAAGATAGCTGCCGCTTGTGAGAAACCAAAGTTAATGTTCCAGGTGAAGCTCAAGCACTGCAATAGAATTTGGTGGAGTGCCAGGGCTGCCACGCCAATCGTACCGGCCATCAGTGTTCCACCGTAAATTAAGCCGTGCTCAAGAAGAGCAGCCAATGCAATAGGAAATCCCATGGCAAGCAGAGGATTCATCAACTTCAGTGAATATTCGTCAAGGTTATACCAAGGGGCGTAAGTTGCGTATAGAGGACGTTTAAATACCCAGATCCCGTAGCCGATCATCACGATTAGAGCCGCTAATGATGTACCAGCACCTAAACCAGCCAATCCATATTCAAGTTGGAAAGCCAGCACGTAACTGATAGGAACATTTAAAGCGACTGTCAGCAATGACATCACCATGATTGAACGTACATTGCCGAAAGCACTGGTTAATCCGCGCAGCACAAGCAGGAGCAGTGACGGTAGCATTGCCCATTTTAGCGTGTCTACGTACTCCATTGCTGGCGCGGTGAGTTCTGCAGGTTGGTCTGAGAACACCAGTAGATCTGGCACAAAAGTAAAGCTGAAAGTCAGTACTACTGTTAGGAAAACAGACAGAAGCACAGCACCTTTTACGGCAAGTCGGATTTGTTGGTTGCCGAATTCTGGTCGTGCGATACGTTGACCATATGCAATGGCGATAAGGTTAGCCACACAACTTACCGTGCTGCCCGCAACAATGAAGATGAATGAATAGACTGCAGCGCCCAAACCACCGGCTGCTATGGCAGATACGCTTAGGCGTGACATCATCCACACATCAGTCAGCACCAAAGCCATTGCGATGAGTTGAGAAATAATGAGTGGGAATGCCAGCGTGAGTATTTTTTTCATTGTCTGCCTCATGATCTTTATCACGTTAAGGTAAGCATTTATGCACTGGTGTTCAATTGACATTTATGCCACTCTGACATGAGTTTAAGTTATGTGAGATCTGCTATGTACCCATACCGTCATCTCCCTTATTCCCACAACGCATTTAAAGTGTTTGAATCTGTTGCACGCCTTATGAGCTTTACTAAAGCTTCCGAAGAGCTCAATGTGACGCAAAGTGCCGTTAGCCGGCAGATAAAGCAGCTGGAAAATGAGTTGGCTTCATCTTTAGTCATACGAAAGCACCGTTCGATAGAGCTAAGTGATAGGGGTAAAGAACTATACGAGGTGTTAAGGAAAAATTACTCTAGCCTAGACTCTTTAATCGCCCAGTGGCAGGCACCTACTAAGAGTCGTATAGTCATCAAAAGTGCTTTGAGCTATGCAACCAGAGTACTGATGCCGAAAGTAGCTTGGTTGAGTGAAAAGTACCCAGATCATGAAATCGTCATCATTCCGTCTATTGAAGAAGATCCCGTCCTTGAGGCAGAAGATTGTGATTTGCTAATCATCAATACGAGTCAAGGTGATAGATACGCAGGCAAGCAGGGAGTCACTTTCTTAAGGCATGAGTATATGGCTCCCGTTTATGCTGAACTTTTGTCTAACAAAGATATCCAAACTGAGGATTTGTTATCGCTTCCACATTTGCACGCCACGCTTGATCATCAGGATTGGAAACTCTGGTGGAAAAATGCAGAGCTGAAAGGCGTCAAAAAGGGAAGAGATACGGTCTTTTATAGTTTAGATTTGGCTTTAAGTGCATGTTTATCAGGGCAAGGTGTGACGGTTACCGATCTGCTGCTAGTCCTACCGGAAATCAAGCGACAGTTTTTAAAATGCCCCGAGAATATCGCGCTGCAACACAGCGATTGGCAATATTATTGTTACCAAAAGCGACGTTCGCCAATTACGGACGATCTGCTGAACTGGTTAGTCACACAGACCCAATCGGATGAGAAAGAATTAGTTCGTCTATGTGAGAAATTTGATTGGAGTTATAAAGACGTCACGTTTACGGATCCAGCCTAAATGTGCTTACCAGTCAAGACGAGCAGATACCGTTAATATGAAGCACTTTGAGCCTTGCTTAGTGCTTTGTTAACGTCACGATGACGTAAACATTGCCATTATGACCCCACGGTTTGTTAATCAGCCGTGTAGAAAGTAAAAGGGATAAAAATGAAAAATCTAGATGAACTCCTGACAGAAATTCAGGTAGTGCCAGTCATTGCAATCAAAGATGCGAGTAAAGCAGTAAAGTTGGCGCAGGTTCTCATTGATAACGGTTTACCTTGTGCCGAAATTACGTTTAGAACAGAGGCGGCACTGCAGTCGATCAAAAACATTCGTGACGCCTACCCAGATATGTTAATTGGCGCTGGCACGGTTCTTACCACAGAGCAAGTAGACCAAGCGATATACGCGGGTGTTGATTTTGTGGTAAGTCCTGGTCTTAACCCGACAACGGTCACTTACTGTCAGCAAAGAAATGTACCAATTATTCCGGGGGTGAATAACCCGAGCCTAGTCGAGCAAGCGATGGAAATGGGGTTAAAAACTCTGAAGTTTTTCCCGGCAGAACCTTCAGGTGGCGTGCCAATGCTTAAAGCATTGACGGCCGTTTATCCGGTGAAATTTATGCCGACAGGCGGAGTAGGGCCGAATAATGTCAAAGATTACCTGTCGGTAAAATCTGTGGTTGCGTGTGGCGGTACATGGATGGTCCCGGCGGAGTTAATTGACAACGAACAATGGGATGAACTGGCTACGTTAGTACGAAACGTGGCTGGCATCATTGCCTAGTTCCTCTTGCTGAAGAAACTGCTAAAATTGACGTGTTTAACTGGAATTGAGAAGAGTTCATTTTTGATGATAAGAAAAAAACTGCCATTGCTAATTTTGACAGTGTCGGCCTTGGTGCTGAGTGGTTGTGTGAGCTACAGCATTAGCGAACAGCAGATGACTAAGTATTTGCAAGACAATGCCAACCTCAACCAATCTGTGGGTGTTGAAAACGTCATGTACGCGCAAGTGTCGGTGGATGATCTTGACGTGAAAATTGGTCGAGCAGACAAAGACCGCGTTTCTGTATTCGCTAATACCAGCGGTGAAGTACAGATGCTGAGTAGCAGCACCATGGGGTTGGACATCGACCTTGAGTTCAGTGCAATTCCTAAGTACGACCAAGACACCGGTGAAGTCTTTTTGAAATCACTGCGTTTAGAGCGTTTTGATGAAAACAGTGGTGTGCTTTCACCAGAAGTGAAGAAGCTGATAAAACCAGCGGTCTCGATGATCGGTTACGCGCTGTCGCAGCAGCCAGTATACAAATTGGATGGCTCGACCGTGAAAGCGGTGTTACTTAAATCGGCCAGCCCGAATGTTGTTGTGAAAGATAATAAGCTGGTGATTGAACTCTCTGAGTAAAATGATTTCCCCCTAAAAAGAGCAGCAATGAAGCTGCTCTTTTTGATCGTACTAAATCATGTTATTCACTATCGCTCAGGTATTGGATCTGCTCTAACCACTGCTGTGCGGTGCTCGCGTATTTTCCCTCAAGCAAAGTACTGAACTCGCGTTTGGCCTGCGCGTATTGATCGAGCTCGAAATGCACCATTGCTTTGAGTAGACGCCAGCGAGGTTGTGTTGGCTCTAGGGCCATTTGCTGCGCCAACAATGGGATCGCCTGATGCCATTGTTGTTCAGCAAAAGCGAGCTGAGCTTGCGTGGCAACACGGTTAGGCATTGCCTGAGTCTCTAACAGTGCCATGGCTTTATCACGCTGCCTTGAAAGTAACAGCGAATGCAGTTTTAGCTTGTTGATCTTGTCTCTATTTTTGGCTGACGCTGTATGCTGCGACAGGGTGGTGTAAGCGGATTCTGGCGTATTCTCTCTTATCTGCAATTGCGCGAGCAGAATACGTTGGTTTTCATCCAGCTTATTTTGGTTTTCCAATACAGAGAGCGCGGCAATAGCTTGTTTGGGTTTATTTATCAGTATGCTGTTTTGTGCGAGCCTTAACCAAAACTTGTCTTCGTTTGGGTAGCGCTGGGTCAGTTCGCCAAGTAGCTTGTGCTCTTTTTGAAGCTCTTGGGCATGCTGATACACAGCAAGTTGGAATAAATAGCGGCTTTTGGTCGCGACTTGGTTTAACGCGAGCTTAATGTAGCGCTCTGACGTTTGCCAACGTTCTAGCTGATTCGCACTGTAGGCGGCAATGGTATACAGCTCCGCCAGTTGTTTCTTGGTCACGGGTGGTGCCAGAGTGCGACCAGTGAACCGAGTGCGTGACTGCTCCCATTTATTCATATATTTGAGTGCTTGCTGAAACTGCTTGGTTTGGTAGTTCAGTTGAACACCCAGTGTAAGCAGTTGAAGAATTTTATCCTCTTCGTTTGTCAGCGCCAGCAACTCCTCTGCGAGTTTGAGCGCACAGTGGTAGTCCTCAAATTTTACGCAGGCCTGAAGATAAAGGCTGGTGGTGATCTCTTCGGTTGCCGGCCCTTGTCCTTGGTGTTGTGTATAGAAACGAGCAAATGGTTTTAAATCTGCTTCCTCTCTTTCTAACCAACGACTTAATTGTTGGAAACGTTCAATTACATCTAGGTCGATCTGAGAAAATACGGGGAAACAGACCAGAGATAAGCAAAGTAGTAACGTTTTTTGCATCTGCTAGTTCTCCAAGTTGTAATTTAATGTGATTTGTTGCCATTGTTCACCACTCTGTGGAGGCACAAACTTCCAGCGCATCACAGATCGAAGAGAAGAGCGCAAAAATACGCCTCGTGGTGACTCATCCACCACTTTGTGTTGTTCTGCTTCACCCTGTTGATTGATCAGGAGCGCCAGCACGATATAGCCCTCAATGCCATTCCGTTTGGCTTTGGCCGGATATTTCGGCGGGATCTGATAGGTGGGTTTTGCCATTACCGTTTGGGTTTGAAACTGGCTACCTTGTTGAATTCCTTGAGCGGAAAATTCAAAGCTCAAACTTGGCGTAATGTCGACGCTTTTGTCTGGTGTAAACACGACGTCAGGCAAGGTAACTAGGCTATCCAGCTTCGGTAGAGAAAAATCAACCATGGCGGGCTGGCTGGGGGCAGAGCTAGGTGCGGTTGAGGCCACCAGTGGCTTAACCGTTTCTGGCTTTGGCTGCTCTTTGGTGGCTGAGGCACTTTGCAAATAAATAGGCGAATAGGCCGTCTTCGGGGTGAAGTTTGACGGCGCAATCAGGTTATTCAGCAAGGCGATAAGGCTCAAATTGACAGCAATAGACAAGCCAATAATCACGAACCATTGAGGTTTATTTATCTTGGGTAGCGATAGCAACATTGGATATTCCAGATAAGCGCACGGCATCAATAACGCTAATGAGTGTGCCAGTGTCTAGGTGTTGGTCGGCATTGATGATCGCATTGGAGTGAGTGTCTTGGGTGAGCTTCGCCTTAAGCTGAAATTGCAGCTCACTTAGGCTGACGGTTTTACCGTTAAACCAGATAGCTTGGGCGTTATCGATGCTGACGGTCAAGGTTGTCACTTCTGATTGCACAGAAGCAGAACTCGCACTCGGTCGGTCAACTTGGATGGTCGATTCTTTTTGAAAATTTGCCGATAGAATGAAAAAAATTAATAAGATAAAGACCACGTCGATGAGCGGAGTAAGGTCAACTTGCGGCGAGTCATCTTTATCAACGAATGTTTTTATCTTCATGTGTTTCTAACTCGTGAGTAAATTGTCTAATAAACGATTGTTGTTGCCTTTGCAGGTGATAAGAGAAATACATCCCTGATAACGCGGCCAACAGTCCCGCGAGCGTGGTTAACATTGCTTGGCTGATGCCACTCGATACCGCTTCGAGCACATTCGATTGGGTGAGGTTGGCAAAGCAATCAACCATACCATCCACGGTTCCGAGCAAACCCAGCATAGGGAGTAAGCGAATGAGCAACTTCGTTTCATTCCCACCTTGCCCTAAATACAGCTTTACCTCACTCTGCCAGCGTAAGTGCAACATACCGACTAAGCTGGGCGCCAGCGGTAAGTAACCATCGCCTTGGCTAAGAAACTGTTGGGCAATACTCGCTTTGCGAAGTTGATAGATGCGCCAGTAACTTTGAATGATCAGCCCCCATAGAAGTAAGGAGCAGATCCCAATCGCCCACAAAACGGGGTTTGAATCAGGCAGTGAGGAAACGTTGAGGACACTTAGCATTCGGCCGCTTTTCCATAACGCATTTGTACGACCAATCCAGACACCTGTTGTTCGATGATCTCAGCCAAAGCTTGAGCTTTACTTTTGATTAAGCAGTGGAAGATAAGCAGAGGAATCGCCACCATTAGGCCGAGCTTAGTCGTCAGTAACGCTTCTGCAATACCACCCGAAAGCAGATCGCTATCTGTGACGCCTTGAGCCGTGATAACGCTAAAGGTTTCTATCATTCCGCCGACCGTACCAAGCAGTCCCATTAGTGGTGCGATGGCGGCAAGTACGGCAAGTGTGCCCACGCCTTTGTTGAGCCATGGCAGTTCTCGGCTGACACTTGCGTCCACCACATCTTCTATTTGTTTCGCGTGTTGGCTGGACGTCAGATCGATCAGTACTCGGCCTAAGATATTGAGATCGGATAACGCATCAAGCTGCACGGTTTGTCGGTCTACCATTCTTTTTTCTTTGGCTAACTGGCATAGCCTCACAGTGCCAACAGATAAACCGATAATCGCGACGAGAGCTATCAACAACCCAATCAGGCCCGCAGGTCTGTATTGCTCAAACCAATTACGATGGTGTGCGAATTGTTCAAATCCAGCCCCAAAAGTAGGGTCGAGGATCCAGCTAGACTCACTGGGTGCTAAATCAGGTTGAGGGGCGAGTGGTGTCCAACTCTGTCTTGATGGTTGGAACACTAACCAGCCGTAGTCTGGAGAATACTGACTGAACGGCCCAACATGGATGATATCTTTGGTTTCGATACGGCCATCTGGCAGTACAATTTCTCCCGGAGCAGTCAGAACTTGTCCAGCTTTGACCAGTTGCTCAGCCATGTTTAACCAAAGTTGGCGTACCGTTGCGATCTCAAATGCTTCTTTATCGATTGCGCTAGGGATGGTGATTAAATTCCATGTGCTGAGCTGTCTACCGTTGGCAACGAACAACTCCTGCTGGGCACTCGTTAGCTCGATGACTGCTTTGATTTCGTCTTTGCTACGCTCAACTTGCTGTTGCTTCTCCAAAAACTTTTGCTGCAGTTGCAACAGTTGATCCTCTAGGTCTCGGTTTTTTTCGTTCAGCTTTTCGAGCTGATCTTCACGTTGCTGGATGATTTTCTGTACTTCTTGCAGTCCGATTTGTTTCGAATGTTCTAACTGCTTGTAAGCCGCTACTTTGGCTTGGCCAGATTGTTCAAGGCCATCCAACACTTGCTCTAAGTTCTTGGCATAACCGACGGCTGAAAATAGCAATGCACACGTAAAAATGCCTTTCAGAAAAGGCGTTAGAGAAGAAGTTTTCATGGTGGTTAAATCGCCTTTGGCACAGTGATTATTGACGGGGCTTGACCATTGTTGGTTTGCGTAACTGCGGTGGATAGCTCACGCGTTTGTTGCTCAGAGAGCGATACCCAGCCTTTTCCTAATTGCCAGACTGCGCTGCTGCTATGATCGAGGGTCAAATAGTAGTAGCCGATACGCCCGACACTAAGAAAGATGACTTCTTGTGTGTTATCTAGCCGGCCTTGCCATGACTCTACGCGGTTGCCATAACCAATCTCAGTTTGGTAAGCGATCAGTATGCGCTCTAATTTTTGTGCCTGGTTCAGCGTTGGGTTTTCAAGCGCGATTTGCAACTGGTTTACTCTTTCCAGCCGCTGGTCAAGGTGGAATGGGAGATCTGCCGCAATCAACTCACGCAGGCCATTAAGCATGTCATCCAGAAGTGGGGAAAGACGAACTTTAATTTGCCTAACTTTGTTTAATTCAGATTCCAAATCATCAAACGCAAGAGAAAGTTGAGCGAGTTGTTTGGTGAGTCTCTCCTGGTACTTCGACTGCAGACGAATATCGTGTTCAAGTGTTCTGGCTTGCTCTTTAGCTTGCAGAATTTGGTCGTCAATGATTTCCACTTTTTCTTGCGTTGAGGCGTTCAGCGAAACACGTTCGGCTTCTCTGTTGAGCACTTCTACAGAGCTTGGTGCTGCCAATGTCTCTTTTGGTAGTACAAAAAAACAAATGATAAATGCGAGGTATAATTTGTATTGGTTTGATATGAAATGGGTCATTGAGTTTCACAACAGGGCACAAATAAGGTTGTGAATGATAATCGTTTTTACTTACAAATAAAGCCATTTCACCGAATAATTATGGTTTACTTTATAAGTTATTGATTTATATCCATTAAGTTAGATTTTTATTTTAGTTCTCTAACTCTGGTTGTTTATTGGTCAATTATGTGTGAGTAAACGGTTACTTAAAAATAAATAAAAAATAGCAAACTTAAGTTGTTTTAAATTTGTTTCGCTTTAACGCTGCCCCATATTTTATTCCAAATGATATTTATTGTCATTTATGCGTTGGTATTACTGGGGTGGCGAGTATCAGCCCGTTATTATTGAGTATGTGAATATTACATTTCATTAACTTCGAAGGCGGAAATATTGGCGTAAGTGTTAGTTATGTATGGAGTTTGTGGGATTTACTAGATAAATATTTTGGTGATAACATTGATGATAATCATTATCACTTGTGTTTATAAAAATGCCCAATAATAACAAAACGATTCTTGCAGTGGCGATTGCCTCTATTTGTTCTATCTCTCATGCGTATGCCGATTCGGAGCCATCCTCATCTGACTTAACAGTGACTATTACCGAAAGCAGAGAAGACCAAACCTTATCTAAACAAATCATTGATTCTGAAGATATTCGCGATACACCCAGCGCAAATGGCAACCTAAGTGATTATCTGAAAGAAAACCCAAATGTACGTTTTGCAGAGAGCGATCAAGATGGCTTTGCGGGTGGTGAGATCAAGCCTCTGTCTGTCTCGATCAACGGTGCTGATTCGGATCAAACCGCCTACATGGTGGATGGTATTAACGTAAACAACGATTTCGACCCATCAGGCGCGTTATTTGATGGTTCCATGGGGGTAAACCCAAACCGTAGCTCAGAGCAAGCCTACTTTTTTGATGCCAATTTATTGTCTGGAGTGACGGTTTACAGCAGTGATGTGCCTGCGCGTTTAGGTGGTTTCACGGGAGGAGCGGTGGTCGCAGAAACCCGTCAGTACAGTGGTGAAAACCGCGTGAAAATGAGCTACCGAACCACACGCTCTGACTGGGCGTCAATGCAGGTAGACCCAGCAGCAAAGCAAGTGGTCGAAAACGCGGTTCCGACGGGATTTGGTGCGACCTTCCAGCCTGTCTACAAGAAGCAGTTCTTTAGCGTAATGACAGAGCAGGCGATCACCGATGACATTGGTATGGTGCTTGGCTTTAGTCGCCGAGACTCGGACATTCAGCAAACGCGTATGATCAATCCTAAAGGGGATACCGATAAGCAAAACCACACACGCCGTTCGGACAACTTTTTGGCGAACTTCAACTGGACGCCAGATGTCGACCGCACTCTAGAGCTGGGCTTTCGTTTGTCTGACTACCAAGAAGGCAAATATCACGCTGATAGCATCAATGGTGACGTGACAGATAGCCACATTGCGTATGGTTCGACGCTGAAGTGGACACAGCGATTGGGTGACGGTGAGCTAAGTGCGACGGCCGCTTACGACAAATTCTCTGATGAGCGCGAGTCTTCATCAAACAGTGCAGTGGTCATTATCGATGTAGAGACGAACTCCAATTATGAACAAGGTGGCTACGGCAATAGCCAGGCTGTGCAGGAAAACACCAACCTGATGCTCGACTACGCCTTTGACCGTATGACTTTTGCCAACACGGCGCACCAGTTTTCTTTGGGGGCAGCGTATCGCCATACTCAGTATGATTTCAACCGTGATAATACTGTAGATCAAAAAATCATCATGACAATGGGTGATTGGGAGCTGATGAATGACACGAAGATCACACGCAAAGGCTCGGTTGATACCAGCTATCGCGACTATTCATTCTATGCTGAAGATCTTATGCACTGGAACAGTGTCACTGTGCGTACGGGTGTTCGTGTCGATCGGGATGATTTCCTAGAAAACACCAATGTTGCGCCGCGTTTTGTGACGACTTGGCAAGCTTTGCCTGATACGCGCCTTAACTTCGGTTTAAACCGCTATTACGGTCGTTCTTTTGCCTCAATGAAACTAGCCGGAGAAGTGCTCAAACTTAATGATGACCATACCCGACGTTACGAAACCATCGACGCGCTTGATACCCCGTTTGCGGATGAGCTGAGTGTCGGTATGCACCAAAACGTCGGCAATTTTGCTTTGTCGGCACAATACGTTCTTCGCGACAACAAAAAGCGCATTGTTGTTAAGCAAGATGAAATGGCTGGCCAAAAAGTGGACTCTTACGCCAATGGTTCGAGCTACAAAGTGGATGTGTACACCCTCCAAGCAAGCAATATTAAACCATGGTCGCTTGGCCCGACACTTTGGACGGCCACAGTTGGTGCGGATTGGTTAACGACTGAAAGAGCAAATCTTCAAAAAGGTCTCAATCCAAACGAATTGGTTTATCTCGATGGCAAGCTGATGTCACGCAAAGAGATGGAACAAGCGGTGAATAGCAGCACAGAAGAATGGATCGTGCGTTTAGGTTTGGATATGAACGTGCCATCTTACGACGTGGTTTGGTCGAACAAGGTGTACGTGAAAGCGCCTGTTGAAGGTTATGACTACACCATGGAATCGGCGAACGGCTACGACATGCACAAGAGCTATGACTTCGGCACCCATACTCAGTGGGATACGCGCTTACGCTGGCAACCAAACTTGGTCGGCACTCACAATGTTTACCTACAGGCGGATGTGCTGAACGTGCTGAATAAAGTTCGTCAGAAGGGTATTAAAGGTGACTACGGTATCTACTCTCCAGGTCGTGAGTTCTGGCTAGAGCTCGGCTACGAATTCTAACTAAACCCTTTTTCTTTTGTTTAACCAGCAGTGTCTGACGCTGCTGGTTATTTATTGTTTTTGGTGAACTATGTCTAACCCATCTCCGTTAGCTTTGCGTGACAAAAGCTTTCTTGCCCAAGTGTGGTCGCTGGCACACCCTTACTGGCGCAGCAATGAGAAACACATTGCCTGGTTGTTGCTCGGTCTGGTTGTGGGCCTCAACTACCTGATTGTCGAAGTGGCAGTGCTCTACAGCAACTGGAACCGCGATTTCTTCAACTTAATGCAAAACCAAGAGTGGCAAAACTTTTGGAATATGCTCAGCCAGTTTGTATTGATCATGGCGGTGTATACCTTTATCGACTTAGCGGAAGAGTATTTAAGACGCACACTACGCATTCGTTGGCGCAGGTGGCTAACGCACGCCTTTTTGCAAAAATGGTTGGGTGGGAAACGGCTTTATCGCCATCAACTGGCTTACCCAGAAAGCGATAACCCAGACCAGAGAATTTCTCAAGATGTGAAAGACTTCTGTGACCAAACCTTATCAATGGGGTTGGGGTTGCTGCGTACTGTGACCAGCTTGTTCTCGTTTGTGGTGATTCTGTGGAACCTATCTGGCAGCTTGAGCTTTGAATTTGCGGGGAGTGAATGGGTGATCCCAGGTTACATGGTATGGGTGGCGATCGTTTACTCGATCATTGGTACCTGGCTGACACATAAAATTGCCAAGCGCTTGGTTCCGCTAAACTTTGAGCAAGAGAAAAGCGAAGCGGATTTTCGTTTTCACCTAATGCGTGTGCGTGAACATGCTGAATCCATCGCGATGCAGCGTGGCGAAAGTGCAGAGCAGATGCGCACTCAAGGTTTGTTTGGCAAAGTTTGGGATAACTGGCAACAACTGACGGGTATGAAGATGAAATATGGTGCCTTTACCAGCGGCTATAACGAAGTCGCGCGTATATTCCCATATTTAGTTGCTTCACCTCGTCTAATGAGTGGCGCGCTTCAGTTGGGTGATATGATGCAAACCGCGACAGGTTTTTACCGCGTGCAAGAAGCGTTTAGCTGGTTTGTTGATTCTTATGAACAGCTGGCGGATTGGCGCGCGGTGACCGATCGTTTGATCACTTTCCACTGTCAGCTAGAGAAGTTACCAACGACAAATCCGGTGCAAGCGTCGCATCAGCCACAGTGGCGAGATCTGGACCTGTATTCCCCGTCTCAGCAGTCACTGCTTACCCAGCAAAGCGGTGCGATCATGCAGAGCATCACCATCAAAGGGGTATCGGGTGGCGGTAAGAGTACTTTTATTCGTTCACTGGCGGGCTTGTGGCCATATCATCAAGGGGAAATCAGCATGCCTGACGATAGTGAGTGTATGTTTATCCCTCAAAAACCGTACTTGCCGAACAGCACACTGCGCGAGATCTTGCTTTACCCTGCGGGCAACGAAAGTACTTCGGACCAACAGTTGGTGTCTGCTTTGTGCGACGCGGGTATCGAATCATTGTCAGATAAGCTAAATACCGTCATGAACTGGCAGCAAAGTCTTTCTGGTGGTGAGTTACAAAAAGTCATGCTCGCTCGCGCTTTGGTGCAAAAACCGAACTGGTTGTTCCTAGATGAAGCCATGTCCGCGCTGGATCCAGAGAGCTATCACGCACTAAAAAGCACGATGGCGGATCAGTTGTCCGAAACGCGCGTTGTCGAAGTGTCGCACCGCGAAGGTAACGACAGCGGCACAGACGAAATCTTGCTATGTCCACACACTCAATCCCTAAAGTTCTCATGAAAATTAAACAGATACTTATTCTGGCAAGCGCGCTAATGATCAGCGCCTGTCAGCTTACCACTCAGCCGCCGCCAGTCACGAAGCTGAGCTTTGACCCGAATGTGGCAGTGGGCCAGCTAGACAATGGCTTTACCTATTACATTGCCGAAAATCGTGTGCCTGAATCGCGGGTTTACCTGCGTTTTGTGGTGAACGCAGGCTCAATGAATGAAGACGATGATCAGCGCGGCGTCGCGCATATTGTCGAGCACATGGCGTTCAACGGCACCAAGCATTTCCCAGGTAATCAAGTGATCACTGAGCTAGAAAAAGCGGGCATGAAGTTTGGCGTGGATATCAACGCATTTACCGACTTTGAAAACACCGTGTATACGCTCAACTTACCAAGTAATGACCCGAAAACCTTGTCACTGGCGCTGGATGTGGTGGCTGACTGGGCAAGCAATGTCACCATGCTGAAAGACGATCTCGATGCTGAGCGAGGGATCGTGTTAGAAGAGTGGCGCGCACGTTTGGGGCCAATGTTAAGGCTTGGCGATAAAAAGAGCGCGATTGAAATGGCGGGTTCGCGTTACGTGACCCGTGACCCGATTGGAGACGTAGAAACCATCAAACACGTGTCTAAATACCGCGTGGCGGATTTTTATCAAAAGTGGTACCGACCAGATAATATGTCGATTGTCGTGGTCGGCGATGTGGATACCGCGAATATCAAGCAACTGATCGCGAATAAACTTGGGAGCAGCCGCGCACCCCAAGAGCCGCTAGAACCTGTTGACTATAGCGTGCCGCTTAGTGGCAACTGGCGCAGCGAGGTGGTTTCGGAAGATGGGATCACAACACCGGCGGTTGAGCTGAGTTTCTTGTCGGATTACCAATCCGAATATAGCCTTAATCGTTATCAGCAAGATCTGGCGAAACAAATCGCCACACGCCTGATGAATGTGCGCCTGCAACGTTGGGAGCAGCAAGAGTCCAACGTTGTTAGCTCTGCAAATTTCTACTCGTCAAACGTAGGTCGAGAAACGACTCAAGCGGTGTATTCGCTTCAGCTTATTGATGACAATTATCAGCAAGCCACACAAGCGATTATGGCGTTCATTGCTCAAATTGATCAGCATGGTTTCAGCGAGCAAGAGGTCAATGGCGAGATCGCACGCCTGACACGCATCAACGAAGCCAGTCAGGACGATGTAACGTACAGTATTGATTTGGCAGGAGATCTGATGGTGTCGGCCGCCAGTGGCCAGCTACAGTTGAGCAACCAAGATAAGTACCAGCTTAACCAACGCTTTCTCAGCGAGATGACGGTGAATGAGGTCAACCACGCCTTCAAGCGTGTCATTGCTCCGCAGTCTCGATTGCTGCTGGTGACTCAACCTGTCGACAAGAGAAACCCTGCAATGCCCATAGACGATCTCGCCAGCCTTTGGCGACAAGTGATGAAACAGCCACAGCCAGAGTGGATGATTGAAAACCATCACGCGGTGCTACCAGTTATTGAACCTAAAGCGGGTACAGTAAAGCGTGAAAAAGTCTGGGCTCAGCATAAGTTAACCGAGTACCGCTTGAGCAATGGTAGTAAGCTGGTATATCGCTACAGTGACAGCAATCCGGGGCAGGTACATTTTAAAGCGCTGACGTCGGGTGGTGTTCGTTCTGTACCTGCTAGCGATTATCACTTGCTAAGAACTGCGGTGAGTTTGGTGGACGATACGGGCATCGGCCAAGTGTCACAAAGTGACATTCAAACGATTTTCCGCGGTAACCCAGTGGTGATGTCCACGATTTTGGATGAGTATCAGCAAGGCTTCTCTGGCTGGGCGAAAACCGACAGTTTCGAGAAAATGCTGCAGCTATTCCACATGAAACTGGAATCCAGCCCGGTGTCAGAAAAGGTTCTCAAGCAACACCAAACCGAGTCGTTGCAATACAGCAGTAGTGGTTTAGACAGTGCCGATCGTTTTGTTCGCCAAGTGTCTTCGCTTCGCTATCCAAACACGCCAACGGTGTACAGCGAGAGCAGTGACGAGTTAGCAAAGCTCACGACAGAGCAAATCAGCCGCGCCTATCAGCGTTATATCTCCAGCAAAACCGATTACACCTACTTTGTGGTGGGCGATATCGCGCCAACTGAAATCGAAAGACTCGCTGCCCGTTATTTGGCTTCTGTAGCGGTAAGAGCAGAGACACGTGATGCTTACGTGGTTGAAGCGCTAGCGCCAAACCAGCGCTTAACCGTGCCAGATTCAAAAGAACCACGTGCAGAGGTGGAGCTATATCTGACACAAGCGTCAGCATGGCGACCAGATAACGCCTACTACCTAGAGCTGGCAGGTGAACTAGTACAAGAGCAACTGCGATTGAAATTGAGAGAGCAGGCGTCTGGGATCTACAGCGTCACCAGTTGGTTTTGGCAAGATGCCGATAGCCCACAAGCGGAGGGTCGAATCCAATTTACCTGTGCACCTGACCGAGTAGATGAGCTATTGGATTTGACTCATCAGGTACTAGAACGTGTGGCACGAGAAGGGGCGGATGAGCAAGTGTTACACAACAAAGTGACTCAAAGACGCGATCAAATCGATCGTTACCTGCGTTCTGACCTTGGCATGTTAGACGCCATGGAAACCAGCTACATGCTGACTGATAGTCCACGGCTGATTGATGCTCGCTATCGAGCTAACGAGCAGGCAAGCAAGCAGAAAATAGATGCGGTGATGCGTGGGTTCTTAAACAATTCAGAGCGTTTTGAAGCGGTGTTGTTGCCCAAGTCTTAGAGGGTAAATGTGACCAGAAATGGTTGGCGAGTTGAGCACCTTACGCTTAAACATACAGCGTAAGGTGCATTTATGTTGGATTCAGAAGATAAGAAAAGTGCATGTTTAAACTAGTTAGTTGGTCTTTGTTGTATTTGTTGCCGTTTCAAGCATTGGCAGGGTTGGAGCTGGTCGCGACCTATCAAGATTGGGAACATTACGAATCGCCGAGTTTTGATACAGGAAAAGCGGTGGTATTAGGCGTGGCGAATTCGAAGGGGAGTATCAGCTCGAATATGGTGGCACTGCGCTGCACCACGGAAGGCGTCAATTTGCTGTTCTTTAAGTCGTTACCCAACGAGCAACTGGTGGGCTATATGGCGCAAGCGTACCTGGATGATGGAAGCGCATTCACTATGGACGTGTGGGTAAAAGGACGCACACACTGGGCGACGGTTCCCGCTCAAAGGACATCTCAGTTTCTAAATGCAGAGCGGCTTACGGTCACACTCAGCGGTGATGATAATCAAACTGAGCAAGTTGAGGTGTCTTTAAGAGGATTTGAGTCTATGTATCAACAACTGCTGCCAAGTTGTGAAGAGTGAGCAGTGATCTCAACGCCGTTCATTAGTAAAAACACTGTTAACCAAGCGAAGAGCAACAAATCTGTTGCTCTTTCTTTATGGGGGAAGAGCCTAAGCCGCAGTTAGAACCATCAATTGATTCAAGCACTCTTTATCCATCAGCGGATGGGATTGTACGCCTGATACCAAAACAATATCCACCGATGGCAGTGGTGGCATGTTGTCGATGATCTTCATATCCTCCGTTACGCTGATTCTACCCATTGCGCCTATAGCTAGCCCTTCTTTTACAATCGCTCGAAGCGCCGAAGAGGTATTGCAGCAGGCGATCAACTGATAAGCCAAGCCCTTTTTGGTCAGTCCATCAATCGCTGCGGCGTGGTATTTGCAGTCGGTTTGGAACAGGGCCACAGGTATCGGCCGGGAGAGGTCGAGTGCAAATTGCTCGCTGCTGACCCACACACCAGTATCGCTTGCCAGCCAGTAACCTTCTTCGCTGTTGGGTGCACGGGTTAGGATCGCGGCGTCTAGTTTACCTTCATCCAGCCAAGTTCTAAGTGTGACACTGGGCTGGCTAAAAACCTGAATAGAGCAAGTAGGCTCGGCTTGTTGCAGTGCGCGAATCACCTTAGGCAAGATTTTGTCATTGTAATCTTCAGGGCAACCGAGACGAAAAGGGCGTTTATCTTCGTAACGTTTCACTTGCTTTATCGCACTATTGTGTAGCTCGACAAGCTGCTGGGCATGTGTACGCAATGCCAGCCCGGCTTCGCTTAGTACTAAGTTGCGGCCCTCTTTCTCGAATAGATTGACGCTCAGCTCTTCTTCCAACTTTCGCATTTGAGCACTAAACGCCGATTGGGTGCGATTGATTTGCTTCGCCGCGCGGGTAAAACTGCCCGTTTCAACAAAAGCCAAAAAACTCTTTAGCGCGTCAATGTCCATAGCCCATTCTTACCCATCGGTTTTATTAATGTATCCCATCAAAACTATCCGTTAGTTCCCGACAAAACAATGGCATAAGCTAAAAATAGTTCAGACAAACGTAGGAGACGTTGATGCAACTTTATATTGGCAACCAAAATTACTCGACTTGGTCACTGCGCGCGTGGCTTCTTTTTGAACAGTTTGGGTTAGAAGTAGACATCATTAAGCTCAAACTTTTTACCGCCGATTTTTACACCACACTGCGAGATGTTGCGCAAAGTGAAAAAGTGCCGACTTTGGTGGATGATGGCTTGGCGGTATGGGATTCCCTCGCGATTCTAGAGTATGTGAATGAAACCTACTTGCACGGTAAAGCGTGGCCTGAAGACGCCAAAGAAAGAGCGGTTGCCAGAGCCATTTCGGCAGAAATGCATTCCGGTTTTGGTTCGCTGCGCAGTGAAATGCCAATGAATTGCCGAGCCAAAAGAAAAGTGGCTCTGAGCGAAGGTGCATTAAAAGACATTGCGCGTATTGACGCGATCTGGTCACAGCAGGTGGAACAACACCCGGAAGGTTGGCTGTTCGGCGCATGGTCTATCGCAGACGCAATGTACGCGCCAGTGGCGTTGAGATTTGAAACCTATGGCATTGAGTTATCAGAACAAGCAAAACGTTATCAACAAAAGCAACTGAACAGCCCCGCAATGCAAAAGTGGCTGGCAGAAGCGAGCTTGGAAACGGACATAGTAGAAGAAGATGAAGCGGGAGTACCTGATTAGCCAATTCAGCACAGCTGATGCGTGTGAGGAAAAGAGCTGCTATCTAGCCGCTCTTTTTGTTTTTAGGTCAAAAAGTGTTCGATTTTATGGTGTTGCTCACTATTACTCTACCTAGCTCTGCTAATCTGAATGTATTCAATTAATTTATGTGAATTCAGAGGCATATGCTTATGTTCAAAAATTTCAGGTTAGGTACAAAAATCGGGGTGGGTTTTGGCGTCGTACTGATACTTCTTGGTCTTGTATTAGGCGAGGGGATAATGGCACTTCAGCGCACAGAAAAAGGTATCGAAGAGTATCGTTCTCTAGCTCGTGATACCAATTTATCTGGGCAACTACAGGCGAACATGCTGATGGTTCGCATGAATGTAAAAGACTTCCTGATCACCAAAAGTGACAGAGATTTGCAGCAGTACGAAGCTTATATCTCTAAAATGAAAGCGTTTCTCGCGGAGTCAAAACAAGAAATTCAGCAGCCGGATCGGGCCTCGCTTATCGCAGAGATTGATCGTGAAATCGCCGACTATCAGAACGCTTTCGATCAAGTGGTCCAATTGAATAACGAACGTAATAAAGTGGATGAGACTCGTTTGGTGCCTAACGGTGACAAAATGAGGACAACGATCGACGGGATCATTGAATTAGCTTATCAAGATGGTGACGTTGAAGCGGCTTATTATGCCGGACTTGTGCAGGAGAAGATGCTGGTTGGACGCTTGTATGTGGTGAAGTTTCTGCAAACCAATTTGCTGAGTGACTTTGATGTTGCAGTTGAAAACATGGAAAAGTCAGTTAAAGAAGAGATGAGAATTTTAGATACCAGCCTACAAAACCCCAAACGGAGAGATTTGTACCAAGAGTTTGCACGCGCGCATGGAGATTACTTAATGGCGATGGCCGACATCCGCGACTTGATTGTTAAGCGCAACGAATTTATCGAAAATACGCTTGATGTCATCGGGGTGAGGGTGGCTAAAGAGGCTGAAGATGTAAAATTATCGGTGATGAAAGATCAAGATGCTTTGGGCTCGGCACTTAAAGCGCGAACAGAGAAGAGCATTTTCTTTACCTTTACGTTATCTGCTATCGCGATAGTGCTTGGTATTTTTGCCGCTTACTTGCTGACTATCACCATCACTAGGCCGATACGTAAAGCTGTAGAAGCAGCTAACCAATTGGCGAATGGCGATCTAACCATTGAGGTGACATCCAACACCCAGGATGAAACGGGCAAACTTCTAACAGCAGTGCAAGACACTGCCACTCACCTCAAACAGATGATCACGACTATCTCAAGTGCGAGTATTGAACTGGCTTCCGCGTCTGAAGAGTTGGCTACAGTAACGGAGCAAACTTCTAAAGGCATAGAACGTCAAGAAACTGAGACGGAGATGGTGGCAGCAGCCATGAACGAAATGGCGACCACCGTTCATGATGTTGCCAATAGTGCTTCGAAAGCTTCAGATGCGGCAACCCAAGCCGATCAGGAAGCAAAAACAGGCGGAGTTGTGATTGAGCAAACTATTTCATCTATTAATTCGCTGTCTGCCAGCGTTAACCATTCCTCTCTGAAGCTTGATGAAGTCCAGCAGGAAGTAATGAATATCAGTACTATTCTAGAAGTCATCCGAGAGATTGCGGAACAAACCAATTTGCTAGCGTTAAACGCAGCAATTGAAGCCGCCAGAGCAGGAGAGCAAGGCAGGGGCTTTGCGGTCGTGGCTGACGAAGTGCGGTCTTTAGCTGAGAGAACGCAGGGCTCAACGTCTGAGATTCAATCGATCATTGAACAGTTGCAAACCGGTACGAAAAATACGGTAGAAGCAATGAACGAGGGCAAAGTTCAGGCCGAAAACTGTGTCGAGCAGGCGACAGGAGCCAGTACGGCGCTACAAGCCATTACCCATGCAATCAGCGTGATCAGCGATATGAATATGCAAATTGCCAGCGCCGCAGAGCAGCAGAGTATTGTCGCTGAAGATATCAACAAAAATGTGGTGAACGTAAAACACGTTGCGGAAGTCAATGCTGTTGCGGCGAATGAAACAAGCAGCTCAAGTAATGAAATCGCGCGTCTTGCCGGGGAGTTGGGGCAATTAGTGGCGAAGTTTAAGGTGTCATAAATGACTGAGCAAATTTCCGTTAGGCACAATTATACGGGGAGTTAAAAAGAGCAGTGGTTAGGCTGCTCTTTTGTTGATGCATCTAGTCAATGTGCGCTGCGCTTAGCAGCGTCTAGTCGCACTATTTTAATTCTAATCGCTTGGCTAACCGATGTAAGTTGCCGTTGTCTAGCTCTAACTGCCGAGCTGTCGCCGACCAGTTGCCTTGGTTTTGCTCTAAGGCTTTTAGGATGATCGCCTTTTGGAATTCATCAGTAGCTTGTTTTAGACCCAGATCAGAAAACTCAAAGCTATCAGCTTTACTGTCTTGCTCGGTTATTACCGCGTTTTGGGTTGGCGTGTGAATATCAAAGTCGCGCTCTATCAACTCAATATCTAGGGATTGTGCTCTCGCTTTTGCCAATACACTGGCCCGTTTAATGACGTGTTCTAACTCACGTACGTTACCTGGCCAAGTGTAGTCTTTCAGCATCTGTACCAAAGTCGGAGAGAGGCGAATACTATTTAGACCCAGCTTACTTCTTACTTGCTCGGCAAAAAAGCCCGCCAGCAAAACGACATCTTCTTCACGTTCTCTTAGTGGAGGCACATGAAGAGGGAACACACTCAGGCGATGATACAAGTCAGCGCGAAATCTCCCCGCTTTGACTTCTTCATGCAAGACACGGTTTGTGGCGGCAACAATACGAGTATTCACACGAATATGGCGATCATCTCCCACGCGTTGAATATCACCATATTGGAGTGCACGAAGTAGCTTTGCTTGCAGTTCTAATGAAAGTTCACCAACTTCATCTAAGAACAGAGTACCGCCATCCGCTTGCTCGAATTTGCCTTTTCGATTGCTGATTGCCCCGGTAAATGCGCCCTTGATATGACCAAATAATTCACTTTCCGCTACGGATTCTGGCAAAGCTGCGCAGTTCAGATAAACCAAGGTGTTGGCTGCCCTGCTAGAGCGGTGGTGAATGGCACTGGCGACCAACTCTTTACCCACTCCTGTTTCACCCATAACCAGTACCGATAACTCAGTATCCGCAACGGCATTAATCTGTTCTTGCAAAGCACACATACCCGCCGAATTACCGATTATCTCATTACTTAATGTGCGTTGTTCCGCGTAAGCCTCACGGGGCATATTTGGTTGCGTTTCCAACTGTTCTAGCAGTAAGGCGGTATGTAATCCACCAGCGGCAAGTGCGCTAATAAAACGTAATTCGTGGTTTTTTAATCGTTCAAACTGGTTTGGATCGAAGGCGTCAATGGTGATCGCGCCAATTAATTGGTCATCGATTAACAGCGGCAGACCAATACAGGAGTGGACATGCAACTTTTCTTCATGGTTAGGGATCAGCCCATCGTAAGGGTCGGGCAAACTGCTGTCTGAGGGAAAGCGTACGACATCACCTGCGCGAGCAATCGCTTCAAGGCGAGGGTGTTGTTCATCTCGCGAATGTATTTCGTTCGAAAGGTATTCTGGTCGGTTCTTCAACCATGAATAACGTCATGATGCCGAAAATAGCGGGCATGCTGGAAGAGATCACGGGCCTGAGATTTAAAGGCAAAAAAGCGGCTGCTTTTGGGAGTTACGGCTGGAATGGTGGTGCGGTAGACCGCATTCATGCTCGTTTGACAGATGCAGGGTTCGAAACCGCGATCAGTTTAAAAACCAAATGGCGTCCTGATGGTAAAGCCATGCGCGAATGCCGTGAACATGGCCAGAACATTGCGAAATTGTGGTCGAATAAAGCACTTGCAAGTACGCCAAGTCATTTTGGATTGTCTCCACAGCCTCAAGTGGAACATTCCGTGGCGCAAGATTCATCCAACAGTGAAGCTGCTCACCCTGCGGGTTGTCAGTGCATGGTATGTACCGTATGTAACTGGGTATATGACCCAGCCCAAGGAGAGCCCAATCAAGGAATAGAACCGGGTACGGTGTGGAGCGATGTGCCGGATTACTTCTTATGCCCAGAGTGTCATTTGGGCAAAGATGTGTTTGTCGAGTATCAAGCGTAAGGAGTCCGTCATGACAGCACCTATCGTAATCATTGGCAGTGGTTTTGCGGCTTATCAATTGGTGAAAACCGTGCGTCGTATGGACCCTACGATCCCAATACAGATTTTTACGGCCGATGATGGCGCGGAATACAACAAACCCGATTTGAGTCATGTGTTTAGCAAA
Source organism: Vibrio nereis NBRC 15637 (assembly GCF_001591105.1). Classification (GTDB taxonomy): domain Bacteria; phylum Pseudomonadota; class Gammaproteobacteria; order Enterobacterales; family Vibrionaceae; genus Vibrio; species Vibrio nereis. The sequence goes on along the minus strand of NZ_BCUD01000011.1, from coordinate 101,161 downwards.
CAGCAAACCGCGACCGATTTAGTGATAAAAAGTGGCGAGGCGTTCGCCGATGAGCACAAGATTACTTTGCACGCCAACACCCTTATCGAACGTGTCGAAGCTCAGACCAATCAAGTGGTCGCGAATGGGCGTTACTATCCTTACTCCAAGCTGGTGTTTGCAACAGGAGCGAAGGCGTTTGTTCCCCCCATGCATGGCAACGCGGTCGCAGAGGTCTTAACGTTGAATTCACGGATTGAATATCAATCAGCAGAAAACCAACTCAGTTTGGCCAAGCGCGTCTTAGTCATAGGCGGCGGTTTGATAGGAGTAGAGATTGCCATGGATCTTGCAAATAGTGGTAAGAGCGTCACCGTGGTTGAACCCAATACGCATTTAATGGCAAACCTGATCCCTGAATTTGTGGCAGTACCATTAGAAAACCAACTCCAACAGCAAGGCGTGCATTTGGCAACCAGCAATAGCGTTCAGGCTGTCAACAGGATCAATCAAACGCTTGTGGTCACGCTCAACGATGGGTGTGAATACCACGTTGATGCTGTGATTTCTGCTGCTGGACTAAGATCTAACACCAAACTGGCTGCTTCGGCAGGCATCGACGTTGGCAAGGGGATTGCGGTTGATCAGTGTCTGAAAACGTCGGTCAAGGATGTATTTGCTTTGGGAGATTGTGCGGAAATACAAGGTCGAATGATGCCATACCTGCAACCTATCGTGCTGAGTGCCAATGTGTTGGCGAAGCAGTTGCTAGGGCAAGATGCACAATTGGTATTACCACCAATGATGATCAAAGTAAAAACTCCGACTTATCCGATCCAGTTATCAGGGGGCTTTGAGCCGACGTCGTCTTGGCAGGTACACATGACGCCATCGGGAATGGTTGCGAAAGCAGAAAACCTCTGCAAACAATTCACAGGTTTTGTGGTGACTGGCGACCAAGTGAGACAGGCGTTTCCTTTGCTGCGCGAGTTGTCTCAAAGCGCAACAAACTAAAATGGGGCTGAGATATCCAGTTACTTATTACTAAAGCCTGGAGGATATAACGCAGTGAAATGAACCAGTCGTATTGATTTATCGGGAAAAGAGAAGAGCAGCTCAATCGCTGCTCTTTTTTCATTAAAGGTAACGTGCTTTCAAATGGTCTTTAAAGAACTGGGCATTCAGTGTTTCACCCGTTGCTTGTGTGACCAACTCATTCGTCGTTAACAAGCTACCTTTACTCCAGATGTTGTCTGAAAGCCAAGTAAAGATAGGCGTGAGATCACCAGATTCAACCACTGTATCCACATCGACCGTTTGTTTCATAGCTGCCATAAATTGAGCTGCGTACATCGCTCCTAGGGTGTATGAAGGGAAATAACCGAATGCGCCGTCTGTCCAGTGAATGTCTTGCATACAGCCATTTTTGTAATTGTCTTTGGTCGATAGGCCCAAGTACGCCTGCATTTTCTGATCCCACAGCTCTGGCACGTCTGTATGCTTGATGTTGCCGTTGATCAGGTCACGTTCGATCTCGTAGCGCAGAATAACGTGAGCAGGGTAGGTTAGCTCGTCTGCATCAACGCGGATAAAGTCTTTCTTCACACGCGTGTAAAGCTTTTGGAAATTATCCTGTGAGAATAGCGCGCTATCTTGAGCCGTGAAGTGCTCACCCGCCAAATGGGCCAAATGCGCAATAAAGGCATTGCTGCGGCCAAGTTGCATTTCAAAGAACAGCGACTGAGACTCGTGAATACCCATTGAACGCGCTTGACCAGATGGCAATCCAGCCAAAGATTTTGGTAGCCCTTGTTCATAACGCGCGTGACCCGTTTCGTGTACGATTCCCATCAGAGATTGAACAAATTCGTTTTCATCGTAGCGTGTTGTAATACGCACATCGCTTGGTACGCCGCCACAGAATGGGTGAACGCTTTCGTCTAGTCGACCGTGGTTAAAGTCAAACTGAAGCAGTTTCATTACATCAAGGCCAAGCGCTTTTTGTGTTTGAGTCGCGAAAGTGCCGTGTGGCTGGATGAACTGCTCGGAAGATTGCTTGTCGATCGCGTGATCGATCATCTCTGGCAACCAGCTTTTCACATCGCTAAACAGTACGTCTAGTGAGGCTGATTGTGTGCCCGGTTCGTAGATGTCGAGCATCGCATCGTATGGTGAAAGCCCAGTGGCTTCTGCACGGATTTGTGCTTCCTCTTGCGAAAGTTTGACCACTTCTGCCCAGTTTTTTTCGAACCCTTGCCAATCATTTTCACCACGCTGAGTACGCCAAGCGTGCTCGCACTTTGAACCTGCCAGAGATTTCGCTTGTACTAACGATTCTGGCAAAACGTTTGCCTGTTGCCAGCCTCGCTTTAATTCGCGCAGGGTAGCGGAATCTTGAGGGTTGAGCGTTTCTTGCTCCGCTTCTGCAAACCAATCGGCCAATTGTGGCTGAGTTTGTAAGTTGTGCATATGCACGTAAAGTTCGGCCATTGCTTCAGAGCGAGCCTGACTGCCGCCACTTGGCATGACAGCCGCTTGGTCCCAGCCGCAGATAGAAGCAAGGTGTTGGAAATGAGAAATTTTATGTGAATGTGCTTTGAGTTTTTCGAATGCGCTCATGAGCCGCCTTCCATGACTATATGAAAAACAAAAGTTTACCAACCCTATCTGGTCATACCAAGAGGTTGGTAATGAAAATTGTAACGATTAACGGTGAGTTTAAGAGTTCGATCGCAACGAGAGGAGCTTTTAGAAAGGCGCTCCTTGGCTTTTTGTTGGTAACTAAAAGCAGAACAGGAAAATTTACCTTGTTCAATTTGTATAATATTGATTGAAAGATCGTCGTAAATGCGGATATAAAGGAATCAGTGTAATTAATTGCTTGGTGGATATAAGCTTGATACAGAATTTTGAGGCATTTTTGATTGCCATAACCATACTAACGCTTACCCCAGGGTTGGATACGGCGTTAGTGATACGCAACTCCTCACGTGGAGGATTCACAGACGGCGCGGTAACCAGTGTGGGTATTTGCTTAGGTTTGTTCGTGCACGCCACGTTTTCAGCCATTGGTATTTCGGCCATTCTAGCTCAATCGGCAGAGCTGTTTAATGCAGTAAAAATGGTGGGTGCGGCTTATCTGATTTATCTAGGCTTTAGCAGTTTAAAAGGGCTTTGGCATAGCCAGTCGGCGCCGAGTGCTTCGCGTAGTGACAGTTCAATCCACGATTTTGTTTTTGCGCGTTCTTTACGTGAGGGCTTTTTATCCAACGTATTGAACCCGAAAACGGCAGTATTTTACCTGGCGTTCTTACCGCAGTTTATAAACCCTGAAGGTTCGGCATTTTTACAATCGACGTTGATGGCATCAATTCACTTTGTTATTGCGATGGTATGGCAGTGTGGCTTAGCGGGGGCGTTAAGCTCGGCTAAGAGCTTACTGAAAAGTGCTCGCTTTATGAATTGGATGGAAGGGACAACAGGTGTGGTATTAGTCAGCCTAGGTGTAAAGCTTATGCTTGAAGAGAAGTAATCTCGTTTTGAAATATGAAATGCAGAAATAAAAAACAGCGACCTTGGGTCGCTGTTTTTTTGGATGCTTAACTCTGGGTGCTTAACTTTGTGCAGGGGCTGTTTTTATGGATTCAACTCCTTGCGAGAAGTAGCGTTTGGTCTCTTCTAACACAACATGGCGTAGCGCAATTAAGCCGATGAGGTTTGGAATTGCCATTAGGCCGTTGACGATATCTGCAATAATCCAGATCAAGTCGAGTTGTAGGAACGCGCCAGAGGCCACTAAAGCCACGAAGATGAATTTGTAAGGTAATACCGCTTTAGTACCGAACAAGAACACCACACAACGTTCACCGTAGTAGTTCCAACCAAGAATGGTCGTAAACGCGAAGAACATCAAACCCACTGAAACCAATAGTGGTCCGAAGGTTTCCGCATTCAAACCCACTGCAAACGCATGGGTTGTCATGGCAGCACCAGCAAAATCACTTTGCCATGCGCCCGTTAAGATAAGCGCCAATCCGGTCATGGTACAGATGATAATGGTGTCGAAGAACGTACCTGTCATCGAGATCAGGCCTTGTTTTACGCACGAATCGGTTTTTGCTGCCGCAGCCGCCATTGGTGCACTACCAAGGCCAGACTCGTTTGAGAACACACCGCGCGCGATACCTGACTGAATCGCCAACATAATGCTTGCGCCAAGGAAACCACCAGTCGCAGCGGTTGAGGTAAAGGCAGAAACCAAAACAAGCTCAACCGCATTAAGCAGTTGGTCTGCGTTCATGATGATCACGCTGAGGCACGCCATCACATAGAATAGCGCCATGGTAGGGACTACTTTGCCCGCGACTTTTGCAATAGATTGGATGCCACCAAGAGTGACGAACGCGACCAATAGCGTTAATACGCTAGCTGATATTTCACGCGAGATACCAAATGAAATTTCAGACGCGTCTAAAATGGCGTTGACTTGCGGGAAGGTACCAATACCAAAGCAGGCGACACCAAGCGCGAAAACCGCAAACATAATCGCAAGTGCTTTTGAACCAACGCCGTACTGTAAGTAGTACATTGGACCACCGACCATCTGGCCTTTGTCATCGACTTTGCGGTATTTGATCGCAAGTAAACATTCGGCGTATTTGGTCGCCATACCAAACAGTGCAGCCAGCCACATCCAGAACAATGCGCCCGGACCACCCAATTTAATTGCGGTAGCGACACCAACAATATTACCCGTACCTATGGTCGCGGACAGTGCGGTACATAAAGCAGCGAAGCTAGAAACGTCGCCTTGTTTGTTAGAATCTTCCTTACTGAATACCATCTTAAGTGCAGAGGGTAGGCGTCGAAATTGAATGACCCCAAGGCTAAAAGTGAAGTAAATGCCAGTTCCTACCAGAAGGATCAGTAGCGGTGGACCCCAGACAAAGTGGTCGATAGTGGTCAGTAAAGATTGAAGGTTATTCATGATTTCCCCATTAGTGATAAAGCGTTACTAAGGAGAAGAGGGAAAAGCAGAGATGGTGATCTCGAAAAGCTAAAGACAGGTCGTTTATAGCTGGTGGTACTTTTCACTCCTCTGTCCTTTTGCCTGAGAGTTTCACTTAGCTTGTAATAAAAGCTTAAGCTTGCTCCTTCGGCGACCGATTTAACGGTTCTCTCCAGAGGTTCCTCCAACTACAGTCCCTGCTGTGTAAAACAGCACCTGAAATAGTTAATTCTTCGGCGGGTTATGCTGACCAATTGTTAATAATTGGTTAATAACCACTCTCCTGCAGTCTTCATTGGAACAATTACTCATTTATATGAGTAAAAGATGGTCATTAATGTTGCTGAAAATGACTTGTGAACTCTATCATGTTTTTGAGCTAATTCAACAATAATGTTAAGGAATTAAACTGCTTGAGTGAAAAGTGTTCAGATACAAAAATCCCCAGTATGAAAACCGAGGATTTCAGAGAATATCTTGCGCTAGAGCGAAGCTTAGAAGTAGTTAGCGTCTACCAAGTCGCTTGCTTCTACTGATTTCACTTCTTCGCGAGCTTCTAACCAAGCAACAACTTGTGCATTTTTGCTCTTCAGTCGCATCTTGGTAACGATTTTTGTGCGCACAGGAAGCCTTCAAAGTGTTCAAGGCCGCCGCCGCCAAAACACAAACCAAGGCTATCGATGTAGTCAATAAAGTCATCAACGAATGAATCGTAGCGATCAAAGTCTGTGATTGTTGTTTCGCAGCTGATATCAAAACCAAGCATTGCGAATTCGCCTAAGAAGAGTTTCTTAAGGATACGACGTTTTTTGTTTTCCAACTTAAATGGTTTCATTATTTGGCCTCTATTAGTTTACTGGCTCTTTATACCTCGTTTTCGGGTATCAACCAAATAGTATTCCGCGTACAACGAAGAGTTGTCTACGCGATACTCATAATTTGAATGTTCTGCATGCAATTGTACAAATGCACAGCTCAAATTGACAGAAAACTACTAAGCTCTGACTATTGAATGTGATTTGATGGTATAAATTAGACAGTTAGCACTTTGTAGTGGTGTTAAGCGGCTTTAGCCAAGGAGAGCGTATGACTCGATTAATTGCAATTGTATTTTTGGTGGCATTGGCGTTTGTGCTGATTCGTTACCGCACTAGTGAGAAGTTGCAAAAATACGTTGTCGTGACTTTATTATCAGGCTTCTTTGTCTATACCGCCGCAATAATGATTTCTGAATTGATACGCTAGTTACGTAGGAGCAGTAAGTGAACAAGCAAACCGAGATTGAAGATAGCGATGATGGCGTTGTTGTTATAGAAGAGCGCGACAGGCGAACTTATCTCTATATTGCTATCGCAGCCGTACTTGGCTTGGCTTTAGGAGGTCTGATAGGTTCGACTTTAACTGCCAGTAAGTGGGAATCAACATATTTAAAGATGGAAGAAAAATATCAATCGCTAGTGGATGAAAAAGACCAGTTGATTGTTAATGTTGAACAGCGTGTTGCTAATGTTGACAACGAAGTGGCGGAAAAACTAGAACAAAGAATTCAAGAGCAGAAAGCTGAACATGATCAGCAGCTTGCTGCGCTAAAATCACAAGTGGCTGAGCTGGAGAAGGTGAACCTTTCTTTAGAAGAGCAAATCAATCAGCAAAAGAATAAGATCGCGGCAGCAGACAAACAGAACGTGAAATTAAACCGTCAAGCAGACATGCAGGCGACCATGTTTGAACGTTCACGAGAGCTATTCCAACAAGAGCTGAAAGTGAAGATGGAGCTCGAAGCGTTGGAAAAAGAGCGTGAAGAGCTGCAACCTAAAATAGTCGCGTTGAAAAAACAGTGCGACGCATACTTGCAAGGTACATCATGGGATGCAAAATCAGACTCCTGTGATAAACAAGATGAAGCGAACTCCCGCTTAAGTCAGATCAATCAAATGATCACTGTCCACAAGATGGACTTGAAGCAGATGAAGGCACTCTCGGAACAGTTGGGCCTATAGTCGTTATCCACTTCAAGCTTAATCCGTATCGAAAACTTAAGCCGCATCTTCTGGTGCGGCTTTTTGTTGTCTTTAACATCAATCACTTAGTTGTATCAGGTTAGTACTGTTTACACTCCGTTCTCATACATTTCCTCTAGCTGTACCGCCACAAAGACTATATTCAAACAATGTAAACAAAATGTTACCCATTAATTTTGTTTAATACTCTGATTTTTAATGCTTTTGTTTTTCTGTAAAGGCGTTGTTTACACATTTATTTAACAGTGTATGAGTGGGTGAAGTGAGGCGAAAAGGTTCCCTTTAGCGCATTATTCAGCAAACTTAATTGTATAGACACGCTGAAACATGAAAAGAGGGACCAAGAATGAACGAAGCGTTTAACCCACTAGGCACTGATGGCTTTGAATTTGTGGAATATACGGCTGCGGATGAGAAGGGAATCCAGGCACTTAAAGATTTGTTTAATTCGCTAGGTTTCGCAGAAATCGCTAAGCACCGCTCAAAAGAAGCATGGTTGTATCGCCAAGGTGACATCAGCTTTATTGTGAATGCTCAACCACATAGCCAAGCGGAAGAATTCGCAAAGGTCCATGGTCCGTCCGTATGTGGTATGGCATTTCGCGTCCACGATGCGGCAGCGGCGCTAGAGCATGCACTGAATAATGGTGGTGAGGAATATAGGACGGAAATTGGCCCTATGGAACTCAGCATTCCAGCGATTTACGGAATTGGGCAAAGCCTACTTTACTTTGTAGACCGTTATGGCAAACAAAGTATCTATGATGTTGATTTTAAATTTTACTCAGATGCTGAAGAACGTTTGCAAAAAATGGACGTCGGCATGTACGAAATTGACCACCTAACGCACAACGTGAAGCAAGGCAACATGGACACGTGGGCGGGTTTCTACGAGCGCATTGGTAACTTCCGTGAAATTCGTTACTTTGATATTGAAGGTAAGCTGACAGGTCTTGTTAGCCGAGCGATGACAGCGCCTTGTGGTAAAATCCGTATCCCTATCAATGAGTCTTCCGATGATAAATCGCAAATCGAAGAGTTTATTCGCGAGTACAACGGCGAAGGCATCCAGCACATCGCGCTAGCGACGGATGACATCTATCAGACCGTAAAAACGCTACGTGATCGCGGCATGGACTTTATGCCAACGCCAGATACTTACTACGAAAAAATCAATGAGCGCGTAGAAGGACATACAGAAGATGTCGATAAGTTGCGCGAACTGCAAATTCTGATCGATGGCGCGCCAATGAAAGATGGCATTTTGCTACAAATCTTCACGCAAACCGTTATTGGCCCAGTCTTCTTCGAGATCATTCAACGCAAAGGTAACGAAGGCTTTGGTGAGGGTAACTTTAAAGCCCTGTTCGAATCGATCGAAGAAGATCAGATTCGCCGAGGAGTACTAAACGATGCATAAATGGATCACATTCCCTCACCGGGAGGGAGTGTGCTCTAAACAGGCACATGCTGACTTCCCGGAAGAGGCTATTTACGAAAGAGAAGCGGGGCGAAGTGGGTTCTTTGGCCCAGCGGCTCATTTTCATCACCAACATGCCCCTACGGGCTGGACGGAATGGGAAGGGGAGCTGCGTCCTCGCGCGTTTAATTTTAACTTAGTTGAAAAAGCCAGCCAGATATCGCCTTGGAGTGTACCTCATTTACTTCACAACTCAGATTGCAAAATCCGCATTTGGAAGATGGATGAGAAGATGGACTTTTTAGTGCGCAATGCCGATGGTGATGAGTTGTTGTTTATCCACCAAGGTAAAGCGGATCTCTATTGCGATTATGGTCATTTGGAAGTCAGTGAAGGTGATTACGTGGTGATCCCTCGCTCAACCAACTGGCGATTAGAACCATCAGAGCCGATGTTTATTTTGATGGTGGAAAATACCGACGCAGCGTACACACTGCCTGATAAAGGTATGGTGGGTAACCATGCGGTATTTGACCCTGCTGTTTTACAGGTTCCGTCAATCAATACCCAATTCCAAGCACAGTATTCAGAGCAGCAAACTCAGGTACAGGTTAAACGCCATGAAAAAGTCAGCACCATCACTTATCCGTTCAACCCGCTAGATGCGATTGGTTGGCACGGTGATCTGGCTGTGGTGAAAGTCAATTGGCGTGATATCAGACCATTAATGTCACACCGCTATCATCTGCCGCCATCGGCTCATACCACCTTTGTTGGCGCAGGGTTTGTCATTTGTACGTTTGTGCCGCGTCCTATTGAAAGCGACCCGGGTGCACTCAAAGTGCCGTTCTATCACAACAATGACGATTACGATGAAGTGCTTTTCTATCACGCTGGTGACTTTTTTAGTCGTGACAATATCGAAGCCGGTATGGTGACTTTCCACCCAGCGGGGTTCACTCACGGCCCTCACCCTAAGGCATTCCAAGCAGGGCAGGAGTATAAGAAAAAATTCACCGATGAAGTGGCGGTGATGATTGATACGCGTCATGCGCTGCAATTCAGTGAAGAAGCGCAAATGGTCGAAAATAAAGAATATGTCTACAGCTGGAAAGTGTAGAAAGAGCAAAAGGGAAATGGAATGAAGTTAGCGACCCTAAAAAATAATACTCGAGATGGCCTGTTGGTGGTCGTCAATAAGCAATTGTCAAAATGTGTTGCCGTGCCAGAAATTGCTGAGCACCTACAACAAGCGCTCGATCATTGGGACAAAGTAGAGCCGCAGCTCAAAGAAGTTTATACCGCGCTGAATGAAGGTGAACTCGTTAACGAAATGGAGTTTGATCAAACTCTGTGTGAATCGCCTTTACCGCGAGCTTATCAGTGGGCGGATGGTAGCGCTTATGTTAATCACGTTGAGCTTGTGCGCAAAGCTCGTGGCGCTGAGATGCCTCCGAGTTTTTGGACCGATCCTTTAATGTACCAAGGTGGTTCTGACGCATTTATTGGCCCGCGAGATGATATTCCTGTGGGGAGTGAAGAGTGGGGGATCGATTTTGAAGGTGAAGTGGCGGTCATTACCGATGATGTGCCAATGGGTGCTTCAGCGGAAGAGGCGGCTTCTAAGATCAAACTACTTATGTTGGTCAATGATGTTTCATTGCGTGGCTTGATCCCTAATGAGCTCGCAAAAGGGTTCGGTTTCTTCCAGTCTAAACCTTCTTCAGTGTTCTCGCCGGTTGCTGTGACACCTGATGAGTTGGGTGATGCGTGGGACGGTGGCAAAGTGAACTTACCGCTACTTTCTCATTACAACGATGCGCCATTTGGGTGTCCAAATGCGGGCATTGATATGACGTTTGAGTTTCCTGAGCTGGTAGCTCATGCGGCGCAGACTCGTCCGTTGGCGGCGGGGGCAATCATTGGTTCGGGTACGGTATCTAATAAGCAGGGGACAGATTTTGGAACCGCTATTTCTGAAGGTGGCGTGGGCTATTCGTGCATTGCGGAAGTGCGAATGATAGAGACTATCCGTGATGGTCAACCTTCGACCAGTTTCATGAAGTTTGGCGACAGAATCAAAATTGATATGCAGGATTCCGACGGAAACTCGATTTTTGGTGCGATCGATCAGCAAGTGGTGAAATACTGATGTCCCAGATTACGCTCTATGGCTATTGGCGTTCATCCGCTGCATACAGAGTCAGAATCGCGTTGAACTTAAAAGGGTTAGACTACCAACAGCAGTCAATTCATCTGGTCAAACATGGCGGAGAGCAGCACTCCGCCATGTTTAAAACACTGAATCCGAGTGAACTCGTCCCTGTGTTGGTAGATGGTAATGTTCGCCTTAACCAGTCACTTGCGATTATTGACTACCTAGATGAACAGTATCCTGAGGTACTTTTGGTGCCAAAGGATAAAGACACGCGCTATGTTGTAAAAGCGTTGGCACAGGATATCGCTGTCGATATCCATCCTCTTAACAACTTGCGGGTATTGCAGTATTTGTCCAGCAAAGGAAACTTTTCTGAAGAGATGAAAAATCAGTGGTACCAATATTGGGTAGAAACTGGGTTTCAGAGTTTAGAGAAAAAGCTAGAGCAAACAAGTGGAAGGTATTGTGTGGGAGACTGCGTATCGTTAGTTGACGCATGCCTCATACCGCAGGTTTACAATGCAGAGCGCTTTAATGTGGATTTGACTTCTTTTCCTACCATTCACGAAGTGACAAGGTCACTTCGTGATATTCAAGCATTCAGCTGTGCGGCGCCAGAACAACAACCTGATGCGATCATTCCACAGTAACGTGTCTGTCGGTTATGCATTCGCTGTGTTTCAGTTTGGGCATCAAAAAGGCCACCTTCGCGGTGGCCCATTTCATTCTGGAGAATATGTGATTAGCGTGCCGCCTGCTGTCGCTCGCGCTGCTGAAGCTCACCGACGTTGAATTGACGCACGTCTATAACGGCTAAGTGATGGCACTCTTTGCATGAGTGATGACACTTACCATCAACGTACTCGTGTTTTGTTAACAAGCTTGGCTTTTTACACCAGTCACAGATACCTTCGATCGTAAACATAGTTTTCTCCCCACCTTAAAGACCTAGGTGATAAATTCGGTGCAAATTATGACACGACGATGCTATGAAAGTTAACTATTTGTTATCGTTAATGGGAGGGGGATCGATTGCGCAGCCCTTTAATTCCGAGTGTGTCGAAAAAAAGCATTTTAAAAAATCATTATGTGTAACTATTTATTAACAATATTTAGCGCAACTTTTAGCGCACTGTTCAAACGTTTCATTTCTTCTTCACTTCCTTGTCTATCGGGATGATAGATCTTACAGAGCTGTTTATATCTTGCTTTGATTTCCTTGCTATCTGGCAGCTTAGAAGGTTGAAACCCTAAAAGAGCACATGCTACCGCGGCCTTATTATCGCTAGCAGATCCTTGTGGTGCTGGTGCTTTGCTCGCTTGTAACTTTTTAAACTGTCGATACAGTGTGTCGAGTTGGCGTTTTTGCTGCTTGATGGTGAGCGTTTGCGCTTTTAGTTGTTTCTGAAGCGATTGCGTTGCTTGTTGTGATTCTGAAATTGAAGATTGAGACGCATGGGCTAACTCACCCACTTTTTTGCGGTGCCAGGCGAAGAGTAGCAAGAGTAGAAGGGTTAAAGCAGCAGATACATAGGCAAAAGGAGACTCATCCTCTTCAGAAATCAACTCTGGTTGTGGTAGGGCGTCTAGTTCTATATCGGTGCCCTCAAAAGCCACTTCAAGCTGGTCTATTGATGATACTTGCTTGGCACGTTGCGCATTAAATTGTTTTTCGAGTACGCGTTCATATCCTCGCTGCGCATCTTCACTGTTTTTTGCTGCTACCTGATACCAAATTTTTGCCAAATCTAGTTGGTTAAGCTGTTCATAGACTTTGCCGAGCTGAGTTTGCATTTTGACACTGCCGGATACAGCCTGCGTCGTTAACCAGTAAATCGCGCGGTCGGTTTGTTTTTTATCTGTAGTGTCTTCAAGGTACAGGTTAGTCAGGGAAAACACGGCTTCATGATTTCCGTTGCTTGCAGACTGTTCTAACCAATATATGGCTTCATTGCTAGAAGGTTCTACGCCATCTCCATCCAAGTAGCGTTGTCCAAGCTGATATTGAGCATTAGGATCTTGAGACTGAGCTTTAGCTGTTAAGTCGTCAATCGTGTTGGAAAAACAGAATGGGGAGATCAAAAGAAAGACGATAGCAATGAATTTCAAGGCGAGCCCTTTAACAATGGTATTTGGGTGAATGTAGTTTAAAGCAATTAGATGAGAAATAAAAAATGGCTCCCGAAGAAGCCATTTCTATCACAATTGATCAATCCAAAAATGCTATTTAAGAGGAAGGATCTGGATCTCAACGCGGCGGTTACATGCACGGCCAGTTGTTGTTTCATTTGTACATAGTGGGTAGCGCTCACCGTTACCACGAGCAATTGCACGGCCTGAAGCTACGCCTTGAGAAATTAAGTATGAACGAACAGATTCAGCACGACGCTCAGAAAGAACTTGGTTTAGTGTGTCGCCGCCAGTGCTGTCTGTGTGGCCATCAATCACAAGGCTTGTGTCTGGGTATTCAACAAGAATACGAGCAACACCACGAAGTGTATTGTGGATGCTTGGATCAAGCTGGTATGAGCTAGAGTTAAAGCCGATACCGTTTTCCATACGTAGAAGCAGTTGGTTTTCACCGACACGTTCAACTTGTACGCCAGAGTTCAGAAGTTCTTGACGTAGTGCCGCTTCTTGTTGGTCAAAGTAGTAGCCTACACCACCACCGACTGCTGCACCACCGGCTGCGCCGATAAGGGCACGTTTACGACGATCTTTCGCGTCATCACCCGTTGCAACACCGACCGCTGCACCAGCAATAGCGCCAAGAATAGCACCTGTTGTTGCAGAGTTAGTTTCTGTTTCACCTGTTGTTGCGCTCTGACGTTGAGTAGCCTGACAGCCAGATAGAGCGATAGCAACCGCTAGAGCAAGCGTAATTTTTTTCACAAGTACATCTCCATATTTTCTGAAAAGATTTCAGAAGTATTTGTTAGAAATTCTGGGAGAGGAATAATCCCGATAGAGCCATATAAGTCAATAGTTTCTATGATAATTGACGTAACCTTAACGGAGCCTTAACGAGTATTAGCGTAGCATCTTAGGCGCTTGTGCACCATCAATAGGCCTATTTACCGACACCTTGCGACCTTTCTTTAAACCGACTTCGTAATCATCGGTCAGGTTCTTCATCGCTTCTCTAAGTTGCTGTTTAAACGTTTCTCTATCGATATTTTTAAACTCTTTATCGATATAGTCATCAATCTTCTTAGCAGATTCTTCATCAGGGCTAATGATTGGCAACTTCTCTAATGCGCCTTCTACCCAGCCAGATAAAAATGAGTTTACGCGGCGCGTAACTTCACCTGATGGGGTGCCAGTACCCGCAAAACTATTGCGGAATTTACCTGTTTGCTCGTTCATTTCTCGGTAGATGATATCGAAAGCAAATGCGGCGAAAATTGCTCTATCGGCTTCACCAATAAATTCTGCGCGCTTAAGTCCCTTATGATTAAGGAGTACCGCCTCAACACCAAATTTAGTATTGATACCACGAATAATGCGTAGCAAATGCGAGCCCACATTAGACGGGAGTAAATGTGTCGATTGCGTTTTGCCCATCTTGATAAATTCGATATCGTCTTTATCCAGACCATATTTCATCATCAAGCGGTGAGCCATTTTTATCGCGTTCGCAGCTTCGTTTACGTTAGCTGAATTACCAAGCTCAAGGCACTTCGCAATTTTTTTAAGGGCTTTTTGTTTATCCATCGACACAACAGCAGTAACTAATTTTGAAAAGTCGGCCATTTTAACGTGTTCTGCGTTAAAACGGAAACCGAGTGTTTAAAAGCGTTACGTTGCTAAACTTTTAAATGGAAATTTGCAGCTAAAAATTGCGCCACATGTGAGAGGTGGCGCTGATAGGGGAGATTAGATGCCGAGTTCATCCAGCAGGTCATTAGGATCAACGTCATGGCTCGATTTAGGTTTATCTTTTGACTCCATCTGCTGGCGTGCTTGCTCTAAAATGGCATCAGGACACTCGTCTTCTGGTGTTTCAAACTCTTCTAGCTGAATAAACTCTGTTTTATCCATTGCTAATTCAAGGTAGAAAATGTTGCCTTTTTCGGTTGAGAAGGTCACACGGCGCGCTTGAGGACGATCTAAATTGGTGTCTACCGAGAGAACCACTTGTTTATTTAGCGCGAGCATTTTCGGCTGGTTTTGAGTGATGTGCGTTTGCAGGGTTTTGCGAACTTGGTTAGTAAAGTTACCTACTAGCTGGTTCATTAGCTCACCGAGTACATCTGCGACTTCGTCAGAAGTATGTAGAACGGCAATTTCTTCTTCTGGCATGCCCATGTTGCGCATGTAGTTTGTGTAAATCTCTAGTGCAGCTTTAGCGGTGAAGTTGATCACAACCAAGCCAGAGAACCCGCCATCAAATAACACGAAGCAGCCAAAATCAGGTTTAAGGCTTGTTTTGGTAATTTTCTGCACCATGGCCGAATAGTTAACTTGAGAGCTGGTGGCAGATGTTAAAACTCCGGAAACAGATTGACAAAGTGTTAATAAAATATCTTCTGTGGTGATGATTTTTGTTTTCTTCATTGATGATTTGCTCGTAAAGACACTTTAAATCAAGTCCATGATTTTAAAGAGTGAGAAAGAAATGCGCGAAGTGCTAATTTGACACTGCATTTCTGTTTTGATCACCCTTTTAAATGTTGTAAAGTGACATGATTCAAAAATTAAAACCATATCACATAGAACCCAATGCTGACAGGATCAGCGTAGTAGGGGCAGGAAGCAAATGTTACCAAGACTACACTCTCAATCTGACGTAGATCCCATCGTCCTCACTTTTCTGGAAGAGCTGAAACAATCAGGATTTTCTGGAGATATCGAAAGCCAATATTCAAGTCGCTTAGCTGTCGCAACGGATAACAGTGTTTATCAGCAGTTGCCTCAAGCGGTTGTGCACCCTAAGTCGACACAAGATGTGTCACTAGTCGGGCAGTTAAGTGTAAAACCTGAATATGAAAGGATTACTTTTTCCCCTCGTGGCGGTGGTACAGGTACCAATGGCCAATCATTGACTAAGGGTGTTGTCGTTGATCTTTCACGTCACATGAATAATGTGCTCGAAATTAACGCAGAAGAAGGCTGGGTTCGTGTCCAAACGGGTGTGGTGAAAGACCAGCTTAATGATGCGGTTCGACCTTACGGTTACTTTTTCTCGCCGGACCTGTCAACCAGTAACCGAGCAACACTGGGTGGTATGGTCAATACTGATGCATCGGGTCAAGGTTCGCTAAAATACGGCAAAACCTCGGATCATGTTTTGTCGTTGCAAGCAGTATTTGCCGACGGCTCAGTGCTTGAATCGGACCTTTCCAAAGGTTTACCTGATCCAGGTGAATACGCGCATGAAGCATTAAAGGTGACAGAGCAAGTTTGCCGAGAAAAGCGCGAACAGATTAACGCGAAGTTTCCGCCTCTGAACCGCTTCTTAACGGGCTACGATCTCAAAAATGCGCTTGATGAAGAAAGTGATGAGTTTAACCTAACGCGCGTTTTATGTGGCGCGGAAGGTTCACTGGCCTTTATCACCGAAGCGAAGTTAAACCTGACTCCGATTCCCAAAGCACGTACGCTGGTTAACGTAAAATACGACAGTTTTGACTCAGCGCTTCGCAATGCCCCATTAATGGTGGAAGCTAAAGCGTTGTCGGTTGAAACCGTTGACTCTAAAGTGCTTAACCTTGCGAAAGAAGACATTGTTTGGCATACCGTGAGCGATTTACTGACTGATGTGCCTGGCAAAGAGATGCAAGGCATCAATATGGTCGAGTACGCGGGCCAAGACGAAGAAGAGGTCGCGCAACAAGTGGCCGAGTTAACGGCACGCTTGGATGAAATGCTTGAGCAAGGGCAGGCGGGTATTATCGGTTATCAGGTGTGTGACGACCTTGCCAGCATTGGTCGAATCTACAACATGCGTAAAAAAGCGGTAGGTCTACTTGGTGCTGCCAAAGGCCGCGCGAAGCCCGTTGCTTTTGCGGAAGATACGTGTGTACCGCCAGAAAATTTGGCGGATTTTATCGTTGAATTTCGAGAGTTACTGGACGCGAAACAGTTGAACTACGGTATGTTTGGCCACGTTGATGCTGGTGTATTGCACGTGCGCCCAGCGTTAGACCTATGTGATCCAAAACAAGAAACGTTAATGCATGAAGTTTCCGACGAAGTGGTTAAGCTGGTTGCTAAGTATGGCGGCTTGATGTGGGGCGAGCACGGGAAAGGCTATCGCTCAGAATATGGCCCTGAGTTTTTTGGTGACGAGCTTTTTACCGAGTTAAGACGCGTTAAAGCGGCCTTTGACCCTCACAATAAAATGAACCCAGGTAAAATCTGTACGCCTCTAGAAAGCGATGCAGAATTAGTAAAAGTGACGGACACCAAGCGTGGTTATTTTGACCGCCAAATCGACGTTAAAGTCCGTGATAGTTTTAAACAAGCAATGGAATGTAACGGTAACGGGTTGTGCTTTAACTACGATACCTCGTCTCCGATGTGTCCTTCTATGAAGGTGACAGCAGACCGTCGTCATTCGCCGAAAGGCCGGGCAGGGTTGGTGAGAGAGTGGCTAAGACAACTTACAGAGCAAGGCATTGATATTCTCGATTTAGAGCAACAGGCTCTCGCGAATAATACGCCAGTCAAAACCATGATTGATCGGGTCAGAAATACGCTAAACAAACGTCATGAGTATGACTTTTCACACGAAGTGTATGAAGCGATGAATGGCTGTCTAGCATGTAAAGCGTGTGCCAGCCAATGCCCGATTAAGGTGGATGTGCCGAGTTTCCGCTCACGTTTTTTGAATATTTATTACTCGCGTTACCAGCGCCCGGCGAAAGACTATTTAGTCGCTAATATCGAAACAATGCTACCTGTGATGGCCAAAGCGCCGAAGTTGGTGAACGGTGCGATTAAACAAAAGTGGGTACAAAAACTAACAGCTTCAACCATTGGTTATGTTGATACGCCTTTGCTGTCAGTCCCAACGCTTGAAGAAAGATTGAACAGCTTAAAAGACTTTGATCTTCAGCACTTGGCTAACTTATCTGCGGATGAAAAACAAAACCATGTCGTGATCGTTCAGGACCCATTTACAACCTACTATGACGCGAGCGTGGTCGAAGACTTTGCCAAATTGGTGCTTAAATTGGGTAAAACGCCAGTATTACTTCCGTTTAAGCCAAATGGAAAAGCACAGCATATTAAAGGGTTCTTAAAGCAATTTGCGAAAAGTGCGAGTACAACCGCGGCGTTCTTGCAACAGGTCGCTGATTTGGATATCCCATTAGTCGGTGTGGATCCAGCTCTCGTCCTTTGTTATCGCGATGAATACCAAGAAGTCCTTGGGGACAAGCGAGGCGATTTCGAGGTGTTGACGGCGCATGAATGGTTACGCCCTAGACTGAATGAGTTTGCGGCATCAACCCAAGCAGATGAAGAACCTTGGTACTTGCTAGCTCACTGTACTGAAAAAACTAAGATGCCAAACGCGGAGAAAGAGTGGGGAGAGATTTTCACTCATTTTGGCGGTCAGTTAAAAACCGTTCCTGTCGGCTGTTGTGGCATGGCGGGTACCTTTGGGCACGAGGTTGATAAACTCCAAATGTCGAAAGATATTTACGGGTTAAGCTGGAAACCAAGTTTAGACACCTTGCCTAAAGACCGCTGTTTGGTCACAGGTTACTCATGTCGAAGTCAGGTGAAGCGCTTTGAAGGGGTAAAAGTTCATCACCCAGTTCAAGCGTTGTTACAGCTAGTTTAAACAGACATAGCCCAGTATCGTATACTGGGCTATTTTTATATAGTTATATAAAACAAAGTGATAAAGGCTTATGGATAAGTTAGAGCGCAAGATTCCACCAGTTGCAGTATTTATTGTTTTAGTGGTGATCATTAATCGAGTGTCTAATGAAGTTACTTCGTTGACTGTGCCACTTCCGCTCGAAGTCTTTGTATTCCTGGTTTGTTTTGTCTTGTCTGGATTTGTTGGTGTGGCGGGTGTCTATGAGTTCCACCGAAAGAACACGACCATTCACCCAGTGAAAGTTGAAGATGCCTCCACTGTTGTAGATTCGGGCATTTTCTCTTATACGCGAAATCCAATGTATCTCGCTCTATTCCTACTCCTGTTCGGTTTCGCTTATTGGCACCAAAACTTGCTTGCAATTATGTGCGCATTCACTTTTATTCCGTATATGAACCGCTTTCAAATCATTCCTGAAGAGCGAGCTTTAGAGAAGTTATTTGGAGACAAGTACCGCCAATATAAACAGCGAGTAAGGCGTTGGATCTAGCGATAGCTCGCATTTATTAAACTGGTTTGTCCAATTGAGCCGCACTAGGGTGTCGCCAGCTTTTATTCAGCGATATTATCGATTGCCAATGCATATCATTTAATAGGAAACTGAACGCATTATACGTTGGCCTCTACCTGTCTTTATTGGCTCAGCAACTTGTTTGCTGGCAACTTCAAGCCTTGCCCAAGAAATCTCACCTCGCATTATTGATGGTACTAATGCCACGAGCAATGATTGGCCTTATATAACCGCTTTAGTGACAAAGGGATCTTCTGCGTATGAAGGTCAATTTTGTGGTGGTAGTTACATCGGTGACCGCTATATCTTAACGGCGGCCCACTGTGTGGAACGTGTTTCCAAAGAAGATTTTGAGGTCATTGTAGGTATTAACAACCTCAATAATGAGCACAATGAAGGGGTTAGGCTTCCGGTACAGCACTTCTATATCCATCCTGAGTATAACGGTAGTAATCTCAAGAACGATATTGCGATCATCGAACTCCCAAGGCCATTAACCTCTAATGAAGCGGTTCCTGTTCAACTGGCCGATGCCCAGACCCGAAACAGCACAGCTGTTGGCACGGATCTAACCGTTGCTGGTTGGGGGTCGACGACGCCTGAGTTAGGTAACCATACAACGTCTGCCCAACTGCTTGAAGTCACCGTTCCAATGGTAGATCAAAATACTTGTGCAGATGCCTTTCCATCTGTGACGAGTGATTCTGGTTCAGAGAACTTCTGTGCAGGTTATCAGTATGAGGGTTATGACTCCTGTCGTGGTGATAGTGGTGGCCCACTTGTCATCGATAACGACAGAACACAACTGGGGATCGTCAGCTTTGGCTCAATTAGGTGTGGTTACGCTGGCTCATACGGGGTGTATACCAATATTAGCCGCTATGTTGATTGGATCGAGCAAGTGACATCAGGGCTAAGCTACTCGCAATCGAGATTTGCGGGTTATAAAAATTTAGGTCAAAACAGGCACGAGTTTACATTTACCAACTTATCTACAACCGATGAAATTAATGGCATTCTTATCTCTGCATGGGGTGAGGGTAGTGAGCTTCTGGCAAATAACTGCATGCTAAATGGGAATTTAACTGCAGGTGATAGTTGTACAGTTTCAGTCAATTTTAATGCGAGTAACTATGGGTTACAGCCTGTGGGCGTAACTTTTGATTATCAGTAAAACGGGAGCGCGTACAGTGCGGGTTCAGTCGCTTTATATGAAATCGCACAAGCTGCAAATACAGTATTAGCAGATGCTTTATCATTGGATAATGTGGGTGTTTATAGTAATGCCAAACCTTGGCAAGTGACCTCTGACGGTATTCGTTCGGCACCTATTTCTCATAATGAACGCTCAGCTGTTATTTTTGATGGTCTACCGTCGGGCGATTACGTATTTGATGCGAGAGCTTCTTCAGAATCGGCAGATCAACTGTCCGTATACGTGAATGGTAATCTCTTTGGTAGTGCTGGCGGTGATTATAAGGAAGAAGTTCCAGTTTATTTACCTGGTTACACAAACCGCATCAAGTTTGAGTATAGAAAGGACTTGTCGGTCGACCAGGGAGAAGATGCGGTGTTCATCTCTAACTTCCGACGTACATCAAATCCAGATTCTACTTCTGATGCAAGTCGTAGTGGAGGAGGCGGTGGTAGCTTTGGTTGGCTCTCCCTAGTTCTGCTATTGCCACTTTTAAGGCGTAAACATTAAAGAACAAAGCCCCCCCACGAACGAGTGGGGGGCTTTGTTTTCGGCCATTAGTTTTTATACGCTAGGTAGAATGGCTTCCGGCATTAAGTGGTTATGTACCGCCAGCTTAAGCAAAGTGTTCGCTTGCTCAATGTCTGGGGCAAAGTATCGGTCTTTGTCGTAGAAAGAGACGCGCTCACGCAGAATTTGCTTGGCTTCTTCTACTCTTGCCGACGATTTATTGGGTGCACGGAAATCAATGCCCTGAGCCGCTGACAAATATTCTACGGCTAAAATACCACGCGTATTTTCTGCCATATCACGCAGACGACGGCCTGCAAATGTTGCCATCGAGACGTGATCTTCTTGGTTAGCGGACGTTGGCAAGCTGTCGACAGAAGCTGGGTGCGCTAATGTTTTGTTCTCGCTTGCTAGCGCGGCAGAGGTGACCTGAGCAATCATAAAGCCCGAGTTCACGCCGCCGTTGTCGACTAAGAATGGTGGCAGTTTACTTAGTGCGCTATCGATAAGCAGCGCCATACGACGTTCAGAAAGGCTACCAATTTCAGCAATTGCCAAAGCAAGGTTATCAGCCGCCATGGCGACGGGTTCTGCGTGGAAGTTGCCACCAGAGATAATGTCGCCGTCATCGGCGAAGACCAGTGGGTTATCCGATACAGAGTTCGCTTCGATTTCTAGAATATCGGCCGAGTTTCTGATTTGCTGTAAACACGCGCCCATGACTTGAGGCTGGCAACGCAGTGAGTATGGGTCTTGAACTTTTTCACAGCTGGTATGCGAATCTCCAATCTCACTACTTGTGTCCAACATATGGCGGTATGCCATTGCAGCATCCATTTGGCCGCGATGACCGCGCACGCGATGGATACGTGGGTCAAATGGTCGGCGGCTACCTAATGCAGCTTCAACAGACATGGCACCACACACTGTTGCAGAAGCGAACAAGTCTTCTGCGGCGAATAAGCCTTCCAGTGCAAACGCGGTTGACGCTTGCGTGCCGTTAAGCAGCGCGAGGCCTTCTTTTGGTGCAAGAGTAATCGGATCAAGCCCTGCAATTTTAAGCGCCTCTAATCCTGAAATGACTTTGCCATTATGACGCGCTTGCCCTTCACCTAATAGTACCGTGCTCATGTGTGCAAGTGGCGCTAAGTCACCAGATGCACCTACCGAGCCTTTTTGTGGTACGCATGGGTAGACCTGAGAATTAACAAGTTGAATCAAGGCCTGAATGACTTGTAAGCGGATGCCCGAATAGCCACGTGATAAGCTGTTGATCTTAAGGACCATCATCAGGCGGACGGTTTCATCCGACATGAATTCCCCAATACCCGCAGCATGAGAAAGCACGATACTTTTTTGCAGTGTTTCAAGATCAGCGGGTGCAATACGTGTGTTTGCCAGCAGACCGAAACCGGTGTTGATGCCGTAGACAGTGCGATCTTCTGCGATCACTTGCTCTACGACTTGAGTACTCTCTTCGATAGCAGGAAATGCCGCTGGATCAAGCGATAGATTCACAGGAGAACGGCTCACTTGGCGCAGCTCTATTAAGCTAATCTGTCCCGGCTTTAGCATTAAATTTAACATTTTCATTTTCCTTACTTCAGGTCTGCTTATTTCAGCTTTTTCAGTTCTTCGTTAAGCATAGGCAAGTCTAGGCCTTGCTCAGCCGCGCATTTCTTCGCGATATCGTAGCCAGCATCAGCATGGCGCATAACTCCAGTTGCAGGATCATTATGGAGGACGCGAGCAATACGTTGTGATGCATCTTCACTACCGTCACAACAGATCACCATGCCTGAGTGTTGCGAGAATCCCATGCCTACGCCACCACCGTGGTGCAGAGATACCCAAGTCGCACCGCCTGCTGTGTTTAACAAAGCGTTCAGTAGCGGCCAATCTGAAACTGCATCCGAACCGTCCATCATGCCTTCTGTTTCACGGTTTGGGCTAGCAACGGAGCCTGAGTCTAAGTGATCGCGTCCAATGACAACGGGTGCTTTTAGTTCACCGTTTTTCACCATTTCGTTGAATGCTTGGCCCAAGCGTTCACGATCTTGTAAGCCTACCCAGCAGATACGCGCTGGTAGCCCTTGGAACTGAATGCGTTCGCGAGCCATATCTAACCAGTTATGCAGGTGAGGGTTGTCCGGGATCAGCTCTTTCACTTTTTGGTCAGTCTTGTAAATGTCTTCTGGGTCGCCAGAAAGTGCTGCCCAACGGAATGGACCAATACCTTCGCAGAATAGCGGGCGAATGTAAGCAGGTACAAAGCCAGGGAAGTCAAATGCGTTTTCGACACCTTCTTCTAGCGCCATCTGGCGGATATTGTTACCGTAGTCTAGCGTTGCCGCGCCGCGTTCTTGTAGTTCTAGCATGGCTTTAACTTGAACCGCCATCGACTCTTTTGCCGCTTTTACCACCGCCGCTTCATCTTTTAAGCGCATTTCCGCAGCGTGTTCCATAGACCAACCCAGAGGTAGGTAGCCGTTCAAAGGATCGTGCGCAGAGGTTTGGTCTGTCACCACATCTGGAGTGACGTTACGTTCAACCAGTTCAGGGAACACGTCTGCTGCGTTTGCAAGCAGGCCGACGGATACCGGTGTATCAGATTCGTAAATGATAGCCAGAGCCTCATCTAAGCTGGTGGCTTTTTTGTCAACATAGCCAGTACGTAAGCGGTAATCGATACGTGATTCATCACACTCAACGGCGATCATTGAGAAGCCAGCCATTGTCGCCGCAAGAGGTTGAGCACCACCCATTCCGCCAAGGCCACCAGTTAAAATCCATCGACCTTTAGGTTCACCGTTAAAATGCTTTTTAGCGACTGAGACAAAGGTCTCATAAGTGCCTTGGACAATGCCCTGAGAGCCGATGTAGATCCAGCTGCCTGCGGTCATCTGGCCGTACATCATCAGGCCTTGTTTATCTAATTCGTTAAAGTGTTCCCAGTTAGCCCAGTGAGGAACAAGGTTTGAGTTTGCAATTAGCACGCGAGGTGCGTTTTTATGGGTAGGGAAAACACCAACAGGCTTACCAGACTGAACCACAAGAGTTTGATCGTCTTCTAGGCGCTCTAAAACCTCAACAATTTTGTCATAGCACTCCCAGTTACGTGCTGCGCGACCAATGCCACCGTATACCACCAACGAATGTGGGTGCTCGGCCACATCTGGGTCTAGGTTATTCATCAGCATACGAAGCGGGGCTTCCGTCAGCCAAGACTTTGCTCTCAAAGTGGTGCCGTGTGGTGCACGAATGGTACGAGTAGTATCGAGACGCTTATCTTCTACTTGGCGTTCCGTCATGGTAAGACTCCTTGTGTTTCACTAAATTCAGATAGCAGTAGGGTGGCCAAGTCCGTGTTAGACCTAGCTAAAAGGGCTATCTGCATATTTCTATTTTTCGGAAAAAGCGTTGGCAATATCCCAACAGAGCCGAGCGGCTAACCTGGCGGTTTGACTGTCTACGTCATACGTCGGGTTATACTCAGCAATATCTGCGATGACCAACTTTTGTTTGTAATGCAAAATTCTGTCTAAAAAGATTGCCAGCGTATCCATGCTGACGCCTCTCGCTGCGGGTGCGCTAACACCAGGGGCGGTTGCTGCTGGGAACACATCTAAGTCAATAGTGAGATAGATGTAGTCACAGTTATCGATGAAATGCTGTAGCTGCGTGAGGTGATAAATATGGTTCAGATGCGCCAGATCTTTATCTTCCACGTACCACACGTTGAGTTCATCTGCGATTTTGAACAACGCTTCAGTATTGCTGGCACGGCTAACACCTAAGCAGGCATAGTGAAATGGCCAGTTGTTGTCATGGCAATAACGTTGAATTTGATTAAATGGGGTGCCAGAACTTGGTTTAACATCCACGCTCATACTTTCAAACACGCGCAGATCAAAGTGCGCATCAAAGTTAATGATGCCGATCTTCGGTGGCTTTACTGGGTTTAAGTACTCAAAATAGCGTGCTAAGCCTTGAAATGAGGCCCAAGCCACTTCATGACCACCACCTAAGGTAATGACAGGGGTCGAACGAAGTGCTTGTGCGATCACTGATGCGCAATCTGATTGAGCCTGTTCGAGTAGATCGTCTTCACAACTCACATTGCCCAAATCAATCAGCGTACTTTCTTTGTGCCAAGCCATGTTGGCCAGAGCACGGCGGATCAAATCAGGTGCTTTACGAGCACCCACTCGACCTTTGTTGCGCGCAACACCCGCATCGCACGCAAAACCAAGGATACTGACACCGTTTCTGTAAGGTTCCAGCGCTTGTACGGGTATTTTTTTCATGACGTGATGAACGCGCTTTCCTAAGTCGCCATCTTCAGCGTCGTGTCTACCTTGCCAGTGAAACTCTTGATTTGTGACCGGCAGCCTAACTTTAAATTGCTCAGACATAGCTTATTTTCCCATTAACAAGACGTGCTGATAGGCGAGGAACACCTTGCTGGTAGCTGAAGTCTGCAGGATGAGAAACATCCCAAATTGCTAGGTCGGCATCAAAACCAACTTGGATTTGGCCTCTACTTTCGCCATAGCCTAATGCTCTTGCCGCGTTGCATGTTACCCCACGCAGTGTTTCTTCCGGAGTTAAGCCAAACAACGTACAGCCCATATTCATCATCATAGTCAAATCTGCAAAAGGCGATGTGCCTGGGTTCAAATCTGTTGCAATCGCCATGGGTACACTGTGCTCGCGGAGTAAAGCAATCGGTGGAAGCTGCGTTTCACGAAGAAAATAAAAAGCGCCAGGTAGCAACGTCGCAACCGTGCCTGACTGAGCCATAGCCGCGACACCTTGTTCATCCAAAAATTCGATATGATCGGCTGATAATCCTTCATGACGAGCGGTAAGCGCAGTGCCGCCTAGGTTTGACAGCTGCTCTGTGTGACCTTTGATTTTTAGGCCATGCTGGTGTGCCGCTAAGAATACTTTCTCTGTCTGATCTAAGTTAAAGCCGATGGATTCACAAAAAACATCGACGCTGGTGGCCAGTTGTTCTTCAGCAACAAGAGGAATGATTTCCTGACAGATGAAATCGATGTAATCGTCGGCCTTGCCTACATACTCTGGTGGCAGGGCATGAGCAGCCAGTAAAGTTGGTGTGACGCGGATTGCTCTGTGATCTTCTAGTGCTTTAGCGGCACGCAGCATCTTGATTTCGTCGCTCAGTGTCAGCCCGTAACCTGATTTTACCTCAACGGATGTAACACCTGTTCGGATCAGCCCATCTAAACGTGGCAGTGCCAACTCGATCAGTTGTTCTTCGCTGGCTTCGCGAGTAGCCCGCACCGTAGATAAAATACCGCCACCTTGTTTGGCAATCTCTTGATATGGGACACCATTTAAACGCATTTCAAATTCGTTAGCGCGGTTACCTGCGTAAATAAGGTGAGTGTGGCAGTCGATGAATCCCGGAGTAACCAACTGATTCTTGCAGTCATAAATATTGCTGGTTGTAGGGATCTCATCGGAAATCTTAACGATCTTCCTGTCACATACATGAATATGAGTCGGTTCCGACACCGTATAGCCAGCAGCGCCACTGACCATTGATACGATGCGAGCATTGGCCAGCACCAAATCGATATGTTGTTCAGAGGTTTTTTGTATGTTGTTGTGGTTGCTCATACTGGCTAAATCCATATAGGTTTAAATGTATATACAAATATTGGTTTAGGATGATCAATAGTGCAAGGGTAATGTTGCAAAAATGTGATCGGCTGTGGGTTATGATCCTCTAGATCAGAGCAAAACCTTAGAACTTAATTTGTACTTAGAGCCTGGATGGTAGAGCAATGCAGAGCTGACGAGTTTATCTTGGCTCCATGTTCTACGATTCAATAACAAACATGGCTCGTTGGCGGTTAATGCTAATGATGAACGAACATGTGCGTCAGCGATGATCGCTTCCACGGTATGCTCAATGGCGCTGAGTGGGCAATTTTGAGATAAGTATTGGTTAGGGGTTATTTGGGTAAAGTCTTGCTGCAAATAGTTCGGTGCATACGCAGCATTGACCCATCTGATTTCTAATTGGATTGGCGTTTTGTCTTCAAAGTGAATGATTTCACTATAAAAAATAGGTGTGTTAAGCATCACGCCCAGTTTGATTGCAATACTTTCATCTGCTGACATGGACAGCTGTTTTACCACTTTACTTGAGTAGCTTTTACCACGTTGTGTGACTTCTTCAGCGATGTTTCTGATATCGAGCAGAGGAGATTCCGCCTTCTCTTCAGGCGCACAGACAAAAGTGCCTAACCTTGGTTTTCTTTGCAGTTTACCTTCTGAAACCAAGTCTCGGATCGCTTTATTGACCGTCATACGACTGACTTGAAACTGCTTGGTTAGCTCCAGTTCGGTGGTAATTTGGTGACCAACAGGCCATTGGCCTGACTCGATCTTGTCATCGATGAACTGCTTAATTTGCAGATATAAAGGGGAGTTACTCATGATTCTTTAACCAAGCCTATAATTGACTATACAAATAGTTATACATTTACTCTAAAGTTTCAAGCAGCGTTCGCATTGATGGCTTGAATATGAGAGTTCACCACATTTCAATCAGGTAAATCGCGAAATGGCTTGCTATCTTTAGATAGGCACGTTAAATGAGTAGTGCTAACAACGAAAGTCACAAGGAAACAACATGTTTGGTAAGTTAAAGGCTTCTTTAGGGATTGGTGCTGCAAAAGTGGATACCGTTTTAGAGAGTATGTCGGTATTCCAAGGTGAGACTCTGAAAGGGGTTGTTCATATTCAAGGTGGTGATGTAGAGCAGCATATTGACGCCATCAACCTGAAACTATGTACAGAGGTGAAGGTAGAAAGCGACAGTGGCGCAAGCTACCAAAGCTTTATTATCGGCAAGCTACAAGCTGTACAGCCATTCACAATTCAACCGGGTGAGAATAAGCAAGTACCATTCGAGTTGAAATTAGACGATGAAACCCCAATTACGGCGCTTAACGCACTTAAGAACATGTGCCATGTTTGGGTCGAGACTTCGCTAGATATTGACTTCGCGATAGATCCGAAAGATCGCGATTTTCTTGAAATTAAGCCGCTGCCAGTGGCTGCTAAAGTGATTTCTGCCATTGAGCAAGCGGGATTCTCAATGGTAAAAGCAGACGTCGAGAAAGGTTATCTTCGTGGTGGCAACTTCTCTTCTAAATCCGGTTGCTATCAGGAAGTTGAGTTCCGCAATAACGGTTTTGTGAACAAGAAAGAGATCGAGTTATCATTTATTCTTAATGGTTCTGTTATGCACTGTCTTGCGGAAGTGGATCGTGCGATGAGCATGCGTGGCGATCAGTATGTGTCTTTCACTCTTCCGTTAACCGCGAGTGATGCTGAGATTAGCAACGCGGTGAATAGAGTGTTGTCGGTATAATCCGCAGAAATACTGAAATACAAAAGCGCCACAGCATTGCTAGTGGCGCTTTAATAATTTACAGCGGATAGACTTTCTCAAACCTTTCTAAGACTAATTCAGAGTCTAGAGAAAATGTTGCTCCCACTTCTTTAGCGTATTGAGTAAAGAACTCGATATGGGCTTTTCTCCACCATTCGTATGTTCCATCACCTTCGCCTTCCGCTTGTGCGAATTCTTCTGGCACTTCATCAAAAGGGCAGAAAGTGACTTCTGTGAGTTTAATGATGCAGACAGGCTCCTCCCGCCAGTTGAGGACGACAGTCAAACGACCAACTTCAGGAAATGGCTCGTTATCTATGAGATAGCCTTCCTTAAGGCTGCATGAAGCGCGTTTTTGTCCGATATTAACCAATCTTGCGCATTCGTTGGCGTTGTACTCATCGGCGCAAAAATACTCGGCAAGGGTTTGCGGTATTGCTTGTCGCTCATTCGGTGTCAATGTTTGTAGGTATTGATCTAAAAAAGCTTGTTGCTCAGGAGTCATACACTTCCTTGTTGTTAGGTACTGCCTTCCGAAAAAGCTCGCAAGGCATTCAAATTAATGTGAAAGACTAAGCCGCATTTAGGCGCGTAGTGAGTCGAGTGGTTAGGTAAGGTTGCCATGCATTATGGTACAACTCTTTAGACTCACTGCGCATATGTTGAATTTGGGCGAGTTCAAATTCTGACAGCTCTCGATTTTGAGTGGCAGCGTTCCTTTCAATTCTTTGAATCCTCTCATAAATATCATGCTCAGGACCATTTTTTACATCGGCAATGGCTTTCAAATGCACTTGAACTTCCGCGATGAGTTTGGTTTTGGGCAATTGTACGAGAAGGTTTAGATCTCGATAACCAGACGCTTTGGGGCTTTTAAAACGATTTTTGACTTGCACTATCGTTGTTTCTCGGCTGAGCACTTCGTATGCAGACATCAAGCTATCAATGTCATCGGCGACGATGGTTGCACGAGCCAAATCAGTAATACGTTCGGCTTGTCCATCTAACTTATGGGCAATTTTTTCTTTGGCGCGTTCTGAGGATTTTACGCCCGCAAAGTAGGCCTCTGTAGAGGTAAGCAGCGCGGTACTTTTACACAGAGTCTCTAGCTCCGCTTGGGCTTGGTGTGCTTTCGAATAAAGAATATCGAAGTCTGCGTATGGTTGTAGGGGAGTTGTTGAAGTGGATTGGATGCCGTACAAACCACTTAAATTGTGTTTGAAGGCTTTGGAACACACTTCATTCTGATTGGATGAACGGTTCTGGTCACTACCGGGTACAGTCGGAATTGAGGCAAAAGCCGGTGCACGGCTGAGCATTAATAGCATTAGTGCCGTTGTTCGCAGGAATAAGCTCATTCACTCTCCTTAGATTCGTAGTGGCTTAGAAAAGGTGTTGAAAAAGGTTTCAGTCACTAAGGTCTACGTATCTTCTAATAATAATCTTGGGTCTAAATGTCAGATTTCAATCTGGTTTTCTTCATACCGTGCGATTATTGGATCAGGCTCTCACTAGATTAAAATTATGTCTCACTCATGCTCTATTTGATGACTTGGTAACGAGTATAACGAGCGTAACTGAACCAAGTATGAACAGTTGATTCAGGTCGGGGATACCACTTCGCTTGGGTTTCGTATAGTCTATGACCTATCAAAGTCAGACCTGAGAATAAAATGAGAGATCCAGAATTTTGGCATGGTAAATGGGCAAGTAATCGCATTGGTTTCCACCTAGAAGATGTGAACCCACTGCTCATTGAATATTGGAAAAAAACGAACCCCAACTATGAAGACAAGGTACTTGTTCCTCTTTGTGGCAAGTCGGAAGATTTAGTTTGGCTGGCCTCTAAACATGAGGACGTTCAGGGTGTAGAGCTTAGTAAAATTGCGGTACGCGCGTTTTTTGCCGAGCACTTTTATACGCCAATGGTGACTTCGATTAATGGTCAGCACGAACTGTATCAGTTTGATGAGTTGTCAATTTATGCGGGTGACTTTTTTACTGCGCCAGTGCAGTCGGCCGATATTATTTATGATCGCGCGGCATTGGTCGCACTGCCAGAAGAAATGCGTGCAGAATACGCGCTTCGTATTAAGTCATTGCTTAACCCAGGTGGCCGTATTTTGTTGGTGACTTTAGATTATGTTCAGGAAGAAATGGCAGGCCCTCCATTTTCTGTGACAGAGCAAGAAGTGAATCGCCTGTTTGGTGAGTATAAGATCACGAAGCTTAACCGTGATGAAGCGGGCGAGAATCATCCTAAAATCGCTCAAAAAGGACTAACTCGTTTTGCTGAAGAAGTATACCTGATCGAGTCATAATCCACTGCAAATGAAAAAAGGCTTGGAATCACCAAGCCTTTTGTTTTTCAATCGCCATACAATTAGTAAATGACTTTGATTTTTCCGGCACTGCTTACTGCATCTTCAATCGCTTGTTCGATAGAGTCACGGCGAGTAATCGCAACACCAAGGCGGCGGCGACCATCAATATCTGGTTTACCAAATAAACGTAATTGAGTTTGAGGCTGAACCAATGCCTGTTCCATGCCTTCAAAACGAATATCTTCCGAAGTACCTTGGCCAAGGATCACAGCTGATGCCGATGGGCCATACTGAGTAATACCTGAGATAGGTAATCCCGTAAACGCGCGTACGTGCAGCGCAAATTCGGAACTGTCTTGCGACATGAGTGTCACTAAACCAGTGTCGTGTGGACGCGGCGATACTTCGTTGAAAATGACGGTATCCCCTTTTACAAACAATTCGACACCAAAGATACCATGGCCGCCTAGTGCATTGACTACTTTGCCTGCTGCATCCTGGGCTGCTTTTAGTGCTGCATCTGACATGACTTGTGGCTGCCACGATTCGCGGTAATCACCATCTTCTTGGCGGTGGCCGATAGGCGCGCAGAAGTGAATGCCGTCTACTGCACGAACAGTCAGTAGGGTAATTTCGTAATCGAAGTCAATAAAACCTTCTACAATGACGCGACCTGCGCCAGTACGCCCACCTTCTTGCGCGTAACTCCACGCTTTTTCTACGTCATCTGCGCTTTTAATGACACTTTGACCTTTACCTGATGAACTCATCACAGGTTTACAAACGCAAGGGATGCCTACAGCTTCGATAGCGGCTGTAAAGTCTGCGTAGTTGTCTGCAAATCGGTAAGGTGAGGTGGTCAGTTGTAGCTCTTCTGCTGCCAAGCGTCGAATCCCTTCTCGGTTCATTGTTAGCTTGGTTGCTTTAGCGGTAGGGACAACGTTCAAGCCTTTTGCTTCCAGCTCGACAAGCGTATCTGTTGCAATCGCTTCTATTTCCGGCACAACATAGTCTGGCTGTTCTTTCTCGATAATGGCTTGTAGCGCATCACCATCTAGCATATCTAAGGTGTAGCTGCGGTGGGCAACTTGCATTGCAGGTGCAAAGTCATAGCGATCACATGCGATAACTTCTAATCCAAGACGTTGACATTCAATAGCGACTTCTTTACCCAGTTCACCTGAGCCTAAAAGAAGAACACGTGTTGCATTTTTACGAGTAGCCGAACCAAACATATTTAACCTTTCTGTTAGAGCAGATATTGAATATGCAAGGGATCATACTGATTAAAACCGCAAAAGCAAACGTTTGCGTGTGTTTTTGAGCATAAAATATGGATAGAGTAGACAGTAAAAAAAAAGCGGAATACCAATAAGTTATCAGTATCAACTTAGTGATAAATGAGTCGATATGAATAGCAAGGGCCTAGTTAGATAACTAGGCCCTTGCTATCAATGTGCTTGGCTTGAATAGCTAGCTGTTTAAATAGCTAAGTAGGCGAGTGGAATATCTGGGTTAATTGCTTCAAGCGTGGCTTGAGTGTCAGCAAGGTGACTAATGCTACCTTCAGCCATTTCTGCAAGAGCGGCAGAATCTACCTCATCCAGAGATTTACCATCCATCAGCAGTTGAATCAGAGCAACTTGCAGCGGCGGAAGGCTAGGGTTGAAGGCGGCATTTTCAGCATACGCGCCCAGGTACACTTTTCCATCTGTGGTTTTGATGCTCACACCGCTTAGGTTGTGTGTGTACGGTGCGTGACTTTTATTTAAGCCTTTAAGTGCATCGAGTACCAGCTGATCGGATTCTTCCGTTGTTTTACCGTGATCAACATGTGTCATCAGGCCGGATTCAATTCCCAAATCCGCAGGGCCGAAAGACTCTGGAAGGTACTCTTGCAGCGTCATTTCATCGCGTTGTGGCAATTGAACAATCAAGCTTTGCGCGGTTGTTAGCTCGTTCATAAACTGACGGCAATGACCACAAGGGCTGAAGTTGATGGTGATATCCGAAATACCTTCTTCGCCTTTCATCCAAGCATGGCTGATTGCGGACTGCTCTGCATGAACGGTCTGACCAAGTTGAGCGCCTAAAATTTCGACATTGGCGCCGAAGTAAAGGCGGCCAGATAAACCACGTACAATCGCACCAACATAAAAATTGGATATAGGGGCGTATGAATACGCAGCGGCGAAAGGCAGTAGTGCTACGCGCAATTCATCGTCAGCGAGGCCAGAAATTGAAAGCAGCTCTTGAAACTGCTCAGGAGAAAGAGTCGCGTCAAAGTCGTCTGCAAGCAGAATAGGAGATAAGTACTCTGCAATGTTTTTTGGCGCTTCAGATAGCGCTTGTTCAATGCGGCTTCTCATGTTGAATCCTTGTGTAAACATGTAGTGATACCGTTGGTGAACCGTTCACCTTAAAGCGTGAACGTACCTCGATACTGGTATTTCATTTTAGGATACGCATCAAACAATACCGTGTTTTTGATCACACTAATTACTGCAATAGATTTTAGGTTTTCATAGTTAGAGTGACGTCACACATGATAACGATTGCAGTGTTAAATTGAGTGAGCTACGCCGAACAACGCAAATTGTTTATCGGCCGTAGCAACACATCGATAGAGCTTAAGCGGCTAACCAAACAGCAAAAGCAAAGAATGAAGGGGCAAGAATTGAGGTGATTACCCCGCATAAAACAAGAGCCAATGAGCTAAAAGCGGCATCTTGCCCATCTCGCTCCGCACATGCGGCGGTACCTAACGCGTGTGACACCGTTCCCATCGTTAGTCCTTTCGCAATCGGGTGAGTGATATTCAGAACGTTGTAGATCGGGTAGGCAACGATTGCGCCAAATAGACCAACAATTAGTACCAGAATCGCTGCAATAGCGGGTTCCCCACCTAAATGGCTTGATACTTCCATCGCAATGGGTGTTGTGACTGATTTGCCCAATAAACTGGCTACTAATGAGATATCTGCCTGCATATAGACCGCGATAACGCTGGTTGTCAGCATCGACATGGCACTACCCACACCACAAGCTAGGGCGATGATGCGCCAATTGGCACGAATTTGTGGCAATTGCTCGTAGAGAGGAAACGCTAACGCGACAACCGCTGGTTGCAGCAGGTAGTTGAGCCACTCGTTCGCTGCATAGTAGGTTTCGAAAGGAACCTTGAAATAGGTTAGCAGCGGAATTAACACCAGCAGGCTGATGATCAGCGGGTTCATCAGTGGAGAGTTGCACTTTTGACAGATCCAGCGTGCCGCAAGAAACACAATGACCGTTGTTATTAACCACATTATTTTGCTCCTCCCTTTAACACTCTATCTAGGATCAGACCTAATGAGACAAGTACTAATACCGTACCGCCGACCGCGCTGGCTAGAATAGGAATGGCATTAGCAAAGAGAAGATCAAAGTGGTCCATAAGACCGACACTGATAGGGACAAACAGCAGTACCATGTAACGTATCAGCAGTGTTGCACTGTTTTTTACCCAATCTGATGGAACCAGTCCACTCGCCATTAGAGCAAACAGAATCAGCATACCGATAATGCTGCCAGGGATGGAGGTATCTAAAAGCTGTTGGAGATTGATGCCCGCAATGAGACACAAAACGATGAGCCCCATAGATACGACGTATTTAAGCAAAGTCTTAGCCATAAGTTGTTGTCGTCCAAATATATTAAAGCCCGTTGCATTTTCACAACGTAAGATTCCAATTGGTATTGGCGTTCAAGAGCCTCAACTATCTTTTGTTATTAATAATTAGCTGAGGCTTTGTAGGGTGCAGGCGTTGATTACTAAGATACTAGTTTTTGAACGTATTGGTATACGGATTTTAAAATAGCTATTTTCTTTTCATCACTCTCATATTCGTGAACTAAGTTTTCCAAATTGAGCATATACTCTTCAATACGACTTTCGAAGTACTCGCGGCAGTGGTTTGCCCACTTTTGCTGTTCATGCTCATCTAAAGTCCAAGGAAAGTGCCTTGCGCGGTAACGAAATAGCAGCGGTGTGATCCGTTCATCGTTAAACGTGATATCCAGTGCAGAGAGGTTGTTTGGATCCGTGCTGCGGATGATATCCATAGATGCTTTGTCGGCAGGTGAGAAGAAGCCATCGTAAAGCATGGTGTCTACGTCGTTACTTTTTTCGTATTCACGTTCGATGCTGTACAGCCCTATCAGCTTTTCTCGCACTTCTGGGTGTTGGCGAAGCAGTGCTAAGTTCT
Source organism: Vibrio nereis NBRC 15637 (assembly GCF_001591105.1). GTDB lineage: Bacteria > Pseudomonadota > Gammaproteobacteria > Enterobacterales > Vibrionaceae > Vibrio > Vibrio nereis. Next base: position 66,519 of record NZ_BCUD01000011.1, on the reverse strand, counting down.
TCAAACACTGCTCGCGGTCGATGCCGATAATTTCTGCGTTTTCTGCGGTCAACGTTTTCGCAGGAGCAAGGATCGGGCATTTATTCAAGTGGACGAGTTTGACCGGAACAGGGAGTTCTCCTTCACCAAGCTCGCTGCGTTTGGTGTACAAGCGCTCGTGTAATTGTTCTGTGTCCAAATCTAGCAGGGCTTGTGGATCTTTCGCCAGATCAACGGTAATGACGGCATTTTTATTGGTTGGGTGCCAAGCAACGGGCACAATCCAACTGGTGTAGTTACACTCTCTGCCTAACATGCCGGAAACGTGCATTAACGGCGTCATATTGACGATATCAACCAGCTCGTTCAGCTTTCGCTTATGGCGCATCGACAGGAAGTAATCGAACAGCTTAGGCTGCGCCGCTTTGATCTTTTTAGCCATCTCAATCGTCGCGATAACGTCGGCCATCGCATCATGCGCATTTTCGTGTTCAATGCCGTTGGCAACCGATAAATGCTCTAACTTGAAGCTGGTAAACCCTTCTTCGTTTTCAGGCCAATTGATGCCTTCAGGGCGCAGTGCATGGCACGCACGCATTACATCCAGTAGATCCCAACGCGAGTTGCCGTTTTGCCAGCTCCATGCATATGGGTCAATAAAGTTGCGGTAGCAGGTGTAACGCGTGACTTCGTCATCAAAACGAATGCTGTTGTAGCCCAAACTGGTGGTGTTCGGCGTGGCCAATTGCTCGTGAATTTTGGCGATAAATTCTGGCTCTGTTAGGCCCTTAGAAACAGCCGTTTGAGGAGTAATGCCTGTGATTAAAGCAGCTTCTGGTGAAGGGAGGTAGTCAGAAGGTGGCTGACAGTAGATGACAAGAGGCTCGCCGATAATATTAAAATCCTGATCGGTCCGAACACCTGCGAATTGACACGGCCGGTCTTTGGCAGGACTCGTTCCCCACGTTTCATAGTCAAAAAAGAAGAACGTGGGTTGGTGCTCTTGTTGCATGTTCTGTTTACCAAGTATCTGAAATTGATTTAGGTATTAGACCACTGCCGCTGCATCAAGGCAATCGACATACAGTAATCTTGTCTTGAATGATAAAAAAATGGCCGACATGATGTCGGCCATTGTAAGAGTAGGGCGTTATGCCTTTTGTGTATCTAACTCGTCACTGGTTACTTTACTGCCTAAGATTCGGCTAGTGATGGTACCCGCAGTCATAGAACCTGATACGTTCAGTGCGGTACGCGCCATATCAATTAGCGGCTCAATAGAGATAAGTAGCGCAGCGATAGTCACTGGCAAACCCATAGCCGGAAGTACAATCAGGGCTGCAAAGGTTGCACCGCCACCAACGCCAGCAATACCGAATGAACTCACAACGATAATAGCAATCAGGGACAGGATAAAGTTGATATCCATAGCATCAATACCAACCATTGGCGCAACCATCACGGCTAGCATTGCAGGGTAGATACCCGCACAGCCGTTTTGCCCGATTGTTGCACCAAAAGAAGCAGATAGGTTTGCAACTGCTGGTGGCACGTTTAGCTTATCAATCTGTGCTTCAACGTTAAGAGGAATCGATGCTGCCGAGCTACGAGAGGTAAACGCAAAGGTCAGTACTGGCCAAATCTTTTGGAAGAACTCTTTTGGATTCACGCCGAAGAAGGCCACTAAAATACCGTGTACAACGAACATCAGTGCGATTGCTACGTATGAAGCGACGATAAAACCAAGCAGGTTGAGAATGTCGCCCGCGCTTGAGGTTGCCACAACTTTCGCCATTAGTGCCGCGATACCATACGGGGTTAACGCCATGATCATCTTAACCAGACGCATCACAATCGACTGAACAGCGTCAACAAATGTGCGAATCGGCGTTTCTAACTCTTCTTTTTCTGCCATCACTTTACGTGCAGCAATGCCTGTTAGCACACCGAAAATCACCACGGCAATGATCGAAGTAGAGCGAGCGCCCGTCAGATCGGCAAATGGGTTCGTTGGAATAAAGCTCACTAGCATTTGTGGAATGGTCAGATCGCTCACACGGCCCGCACGGTTTTCTAAAACTGCGATGCGTGCTGTTTCGCGCGCGCCTTCTGTTAGGCCTTCTGCTGATAAACCGAACGCTTGCGTAACAAAAATCGCGACAAGGGCTGAAATAGCAGTGGTAACCAACAAGATAGAGATAGTTAGGGCTGAAATCTTGCCTAAAGAGCCGCCTTTTTCTAGTTTCACTACCGCAGCGATCATAGAAACTAATACCAGTGGCATGATGACCATTTTTAGTAGACCAACGTAACCGCGACCAACCACATTGACCCAGTCTAGAGTCTGGCTGATAACAGGGTTACCTTCACCAAAAATGAGTTGAAGTGCCAAACCAAAAGCACTACCTAAAACGAGACCGAAAAGAACCAAGCGCGATAGGGTATTCTCTTTTCTTTGCTGGCCATATAGCAAGAAAAGGATACCTGCAAATACCGCTAACGACGCAATAGCAGCGACTGACATGTTGATAATCCTTATAAATTATAGGTGCACTACAGGGGGTAGTGTTTTTGTAGAATTGAATTCGGTAACGGAAGATAAAGATTACGGATAGAACTATGAAGTGATTAAAAGTAATTTATTATATCTATAAGTTATTAAGATGAATAAAGTGGTTGCATAGTGCCCGTGTAGGCTTATTTGTGAGCGAGTTAGCGATATTTATTAATCAGGCCCAGCATATCAATACTGTCGAGTATTTCGATTTGGAACCTTGTTTTTTCCAACAATGCGTATTGCATCGCTTGCGCTACTTTTTCTGCGCGGATTGGGATAAACCTTTTTAGTGGGCCGAGCATCAACGGTTTCAAGACACCGAGAATAGACTGAACCAGGCGTTCATCTGTGCGTGGGATATCTCTTATACCAACCAGTGGGCCAGGGCGTACAAACACAAGTTTTTCAAACCCCATGTCACTCAGTGCTAGCTCCATTTTGCCTTTGCAACGAAGGTAATGCGAGGGGGATTGTGCCGACGCTCCCAGACTCGATACCACGCACAACCGTTTTACACCGATGATTTTCATTTGCTGTGTAACTTTACAAACCAGCTCAAAATCCACTTTTTCCAGAGCTTGATTACTCCCTGCTTGTTTCTTAGTGGTACCCAAAGAAATAAAACCATACTCGGGAGTCATGAGGCTATCGTCCCAGTGTTTGATTTCAAGATTAGGGTTTTTAATAACCTGCAACTTCTCGTGTTCAAAAGGGAGATCTTTACGACTGAGAGCATAAACGTGCTCAATTGGCGTTTCATTTAGCAGTTGTTTAATCAGTTCATGTCCAATTAGGCCTGTTCCCCCAGCCGTAATTACAACGAGATTTCCCTTGTTTATCACTGTTAATGTCCAATGGTTAGAGGTGATTGAAATTAAAGGTTAGGTGAGAGACAAAGGCACGCGTTTTTTTGTCTTTGTATGTGGCTTTTGTTGTTTTTGTTGTTTTTTCTTTCTTGCTTGTTGGTTGGCAAACATAGCAGACCTCCTTTACAACTGAGTGCTAATCGCCCAGTTTCTTCTTGTTAGAGTCTTTCTCCATTCCGTCATTAAAATAAAAAGTATTCAATATTAAGCATAGACCGTGATGATAGCCTGTGTCACATTTCTAATTTTCGCCTTACATTCAAGCACTCTTTCGCGTTGCAAACCTTGACAGGGCTAACAAAGCGGATGTTAACCCTATGATTTCACGGTACACTTGATGGCAACGAAGGATTGCTTCTCAAGAAAAGGAATGATGATGAATATCGATCTAGCCACCCTTGCACCGACTCAAATTTATCACCTGATGACGCAAACTATTATCCCACGTCCAATTGCGTGGGTATTAACGGATTCTGGAGAGAAAAATTACAACTTGGCGCCGTTTTCCTATTTTACGCCAGTGTCGAGCAACCCACCTTTGATGATGTTTTCTGTAGGGAAAAAGCCGTCTGGCGAAGTGAAAGACACAACGCGTAATGTGCTGGAAACGGGCCAGATGGTGATCCACATCGCGAACGAGCAACTGGCTGAAGTAGTGACACAGAGTGCCGCGACTCTGGATCACGGAGAGTCAGAAGTTCACGCATCCGATATTGAACTGGTTGAATTTGAAGGCTTTGAGTTACCAAGAGTGAAAGATTGCCCGATTGCATTTGGGTGTAAATTGTTTGAGGTGAAAGAAATTGGTGAAACGCCGCAAAGCCTGATATTCGCTCAGGTAGAAGAAATTTATATTGATCCAAGCGTCATTGGTGATCGTGCCGATCGCGTCGTCGTTGATGCTCTAAAAGTGAACCCTTTGGCTCGTTTGGGTGGCAGCCAATACGCGGTGCTAGAAAAAACCTTCTCAGTCGCGAGACCTAAGTAAATGACTATGCTCAATCTATCCTATTCAGATTCCATTTGGCATCGTATCAATCAAAAAACCAAACCACTTGGCGCGCTTGGTCAGCTTGAACAGGTTGCTCATCAGCTTGCTCTAATTCAAAGCAACCAAAAGGGTGAGCTAGCTTCCGAGATAGCCATTCACCAGCCAACAGTGATTGTCTTTGCCGGTGACCATGGTATCGCCGACGAAGGGGTCAGCATCGCGCCAAGCGCCGTAACTCAGCAAATGGTATTGAATTTTATCGCTGGTGGCGCAGCCGTGAACTGTTTTTGTCGCAGCAATAAGGTGGCGATGAAAGTGGTCGATTGCGGCATACTCGTTCCCGTGGAACATGAAAGTGATGATTTTGTTGTTCAGCGTTTAGGAGAGCGAACCCAAAACTTGGCCAAACAAGCCGCCATGAGCAAAGAACAAGTAGAGGAAGGTATCACGCTGGGTCGAAAAATATCTAAAAGCGTGATTGATGCTGGCTGTAACTTACTTATGTTCGGTGAGATGGGGATTGGGAACACCTCAAGTGCTGCAGCAATTCTGGCGGGCTTAACGGGTCGAGCGGTCGAGCAGTGCGTTGGTCGTGGAACAGGGATCAGCGATGAACAGTTTGAGAACAAAATCCGATTAGTGTCAGCAGGCGTTTCTCGCTTCGCTACCCAAGATGTTTACGAGGTATTGGCTGAAGTTGGCGGTTTTGAAATCGTGCAGATGGTTGGCGCTTATCTTGAAGCCGCCGATTCCCAGACTCCGGTTTTGGTGGATGGCTTTATTGCGACCGCCGCTGCGTTTTCCGCCACTAAGATCAACCCAGCATGTCGCGATTACATGATTTTTGCACATCAATCCCATGAATCTGGACATCAATACATGCTAGAGGAATTGAACGCTGAACCATTATTGGACCTTTCGCTCAGATTAGGGGAAGGCACGGGTGCGGTGTTGGCTGTGCCTCTCATTCGTGCGGCGGCGGAGTTTTACAACTCGATGGCAAGTTTCGAACAAGCGGGAGTTGAGGTCTAATGCCCGCGACGTTTAGGTATCAGTTAGAGCTGTTTTGGCTTGCTTTAGGCTTCTTTTCACGGCTGCCGATTCCCAGTCAGACACCGTATTCCGAGCAAAGAATGAATCAAGCAGGGCGCTATTTTGCTTTGGTCGGATTGGTTCTGGGATGCATTTGCGCGTTGGTTTTCTCGTTGTTCGAAACGGTTTTCAGCGCGGATATCGCCGTCTTTTTAATGATGTGCTTTAGCCTGATGCTGACGGGGGCCTTCCATGAAGATGGCCTGACTGATATGGCCGATGGTATTGGTGGTGGGATGACGGTTGAAAAACGTCTCACCATCATGAAAGACAGCCGCATTGGTACTTACGGAGCCAGTGCGCTGGTAATGGCATTACTGGGTAAGTTTTTATTTCTGTCTGAACTGGCTGATGTTACCCACTTAGCGGGCGCATTAATTGCCGCTTATGTCCTAAGCAGGGGCGTTGCTGCCTCCCTTATTTATGATATGCCTTATGTGTCTGACTCAGATACCAGCAAGAGTAAACCGCTCGCTAACAAGCAATCACAGCTAGAGCTAGCCGTCTTAGTGGTTACGAGCCTTCTTCCTGTTTTGTGGTTAGATGCGGGCTTAATGGCTATTTTGATCCTAGCCGCTGTTGGTTTTAGAGCGCTTTTTCGTCGTTGGTTAAACCGTCGGCTTGGCGGTTTCACTGGCGATTGTTTAGGGGCCGCTCAGCAACTGATGGAGCTGTTGAGTTACGCTGTGATGCTGGTCTGGTTTGGAGCGTAGAAGGGTATGACAATACATTTGATCTTGGGCGGTGCTCGCTCGGGTAAATCCAGTTATGCAGAGTCTTTGGTGATGGGCTCCAGTCAGCAGCATTCTTTACATTATGTCGCTACGGCGCTCGCTTTTGATGAAGAAATGCAGCAGCGTATCTATCACCATCAAAGCAGAAGAAACGATCGTTGGATCGAGCATGAGTGCCCGATTCAATTGCCGGATCTGATTTCACAGTTTAATGAAAATGATGTGGTTTTGGTTGATTGCCTCACATTGTGGATGAATAACGTCATCTTTAATCACGGTGAAACCGCGACGGAGGAGACGATCTCCGCGCAGGTGCAACATTTAGTCACCGCGTTGGAAGCCTCCTCGGCCAATATTGTTCTCGTGTCTAACGAAGTCGGTTTAGGGGTTGTACCTATGGGGGAAGTGACAAGGTTATTTGTCGATCATGCTGGCTGGATGAACCAAGCCATTGCAAAAGTCGCCCACAAGGTGACATTTGTTGCAGCAGGCTTGCCTATGTCGCTAAAGGGGTAACATGTTGAAAAAAATCAATATCTACTTACTTCGTCATGGTAAAACGGTTGGTGAACCTGCACTATACGGTCGCACTGATGTTGCGGTAGATGAGACAACACAAAACCAAATTTGTGCACAATTGCTAGAACAAGACTGGGCAATTAAACAGGTAGTTAGTTCTCCACTTAGACGTTGCAGAGAGTTGGCCGAGAAATTGGCTAAAGCGAACCCAGAGTTAGCCCTACAAATTTGTGATGATATCCAAGAGATGGATTTTGGTGACTTGGATGGAAAACCGTTTGATTCTGTGCAGCACCACTGGCCTCAGTTAGAACAATTTTGGCAGGATCCCGCGCTCAATACGCTACCGAACGCCGAAACTTTGAACTCATTTTATACAAGAGTATCAATATTTTGGCAGCAGTTTGTAGAGAACGTCGCAGAAGATACATTGATTGTTTGTCATGGTGGGACGATTCGCATGATATTAGCGACACTTTTACCTTTAGATTGGCGAAACAGTGAACTGTACTCTGTTTTACAAATTCACCACCAATCGATCAGTCACATTCAAATTATGAAAGCAGATACGACATTTAAACGGGTTTGCTCTGTATCAGCCCCGCTTAGCTAAGTCGTCCAGCAAGGAACACAAAAAGATGACCACACCAAAATGGGATCTCTCTATTGCTTATCAAGGATTAAGCGATAGCAAAATCTCTCAAGATATTGAACTGATTCAACAGTGTATCGAAACACTGACGCTACACACCGATTCAAGAACCTCTGTGTCAGTGATGCAAAACGCCATCCAAACACGTGAAGCGGCAGGAAAGCTTCTTGCGACTATTAACACCTTCGCGCAGTGCCATGCTTCTGTTGATGCCAGTAATGGTGATGCTAAAAGTCTAGTGGGTCGCTTGGCGAAGCTAAACTCTCAACTAAGCCAGGCATTTACACCGTATCAAGATGCATTAGTGACACAGCCAGAGTCTTTTATTCAAGAGGTGTTGGCGCACGAGAGTGAAGATGTGTCTGGTCAAGGTTTCCAGATCTTCACGGAGAGAAAACTAGCAGATACCAAACTGGGTATTGCCGAAGAGCAGTTAATGTCGGCGTTGGAAGTAGACGGTAAAGATGCTTGGGGAAGACTGTACGACAATATTACCGGTTCTTTGCAAGTCACGTTAGAGAACGAAGAAAAGGCCAAAGTCGGTCTTTCTAAAGCGGCCAGTACTTTGTATGGCACGGATTTCGAGGCACAGAAACCCGCTTGGTTGGGCATTCAAAATGCGATGCGACAACACCAAGAGTCGTTTGCTGCCATTTTAAATGCGCTGGCTGGTTGGCGACTGACGGAATATCAAAAGCGTTCCAAAGTGCGTGATGTGCACTTTTTAGAAGCAAGCCTGCACGGTAGCCGCATTGAACAAACAACACTTGATGCGATGATCAGCACCGCTAAAGCTAACCGCCATGTCGGTCAAAAAGCGGGTAAGTTGATGGCTCGCGTTCATGGCTTAGAACAAATGGCACCGTGGAATCATTTAGCAGGCATGCCGAGCTTAACGGATGCAGAGCCAAAAGTTTATGAGTTTGATGAAGCGATAGACATCATCCGCTCCGCATTTTCTACCGTTGATCCAGAAATGGCAGAGTTCGTGACGTTAATGGTCAAAAATGGCTGGATTGATGCGGCACCGACTGAAAACCGTCGCTTAGGCGCGTACTGCACTAAATTTGCTGCGACACGCACACCACTGGTATTTATGACCTGGGGCGGCAGCCGATCTCATCTTTTGACGTTGGCGCATGAAATTGGTCACGCTTTCCATAACTGGGTGATGCGCGACATGCCATTATGTCAGACTCGTTATCCAATGACATTAGCGGAAACCGCCTCTATTTTTGCCGAGAATACCGTACGTGACTACTTACTCGGCCAAGCGGAAACTCGCGAAGAAAAGTTAGAGATGCTTTGGGAGGAGCTATCAAGCTGTTACGCATTGATGGTGAATATTCCTGTACGCTACGAGTTTGAAAAGTCTTTCTATGAAAAGCGCGCAGAGGGTGAACTGGAAGCAGGGCAACTGTGTGATTTAATGAGCGAAACTTGGAAAGAGTGGTATGGGGATTCAATGTCTGAACCTGATCCGTATTTCTGGGCCAGCAAACTTCATTTCTCAATTTCTCAGGTGAGCTTCTATAACTACCCATATCTGTTTGGTTATCTGTTCAGTATTGGCGTATACGCACAGCGTGAGAGTAAAGGTGAACAATTCTACCAAGATTACGTTAATTTGCTTCGTGATACTGGTTCAATGATGGCGGAAGACGTTGTGCAAAAACACCTTGGTATGGATTTATCTAGCCAAGAGTTCTGGCAGCAGAGTATTGACCGTGTGGCAAGCAAAATTGATGAGTTTGAATCTTTGCTTGATCAACTATAGTCACGCTTTGTTTGTGGTATTATTGCGTAGCCGGGCTTGTTCCCCCGGCTATTTTGCATTTGCGAGCGCGCTTAGTAGTGATTAACTGAGTGCAAACTAAGCAAATTATTATGTGACACGTCAACGAGTGTTTATAAGTGAGATCCTCTCCATATAATTTGCGAATACAATTCATTAACATACTCGCTGTGCAATAAAGGAGTAGCGCATGACGAACAACCTCTTTCGCCAATCTTTTCTTTTTGACAGCTTAGATTTAGAACAAGAAATGCCCGCTGCAGAAATGACAGTGGCTGGTGGAACTGTCTTTAAACTGCATCAACGCGGTGTTTTGGAAGTTATCCCTAAGAATCTTTCTAACGACAGTAAACACATTATTTTATCTTGCGGTGTTCATGGTGATGAAACTGCACCGATGGAAATCGTAGATAAAATCATTTCAGATATTGAGTCCGGTTTTCAACCAATCACTGAAAGATTGCTATTTATTATTGCTCACCCTGAAGCAACCAATGCACATACGCGTTTTCTGGATGTGAATTTAAATCGTCTCTTTGATGATAAAGAGTACGAACCATCTAAAGAACGCGACATCGCGGCCAATCTTAAACACATCGTCACAGACTTTTATCAAGATACCGAGCAGCAACAGCGTTGGCACCTTGATTTGCATTGTGCTATCCGCGAGTCGAAACATTATTCATTTGTTGTCAGTCCCAAGACTCGTCATCCGGTAAGAAGCAAAGCGTTGATGGACTTCGTGGCAAGTGCTCACCTTGAAGCGGTGATGTTCTCTAACGCGCCGTCTAGCACGTTTAGCTGGTTTAGTGCCGAACACTTTGGTGCGCAAGCTCTGACGGTTGAACTTGGTCGCGTCGCACGCATTGGTGAGAACGATCTGGAAAAACTGGTCGCGTGTGATCTGGCTCTTCGTGATTTGGTTGCGTCGACAAAACCTGAGCATTTACCACGTAAGCCAGTGATGTACCGAGTAAGCCGTACTATCGTCCGTTTACATGATGACTTTGATTTTCTGTTCGATGACAATGTCGAAAACTTTACCGCGTTTAAACATGGCGAAGTGTTTGGCCACGACGGCGATAAACCTCTGATGGCTAAGAATGAAGGCGAAGCGATCGTATTCCCCAATCGACACGTTGTGATTGGTCAGCGAGCCGCATTGATGGTTTGCCCAGTCAAAACTCGTTATGAAGAAGATCAGATCGTTTACGACTAACCCCTTCACTGTCTAAATTCATGGTTCAGGCTTCCTATTTCAATGGCTTAACGGTATCGTTAAGCCATTAATTGTTGTGCCAAAATAATGGGCAACAAACTCAATTTTATCGAGCATTCATGGAATTTAGTCAGTTAATCCAGCGCAAGCAGCGCCGTTGGAATCTTTTTGCGATAGTCGCCACTCTCAGTCTCGTTTTCCTGAGCATTATCTACTTGATGGTCGGGGAAGTAATCATCTCGCCGTTTTCAGAAGTAACGCCATTAATGGAGAAACTTGTTCTCCAACTTCGTTTCCCTCGTTTATTGACTGCTATCGCGATTGGTGCGGCACTTGCTGTCTCTGGTGCGGTGTTGCAAGTGTTACTGGGTAATGTGCTTGCAGAACCCGGTGTCTTGGGTATTTCCGGTGGCGCCAGCGTCATGATGGTTCTGGTAATGTTTTTTCTTCCGATGTTTGCCACCCCTATTGGTTTTATGGTTTCTGCGGTTGCGGGGGCACTGCTTTTTACGTTGCTACTGGTCTTTTTTGCGCGCTCGGCAAGATTAACCACGACTCGGCTTCTATTAGTCGGGGTTGCTTTAGGCATACTCAGTGGGGCTGTGGTCACCTGGGCGTTCTATTTTAGCGATGAACTAAGTCTGCGTCAGTTGATGTACTGGCTAATGGGAAGCGTGGGCGGTGCAAGTTGGCATCACCATATTCTGACCTTATTCCTAATTCCTGTGTTGGTGTGGCTTTGTTTTAAAGGGCAGGTGCTGGATAAGCTCATGATGGGCGAGCTCCATGCCAAGCAGTTGGGGATTGATGTGGAAGCGGTTCGATGGAAACTGATCCTTGCCGTTTCTGTGCTGGTTGGTGGCGCAGTTGCCCTTGGCGGGATTATAGGTTTTGTGGGGTTAGTGGTCCCTCATCTATTACGATTGGCGTTGGGTAGCGAGAACCGTTATTTATTGCCGTTGTCTGCGCTAAGTGGTGCCACGCTTCTGGTGTTTGCGGACATTATCGCTCGTACCTCTTTGGAGTCAGCAGAGTTACCTTTAGGAGTCGTAACGACAACCATTGGTGCCCCTGTGTTTATTTGGATGCTGGTGAAAAATCATGATTCGCATTAATAGCCTATCTGTCGGCTCAAGACTGCTTCCTCTCTCGTTAACTGTCGAAAAAGGGCAAGTTCTCCATGTCATTGGCCCAAATGGAAGCGGAAAAAGCACGTTTTTATCGGCTTTATCAGGTCTACTCGAATGTGGTGGCAATGCGTTTATTGATGAGTTGGATGTAAGGCAGTCATCCCTTGAGGCATTAGCGAGTTATCGGGCTTTTTTAAGTCAGAGTGATCGACCTGCGTTTAACCTCATCGTTGCGCAGTACTTAATGCTGTCCATTCCAGCCAGCGCACAGGCAGATACTACTCAAGTAGATAGCACGGTCCGTGAGCTAGCTTGTTTATTAGAATTGGAAGATAAGTTGCTCAGACCTATTCATCACCTGTCTGGCGGTGAGTGGCAAAGAGTTCGGTTGTGTGCAATTTGTCTACAGATATGGCCGACATTGAACCCTAACGCAAAACTATTGATTCTGGATGAACCCGCCGCACCACTCGATATTGGTCAGGAAGGGCTGCTTTATAAGCTGATCCGTAAAGTAGCTGATATGGGCATCACGGTCGTAATGTCGAATCATGATCTTAACCGAACAATGCACAATGCGGATAAAGTATTGCTGTTGGAAAACGGCGTCATTCAGCAGTGTGGAGCACCGGAAACGGTATTAACAGAAGAAGAGTTGGCTCGCGTGTTTAAAACGCAGGTGACGAAGGCATTGGTTGACTCAAAACTGGTACTCATTTTTGATTGATGCGCCTGAACAGCATGTTCAATTTGGTGCATTTTGCACTTTCTCGGCTCATCGGGACGTTTATTTTGAGTAATACAGGTTTTAGTACTTAGTAAAATCAATGAGTTAGTTTAAATAAAAACTGGCACACAAATGGCTTTAGTTAGAACGATACATTCTCGTTCTTGTTAGGCTAAGCCAATGTAAAGGGAGACCGGCAGGTTGGTGAACGTTAAGCCTTGTTGCTTTATGGCAGCTTCCGCCACCTATGGTTAGCCCAAGGTGGCGGTTTTTTATCTGTACTTTACGCGGTTAGCGCCGCTAAATCAGCAGGACGGTAGTAAACCGATTTCAGTACTTTACCTTGGCGAATGGTTTTACTCTCTGAAACGAAATCTTCTGCGCACTTAGCAATAATGTAGTCGCCTTTTTGCACAGCCATCAATTTGATGCCTTGTTCTGCGTAATACGCTTCTGTATCGGCGTACTCTTTTTCACTACGACATACTTTGCTCATGTTACTTGAATGCACTTCGTCCCAGCATGGGATGAAGTCGATACCGCGGTTTACCGCAACATTAAGAAGTAGGTCAATCAGGTAAGTGATCGCGAGATTATCTTCAATCTTGTCATTGCCTAGGTGAACCAAACGGCCCATCAAAACATAAACGCTATCAACGATTGCATCTGCTTGCTCTGTTTTGCTATCTGCTTCTGCCAGTTCAGTCAGCTCTTCAATCGCTAGAGAAGTGTGTAGCGTATCTGCTTTCTCATCTAGGCTGTCTGGAGAAGCGACAGGGAGATCAAAAGTGCTACGGAACTCTGTGATATCGCGGTAAAGATGCTCAAAGATTTCGTTGGTAAGTTTAGAAAGGTGCATATCCTGGACCTAGATTGATTTACGGTGCCGCAATACTACCAAAGCAGAACGTAAGCCGCCATTTTTATGGGCTCTGTAGCAAAAAACAGCCCTAAACATAAGATTAAACTGCTGACTGTGCTTAAGATAACTCGATATCCATTAATTTTGTTCGCCGAGATTGCTTATGGTTAAAGAAAACGAAAGTGAAAAAGTCATCAGGCGCTTGTATCAAATCACCAGTAATTATCAGTGTGGCTTTGAGGTGCAAATGAGCCAGTTGCTGAAAATGGGCTTGGAACGTTTTGATCTTGATATTGGCATTCTTTCTTGTATTGAAGGTGATGTCTATACCGTACTTCATTGCGAAACCCCTGAAGGGGCGGAGCTAAACCCAGGTGATACATTTAACCTTGAGTCGACCTATTGCCAAATCACCTGTAGTGCACGTGAACCTATTGCGATTGAAAGTATGGGTAAGAATGACAAATACGCATTTCATCCTGCCTACAAAGCGTTTGGGTTAGAGTCTTATATCGGTATTCCTATTTTGGTTGAAGGGATGCTGTTTGGTACGTTGAATTTCTCTTCTGCGAAAGCCTATCCTCGGAAGTTTAAAGCGATTGATATCGATGCACTAAAGTTGATGGCATCTTGGATAGAAGTGGAGGTGATTCGAAGAAAACAGGAGCAGCGACTTCTGGAGCTAAACGAATATCTAGAATATCAAGCTCACCACGACCCTCTCACTAAGGTGGCTAATCGACGTAGTTTGTTTAAAACACTGAATTTGGAGATGGAGCAGCTCAATCGAAATTCTGGCCAAGGTAGCTTATTAGTCATTGATATAGATAACTTTAAGCGAGTCAATGACACCTACGGCCACCAAATTGGCGATGATGTTTTAAAGAAAACGGCCAATCAGCTCAAATTGGTACTGAGTGAGAACGATTTTATCGCCAGAATGGGCGGGGAAGAGTTTGTAGTGTGGCTACCAGAGCGCAGTCTATGGCGAAGAAGAGCGTTAGTTGAACAGTTGCATCGCGCTGTGAATGAGATTGTCTTGGATGGCGAACCCGTCACTGTATCGATAGGTGTGTGCGAGTTGGATTTGACTCACTCTTTGGCTGAAAGCTACAACAAGTCGCTTCTCGAACAGTCTCTGGCAATGGCAGACAGAGCTTTGTATGGAGCTAAGGATGAAGGTAGAAATCTGGTGCGTTATGAATCGTTAAGTATTGAGGCCGCCACGCAGTGAATGCAGTGAAGAGCACCACACGTGATGCTCATTAATACTCTGTTTATCGAAACAGATACGGGAAGAGCTTGCGACGTTCTTCTGCGGTGAGTGCTTCGACGCGAGCAATGTTGGTGTCAGGGATCGCTTCCGGGTTAGGGTAATGCTTCAACACTCGCTCCATACTCTCTTCACGAATCAAATGGAACACCGGATAAGGAGAGCGGTTAGTAAGGTTTTCATCGTCTTCTGGATCAGCGCCACCAAAGCAGTAATCAGGGTGGAATGTGGCTAACTGAAATACGCCTTCCCAATCTTGTTGGCGAATTAATGCTTCGACCCAATCGATAAACAAATTGTAGTCATAGAAATCATCTAACATATTAGGTACCACAACCAGTGTGGTCTCTAATTCATCGGGTGATTTTGACTCTAGCTCCAACAGCTGGCTAAGAATATCTTCCAATAAAGCTTCTTCTTTATCCGCTTCACTCACAAAGATCTTAATCTGTTTATTTCGTTGTGGTTTCGCAGCAAATGGGCACAAATTTAATCCAATAACGACATCGTTGAGCCATTGGTTCACTTGTTCTGCAATAGCAGTTGTTGAACTTTTATCCGTCATTTTGATTCCAGGTTTGAATTTGCTGCAAGAATAGCAGAATCCTCCAAATGTGGCTCGTTTTGTGTTTTGCCTGAATAGTCTTTGGCTAACTTATAGAACAAGATAAACATGAGTGCGTAGAGAGCGAGTCCGCCTTGTATTACGGTGCTCCACCCGCCACTTTGCCAACAATAAATAAGGAAGAACCCACCGATACTGCCTCCCACATAATAATGGACAAGATAAAGTGCAGTTGCGGTTGCTTTGGCATGCGTCGCTTTTTGGCTAACCCAAGCGTAAGCAAGAGTATGGGTGAAAAATGCTCCAGAGCTAATCAGCAGCAAGCCCAACACCATCATTGGAATACTCTCAAAATATGCGATTAGCATGCCCGTCAAACTGATCAAAGAACCCGCAATCATGCCCGGAATCTGTGGGTAGCGTTTGCTCCATACCGACGTAAGTTTAGAACTCAGTGTACCTGCCAAATAACACAAGAAGATAAATGAGGCTAAGCCTATTGGCAGCGAGTGGGGAGCCGCCACCATTCTAAAGCCCATCACCGAATAAAGGTTAACGAATAGGGCGAAATTAACGCCGCCAATCAGCATGGCAATCCAAATGGTTTTATTACGCAGATGTTTGACGAGCGCTCGGTTATGGTAACGGAGCATGCCTCGTTGTGGTTTGAAGTGTTGCTGTTTAGGTAACAAGTATGCTACGGCAATGCTTCCTACCAGCGTGACAGCCGCGATTGCGATAACCGCTTGTTGCCAGCCAAACGCGTCAGTCAGGGTTCCTCCGGCGATACGCCCGACGATGCCCCCCAATGAGTTGGCTGCGATATATCCACCAATTGCTCGGCTAAAAGCTTGTTCTGAAAGTTCTTCCACCATATAAGCAACGGCGACAGAGGCAAACGCCGCGAGCGCAATCCCCAGCACTGCTCTTAACAAGATCATAGCCATTAACGTTTGGCTAAACAGCATGGCGACACCAATGACTGGCATAGCAAGCAGTCCAAGCAGCATGACGCTTCTTCGCCCGAATGATTCGGACGCCACCGCCCACGGAACCAAACATACCGAGAGCGCTAACGTAGACGCTGCAAAAATCCAGTTGATTTGAGTTTCACTAACGGAGAAGTGTTGCGCCATGAAAGGCAGCATCGGCTGGAAAAGGTATAAATTACAAAACACTAAAAAAGAGCCCAGAGCGAGGCATAGTGTGACTTGTCGATACTCTTTAGTGCCAGATTCTATCATGCTAATGAAATACAAAATGAGTGGATAATGTGATCAAGTTATCAGTGGATGGTGGATTGATAAAATATATTAAAAATATCGATGTGATATATTTTTTATATTGGGTAATTATGGACTCGAAACACCTACGACATTTTGTTGCGGTTGCTGAACACAGCCATTTCACTTTGGCGGCAAAAGCGCTTCATATTGCGCAACCTGCGCTGAGTATCTCAATCAAAAAGTTTGAGCAACACCTAGGCGTAGAACTCTTTCGCCGTGAAGATCGCAAAGTGACGTTAACTCACGAAGGGAAAGTGCTGTATGAACATGCCAAGCGCGTTTTGCAGCAGCTTGAAGACGCGCAGCTTGCCATTGATGAGCTAAAAGGATTGGAGAAAGGGGAGGTCAGACTTGGGGCACCCAGTATGATGGGCTCTTACTTTTTCCCTGAGATAATGATGGCGTTTAAGATGCAGTACCCGAATCTTAAACTCACTCTGGTTGATGCAGGGACAGGCTCAATCAAACAAATGTTGCTTGATGGCGAGTTGGATTTCGGCGTTATCAATAACGAAGACGTGCCAGAAGATTTGGAGGTTGACCCTTTACTGGACAGCGAAATGGTTGCCGTGGTTGGCAAGCAGCACCCTATTGCACAGCAAGAAACCATTACCTTTGAACAGTTTTTTGACAATGAACTTGTGATGTTTCAGCCGGGGTATTTTCATCGGGATTTTATCGATAAAAAGATAAAACAATATGGAAAAGAAGTGCAGTTTTCCTTTGAAACCAATCTTTTACCAGTCATTTTGAATATTGTGAAACATGAGTTCGCTATTACGGCCTTGCTTGAGTTGGTCACCCAGCATGAAGCTGACGTGGTTGCTGTGCCGTTCGAAGAACGCGTCCGCTTAAACCTTGCGCTTGCATGGCGCCGAGATGGTTATTTATCCGTTGCAGATCGCACCTTTATCGAATTTGTAAAGCAATACACCTAGCCCGACGGTGCAAACTGTCAGTTTCACACTTTTATAAATATGGATCGCGCGAAATGGCTGATTGAAGTAGTTTGTTCTGACTAAAAATAAAAATGCCGTTATGAAGGTAAGGATACCCACCAATGCAAATCAACATACAAGATCTGAGCGTAGACTCGGGAAGTAACCACCTAAGAATCGATAGTTGGAGTATAAAAGAAAATCAATCGTGGGGAGTGTTCAGCACCGAAGGAGATATAGGTTCGGCCCTCGGTTGTCTATTGTGTGACGAACTGGAGGCCCCAGCCCATGCGCTGGATAAAAGTGTCGGGAGAGTCGCTCAAGTGTCGCTTGTTGAGCAACAGCGATTATTGGACGAGGAGATCGCCAAAGATGACACCGATTTTCTCGATAGGATTGATACAGGCAGCAGCGTGTATTCACTGATTTTCTCTCAATGCAATGATGAGGTGTTAACGCAGAAACTCCTCACTGATCTTGATATCGAGCACTTACAGAAAAGTGGCTTCCGAGTTCTTTCTACCGGGGAAACGCGCCGGGTAATGTTAGCCCGCGCTTTGGCCACTAAGCCCGATCTTGTCGTGCTTGATAACCCATTTACTGGTCTTGATATTGGGCACCGCGAGACCTTGGCGCAATACCTTGAGGAGTTGGCAAAAACGACGCAGATGATCGTCACGTTCAACCGAGAAGAAGACATGCCTACGTGGGTGGAACAAATTGCGTTGTTCAATCATGGTCACCTTGACAGCATTATGGATAAGGCTGAGTGGGAGAGTCACCCTGTTATTGCGCAGATTAAGGCACAATCCAAGCAACAAAGTGAAAAAATGCTGGCACTGATTCAGCGATATCAACACGACCCATACTTTTCGAATCCGTTGTTTGAAATTCATCAAGGGGAAGTGGCTTATACCGACAAGACCATCTTTACGGGGTTAAATTGGCGGATTGAAAATGGTCAGCATTGGCAAATCAAAGGC
Source organism: Vibrio nereis NBRC 15637 (assembly GCF_001591105.1). Lineage (GTDB taxonomy): Bacteria > Pseudomonadota > Gammaproteobacteria > Enterobacterales > Vibrionaceae > Vibrio > Vibrio nereis. The sequence goes on along the minus strand of NZ_BCUD01000011.1, from coordinate 48,351 downwards.
CCCAATGGTTGCGGGAAAAGTACGCTTTTAGGGCTGATTTTTGGTGACCACCCTCAGTGTTACTCCAACGATATCCATATCTTTGGTAAGAAGCGCGGCAGTGGAGAGTCAATCTGGGAGATCAAAAAGCACATTGGCATGGTTTCTTCAGCCTTACACCTACAATATCGAGTCAGTTGTAAAGCGATAGAGGTGATTCTATCCGGCTTTTACGATTCGATCGGTTTATATCAGCAGCCAACCAAGAAAGAGATTGAAATTGCCAGAGAATGGCTTGAGATCCTCCATATGTCTCATCATGCCAATGATTCGTTTCGAACGCTGGAATATGGACAGCAACGACTATTACTGATTGCTCGTGCGATCGTAAAACAACCTGCTTTGCTTATCTTGGACGAGCCATATCAAGGGTTGGATTATCTAGGACGTCGCTTGGTCAAAAATACTTTAGAGTTGATAGCGCGTGAGAATTTAAGCCAACTGCTTTATGTCTCACACTATCAAAAGGACAAGCTAGAGAGTATTCGCAACGAGCTGGAGTTTGTGTTTGATGATAGCAAACAGTGTTATCGCGCAGAGATAAACAGTGAGTTCTGAGGTTGCGCATTGCAGTGATGTAGCAAGATCTTTGATGTCACAGCGGCCATAAACCGATTACCGTGACGTCTGGCGAGTAAAATACAACAGGCGCGGACAAAACGTTCCGCGCCTATTTCGATCATTTACCCTTATACATACGTTCGAAGTTTTTCGGGTTCCAGCCAATCATATATTGGTCACCAACTTTCAGAACGGGTAACGAACGAGCGCCAATGGCGTCTAGCTCTTTACGGCCACGTTGCATTTTCGCGTTGGTCAGGCGGTACTGGTATCCTTTAGAATCCAGGTAACGCTGAGCGTCTTTGCAATGCGGGCATTTGTCTTTTACATACAGGACAAGTCGTTTCATTGGTTTTTCCTAATTCAAGCTCGTGGGAAGTGTAATGAAAAGACGGTGAATGGCAAGTCTGATTCGGGTAGACTACGCCTCTTCCAATCTAATAGCTAACCAACTGACTCATGAAACCGGTACTTAGATACATTCAAGGATATCCAGAGCATATCGTCACACCAGTCACGCAGCTGGTGGAATCTGGCAAGCTCACCACCTGGTTTGAGAAACGGTATCCGGAAAATCACACCATCAAGAGCGAAAAGGCACTGTTTGACTACACCATGGCGATAAAGAATCGCTATATGAAGAAAACCGCCCCTTTAAGCAAAGTGGTTTACGATAACAAGATTCATTTGATCAACAACGCGCTTGGTCTGCACACCTATGTAGCGAAAGTCCACGGCGGGAAGATTAAATCAAAAAATGAAATTCGTATTGCCAGTGTGTTTAAAAATGCCCCAGAGCCACTGCTGAGAATGCTAGTTGTTCACGAGCTTGCTCACTTAAAAGAGAAGGAGCATAACAAATCTTTTTACCAGTTATGCTGCCACATGGAGCCGGATTACCATCAGTTAGAGCTGGATGCTCGTTTGTTTATGATTTACCTTGAAACCGCAAAACAGAATTAAAACGCATGAATCAAGCTAATAAGCCAAACAGAGCGAAAGCCAAGCAAAATAAGTCATCTAAGGCAGAAACAAAGCAGCCAGAAATGAAAGTGACCACAGTGAAAGGTATCCCTGGCCTGCATAAGCGCAATCTTCACCAAGGGCGCTACGACTTTTCTAAACTCGTGGCAGCGCTGCCTGAGCTCAAACGTTTTGTGATTAAAAACCCTAGGGGTGAGCAGAGTATTAACTTTTCTGACCCAATGGCGGTTAAGTTATTAAATAAGGCGTTACTTGCGCATCATTACGGCGTCACGTATTGGGATATTCCGCAAGGTTATTTGTGTCCACCCATTCCAGGGCGTGCTGATTACGTCCACCGATTGGCCGAGCTCTTGAGCAAAGAATGTAAATCACTAAACCATAATTTGGTTCGCGCATTGGATATTGGTGTCGGTGCAAACTGCATATACCCGATTGTTGGTAGTACTCAATATGGGTGGGAATATGTTGGTTCCGATGTTGATCCTATATCGGTGAAAAACGCTAATCGGATTGCAGAACACAATCACGTGCTTAAAGGCAAGATTGAATGTCGACTGCAAAGCGATAGCCAGCACTTTTTTAAGGCCATTATTCAGCCCGGCGAGCACTACGACCTTACAACTTGTAATCCACCTTTCCACAAGTCTCTTCAAGACGCGCAACAAGGTACAGACCGTAAGTTGAAAAACTTGTCTGCCAACAAAGCAAAAAGAGGGCAGGAAGTTCAAAAACAATGCTCGAAAGAACCTAGTAAATTGAACTTCGGTGGCCAAAATGCAGAGTTATGGTGCCCGGGTGGAGAAGCGGCATTTATAAAAAATATGGCATTTGAAAGTCGTGATTTTTCGCGGCAAGTTCTTTGGTTTTCAACGTTGATCTCAAAGAAAGAGAATGTGCGCTGGATGAGGAAAAACCTAGAAAAAGCGGGTGCGAAAGAGGTACAAATCGTAGAAATGAGCCAAGGACAGAAAGTGAGCCGCTTTATGGCTTGGACGTTTAAAACCCCACAGCAAAGACAAGAATGGTTGAAGCTGAAGAGTAAATAACGCTAAAAATGCCCCCAACAACTGACAACGTTATTGGGGGCAAGGCATATAGTTAGACTCGAACTAGCATCTTACCTTTGTTTTTACCTTCAAACAGGCCGATAAACGCGTCTGCAGCATTGTCTAGACCTTCATATATGGTCTCTTCTGACGTTACTTTTCCTTCTTTCATCCATTGGCCCATTTGCTCAACGAATTCACCATAATGCTCCCAGTAGTCCATGACGATGTAACCTTGCATAGTGATCTTTTTAGTGTTGATCAGCAGTAAGTTGCTTGGGCCTGGCTGCGGAGTTTCGGCATTGTAATCTGAAATCATGCCACATACAGGAATGCGTCCATAAGGGTTCATCACATTAAGTGCTGCTTCTAGGTGAGCCCCACCAACGTTTTCAAAGTAAACGTCAATACCTTCAGGTGCGGCTTCACGCAGTGCTTTTGTTAAGTCATCTGTCTTCTTATAGTTGATAACCGCATCAACGCCCATTGCTTTGACCATCTCTGCTTTTTCATCTGAGCCGACAGAAGCGATCACCTTGCATCCATTGAGCTTGGCAATTTGGCAAACAACGCTACCTACAGCGCCCGATGCGGCGGAAACAAACACAGTGTCAGTAGGCTTAAGTTGTGCCACTTTGAACAAACCGACCCAGCCTGTTAGACCAGGCATACCCATAACACCAAGGAAGTGCTGCTCAGGAACACCAATAGCTGGAAGTAGCGCTAAATCGCTGCCATCGCTGATGAACGTGGTGCGCCATCCGCTGATGTGGCTTACTTTTGACCCGACAGGAAACGTTTCATTTTTTGATTCAACGACTTCGCCTACTGCGCCGCCTTCCAGAACGGCATCAATTTCGAAAGGCGCAATGTAAGAGTCGCTGACTACCATACGCCCACGCATGTATGGGTCAACAGACATCCATGTGTTTTTGACAAGTACTTCACCGTCTTTTAGTACAGGCAGTTCAATGTCAACAGACTTGAAGTTTTCTTTTGTAGGCATACCTGCTGGTCGAGATGCTAGGTGGATTTGATGGCTGTTCATTCTTTATCTCTCTTGCTATTTTATTTACTTACTCACAAATAGCTTGTGCGCAAATCATTTGTGAGTAAGTTAACTTTTAAAAAAGAAGAATGCAATATATTTGTTCAAAAATATTTTGCGCACAAATTATTTTAAAAGTCAGAAAATTTGATAACATATGCGCCCATACTAGAAAAGTTGGACCAACTCATGACTCAGAAATTATCAGATAACGTGTGTTTTGCTTTGTACACTGCGACGAACTCATTAGTTCGAGCGTTTCGTCCTATTCTGGATGAGTATGATTTAACTTACCCGCAGTACATAGTGATGCATTCCCTATGGTGCCAGGATAATGTTAGCCTGAAAGAGCTTTCGCATGATACGCATTTAGACTCGGGCACATTAACGCCCATCGTAAAACGGTTGGAATCGAAAGGGTTGCTAACAAGGAAAGTGTCGGAAGTTGATGAGCGAAAAAAGGTTATTTCATTGACTGACAAAGGGCTGCAATTACAAAAGGATGCGAATGAGCTTACGGCTGAACTCGAATCTCGTTCTAGCATGGCGGAAGATAGCATCGAAGCGTTAAGAGTGCTTTGTCTTGAACTGGATAAGAACCTACGAAAAAGTGATTGATGTGTGGTTAGTTGCGGTAAAGTGTGACGCTGGAAGGGCTATTTTCTCCAGCGTCTCGGGTTGTTAGCTGTGGAATGATTAGTTCATTTCTTCGAGCTTCTTACGATACTTGCTCTCTAAAGATTCATTTCCTGCTTTACCTTCCAGATCAGCGAGTAGTTTAAGCGACGTTTTTTGTACGCCATATCGCTGGTGGAACTTCATCAAACGAATTCTGGCTTTAACAAACTCGTCATCATCTATTTCTAATTTTGCCAAGTTAAGAAGCGAGCGGACTCGGTGAGGGTCGTGATCGAGCGTACGCGTGAAGTAGGTTTTGGCTTGCGCGGTATCACCGGATTTTAGTGCACAGAAAGCCGCATTCTCGTAGCTGGCAGATGTCAGATAATAATAGGGTTGTTCAATCGCTTTATTAAAGAACTTGTCTGCCTTTTCATAGTTCCCATGTTTACACAGAAATGTGCCGTAATTATTTAGGACATTCCCGTTTTTAGGGTGTTCTTTTAGCGCCGTTTCATACATCTGAGTGGCTAATTCTTTCTCACCAACCTTCTCGAAATAATGCGCCATAGAAAGTTGCGCACGGTAGTAGCCGGGATAGTGGTCTAACGCTTTCTCAAGATTTTCGCGTGATTTCACCATATTACCTTGTTCAAGGTAGCCAATTCCTAATTCAATCCTCGCTTCGGCACGCTCTTTTGGCGGTGCTAAGCTTTCAGCGTTTTGAGTAGATTCGACGGTAACACAACCAGTGATGGCAAAAGCTATAAGTATTGATAGACGACGCATAATATCTTTCTTATCGAATTATTTGTTGCATGTATAACGTAAAGAAAGCGCCGTGATGAGTTGATTCAAGGAACAATGCGACTGAGTCGGCAATTATAGTTGTGTGCCAGTTTCATATAAAACTAAAGGGCTGCAGTCAGCCCTTTAGTTAACAGTTTTAGTCATCTTTTGTGAAATTAGCTTCGCTAAAGTGGTCAAGGTCGTAAGGTGTTTGTTGGTAAACACAATAGTTCAACCAATTGGCGAAAAGTAAGTGGCCGTGGCTGCGCCAACTTGCAACGGGTTTGTTGTCTGGATTGTTATTTGGGTAGTAATTGACAGGGATTGCAGGTTCCATTCCTTCACCAAGATCGCGAATATATTCGTTGTGAAGGGTTAAAGAGTCGTACTCCGGATGGCCCGTAACAAAGACATTACGTTTATCTTTGGTTGCTGCTAGATAAACACCTGCAACATCTGAGGTTGCAAGAATATCTAGGTCGGTATGTTCTTCCAAATATTCAGGAGAGAAATCCGCATAGCGAGAGTGAGGTGCTAAGAATGTGTCGTCAAACCCACGCATTACAGCGTGGTATGGATGAAGCGTTTGATGATGGTAAACACCAGACAACTTTTCCTTACGCGTTCGTTTCGGTAAGTTGTAAAGCAGCTTTAATCCTGCTTGCGCCGCCCAACAGACGTATAGGGTAGAGGTCACATGCTCTTTAGCCCAGTTCATGATCGTTTGTAGATGATCCCAGTAAATCACATCTTCAAATTGGACCAAACCAAGTGGCGCACCCGTAATAATCAGACCATCAAAGTTCCTTTTTTGCACCATTTCAAATTGGCGATAGAAATTATCTAAATGCTCCGTAGGCGTATTTTTGCTTGGCCTATCGTCAATGCGTAGTAGCTCGATATCGACTTGTAATGGGCTGTTGGATAAAAGGCGTAGAAACTGAGTTTCCGTCTCAATTTTCTTCGGCATAAGATTAAGGATCAGGACCTTGAGCGGACGAATCTCCTGGGTAGAAGCACGAGATTCCGGCATAACGAAAATGTTTTCCTTTCGCAATACGTCAGATGCAGGTAGTTGATCGGGTATCTTAATCGGCACAGCTTACTCCCTAAGCAATGTTATGGACGTCTATACATCTAAACTTAACCCAATAACTTTGGCTTGTCGATAGCAATTTAGGGCCATTTCATATTAAGATCGGCGGCTATCGATTTTAATAATTATACCAATGACTTTTAAACTCACCCTAATTCGTGGTTTACCTGGTTCAGGAAAAAGCACGCTCGCAAAGAGCTTAGATATAAACCACTATGAAGCGGACATGTACTTCTTAGATCCAGAAGGGGTGTACAACTTCCAACCGAGTAAAATCGCATTGGCTCATGAATGGTGTCAGACCATGACGGAGAAAAGTTTGTCTCAAAAGCAGAGTGTTGTGGTCTCTAATACTTTTGTTCGTCGCTGGGAAATCGCGCCTTATTTTAAAATGGCAAAGCGCTATGGGGCAGAATTTCACGTTATCGAATGTGACGGTGAGTTTGGCAACGTTCATGGTGTTCAGCCCGATACGATCGAGCAAATGAAACAGCGCTGGCAAACATGGCAATAGACTAAAAATGCAATTGGCTGTATTTCCAGTTGTTTAATATGCTTTGGTGTTATTGAGCATGGGAACTGTTGTATCATAGTGATTTAAAGTCACATCACACCTATAATTTAGAGCTGCATCAAACAGGCTCTCATTTATTTCGCATACACTCGCATTAAAGTAAAAAAATAATAACAAAGCATGACAGGAATTCGATCAATTAACCTAAAGTTGCAAACCAAAACTGCTCTCTACTTTGTACTAGGCCTACTTGGTGTCATTCTGAGTAGTCTTTTTATTGTCCGATACTTTTTTTTGGTGAGCTTAGATAGCTTAGAAATCACCGAATTGAACACGGCTAGCCAGCAGGCCAGCAGTGTACTAAACATGATGATAAGAGAGCAGGAAGAGCATTCATACGATTGGGCATACTGGGACGAAACCCATAATTTGCTGATTGGCGGTGACGTTGAGGCGTATCGTGAACGTAACTTAATGATGGAAAGCCTAGACGCTCTCAAATTGGACTTGATGATATTCATTAATCTACATGATGATGTTGTCGATCATTTAGCTCGTGATTCGGATGACTACCCAAACCTTGTGCCACATGTTATCAACCATCCTAGTGTTTCTGACCATATTAACTCAATGAATCAGGTACTGGATGCTTATCGCGATAGTATCAGTGGCTTAATTAAAGTCGATGAACAAATATGGTCTATCAGTGTGACACCCGTTCGCAACAGTGAGGGTGTCTCAGCGTCTTCAGGCTGGCTTATCTGGGGACAACATATCTCGGCTCGTTTCCCTGGGGATTACGCCAGTATATTGATTGCGAAAAATGAACTGGTTCCGCTATCCGTGTTGGAAACTGGCACAGAGATTGTCAGTAATAAGATGCTCAAAACGAGTAACACTATCGTCAATTGGAATCAGCTTAAAGGACTCTCTGGCGAGCCTATCGTGGCCCTCAGATCAGAAATAGAACGCGTTCACTACGCTAAAGGTAACTTACTGTTTTTGTACTTGCTTGCTAGTGTCATCTTTACGACTACGATTATTGCTGTCGCTACTTTCTTACTGTTCAGAAAAAAAGTGGCGACACGTTTTTCTGATCTAGAAAGAGATATTGATGATCTGTTTACTTCTTATCAGCTAGAAGGGAAATTTGCGGGTAATCAAGATGAGTTTGAGCGATTAACGCATATGGTCCAGATACTTGCGGACAATACCTCAATAACTCAAGACAGGTTAAATGATACTCTGCAAAAATTTGATGCACTTTACCACAACCGAAGTATCGCAATGGTTTTGGTGAGAAATCGCGAGATCATCGATGTTAACCAAATGGCGTTGGGAATGTTGGATTATCGCAAAGACCAAATCTTGCACCAGCCTATAGATATTCTCTGCCCAGATCAAGGCCAGCCAGAATGTCAGGTTGATATGATGTACCGCGAGTTCAATAAAGGCAAAAAACACTTTGAAGCATGCGTTCTAACTCGGTCTGGTGAGCACGTTGACTGCCAGATAGAAACCACACTGATCAAGCATGAAGGTGAGGATGCACTCATGTTGTCTATTCATGATCTGCGTGAGAAAAGGCAGCAGCAGCAATTGATTGAAGACCTGAGTGAGCGAGACTACTTATCCAGTCTCAGTAACCGTAGAGCCATCCTCGAAAAAGTGGACCATGCCATCACTGAAACTGCTAATGAATTCTCATTTATTTACGTCACCATGCCTCGGTTAAAAATGGTGTCTGAAGTGTTTGGTCACCAGATTTTTGATGCTGCGATTAAGTATATCGCCTCAGTATTCCATGGTTGTTTTTCCCAGTACTCCATTGGGCGTATTAGCGTGAATGAATTTGTTGTGCTGGTTCCGAATAAGAGCGAATACGATGAAGCCGTGATATGTGCGCAAAAGCTGATTGATGAGCTTTCATCGAAGAAACCAATTTTAGGCGTTGAGCTGGATTTAAGTTGCCAAGCTGTGATTGTTGATCCTGAAATTACACATGAGCCTCTCGATTACCTTCTACAAGCGGCGATTTATGCTGTGCAGAGTAATCAAACACCTGCTCGCGTTGGCGTTGTTGGTAGTGAAATGTCTGAAAAAGCCAAGACGTCATCTGTTATTTGCCGAGAGCTTGGTGCCTCCATTCGTGAAGAACAAATATGCGCTTACTATCAGCCGATAGTCGAGGCAAAAACCGGAGAAGTGAATGGGTTTGAAGCACTCGCTCGTTGGCTCCATCCAACGCTGGGTATGATTTCACCCGCTGTATTTATTCCATTGACAGAGCAAAATAATCTTGAGATTGAGCTAGGGGAATCCATTATTTTGCAGACATGCCGTTTTATTGAGCAGCTCAATCGGCAACGTAAAGGCAGCAATCATCGACCGTTAACTGTTCACGTCAATTTAAGTGCGACGCACTTTTATCACTCTCAATTGAGCGCGTATTTAGCCTCAGCTATTGCCAAGTATAATGTCCAGCCGGGCCAGCTTGTTATTGAGATAACGGAAAGCATGTTGATGGGCGCAGAAGAGGAAGTGATTAGCCGCATGGAAGAGATTAAGGCACTGGGGGTTCAAATCGCGTTGGATGATTTTGGCACAGGTTACTCCTCGTTTAGTACATTATGCAGTTTCCCGTTTGATATCGTGAAACTTGATAAGTCTTATATTGATCAGATTGAGAATAATGATCGCGCGAAAACATTAGTACGCAATATTGCCAAAATGTCGCAGGAGTTAGGCTTAACGACGGTTGCTGAAGGGGTAGAGACGGCGTCGCAAGCGAGAAAAATCAGAAATTGGAATATTGAAGAAATCCAAGGTTTCCATTTCTATAAACCTCTTCCGAGAGAAGAAGCCATGAGCATTATCTGTGAGTAGGGTGATGGGGAGCTATTAGATCAGTGAGAATAAATGTTTAGAGACTGGTTTAAGTGACAATAACAAAGCGCCATCATTGTGATGGCGCTTTGTTTTAATGGTTAAAGGCTAGCCATTAAAGCGTGGTAGTAAACTTCAGGCGTTGCTTGGTTAGAAGCAAGCTTGTCTGCCATTTCATTACGTACGGAAGCAATTACTTGTTCGTGAGTTGAAGCTTCTAGTTCCAACATTTCAAGCATCGCCGTTAGGTGTTCACCAGAACCTTGAGAAGTTTCTTCTAGAACTTTGTTGTAGTTATCTTGGATAAATTGCGCTGTTTTTACTTCGCTGCCTTCACATGTGTATTCAGATGATACTTTTGAAGAGACAGCCGTTGTACCTAAATCCCAAATCACGTTAGAAATAGCCGCTGCTGGTGCCGTTTCTTGGAAAATCATTGCGCCAATACCACATTGAGTCCAAGGGTTAATTGGCTTTTTTTCTTCAGCCATAGCTTGAGTTGTAAATAGAGTGCTAGCAATGATTGAAACTAAAGTTAATTTATGCATTGTGTTTACCAATAAAATGAAAGGTTTACGGCGTATTCAAAATCATCTGCATATTGAACAGAGGTTCTAAGATCGATGCGGCGATCGTTAAGAAACCGCTGAGTCCACGCCAGATAATTTTGATACTCACCTATATCGTTGATATAAAAGTGACTGCCTAATTTAATTGAAGTTTTCCAATAAGGAGTGACAGTCCAAACTCCTCCTATCTCAGGGCCGCTTAATAAGTTGGCCTTTTTGAAGTTGTCTATGTTGAGCTCAGAAGACAACGCAATATAACCCGCAAAGTCTTCGAATAAGCTGGTGCTTTGGCCAATAAAGCCATTCACATAGGGATTTGAGCAGTCAACGCAATCTAAGCTTGTGGGTTTATAACCCGCGGCGAGAGCCCAGGCATATTGTTTATCTTCTGGTAAACCAGTTTGAGAAACATTGAGATTAATTATATCAAATAGAGTTAATTCTCTAATATACCATTTGTCTAATTTATTGGTATACAATAGACGCAGATCAAATGTGCTTAGCTGAGAGTGGGGAATTCTACCCGCGTTCAAGTTAAGCATATCGTAATAATTTGCTCGAAACCTGAACTCCATCCCCTCCCCAAAACTTTCGTTGTATAGAGGCGTGATTTGCATCATCGTCGTATTTTGCGATTGATGTGGTGGGTGCTTTTCAGGCTTTTCCCATTGTGCTTGGCCGCTCGGCAGAGAAAAGCTTTCTACGAGTAAGCGCTTTCTTTTTTGTATTTGAGCCTCGGTTAAACCTTTATTTTTAACATCAATAAATGCGTAGTAGTCAAACAAGGTATCAAGAATTTTTTTCGCCGTGAAATCATCATGCTGCTGAAGTAAACGATGTATGCTCTCTTCTGGTTGTTCTATTATTTCGGCGATCGTCTGCTGCTCTTTTGACGAGAGCTGTTTAAAGCGAGTATAGAGGCTTTCTTGCCTTGACTCGTGGTAAATGACGTCTGTTAGATAACTTGATTCACCAGCATCATGAACCATTTTTACCACGTCGTAAGGCATGACCCAGAGCTTATTTTCTTCTAATAGTGGCTTATTGATCACCAATTCTAAAAGCCTTGCCAACTGATGAGCGCAATTTTCATTAAAGAAATAATACGTCATGCTGTGATTTTCTAGCTCCCACAAGTGTGCAAGAAGAAAATTGATGTCATTTTGGGGTAATTGAAGCCGATATTCCCATAGATCTCTCAGCTCTGACTCGTTATAAGTTAAGTTCTGGTGATGGTATTTCTGGTTGGCAAAATAGCCTTGATACCTGCCCGTGATCCCTTTGACGATGTATTCGAGTTTATTGTCTGTTTCAGGAACCGTCGCGCCATAGCTAAAGGTATTATCAAGCAGCTCATGGTTTGATGAACTGTTAAATTTCAACAAAATATGACCGTACATCGACGCAGGGTTGCCTAGATAACCACTGGCGTAAACTAAGCTGACGCTATCTGCGGAGAAGGCAGTGCGATAATCCTGATATTCGTTACATTCAACTGAAGGTAAAGTTACATTGCTGATTTGCTGTTGCAACCAGAGCTTTCTCGCAGGGAATTTGCATTGCGATGTAGGGTTCTTATAAAAAGCGGCGATCATGGCTTTTAATTCGGCCTCAGGATCAGTGTTTCCCTCTTCAGAAAAGAAAAAACCGCCACTGCTGATTAAACTTTTAGTACCTAATATCCCTTTTTCGTAGTGGAGTAATCTATGCCAAATAGGATGCTGAGAGAGAGATTGCTGTTTCGCCGCTACAATCAATTCGTGGCGATCACTTGCTTGGCTGTTAAACGAAGTAAAGGCGATTAAAGTGGCTGCTGCGCGAACCCAAAAAGATTTCAAGAGTAATTCCGAAAGTAGTTGTGTGTTTAGCAAATGATTTCTCTCTTAGCGGCGTGACTTTTTAAGCCATTGATCGAAGAGAGAGGAGTTAGGTCCTAAGAACAGAGAATCCCCCGTATAAATCGGTGGAGTGTTCATTTTTCTTATTATTTTATGTAGGCCCAGTAACCCGAAAAGTTACTGGGTAGGTGATATGGTTACCACATTAAATCGTCAGGTACGACGAAATCTGCGTATGGGTCATCTTCATCGAAGCTGTCTGAGTCTGATTCATTTTGTTCAATGATGGCGTTCTCATCGCGCTGAGCAATCTTTTTCGCCACGCTAGATGGGATGACAACGTAGGTCTCTTCATAGCGAGCTATAGATAAAATACCTTTGGCCAATTGATCGCGAATGAGTGAAGGCACATACAAAGATTTTACAAGCGTGCCATCAGTGAAATTGTATTTAATATCGCCGTCAGTCAGTTCCAGCTTGTTCATCTCGATCAGTTGCTTAATCTGTGCTTGGATCTCTTTAGTTAGCCGCTGTTCTTTTTGTTGAGTGTTTAACTCTTTGTCACGCTCTTGCTGAAGGCGTTTGCTTTCTTCTACTGCTGCTTTTACTTCACGTGCTTGTACGCGGGACTTTTTAGAACCTTTTTTAGCCTTTTTGAGTTTCTTCTCATTCACTAAGCCTGCTTTTAGCATCTGTTCTTGAAGCGTTAGTTTTGCCATGGTATTTCCGTAATATTCGATGTTTTTAGCATTGTATAAGCTCACACAAATCAAATAAAGAAAACGCTTGAATCTTTGCTCGGTATCGATCGAGTATTAGTCAAAATAAGCGTGTATTGGGCAAAAATGTAGGAGGGTGGCCTATGATCAGCTGCAACGAATATGATTACATCGAAATCGCGTGCATGTACCGGTTTTCAATCCGTCTGACTTTGAAATCGGGAAAGGTAATTGAAGGGACAGCGATGGATACGGCGCGAAACCAAGAAAAAGAAGAGTGCATTAAAGTGGATCAAGGCGGAACTAACGTGCTGGTGGAACTCAACCAGCTTTCAGTTTTGGAAGTTATTGACGACAACCCTCATTTTCGCGAAGTGCGTTTTAATCCATAGTCAGAGTTATGCTTTGTACCGTCAAGGAAACACTAAACGTGCTAGGCTGGTATGAATATGAGCTTTATTTCATTTAAGGAGCACTACTTGTTTTCACTACGTAAATCTTTGTTCTTATTGCTGACTGCTGTGTCTTTTACGTCTTACGCAGAAGAAGCGGTGGATTGTGATAATGCCATTTCCACCTTAGATATCAATTATTGCGCTGGGCTGGAATTGGGCCGAGCGGAGGACAAAATGAATGCCTATTTGCAAGCGAGCTTCAAACACAATTCGTATGACCCTGAGTTGATTAAAGCGATTAAAGAGGCTCAAGTCGCATGGCAAGGCTACGTGGATTCACACTGCGACTCAGTTTACACCCAGTGGCGTGAAGGTACGATTAGGGGAGTGATGGGTATAACGTGTCAGACTCAATTGACCAAGCAACGAACGCATGTGATCTGGGAAAATTTCCTCACCTATATGGACAGCACGCCTCCGGTTTTACCTGAACCTACTCTTGAATAGTATGACAGAGTAAACAAAGTGGCTGGTATCTGCATAAAGGCGATCTTAATGGTCGCCTTTGTTGTATCAGTCAATCGCTGCAGGTAAAGAGCCTAGTCACCTAGTACTAAGAATGCCTGATGAAATGTGAGTGTCATCTCTCATATCTATGTAAGTATATGTTATGTGATTGTTTAAAGTTGTCACTGGTCACATTTAGAGCTTTGAATCTAAAATATTATGCGCGCGATTTATTTACAACAGAATGAATAACGACATGAAGAAGAACCTCCTCTCTAGCGCTATCTTACTCTCCCTCTCACTACCAGCATGGGCCGCGGATGGTGATATTCACCAAGTCACCGTTTTGGGTACATCTGACTTACATGGTCACTTTATGCCTTGGGACTACGCAGCCGACAAGCTCAATATGCGTGGTAGCCTGAGTCAAATTGCCACCAAGGTAAAATCCATTCGCCAAGAGCAACCAAATGTGATTTTGGTTGATGCAGGTGACACTATCCAAGGCAACTTTGTTGAAACGTTTAAAGATGAACCGATCGATCCAATGATGCTAGGCTTCAACGAAATGAAGTACGACGTTTGGGTCTTGGGTAACCACGAATTCGATTTTGGGCTCAATGTACTAAACCGATCTTTGACCCAGTTTAAAGGCCACTCCTTGGGTGGAAACATTAAGCGCCCAGACGGTAATCCGTTCTTGCCGGGTTACACCGTAATTGAGAAAAACGGCATCAAGATTGGTGTGATTGGTATGGATACACCAATGACGCAGGTCTTTGCTGAAGGTACTAACCGTCTAGAAGGGGTGACATTCACTAACCCAACTCTTGAAGTGAAAAAGCTGATTGCTGAAATCGATAACAAAGTCGATGCGATTGTTTTGGTCGCGCATATGGGCCTAGAGAATGAGAACGACATCGCCAATACCGGCGTGACGGATATTGCCAATGCCAACCCTGAGCTAGATGCGATTGTTGCTGGTCATATGCATACGCGTATCGACAAAGCAGTCGTGAATGGCGTTATCGTGACTGAACCAGATAAGTATGGACGCGCACTGTCGCGCATTGATCTTCAGTTTGAAGAGCGCGATGGCCAATTCACTTTGATTAACAAAGACAGCTTTACGTATAAGATCAAAGGTATCGACTCCGATAAGAAAATGGAAACGCTTTACCAGCCTTATCATAAGCGCCTGCGCGAGATGGCTAACCGCGAAGTGGCTGAGCTGAAAGGTGTGGATTTAGTGCCTGAAAATGAGATCCGCGGTATCCCTCAAGTTCATATTCAAGATACGGGTATCAGCGCACTTTTCCAAGAGGCGAGCTTCTTTTACGCGCCTAAAGCAAACGTGATTGCCCTTCAGATTGATAACGACAACGCGGAATTGGATGTTGGCCCAATCAAAGCGAAAGATATTGCCTATAACTACCAATATGCGGGTGGCGAGATCACCGTTTATAAGATGACGGGTAAAGAGCTGAAAACCTATATGGAGTGGTCGGCAGGCTACTTTAATTCGGTCAAACCGGGAGATGTGACATATAGCTTTGACCCTGAACGACGCGCTTCAAAATACTCGACCAATGATTTCTTCGCGGGTGTCACGTACACCATCGATCTGACCAAACCTAAAGGCGATCGCATCACGGATCTGAAGTTTGCTGATGGCAAAATGGTGCAAGATGATACTGAAATCCGCATCGGTATGAACAGCTACCGAATGGGGCATCTCACCAAAAAAGGTGGTGTGTTAGAAGGACGTGACTTCCCAGTATTGTTTGATACCGAAGCAGAATACGGTGAAGAGCAAGGCACTATTCGCAACTTGACTATTCGCTATCTAACCGAAGAGAAGAAGGGTGTTTACACTGGCAAGCCAATGCAGCGCTGGACGCTGAAAGGCCTAGACAACCAATACGCCAAGCAGCGTGAGGTAGTAAAAGAGCTGATCAACAGCGGCAAATTGGATGTTCCAAGCAGCGAAGATGGCCGTTATAGCAACATCGCTTCTATCAATGTGAAGCCACTGCTGTTTGGTTCTGATAAAGCCAAGAAAGAAGCAATGAAGGTACGTAAAGACAAGCTAGCTAAAGCAAGAGGTGCAGAAAAGGTCACCCTAGAGCGTGAATTGATTCTGATTGAAGCTTTAAACTAATTTTTCTAAAGCAATAACGACAAAGGCTTGGCAATGCGCCAAGCCTTTTTTATAAATAGTCAGGAGCTAAACATATAAAATACGTTAAGGGGAAATCAGCTTTAGACCTGTTTTCAGTAATATTTCTTTAGTTTGAAACTAATTAAATCTGATTCGTTTTAGAGAAGAAATCGTGCATTGTAGTAACAATGTTCTTTTCTAATAATTTAGCAGCTAAGTCTTGGCCAATATCAAAACCATCAAATCCACCACGTTCATGATCTACTTCATCATGGACAGTGTATGTATCTTGAAGTAGTAACTTACCATTACGATCTAGCAACTTATAAGTCACATCAAAATCAGCAATAATAGTGTACTCTGATGAGCCAAGTCCCAAGGTCAGGAGTTTTTTACCTGTGCTTAAAGCCATGTCATAGTCTGCGTATGCTGGGCCAGATTTATCTTTAGCTTGCAATTCTGTAATGAATAGAAAATCACCATTCTCACTAGAGGTCACTTTGGTATTCATTGGTAATTGGTTTGTTAATAGCTCATTGTAACGCGCTAAAACACGACTTGCACCTACGGATAATTCCGACTCTTCAATCGGTTTCATCGGTAGAACTTCTCCGCTGGAAAATATCCCAGGTTTCGGTTGACTATAATAAAGTTTTGTTGAAAAAGTTTTATCAGTAAAAGCTGGATTTTCTACTGCGCTCTGCACTGGTACTGTTACTACACCGTGTGTTGCACAACCAGATAAAATAATTAAGCCAAATAGCAAAGAGATTTTTTTAAACATATTATAACCTAGACGTTGAAATAACGGCAGGCATTGTAACACATTGAATTTAAAGCATGAATGCTATACATAAAAATTAAGTATTAAATTATTAATAGGAAAGTGAAATATTATAAGTAGCGGTTTTGGTTCTTTTAAAGAATAGTGATTGGTTTATAATTTGTAAGCATGTTCCGTAGTTTGTTAAAGCTATTATTTCCTTATGATAACGGAAATAATAGCCTTCACTCTGTAGTTTAAACTGTAGTTTAAAATTGATGATTATTAGGTAGCCAAGGAAATCCCCTTTTAACAAACAATAAACAGGTCAATACCTAGCCGCTCTAAAATCCAGATTCACACTCTTCTGATACGAAAAATAACCCACTAAGCACCAAACAGCAGCTTGTAACCAGAGCTGTGAATACTCTACGCGGATTTGTGTCCAGTCGGCGCCCATTTGATTTAATGCCAAGAAGCTTTGGATTGCTGGCGTGCTTGGGAATAGTTGTGAAAGCCAAACAATCGGTGATGGAATGGCTTCAACAGGCCAGATAAAGCCAGCACTAAACACCAGCGGCATAGAGCTGACTAGCACTACCAAAGTCACCAGCTCTCGCCTTGGGGTGATAGAACCCAGCCAAATACCGATTGCGCACGAGGCGATCAAAAATGGCAATAGCAGAGTGAGCAATTGACTAGCGTGGGCGAGTTGACTGACGCCTTGCAGCGAAAAGCTCGCGCCGAAGTAGTACATACTTAGCACATAGTAGATGGCGGTAAGCAAGGTAAAACGGACCACCAGCAGTCGGGCAGGGTGAACCTTACGCCAATAACCTTTGCCCAGTTTTTGTGTGCCTACCATCAAACCTGACGCCATGGCCATGGTTTGTTGCAGAATCAACACAAACACGGCGGGTACAACGTAATCCACATACCCCATGCGTGGGTTAAAGGTTGGCTTAAGGTTGAGTTGAGTCGCGGCGTATTGATCCGCGGCCAGTGCAAGTGGCTGACCATCTAATAGCAATTTGGTGACTTTGGTCTGCGCGGCCAGTGTTCCCCCCGCTTTGGCTAAACCTTCTACAATCGTGCCGTAAACCAAGAAGTAAGACGCGTCACCTGCATACGCTAGGGTAGGGCTCTTGCCGAGCAGTATGTCTTTGTAAAAATGCTCTGGAATCACCAAAATGCCGCTAACGTCACCCTTCATAAAGGCATCGCGAGCTTGCTCTAGTGTGTGGTCACGTCTCACGACTTTGACCTGAGGCGTGGCATCGACCATCCGTTCCAATTTAAAGCTGGTCTGACTCATATCCAAGTTCACAACGCTGATATGTTGTTCTCTTGGGGTTTGACTGCTGTACGGAAGTGGGTACAAGAAAGAGTAAAACACCACTCCGCCGAATACTGTCAGTACAACCACTGGGTTGCTTAGTAACGCTTTGAGCTCTGCTTTTATTAGAGTAAACAAGTTCATGCCGATTCCTTCAACGCAATTTGTTGAGTGGCTTTTAGGTGTTTATGAATCAAGGCAATACACAGCAATAGCGGTAAAATGTAACCTAGCATCGGAGTCAGATGACTAAGGGACTCATACCATGCATGCCCATAACTGACCTGGCTCACTTGTACTTCAATATAATGGCTTGCGGGTAACAGGCCTCGCCACCACTGCGCTAGGTTGTTCATGTCGGTGACGGGGAAGGTGATCCCCATAAAGGCAAAGCTTGGTGCGGTAAATGCGCCAGCAAAGCTCATTGCACGAGCGGGATCTAAAGTCAGGAAGAAGAATAAGCTCCCCATAATCATACAGGCGATCAGCGTGATCCACTGCGCAAGTAAAATGACTTCAAAGCTGCCATTCATTGGCCACTCAAAACCAAGATAAAACCACATCAAGAAAGCGAACCCTTGCAGCGCAAATACCAATGTATAGGGAAGTAGGGTACGCACAACAGATCTAATAGGTGAAGTGCTTAGCCAAGGTTGTAACCCTTTGTCCCTGTGATTGGCGGCCAAGATCAAAATGGTGCTCACCACCACCACAATTTGCCAAAGTGCAGGAATAATGGCGGACACAAGAAATTGTGCGTAGTTAGAGTTCTTATTAAACAGCGGTGTAATTTGCGTTCTAACCGGAACGGCTTGCCCCATTGCAGATAATAACGTGGCGTCACCTTTTGCCATATTGCTTATGGTACTTAACTGTGCGTTAAACGTGCCTTGCGCTTGAGTAAATGCCGAGCTAAGCAGCTTACCGACCAAAATCATTTGGCTGTTGTAATACACACTGACTTGAGGCGCGAGTTTTTTGTAGATATCTGAGTCGAACTGAGAAGGGATCACGGCATAGGCATAAATGTCACCACGTACTAGGGCATCTTTTGCTTGGGTTACGTCCGAATATTGTTGACGCACGCTCATGGTAGAAGTTGCATCGTAATAGCGAACCAGCTGCTGTGATAATTTTCCCGGGGCAAAATTCACCACACCGATAGGCAAGTCGCGGGCTATCCCCTGAGAGAAAATGGCCCAAATCATGACAGCCAGAGCGATCGGTAGCCAAGTCAAGCTAGAGAGCAGCCACTTATCGCGCCGGATGATAGACAATTGTGAGGAGAGTTGTTTGCGCATATTTCTGTTCGACTTATCCGTTCGCTCAGTTCAACTCGACGGCTAAACTCATACCCATTCTCAACTCGTCTATCGGTTGGGTTGGGCGAGCTTCCACTTCAAATGTCCTAAGATCAAACCCTTGAGAAGCATCAGTTGAACGCCATGTCGCAAAGTCACCCATTGCGGCAATGTGTGTCACCTTGAAGTTCACTTCTTTATCCAGTGCGGGCACATAAGCGGCGAACGTTGCGTCTTTTGTAAAATGTTTTAGGTAATCTTCACGCACATTTAAAACCGCCCAAGAATCTTGGGTGTCAATCACGGTCACAACAGGGAAGCCTTGCGGAGCCAATTCACCACTTTGCAGTAGCACTTGCGACACTTCGCCTTCAAACCAACTTTTGATGGAAGTATCTTGTGCGTAAGCTTCGACTTCTGCTACCGCGCCTGCTGCCATACGTGCTTTCTCTGCCGCGGCTATCTTGGTTTCATTGCGCGCACCTTCTTTCGCCATTTGATACATTTGCAGCGCGGCACTTTCGGTGTATTTGGCTGCATCCCACTGTGTTTTGGCTTCGTCACGTTTTTGCTCGGCAATCACGCCATCTTTGTACAAATTATTCACGCGTAGGTAGGTTTTTTCTCGTAGCGCTGTTGCAGCTTTGGCTTTCAACCATTGATCTTTAGCCGCTTGAACTTGCTGGGTACGCGCGCCTTTCTCTGCTTCCATAGCTAATGCGTCAGCTGCTTTTTCGCCCGCTTTGGCTTGCTCTAGCTTTGCTTCGATTTCTGGGCTGTGAAGGGTAAAAACTAGCTGACCTTTTTCTACGTGCTCGCCTTTGCGAACCAATACTTGATCGATACGCCCCGGGACTTTGGAGGAAATACTGTATTGCTGTGATTCAATTTGGCCTTGCAGACGAACAGGCTTAGGTTGGTAAGCCTGGTAAAAGCTGTATCCGACCCAAGATGCTAGGGCTAATGCGGCAGCCTTAAGAACAAGTGGTTTGGCATTTTTCATCTTAGATCCTTATTTATTCGAAATCTTAATTGCGTTGTGTTGGTACTGGCTAAAAGCGTCCATTTCACTTGAAAGGGCAAGCAGTTTGGACAGCGAGAGTAAATAATTGAAACTTGCCGCGGCTTTTTGTGTTTGCACGCTGGCCACATAAAGCTGTGCGTCGACAACATCAGTTGATGTAGACAAACCTTGCGAGAATGCTTTTTGTCTGAGTTTGAGGTTTTCGTCGGCCAGTAAGATAGAAGACTCTAAACCTTGCACCTCTTCTTGTGCTTGTTGCGCTTCAAGATACGTTTTTTGCACCAGTACGCTTAAATCTTGCTTGGCTTGCGCTTTCAAATATTTCACCTGTGAAACCGCACTGTGCGCTGCGCGAACTTGGTCGGTTCTACCGCTAGATTCAAGCAAGGGAACATTGACTCCTACACCTACCAACCAATCTGGTTTCATTTGGCTGGCTAGAGAGTCATCTTCATGAAGGCTGTAGTTTCCGTATAAGTAGACTTCTGGGTAGTACTTACCTTTTTCGGCTTTAATCAGGCTATTAGCTTGCTGTTCTTTGGCATCGAGCAAATCAAGACCAGGATAAGTCTCCAGTGTGCGTTCAATGAACACATTCAGCGGCGGCAGAGTGGAATTGATGAAAAGCGCATCGGCCGGTTCGACCGCTGAGTCTTGGTTCAGAATTTGAGTTAAGGCGGCTTTTGCTATCTCAAGATTTTTCTCGGCTTTTTTACGTTCGATTGTTGCTTGATCTAAGGCCGACTCGGCTTGCAAACGTTCAACACGAGCAATTTGCCCTTGCTGTTCTAGCTTAAGGGCATCATCTCTATGTTTAGTGAGGCCTTGTTCGACTAGCTGGCGTGTTTGCACCACCTCTTGAGCAAGCAATACGGAAAAGTAGTATTTACTTAAATCTTCAAAGCGGGCTTGCGTTTCCATCGCCAACTCACTTTGCGCTTGGTCTTTTTTACCTTCGGCTGCTGATTGCGCGGCGTTGATTCGACCACCAGTGAAAATCGGCCAAATAGCTCGGATGGAAGAAGTGAAAATCTCGCGTTCCGTAATCGTCGAGGTTGTGGCCGCTGCTCCAGCGATTAGGTTAGCAAGACCAGGAATAGGTACCGCACTCAAATCAGGTAGAGAACCGCCAGTACTTTCGAACAATTGCTTTCCGGAAACGGTTACATCTGTATCTAAACGCGTGTAGTTTGCGCCGACAGTAATCGAGGGAAGGTTGAGGCTGTCGGTTGCGTTTTGCAGGTGCTGATAGCGTTCGACATTAGAACGCTGAGCGGCCAGTGAGTTGTTTTCTTGCTGTAAAACCTGCCAAGCTTGTTCAAAACTGATCGCCGCACTGTGGGTGAGCGGGGCATACAAACCTAAGCAACCAATCAACAAAGCAATGGGACGCATCGACATGGTGATGTTCTCTAATTGTGAAAAAATAGAGTATATGCTCCATTAAGTTTTGGGGCAATGATGCGACGCAACTAACATCAAAAACAAAAAGTAGAAACGAAAAAAAAGGGGCGATATGCCCCTTAACGTACTCTATTCTATATTATTGTTCAACTTTGGCGGGTGTCGGTTTTAACTTTTGCACTAGCTTAACCAGAATTGGGCTTGCCAGAACCATCACCGCTAAGATGGTAAATGTCATGGTAATTGGTCGTTCCCACAAGAAGCTCAACTCACCATCGCTGATCATTAATGCACGGCGTAAGTTCTCTTCCATCAATCCACCAAGGATAAAGCCGAGTAGCAGCGGCGCGAGAGGGAAGTTGGCTAACCTTAGCGCAATCGCACCCATCGCAATCAACAGCATAATAAAGACATCCATAGTGTTGAAAGAAACCAGGTACACCCCAGTGATGGAGAAGAACAGAATCATCGGAAGTAGTACGGTTCTTGGTACTGCCAGCAGCTTAGAGATATAAGGGATAAGCGGCAGGTTCAAAATCACCAGTACGATGTTACCAAAGTACATAGAGATAATAACCGACCAGAACACGTCCGGATGCTCAACGAACAGACGTGGACCTGGCTGAATACCGTAAGCGATAAGTGCACCCAGCATGATTGCTGTGGTACCTGAGCCCGGAATGCCCAGCGTTAAAAGCGGTACGAATGAACCACTTGATGCTGCGTTGTTCGCTGACTCTGGTGCGACCAAGCCACGAATGCTGCCTTTACCAAACTCTTCTTTTTTGCCTTTTGGCGCTAGGTTACGCTCCATACCGTAGCTTAGGAATGCAGCAATCGTTGCACCCGCACCTGGAAGTACGCCTGTAAAGAAACCTAAGATAGAAGAACGAATAGAAACAGGGGCGACATCTTTGATTTCTTCTTTGGTGACTTTCATGCTGCCGATGTTGCTCATTTTGTTCTGCTCTTCGGCGCTGGTATCTTTCTCTGGCTTTAAAATGCCCATTAGGGTTTCGCCGAGAGCAAAGGTTGCCATCGCAAGTAACAAGAAGCTAAAGCCATCCATCAAATCTGTCATACCAAAGGTGAAGCGCTCAACGCCGACGCCTTTATCGATACCCACAGTCGAAAGCATCAAACCAAGGATCGTCATCATCCACGCTTTAATTACCTGACCTTTGCCCGCAAACGCCGCCACAGCAGAAAGACCAAGTAGCATCAGTGCAAAGTAGTCTGAAGACTGGAAGCTGAGTGATACACTCGCCAATGCTGGAGCGGCAACAAGCAACATGATTGCCGAAAGAGTACCACCAGTAAATGAAGAGTAGGCTGCAAGTGCCAGCGCTTTACCAGCCTGACCTTTTTGTGCCATTGGGTAGCCGTCAAACGCGGTAACCACCGTTGATGAACAACCCGGAGCATTAATTAAGATTGATGACGTAGAGCCACCGAATACCGCGCCATAGTACACACCCGCCATCAGGATTAAACCGGAAGAAGGGTCTAATCCATAAGTGATTGGGATCATCAACGCGATAGCTGAGATAGGGCCAAGACCCGGAAGCATACCGATAAAGGTACCCACGAAACAGCCAACGATCACCATCATAATGTTCATTGGCATTACTGCGGTCGAAAGACCTTGTAAGATTCCATCTAACATATTGTGTTCCTTACCTTAGTTCGACCACATAGTGAAAATGATGCCCGGCTCAAGATAGATATCGAGTCCCTGAGTTAACAGCAGATAGAATGCGATAACAAACGGGAAAGATGCGCCAAAAAGAACGTTTTTACGTCGTTCGCCAAGAATGTAGAAACCTGCCAGCAAGAAGAAGCCAGTGGCCAGAACAAACCCGAGATACGTAAGGCCTAAGCCGTACAACGCCATCAAAACTAAGAAACCACTTAGTAGTTTCCAGTTAAAGTCCATAACTGCGCCGCTTTGTTTATCTGGTTTGCCAGTCACAAGTAACATAAGGGCTAAACCAATTCCGATAAAGGTCAGCAAGGTCGGTAAGGTTCGCGCCGTAAACGGTTCGTATTCGTCACCTGGAAATAAAGGGATTTGTGTTGTTTGGTAGCCGTAACATAGGCAGACGATCAGAAATATCATCGCACCAACACGATCACGGCACAGGAGGTACTCTTTAGTAAAAAAGTTTCCTTTATTGAAAGAGTTCGTTGGCAAGTCTGACATATCCAACTCCATTTGCTGAAAGGAAGAAAAAGCCACGTACAAGGATTAATGAGCATGTTTCATCAATGAAGTTAGCCAATTTGCTGCTAGTCAAAAGGGCTAGGATGTTTATTTAAAGCCATAAACAAGGAGATTGAAGTGATATCTCGTACGCGGCGAAAAGGTATGGGCAGACAGCGCCTGCCCATGTTTACTGGGTTACTTCAGGAAGCCAAGTTCTCGCATTAGGTCACCCATCTGCTTCTCTTGATCTTCAAGGAACGCGTAAAAGTCTTTGTCTGCTTTGTAGTTGTCGATCCAACCGTTGCGGTCACGAACCACTTGCCACTCGTCCGTTTTGTACATTTTCGTCAGAGCGCTGTTCCACTCGTTGATTTTTGCTTGGCTAGTGCCTGGAGCGGCAAAGAAACCACGCCAGTTCGCAAAGACGGTTTCATTGCCATATTCAGTCAGAGTCGGGATGTTTGGTGCAGCCTCCAGACGTTTAGGTGCGGTGACGGCTAGTACTTTCACTTGGCCAGACTTTGACATCTCTAGCACTTCACCTAAACCAGTCGATAGGAGTTGAGTCTCACCGGAAAGCAGTGCTGCCATGGCTTTACCGCCCGCATCGTAAGCGATGTAACGGACTTTTTTAGCATCGAAACCTTCGCCTTTAAATGCTGCCGCAACCACTAGGTGGTCCATACTACCGCGCGCAGAGCCGCCCGCGATTTTGACTTTACGAGGGTTCGATTCAAACTCTTTCACTACGTCTTCCCAAGTGTTGTACTTAGAATCTGCAGACGTCACGATTGCGCCGTAGTCAGCAATGGTTGCGGCAACCGGGGTTAAGTCGCGGAAAGATTGTGGGAAGATACCTGTCAGTGAGCGAACCACGATTGGCGTTGAGTTCACCATTAGCGTGTCTTCTTGACGCTCAGCGGTTTCAATTAGGTGTGCAATGGCTTTACCGCCGCCGCCACCAGATAGGTTTTGGAAAGACACATTGTCGACAATGTCGGATTTAACCAAAACATCACCCGTCCCACGCGCGGTCATATCCCAACCACCACCAGCGCCGCCAGGGATCAGAAAGTGGATTTTGTCGAGATCGGCTGCAAAAGCACTGAATGAAAATGTTGCTGCAATAACGGATGCTGCCAAAGTTGGTTTTAGTACCTTCATCATGATTCACGTTCCTTATGTAGGTGCGCGTTTCTCGTTGGAAACTCGCTTATCGTTATCTATTTATCTGTCGAGTGTGAGGGATGTTTGTTAACAGATAGGATGAAGGTTAATGGAGTGTTAAATCTGTGTCTGCAATGCGTTGATAAAAACAATATTGGTCATTACGACGGTTTTGTTCATAAAGTTCACGGATAGAGTCGTGGGCAATAAAAAGCCGCACTGAACCGTGCGGCTTTGAAGTTGGCAACCCGAATCTCGCTATTCGCGGTCTTGGTCAAAGTCACCATGGAAGTGGTCGTGATCAGACACACTGTCAGCGGCTTTAAGTTTTTCACCAATGCGCAGTTTTTCTGTTGGTTCTGCGTCAACGCCGAAGGTACGCACCATAGGCGCAGGCTCAGCTTGTTGTTCTGGGAAAACAGGATCACTGAATGCGTAGTATGTTGTGACATAGGCAAGTGACTGTGTATTCACGTAAAGCGCCGTTTGGCTGACGTTGTTGAGGTCATCACATGCTTGGTGGTAACAAACGTCGTATGCCACACCCGTATCACCGCCAAATAAATCCGCTTCTTCAGCTGATTTTGCTTTTTCCGCGCCTGTGAATAGGCCACCGAATGCGACACCCCAGTCAGCGAATCCTGCATAGTCAGAACGTTTTGACAGTGCTTGCGGAACAGTCGCTTCTTTTTCCTTACTAAAGAAATCATTGAACTTGGATTCAATGTGAGACGTACCGTAAGGTGGTTTAAAGTCTCCGGTATACGCGTTGTCTGGGCTATCTTTGGTATCAGATAAATCGCCATCCATAACGCCAAATACATAGTTTGGTGAAGCGATCATATCGAAGTTTAGGTATAGCTTAACTTTGTTCAGTTCATTGTAACGCTGTTCAACAAGATCAAGCTGTGCTGGTGAAAGTTGGCTTGGATCACTGAGCTCGAACTGCGCCATAATTTCTTGCTGTGCTTGGTCATAAAGTGGGCCAATAGCTCGTTGGTGTAGTATTCCGAGCCGACTAACCCCGCTTCTTCTGCTGCCCACCAAGCGAAGCGCACTTTGTTCTTCACTGGAGCACGCAGATCGGCCAGCGTCACCGCGTATTCAAGTAAACCAGCGGTACCTGAGCCGTTATCGTTGATACCTGGGCCTTCAGGGACAGAGTCTAAGTGAGCACCCAGCATGATGACTTGGTCTTCGTCCCCGCCTTTGGTTTCTGCGAGTACGTTTTGAGTCAAAACAACGTCATCTTGAACATTGATATTGAGCACCACGGGCAGCTCAGCCGTTTGGCTTGTTTCATGCCACTGTTGACCTAATGCGAAGCGAGCGCCGAAGGCCGGAATGGTCGCCGTACTGTCACTGCCCAGTGTGCCGTTTACGACTGCGGTGCGTCCTTCTGCATTGCCTTGGTTAAAGATAATGACACCAACAGCCCCAGCGTTTTGTGCGTTGACCACTTTGTCATTGAAGCTACATCCGCCACGCTGGATTATGGCGACATTACCTTCTATGCTTTTGCCGTCAAAGTCGCTTGCTTCACAGCCATCGGTGCTGTCATAGTCTGGCGTGTCGAAGCGAAAATCTGGAGTCACAAATACCGCAGGTGCATTGATTTGGCCTGCCGAGCCACCAGAGTAGGACATTGCGGCGAAGTCGGGTTCTTGCCCTTCAACTGAGGAGCGCACGCTCACCAGATCGACACCACTCACATTCAGTGCTGTGCCTGCTAGCTCTTCCCATGCGCGGAAATCAAACTCTTGGATTTCGACTTCATAGCCATTGTCTTCCATGGTTTCAACAATGTAGTCAACCGAATATTGGTATCCATCGCTACCGGCGGCGCGGGTAACTGAACTGCCATCGGTGGTTTTAGAGGCTCTGCCTTCTAACTCAACGAGGTGTTCGACTACCGCTTTGCGGTCAATTTTATTACTGACGTGCTTCGCTGCTTTGTCGGGATCATCCCAGTAGCACCCAGATAATAGGGTTGCACTAATGACGCTAGCGAGAAATGTTTTTGTAGTTGTGATGCTTACTTGCATGTGTGACTCCTTGTATTAAATAAGCGACACAATGGTTGCTGATAAACAAGGTTAATAAAATGTTAAATTAACGGTGGTTTTCAGATTAGGAAGCCATGTCAATTTAGGTATAAGTGTGTGGTTTACTGGTTACATCTTCGTTTGGCAGGCAGTCACGTATTCAACAGTTTGATTAATCATGGTTTAACTATTGCGTGAGCGATTAGCTTAAATGGTGTTCAGCGCGCAAAGTTTCATTTCTTTAAGCATCGAGTGTGATCTATGTATCTTTACGCGACTAATGTCTTATACCTTAGTCTAAATTGTCGACACTTCTCTTGATTGTCGACAATTTAATGGTCTATTTTAAATCATAAGTTATGAGATTGTAGACACCGTAAGGTGTTATAGAGCGAGTGCCTTTAAATGAATGTAGAGCTTAAAACTCCTCTTAAAGCGGTTGGCGCTGATAAAGAGAACACAAAATCAGAGACGCTCACCGAGTCTTTGGTGGAAGCGATAGTCAGTGGGGAAATTGCACCAGGTAGCAAGATCTCCGAGCCAGAGCTAGCAAAGCGTTACCAGGTAAGCCGTGGCCCATTGCGTGAGGCAATCATGCGTTTAGAGGGATTAAGCTTAATTGAACGTATTCCTCATGTGGGTGCGCGTGTGATTACCTTTTCTCCAGAAAAATTGATCGAGCTTTATGCCGTTCGTGAAGCGCTAGAGGGCATGGCGGCGAGGCTGGCAGCCCGACACATTACGGAAGACGAGTTGGCAGGGCTGAAAAGACTATTGTCGACACATTCAAACCACATTGAAGAAGTTGAAGGTTCGTCTTACTTCCATCAACACGGCGATTTTGACTTTCACTATCGCATTATTAAAGCCAGCCGTAACAGCAAGCTAATTTCGCTGTTGTGCAACGAGCTTTATCACCTGCTGCGTATGTATCGTTATCAGTCTCCACGTTCTCAATCGAGACCAAAAGAGGCGCTAAACGAACACAAATTTATTCTACAAGCGATCGAAAACCGAGATGAGGAATTGGCCGAAATGCTGATGAGACGCCACATTTCAGGCAGTCGCTTATTAATAGAACAACAAATCTTGTTTGCTGAAAATGACTAGAAGGAAAGTGTCATGAGTTTATCTCCGGGGGCGAAGTTCAGACTCGCTATTGAGCAAAATGATCCACTACAAATTGTCGGTACGGTGAACCCATACTGCGCCATGATGGCAAAGAATTTAGGTCACCAAGCGATTTACCTATCGGGCGGCGGCATCGCGAATGCTTCTTACGGTTTGCCAGACCTTGGCATCACAACACTGAATGATGTGTTAGTAGACGTTGACCGCATCACCAACGCGTGTGATCTGCCGTTGCTGGTGGACATTGATACTGGTTTTGGTGGCGCGTTCAACATTGCTCGCACGATCAAATCGATGGAAAAAGCGGGCGCTGCCGCAGTTCATATGGAAGATCAAGTGGCGCAAAAACGTTGTGGTCACCGCCCAAATAAAGCGATTGTCAGCCAGCAAGAAATGGTTGATCGCGTCAAAGCGGCTGTGGATGCCCGTAACGATGAGAGCTTCGTGATTATGGCGCGTACCGATGCGCTGGCAGTTGAAGGTATCGACAGTGCGATTGAGCGTGCGATTGCATGTGTTGAAGCAGGCGCAGACATGATCTTCCCTGAGGCGATGACCAAGCTAGATCAATATGAGCAGTTCTCGACGGCGCTACAGCAAGCCACAGGTAAACATGTGCCTATTTTGGCCAACATTACCGAGTTTGGTGCAACACCTTTGTATGGCTGTGAAGAACTGGCGAAATCTAAAGTCGACATGGTGCTTTACCCATTGAGTGCATTCCGCGCGATGAACAAAGCGGCGGAAATGGTTTACAAACACCTGCTTGAAGTAGGCAACCAGGAAGCACTAGTAGACTCAATGCAAACGCGTAAAGAGCTCTACCAACACCTGAATTACCACGACTACGAAGACAAACTTGACCAGCTATTCTCCGAAGGGAAATAGCGGGAAAAAGAAACGGAAGCCCAAGAAAGTTAATACGAGAAGATAATCGGAATTTATCAAATCCAATAACGTGAATGATGTCTGGTGAATAAATAGACTCTTTAAGGAGCAGCCAGACTGAAAAGGAGTTCGAAATGCCTACTAAAGAATTAGGTGGCGCAGGTCTACGCGGCCAAAGCGCTGGAAGCACAGCTTTATGTACTGTCGGAAAAACGGGAACGGGTCTAACGTATCGTGGTTACGATATTACTGACTTGGCAAACAATGCTCAGTTTGAAGAAGTAGCACACCTACTGCTACGCGGGCATCTACCAAATCAACAAGAGTTGGATTCTTACAAAACGCGCTTGGTCAGTTTGCGTGGTTTACCTCAAGAGTTGAAAGAAGCTCTTGAGCTAATTCCAGCCAGCGCACACCCAATGGACGTTATGCGTACGGGTTGTTCAGTGCTAGGGAACCTCGAGCAGGAAATGGATTTTTCTGAGCAATTAGATGCGACGGAACGCATGCTGGCTCTTTTCCCCGCGATCATTTGTTACTGGTATCGCTTTAGCCACGATGGCGTGCGCATCAACACCGAAGACCAATCTGAAGATTGCATCGGCGGTTACTTCCTAAAACTGCTGACCGATAAAGCGCCAAGCGAACTGCATAAGAAAGTCATGCACTGTTCACTGATTCTTTACGCAGAGCATGAATTCAACGCATCTACCTTTGCTGCAAGGGTATGTGCATCCACTTTATCTGACATTCACTCTTGTATTACTGGTGCGATCGGTACGCTGCGAGGCCCACTGCACGGTGGTGCAAACGAAGCTGCAATGGAAATGATCGAGAACTGGATGACGCCGGACGAAGCCGAAGAAAACATCATGCAGATGCTGGCTAACAAGGACAAGATCATGGGCTTTGGTCATGCAATCTACCGTGAAAGCGATCCTCGTAACGCATTGATCAAACGTTGGTCAAAAGAGCTGTCTGAGGCGGTGGGTGATACCCACCTTTACGCTGTGTCAGATCGTGTTGAAGCGGTAATGAAGCGTGAGAAAGGCTTGTTCTGTAACGCGGATTTCTTCCATGCATCGGCGTATCACTTTATGGATATTCCAACTAAGTTGTTCACACCAATTTTCGTGATGAGCCGCCTAACAGGCTGGGCTGCCCACGTTTATGAGCAACGTGAGAACAACCGCATTATTCGCCCAAGTGCGGATTACACCGGACCAGATCATCAAGATTGGGTACCAATCGAAAAACGATAGGCGCAACGCCTAATCCTAACGACCTCTCGCACTGAGAGGTCGTTAGATACGCTGTAATTGTGAATGGAAGCAATCTATGACTATAAATACTCAATACCGCAAATCGCTTCCGGGAACCCATCTTGACTATTTTGATGCCCGGGAAGCTGTGGAAGATATCTCACCGGGTGCTTACGACAAGCTCCCATATACCTCTAAAGTGCTTGCTGAACAGCTAGTACGCCGCTGTGAACCGTCAGCTTTAACCGATTCCTTGAAACAGATTATTGAACGCAAGCGTGACTTAGATTTCCCTTGGTATCCAGCGCGCGTTGTGTGCCACGATATTCTTGGTCAAACGGCACTCGTGGACTTAGCTGGCCTGCGTGATGCGATTGCAGAGCAAGGTGGTGACCCTGCGAAAGTGAATCCAGTTGTGGAGACTCAGCTGATTGTTGACCACTCGTTAGCTGTGGAGCATGCAGGCTTTGAATCAGATGCGTTTGAGAAAAACCGCGCGATCGAAGAGCGCCGCAACGAAGACCGTTTCCACTTTATTGAGTGGTGTAAAACCGCGTTTGAAAACGTCAGCGTGATTCCTGCGGGTAACGGCATCATGCACCAGATTAACTTGGAGAAGATGTCTCCAGTGGTGCAGGCAAAACAAGGCATCGCTTACCCAGATACCTGTGTGGGAACTGATAGTCACACGCCACATGTTGACGCACTCGGTGTGATTGCGATTGGTGTGGGTGGTTTGGAAGCAGAAACCGTGATGTTAGGCCGACCATCAATGATGCGTCTGCCAGATATTGTTGGCGTGAAGCTAACGGGAAAACGTCAACCGGGCATTACCGCGACCGATATCGTGCTAGCGATTACTGAGTTCCTCCGTAATGAGCGTGTGGTGTCGTCGTATCTTGAATTCTTCGGTGAAGGCGCGAAAGACCTAACCATCGGTGACCGTGCGACGATCTCTAACATGACGCCAGAATACGGCGCGACGGCAGGTATGTTCTACATTGACGAGCAGACCATCAATTACCTGAAATTGACTGGCCGTGAAGATCAGCAAGTTGACTTGGTAGAGAAGTACGCCAAGCAGACTGGACTATGGGCGGACGATATGGTCGAAGCGCAATACGAGCGTGTGCTTGAATTCGATTTATCGTCTGTGACGCGCAATATGGCGGGGCCGTCGAACCCACATCGTCGTTTACCAACGTCTGAACTGGCTGAGCGCGGTATTTCTGGTCAGTTCGAAGAGAAAGAAGGCGAGTTGCCAGACGGCGCTGTGATCATTGCGGCGATTACCTCGTGCACCAACACCAGTAACCCACGTAACGTTGTGGCGGCTGGTTTGGTGGCGAAGAAAGCCAACGAGCTTGGCCTTGTGCGTAAACCTTGGGTGAAATCGTCTTTCGCACCGGGTTCAAAAGTCGCCAAGTTGTACCTTGAAGAAGCGGGTCTACTTCCAGAGCTTGAGAAGCTTGGTTTCGGTATTGTCGCTTACGCGTGTACTACATGTAACGGTATGAGTGGTGCGTTGGATCCGAAAATTCAGCAAGAGATCATTGACCGCGACCTTTACGCGACGGCGGTATTGTCGGGCAACCGCAACTTTGATGGCCGAATCCACCCATACGCGAAACAAGCCTTCTTAGCATCGCCGCCATTAGTGGTCGCTTACGCGCTGGCAGGTTCAATTCGCTTTGATATCGAGCGTGACGCGTTGGGCAAAGACGCGCAAGGTAATCCGATTTACCTTAACGATTTGTGGCCGACTGATGAAGAGATCGATGAAGTGGTCGGTAAGCATGTTAAACCTGAGCAGTTTAACCAAATCTACATTCAAATGTTTAAGCTTGATGATGCCGAACGTAACAGCAATCCGCTTTACGACTGGCGCCCGATGAGTACTTATATTCGCCGTCCGCCCTATTGGCAAAAAGAGGGGGAAGGGGCCTTGGCGGGCGAGCGAACCCTATCTGGCATGCGTCCATTAGCAGTATTAGGTGACAATATCACCACTGACCACTTATCGCCTTCAAATGCGATTATGGCCAGCAGCGCAGCAGGCGAATACCTTGCGAAAATGGGTGTGCCGGAAGAAGACTTTAACTCTTACGCGACACACCGTGGTGATCACCTAACCGCGCAGCGCGCAACCTTTGCCAACCCGAAACTGTTTAACGAAATGGTCAAAGAGAACGGCGAAGTGGTGCAGGGTTCTTATGCCCGCATTGAGCCAGAAGGCAAAGTAACACGTATGTGGGAAGCGATTGAAACCTACATGAATCGTAAGCAGCCGTTGATTGTGGTCGCGGGTGCGGATTACGGCCAAGGCTCATCACGTGACTGGGCAGCAAAAGGTGTCCGTTTAGCTGGGGTAGAAGCGATCGTTGCAGAAGGTTTTGAACGTATTCACCGTACTAACCTTGTCGGAATGGGTGTACTACCACTGCAATTCAAAGAAGGTGTAAATCGTCAAACACTTGAACTGGATGGTACCGAAACCTACGACGTTGTGGGTGACATTAAAGCAGGTACTGATCTGGCGCTGGTTATTACGCGTGCTAATGGTGAAAAAGTGGATGTGCCAGTGACGTGCCGTTTGGACACAGCTGATGAACTTCTAGTCTACAAAGCAGGCGGCGTATTGCAGCGCTTTGCTCAAGACTTTTTGGCGCAGTAAGGAGAGTGGCAATGAATCAAGCGACTCAAAGTCAAATTAAAGTGCCTGCCACTTACATGCGTGGTGGTACCAGCAAAGGTGTGTTCTTTAGTTTGCAAGACTTACCATTGGAAGCTCAAGTTCCGGGTGCAGCTCGAGATAAGCTACTAATGCGTGTTATTGGTAGCCCCGATCCTTATGGTAAGCAAATCGATGGCATGGGGGCGGCAACGTCTAGCACCAGCAAAACGGTGATTGTGTCGAAAAGCACTGAGCCGGATCACGACGTGGATTATCTGTTTGGTCAAGTGTCGATTGATAAACCGTTTGTCGATTGGAGTGGCAATTGCGGTAACTTGTCGGCGGCGATTGGTCCGTTTGCGATTCACGCTGGCTTAATTCCGACGGATCGCATTCCACAAAACGGCATTGTGACAGTCAAAGTGTGGCAGGTGAACATCAGTAAAACGATCCTGGTGCATGTGCCTATTGTGAACGGTTTTGTTCAGGAAACCGGCGAGTTTGAACTTGACGGCGTGACCTTTCCAGCGGCGGAAATTCAGGTCGACTTTATGGACCCAGCGGACGGCGACGGAAGCATGTTCCCAACCGGTAACCTTGTTGATGATTTGGAAGTGCCGGGGGTAGGGACATTCAATGCAACGCTGATCAATGCAGGCATTCCAACGATCTTCATTGATGCTGAAGCGATTGGCTACCAAGGTACTGAACTGCAAGACGACATCAATAATGATGAACAAGCACTGTCGAGGTTTGAAACCATTCGTGCTTACGGTGCGCTGAAAATGGGGCTCATTGAGAGTCTTGAAGAAGCAAAAACGCGCCAGCACACACCAAAAGTCGCTTTTGTTTCTAAGCCGAAAAGTTATCTGTCATCGAGTGGAAAACTCGTTGAAGACACCGACGTTGATATCCTCGTCCGAGCGCTATCAATGGGTAAGCTGCACCACGCTATGATGGGCACGGCTGCTGTTGCGATTGCCTCTGCGGCTTGTGTACCTGGCACGTTGGTGAACTTAGCGGCTGGTGGCGGCGAGAAAGAGTCAGTCACGTTTGGTCATCCGTCAGGGACGTTAAAAGTCGGAGCCAAAGCCAATAATACAAACAAAGGCTGGGTAGTCGAGAGAGCCATTATGAGCCGAAGCGCTCGTATCTTGATGGAGGGCTTTGTACGTGTTCCCTCCGATGTCTTTGAATAAGAACATTTCGTTTGCTGCAACAAGGCAATGTCGAGACATACTGGAGGAAGCAATATGTCTGCATATCAAAAAGAATATCAATGGGCACAGACTGAACCTGAATCATTCTGGAAAGCTCAAGCTGAAAATATCGATTGGTTCGAAGAACCAAAAACCATTTTGCAAAAGGATGAGAATGGTATCGAACGTTGGTTCCCTGATGGCGTAATCAACACATCTTGGCTAGCGTTGGACTATCACTGTGAACAAGGTCGTGGTGATAAAACGGCCTTGATTTATGACTCGCCAGTGACGGGTGCAAAACGCAGCTTTACCTATTGTGAAATGCGCGACCAAGTGGCAAAAGTTGCAGGAATGCTGGCTGCCCAAGGCGTCAACAAAGGTGATCGCGTGGTGATTTATATGCCAATGATCCCGGAAGCTGCGATGGCAATGCTGGCTTGTGCTCGTTTAGGTGCGATTCACTCGGTGGTGTTTGGTGGCTTTGCGCCAAACGAGTTGGCAGTACGTATCGAAGATGCTGAGCCAAAAGCCATTATGACGGCGTCGTGTGGCGTGGAAGTGAACAAGGTGATTCCTTACAAGCCGATGGTTGATAAAGCCATTATGGATAGCCGCTGGAAGCCGGAAAGCGTGTTTGTTTTGCAACGTCCTGAGTGTGAAGCCGAGTTAGGCCAAGAGCGTGATATCGATTGGCAGCAAGCCTATCAGAATGCATTACCTCATGCATGTGTACCTGTGCTTGCGACTGACCCGCTCTATATTCTGTATACATCAGGTACGACGGGTAAGCCAAAAGGCGTGGTGCGCGATAATGGTGGCCATGCGGTAGCGATGAAATACTCCATGAGTACCATCTACAATATGCCGCAAGACGGTGTATTCTGGGCGGCCTCTGATGTGGGTTGGGTTGTAGGGCACTCCTACATTGTCTACGCGCCACTTATCCACGGTTGCACAACGATTTTGTATGAAGGTAAACCAGTGCGAACTCCCGATCCAGGCGCATTCTGGCGCGTGTGTGAAGAGTACTCGGTCGATGTTCTTTTCTCAGCTCCGACGGCGTTCCGAGCAATCAAGAAAGAAGACCCAGAAGGTGCGTTTATTCAGAAGTTTGATCTATCCAGACTGCAAACCATCTTTATGGCAGGTGAGCGTTTAGATCCACCAACGTTGGAATGGGTGCAAAGTAAAGCGGATAAACCAGTGATTGACCACTGGTGGCAAACCGAAACTGGTTGGGCCATCGCGGGTAACCCAGTTGGTGTTGAGCTAATGCCAGTGAAAGCAGGTTCTTCAACTAAGCCTATCCCAGGTTATCAAGTTGAGATACTGAATGAAATTGGTGAGCCTGTTGGGCCAAATCAGCAAGGTTTTGTTGCGCTCAAGCGACCGCTTCCACCAAGTTGCTTGCCAACTGTATGGCGCAACCACGATCGTTTCGAAACCGGTTATTTGAGCCAGTTCCCAGGTTACTACGTGTCAGGTGATGGTGGCTATTTGGATGAGGACGGCTACCTGTTCATTATGGGACGCATCGATGATGTCATTAACGTTGCTGGGCACAGGCTCTCAACTGGTGAAATGGAAGAGATCGTTGGTGGACACCCAGCCATCGCAGAGTGTGCGGTTGTCGGTGTACACGATGACTTGAAAGGCCAGTTGCCGCTAGGCTTTGTAGTGCTTAAAGATGGTGTAAAAGTTGACTCTCTAGAACTGGAAGGTGAGCTGGTTGGTAAAGTTCGTTCAGAAATTGGTGCCGTGGCGTGTTTTAAACATGCACTGGTGGTTGAGCGCCTCCCAAAAACGCGTTCAGGCAAAATTTTGCGTAGAACGATTCGCCAAATCGCGGATGGGGAAAAATACACTGTACCGTCCACGATCGACGACCCAACAAGTTTGGAAGAAATTCAGAAAGTTCTGAGTTCTTAACCTGCTCAAGTTAGCGTTACTACTTTTAAGCCTCCGATATGGAGGCTTTTTTATTGATAAATTACGCCTGACGTATCACACTGTCAGTTTATTCGCTTCACGAAAATAAGATGTTCCCTTTGATTATCAGAGCCGCCAATCATGGCGATTTAGAGTCGCTTAATAGCCTCATGTATCAATTGCATGATGAGCACCACCAACAATGTCCTGAGCATTTTAAAACAGCAGAAGAAATTGAGCAGGAAAAAAGTATTGCTCGTTATCTCGATAACCCGGAGAGTTTAGTATTTGTCGCATGTGAGCAAGAGGGCGTTTGCGGTTTTATCTCTGGACACTTTTGTGAGCTGACTTCATCTGTTAGTAAGCCCGTGCAAATGGGGAGTATCGATGAATTGTACGTTTTGCCCGAGTTTAGAAAGCAAGGCACAGCCAAAATGCTCATCGAGAGAATAGAAACAACCTTTATCGACTATGGTGTAGAGCAGATGTTTGTTGAGGTTTGGCACTTTAATAAGCAGGCGACATCACTTTACGAAAAGGTTGGGTTTGGCCACCATATTCACTGGTTGAGAAAGCCATTAGCTGGCAGCGAAAGCTAACGTGTGCTCTTAGTGCGATAAAGTGATGATAACCATGCTGAATTGAAAACGCTTGGTGCAATAGAACGTGTGTATATTTAACCGGCTCGCAATGCGAATAAACTATTTAAAAACCTCTTTGGTATCAATGTCTTTTTCTGCTTGTTTATGAAGTAGCACGAGTATCGTGCTTACCAAAATAAGAGGATATTGACTTTGAAACTATCAAAATCATTACTTGCGCTGGCAGTTTTGCCCACGTTCGCAAGTGCAGATGTTTTATCACAGACGCAAAACCACTTTATTCAACCTAAAATTGTTGGCGGTATCACGGCTGATCCTGCCGACTGGAAGTTTTACACCCAAATTGTCAGCCGATATGGCAATCGCTCATACTGCGGAGCAAGTTACATCGGAGATGGCTATGTTCTGACCGCTGCCCACTGTGTTGAAGGCGATCACCCTAGCCAAATCGCCGTCAAAATTGGTGGCTCAATCTACAACGGAACCGACGGTGTAAGAGCCAATGTGAGTGAAATTCATATGCACCCTGATTATCGTCGTGCAACGCTTTCACATGATATTGCCGTGTTGAAACTCTCTTCTGTTCCACAAGGTGTATCAGCAGTCGAGATTGCCGCTGGGAGTCTTAGCCAGTATGCCGGAATCGGTGATTGGCTGACGGTTGCTGGCTTGGGTAGAACATCTGAGGGCGGTAGTTCTCCTACAAGGTTACAAGAGGTTGATGTACCGCTGGTTTCCGATGCGATGTGTCGTCAAGCAGGGGGTAACTATACCACGGTCGGTGATGTTGCATTCTGTGCGGGTGTGCCACAAGGCGGTATTGATTCGTGTCAAGGTGACAGTGGTGGGCCCATTGTGATTAATCGCGGTGGCGTAGTCACGCAGCTTGGTGTGGTGAGTTGGGGAATTGGCTGTGCTCGCCCTGGTCAGTATGGGGTGTACAGTGATATTGCAGCATTACGCAATTTTGTTGATGGCGTGATTGGAGCGTCTACTCAGCCTGTTGAGAATGTATCGGTCGGTTACACTGCGACTCAAACACTGGCTTCATTCAATGTCGGTGAGATCAAGCAGCACGGCTTTGTGATTAGTAATACGGGTAATACCGCCTTCACGGTTGAGAGTATCAATGCGATTGGCTCTGGTGTGGCGAATGCGCTTGTTGTTGCTAACGATCAATGTAGCAAGTCAACACTAGCAGCAAACGCGACTTGTCGTGTGGATGTGGAATTTGGTGCTGCACAAGCTGGCGAAGCTTCAGTCACACTGAATTTTGCGATTGATAAGACCACTACTCAATATCAAGCTGTCGCAAAAGCACAAGCAAAATCCATTACTGCGCCACCAACAGGTAGCTGCGCAAGTGAGTGGCAAGCGAGTGCGGTGTACAACAACGGTGATTTCGTCTCTTGGAATGGGAAATTATGGCAAGCTCAGTGGTGGACACAAGGTGATGATCCTGCAGAGTCTGGGCCGTGGGGAGTGTGGAAAGCCGTTGATGATGCGACTTGTTCATCTAACCAATTGCCAGTAGAACCACCAACAGAACCAGTACCGCCGACTGAGCCAACACAGCCAGCTACGGGTGATGCTTACCAAACGGGTGTTCAGTACCTCGCCGGCGATGTAGTGACAAACCACGGGGCATCTTATCAATGTCTGTCTTGGCCAAATAGCCTTTGGTGTAGTTCAACACCGAATGCGTATGAGCCGGGAGTTGGTTCAGCTTGGACTCACGCTTGGCTAAAACTCTAAACACTTAAGTGAAGAGGTGTATGGATTTTATGTCATACACCTTCTTTCTTGTGTTATTTTATAATGACTGATTGTTTATACAGTGGTGTGTGGTCTTCGTTTAATTTATGGCGAAAAAGTTCGGCTACACATACCATTATGTTTTGATACTACGCTCTTCATTAAAGGTAAATTTGTGCTGAGACAGTTGTTTTATCTCGCCTTCTGGTTCATTTCGTTACTTGTATCTCCAATTACAGCTGCCAAGTCTCC
Organism: Vibrio nereis NBRC 15637; assembly: GCF_001591105.1. Classification (GTDB taxonomy): domain Bacteria; phylum Pseudomonadota; class Gammaproteobacteria; order Enterobacterales; family Vibrionaceae; genus Vibrio; species Vibrio nereis. The sequence goes on along the minus strand of NZ_BCUD01000011.1, from coordinate 9,637 downwards.
TGCAGACGAGGTTGTAGGGGCAGCTTGTATCGTACGAGTCGATGATAAGTTGGTACTTGTCCATGAAATATTAACTCGAAAGCTGTCACTGCCCGGCGGTCTTGTTGAATCGGGCGAAGATCCCGCGATCGCCGCGCAAAGAGAAACCTGGGAAGAAACTGGTCTGGTTGTGAGCATTAAAAAAGAGTTGGGGCGCGCAGACAACACCGTTTATTACGACTGTGTATCCGACTCAGATATCGTGTCGTTTCAGTTTAATAATGTTTACAACGGATATGAACTACCAATGTGGTTTGCACCTCACTATGGGGTGGAAATATCATCGGCGATGCTTGTGAATCCTAGTAATATCCCTTTAGCTGACTATCGATTTCCAGAGCAGACAAAGTGGATACAAGGGCTGGTAGCGCAAGCCAGTAACCAGCCGATCAAACAAGTTGGAAGTCTAGTGAAAGCGGCGCCGGATTTTAATCAAGTTGAACTCAACTGGATATTACAATTTCAATATGTCATCTCTGAGCTACCGGAAGAGATAAAAAATATTGTACGGCCACTGATATTGAGTGGAAACTTGTTGGCAGAGCCATTTTTGTTTGTACTTTTGTTCCCTCTGCTCTATGTCGGCTATGGTAAGAGTTTTGTCTCGAAAGTTCTCTTTGCTACGTTAACCACGGCGTTATTAAGCTTTGTCGCTCAGCAAGGATTTGCGCTTCCACATCCTCACGTTTATTTGCCTACGCTAAAACTAGTGGAAACATACGGTTTTGGCTTACCAAGCACGTCTGCAGCTTTGTGGGTCACAATTGGCGTTCTCGTGCTCAAACGCGAGCAGAGTCAGCGTGTTCACGCGCTTTCACTCGCTTTAATGGGTTGTTTAGCTTGGCTCAGTATGGCGAAGTTCTATACTGGAACAGCTTTCTTGCTGGATATCGTGAGTGGTGTTTTACTGGGTTTCCTCACCGCTTGGCATGTTATTCGCCTAGAAAATAAACCGAACTTGAATGTAGAAGCGTTGCTATCCTCTCGTAGTGTTTGGGTAGCACTGTTGCTGATTTGCGGAGCCATCGCTTTTGTGTGGCCGAGTTTGACGCTAGGGTATTGGTTTACGCTGGTGTTGGCAACGCTGGTACTTTTCCTGCCTTGGCAAGGTGGAACTGCTATGGCAAAAGTCCCAACCGCTATTTATGTAGTGCTGGTGCTTTTGGCAATGAATCTATCGATCAGCTATTTGGCCACGCTTGCCATACATAGCTCGATTTTGAGTTTAGCCGTTGAGTTGATTCGTTATCCGGTGCTGGTGGCATTGTTCGTTACTTTACTGAGAAGAAAACCAGTCAGCGTAACGGTTCCGTAATTGAGGTTGAAAAAATTGGAGGCGATTGCCTCCAATTTTTCTGAATCTATTTATTGATAACGAACGTTTCGATCACTTGAGCAACGCCATCGTCGTTGTTACTCCCTGTAATGTAATCGGCAATGGCTTTTGTTTGCTCCATCGCATTTTCCATCGCAACGCCAAGGCCAGCGTACTCAATCATATGGTGATCGTTTTCTGCGTCTCCCATACAGATAACCTCGCTTTGTTGGATACCTAAATACTCCGCGATGGATTGAACGCCCACACCTTTATTACTGTCTAGGCTGAGAAACTCTAGAAAGAACGGCGCACTTTGTACAACGGTAAACGCTTCTCGGTATTGCTGAGGAATGTCTCGGATCGCTTCTGTTAGTTTATTTGGCTCACCCACAATCATAGCTTTTACGATAGGGTGCTCATCTTCTAACGCTTCGAAATTCATCTCTGTCACAGGAAGCTTGTTGATTTCTGACTCTATTCGCGTGTATTCGTTATTTTCAGGGGTAATGAGGCCATGCTGAGTGCTGAATGCGTGGCAGTGAAGGCCGAGCTGGTTAGCCAGTCGAGCCACTTGTTTTGCCTCACGCCCGCTGATAATTGCTTGGTGAACAATTTTGTCTGAACCCAGCTCTTTAACCATAGAACCGTTAAAAAATACGACGAATTCGTCTTTTCCCTTAATACCAAGCTCTTCCAGTTTTGGCTGCATACCTTCCAGTGGTCTACCAGAAGCAAGAACTACCTTAACACCGAGTTCTCTGGCTTTAAGAATAGCCTCTTTTGTTCGTTGGCTAATACACTTGTCACTGGTTAATAGTGTGCCATCCATATCCAGTGCGATTAACTTATACATATACTTACCTAAACAACGTCGAATAAAAGTAAAGAAGGCAGAATAAAGCCTCCAAGAACAATGATCAATTTATGAATTGGTTGACCTTCTTCTAGGTCTCCTTTATCGTCTCGTTCCTGCAAAATATTGACGATGAGTTAGGCAAAGTAAGTTGTATAAAGTTAACGAGATGTTCGAAACCATTCAAGGCGAAGGTGTCTTTACAGGTGTACCTTCGGTGTTTGTTCGTTTACAAGAGTGCCCTGTAGGGTGTGCTTGGTGTGATACTAAGCAAACCTGGGATGCACTACCTCAAGATGAACGTAGCTTTGGCGAAATTCTTGTAAAGACGGAAGACAATACGCAGTGGTGTAGTGCATCTGCTGACGCCATCGTTAACCAATATCAAAATCAAGGCTATACTGCGCGACACATCGTTATTACAGGTGGCGAGCCGTGTATCTATGACTTACGTCCGTTGACTCGCGCATTTGAAGACATTGGCTGCAAGTGTCAAATTGAAACCAGTGGCACATCAGAAGTATTCGCGACAGAATCCACATGGGTGACAGTGTCACCAAAAGTGGCCATGAAGGGTAAACTTCCCGTTCTCGATTCTGCACTTCAGCGAGCGGATGAAATCAAACACCCTGTCGCAACACAGAAAGACATTGATCAACTTGATGAGTTACTCAGCCATGTAAACGTGTCGGATAAGACAACGATTGCATTGCAGCCAATTAGCCAAAAACCGCGTGCTACCGAACTCTGCATTGATGTTTGTGTCAAACGCAACTGGCGTCTATCGATTCAGACGCACAAATATCTCAGTATTGCTTAAAGGAACCTATCATGAGAAAAGCCGTAGTAGTATTCAGTGGCGGGCAAGATTCTACGACCTGTCTTGTTCAAGCTCTAAAAGAGTTCGATGAAGTTCATGCAATTACTTTTGATTATGGTCAGCGCCATAAATTAGAAATTGAGGTTGCGCAAAACTTAGCGAAAGAGCTAGGCGTTAAAGCGCACAAGGTGATGGATGTTGGTTTGCTTAATGAGCTTGCAATTAGCTCTTTGACCCGTGACGATATTCCCGTGTCTCATGAGCTGCAAGAAAACGGTTTACCTAATTCGTTTGTGCCTGGCCGCAATATTTTGTTCCTGACTCTAGCTGGTATTTATGCCTACCAGATTGGTGCTCAAACAGTGATCACCGGTGTTTGTGAAACAGATTTCTCAGGTTACCCTGACTGCCGAGATTCATTTGTCAAAGCAATGAATAATGCGTTAGTGCAAGGCATGGATCGAGAGCTAGAAATCGCGACGCCGCTTATGTGGCTTAATAAAGCAGAAACGTGGGCTTTGGCAGACCAAAATGAAGCCTTGCAGCTTGTCAGAGAAAAAACACTCACTTGCTACAATGGCATCATTGGCGATGGCTGTGGTGACTGCCCATCTTGTGAGCTCCGCAAAGTAGGGCTAAATGACTACCTTTCTAACCGCGAAGCAGTTATGTCTGAGCTTGTTCGTAAGCAGTCGTTGGCAAAGTAACAGGTGCGTTGAAAGCATCAATGATCTGATTCTTTCCATTTTGTTTCACCTGATATAAAGCTTGATCCAAAATAGAGTAGAGCACATCAAAGTCAGCTAAAGATTTTGATGTGTTCAGGTAAGAGAAACTCGCGCTTATCGTGAGTTTTTTGCTTTCTACGGTTTCAAGTGTGATTTGGCTAATGGCTTGGTGCAATGCTTCAACTTTATGCTGTACATCCAATTCATCGATATTCTTCATGACGATGACAAACTCTTCTCCCCCTAAACGGCCAAATATATCCCCGACAGCAATATGGTCCTTCACCGTTTTTGCAATCTCTGAAAGCACAGCATCTCCGGTAGGGTGACCATGATGGTCATTGATTTGCTTAAGATTATCTAAATCAAAAAGAATGACGAGATAGTTGAGGTTTTCGTTAGAGATTCTTGGTAGTTTTTTAATGTTCTGAATGGCTGGCGCCCGAGCCCAGGCCCCTGTCAACAAGTCCATTTCAGCTAACTGCTTTGTCTTGTATCGTGAGTAATAAGAGGCGAGTAATAGGGTTATTAATGAAATAGTGCTCATTGCAAGTATTCTATTGATAAACGTCAGCCAGTCTATCTGCTCAGCTTGCTCAACCCCTTTTTTTGCCATATCTCTATACTGTAAGTCAGTAATGTACTTTTGCCTTTCCGCGTCCAATGCTAAAGATGCTGACTGATGTCGCTTGTCCCTTTTGCTTAATTCAATATCTACATAGCTTTGATAGTAGTTGAGTGCTTGCTGATAATCTCCCTGAACTTCAGCAATTTCAGCGAGACTTTTTAATGACAGTCCTCTGAGTGGGTCACTATTAATTCGGTCGGCCAGTTTTTTTGCATTATTAGCAAAATCTTCTGCGAGAATGTATTTTCCCTGCTTTTGATGTGCCTTAGCGAGACTGAGGTAAATTTCTCCCCGAATTTGATCATTACCCTGAATAGAAGCGGTCTCCAAAGCTTTGAGAAGGTATTTGCTGCCCTCGTCAAATTGTTCTAGCTCAACGTGCGTTTTTCCTAATCCCAGCTGTGCATACGTTAAACCGTAAAGGTAATGAAATTTCTCTACAACATTTTCTGTTTTTTGGAAATGCTCAATGGCGCCATAAAAATCACCTTCTGTGAGTAATAACTCGCCCATATTGTAATGTGACTGAGCAAGCTCCAATTGAGAGTTTGATTGCGTTCTAAGCTTAATAGCAATGTTTAGGTACTCTTTCGCTAGTTTAAAGTTACCTAAACCGCTAAGTAGTAAACTTGCGTCATTGTATACGCCGGATGGGTCGACGTGTTCGGGAATGGTAGACAGGTATTCTTTATACACTTCCAGCGCCTTACGGTAATCACCAGTAAAGTCATAATTGTTGCCGATGACATGAAGTGCTCGGTAGTGGGGAAGGATAGAAAACGTGTTGTTTTGCACGTGTTCATGCAGCGAAGAACAATATAGAGAAGCTTTGCTAAATTTACCTTGACGGTTGAGTACGCGACACAGGTGATATTCAATCAACGCCTCACCTTCGGCATTATTTTCAGCAACATAATGCTTGAGTAATGAACGGTAAACGGCTTTTGCTGATTCAAAGTCTAATTTATCTTCTTGGTTTAAAGCCCCGATAAAATTTTGCTCTAATTCTGAGTATACAGGGTTATGGGTTAACTTATTCCCGTAATAAGGTTGGCCCCTTAAGAGCATGAAGGCGTGTATTTTTGAGCTGATATAAAGTTTCTCCACACCTGGTGAAAGAGCATTATATCTGTCCTGCAGCATGGAAAGAGCGCGTTGTTCATTTTGAGCTAACACTTCATAGTAAGTATCTTCCCAATGACTTAGCGTATCTTGTGCAGAGACCGTCAAAGAGGCGGTAAGTAAGGCAGCAATTGAAAATAGTAAATGTAGACGTTTCATAATTTTATAGATATTTTATTTGTCTACAATATAGAACTATTTGGTGTAATTACTCAATAGGGCAGTCATTTACTATGGCTGTTTTGCGAACTGAATAGAATTGTGTATGGTAAGACAAAAGCGCTCCCTAGAAAGAGCGCTTTACAGACAGTTAGTCTAAGTACATCTTAGCAAGATCGGACGGCTCGACTTCACGCCCTTCAAGCTGTGCATTCCAGTTAGTGCCAACCAGAACGCCGTCTTCAGAAAGAGTTAGAAGCCAGTCTTCGACGAAAATATCTAACGGGATCTCTAATACTTTAAAATCAGCCCATTCTTCGACATTATGCGCTTCAGCGTCTTCTTTTGCAGACCAGAAAGGCATGACTTCACTATTTTCAAACTCTGTAGAATCACAGGATAGCCAGCCTTCTTCATTACGCAAGCCCCAAACTAAATTGCTTTGTTTAGTTTCTGCAACGAACAGTTCTAGGTTAGCCTGAATGTCTGAAGTTAATTTACTCATTAGGTTTATCTCTTGATGAATATCGTTTCTAGGGTAGCACTGATAGCTTAAAAGCAAAAATAAAAAGGGAACTTCCGTTCCCTTAAATCGTTATTTATCAAGCTTAGTAAAGATGGTCCACTCTTCTTTCACATGACCCTTATAGCCAACGACGGTGGCAACCACTTTTCTATCAAGAGCATGAGAGAGTTCGTCGTTTGCATCATTGTCTGTTTTAGTGTCACCAAAGCCTACGATATTGACACGATTCGGTGCTAAACCGTTGCTGATTAACATACGTTTGACTGTTTCAGCTCGTGTTTTTGATAATGCCATATTGTAATCGGCTCTACCTACCTTACTTGCGTAACCTTGAAGTTCTATAGAGGTTGAAGGGTAAGCTTCCAAAAACTCATTCATTTCGCGGATTTGTCGTACAAATAAAGGTTGTATAGCGCTAGAATCATTGGCAAATAAAATATGCAGATTCATCTTGTCGGAAGACTTGACGTATTTTCCGCACCCGTCGTTATCTACTTCAGCTTTGATTGGTGTCCCCGGGCATAAATCTCGAGCGTTTATCACCCCATCATTATCTTCATCACGCAAATCATCTACCTGATTTGGCTCGGGGGTAACAATATAATCGTACTTATCATCTGCCGACACATAACCGCTAGAAACCAAAGTACTAATGATTAGAGAAAAAGCTAACTTATTCATATTAATACTCTACTACCTCGTTCCATTCTTCAGGTGTGTCAACTCTTAACGCATCGAGTAAATTACCCGTTGCATTCATAACTCGATACTTAGCATATTGCTCTTCATATTTTGCATCCAAGTAACCTTTACGAGCTTCAAACAGTTCATTTTCCGTATTAAGCAGGTCAAGCAGTGTACGTTTGCCAATTCGATATTGTTTTCGGTAAGCGACAACAGTTTCAGAAGCTGAATCAACATGGTCAGCTAAAAATGCTTTCTGCTGAGTGGTCATGTCCAGTGCACTCCAAGACAAGTTCAGGCCTTCTTCTACGCTACGGAAGGTTCTATCACGTAAGTCTTTGGCTTTATTTAACTGGTAAGCCGTACTTTGAGAGCGATTAGCGTCAGCATTTCCGTTATAGAGGTTGTATCTCATTCTTAACATTGCAGAAAACTCATCACTGCTGCCCTCGATACCGCTAGCATCTTCGCGCCATGTTTGATTTGCTTCAAATGAAAAAGCAGGGAGGTTTGCCCCCTTCGACTGCTGGTATTGGAAGCGTGCGGAGTCAACATCTACTTGAGATATTTTAATCACTGGGTGATTTTCAAAGGCTAAGCTGACTGCGCTGTCGATTGACTCCGGAAGAGCGGTCTGATCGGCGCGAGGAAAAATAAGGTCTTTTGGTGCTTGGCCAACAAGGCGTTTAAACTGTGTTTGGGCATCCCACAAATTATTTTGTGCGGCAATGAGATTACCATTTGCTTTGGCAAGTCGTCCATTTACTTGAGACATATCCGCTGTAGAGCCAATGCCCGAATCAACGCGTCTTTTAATATCTCGAGCAATGTCTTCATGAACTGCGAGATTGTTCTCTGATAGGGAAAGGACTTCTTCAGCTTTAATAACATCTAGGTAGGTTTTAGCCACTTTGAGAGCAATGTCTTGCGCATCAGAGAGCAATTGGAAGCGTACTGACTCTGCATCAGCAGCGGTGCGATCCATGTCATTTAAAGTGCTGGAACCATCCCAAATCAATTGTGTTAGAGATAGCGTTGCTTCTTTACGTGTGAGTTCGTTGTTTGTCCCTGATGCTAAGTCAACGTTCTCATAACCAATACCTGCGTCTAGGTCTATTTTAGGTAAATAGGCCCCTGTTGATGCATCTGATTCATAAACTTTAGTTTTAAATTCATTATAAGCAGCCTTAATTTCAGGGCTGTGGGTAATGGTGTATGCGACCGATTGCTCTAATGTTTGAGCACCGACAGGAAAGCTAAGTGCTATTGCGCAACTTAAAACTTTCAACTTAATCAACTTCACTCCAACTCTCCTATAAACTTTTACTCTAAGCGAATACTACCGAATGGAACGTCTCATTTCTGAGTAAAAAGTAGCGATAATCGTCAATAAAATAACATTAGTTGAATAAGAACACTAATTGAAATGCTGAATAAAATGTGTTTTCAAATCTTACACAATATTTGGATAAAGGATGTTGAACTGTAAATCCCACTATTGAGAATTTTTTGTTGTATTTCTGTTGTATACGTGCGCAAACGTGTCGCTTTCTCAAGCTTAAGAGTGACGAGTGTAATTTAAATTAAATACGCGTTTTAAAGAAAAAGTAGTTCAGAAAATAGAACGAAAATGTTAATTTATAAGGTTGGAGAATATAAGAAATGCCAAATTATTGTCGCTGAGTTTTAAGCGGCTGGGTCGTAAAGGGTTATAGGCGCAGTTATGAGTACATATGTAGCTTTAGTTAATTTAGTAAGTGGTCAAAAAGTAGTAGTTGACGCTAATGGGTTAGTACGAACTTTACTGGAAGGTGAACAGCCTAAAGCAGGGGAAGTAGTGCTTGGTCAAGAGTCAGCAATAGATCATGATCCTTCGGTTAATGTCGAGCTCTTTGGCGAAGATGGGTCGACTCAGAATATTTCGGATGATATTGAGGAAATCTTTGCAGCCCTTGAACAAGGGCAAGACCCTACTCAACTAGGTGAAGACTTTGCAACGGCAGCTGGCCAGCAAGTCAGCTCTAGCGTAACTCAAGCCAGCACTATTGTAAGAAATGGCGTTGAAACTTTAGCATCTACCGAATTCTCAACGGAAGGTTTTGATACTTTAAGCCTTTCAGAAACCCAGAGCCTTTCTATTCTTACTCAATACCAGCAGTTACAGCAGAATGTTGTTTCTGTTGATGCAAACTCTAACCCTGATGGCTTAGACCTAACCCTTATTACTCCAGAAGACCAACCACTAAGCGGCCAGCTAAGCGCAACTGATAGCGACGGTGATGAACTTTCATTTTCAGAAGGCGATGCACCGAGCAATGGTTCTCTCACCGTCGATGAAAGCGGCAGTTGGACCTATACGCCAAACCCTGATTTTAACGGTAATGACAGTTTTACGGTAATTGTGTCTGATGGTAACGGTGGGATGGATGAAATTATCGTTAACGTTGGTGTTACTCCAATCAACGACAATCCAGTATTAGTCGACGAAAATGGCGCACCATTAGGCGATGATTTGAGTGTATCTACTCAAGAAGATACACCAGTAAGCGGTAAGGTTAACGCAACAGATGTAGATGGTGATGATCTTACGTACACAGTAAATGATACTCCAACAAATGGCAGCGTATCGATTGATGCCGAAGGTAACTGGACCTATACCCCAGATGAAGACTTCCACGGTTCAGACAATTTTACCATTACAGTCGATGACGGTAATGGTGGTGTCGATCAAGTTAATATTGATATTAAAGTTGAGTATGC